>DCDG01000032.1:3259-3455 GCA_002316315.1 Candidatus Aminicenantes bacterium UBA1061 | reverse complement strand
CAATGAAAATGCAAAATGATTATTCCCTGTATTCGCCGGGATTTGGGGCTCTAATCACGAAAAACTCCGGAGTTTATTTCATCTTTGATTTTCATCTCTGGTTGAGGAAAGCAGTAAAAAAGAGATATAATAAAAACATAACAAAATCGGAGGTTAAAGATGGGAGAAGTTATATTTAGTTTTAAGGTAGAAATCG
>DCDG01000032.1:0-3149 GCA_002316315.1 Candidatus Aminicenantes bacterium UBA1061 | reverse complement strand
AGAAATCGGCTACGAACCAGGCAGGGGAGTTGAGGTTCGCCTCAAACATAAAGGTCTGGTTTCCGAGAAGGTCAGGCGGCACCTGACCCGAGCGGGGAAAGAGTTATCCATGGCTTTAACTTTACTGGCCGGGCCGGAGGTAAAGAGCCGGACAGGAGCGACTAAGAAAAGGGAAAAAATCGAAATAAAGGAGGCCTGAGATGGAAAAAATAAAATTTGAGAAGGGTATTGAACTGGAAAGGACTGAACAGGGTGAATATGTGCTCAGATTTAAACTTCCCACCCTAACGGTTGATTCTGAGCCGGTTTCGGGTCATTTAAAACAGGCTAAGAAGGAAGTTCTTCTGGCCATCCGTAATCTTCTGGATAAAGCCATAGAACAGACAGAAGAAAAACCAAAAAGCAAAGCCAGAAAAGAAAAAGAGGTCAAATGAGCCGCATTCTGCTTTTTACCGGAAAAGGCGGCACCGGGAAAACCACAGTCAGTGCTGCCACCGCTGTTTGTGCTGCCAAACTTGGCTATAAAACTCTGGCCATCAGCACTGATTCTGCTCACAGTCTGGGCGATAGCCTGGAGCATGAGCTTGGTCCGGAGCCAGCCCTCGTCTCGAAGAATCTCTGGGCCCAGGAATCAAACATACTCTACAACCTGGAAAAGCACTGGGGAACGATCAAAAAATGGCTGGCCGCTCTGATGGCCTGGCGTGGTCTGGATGAAATAGTAGCCGAAGAGGTGGCTGTTTTGCCCGGAATGGAAGAACTGGCTAATCTCCTCTGGGTTTATTATTATGAGCAGGAGCAAACATATGATGTGGTCGTTGTCGATTGTGCGCCAACGGCCGAATCGCTGCGTCTTTTAACTCTGCCGGAAGTAGCAGGCTGGTGGTTTAAAAAATTACTGCCGGTTGGACGGAAGTTGATGCCGATTGCCACCCCGATTGTTAACAGGGTGACTGATATGCCCCTGCCCGATAAGGAAATCCTGGATAGTGTTGAGGAGCTTTTTTATCGCCTGGAAGGCTTGAGGGCGCTGCTCAGCGATCCTAAAAAAACCAGTATCCGGCTTCTCCTTAACCCGGAAAAAATGGTGATCAAAGAAGCCCAACGGACCTATGCTTATCTAAATCTCTATGGCTATCCGACTGATGCTGTGGTCTGTAACCGCATTATCCCGGCCAGAGCAGATGGCGCCTATTTTGAAAAGTGGAAAAAGGCTCAGGCGGAATATCTTCGAGATATTGAGGAGCGATTCTCTCCTCTGCCCGTGATGAGAGTTCCTCTTCTTGATACCGAGGCGGTTGGACTGAAAAGGCTGGCTGAAGTCGGCGAATATCTTTATGGCAGCAGCGACCCAACGCAGGTCTTTTTTGAGGGACAGCCAATTAGCATTGAGCATAACGATGGCCTCTACACCCTGACCATGAAGCTGCCCTTTGTTTCCAAAGGAGATGTCTTTTTGTTACGGAGTGGAGATGAACTTATTATCACCATCGGTAACCAGAGGCGGAGCATTATTCTTCCTCAGGTCTTGCTAGAACGGCAGGTGAAAGAGGCTAAGTTTGATGCGGGCGAGCTCAAAGTCATATTTGAAGAGGATTAATAAAAATCAGTGGGATCAGGCGGCGCTCTAAGAAGAAATGGATAAAGCCCGCCAGAATGGGCTTGGCCTCGTAGCCATGAAGACCTGTTCGGGTGGCCAGTTGCGGCCGGTCCAGGAGCTGAAGCTATTTTTGAAGAAGCCTTAAGATGGATTCTAAGACGGAGCAAAGTTCACACCATGGCCGTCGCTATGGCTAATTACAGTCAGCTGAAAGAAGACCTCCAGGCTCTCCAATAATTGCCAGTGATGGCCGCGGGTCCGCTCAGCCGAAGCTACTGGTCTATTAAAAGTTTTTACTGGATTTGCTGCCAATCCACTATCTTGTTATGATTACCCCTGATATTCGGAAAGGAGAATTACCGTGCGGCGATCAATGAAAGAAAGCCAGACGAAGATGATGCTTATGGTTGGCTTAATTCTGGCTATGAGTTTTACCGCTCTAACTGGCCAGGTAAAAGAGACGAAGAAAACGACTCAGAAAGAACAGCCAGTGTTCACAGATTATGCGGCTGCTCTGATCAGTAAGCCGCCGGCTAAACTCATGCTTGACCCCTTTTATGAAAAATACTGCAATGCCATGGGTATCCCGGTCATCGCTTCCGGTCAGGTATCAGATCTGGCCATGCTCATTGCCCGGGACATCATCATTCATATGCTGTCAGAACGGCCTGATCTCAGAGCTCAGCTGGTCCTGGAAGGGCAGAGGGTTGGAATAATCGGCAAAGATCAGCAGATGTCAGATATCCCTGAATATAAAAATTTAAAGAAGCCACAACTGGGCGACCGGCGGCTGACCCCCCAGGAGATCGCCGAATATGAAAAGATAAGCCAGCTGTCTGATGCTGAATACTGGAACAAACGGGCCAGAGGACTCGGTGGCCTCTACACCACCTGCGGCGAAGAGAACCTGCTGGGCATTCCGGGCACCCGTTATTTTGGGGAACAGATTCTTGTTCATGAGTTCGGTCACGCTATCCATCGGGCCATCCGGCGAGCTGACCCGCGCCTGGCAGCCGATATTGAAAAAGCTTATGCCGATGCCATGGCCCTGGGATTATTCAAAGGGCAATATGCCTCCACCAATTCCGACGAATACTGGGCGGAGGGAACACAATTCTGGTTCTGGTCAAACTTTGAATATAAAGATGGCGAGAAAGTCGTTTATTCGCCGGCTGAACTTAGAAGCTACGATCCGGCCCTTTACGAACTTTTGAGCCGGGTTTATCCGGGCTCCCATCATCTGCCGCTTGATCCCTTCTGGAATTTTAAGACAGGGTTGGGGGCAATTACCTCGAAGCCTTGAATTTATTGCCCGCTTGGCTCGCATAGCTTGAACAGTTTGACTGGCTTGATTAACTGGCTCTGATAGTTTTATTCTAAGAAAAAGTCCATCGAGAAGGAGGAACGAGTCATGCGTTTTTTCCCGGGGAAGGCATTTTATTTTCTGGTACTGGGTCTGGCCCTTGTTGGCCTGTTAGGACTGGAAGCAGGTTGCAGCCGGGGTGAGCGAAGTAATCCTGGTAAAGCCCGGCTGAAATTTGCTATTTCT
>DCDG01000006.1 GCA_002316315.1 Candidatus Aminicenantes bacterium UBA1061 | reverse complement strand
GCGCTAATGGCCTGGCGCGGACTGGATGAAATAGTGGCCGAAGAAGTGGCTGTTTTGCCCGGGATGGAAGAGGTGGCCAACCTTCTCTGGGTTTATTATTATGAGCAGGAGCAGAATTATGATGTCGTCGTTGTTGATTGCGCGCCAACGGCCGAATCGCTGCGTCTTTTAACTCTGCCCGAAGTCGCTGGCTGGTGGTTTAAAAAATTACTTCCTGTTGGACGGAAGTTGATGCCGATTGCCACCCCGATTGTTAACAGGGTGACTGATATGCCCCTGCCCGATAAGGAAATTCTGGATAGTGTTGAGGAGCTTTTTAATCGCCTGGAAGGTTTGAGGGCTCTGCTCAGCGATCCGAAAAAAACCAGTATCCGGCTTCTGCTCAACCCGGAAAAAATGGTGATCAAAGAAGCCCAGCGAACCTATGCTTATCTCAATCTCTATGGCTATCCGACCGACGCTGTGGTCTGTAACCGCATTATTCCGGCCGGAGCAGATGGTGCCTATTTTGAAAAATGGAAAAAGGCCCAGGCGGAATATCTGCGAGATATTGAGGAGCGATTCTCTCCTTTGCCCGTGATGAGAGTTCCTCTTCTAGATACCGAGGCGGTTGGGCTGAAAAGGCTGGCTGAAGTCGGCGAATATCTTTATGGTGGCGGCGACCCAACGCGGGTCTTTTTTGAGGGACAGCCAATTAGCATTGAGCATAACGATGGCCTCTACACCCTGACCATGAAGCTTCCTTTTGTTTCCAAAGGAGATGTCTCTTTATTGCACAGTGGAGATGAGTTGGTTGTTACCATTGGTAACCAGAGGCGGAGCATTATTCTTCCTCAGGTCCTGCTCGAACGGCAGGTGAAAGAGGCTAAGTTTGATGCGGGCGAGCTCAAAGTCATATTTGAAGAGGATTAATTCAGGTCGGGGGCGAACTCAGCCTGAGTGAAATAGTGATAGCCTCGTTGTTACCAATTGCAAAAAACCTGGCACGTTGTTGTTGTAATCACTTATAATACAGCCGTCTTACTGCTCTGCTATTGCCAAAAATAAGGAGCAAAAGACGAGAAATTGATAACATTTTCTTTGACCTGAGAAGAGGTTAATAACTTGGCAAAGAATGATAAGCCACTATCGAGAAAAGAATTTTTAAAGACCTCAGCGGTGGGGATCCTGGGAATTTGCTTTCCCTCCGTTGGTGTTAAAGATTCTAATTCTGCCAACCAGAAGAAAAATGAAGTAAAGCCAGGTCTTGTTGAACTGGGAAGAACCGGGATTAAGGTCACACCTCTGGGGTTTGGTGCCTCCAGGACAATGGAGCAGTCGCTGGTCGTGGCGGCCCTTGAGGCTGGTCTAAATTTTCTGGACACTGGCCGGTCTTATTTCCGTGGACAGAATGAAGTAATGATCGGCCGGGCTATTGCCGGCTTTAGAAAAGAAGTCGTTATCCAGTCTAAACTTGATCTGGGCTTAACCGGTCAGCAACTTGACTCACCGGCAGAAATAAAAAGAGCAGTGGCTGAAATGGAAGCGTCAATTGAGGCCAGTTTGCGAGCTTTGCAAACTGACTATCTTGATATCATGTTAATTCATGGAGCAGTTTCTCCAGAGGTTATCTTCCAGGAAGAGGTCAGGCGATTTTTTGAAGAGGCCAGAAGAAAAGGAATGATCAGAGCTCATGGTTTTTCCTGCCATACCAATCAGGTCGAACTACTTCGGGCGGCGAATGAAAATTTATTTTATGATGTGGTCATGCTGCCCTATAATCACCAGGGTGCCTACGTTCATGCCAATACGGGGCGAAGAGGCAAGTGGGATCAAGTAGCACTCGAAGAAGAAATGGATAAAGCCCGCCAGAATGGGCTTGGCCTCGTCGCCATGAAGACCTGTTCGGGCGGCCCGTTAGCAGCCAGTCCAGGAACTGAAGCTTCCTATGAAGAAGCCTTGAGATGGATTATAAGACGGGGCAAAGTTCACACCATGGCGGTCGCGATGGCTAATTACAGTCAGCTGAGAGAAGACCTCCGGGCTCTTCAGTAATTGCTTGCCAGCTTGTCAGGAGTAAATAGCTGAATATGACTTCAGGCCGTCTCAGCTCCAGATAATAACGTATAACGTTAAGAGATAGGTTCATTTTTTGAGCAAAGCAAGAATGCTAAGACTAAATTCTTGATTAATTGACTCTGATAGTCTTATCCTAAGAAATAGACCGTCAGGAAGGAGAAATCAATAATGCAACATTCGCAAAGTAAAATAATTTATTTTATAGCGCTGGCTGCAGTTATAGTCAGCCTTTTAGGATTAGCAGCTGGTTGCAGCCAGGGCGCCCACAGCCCGGCCGATCAAGTCCGGCTGAAATTTGCTATTTCTTTTCCGGCTGAAAGGTCAGCCAACCCGCTGGACGGGCGCCTTCTTTTGCTTATTTCAACTGACAATAAAAAAGAACCGCGCTTTTCCATAAATGATAGTGCCGGAACACAGCAGGTTTTTGGGGTAGATGTGGAAGGGATGGCGGCGGGCACGGCAGCCATCATTGATGGGACAGCTTTTGGTTACCCAAGGCACAGCCTGGCGGCTATTGAACCGGGCGAATACTGGGTACAAAGTGTGCTCAATATTTATCAGACGTATCATCTTAAAGACGGCAGAACACTCAAGCTCCCTCCTGACCGCGGAGAAGGTCAGCAGTGGAACCAGAAACCAGGCAATCTTTACAGCCAGCCAGTCAAAATGCGCCTCGACCCTCGGGCATCTCAGACAATTAAAATTTCTCTCGATCAGATCATGCCGGAAATCCCCGATCCGCCTGAAACAAAATACATCAAACATGTCAAAATTCAGAGTAAGCTCCTGTCCGATTTCTGGGGGACGCCGGTCTATCTTGGAGCTCATGTTCTACTACCGGCCGGCTTTGATGAACATCCGCAGGCCCGCTATCCACTCATTGTTTACCATGGGCATTTTCCTTATACCTTTGAAGGCTTCCGCGAAGAGCCTCCGGATCCGAATCTTGAACCGGATTATAATGAGCGATTTCATCTCCGCGGTTACAACCGAATCGTTGAGGAAGAAGCTTATGCTTTTTATAAATACTGGACAGCCAGCGACACGCCGCGTTTTCTCATTATTGAGATTCAACATGCCAATCCTTTTTATGATGATTCCTACGCGGTCAACTCCGCCAATCTTGGCCCTTACGGCGATGCCATTAACTATGAGTTAATTCCATATATCGAGA
>DCDG01000003.1 GCA_002316315.1 Candidatus Aminicenantes bacterium UBA1061 | reverse complement strand
CGTGGCTGGACAGTCTGGATCTTTTATGCCCTGGCTTTAAGCTATCTTTATCTGAGTTTAAGCGGTATTTTCTTTGCCTGGTTTGTTTCGCGCGGACTTTTTGGTTTCCCTCTTCTTCTTCATGTGGCCTGCGGTGGGCTTTTTGCCATCAGCCTGATGGCTGTTCTTTTTCTCCGGGCCAGAATCTATTTGCCTCTGTCCGGCGACGAGGGTTCTAAAAAAATGTCCGGAGAAGGCGGAGGCTTTTATTGCCTGGCTTTAAACCGCTATTTACCGCGGATTTATTTTCAAGCAGCGAGTTTCTGGCTGTTTGTTTTGGCCGGTTTCTTTTTGATTTTATCCACCCTCGGCTCAATGTTGCCTTATTTTAATTTTCCGGCTCAAATCTTATTTTTTAACCTCCACCGCTGGAGCGCTGTCATTTCGATTCTGGCCGCCATGCTGGCTCTCGATGTCATTATTGTCAGACCAGGGCAGGCCGGGTAAAAAAGTTGGACGAGCTTTCAATCCATCGTTTCTCCCATGAGGCCATGAGCACTTTTTTTGAACTGCTGGTGGCCGGAGAGAAAGAAATCTATGCCCGCAGCGCCGCTCAGGCTTTTTTTAAAGAAATTGACCGGCTGGAAAGACTTTTCAGCCGCTTTGATCCCGGAAGCGAAATTTCCATGATTAACCGCTTGCAGCCGGGTGAAACACTGCCCATCGGGATAGAAACTTATGAGTGTCTTAAAACGAGTTTTGAGTTGATGGTTGAGACGGGCGGAGCTTTTAATATCAACTTCCGCGCGCTAAAAAATAAACAAGCGGCCGCTGGTGCCGGGTCAAATAAAGAGAAAGATGAAACCCGGAATTCAACCGAAAGTGGTGACAGTCAGTCTGATGATCTCCGTCGAGCGATGGGCACAATAAAAAGTGCAACTGGGTCAGGTCAAAGGGACAAATCTGAAAAAGAGGCCTGGGTCGAACTCTTTCCGCTCGAGCTCCTCGAAACTCAAACTCAGTATCTGGCTCTGCGGCTGGAGGGAAGCGCTTACGGGCTTGACCTCGATCTGGGAGCCATCGGCAAAGGCTACGCTCTCGAGTCAGCAGCCAGTCTTTTCTCGAGCTGGGAAATAGACAGCTTTCTGGCCAATGCGGGTCAAAGCACCGTCCTGGCCCGCGGAAAGGAAGCCTGGCCGGTGACAGTCGGCGGCGGCTTTGATTTTCTAAAGGCAGGCCGGGTAAGCCTTAAAGACAGAGCCTTGAGCGGTTCCGGACATGAAGTTAAAGGCGAGCATATTTATGACCCGCGGGGGCGGCAGTCTCAATCCAGGCAGTTAGCCGTCTGGGTGTCTCATCCTTCGCCGGCTCTAGCTGATGGCCTGTCGACGGCGTTTATGGTCATGGACCTTGAGGAAATAGAAGCGGCGACCGCCGCCCAGCCAGAAATCTGGACATTGGTCGTCGGTCGTGATAAAAATTGTTATTGGTTTAACCGTCCGGCTGATTTCAGCCGGGATATTTAGACAGGCGGCTAAAATCAATTAGAAAACACCAAGGACTCAGAAGCCGGATGATCAAAAGAGATGAGGAGATTGAGATGCGGAGAAAAAATACTACTAAATTACTAGGAATTATTTTAGGCTGGAGCCTGCTGCTGACGATGAGCGGCTTAGCTTCAGCCCAGAGTCAGGATAAAGACAAAGTCGAGCTTAAAATTCAGTTGCCCAAACCAATGTTTGTGGGCACCCCGCGTAATATTAAGACTCCAAACCTGGAACCCATCACTGGTAAGCCGCGTGGCCCGTTTTATGTGCCAGCCGGGACGCAGCTGGTTTCGCTCAAAAAGCCGGTGACCTCAAGCGACATGCAGCCGGTTATCGGCGAGCTAAGCTATGTTACCGATGGAGAAAAATCGGGTGAAGATGGTTACTTTGTCGAACTGGGGCCTGGACCGCAGTGGGTGCAGATTGATCTTAAAGAACCCTATTTAATTCAGGCCATTATTGTCTGGCATTACCACAGCCAGGCCAGAGTTTACCGGGATGTGGTCGTTCAGGTCTCAGAGGATAAAGATTTTATTAACGGTGTCGTGACGCTCTTCAATAATGATCACGATAATACTCTGGGCCTGGGAGCTGGCCGCGATCGAGAATATATCGAAACTTATGAAGGCAAACTCATTGATGGCCGGGGAACCAGGGCCCGCTATGTCCGTCTCTGGAGCAACGGCAATACCTCTAACGATATGAATCATTATGTCGAAGTCGAGGTTTACGGCTTGCCGGTTAAATGAAGAAAAAAACATTTGCCTTTGTTCTGATCCTTATTTTAGCGGCCGGGCTGTTTGTCCGGCTTTACCGGCTCGACCTCCGGCCGATGCATCATGATGAGGCCAATCAGGCTTATAAGTTTGGCGAGCTGCTGGAAAAGGGTGAATATCGGTATGATCCGGCTGAGCACCACGGCCCGACCCTTTATTATTTCAGCCTGCCTTTTGCCTGGCTGAGCGGCCAGAAAACCTATGCCGAACTGAATGAAATTACCCTGCGCCTGGTAACGGTTTTCTTCGGGCTGGTGATGATTCTCATGGCAGCCCTGGCGGCCGGAAAATATCTAAAAGAGTCAGAGAAATTATGGGCAGCACTTTTCTTAGCGGTCTCGGCACCGGTTGTCTATTTTAACCGCTTTTACATTCAGGAATCTCTCTTGGCGGCTTTCGCTGTGGCTTTTGTCATCTGTCTCTGGCGTTTCTGGCACAGGCCGGATTACCGGGAAGGAGTCTGGCTGGGTCTTACTGCTGGTTTGCTTTATGCCACCAAAGAAACTTCTATAATCATTCTGGCGGCTTCGCTTCTGGCTTTGGTCGGGGTCTGGCTTTTAAACCGTCGGAAAGATAAAGCAGAGCAGAACCAGGAGGATCAGAAAAACCGGAAAAAGGTAAAACCAGAGAGTGAAGAGAAGACTCCCGGCAGCAGCACTCAGAAAACCTGGAAGCCGCTTCTCCTGGCCACTTTTATTTTTCTGGCTGTTTCCTTTGTCTTTTATTCTTCGTTTTTTAAATATCCCCAGGGATTTCTTGATTCGTTTAAGGCTTTAGCTGGCTACGGCCAGAAGGGACTGGAAGCAGGCTGGCACCGGCATCCCTTCTGGTATTATTTTGGTCTTCTCTTTTACCGCCATGGTGATCCTGGTTCGCCAGTTTTTACCGAGATCCCTTTTCTGGCCTTAGCTCTTTTCGGGGTGGTGGTAAGCTTCATTGAGCTGAGGAAGAGTAGAAAGCCTTCGGAAAATTTCCGGGCTTATCTGGCCGTCCTGGCGGTCATAACAGCTCTTATTTATTCGGCTCTTCCTTATAAAACGCCCTGGAATATGCTGACTTTCTGGTGTTTTTTCCTGATAGTGGCGGCCATTGGCTTTGATTACCTTTTGAGGTTGATCAAGATCAGGCAGAGCAAAATTCTCCTGGCGGGAATACTTCTCATCTGGGCGGGCTGGCAAGTTTACCTGGTTAATTATTATTTCTATGCTTATCCCGATAATCCTTATGTTTATGCCCAGACTTCACCTGATTTTATGCGGCTGGTAAACAGGCTGAGTGAATTGAGCCAGGTAGACAGTGAAGGGAAGAATGCTCTGGTCAGGGTGATTGCCCCGCCGGAGGAGACCTGGCCCTTACCCTGGTATCTTCGCCGCTTCAGCCGGGTCGGCTACTGGACAGCCAGTGAACAGGTCGAGACTCTCGGACCAGCCAGACTGATTATCATGTCGGCGACGGAGGCAGCCAAACGGCAGGAAAAAGAACTGGCGGGCTATGTCGCTCAATATTATAGTCTGAGACCTGACGTTGTCCTGGTTCTTTTTGTTGATAATGAACTGTGGCAGACTTACCTCCTCAAAAAAGTTGAGGGGTTTCCTCGGCGGCGCTGATCCATCAGGTCATAGCCACGATCTACCGTCTTAAGCCAGGCAATAATTATGCTATACTTTAAATAAAACTAAATAACATAGATTCAGTCCAAGATAAGCAGGAAAGGAGTGTCCCATGAAAGAATCAAAATTAAGCGAAGTTTCAGGCTGGTTAAAAGGCGCAGTCGAGATCGAAGGGAAAAAAGTCAAAGTCGTGGATGAGAAAGCCTTAAAAGATAATATTTCTAAGGTTATTTTTGAAGCAGTTTTTGGTGATGAAGAGACAAGAGCCGTTGCTCGCTGGCTGATCTTTGAGGCGGCCCAGGCGCTGGGTATCAGGCCGGCTTCTATTCATGATTTTTATTTAGCCAGAGGGCGGGGTGAAGCACCGCTTGATTTCACTGTGCCGGCTATTAACCTGCGGATGCTGGCTTACGATTCAGCCCGGGCAGTTTTCAGGGCAGCTAAAAAAATTGAGGCCGGTGCTTTTATTTTTGAAATTGCCCGCAGCGAAATTGGCTACACCGACCAGAGACCATCAGAATATGTCAGCTCGGTGCTGGCCGCAGCTATCAAGGAAGGATTTAGAGGTCCGGTTTTTATTCAGGGAGATCATTTCCAGGCTTCAGCTAAAAAGTTTAAGGCCGACCCCGAGGGAGAAATAAAAGCTATCAAAGAGCTGATTGAGGAAGCGGTGGTGGCCGGCTTTTATAATATCGACATAGATACTTCCACTCTGGTGGATATTTCCAGAAGCAATCTCGATGAACAGCAGAAACTTAATTATGAACTGACGGCTGAATTTACCCGCTTTATCCGTGAGAAACAGCCGGCGGGAGTTAATATCTCGGTCGGCGGCGAAATCGGCGAAGTTGGGGAAAGAAACAGCACAGAAGAAGACCTCGAAGCTTTTATGAACGGTTTTAACCGACATAAAGGCGATGTCGCCGGGGTGAGCAAATTGAGCATTCAGACCGGGACCCATCACGGCGGAGTGGTTTTGCCTGACGGGACGCTGGCCCAGGTGGCGATTGATTTTGACGTCCTGCGGCGGCTGGGAGAGCTGGCCAGAAAAAAATATGGTCTGGGTGGAGTCGTCCAGCATGGAGCCAGCACTTTGCCCGATTCAGCTTTTCATAAATTCGTTGAAGTTAAAACCTGTGAGGTCCACTTGGCTACAGCTTTCCAGAATTTGATTATCGAACATGAAGCTGTGCCGGAAAGCCTGCGGCAGGAAATGTATGAATGGCTCAAGGTTAATGCTGCCTCAGAGCGAAAGCCGTCTGACACCGAAGCTCAGTTCCTTTATAAAACGAGAAAAAAAGCGGTTGGGCCCTTTAAGAGGCATTTCTGGACTCTGCCTGAAGACAGTTTGAAGGCTATCGGCGAGAGCCTCGAAAAACAATTTTCTTTCCTCTTTGACCAGTTGAATATTAAGGGCACAAGAGAAGTGATCGGCAGGTTGGTTAAAGCTCCCGAAATACACCAGCCTGAGCCGCAGGCCATCAAGTCCAGTCAGAAGGAATCAGTAGAAGGCCTGTCTGACTGACAAATGGGGTCGGGCCAGCCGATTTTGTTTATAATCAACAGGCAATATAAGCTCATGCCGAGAAAACTTCGCCAATTATCTTCTGATAAGCTGTTATCATAACCGTCGACTATAGTCGAGACTTTCTTGATTTTCCTGAAAGTGTCGATTATATTCGAAAAGAACGGCAAAGCTTTTAATTAACAGAGAAAGCTGCTTTACTGGCAGTAAGCTGCAGAAACTGGTGCTGTCCAGGGATAAATTCTATCCGGAAGAATATCTGGGGATTGAGCATAAAT
>DCDG01000047.1:380-71244 GCA_002316315.1 Candidatus Aminicenantes bacterium UBA1061 | reverse complement strand
CTTTTCAAGTTTAAATAACACCGGACCAAGTTAAACTTGACAAAAGGCAGCAGGAAGATTAATTTAAAATTAGTGGCTTTAATATCGGCCTTTTCCCTCAAAACAATATTCATTAACCTGATCCAAATTTTGTAATTTAAGGAGGAGGTAGACTATGAAATTATCCAGTTCTTCCCAAATCGAAAAGTTAGCTCGATTTAAAACCCATCCTTATCGAGCAACCAGTTTTTATCTAAATACGGATAAGAGCCAGCAAACACTCAAGGCTATCAACGCTGCCTCTAAGGCTTTGATCAATCAAGCCCGCCAAGAACTGGAGGGTAAAAACCTGTCTCCAGAAATCAAAAACTGCCTTCAGTCCGACCTGGAGAAAATCTCAGACTTCTGTCAGAAAAAGCTTAGCCCTCTAAAATCACCGGGTCTGGCTATCTTTTCCTGCTCCGGTCAGAATTACTGGCAGGAACTGGAATTGCCCCATGGCCCGCGTAACCGGATAATTATGGACTTTGACTTTTATACCAGGCCTTTAACAGCTATTCTCGAAAGATTTAAAAAAATGTGCGTCTTCTTGATTAATAGAAAGGAAAGTAAGTGGTATGAGGTTTACCTGGGGGAAATAAAGCAGATTGATAGCCTGCTGAGCGATGTCCCCAAGCAAGTTAAAAAGGGCGGCTTTGAAGGCTACGAATCAAAGAGAATAGAAAGGCATATCGAGGCTCATCTACTTGAACATTTCAAAAAGTCGGCTGAAAAAACATTCGATATTCTGAAACACAATCATTTCGACTGGTTGTTGGTTGGCTGCGATGATGTGTTTTATTCACAACTTGAGTCTTTATTTCATTCCTATTTGAAGGAAAGACTCAAAGGCCGCATTAAAGCCAGGCCGGATACTCCTGAATCAAAAATACTTAAAGAATGTTCTGAGTTTGAAGCACAACTTAAGAGAGCTCAAGAAGAAGAACTGGTCAAAAGATTTATTGATGAACTTGAGCGGGGCGGGCGGGCTATAGCCGGGCTGGCCGACACTTTGCGAAAATTAAATTCCTTTGAAGCTCAATCGCTCATTATAACTCATAATTTTTCACATCCTGGCCAGGTTTGCCCTAAATGCCATAATCTCTATATTAAAGAGGAAAACTGCCTTATCTGCCAGGTTAAAACTGAGTCAGCAACTGATATCGTTGATGAGGCAGTTGAACTGGCTTTAACCCGGGGCTTGCCGGTTTACCAGATAACACCTCCGACCAGGTTGAAGCGTTACGGAAATATAGGGGTCTTTCTAAAATATAAAAACCCCCTTTAATAGAAATTTTAAAAAGTTTAAGGCCTGGCTATTTGGCGGGAACTTTTTTAACGAGAAAGGTTGATTTTTCAACTGATTCCCAGCTATTAGTTTTTCTGGTGGCCACTATCAGCTGGCCGTTTTTCCGGCCGATGCTAATCTTGACCACCAGGAATTCTCCCGGATCGGGATCGCGGTTAGGTGTCCCGGCGCACCAAGTCTTGATGCCATGCCAGCTGAAACCCTGGGGAACTTCTGAATGTCCCCAGAAAATGGCAATGATATTGTAGGGTTGAATAGCCTGGAGAAATGCATTTCTTTCTTTTTCCGTCCAGAAAGCTTCACTCCAGGTATCAAAGCCGTAATGTTGAAATAAAATTACCGGACGGCCGCTGTTTCCGACATTTCTTCTCAGATCGTCGATTAGAAATTCCAGGCTGTATTTAGGGTAGCGGGCATCACCGTTGACCCTCCTTCTCCAGATATTCAGATATTCTTCGCCGGCACTGCCCGGGTAAAGATTCAGCTGAACCAGGTGGATCGGGCCCCAATCCCAGGAATAATGGAGGCCATCAGCCGAAATGCTTCTCAGACCGGGCCGGAGCCGGTTACGGCTTTTTAGATTAGTTCTAACCAGGCCAGAAGAAGGGCCATCGCTCTCACCGAAACCCTCGTAGACGGGGAAAGCCAGGAGTTTATCACCATTCAAACCATAGTCCTCAACATACTCCTGCCAGGTCTTTTCTATATCAAGAGCAGAGCCATCATCAACGATATCGCCGGTAATGACCACGCCTCTGGGAGTATGAATCTTACCCTTCACGCCTCTTTCCTCTGGATAAAATTGGCCAGGCAGGGAATTCATGGCTTCCACCATCGTTCTGTTCAATTTCCGGAAATTAACTGTCCCGCCATAATGCAGATCAGAAGCCACAAAGAAAGTCAGGTCCTTATCATCGAGCTCATCTTGAACCCGGAAAGACCAAACCGGGCCCGGGGAATCAGGTAGATTGCCGTTTTTTGTTATTACTTTCCAGTAATAGTTCTGACCGTGATCAAGTTTTTTTTCAGGTAGATAAAAATAATCAGAGCCAGGCTTAACTCCCCTCGCTACCGGCTTCGCCTTTTCTAATTTTTTAAGGTCGGCAGTAAAATAAATATCCTGAGAGGCTGCCCATGGTCCTGGTTCCCACCGCAGCCGATTCAAATCAGGGCGAACACTGCCGTGAAGATGATGGGGAGATGGATTTCTGGCTGAGCCATGATCAATTACGAAGCTTCTCACCAGACCGGCCTGCAGCAATTTTCCATTGGCCTCGATTTGATCTATCCGCCAGAAATAAGCCTGGCCCGTTTTGAGCCCGGTTAAATCATAAGTACTGGTTTCTGCAGAAATATTTCCTTTAGCAGCCCTTTTCTCGCCTTTCTCAACTTCTTCTTTTGAGGAAGAAAAGAAAACAGAAAAACCGGAAGTACGATCGTCTCCTTTTTCCCAGCGCAGGGTCACGGAAACAGCCGGAATCACTTCTCCCTCAGCCGGATAGAGTGGAATAGCTTCATGGTGCCCAGCCAGATTCCAGACGTTAGCCATGCTCAAGGCTTCGTCAAGAACTTCAAGCGAAGCCAGATACCCGTTAAAAGGATCAAAAGGCAGGGGAAAGCCAGTGACAACCTGCCCACCCAGATAAATAAATTTGCCAGGTTTTATATCGAGCGGGCCGTCAACCTGGCTGTTGAGCCAGCCATCAACATAGATGCTTAATTTTTGCTGGTCATAAACCAGCGCAAGCAAATGCCAGGCTTTTTGCAGGGGAAATCCTCCCTTATAACCAAGCCTATTTTTGACTGAATTATAGAAAGCGGCATCCAGCCCTTTACCGAAGCCAAAAATAGCTGAATATTCCGTCTCCTGCGACCAGTTAAGTATTATCTGGCGCTGAGCTAATTCATTAAAATAAACCTTAGCTAAAATGGTAAATGGCTTTCGACCATTAAGGCTCGAGGGTGGAGTAAAAGTTGAACGAAGTAAGACGTCCGGTCCAATTAGACTGACCGCCTTCTGGCCACTGATTATTTGAACTGAAGGCAGGCCGCGAAAAACGGGTATAAAATCACCGCCAATTGTCCCCAGATTATGCCATTTTTTTAACGAGCCTTCAGGTAAAATAGAAGCATCAAGATAGATAATCTTCCTGGGTGCAGCCAACCCCATGATATTGAAGCAATTAAATAAAACAAAAAACAGAATCAATGGGCTAAACAAACTTTTTAAAAAAACTCTTCTTCTCACCCCATCCTCCTCTGAGTCAGGTCAGATCAAGCATAATAAATTTTTGGCTTTCAAGCAAACTTTAATTCTTTCCAGATGAACCATGAATGGCAACAAACATCTACCCGCGAGCTAAAACACCGATAGAAAAAGTTAACAAAAGGGGCGAGAAAGAGGCTTCCTGATTCGCCTGATCTGCCCTCTGTCTTAAAATAAAAGCAGGGGACAGCCTGGCAGCTGTCCCTCACCATAACCTGGAATTTATACTAAGTGGTTTTCCTGCTTGTGTTCATAATCCTTAAAGGAAATTTTATTAAACAGGCTGTACATAATTGGGATGATAAAAAGAGTCAGGAAGGTACAAACGGTCAGGCCACCCAGCATGACCACGCCCATTGGTGATCTCATTTCTGAACCGGAAGATTTCGACAAAGCCATCGGGATAACACCAAGAATAGTCGTTAAAGCGGTGAGCAAGACAGGCCGTAATCTGGTGACCGCTCCTTCTATAACTGCTTTTCTTTTTTCTACGCCTTTTCTGATCAGTTGATTGATATAATCAATCATAACTATTCCGTTATTAACCGCCACACCAGCCAGAATAATCACTCCGATCAGCGAGACCAGGCTAATTGACTGACCGGCAATTAGCAGACTGAGAACCACCCCAATCAGGGCCAAGGGTAGTGTAAACATGACAATAAACGGATGGAGAAAGTGCTCAAATTGGGCAGCCATAACCATATAAATTAAAAGAATGGCTACGGCCAGAGCGGCAATCAGGATTTTGAAAGTATCAACCATTTCTTCGTAGTCTCCGCCATATTCAATAAAATAACCTTCTGGCAGCTGCTCGTCGAAACCAGCTAATCTTTTCTTGATATCCCCAATAACACTGCCCAGGTCCCGGCCAATAATATTGGCGGTAACCGATACCTCGCACAACTGGTTTTCCCTGGTAATTTTGAGCGGTCCGATACCTCGCTGCCAGTCTGACACCTGGCTTAGGTAAACAGTTTTACCAGTGGTTGATGATAAAGGCAAAGTCTTAATTTCATCCAGAGACTCACGATATTCTTCGGCTATAATTAACCTTATATCAATTTCGTCTTTCCCATCGCGGTATCTATTGACAACTTTCCCCTGGGTCGCTGTCAGGACGATATCTGATATCTGGCCTATGGACAGACCCAGCCTTGAAGCCCTTTCCCGGTCGAGCATAAATTGATGCTCCGGGTTGCCTTCAGTCATAATATGGGTCACATCACGCAGCCCCTCTACATCTTTAATCTTATTCACAACACTGTCAGCTAACTGTTTTAAAAGGTCAAAATCCTGGCCGAAAATCTTGATCTCAACAGGTGCAGCTGCGCCCGTAATGGCACTCGAGGCCATATTGATCTGTTCAAACTTGACATTGGTCAGAGCAGGCAATGACTTTCTAACTCTTTCCAGTATTTCTTTATCGGAATACTTTCGCTCTTCTTTAGGAACCAGCCTGACAATTATTAGACCTTCATGCTGGCCACTTAGGCTCATCCGGCCACCGCCTCCCATCCGATTCTGCTCCGCTGATGAACCTGCCTGAACTGAGACTACCAGCACCTCAGGCTGCTGCAGAAACAATTTTTCAGTCTGACTGATAATCCGGTCGGTTTCTTCAATGGCCGTACCAACTGGCAGCGTCACTTTGAGCAAAATTGATTGCTGATCTGATTCAGGAATGAACTCAGAACGCATGAAAGGAATAATCACCACACAGATAATGAAGGCTACAATGACTCCGCCTAAAACATATTTTCTGTTTTTCAGAGCACCGGTTAGCATCTTCCGGTATATATGGCGGCCCTTTTCAAATCTGGCCTCTCTCATGGAGTTTTTATTGACCACCTCACCGCCCTTGCCTCGATAAAAGATAGATGAAAAAAGAGGGACAATAGTCAGAGCTACAAAAAGAGAAGAAAGCAATGCAATCGTTACAGTGACGGCCATAGTAGTAGTCAGTTTAGCCACAATCCCGCTGGCAAAAACGATTGGTAGAAAAACAATAATGGTAGTCAGGGTAGAAGCAGTAATGGCCATACCTACTTCTGAAGCACCGATAACCGAGGCTTCATCGACTGGCTCACCCTGCTCCAGATGCCTGAATGTATTTTCAATAACAACAATCGAATTGTCCACCAGCATACCGACGCCCAGGGCCAGCCCGGCCAGAGTCATAATATTAAAGGTATAGCCAGCAAAGTACAGACCGATAAAAGTGGTGATGACGGAAAGAGGGATAGACAGGGAAATAATAAGAGTTGGCCGCCAGTTCCGGAGGAATAAAAAGATTAAGAGAACAGCCAGCAGCCCACCTTGCCAGGCTGTATTGCCTGTATTGCTGGTTACCCGTCTGACCATATCCTCTTGATCCATGACAGATGTAAAACTAATTCCTTGAGGCAATTTTTCTGCTAACCTGGCCACTTCTGCTTTGACAGCCTTGCCTACAGAAGCCACATTGGCCCCTGAGCGTTTGTTAACGATCAGAAAAACTCCTCTTTCCCCCTGAATACGGCCCACCGTGTGAGTTTCTTTAAAAGTATCTTTGACCTGGGCAACATCTTTTATATAGATCGGCTCGCCTCTCTGAGATATTCCAATGACAACATTATTAACATCATCAAGACTCCTAAATTCACCCACTGCCCTGACAATGAGCGACTCATGTCCTTCAGTCACATCGCCAGCCGGGGTATTGAGGTTTTCGGCAGCCAGAGCCATCATAACCTGATTTAGGGACAGGTTACGGGCAATCAGCGCGTTTTTATCAATTTCAACTCTTATTTCCCGCTCATCGCTCGATACAACCATAGCCGAAGCTACCCCATCTATCCTTTCCAGACGTGGCTTAATTTCATCTTCAATCAACTTTTTCAAGCGGTAAGTGGACATTGTCCCATTCGCCGTTATCCCATAAAAGATAATGGGAAGTTGAGACACGTCGAATTTAACCACCACCGGACTATCAGCATTCTCCGGCAGAAATTGCTGGTAAAGTCCTAGCTGATCCCGGATGTCCTGGGCAGCAAAATCAATGCTGGTCCCCCATTCAAACTCCACCCTGATGGCTGAGACACCTTCCGAACTGGTAGAGGTTATTTTTTTGACATCTTTAACAGAACTTACCCATCGTTCTATGTTTTCTGTTATGGTTGATTCAATATCTTCAGAAGAAGCTCCCCGGTAGGTGGTGATAATTGAAACAGTTGGAAATTCCAGGTCCGGCATCAATTCCAGGCCAAGTCTGGTCACAGAAATTAGGCCAAAGACCACAATGATCATAACGATCATCGTGGCTGTGACTTTGCGCTTGACAGAAAACTCCGAGATGTTCATTTCTCCACCTCGTTCTGGACTTCAACAGGATTACCATCAGGCAAGCCAAAATTTCCTTCTACAATTACCAGGTCGTTTTCTCTCAGCCCTGATGTTATTTCAATCAAGTCTTTATTTTTCAAACCAGTGGTGACCGTTTTTTTCACCGCTCTGCCACCCTCAACCACCATCACATAGGAATTTTCTAACAGGGCTTTTAAAGGAACAGTCAGTGCATTTTCCTTCGATTTAACTTCGATGATGACCTGACCGAAGGTACCTGGCTTGAGCTGGAGATCATGATTATTAATCAAAGCCTCAACCCTGAATTTTTTTGTCTGTGCATCAGCAGCAGCATTAACCACAGAAATCTCCCCATCAAATCTTTGTCCTGGAAGATCATACCCCTCCAGGTAAACCCTCTGCCCTCTGGAAATCTTTTTAATATCTTCTGGGGCAACGTCAAATTTAACTTTAATCCGTGAATAATTAACCAGGCTCAGAACACCTGAAGTGGCTGACATGCCGCCCATCATAGGATTAATTACATCGCCTTCCTCGGCGTTTTTAGAAGCAATCACACCGGCGAAAGGAGCTTTCATCAGAGAAACATCAAGGTTATGCTTGGCCAGGTTTACGGCTGCTTCGGCTTGATCTTTTTGAGCCTGAGCTGCTTCCATAACTAATCTAGCTTTTTCATATTGTTGCTCTGAAACAGCTTTTTCCTGAAAAAGCCTTTCCATCCTTTCCATATTTCTTCTGGCATCTTCCAAATTGGCCTTAGCTGCGGACAGAGATGCTTCTGCCTGTTCCAGCTGAAGTCTGATGGCTTTGGTGTCCAGTTCAGCCAATAACTGTCCTGGCCCGACCAGGTCGCCTTCATTTACATAGATTCTGGCTATCTTGCCAGAAATGTCAGGAGTAATGGCCTGTTTCTTCCAGGCCTCCAGACTAGCTGTATAAATTAATTTTTCTGCAATTTTCTGTCCAGTAACTTTATAAATTTTTACCAGAGCCGGTTTAAGTTCAGCCTGGGTCTGGGTATTAAGGGAATTTCTATCATCAGTTTTTCTCTGGCACCCTGAAAAAGTCAGAAGAACCAAACCACCTAAGACCAGTATCGCTGGAATACTTTTAACCTTCCTTAGCATTCTATCCTCCTCAAAAACAATCAAGTTTCTTTTTAATCATGAAAAAAGCCTAAAAATTAATTTGTTTCTTTATCAAAACCGCTTTCCCCGATAGCCTTTTCCAGTTCGGCCAGAGCCATCAGACAGTCATAAAGAGCCTGAGCATAATTGGTTCTGGCCTGACTTAGGGCCACCTGGGCCGTACTTACATCCAGAGTAGTGGCTAACCCCTCTGAAAAATTCAGCTCAGCCAGCCTGACCGCCTCCTGAGCCTGTTCTATATTTTTTCCCTGGGAGGCAACAGCTTCCTTGGCCTGCTGATAATTGAGAACCGCTTGCTGAACTTCCAGCTTGACTGCCTCCACCAGGCCTTTCATCGAATAATCTATTTGCCTGGTCAGGGCCCTGGCTTGAGCCGCCTGAGCCTCATTAGCAAAACCCTTAAAGATGGGAACATTCAAAACCAGACTGATAGTGTAATAGTTTTCCCAGTTATTCTTCTTAAAGGCTAAAGAATTAGACCAGTAGTTAAGGCTGCCACCTATGGCCAGAGATGGTAATTCATTGGCTCTGGCCAGTTTAAACATCTGTTCACTCATCATTCGCTGATAACTCAGCTGATGGACTTCTGGCCGGTTGAGCAAAGCTTTTTGGACAGCTTCTTCCTGATCAATCTGTGCTTCTTCAAAAGCCAGCTCACCCTTTATTTCAATCGGCTGCTTAAGATCGACACCAATAAGATTTTTTAGAGCCAGTTCAGTTAGATTCAGGGCGTTTTTAGCCTTGATGAGTTGCGGCTGTAAATTAGCTAACTGAACCTCAGCCCGCAAAAGATCAAATTTGGTGGCTATTCCGACCTCATACAGATTCCTGGTATTAGCCAGATGCTTTTCAGCCAAGTCAACTGATTCCTGAGCAACGGTCTGAAAATCTCTGGCCAGAAGATAAGCGTAAAAGGCACTTTTGACATTAAAGACGGTTTCCTGCCTGGCCTGGCGGATAGAGGCTTTAGTAGCCTGATAATTGTAGTCCGCTTGCTTATAGCCAGAGACCAGCCGGCCACTGGTAAAAAGAGGAAAAGAAAAACTTAATGTCATCTGATAGGTACGGGTAAAATCAAATTTTACTCTTTGTGGCGACTGTCCCGGCACCATGGGAGGAATTTCTACTGAGAAGACCTTTTTATCTAGAATATCTGTTCCCTGAGCACTCACGTTGGGGAAAAAATTCGAGACAGCCTGGCGGACCTGGGCTTTAGCTTGACCCTCTTTTTCCAGCGTTGAAAGGTAAAAAGGGTTCTTTTCTAGAGCCAATCTCAAGCAATCATTTAGGGTCAAATCCATTTTCATCAGCCCGGGCTCCTGGGCCGATAAAGATAACCAGCCAGCACCGAGCAAGATGAAGACTGCTAACCAAAATTTTTTATCCCTCATTTAGCTTCTCCCTTCAGAAGGGGTTTGGTGGCAATTCCCTCCATTAAAAGTTTGAACATCTGGTCTGTTTCCTGTTGGGCTGATGGCCTTTTTTCTTCCCAGAATCGGCTATAAACTAGCCCCTCGATCATCGCCCTAACATATTTAACAATGAGAGCCGGAGAAGTCTGAACAAACCTGCCTTTCTCCATACCTTCACTGATGATTTTACAAGCAACACCAAAGACTTCTTCCTTCTTAGCACTGAAATACTTCTGGGCCTGCAAATAGTCTTGCTTATCTTCTTTTATAGAGATAAAGATGCGATGAAGAAAATCGTGTAAGCTTTTATCTTGCAGGATGAGCCTGTCAATATTTTCTTTCTTGCTCTGGATATTGATGACAGTATAAATAATTTTTTTTAATTTTTCTTCTGGTTCAAGTTTTGATTGACTGATGGCAATCAGCTCGCTCCTTATCTCTTCTACGTACTTAAGAATAATCTCAAGGAAAATCTCTCCCTTATTTTTAAAATACTTATAAAGAGTGGCTTTAGAAAACTCGGCTTCACGGGCGATTTCATCCATGGTAGCAGCCTGATAACCATGGCGGCATATTACTCTCTCGGCTGCCTCCAGCATCAGCCTTTTATATTCAGCCTGAATTCTTTCTTTTCTTTCTCTAGCAGCTAATTTCACTTTCTATCCTTTTGTCTATCTGAACTGTGCGGTATGCCAACTAAACTCTCTGGTTTAGATACTAATCTATCAAGTTTAATACTCTACCACCACCATAGCTGGTTGTCAACAGGGCAGACAAAAAATTTTCTTAAGCTAAAAACAAACTGTTTTAGCTTGAATGCAAACCCATCAGCAGCCATAAGAATCTAAGTTAAACTTTTCCTGGCCTTCAGGCCCGCGGGTGATAGCGATCATAAATCTTACGGAGTCTTTCCCGGCTGACATGGGTATAAATCTGAGTGGTGGTGATCTGGCTATGACCAAGTAACATTTGAACCGAACGCAGGTCTGCTCCGTGCTCCAGAAGATGAGTAGCAAAGGAATGCCTCAGAATATGAGGATGAATCTTATCAAACAGACCTGCCCTCTGGCCATATGCTTTAAGCTGTTTCCAGACCCCCTGGCGGGTAAAACCTGAACCCCGTCGGGTGAGAAAAACCACCGAAGATCCTTTTTTATCCCAGCCAGGCCGTATGTCCTGAAGGTACGTATTTAACCAGTGAATAGCCTGCCGACCAATTGGCACTATTCTTTCTTTGTTTCCTTTCCCTTTACACACGACGAAACCCTCTTTCAGCCTGATATCCTTGAGTTCAAGCTTGACCAGTTCTGAGACTCTAAGTCCGCTTCCATAAAGAATTTCCAGCATTGCCCGGTCACGAAGTCCCTGAGGCTGGCTGATGTCAGGCTGTTCAAGGAGTTTTACTACCTCTTCTTCTGTTAATACCTGGGGCAGAGAAAACCAGAGAGCAGGCGAATTCAAACGGCTGGCCGGATTGGCTCCTGTATAATTTTCCAGCTGTAAAAAACGGTAAAAAGATTTAATCGAGGAGACTAACCGGGCAAGAGATCTGGCAGACAGGCCGGCCTGGGCTTGGAGATGAAGGAAATTGACCAGATCAGCTTCTTTTACTCTGGTCAGATTCTTTTTCTGGCTTGAACAATAACCAAGCAGTTTCTCAATATCAAAAGTATAGGAGCTAACGGTATTCGGAGATAGACCCCTTTCGACTGTCAGGTAATCACAATAAATCTTAAGCAGGCTCTCTGCTGATTCGGTTTTGTCTTTCATTCAAGATAGGGATTAGATTCTTTTTCTTCACTGATAGTAGTTTTTGGGCCATGACCGGGCAGAACCACCGTCTCGTCTGGCAAAGTCATGATTCTGGCTTTTAAAGAATGAGCTAAATCCTTCCAGGATCCTCCCGGCAGATCAGTCCGCCCAACACCACCTGAGAAAAGCGTATCGCCAGCAAAAAGCAGATGACCAGTATAAAAGCAGACGCTGCCCGGGCTATGACCGGGAGAGTGAATCACCTGAAGAACGCTTTGCCCTATGGAGATTTTTTCCCCATCAGCTAGAAGGTGGTCGGGGACAGGAGCTGGCCGGGCTCCCAGCATCAGGCCAAATTCCAGCTGAAGACATTCTTCGAGCAGGGGCAGATCAGCCGGATGCAGGGCAATTGGTATATGATACCTTTCCCTTAAATCAAGGTTAGCCCCAGTATGATCAACATGACCGTGGGTATTAATAATAATAGTGGGTTTTAGACTTAATGAGGATATAGCTTCAAAGATTTTTTCCGGTTCCGCTCCCGGATCAATGATGGCACACTCCCTCGTTTCCGGGCAGAAAAACAGATAACAGTTAGTTTCCAGGGGACCAACAATGACCAGCTGATAACTCATCTCTATTGTCCTGATATTATGTCAAACTGAATAGCTCGTCAAGTTGATTTTGTCCACAGAGTTTTCGGTATGGTATAATAAAAAAAATGGATCTGATCATTCTCCGCGAGCCATGGAAAGATTTATTCCTTCTGGCCTTTTCCGGCCGTGGGATAAGAAAAAAACCGACCGGGTTTCTTCTTGGCCAGAAAATGGTTGACACCTACCTAGTTCAAAAAATTCTGGTCATCCCCTGGCCGTATCTTTTCTCCCCAGCGGTATTTATTGAGACTGAATCACAGGAAAAACTTCAAATTCTGGGAGTTTTTAATTTTGGCCAGGGGGCTGAAGTGAAGGAGAATATGAAGCAACCTTTATTCTGTGAAAAAGTCATTCTTTCTATAAAAACAGAAAAACCTGCCGGTCTAACAATTCACAGCCGGATAGTCAGGTTTGACCGTGGCTTCTATTTTGTCCGGCCAGACCGGCTGGTGCTCGAAATGGAGGAAAAAAATGGCAGAAAATAGTTCTGATTTTCTTAATGATGAAGAGAAACTTTTCCTCTTAAAATTAGCTAGAGAAGCTATCACCTTTTATTTAAGAGAGGGCCAATTGCCAGCCATCAGCACAGATAATCCTGAACTGACTAAAAAACAGGGAGCCTTTGTTACTCTAAAGGTCAATGACCAGTTGCGCGGTTGTATTGGCTACCCTCTGCCTTTTAAGCCCCTCTACCAAACAGTCCTGGAAATGGCTATTGCCGCTGCCACTGAAGATTATCGTTTCCCGCCATTATCCCAAGATGAACTTGACAAACTATCCATCGAGATTTCAGTTCTGACCAGGCCGAAGAAAATCAACCGGCCTGAAGAAGTAATTGTTGGCCGCCATGGGATTATCATCAGCAAAGGTTATAATCAGGGGCTTCTTCTGCCCCAGGTGCCGGTTGAAAATGGTTGGGATCTGGAGACTTATCTCAGTCATGGCTGCCTGAAAGCGGGGCTCTCACCAGATGAATGGAGACGGGGTGTTAACATTGAAGTTTTTGAAGCTCAGGTCTTTTCTGAAGATGACTATAACCTGAGAACCCGCTGACTGCAATAGCCAGTTCTGACTTGTCTCCGGCCCGGGCCTGTCAACTCTCTGGCTATATGCCTGACAGTTTAAAAGCTGCTCGGTCCAGGTGGCTAAAATTTGGCCTGATTGTCTTTCAGCCCTTTTTATTCAATTTCTCAAGTTCGGCTCTGGCTTCGTCCTTCAAGGTTTTGTCCTTCGAACAGGTTTCAGGCAGAATTAAACATTGGCTGAATTCCTTAATAGCCAGAGCTTCTTTTTTCATATCGGCATAGGTCCAGCCTAGTTCAAGGTGATGATTAATATAGTCAGGCTTAAGCTCCAAGGCCTTTTTCAGCCACTTCTCCGATTCCTCAAAAGACCCTTTGGGAATTGAGCCATAAATCAGGCTTCCGAAAGCCCTTTTTGCTCCCCCAATTTCAGCCATCCGGCGATGCCAGCGACCCAGGTCATGATAGGCCAGGTCATTACTTGGGTCAAGTTCAATCGCCCGATCAATTTCAGTCTTGACTATTTTTGAAGCATCAATCTGCTCCTTTTTACCCTGAAGCAGGATTTTGTTGCCCAGTAAGGCCGACAGGAAAAAATGCCCCCAGGTATCATCTGGATTAATCGTTATTGCCCGGCGGGCATAAGTTTCACCTCTGGCATAAAGGTCAAATTTTCTGGCGTTGACTTCCTTACCCCTACCGGTAACAACATCAGCCAGATCCATATAGCTGCGAGAAATTTTCCACAGGGCTTCATAATTCTGTGGTTCCAGTTGGAGAGCCTTGAGATACTCGTCCAGTGCTTTCTGGTCTTCCCATTGATCATAAAATTCATCGCCGCCTCTAATCAAATCCTGGGCAGTTTGCCCGGATATCTGCCCGACCAGCAAGCATAAACCAAGGATAAGCAACCAGCTAAACTTGCTGAAATTTTTAATCATCCATTCCCTCCTGAAGAAGATGGCCATTTTTTTTAACTGCTTTCCAGCCGATTGTCAAGAAAGATTCCGGGCAGCGGTGGCCAGCCCTGATTTCGAGGTTGACAGAATAGGCTCAGTCAGTAAAAATATAGAGGCATTTAAAGACAAAAGGCCTAATTTAATGGAAGGTAAAAAACAGACCGGCAGCTGTCGGCTGAGCTCATCTGATTTTTTAAAGACTGGCTGCAGAGCAGGCGGCCTCTTTCTCCTCTTTCTTTTAAGCTCTCTTTTAAGGCTACCGCCAGCCCTGGCTGAAGACTTTAATCCGCAGGAAATCGCCTTTAACCTCTGGAAGAAAATGAGTTCAGTAACCAGTCTTGAAGCTAATTTCACTCAATATTATTATTCAATGCAGGTGGAGGAACCAATTTCAGGCCGGGGAAAAGTCTTTATCCGTCGTCCAGACCGGATGCGATGGGAATACAGTTCCCCCGAGAAGCAAGTTTTTTTGATTAATGGCGAGGTGCTGTGGCTTTATTTCCCCGATGATAAACAATTGATCAAAAAAGACGCTAGCGCTGAACTTCAGGCAGGAGAAATTCTTGGCCTGTTATCCGGTAATTTTAACCTGCTTGACAGGTATGAAGTCAGCGCCAGCCCATTTCCGACCACTCAAAAAAATAGCTGTCAGATCAAACTGACGCCTAAAGAGCCTGGTCAATATTCATATCTGCTAATGGAAATTGACCGGAAAACTTACCTGATTTTAAAAGCCATTCTGTTCGATACAACAGGCAGTAAACTTGAGTACCATTTTAGCCAGTTCAAGCTTAACCGCCAGTTGAACGACGAACTATTTAAAATAGAAGTCCCAGCTGATTGTGAAATAATTGAAGGAGAAGCTATCCCTTGAGCCCGAGAACTCCCGAAGCGTGCTGCTCCTGTGAATGAATATGGACAAAAAGGGAGGCCATTATTCTTTATAATTTTGAACAATGACTTATAAAAAAGCCAATCCCCCTGTTAGCCTTCGAGGATTTCTTTTTCCTTAGCCGCAGTTATCTCTTCTGCTTGTCTTATATATTCGTCCAGCAGCACCTGCAGTTTTTCCAGTCCTTGAAATTTATCGTCTTCAGTAATCTTTTTATCCTTTTCGAGCTTTTCGATATATTCTTTGCTTTCTCTTCTCATGTTGCGAAGAGCAGTTTTTTCTTCTTCCAGCATTTTACTGGCTTTTTTAGCCAGCTCCTTCCGTCTTTCTTCATCCAGCGGTGGAATCGGTACCTTAATGACTCGTCCGTCGTTTATAGGATTAAAGCCAAAGTCGGAAGCCCTGATGGCTTTTTCAACTGCTTCCATCAGGCTTGGATCCCAGGGTTGAACAGTGATTAAAGTCGGATCCGGTACACCAATGGTAGCAACCTGATTAACTGGTGTCGGTGTTCCATAGTACATAACTTTTATGTCTTCAAAAATACTGATATTAGCCCGGCCTGTACGTAGCTTACTGATCTCCTTGCGGAAATAATCAAGCGAAGCCTTCATCTTCTTTTCTGTATCTTTTAAGATACCTCTAACCATAGTCGGCCCTCCTTGAATTAGTTCTGGCCAGAGTTAAGAAACTTTGGTACCAACTTTCTGGCCTAAAACTGCTTTCATAATATTACCCGGCTGGCTGAGGTTAAAGACAATAATAGGAAGGTTATTATCTTTGCAAAGGCTGATAGCCGTGCTATCCATCACCTTTAATTCCTGCTGCATCACCTCCAGAAATTTGATAGATTCAAACCTGGTGGCGCCAGCGACAACCATCGGATCAGCCGAATAAACTCCATCCACCTTAGTCGCCTTCAAGATGACCTCAGCTTTGATTTCCAGAGCCCGCAGAACCGCTGCCGTATCAGTCGTAAAATAAGGGCTGCCAAGACCGCCCGTAAAAACAACTACTCTGCCTTTTTCCAGATGCCGCACAACTCGCCTTCTGATAAATGGCTCAGCCACAGCCTTTATTTCGATGGCCGAAATGAGCCTGGTCACCAACCCTTTCTTTTCGAGAGCATCCTGGAGAGCCAGACCATTAATGACTGTGGCCAGCAGACCAATGTGGTCAGCCGTCACCCGGTCCATTCCTTCTGCTACACCCTGAGAGCCTCGAAAGATATTGCCTCCACCAATCATGATGGCAATATCCACCCCCAGATTATGGATTTCATTTAGTTCATGGGCAATTGACCCGGCCCGTTTAAAATCTATTCCGTAGGGCAGCTCCCCCCGCAAAGCCTCCCCTGATAGTTTCAGGAGAATCCGTTTATAAACTGGCTGACCCTCACTCATCATCTATAAACCAATTTTAATATTTTCCGATTTCAAAGCGGACAAACCGTCTGACCTTGATATTCTCACCAAATTTAGCAATATGCGAATTAATCAGATCTCGGACTTTGATTTTCTCCTCTCTAATATAGGGCTGATCGAGCAGGCAGACTTCTTCAAAAAATTTCTTAAGCTTTCCCTCAACAATCTGCTCGATAATTTGAGGCGGCTTTTTGGCCTCTTGGATCTGGGCCCTGATAATTTCTTTTTCTCCCTCAATAACCTCGGCCGGGACATCTTCACTCGAAATATAGGTTGGATTGGAAGCGGCCACCTGCATGGCCAGGTTTTTAACCAGGTCCTTAAATTCATCATTTCTGGCAACAAAATCCGTTTCGCAGTTGACCTCAATCAGAACGCCAAGCCTGTTATTGGCATGGATGTAAGCACCAACAGCACCATCAGCTGCTTGCCGTTCAGACTTTTCCTGAGCCCTGGCATGGCCTTTCTTTCGCAAAATTTCGATGGCTTTTTCAATGTCTCCGCCGCTTTCCTGCAGGGCTTCCTTGCACTCCATCATCCCGATTCCCGTCCTGTCTCTTAATTCCTTAACCAGTTGAGCGGTAATCTCCATCGCCTTCTCCTTTAAGAAAGTTACTCGGTTTTTTCTGTTTTATCCGTGAGTTCAGCTCCGGTTTCCTCAGGCAATACTGCTGCTTCACCCGCGACTTCTTCTTTCTTCTCTTCCATCATACCCTGAGCCAGCCTGGCCTTTTTCCCTTCAATTATGGCTTCTGCCACTTTAGAAGCAAAAAGTTCTATAGCTCTAACTGCATCGTCATTACCCGGGATAGGATAATCTATTCCCTCCGGATCACCATTAGTATCCACTACAGCCACAATGGGGATACCAACCTTCTTGGCTTCAGCAATGGCAATTTCTTCTTTGGAAGAGTCAATAATAAAAAGAGCGCCGGGCAGTTCTGTCAGCCGTTTCAACCCGCCCAGGTTTTTCTGCAGTTTTCTATAGATTTTCTCCTGCCGGTACTGCTCTTTTTTAGGCAGGAGATCCCAGCGACCGTCTTCCCTCATTTCTTCCATTTCAACCAGCTTGTCAACGCTGGTCCTGATCGTCTTGAAATTGGTCAGCAAACCACCAAGCCAGCGCTGATTTACATAGCTTGACTCACATCTAGTCGCATAATCCCTGATGATATCCTGAGCCTGCTTCTTCGTGCCAACAAAAAGTATCTCACGGCCATTTTCTGCTGTTGTCCTGAGAAACTGCAAAGCCTCTTTAAAATTCTTAATGGTTTTCTGCAGGTCAATAATATAGATCCCATTCCTCTGTCCAAAGATGTATTCTTTCATCTTAGGATTCCAGCGTCGGGTCTGATGCCCGAAATGAACGCCAGCTTCTAACAATTCTTTCATCATAACTGAAACCAAAGCTATCCCTCCACCGCTAAATCTTTATCTCTTATGATATTGTGGTGCCTTTCTGGCCGCCAGCAGGCCATATTTCTTCCGCTCTTTAATTCTTGAATCTCTGGTCAGCAAGCCAGCATTTCTCAAGACCGGTTTGAGTTCTTTATTAAATTCAAGCAAGGCCCGGGCTATACCCAGCCTGACTGCTTCTGCCTGTCCATGTATTCCTCCGCCCTCAATCCTCATAAAAATATCAAACTTTTTGTCCGTCTCAGTTAGCATCAACGGCTGATGAATAAGAGAGCGTAAAGATTCCAACTTAAAATATTCTTCATAAGGATGAATCTTCTTATTGACGACAAGAGTGATATCTCCCTTTCCCGAGCGAAGGAAAACTCGGGCAATAGCATTTTTCCGTTTCCCTGTTCCATAATATTGAATGAGACTCAAAGTTCCTCCTAAATCTTATATCTTATATTCCTCAGGGTTCTGGGCCTGATGGGGATGTTCAGCTCCACGGTAAACCTTAAGCTTCTTTAGAATCGACCGGCCCAGTTTGTTCTTTGGCATCATTCCCGAGACGGCCCGCCGGATAACCTCCTCCGGTTTGGTATCAAGCATTTCTTTAAGCCCGGTTTCCCTTAAGCCCCCGGGATAAAGGCTGTGGCGATAATAGACCTTATCTTCAAGTTTGTTGCCCGTGACCTTTATCTTGTCGGCATTGACCACCACAACAAAATCGCCACTATCCACATTCGGAGCAAATTGAGGCTTGTTCTTACCCCGGAGGAGGACAGCTACTTCAGTGGCCAGCCTGCCGAGAACCTGGTCTTCAGCATTTACCAGCCACCATTTCTGTTGAATTTCGCCTTTTTTTGGGTGATAAGTCTTCATTTTTCCAACCTGTCATTAAAAGAAAATACAATTATACCGATGCGTAAAAATACTAAAATATGACCAAATTGTCAATAAACTGAATTTTCAGAGAAGTTGATTATAGCTTTTCTCCTTCCTAAATTCAAGATAAAATTAGGAATAATAATTATTGATATTAAGCCCCTTTCTGAGCCTCTGCCACATTAAAGCCATGCCCGTTAAAAAACCACCAACATGAGCAAACCAGGCGACACCGCCTCCGAGACCAACGTTGGCCACCTGAAGCGCAAACCACAGCCCAAGGAAGATCCAGGCCGGGATGTAAATAATACTCACATAGACAAAAAGAAACAGCAGCGTTTTAATCCTGGCCGAGGGAAACAAAACAAGATAGGCGCCAAGCAAACCGGCAATCGCCCCGCTGGCCCCGATCATTGGAACCTGAGAATTCGCAGAAAAGACAGTGTGAAATAAAGAGGCAGACAATCCTGAGATGAGGTATAAAAGCAAATAGCGAAAATGACCAAGCACATCTTCAACGTTATTACCAAAAATCCAGAGATAAAGCATGTTACCGCCAAGATGGAAAAGGCTCCCGTGAAGGAACATCCCGGTTAACAAACTCAAAGGCCAGGCGACTCTAGGCACACCTGCTTCGAAGCTCCAGTGCATTATTTCATAGGGGATAATACCAAATTTAAGGACATAATATTCAAGGCCCTGGGGTGACAGGGCTTGATAAATAAAGACCAGACAATTGATAACAATAAGGCTGACTGTAATAATAGAAAATTTTTCGGTCGGATTCTCATCCTTTAACGGTATAAACATTTAAAGATAAATAAAAAAGGGCAGGTCGATTAAGCTCAACCTGCCCTCAAATCAACTCTGGAGTTAATCTACTTTCTTTAATTCTTCTTCGAGTTTCTTCTTTTCAGCTGCTTTGTTTCTGAGGTCATTAAACTTTTCAATATTCTTTTCAGCCTCAGCTGTGTATCTGGCTGCTTTATCTGGTTCAAGCACAGCCAGAACGCTCCTGTAAAGGACGCTTAACCAAGCATATGGCTCAGGATAATTCGGATCAAGATCCCTGGCTTTTTCGATAGCCTGGAGAGCTTCCCTGGCGATGGCTAATCTCTCTGCCGCCGACAATGATTGAAACCGGTAAGCACGACCCCAGCGATTTACTCCCTTGGCCAGCCAGGACTGGGGATCATCTGGGGTAAGAGATATTCTTTTCTCCCAGAACATATTGGCCTTATCATAATTTTCGAGAGCCTGTTCGAAATTCTGCTCTGAAACGGGTAGATGTTCATAATAATTGGCAGCATAAGCATAACCCATGGGATTTTCAGGGTCAGCTTCTATGCGGCGAAGATACATGGTTTCAGCCTTCTTAGCAGCATCAGGAATCTCACCGGCATAGCGGCTATAAAACTCAGCTACAACATAGAAGTTATCCATGTTCTGAGGATCAAGCTCCAGGATCCTCAAATAGAGTTTTTCCGCCTCCTCAAATTTCCGCAGCTTGTCATACATATCACCCAGGGAATAGATAATCTCGATATTATTAGGATCTATCTCCAGGGCTTTGCTCAAGGCTTCCAGGGCTTTGGTTTCAAATTCTTTATTCAAGGCGGACTGGACGCCTGGTTTATAGAGCTGTTTGTAGCTTTCACCAATGTAGCGATAAGCTTGAATCAGATCTGGCTTATACTTCAAAGCCAGTTCATACTCAGTAACAGCATTGCGGTACTTGCCCTCTCTAAAGAGGTTGTTGGCTCTTTTAAAATGATAATTAGCCTGCAAATTATTGACCTTAAGCTTCTCGCAACTGGTTGCGGTCACAAGAACAGCCAAGGCTAAAACGATGACGGCCAAGCTGTTTATCCTATGACGAGACATCATGACCTCCTTAAACATCTGGTCTTCTAATAATTAGAATAAATTTATATAAGAATATAGCTCTAAAGTCAAGAAAAAATGCAGTTTGACCGTCAAAAGTCACCCTCGGCGAACCTTAAAAACCACCGGCGTGCCGGTAAATTTAAAATTCTCTCTAAGCTTATCTGCCAGGAATTTCTCATAGGCAGGGTGCAGTTTGTCCTGATTATGACCGAAAAGGATAAAGACAGGTGGCCTGACCCCCTTTTGAACCAGGTATTTAATTTTAAGCAGCGAGCCATCAAGACCTTTTGGTGGATAGTGCTGGGAAAATTTCCCCCAGAATTGGTTCAGAAGGCGAGTCTCAATTTTCTTGGAAGCAGCCTGATAAACCTCTTCCGCCAGATCGAGTATTTTGACAACCCTCTGACCCGTAAGAGCAGAAACAAAAATGAGCGGCGCATAATCAACAAAATGTAGCCGGTCGAAAACATATTTTTTAACTTCAGCCGGATTGACTCTGGACTTTTCAACTAAATCCCATTTATTTAAGGCTATGATCAGTGGCTTACCTGACTCAAAGGCCAGGCTGGCAATTCTGGCATCCTGTCTGGTGGGAAACTCATTAACATCCATGACCAGGCAGATGACGTCCGCTTGTTTGATATTTTTTTCGGCCCTGATAATTCCAGCTTTTTCCCTGGAATCACCCGTCCCGCTGAATTTTCTGATTCCTGCTGTATCTATTAGACAATAAGTTTTCTTATTTCTGGTGATCAGAGTATCAATGCTATCCCTGGTTGTCCCGGGAATGTCACTGACCAGAAGCCTCTCTTCTCCGCAAAGCCGGTTAATAATAGATGACTTGCCGACATTAATCCGGCCGACAATGGCTATTCTTAAAATAGAGTCTCCATCATTTTCAGCCGTCTCGACTTCGGGACGCTCAGGAAGAAGCTCCTGAATTTTTTCCTTTAGGAGATCTATATTAATTTTGTGTTCAGCCGATATCGTCAGGAAGTCAGTCTGCCCCAGCCGATAAAAATCTGAAAGATCTGGCTGGCTCTGAGGTGTGTCTATTTTATTAACGGCAACTATAACCGGCCGGTTGAGTTTCTTTAACTGGACAAAAAGTTCTTCCTCGCCGCTGGACAGCGGGCGCAGGCCGTCAACCATAAAAATCAAAACGTCACCCGTTCTGGCTGCTTCCCAGGCTTTGTCTCGAACCCTGACCGAGATAGGATCAGTTTCTCCGGCAACAAAACCCCCGGTATCAACCAGAAGATATTCACGGCCCGATTGTTTAACCACTCCGGTCACCAGGTCCCTGGTCATCCCGGGGAGAGAATGAACCAGAGCCTTGCGCTGGCCCAGGAGGCGATTAAACAAAGTGGACTTACCCACATTGGGATAGCCAAGGATAACTACCCGGGGTAACTTTTTTATTCTGGTCATGGGATTTGCCTGGCCAACTAACGGGCAATCAAAGAATAATCTGGAAGAAAAGGATTGGAGAGGTCAACATGCCCTCCTAGAGTTTCCCGTTCATTACCCTCAATGAGCAGGCTGACCTTTTTAATCGATTTGAAGTTGTAGGCTAAGGAGTCAACAATTGAATAAACAACGGCCATCTCTCCCGAGGAACCATAAAAATTGGCCTCTGTCACCTGCCTGGAAAGATCAACATAGGCCAGGCCATCAGTTGTTACAAATAACTGCCGCAACCTGGTATTCCCCGGAATAACTGCCATCAGCCCGGTTTGCGGACCTCTAATCAATTCCTCTACAACTGCTCTTGCCTCGCTATTAATATCTGACTCTGGTATTTCCCTTTCTTCGGGATGCAACAGACCATCATTATCCGATAGAAAAAACAACGTAACCTGTTTCATTGTTATTTCGGCTTTTTTCCCGGCCACCTGGTCAGCTCCAGCCGAATGGCTCTCATGTTTTATCTTCTCCTTCCGGCTGCCGAATAAAAAAACCATGACGAGTACGGCCAGAATGACCAGCAAAACCAGCAGAATCCTCAACTTCTTATTTTTGCTCTTATTCTTTTTCATGGCTTTTCATATAGACGAAAATATTCATTCAGTCCACCAAAGAGAGCTTCAGCCACCTGAGATTGAAACTCTTCTGACCGCAGCTTTTTCTCCTCGTCTGGATTGGTAATGAAGGCAACTTCTACCAGGATGGCCGGGCAGGCTACCCCGGTGAGAACTTTAAAGGGCGCTTGCTTGATGCCACGATTTTGTGTGTTTAATAATTGATTGAGCTGGCCCTGGACAAACTCAGCCAGCTGGCTACTCTGCTTGAGATAGGCCGATTGGGCCATATCCCAGAGGATAAGCTTCAGATCATCAAAATCCTGTTCGCCCAGACGATTTTCCAGCTCGCCTGAATTATTTTCAAAATAGGCCAGACGACGTGATTCCTCATCAGTAGCATTAAGGCTTAAAAAATAAGTTTCTGACCCGCGGGCATTGTTACGCCTTGAGCCATTGGCGTGAATACTAATAAAAAGATCAGCTTTATTATTGTTGGCCACCGCCGCTCGCCGGTCAAGTGCTACCACCACATCAGAATCTCTGGTCATCACCACCCGGTATTTCAGCTCCCCTTCAATTCTCTCCTTGAGTTTTTTGGCCACAGCCAGAGTAACATCTTTTTCCAGAGTTCCATAATTGCCCTTGGCTCCAATCTCAATTCCCCCATGTCCTGGATCGATGACAATAGTTTTCATGTCTTTTTTCCTGAAAGGGCCGGCATCGAGGACCCGGCTGGCTGGCTCTCCTGCCTGGTTAACTACTGACCGGTCCACCTCTTTTCCTTTGACCGGGGGATTTTTTGGAACTGTTTCTGCCGGTTTTGTTTCCCTGGCTGCTGTCCCGCTCTTTAACTTTAAATTGAGGTTCAGCTCAAAAGGGTTCTTTCTGGCTGATGAGGTGTAAGAAAAATCAGGCGAGATAGTCTTAATAATCAACAAATAGGCCTCAGGTGATTTAGCCAGGTCAATCGATTTAATCACCTGACTGGTAAAAGCATTTTTTTCGAGCTTCAGACCACTCAGAGCTCTAAAGGTGACGACCAAAGACTCCGAAGATTTCTTCAGGTTATAGTCAAGATTAGAGCCTCCACTTATTCTCACCCGGGTAGCCTCAGAGGAATCTTCAACTGAGACTTTTATAACAGGAATAGCTTTTGCGCCGGCCGGTGCTCCTGTCAGGTGAGAGACCTGCCCACTGAATAAGATCAAGGCAGCTATTATTGCTAAATAAAGTTTTATGAATCTCTTCATTATTTTTTATCTATAAATTCAACTTTATAAAAAAATGGTGGAGGCGGCGGGAATCGAACCCGCGTCCGGAAGCATTCCACAGCCAGCCTCTACAGGCTTATCCCCTTCTTTGTGTCTTATTGAGCGGTTCTCGAAGAGGAAGAGCTCCACTCAACCAGCTCAAGAGGTAGTTCATCCAGCGAGCCCTGAGCACACCCGCCGAACTATCCTGCTAAACGGCGTCTCTACCGGCCCGCAGGACAGGCTGGCAAAGACGGCTGCACTTTCTATCAGGCAGCGACTGCAATAGGTTCTGCAGTTAATTTTTTCCCACCTGTTTAACGAGGTTGATGGGACCTCGGCCTGCAGCTTCTGCTTCACTACCTCCGTCGAGTCCATTTCGCCCCCGACATTTAAATTATAGGGGAGAGCAGCCATTATTGTCAATTGCCAGAACTCGCTTATAAGCTTTTGCCAGACCTTCCGTTTCTTCTGATACTTATTATATATATATAAGGCTTATTCTTTTCCCCAAATAAAGACAAACGCTTGTTCTCATTCGCAATTCTACCTTGACTGATATCTCACTCTCTTTAACGTCAGCATCCCCTATCTTTTACACTTCACTTTTACCTGAATAGCCCCACCCGCCGCAGTCTTTCCGGAGGGAATAGACGGTGCCTGTTCCCTCATTGAACCTCCGGCTGAGGCTGCATGCCAATCATGCCGGTGGTCTATCTTCTTCCAGTATTGCAACCTGCGCGGTCTGATAGCCTCCTCCTGGATGGTGAAAAAACTGCCACTGGCTGAACCAGACCTTGTGCACCGCTGGTACACCATAGTGCAGGAGCATAATCTGGCCCGTTAGACAGCTAACCTAACGGCCACGCCGAGAAGGGGTAAATGCGTTTGTGTTTTCTGGCATAATACGGAAAATTGCTATATTTCATCCTTTAATGAAAGTTAGTTGTTCTCAAAACCACTGATAAGTTTCACCTCTTTTATTCAATTGGATCTTTACTCCGGTAGCGCCAAAAAAGAATGTGTTAATATCACACTAAAGAGGCTCAGCAATAATAAGACTATCCTCATTACAGACTAAAATGCATCCACTCAAATCAATCCTTAAGCCCAATTATGACACAAATCCTTTAAACACAAGGTTCAATAGCCTTTTAAAGTCTGTAAATTCTGTTTTTGTTTTTAGCCCTAACTTTTTCATTAAGTCACCTTCTGGAATTTGCATAAGTTCTCTAAAGTCTTCGCTATTACCTATTCCTAATTTTTCCAAGGCTATAAATACATTATTCAGCAATGAAGCATATTTTTTTGCTTCTGGATGAGAGCTAATGCGCTCTTTTATTTCTTTTAAGCTCAATGATTCAGCTATGGTAAGGTTTATACGGCTTGTGGGAAGAACCTCACTATCGGGTTCCGGGGATTGGGCAATGACCACACGATCTGAAGACAGTGTCTTCTCGTAGGTCACGGTACCTGCAGATAGGTTAGTTTTCTGAATGGTTAGTTTTGCTTCGGTTTCTTTCATACCCTTTAAGTTTGGGACTTTCACCCCGCGCACCGAAACAACCAGATCTATACTGCTTCCCCTTTCAATCTCACTATCTGGCAAAGGATTCTGCCCTATTACTATATTTGAAGCAACTTTTGAAAGTTTGCTTTCAATTTTCCCAACCAGTAAATCAAGCTCATTAATAACCTTAATAGCTGTCTCTTTTTCCATATTAATGAGATTTGGTGCTTTTATTTTTTCTGGTATGGCCACGATAAGAGTAATAACCGTTTTGGAAGGAACCTCAGTATAGGCCTCTGGCTTCTGATCAATAACCAAACCTGAAGAAGATTTGCTCCGCTTCTCTAATATTTTTGCTTTTAGTCCTAGGGCCTGAATCTCTTGTACAGCAGAATCCTTTGACATGCCAATTAATAAAGGCACTTTAATCAGGGGTACCCTTGGCTTTGGCTTAGACTTAAGGGAAAGCTTTATAGTGCTAAGATTTTCAGGTGTTACTTCCTCACTCACGTATGGTAATTTTATAAATATCTTATTTTCATCTCCTACTGAAAAAGCTACCTTAATGTCCGCGTCAAATTTTGCAACCGTATAATCTGTCCTTCCACTAACGGTTTTTAGCCCATCTTCCATTTTCGAGATCGCATCTCTCAGAGAAGCTGTTAATTGTTCAGGCAACAATTTTGGATGCCCGGCCTCTGCTTCTAAAGATTGAATTTGTTTTTGAAGTTCTGCTTTCTCATTTTGTAATCCAGAGATATTTGTTTTTAGTTGAGTATTCTCATTAGTTAAGAGCTCCTTATCTTTTTTCAAGACAAACATTTCTGCTTGTAATGTTCCCACCTCTTTCCTTAATTTTTCTAACTCTGTCTCATTAGCAGACAATAGGCCTTTTAATTTATCTATTTTAATATTGAGATCTATAACCTCTTTCTTCGATTCTTCTGACACCTGTTACTTCCCTCCTATCTACCCTTTACTTCAACAGGCGGCGGCACAGAGACTATTTTTGCTTTTATCATACTCGCACCAGAAACATCGTAATCAAAGGCATTTTTATAGCTAGCATTAATTGGTGCTGAAAGTATCTCCATTTTCACCGACCGGACTTTTTCTTCTTCCTTTTCCATAATCTCTTGCAATGAAAGATTCATTTTAAGCTCAGCATTGACCTCTGAAAAGTGATACCAGGTGGCTGTTATGCCTGCCTTGCTTAAATCCTCGTTATTATCAATCAATATCTGGGTTGCCAGTGAATTCTTATCAAGTTCAAGCTGGCTTTTGGCAATCCCTCTGGCTACCTGTAACAGAACATCCTCCAATGGTTCTATCAGCACCTCTTCTATCTCAAGCTTAGCCATTTTTAACCTCCCACTTCGGACTTATGGGCTCTCTGGAGCCTCTGCCCGCGCGCCCCTCAACTATTTTCCGACCTTTTTACAGCTTTTCCTTTACGGGATTGCTGCCACCGGTTTGGTTATAGTTTGAGGCAGTGCCCGTGCAGGCGCCGGTTTAGGTTTGAGAGTAGTAGTTAAACGACAGGCCGCTGATGCATCCAAACCATAGACTTGTGAATCGTAGGCTGTATGTGAGCTGATATGCAGATCAACTTCATAACTTCCCTTGGCTTCCGTCTTTTTGTAACCTCCACCTCCTCCTATACTGAAAAACCCCAGATTAAGCGCCAAGCCCCCACCACCACCGTATTTCTTCTGAGAAGTTTCCCACTTTTCAGACAGGTTTTTAATAAACTCAGAGCTGCTCTCCACGTGAGTACTTCTTACATAGAAATGCACCCAAAATCTCAAGTCAATGACCGTCTCTGTAAACTCGTAGAAAGTGGGTATAACTCCATAGGCAAGCAGAGAAAGTGGCTGATCGTTTGTGAGAATCTCTATATGATCAATACTACCATCAGCCTTTGTATACTCCACAAGTGCAAGAATCACAGAACCGGGATCCAATTTCATGTCAGCGAGAACCTGGGCCGTTTGCACCGAATTCAGATCTAATGCAGTCTGCCCATCAGCAATCGCCAGCGCTGACTTCCTCACCAGCTCCGCAAAAGGAATCTCCTTTACGATATCATTTACCGGGTCCCCCATTTTTCCTCCTTTTTGTTTTAAATTTATTGTTTTTTAACACGGATTAGTTTTACCTCTCTTTTCCCAAGAGTGACGGCTCTGACCATCTCTACCATTGGCAATTTTTTAACAGTCTCAGCTGATAGTTGATCCATCGCAGCTAGAATCCATCGCTGCTGCGAGGAAACCATCGTTATTTGTGACATACTTTTTTTTAAAAAAGCTACAAGGCTTTCGAAATCCTCTCCACAGGAATTATTCTTCAGCCTAATAATGAAGCCCTCTTGCACAAATCTCTCCTATCATATTTCCCATTGTTTGTCAAGTATTATTTTATTTATGTTAAGAGATAGTGTCCGGGGTGGATTGAGGAGCAATGATGTCTGGTCCCAATACAAACGGTAACCCTGCAGGTGAAACTTGACGTCCGGGAATACGCCGCAGGGCCGCCTACCCTCTGAGCTTTTTCAGCCCGGCTAGCCTTTGAGCCAGGTAATCTCAATTGGCCAGTGGCAGAGCGACATAAAACGTCACCCATTTCTCTGGCTCTGATTCGAACCAGATGCGTCCCTTATGGCTATCAACTATTTTTTTGCAGATATAAAGGCCCAGACCAGAGCCTTTAACTCCTTCTGTTCCAGGTTGTTTTAACCTTTCAAACTTCCGGAAGAGGCGCTGTCCATCTTCCGGTCTTATCCCGACGCCCTCATTATAAACAGAAAAAATCATTTTCTGGTCTTTCTTTTCAAGACGAAGTTTAATCTCGGTGCCTTCATATCCATACTTGATAGCGTTATTAATGAGGTTTCTGACCAGAATCCTCAGCAATCTCGGGTCACCATTAATCTTGACGTCCTCTGGAAAATCCCTGGTGATTTTCATCTTTTTCCCGCTGTCGGTAATTTCGGGAAGATTGAGCACATCTTCGACAACATCTTTGACAAAATAGACTTCTTCCATAAAAGCTTCCAACTGGTCAAGTTCCATCTTCGATAAGTCTAAATAGCTGCGGATAATATCTTCAAGGTATTCACAATTGCGAAGGATAGTCTCCAGAATTTTCATCTGTTCAGGTGATAGCTGACCAAAATAACCTTTATAAAGGGTGGTAGCCGTCGTGTGGAGGGCGGATAGCGGGCTTTTCAATTCATGAGATACAATAGCCATCAAATCGAGCATGCTGCGCTGTTTCCCAGCCCTCGCCTCCAGAGCATTCTTGATGACCTCTCTGATTTCCTCAGGAGTAAAAGGTTTTGGAATATAATCAAACGCTCCATTTTTCAGGGCTTCGCGGGCTGTATCAACACTGGCATAACCGGTGAAGATGATGACTGTGGTATCCGGCCTGATTTTTCTCAGCCTGGAAAGTACTTCCATGCCCCCAATTCCCGGCATTTTTAAATCTGTAACCACAATGTCATAGTCCTCATTGATGGCTTTGCTGAGCCCTTCTTCCCCTGATTGAGCCGTATCTATCTCATAATCTGAATTGGCAAAAATCCTCCGGCAGCTGCGCAGGACAATTTCTTCATCATCAATGAAGAGAATTCTCGGCTTGCTCATATTCTTTCTCCTTCCGGTTCTATTCCACCGGTAATATTATAATGAATTCTGTTCCCTCACCGACTTTGCTCTTTACATCAATCGTACCATTGTGTCGCTTGATGGCCCCGTAGGCCATGGCCAGCCCCAAGCCTGTACCTTTGCCTTTTTCCTTAGTTGTGAAGAAAGGCTCAAAAATCCGCTTCAGATTTTCCTTGTTTATACCAACACCCGTATCAGCTACTCTTATTATAACCTGCCTGTGCTGGGAATCATAAGCTGTGGAAATAGTCAGCTGGCCCCCATTCGGCATAGCGTCAGCGGCATTAACCGCCAGATTATTGATGACCGAACGAAATTCATCGGCATCAATCTTAACTTTGGGCAAATTTTGATCAAGGTGTTTGACAATCTTAATATTCTGGAAATTAACATGATTTTCGAGAATTTGCATGGTCTCTTCAATCAAAATATTCAGATTGACACTGGCTTCTTCCGGCTTGTAATCGCGGGCGAAGTCCAGCAGCCCTCTGACTATCTTACGACAGCGCAGAGTTTCTTCCGTAATTACCTTTAAATCTTCTTCATAAGCCGTGCCTTTTAGCTCTTCCAGCAAAAGGCTGCTGTAAGTTAAAATCCCCGTCAGCGGGTTGTTGATTTCATGAGCAATTCCGGCCGCCAGGCGGCCAAGAGAAGCCAGTTTCTCTGACCTCAAGATGGTTTTCTCAGCCAGTTCCTTTAAACGATTGTCCCTTTCCTCTATGGCCTTAACCATAGCATTAAAAGACTCTTCTACCTCTTTTATCTCCTCGCTTTCTTCTGGCGAAATATCAATAAGGTGATAATTGCCACTGGCCACATCCGCCGTTAATTTGATCATCCTGTTTATCGGTCTGGTATAAACGTTGACCAGATAAGTAGAAATATAAATGGCAATGCCGGTCATCAGAAAAATCAGAACAAAATACAGAAGGGTGGTCTGCCTCAGTATCTGGTCAAATTTAGCCTGCAGGATGCCGACATAAAGCATGCCAACCGGCTGGCCTTCAATATCACGCAACAGGGTATAGCCAGAAAGGTAATAATCATTGACGACAAAAGCCCGGCCAAGCCAGTCTTGCCCCTGTTCGAAAACCTGATCGTAGACTTCTTCTGAAACCATTGTCCCGACGGCCCTTTTCCCCTCTTCATCCAGGACATTGGTCGCTATCCGGACGTCATCTAAAAAGATGGTGATAGTTCCGACATCTTTGCCTCTTATTCTTTCCTCTTTAAAAATTAATCTCTTGAAGCGATCGATAAAACGTTCATTATTGTTAAGCAAAACAGCTGCATATAGAACACCGACCAACTTTTTTCTCTGAAAAATCGGTACGACAGTTTTCAGCACCAGGGCCCTTTCTTCCACTTCCCGCCGCATAGTACGAGCCCGTGGAGTCGGGATAACATTGATTAAGGTTCTTTCGGCCAGGTCAGGCCCTTCATTCTTTATATTCTCATAGCCAAGGATGCCGGTGCCAGCAGCTGGCTGGCGATTTTTCAAAACCCATTGAATAAACTTATAGTGATTGACACTGTCTCCATAAGCTTCAAAGTTGTTAGCTCTGACCAGAATTGTTCCATCCGGCTTGACCACATTGACTATATCAAACCCGAATTCCTCTTTGATTTGAACCAGTTTTTCATATAGATATTCTCTATTGCCAGCTGCAGTAGCATTAACTATTTCTGAAGTCCTGGACAGATATTCAACAATTTTTGATCTGGTGTTTATCTCTTCCTGGTAGAGATCACTTATAGCTTTCAGGCTATTGCGGAGATTGTCGTAGGCTTCCCTGATGACATTGCGGTTAATGGAATTTATACCGATATAAATAGACAAAGCACCCATCAGAAAGACAATCGTCAGCAGGCCACTGGTCAGTTTGAAACGCAGGCTTGATCTCAGAGCAGAAGTCTTGCCAAGGAATTCCTTGAGATTCATTTCATTTTTTGAGATTTTTTTCTATCTTCTCAAGAAGCTCATCCGGGTCAACCGGTTTATTCAGAAACTCATTCCGACCGGGTAAAAAACTCTCTTCCTGATCGAGAGAAAACCTCGAGTTGGTCACCTGATCAATAGCCGTCAGGATGATGATGGGAATATCCTTAAAGTCCTTGAATTTAGAATCAGGACGATCACTCCTGATTTTATAAATAGCCTCAAAGCCGGCTGTATCAGTTTCCATCATGACGTCCATCAGGACCAGATCGGGCTTGGTTTCGAGCAATTTTTTTAAACCTTCCGTCCCGCTATAAGCTACGACGACCTCATAACCTTTAATCCGCAAAATCTGACTCAGGCTGTGGGTCAGGTCACGGTCATCATCCACCAGCAGAATCTTAGCCATGGTCATTTCCTCCCGTTAGCGAGGCGGTCATCCTCTTCACCTAAAAGTTGATATATCACTCGGTTACTTTCCAGAATTTTCGCCTTCCGATATATATCAACCGGAAATTCCATCTGTTTAAGCTCGACCGGTGCAACTTTCTTATCAACCAGACCCAGAGCCAGGGCGACACCAAAAATGATAGCTTCCGGCCGGGGTGGACAGCCAGGAATAAAATAATTGACAGGAATAGCTTTATCTCCGCCACCGGTAACGTTATAAGTATCGTACCAACACCCTCCCCCAATGGCACATGAGCCGACCGCAAAAACCAGTTTGGGTGACGGGACCGCCTGGTAAGCTTTCTTCACCAGGGGCAGAGTAGGCCTGGTCACCGCCCCCGATAAAAGAATGGCATCGGCATGACGGGGGGAAGCCACCAGTCTGATGCCAAATCTTTCAACATCATAATAAGGCGTCAGGACGTTGAGAATTTCTATATCACAGCCATTGCAGGCCCCACTGTTGCAGTGATAAACCCAGACAGACCGGGGAAAGGCTTTTTCTGTTAGTTTTTTCCACATAGTTATTTCTCCAGTTTCTCAGGCCGGCCATAAGTAGCTGTTTTCTCAAGAAGGTCAGTCTCAAATTCAGCTGTTGACTGCCGGATAACCTTCCTGACTTCCAGACTGTCATAACGATAGCCCAGGCTTTGAAGTTTATCGAGATAATTCTTTATTTCCAGGTCATAGCAGCGGCCGCAGCGCTGACAGGTCATCATAAAAAGCTCAATCGTCTGAGTGATATCCTGGCGGCTGTCAGTGGCCAGCTCGAAATTATCACTCATAGTAATGGCTTTTTCCGGACAGAGATCTGCACATCGTCCACAGTAGGTGCAGCGAGAGGAATCATAAAGGAGGATTCTTATTTCCTGGCAGATGTCCCGAAGGAAAATAGTTCTGGCCGGACAGTTGCTGGCACAGCCAGCACAGCCAATGCATTTGGTGTGGTCCCAAACGGGCTGCCCGCGGAAACCGGCTGGGGCCGGCCTGGGTTTAAAGGGATAACGCAGGGTGACCACTCCTGTCCTCGAGGAGATAGCCAGTTGTTTGATTTTATTCCAGATCCACATCTTCAGCCTTGCCTTTCACCTTTACCAGCCTTTAACCCCAAAACCAACAGCAACGAGGGCTAAAATCAGCAGTAAAGCGTAATATTTCAAAGCCTGGTCAATCCTGAACCGCGGATGAGTTGCTCCGACAACAGAAATTAGCACAAAGACGATGATAATCAGGGCAGTTTGCAACAGCAAACTCAGGATAAAATTGGCCGGCAAAATAAAACTCAGGAAACAGGAAACAAGGAGCCAGGCATAAAACATCCTTTTAAGATTCAATGTATAGCGTAGCAACGCATAGTTTGGCCCGCTATATTCAATATAAGGCCCTTCCAGGATTTCTACTTCAGCTTCAGCTATATCAAATGGCTGCCTGGAAACAAAAGCCTGAAGAGCCATAAGATAAACAATAAGCATCAGGAAATAAGAAACCCCCTTAACACCGGCTACTCCCGAGACAGAAGCTGACAGCGAGAAACTCCCACTTCTGACTGCTCCCAGGATTAGAAGCATAGCCAGGACTGGTTCCAGCATAATGGTAGTCATCATTTCCCGGCTGGCTCCGACTGCGGCAAAAGGATTTCCGCTGGCTAAAGCCCCAACCAGAAGGCAAAACCCACTGAGAGTTAAAAAATAAATCAGAGTCATTAAATCTGACGAATGGGCTAAAACATTGGCTTCCCCCGTTAGAGGGACCAGAGCTATGGCCGCCAGAATCGAGCTGAAGCACAGGATAGGAGCTAAACGAAAGGCCCAGTTTCCACCTGAATTTAAATTTTCTTTGCCCAGAAGTTTAAGAAGGTCAAGATAGGGCTGGTAAAGAGGCGGACCTTGTCTGGACTGAATTTTAGCTGTCAGCTTTCTCATCACTCCCTCGAGAAAAGGGGCCAGCAAAAGAAAATAAATTATATTGATGAAGACTGCCACCACTTTCATGACTTTGACCTCATCTTTCTCGACAGGTTTTCAAGTTCCTGCTGGCTTAAAATTTTTCCTGAAGCTGATTTTCTATCAATCACCACTACCCGATCTGTACAGGAAAAACATGGGTCAATTGAGCCAACAATGATCGGAAAATCAGCCAGTCTGTTATTAAGAAGCATGTCCGGGACGGCTTGGAGGTTGGGATAAGTGGGAGCACGCACACGCCAGCGCTCCGGTCTGTTATCATCACCGGTCAGCAGATAATGGACCACTTCTCCTCTGGGTGCTTCTACCACCGACAGCCCCTGCCGGCCAGCTGGAATCGGCCCTTCCAGTTCGACTGCCAGGGGGGAGTTTTCAGGGATCAAGGCCAGTTTCTCCAGGCATTGGTTGATGATACTGATGGCCTCATAAACTTCTTTAACCCTGACCACCAGTGTTCCCCAGACATCACAGGAATCAGCTACTTGCACATCAAATTTTACCTCATCATAAGCAGCATACGGGTGGTCTTTTCTGGCATCAATGGCCAGCCCCCGGGCCCGAGCCACCGGACCAACCAGACTCCACTCAATAGCCTTCTCTTTCGACAGATAGCCAACATCCCTGGTTCTTCTATGAATTGCCTTATCTTTGACAATGGCCTTTTCCAAAGCCAGCATGTCTTTTTCAACTTCACCCAGAATTTTTTTAATCTGACCAGCTTTTTCCCGGTTTATGTCCCGGCGAACACCTCCGATGATCACTATACCGTACGTTTTCCGGTTGCCGGTCAGGCTTTCGGCCAGCCACATTATTTTTTCTCTTATTCTCCAGGCCTGCATAAAAACGGTATCAAACCCGATCAGGTGCCCGGCTACCCCCAGCCACAGAAGGTGGGAATGAAGCCTTTCAATCTCCAGCATGACTGTTCTGATAAACTCAGCCCGGCGGGAAATTTTCAGTTCAGCCGCCGACTCTACCGCCTGGGCATAATTGACAGAATGCACAGAACCGCAGATACCGCATATACGTTCAGCCACAAACGGTATTTCACTGTAAGTAAGTTCTGTCGCCGCCAATTTCTCTATGCCCCGGTGGACCATGAAGCCCCGGTATTCACAACCTTTAATTTCCTCGCCATCCACATAAACAGCAAAATGGGCTGGCTCATGCAAGCAGGCGTGGAAAGGTCCAAATGGAATGATGGAACTGCCAGGCGGAGCCTCGTCCAGCCGGAAAGCCACATCTTCGGCAGCCGGCGGCATCAAGTCGTAAGGCACCTCCTGGCGGAGAGGATAGATTCCCTCCGGCCAATCATCGGATAGAATAAGCCGCTTGGGGTTAGGATGGTTATTAAAATGGAGGCCAAGAAGATCAATATATTCGCGCTCTGACCAGCCAGCTCCGGGAAGAGTGGGGGTTAGAGAATCAAATTCAGGCTTATCTTCGGGTGTGTAAGCTCTGATGGCCACCAGCAGGGCATCAGAGTCAAAGGCAAAAGTGTGAACCATAGCCAGACCCTGGCCGCTTTTTCTGGCATCATAGCCAACGCCAACTTGATAGCGGGCACCCCGGCTTAGCAGGAGTTGGGCTGTTTCGATCAGAGCTTCTTTTTTTATATCAATAAAAAGACATTTCTCCCTGGACACATCTTCAGCCAGCAAATCTCCTTTTAATTTCTCTTTTAGCCAGTTCAACAGTTCTTCTTTTCTGCTCATTCTTTTCCACCTTTTTCTTTTGGTTCAGGAAAATTAGCCAGTTCATCATCATCAATGATTTTTTTTGGAGAGCCGCCTGTCCACCAGAAAAATTTCTTGAGATCAGAAAAGACATGGCGGTCAGCATAAACGTTATTCTGGTTTAAATCCTGGTAACCGGCCAGCCAGGCGGGAACTTTAACTTCAGCTGTTCGGGCTGATCGGCTGAACCAGTAAGCCAGTAAGGCCAGAAGGATGATCAGAAGAAGCACGAAGGCCGGAGCAGTAGCTGCCAGAAGGCTCTGGCCGTCGTAAATCTTCAAGCTAAACATGCTTCCACTGAGAATTTCCGCTCCTGCTTCAGGGATAAGGAAGCCGGTTGAAAGCCCGAGGCTCCGGCTGATCAGTTTAACATAACCCATTGGAAGAAAAGCCTGGGTCAAACAAATCACGGTCAGGAAAATCTCAGAAGCCAGGAGCCGCCATGGGACTTCTTTGATCTCACTCTTTACTTTCCAGCGAGCTCCAGCTGAAGTGAATGCCAGACCAAAGAATTTGACATAGCAGGCCAAGGTAAAAGCTGCGGTAAAAAGAGCCACTATTCCAGCTAGAGTCAAAAGCAGGCTATCCCGGCCAGCCAGAAAATTAGAGGAAATCATTAACCACTTGCTGACAAAGCCGCTGGAAGCCGGCATACCCGAGATAGAATAAGAAGCCAAAGCGGCCAGGAAGCCGCTCACTGGCATGACCGCCAGGAGTCCACCCAGGCGATTCAAGTCGCGTGTGCCAGTGGCATAAAGGAGATTTCCTCCAAGCAGAAAAAGAAGGCTCTTAAAAATGCCGTGGTTAAGACTATGATAGACTGCACCGATAAAGATAACCCCCGCCAGTGATTTAGCCAGTGGCCAGGAGCTATTCCAGGCTAAAAGACTGCTGCCGAGGGCAAAAATTATATAACCAACCTGCCCGATAGAACTATAGGCCAGAAGCCGGAGATAATCGCTTTGTTTGATGGCCTGAACAGTGCCGACAAAAAGGGTCAGCGTCCCGGCCACCACCAGAGTTTTTCCCCAGAGGTCCGGGTTAAATGCTGCCCCGGAGCCTTTTGACACAAAGAAAAAAACCCGAATCAAGCCAAAAACCCCGGTCTTTTCCAGGATACCTGCCAGCATAGAAGAGACCTGCGGCCAGGCCGTCGAATAGGCACCCGGAATCCAGAATTGTCCAAAAGGGAAAACCCCTGTTTTGATACCAAAACCCAGAAAGAGCAAACTAAAGAAGATAAGACCCTGCCATTGACTGCCCTGAGCCAGCTTCAGGCCGATGGTAGCCAGCGAGTCGCCGAATTGATAGCCTTCCGCCAGAAAAGCCGAGCCGGTAATCATCAACCAGGCAACTTCCATAAAAATTAGATAAACTAAAGCCGGCCGGGCCGAAACTTTGACTGGCCGGCCCCATCTGACGAGAAGATAAGAAGAGATAACCATTAATTGCCAGGCAAGCGTAAAGCCGAGTCCGAGGTCGTCGACAGTTAGCAGCCCGCCCAGGCCGCCTATAAACAGAGGCAGCGCCAGATAAAATTTCCAGAGCTGTTCGGCCTGATATTTTTTGACAAAATCCAGCGAAAAAATGACTGAAGCTAAAGTTAAAACAGAAAGAAGCAGGAGAAAGAGAGCTGACAACCCATCTATTAAAAATGGAAGATGGAAGCTACCGGCTTTAATCTCAAATTCAAACGGCAAGCCTGCTTTCCCGAGCACAGATAACGACAGAAATATCAGCAGCAGACAACTCAGAGCAATCAAAAAAGTCCCGACCAGGCGGATAAAATTTGTCTTTTTCCTGAAGACTAAAGCCATTAAAGCAGTCAGGAGTAAGGTTAGCCAGAAAGCAGACATGATAGCCATCAGCTTTTCTTCCTTTCGAATTGAATCCCTGCCGGCACCTCCAGGCTTTCAGGAGATTCAGGAGATAAAGTATTGTTAAAAATCTGTTCGACTATTGTAATCAGTTGACCAGAAACTTTTTTGATGCCTGGAGTCAGCTCCTGGCCAAAGCCTGTAGTTTCAGGCACAACTCCCAGGAGAAATACCTTTTTACCAGTTTTTTCTATCAACTGAGACGTTAGACTCAACGATAATTTATGAGTCGAGACAATTTCACCAATTTTTTCAAATTCAGCCAGCGTACCAAAGATGACTGTGCCGGGAGGTGCCTCCAGGAGAACAGCATCAACAAAAACTATATTATCAACTTCTTTTTCTGACAGAGGAAAAGCGTAATTTTCGGGGACATCTTCTACGGTTACCAGGTTATCAGGCGCCAAAAAAGATTTCTGTTGCATTAATTCTATAAAATAAGGGCCAAAGCCGTCATCACCTCGCAGCCTATTACCAATGCCAACCAGGCAGGTCTTGCCGCGGAGGACTTGTTGGAGAAGCTCAAGTGCTTCCATTTAGATTTGCTCTCCTAAGGTCCTTATTTGCTTATAGGTATAAACAGGCCCGTCAACGCAGACCAGAGTCCGGCCAATCGCGCAGTGCTGACACTTGCCAATTCCGCATTTCATGTGTCTTTCGAGGGTCGAATAGATGTCTTGTTCTTTGATCCCCTTTAATTTCAGTTCCTTGATAACCGCATTAAACATCACCGGTGGGCCGCAGACAAAGGCCACCGTGTCTGATACCGGCAAATCAAGTTTGGCCGCCAGATGATTGACAAAGCCAACTTCCCCTGACCAGCCAGGTTCAGGCCGGTCAATGGTAAAATGGGTCTCAAAGTTTTCTGTGGCCTGCCATTCTTTTATGCTATCCTTGTACATCAGTTCTTTAGAGCTTTTGGCTCCATAAACCAGAATGACCCGACCAAAATCCTGACGATGTTGAAGAACATGGATAATTGACGATCGCAGGGGAATAAGGCCGATTCCTCCCGCCACGTAGATAATATTGCTTCCCTTTATTTCTTCAAAAGGAAAGCCATTGCCGAATGGGCCCCTGATCCCGATTTTATCTCCGGGTTCCAGCTGATGAAGGGCTGCAGTCACCTTGCCTACTTTCCTGACGGAAATGTGCTTCCGGTCATTCTCCGGGCTGAAAGGCAAAGAAACAGCAAATTCGCCGGCCCTGAAAACTGTGCACATGATAAACTGGCCCGAACGTATCTGGAAAGCCTGCTCAATTTCCGGCCGATCCAGGGTAAAATAAAAACTTCTAACATCTTCTATTTCATCACGGATGTCAACGATAGTGGCTATTTCCGGAATAGAAACAATTGGCATTAGGTTTTTGTCCATAGCTTTTATTCTCCAGATTCTCCCGTGATTTCACGCCTGATATAGGTTACAACATTGGGCAACCCTATATCTCCGGGGCAGACACGGGCACAGCGACCACAGCCAACACAACCAGGCCGCAGATATTTTTTCGATTGGGAATAAGATAATTTACAGAAGAACCTTTTGTTCCGGCGGTCTTCGACTGGCTTTCGGGGATTATTATCGCCAGCCATTTTTGTATAACCTTCAAATGAACAGGAATCCCACGTTCTTAACCGGTCGGTCTCGCTGCTTTCCAGGTTAGCATCTTCAATATTGAAACAGGAACAGGTTGGGCAAACAAAAGAGCAGGCCCCGCATTCAAAGCACTGATTACCAATGTATTCCCAGACTTCAGGTTTAATAAAACCGGTCGTCAGGCGGTTGGTTGCCCGAGAAATCCAGGCTTTGTTTTCTAAAGCAAAGCTATCAAATGAGGAGACAGAATTGTCTATAATTTTTTTCTTAAGAGCTGATGCTTCGGGACCGGCTTCTGCCAACCCGAGTTCATCAATTAAAACCTGGCCTTTCTTTGAGCCAGCTTCGACCAGATAGTCCCGCCCGGTAAAAGTCAGATCAAGGTCAAAACCATCTTTAGCGGCCGGCCCGCTGTCTGTGCAGACACAAAAACACTGGGGGAAAGGCCGGATACAGGTGTTGGAGATAATAAACAATTTTTTCCTGTGTGCCAGATAAAATTCATCAACATATTCCTGACCGAGGAAAAAGCGGTCAAGACAGAGTAAGCCAGTCAGGTCGCAGGATCTCAAACCAATCAGAGCCTTTGGCTCAAGAAGATTTATTTGTTCAATCCTGACTTCCTTTGTCTCTGGTTCATAACGATATTTGAGGATTTCTTCAAAATGAGGAAATAGAATGAACTTCGGCGGATTATAAGGAATTGCCGCCTGCAAGTCCAGTTCGGATAGATCGGTTAGATGATCAAAAATCACCTCATCCGACACGCGGTCATGTCGCGGACCAAAAATTTTATACTCCTCGGCCAGTTTTTTAACCAGAAGCTCTAACTGCTCTTTCTTCAGCCAGTACATAGTTCACACCGCCTTTTCCAACCGGACAGGCAGGAAAAACTCCTCATTCTTTTCGAGATCAGCTACCTGCCGGTGAAGAAATTCAGGAATCATCTCATCAATAAAGTAAGGAATGTAAAGCATCCCGGGAAGAATATCGCGTGAAATTCTGGCTGCCAGCCTGACTTCAGCTGATTCAGCCACTACCCTGACCGGCTGCTTCTCTCTTATACCAAGACGACTGGCATCCTCTTCCGAAATTTCTACAAAACCTTTGGGATAGAGAAGAAGGAGGGCATTATATTCGCGTTTGGGAATAAAAGTCCTTTTCATAACAGAATTCTGGTGCCAGAAATAATTGCTTCTCCCTACCACTAATTTAAAAGGAAAATCTTTCTCAATCTCCTGGTCGAAAGCCAGCCTTTCACCGGGCTGGTCAGCCTGGATAAATTGAAAGCTGTGGCCAGCTTCTTCAGCCAGGAGGCAGTCAGTACCCTCAGGATGAAGATCATCACAAGGCCATTTCAGGCCAAGCCGGGTCGTCAGCTTTTCATAGGTCAGACCGGAATAATAAGGAACCAACTGGCTTATCTCGTCCATGATATCTTCGGTCGAACGATAGTTCCAATCATGCCCGAGAGCCCTGGCCATAGAGGTTAGTGTTTCCCATAAGGGCCGGACATCAGCCGGCGGATCGATTTTTTTCTTAACCAGTTGAACTCGCCGTTCAGAATTAGTATATGTCCCATCACCCTCGGCATAACTCGTTCGCGGAAAAATGATATGGGCCAGAGAAGCGAAAGGATTCCCATAAGCACCAAAATAGACTATTAAATCAAGTTGTTTAATCCGGTTAACATGCCGGATTATCTCTTCATCATGATCAACAACAAAAAGAGCTTTGATAGATTCCCCTTCTGACAAACAGGCATCAACATTCTTTCCTGGCCAGCGGTCAAGCTTGGTTTGCCAGAAATTTTCCAGTTTTTCCCACTCCCTCTCATCTCCGGAAGGAGCATAACCGGGGAGGAAGACAGGCGAAAGCCCCATGTCATAACTGCCAAGAAGATTGCTGATCCCTGTCACTGGATTCAAGCCGCTGCCACGCCGGCCAATTTTTCCGGCTAAGAGGAAAAGGTTAAAAAGGGCAGCAATTGTCCTGCTATCAAGACTCTGGACCCCGGTCGGATAAAAAGCACAGGCTGAATCTGATTCAGCCAGCCTTTTTGCCAGGCTGACAATCTGCTCTTTTTCTATCCCGGTCGCTTCCACAACCTGATCAATTTCGACCTGTTTCAACTCTTTCAGAAAGCTCTGGCTGTTAGCCGTAAACCTTGACAAATAGTCAGCATCAATTTTATTCTCATCCGTCAGAATCCTGGCTAAACCCTGGAGCAGGCAAAAAATTGTTCCCGGCCTTGGTCGCAGATGAAGCTGACTAAGTCTCGCCATCTGGGTCTTCCGAGGAGAAATGGTGGCCAGGAAAGACCCGGCTCGATGGGCATGGTGGATTTCGCTGGCGATAATGGGATTCTGTTTGGTCAAGTCGCCGCCCACTACTAAAATAAAATCAGCCTGTCTCAATTCAGCCAGCGTACCGGTCATGGCTGGCCAGCCACAGCCTTCAAGGAGCACCCGGGCACTTTCTTCCTGCCCGGCGTCCGAGGACAGGCTTAGATTATTAGTTTTAATGACTCCCCGGGCGAATTTACCTAAAAGATAATTCTCTTCATTGGAAGACCGGGGAGAACCAAGGAAAGCTACCTCATGGCCAGGTATGCCCCTTATCCTTTCAGTCACAAAATTAAGAGCTTCCCCATAGGAAACCTGCCTGAAATGTCCTCCGTCTTTGATGAGCGGCTGAGTAATTCTATCCTCCGTCTGAAGGAGTTCATGAATATGCCAACCGCGGACACATAGCCGGCCATGGCTTAAAGGATGACCGGACAGGGGATAAACACCTCGTACCCGGTTGCCTTCCACCCGCAAAAGGTGGCCACAACCGGTACCGCAAAAGTTGCATATACCTCGATAATAAGACACTCTCTTTCTCCTCGGCAGTCAGGTCTTGAGAACTATGTTCTTTTTTCTCTTGCGTATTAAAATCAAAAATACCAGAAAAATCTAATCTTGTAAACTATTAACACTCAGACGTGAGATAAAAAGGTTCAAAAGATATCTGGTATTATAAAGAGTTGAGATTCCTCCCAGAAATCTCTCCTTTATCATACCTTTGGGCAATTCATCTATAGACAACTTCAGCTCGTCTAGCGAACCCTGAAGGCGATTAAAGGAAGAAACAAGAAGCTGCCGCTCTTCTGAGCGGGCATACTCTTCTATCAGGTTGGCGATAGACTCAGGCTGGTCAAATGCCTGCCTGAAAACACTTTTAATTTCATCTGGCAGCCCAGCCAGGGCTTTTTCCAGCAAGCAGCATCTGGTCAGCTGATAACCAAGTCTGACTTCATCCAGATCTCTTCTAACAAATTTCTCCGGATGTAGTTCGAAATAAGCCTGTCCTAGGTCTGCCATCTCGCGGCTGCTCAGATCAAAGTTACCCTCAAGCTTTCTGACTTCCCGACAAAAAGCTTCCGGGTCTAAGTTGTGCCGGAAAAGGTCAGCAAGGGAAATGCTCATTTTATAGCTAAGTAAGCAGACGCAGGCTCCTCAGGATTTTTTTCTATGCTTTTCAAGTACGCTGAGGAGCAAGTCAAAATTGACCGGTTTTTGGAAGACACCGTTAAACCCCAATTCATCAAGACCAATAGTCCTGGCCGTCGCATCTCCTATAGTACTCAGCAAAAACACTGGCAGTTCAGGTTGCTCTTTCTTGATCACTCCGGCCACTTTAGCACCAGCATCAATATCTTCCATCATCATATCACACAGAACGACATCCGGCCGGACCTGATGGAACAGCTCAAGCCCTTCTTTTCCGCTTAACGCCGTGAAAACCTCATAGCCACTGGCTTCCAGAATGGCTTTGACTGAAACACAGATAGCCGGATCATCATCTATAACCATAATCTTGGTTTTATCAGGCATCGGTTCCTCCTGAATTTTCTAGATTTATTTATAACACACAAAAGGAATTAAAGAAAGAGGTTATCAGCCACCATAAGTCTTCGATTCGACATTAATGCCTGGCAGCCCGACAGGCAGTTATTTACCTCTGCTTTTGCTTCTGATGGTTTAAATTTCCAAAAAGGGGGAAATACGCGGAATAAGAAAAATAAAATGGCGGGGCCGACGAGGCTCGAACTCGCGACCTCCGGCGTGACAGGCCGGCGTTCTAACCAGCTGAACTACGACCCCGCTCTGGGCGAGTAAATTATAAACAAAGACCACCTAAGTTGCAAGCCGCTTTCGGTCTGAGGCGGTTTAAATCCTTTTGCCTTAAATTTTTTATGGCAATCCTGTAAAAATCAGGAGCCTTTAGCTTTTTCAAAAGACATCTTTTCCAGAGCGGCAATACGTTCCTCAACCGGCGGATGAGTACTGAACAGCTTATTAACCCGGCCCTTGACATTCTTCAGTGGATTCACGATGTAAAGATGTGCAGTCGCTTTGTTAGCCACTTCCAGCGGCTCCGGATCAGCCGCCAGTTTCTTCAGAGCTGAAGCCAGGCCAGCCGGATATCTGGTTAGCATGGCTCCATTGGCATCGGCCAGAAATTCACGCCGCCTGGAAATGGCCAGCTGAATCAACTGCGCTACAAGGGGAGATAGAATAGCCAGCACCAGTCCGAGAGTAAAAATAATCACGCCTGCACTGCCTCCGCCTTTCTCCCGGTCTCTCTTCCGGCCTCCGCCCCACCAGAAACTGCGCAACATCCAGTCAGATAAAAGAGCGACTATTCCCACCATGACTACGGCCACTGTCTGGAGCAAAACATCATAGTTTTTGATGTGAGACATCTCGTGAGCAATGACTCCTTCCAGCTCAAGGCGATTCATCTTCTGGAGCAGGCCGGTGGTAACACATATGACTGAATGCTGAGGATTCCGGCCGGTGGCAAAAGCATTCGGGGCGCTATCATCAATAACGTAACATCGTGGTGCAGGAATACCGGCAGCAATGGCCAGTCCTTCTACCGTGTTAAAAAGATAAGGATATTCCTCTTTGGTTACCGGTCGTGCCCGGCTGATGGCCAGCACAATTTTATCGCTTGAATAATATCCCCCGACAGCCATTGATAAAGCTATAATCAGGGCAAATACAAACCCACCCTCGCCCCAGCCGGTTACCTGCTCAAAAGCCCAGACGACCAGAAAAACGAAAGCGGCAAAAAATAAAACCAGAAAAATAGATTTGACTTTATTAGCTGTTATTTGCTCATACATGAGATAAAAATATTTTCAGCCATTCCTAAAATAACAGGTCACAGCGATTTCGCCTGATGCTTAAAATGAAACTTTAACCGGGCCACGCGCCTCCGGCTCTCCAATTTCAAAATATTCTTTTGGTTTAAAGCCGAACATGCCCGCAATGATATTAGAGGGGAACACCTGTTGCTTCATATTGAATTTCATGACGGTATCATTATAGAATTGCCGGGCATAAGCAATCTTACCTTCCGTGCCGGCTAGCTCTTCCTGCAACAGGAGGAAATTTTGGTTAGCTTTCAGTTCTGGATAATTTTCAACGACAGCAAAAAGTGATTTTAAGGCACCGGTTAAAACGTTTTCTGCTTCACTCTGTTCTTTGACGGTTTGAGCATTGATAGCTTTGGTCCTCGCCTCTGTAACTTTTTCAAAAACTTCTCTTTCATGCTTGGCATAACCTTTAACCGTCTCCACCAGATTGGGTATCAGATCATAACGCCGCCTTAACTGAACATCAACTTGAGCCCAGGCATTATCGCAACGGTTCCTCAGGACGACCAGGCTATTATAGATAGCTATCCCCATAATAAGAAGAAGCCCAACAATTATCAAAAGAATTACCAACGCACCCATTTGTTTCTCCTTTCAGGCCTCATATTTATATCTATAAAGGTTTGATAAAAGGAAGAATATTAGTCCTAATCAAAAAAATCAAGCATTAAGAAAACCGGAGAAAAATTCTAATTGACTTGAATTTAAATGAAATGTTATATTCTGCCTCGAAATACTATATAGGTTAACTGGCAATTTATAGCCCGAAGGAGGTTTCTGAATGGCTAATTTAAAAGAAAAGTTCGTTTCCAAACTGATGCCCATGCGTGAACGGATTCAGAAGATCCAGAAGGAGCATGGGGAACTCAAAATTTCAGATGTCACTATCGGTCAAACTTATGGTGGCATGCGCGGAGTCAAATGCATGATCTGGGAATGCTCTTCTCTCGATCCGAATGAAGGCATACGCTTCCGCGGTTATACCATCCCTGAGGTCAGGGAAAAGCTGCCGAAAGCCCCAGGCAGCGAAGAACCCCTACCTGAAGGAATGTTTTATCTCCTGCTGACCGGTGATATCCCAACTTATGAAGAGTGCCAGGAAATAACAGAAGACTGGCAAAAGAGAAGCGAGCTACCTAAATATCTGATCGATGTTCTTAGGACCTTACCTGTTGATACTCATCCCATGACCCAATTTGCTATAGCCATCCTGCAGCTTCAAAAAGATTCCGTTTTTGCTGAAAGATATCGGCAGGGGGTTCACAAGCTTGATTACTGGGATCCGATGTACGAAGACACGATGAACATTCTGGCTAAATTGCCAGCTGTCGCCGCTTATATTTACCGCCGCACCTACAAAGGCGGCCAACACATCCCGGCCGATCCGAAATTAGACTGGGGCGCAAATTTTGCCCACATGCTGGGCGTAACCGATGATCCCGCTTTTAAGGATTTAATGAGGCTTTATCTTGTTCTTCACTGCGACCATGAAGGCGGCAATGTCTCCGCTCATACCTGCCGTTTGGTTGGTTCAGCCCTCTCCGATGCCTGTTATTCCTTATCAGCTTCGATGACCGGCCTGGCTGGACCACTGCACGGCCTGGCCAACCAGGAGGTTCTGCGCTGGATCATGGAACTGATGGAAAAACTTGGCAGCACCCCGACCAGAGAACAGATTAGCCAGTACATCTGGGATACACTCAATGCTGGTAAAGTTATCCCCGGCTACGGCCATGCTGTTCTCCGCAAAACTGACCCGAGATTTATAGCCCAGAGAGAATTTGCCCTCAAGCACCTGCCCGACGATGAAATCTTTAAAGTTGTCAGCCTGGTTTTTGAAGTTGCCCCCGATATTTTGATGAAACATGGCAAAGCTAAAAATCCCTGGCCAAATGTTGATGCTCATTCTGGTTGTCTGCTCTGGCATTATGGAGTAAAAGAATACGATTTTTACACCGTTTTCTTTGGTGTATCGAGAGCTATGGGAGTTCTGGCTCAGCTGGTCTGGGACAGAGGCCTTGGCCTACCAATTGAAAGACCAAAGAGCATTACGACTGAATGGGTAGAGCAATTAATTGCTTCTCAGCAAGCCCCTAAAGCCTGAAGTTAATCTTCTAGAATTTGTCGACAAAGGGCTGCCCCGATGGGCAGCCCTTTTTTTATTGGTTATTTTAATTGAGATTTTATCTTCGGTTAAATAATCCTTGGGTTTAGAACTCAACTGATCTGGAATTAAATTAGGTTTCTGTTTGAATTTTGCTGCCAGCTAAACTAAAATCTGAGCATGGAAGCTTTAAGAATCTATACCGAAAAACCATACTGTTTGCGGGGCGAGGTCACCATTAGCGGCGCCAAGAATGCCGTCCTGCCAGCCATAGCAGCTTGCCTTCTGACTGAAGATAGAGTGGAACTAACCAATGTTCCCCTGGTTAAAGATGTCCATACCATGCTGACTTTAGTTAGCGAGCTGGGCGCTACCTACCATCTCGACGAGGGCTACAAAACTCTTAATCTGGAAGTAAAAAAAATTAAATCGACTCAGGCTCCTTATAAGCTTGTTCGGGCTATGAGGGCTTCAATTCTCGTCCTGGGCCCGTTACTGGCCAGAAGCGGCCGGGCAACAGTCGCTTTGCCTGGTGGATGTGCCATTGGTACCAGGCCGGTTGATCTGCACATCAGCGGCTTGCAGAAACTTGGAGCCAACCTGAAGATTGAGCATGGTTACATCATAGCTGAGGCAGAAAGGCTTAAAGGTGCGGAAATTGAACTGGAAAAAAAGACGGTGACTGGAACCGAAAATCTGGTCATGGCGGCCTGCCTGGCCAGGGGTGAAACCATCCTAAAAAATTGTGCTCTCGAGCCAGAAGTGGTCAGTCTATGTGAGCTGCTGGTTAAGATGGGAGCTAAAATAGACGGGATCGGAGAAGAAACTCTGAGAATCACCGGGGCCAGGCAGCTCGGAGGCGTTAAACACCGGATCATTCCTGACCGTATTGAAACTGGCACTTTCATGGTAGCATCGGCCCTGACCGGAGGAGATCTGGTTCTAAAGGAAGTTGAGCCACAGCACGTCGAAGCCATCACAAATAAACTGGTCATTGCCGGTAGCCAGGTCGAACAATCTGACCGCAATATTTTAAGAGTCAAAGGCTCTGAGGAAATAAAACCTCTGGATATAACGACGGCTCCCTATCCTGGCTTTCCCACTGATATGCAGGCTCAGTTTATGGTGTTAATGACTCAAGCTAATGGCCGTTCCATAATTACTGAAACTATTTTTGACCGGCGTTTTTCTCATGCCAATGAGTTGTTACGTCTTGGAGCCTGCATCGAAATCGAGGGGGACAAAGCTATTATCAAAGGCAAGACCCCTCTCTCCGGAGCAGAAGTAATGGCCACTGACCTAAGGGCTTCAGCCTGCCTGGTTCTGGCCGGACTGATAGCTACCGGTCAGACGACCATCAATGAGATTGAACACCTCGATCGCGGCTATGAGAAAATCGAAGAGAAACTTCGTCAGCTCGGGGTCAAAATAGAGCGTTTTATAAACAACAATAACAATAATTACAAAAAGGCGGAGGTAAAATCATGACTGATTGTCTTTTCTGCCACATCATTAATAAAGAGATACCTTCAAAATTAGTCTATGAAGATGAACAGGTGCTGGCTTTCGAAGATATAAAGCCCCAGGCTCCAGTTCACCTCTTAATCATACCCAAAAGACATATCGCTTCACTGAAAGAGGCGGAAGAAAATGATCAAAACCTTCTCGGCTATATTCTGCTGGCTGCCAGAAAAATAGCTCGAGATAAAGGGCTGGCCGAAAGCGGCTTCAGACTCGTAATTAATACCGGACCAGATGCCGGGCAGGAGGTATATCATCTCCATGTTCACCTGCTTGGTGGCCGTGGCCTCGGCTGGCCGCCGGGTTAAGCAGGCTGGACAGTTCAGCCATCAGAAAAGAGCATTCAAACAATTAATAAAAAGGGGATAAATGGCTTATCTGATCGACGGCAATAACCTGATGGGACAGGCTGATCCCTATTTTAAATATGATATCTCGAGCCGCAGCCAGCTTATCGGCCGTCTTCTGCTTTTTCAGAAAGCAACAAAATCAAGGGTTTTTCTGGTTTTTGATGGCCGCCCACCGGAAGATGATCGGCATATTCAACTCAATTCTAAATTCACTATCCTGTTTCCGGAACCAGGCCAATCAGCCGACGAGTTAATTGAAGAGTTGCTCAGCCTGAAAAAAGACCGACGGTATTATCAGGTAGTTAGCTCTGACCGGGGTGTAAGGGAGATGGCCAGGCAGCACGGTGTCAAATCTATTAACTGCCAGGAATTTTTGAAGGAACTAAAACAGATTTTAAAAGACAACCGGGCCAGCCGTGAACTCGAGAAACAGGGTGATGATTCGACTCCCCTTGAGATTTCACTCTGGACTGAGCTTTTTGGCCGAAAATGAAAAGTTTTTCTTTAATCGGGGCTGGAAAAGTTGGAGTCTCCTTAGGTCTGGCTCTGGTCAATAAATGTTACAGGCTGAAATATATATCAGACTGTAATTCAGAGGCCGCCAGACAGGCAAAAAGAAGAATTAAACAGGGAAAAACTACCCGGGATAACCGCCAGGCAGCGGAGGCGGCAGAGATAACTTTTATCTGTGTTCCAGACGGGTTAATTGCTGAAGTTGCAAATGAGCTTTCAGACCTTAACCTTGGCGGCAAATATATTTTCCATACCAGCGGCGCTGTTTCGTCTAGCGTACTCCTACCCCTGGCCAGACAGGGAGCCTATGTCGCTTCTATGCATCCGATACAAACCTTCGCTACCGGCAGGGCCAATCCGGATATTTTCCGGGGTATTTTTTTCGGTTTGGAAGGCAACCAGAAAGCTCTAGGGCTTGGCCAATCTCTGGCCAAAAAGCTTCAGGCTGGAGTGATTTTAATTTCTCCTGAAAATAAGGCTTTATATCATCTGGCCTGCTCCATGGCTTCTAATTTTATGGTCGTTCTCCTCTCAGAAGTTAAAGACCTGTTCAAGCTTCTCGGCCTGGAGGAAAAAGCTTATCTTGAGGTTATCTATCCTCTCCTTAACAGAACACTTCTTAATGTCATAGAACTTGGATGTGAACGGAGTCTTACCGGTCCGGTATTGAGAGGCGACCTGGAAACGGTCAGAGAGCATTTGAAAGTTATTTCTCAAAAACCTGATCTGGAAAAACTCTACCGTTTGATGTCTCTGGAAGCCCTAAAAATGGCTGAGAAGAGAGGGCTCAGTGCCTCAAAGGTCAAAGCATTGAAGCGTCTGCTGGAACAAAAATAACTTCTTCTTCCAGCCAGAGTCCATAGTTTTCGTGAACCTTTTCCTGAAGGCGACTAGCTAATTCCTTAACGTCACAGGCCGTTGCTCCGCCCAGGTTAATGATAAAATTGCAATGGCCGGAATAAACCGCTGCCCGCCCAACCTGCATTCCCCTGGCACCTGATTTCTCAAGCAAGAGGCCGGCTGCTACTTTCTGGCCATCGGGCAGAACAGGGTTTTTAAAATAACTGCCGGCACAGGCCACCGAGCGCGGGGGGTGCTTGCCTGAACGTTGCTCAAGATAGTCCTTAATCTGGCGGTTAATTTCGTTTTTATCACCTGGCCCAACAGTCAAAAAAGCTTTAAGAATTGTTTGATGATTTTTTTTGAAATTAGAGGACCGGTAGCCAAATCCCAGGGCAGACTGGCTCAGAGAAACCGGTTGTTCCTCGCTGTTGAAAATTAATACTTCGGACACCTTCTCCCCGATAGCCTGTCCAAAAGCACCGGCGTTGCCATAAATGGCTCCGCCCACGGTCCCCGGGATGCCAGCCAGAAATTCCAGTCCGCTTAATCCTGAAGAAACGGCAAATCTGACAAGTTGCTGAAGATCACTGCCAGAATCAACTTCGAGCAGCTGCCGGTCAACCAGGTAATTAATGGCCGACGCTTTATTTCTGATGATCAATCCGTTGAAGCCGGCATCATCAAAAAGAAGATTATTGCCACCACCAATAAGATAGAAAGGAAACCGCCATTGACCGGCCGCCGACATCGCTTTTATCAGTTGATCAAGATTGGCGACTTCAATAAAATAGCGGGCAGGACCGCCTATCTTAAAGCTTGAATAAGCTGACAGGGTCACATTTATTTTGAGTTTCAACCCCGTCTCAGCCAGAAAAAATTGCTCAAAATACTGCATCTTTTTTGTCTCTGATTTTGTTTTAATTATATATGAGTAAAAAAACTAAGTCTAATAACTGTCCGGTCAGGATTGCCCGCTAAGAGATTAAGTGTTAAATCTATATTTTAAAACAATTGACTTTTTGCTTGATTAAGGGCAAGATAATTAGCAAATTAATTTAAATGTGAGGTTTGGAGATGAAAAAAATTCAGCTGCTGTTTTTGCTTTTAGTTGTGGCCAGCAGCCTGGCTCTGGCCCAAAATTCAGCTGACGAAGCCTATATTAAAGCCATGCAAACCAGTGATCCCTGCCAGCGAGTTCAATTGTTGAAAAATTATGTTAATACTTATGCTGGAAAGGGTACAACCTATGAAAATTATGCTTATGCCAACCTGTGTCTGGCCCCCTGTAAAACCAAAACGGTCGAAGAGACAATTACTTATGGAGAAAAAGCGCTCAGCGTGGGAGGACTGGATGATACGACCAAATGTCAGGTCTTGTTAACCTTGAGCGGGATCTACGCTTATCAGGGCCAGAATCTGGATAAAGCCAAAAATTATGCCAATCAGGTGATTAATCTGGCCAAGACGAACAAAAATAAGGAAGGGGCTAATCCTGATCAGTGGAATAAAATGATCGGTGCTGGCTATTTGACCCTGGCCAGCGCAGCGGAAAAGGCCAAGGATACCAGCGGGGCTATTGAGGCCTACCTGACAGCCTATTCATTGCTTAAAGACCCGAAAGTTCTGGCTCCCTTGAAAAAAATGGGCAAAGAGCTCTATGAGGCCAAAAATTATACCGAAGCCGAAAAGGTTTACCGGGCAATCTATAATCAGAGTAAAGACCCCAATGATGCCCTTCTCCTCGGTCAGTTGTTAGTCAAGGCTAACAAAAATGATGAAGCCTTGACCTTTTTGAAGGAAGCCTATAATAAGAAAAAGAGTGGGGAAGTAGCTTTTTCTATAGCCGTTATTCTGGCTAAAAAAGCCCAAAGCGATCCTTCGCTGGTCAATGAAGCTGTCCGCTATTCACTGGAAGCAGCTCTTCTTCCTAATCCTAATTCTCAGCAAGCGATGAAGATGGCTGAAAGTCTCTATTACACCATGAATAAAGACCTTAAATACAACGAGACTGTCCTTGCTTTACAGAATAAGGCTAAAGAGCTGGAAGAGCTGACCCAGATCTTCAATGAACGGTTTGGTGGCAAGAGTGAAGAAGATCTATCAGATAGGGATAAACAAAAGATGAAAGAATTTCTCGGTGATATTGAGGCTAAGAAAGCCGAAATTGAAAGCCTGAAAAAGCAGCAGCAAGCCGCTATTAACAAATTCAACCAGCTCATCGAAGAAACCAAGAAGAGGCTGGGCGTTAAATAAAATAATCAGATAACAAAGATAACGATCATTATTAGCTTTTAATTGTTCCTGGAGGAAAAGCTAATCCAGTAGATTTAAACTTAACTCTTTGCCCCTTTTTCTATAAAATATCTACGATAAAAACGGAAAAGGAGGGGGCACGATGAGAAAAAAGCTGACCCGGGAAGAAGCCAGAAAGAGGATCGCTGAACTCAGACAGCAAATTTTATATCATGAAAAAAAGTATTATGTAGATAACGACCCACAGATTTCCGACTATGAATTTGACCGGTTAATGGCTGAACTCAAAAGCCTGGAAGAGGCTTTCCCCGAGTTCATTAATCCCGATTCCCCTACCCAGCGCATTGGTGAGCAACCAGTCGAAGGTTTTCCAACTGTTGAACATCGCTGGCCGATGCTCAGTATTGAGAACTGTTATAATGTTGACGGTTTAAAGGAATTTGATGAGCGAGTAAGAAAGCTTCTCCCCGGTGAAAAGATCGAATATGTGGCTGAACTGAAAATTGATGGCATCAGTATGTCCATCCGCTATAACGGAGGACGATACCAGCAGGCAGTGACCAGAGGCGATGGTTTCAGAGGTGATGATGTTACTGCCCAGGTCAAGACTATTCATAGCCTGCCACTGACTATTCCCTTGACTGATGATGTCGAAGTCAGGGGAGAAGTTTATCTGCCTTATAATTCATTCAAAAAAATCAATGAGGAGCGGGAATTAAACGGAGAACCGCTTTTTGCCAACCCCAGAAACGCAACTGCTGGTTCGATCAGGCTGCTCGATCCGAGGGAAGTCGCCCGGCGTTATCTTGATATTTTTCTCTATTTTATTTTTATCAGCGGCCAGGAAATGCCTTCTCAATGGGAAAACTTGCAGCAACTAAAGAAGCTCGGTTTTAAGATAAACCCCCACTCCCGGCTTTGCCAGAATATGGAAGAAGTTATCCGCTATCACCAGGAATGGACAGAAAAAAGAGACAGCCTTGATTATGATGTTGATGGCATCGTGGTCAAGGTCAATTCTACCCGGCAGCGGCAGGCTCTCGGGGCCACAGCCAAATCGCCTCGCTGGGCAATTGCTTTTAAATTTCCAGCCAGACAGGCCACCACCAGGATAAAAGATATCATTATCCAGGTGGGCAGAACTGGCGCTCTGACGCCGGTAGCGATACTTGAGCCTGTCCAGATTTCCGGGACAACCATCAGCCGCTGCACGTTACATAATGAAGAAGAGCTCAAAAGAAAGGACATTCGTATTGGCGACTACGTCCTGCTGGAAAGAAGCGGCGATGTCATTCCTCATATCGTTTCAGTGATGAAAGAGAGAAGAACTGGCCAGGAAAAACCATTTGTCTGGCCCAAAAAGTGCCCGGTCTGCCATTCTGCCCTTTATAAAGAAGAAGATGAAGCCATCTCTCGCTGCCTCAATCCCTCCTGCCCGGCCAGAATCCGAGAATCCATCATCCACTTCGCCTCGAGGCGAGCCATGAATATTGAAGGGCTGGGGGAAGCTCTGGTCGATCAACTGCTGGCTTCTGGTCTGGTCAATAAAATCCCCGACCTTTACCGTTTGAAATATGAAGACCTTGTCCAGCTGGAAAGAATGGGACCAAAAAGTGCCCGTAATCTTCTCGACCAGATCGAAGAGTCAAAGTCAAGAGAACTGTGGCGGTTGATTTTTGCCCTCGGCATCAGGCATATTGGAGAAAAGATGGCCCAAACACTGGCCCGCCAGTATAATGACCTGGACCGGCTGGCTGCCGCCGGGGAAGAAGACCTGATGCAAATTGAGGGCATTGGTCCGGAGGTGGCTAAAGGCATCGTTTTCTTCTTTGCCCAGCCAGAAAATAAAGACCTGCTGAAAGAACTAAAAGAATCAGGCTTAAAGTTTAAAGAGATAGAAAAAGAGACCCGTCCCCGACCTCTGGAGGGACTTGCCTTTGTTCTGACTGGCACCCTATCTTCCATGACCAGGGATGAAGCCAAGGAAAAAATAGAACAGCTTGGAGGAAATGTCTTTTCCTCGGTCAGCCGTAAGATAGATTATTTGGTGGTGGGCGAAGAACCTGGCTCGAAACTGGAAAAGGCCAGTGAACTTGGTGTCAAAATTATAAATGAAAGGGAATTTCTAGCTCTTCTTGGCCAGAGTTAAGTTATTTTTTCTTTTTGAAGAGATCAGAAAAATCGAGATTTAAAATTGACTTAAGTCCTGTTTTCTTTTCCTTCTTATCGAGTTCAGCTATTAGAGTTTTGACCTGCGGCCGATCGGGATCTATTTCAAGCGCTTTTTCTAATTGCTTTCTGGCCTTTATTTTCAACCCTTCATTCATATAGAGTATGCCCAATCCCAGATAGGCGTCGGCATTCCATGGCTGTAATTCAATAGCCTGAAGAAAATCCTGCTCTGCCTTTTTTTTATAGGCATCCAGCCTTGATTCTGCCATGGCCAGCAGCAGGAAATATTCAGCTTTCCCCCGCCGGAGACGAATGGCCTCCTCCAGAAAAATAATGGTTTCTTCATACATACCCTGGTTAAATAAAGTCCTGGCCTGGCGATACTTGATGTCCGCCTTTTTGGTCTGATCTTCAGCCGAGTCCGGGCCGGCAGTGCTTAGCTGAGAATCATACTGTTTTCGTTTCTGAGGATCGATCAAAATCCGGTAAGCATTAGTTAGACTGTTGAATATTTCATTAATCAGTGAAGTATCCTTGACCTGCTGGTTGAAGCGGTCAGGATGATATTTACGGGCAAGATTGAAATAGGCTCTTTTTATGTCTTCGTCAGTTGCTGTCCGACTAGCACCAAGCAGCTCATAAAAATTTTTTGTCTTTAAGCTGGCCTTTATTTCTTTTAGTTCCTCAAGACGATCTTCGATTTCTCCCATCTCTTGATTTTTATTTTTTTCTTTCTCACGGTTATCCTTCCTAAAAGTTTTATCGGATCCCAAGACCTCAATCATATCCAGACAATAAAAAAGGTATAGACTACGGAAAAAACTATCCGGAGAGAATCCCGCCGGCCGCGACATTTTTTCTATTTCCTGTGCGGTAGAAAAATGCTGAAGCAAGCTCTTCTCTTCGTCAGTTAAAAGATAAGCATATTTAGTGTTCTTTAGGACGACTTTTTTCCCGGTAAAAAATTTCTGCAGGGAGACCTCATATTTCATCCGGCGAATGCCATAATCGATTATAAATGGAATATCAACATCCGGAAACTCAGCTGGCAGCTTGAGGTCTGATCGTTCTTGAAAAGAAATATCAGCATCAAAATAATCGAAGACATTTAAGAAAGCCTCTCTGATTTGAAAAGATAGGGCCTCTCTGAGGTCAGTTTCTTTTATTACTCCACTCTTTTTCAGGCTTTCACCCAGAGGCTGGTTAGCTTCAATATAATCATCTATCTTGGCAAAGGTTTCCTGTTGAATTTTTTGAAGTTTAAAAAGGATTTCGCCCAATCTTTCCGATTTAACGTTTGTCTTGACCTGAAATGGCTTCCCTTTAATGAAAAAAATGTATTTTTCAATCTCTTTTCTTTTTATAACAAGACGCCCGCTTTTCTCCTGAAAATAAATATCTTTTAAAAAAGATGCGATATGCTGCACTGATTATACCTGGTTGACTTGCTTATAATTTATAAGATAACTATCATTTTTGCAACTTTTTAAAGATGAAAGATATGCTAATTATAGCAGGAATTGGACAGAAGCCATTATTTTATGTTATTTTTCTCTTATGAAAGTGGCTATTGCTCAAATTAGTTCGGTCCTTGGCCGGGTCGATAAGAATCTGGAAAGGCATCTCGAACTTATCGAGAAAGCAGTCAAGGAAAAAGCGGAGCTTATCATTTTTCCGGAACTCAGCCTGACCGGCTATTCTCTTAAAGATCTGGTGCCAGAAGTTGCTATCAGACCCGATAGTTCAGAAGTTATGGCCAGGCTACTGGCCGCCTCAAAGGACATCGATCTGGTCATCGGCCTGGTCGAAGAAAGAAGAGAAAACCCAGGCATATTTTATAACTCGGCTGCCTATTTGTCTCTGGGGAAAATAGCTCATATTCATCGAAAGGTTTTCCTGCCGACTTCAGGCATGTTTGAAGAGGCTCGTTTTTTCGCCAGAGGACATGATTTCAGGGCTTTTCCGATTGGATCAAACAGGACCGGGTTGCTCATCTGCCGTGATTTCCTGCATTATAGCTCAAGCTATTGCTTGATGGCCGACGGGGCAGGCCTGATTATTGCTGTTTCTGCTGCCCCGGGGCGCGGGATAACTGATGAGGGAAGTCAGTGCTTCCAATCCAGCCCGAATTGGGAATTGATGGGTCAGGCCATTTCTTATTTTTCCAGCGCCTATGTGATTTATTGCAACCGGGTGGGAATTGAAGATGGAGCAACTTTTGCCGGTGGGTCATTTATTTACACACCTGATGGTCAGCTCAATCTTAAATTACCATATCTTGAACCGGACTTTTCACTTCAGGAAATCAACCTTGACCTGATAAGAATAGCCAGAAAAAATAGGCCATATAAGCGAGATGATCGTCCTGAGGCTATCTGGCGTTCCCTCGGGCGCCTGATCAGGGTACAAGATGAAGATTAATTGCCTTCTCGTCACAAAAGTTTTAACCAATTTTATCAGGGAAGAAAGCCACAAGGCAGGCTTCGAGCAGAATATCATTGGACTATCAGGCGGCCTGGATTCTACGGTCTGCAGCTACCTGGCAGTTAAAGCCGTCGGGCCACAAAATCTTTTCGCGCTAATTATGCCCTTTAAAGATTATGATCAGGAAGGTGTTCGCCTGGCAGAGGAAGTATGCAAGATTCTGGGAATAAACTTTGAAAAAATTGACATTTCTCCCCAGATTGAAGCCTATTTTTCCAGTCATCTGACCGATAACCCGGTTCTCCGGGGTAACAAGATGGCCAGGGAGCGGATGTCAATCCTTTATGACTATTCAGCCCGGATGAAAGCCATGATTCTCGGGACGAGCAATAAGACTGAATTACTGATAGGCTATGGGACAATTCATGGCGATCTGGCCTGCGGGATAAATCCTATGGGAGATCTATATAAGACTCAGGTTGGCCAACTTGCCCGGTATCTTGGTGTACCCGAGAAAATTCTCAAGCGAAAACCGACCGCTGGCCTTTGGCCTGGTCAGACTGATGAAGATGAAATCGGCCTGAGTTATGAAGAACTTGATAAAATCCTTTTCAGACTGGTAGACGAACGGATGACATTAGAAGAGGCTATTAAGACTGACCTCGAAGAGAAAAAAGTGCGCCAGGTGGCTGAATTAATTAGAAAATCTGAATATAAAAGGAAAATGCCCCCCGTAGCCAAACTGTCGGAACGGACTGTCGGCCATGATTTCCTTTACCCTTATGACTGGGGAAAATAACCTCTGCCGGCAATAAAATGGACCAGAAAGGGCGCTTATTTATAGTCAGCACACCCATTGGCAATCTCCAGGATATTACCCAACGGGCACTTCGAGTCCTGAGCGAAGTCGAAGCTATTGCCTGCGAGGATACCCGCCAGACAGTCAAGCTGCTCAATGCCTTTGGCCTGAAAAAACGACTTATTTCGTACTTTCAACCCCGGGAAAGTCAGAAGATTCCACTTATTATGTCAATTCTCGAGCAGGGCAAAGACATAGCTCTTGTTTCAGATGCTGGCACGCCAGGCATATCAGATCCGGGTTTCCCTCTGATCAGAGCAGCAATTGAGCGGAGGATTCAGGTTGTACCCATCCCTGGCCCGAGTGCCCTAACGGCTGCCCTGTCAGCCTCCGGTCTGCCAACTCATAGAGTGCTCTTCCTGGGTTTCCCACCAGCTAAAAGGTCCGGATTGAAGAATTTCCTGCAGGAAGTGGCAGAAGAAGAAGCTACTCTGGTTTTTTTCCTCCCCATGAGAAAATTCATACGGTTTGTGGAAGTGGCCAGAGAGATATTTGGTCCGAGAGAAGTGGTTCTTGCCCGGGAAATAACCAAAGTTCATGAGGAATTTATCAGGGGAAATCTTGATAATCTAACACTAAAGGTTACTGAAGACAGATTGAGGGGGGAAGCTACCCTTATTGTAAAGGGTAGATAAATTTTTTTTAAAAAATACTTGACAAATGGATACTACGATATTATATTAATGAATGACTAAAGAATTTATGAAAGGAGGTTAAGCTATGGCCATCACTAAATGGGATCCATTTCGGGACTTAACGGTTCTCCGTGACAGGATGAACAGATTGTTTGAGGATGCTTTTCCTACGCTCCGATTTGAGGATTCTGAACTGATGCAAGCCACTTGGTCTCCAGCCGTTGATATTTATGAAACAGAGAGTGAGCTTGTTCTGACAGCTGAACTCCCTGGAGTTAATGAGAAGGATGTTGAAATCAAGGTTGAGGACAATACTCTTTCCATTAAAGGCGAAAGAAAGCTGGAAAAGGAGACCAAGGAAGAAAATTACCATCGAATTGAACGGGCTTATGGCTCCTTCTTCAGGTTATTCACCCTACCCAATTATATAGATTATGAGAATATCCATGCTGAGTTTGCAAATGGCCTGTTGAAAGTCCATATGCCTAAGAAACCGGAAGTTAAACCAAAAAAGGTTAAAATCCTCAAGCCAGGTAGCGCAGGGAAAGAAGAAGAAAAATCCTCAAAGTAAAGACTGGCAGCAGTTTTGATTGTCCAGAGCCCCTGCCTTTTTCAGGCAGGGGCTTTTTTTCAGGCTCTGGCCAGAGTTAGGGCCCTAACTTCTCTGGCCCCTGCCTTCTTAAGGGCTAAAGTACATTCCTTGATGGTCGAGCCGGTGGTGTAAACATCATCTACCAGCATTATAACCCTCTGCATAACAAGTTCTCTCTTTCTGACAGCAAAAGCCCCTTTTAAGTTCAATTCTCTCTTTCCGGCTTCAAGCGAAACCTGGGTAGGGGTATTTCTGGTTTTAATCAACACCCCGCGGCTAGATGAACAACAGGCCAGTCTGGCTATCCATCGGGCTAATAGCTCCGCTTGATTGAATCCTCTTTGCCTTTTTTTTTGCCGATGCAGCGGGACAGGCACAATTAAATCTATTCCCGCCAGTACTCCCTGTGGTCCAAAATGCTGGTAAAGATGTTCAGCCAGAGAAGAAGCCAAAGGTTCATTGCCCTTATATTTAAGAAGAATAATTATTTCCTTCAAACGCCCTGAGTATGGTCCAAGGGAACGATGAAGTCCATAAGGAGGCAAGCTGTTCTGGCACTCGAGGCAAATTGAATCTATTTTATTTTGGTGATAAAGAAACTGGCCGCAAACCAGGCAGACCGGGCCTCGATGGATATCAATTTTCTGCAGGCACTGGCGGCAGACCACTTTTTCCTCAGGTTCAAGAAGGAGCTGGCCACAAAGCTGGCAAAAGGAAGGGAAAACGGCCAGCTTAACCGGCTGGGTAAGCCGGTTAACCAATTTTAAAATGGTCACTTTCCTGAAGTTCCGCCTTCTATCTTCTCCTGACAGCCTATGCAATATGGCGCCCAGGGAATAATTTGCAGGCGCTTTTTCCCAATCTCTTTATGACAGACCTGACAAAGGCCATATTCACCTTTTTCCAATCTATCGAGAGCCTGGTCGATTAATTGCAGCTGCTCTCGTTCACTATCAGTTAATCCCAGGAGAAACTCTTTCGTATAAGAAGTTTCAGCCTTATCAACAACGTCCAGGGCCGTGCCAGTTTCAATTTCTTTACTTTCATGGTAGAACTGGCTCAATTTTCTGATTATGCTGCTTTTCCTTTCCAGCAGCAGTTTTCTGAATTCCTCTTTTTCTTTTTTGGATAACTTGAATTTTTCAGGCATGTAACCCCCTGTTATTTAGGATAAGCATAACCTTTGATTAAGCTTAAAGCCCGGTAAACCTGCTCAAGAAGAACTGTCCTGGCCAGCTCATGAGAAAAAGTCATTTTAGATAGTGACAGTTTTAGATCGGCTTTTTCCATTATCCTTGGCGCCAGGCCAAGAAAACCTCCAACTAAAAAAACCAGCTGCTTACCTGAATTCAAGCCTTTTGACTCAATCAAATCAGCTAATCCCTTCGAGTTTAATTCTTTTCCTTCGTCTGAAAGGCAGATAATATATCCATCCTTTGTATATTTTTCAAGCCCCCTGGCTTCTTTTTCCAGAATTTTTTCAGCCCATTTTTCTTCAAGCCCCCTGGCCTCCTGTGTTTCTATCAGGCTAGCCTGCGCCAGGGGCTTTATTTTCTGCAGATATTCATGCTGTAAAGCCCGTTGGCTGGCATTTCTGGTTTTCCCTGGCCAGACAAATAAAATTTTCATCCTGATCGGTTTCTAATAAATAAATATTTATCGGTCAAAAGTCAAGAAAAAAATAAATACTGTCAATAATCAAGCCGGGGGGCATCGGCCCAGAGTTTCTCCAGAGCGTAATGCTCCCTTATCGATTTGGAAAATATATGAATAACTAAAGAGCCATAGTCAATAAGAATCCACTCAGCTCTTTCCAGTCCCTCCACTCCAAATGGACGTATTTTTTCCTTCTTTAGCTCTTCTTCAATATTTTGATAGATAGCTATGTTTTGCCTGGAGGAATTTCCATTCATAATGATGAAAAAATCAGTAAAGCTGGTCAGATCCCTCAGATCAAGCACGCATAACCCTTCTGCTTTCTTGGCCTGACTGGCCTTAATTGTTAGCTTAACTTCTTTTGGTAAACTGCGTTTGGTGAATTTTTTTTCTCCGTCTTTCAATTGTTCTTTTTATCTCCTTTCCCATCAACGATATAAATGATTTTTTAAAATATAATCTTCGACCCCGGGCGGAACCAGCCCTGTCACCGGCAGCCCGGCCCGCAGCCTTTGCCTTATTTTAGAAGAAGAAATATCAAGAGCATCAATATCAATGAGATAAAGCCCGGGCCGCCCGCAGTCTTTGACTTCTGCCTTTTCCTGCTTGTCTATTTCTACCACCAGTTCAGGTCTTATTTTATCGATGACCTTATTTAATTTTTCAAGCTCGTAGCCTGGGCGCCTGACAATAACAAAAGAACACTCCTGGAGAAGCCGGGTATAATCTTTCCAGGTATCTATCTCGAGGAAGGCATCAGAGCCAAGAATAAACCAGAAAGTATCCTGTGGAAAAAGTTCTTTGAGTTTTTTTAATGTGATAATCGAATATGAAGGACCGGGATTTTTAACCTCCAGGTCGGAAGCAATAAATCCAGGATGTGCCTGGCAGGCAATTTCTACCATGCGCAGGCGGTGCCAGGCAGGCACCACTTCTTTTTGATCCTTGTGAGGGGGTATATAGGAAGGGATAAATAAAATTCTCTGCATGGGCAAATATTTCCTGACTTCTTCAGCAGCCCATAAATGGCCATTGTGTATCGGATTAAAAGTTCCTCCAAAAAGACCGGTTAAAGCCATTTTCTTTTTAACTCATTTTATCATTCTTTTTTAATCTTCATCCAATTTTTCTTTCTTTTCGTCTTTTAACATTCTGGCTATCGAACTGACCAAACTGGCTAAACCTTCACCGGTGGCAGCCGAGATAGCCACAAACGGCTTCCTTTCCCGCCTGGCCAGTTTTTTAACGGCTGTCAACCGCTCCTGCTGATTTTCACTTAGAAGATCTATTTTGTTAGCAGCAATAATCTGCTTCCTGGCCAGCAGGTCAGGATTAAAAGCCTTTAGCTCATTCTGGATTACCTCATAATCCCTGACCGGGTCTCTTTGAGTCAAGGGAGAGATGTCGATTAAATGAACCAGTATTTTGGTGCGTTCTATGTGCCTGAGAAATTGTATTCCGAGTCCATGTCCCTGATGGGCACCTTCGATTAAACCAGGAATGTCCGCCACTACCAGGCTCTCATTTTCCCCCAGATCAACCACTCCCAGATTGGGAACAAGAGTGGTAAAAGGGTAATCGGCAATCAGTGGCCGAGCCGCCGATATTTTGGAAATCAGAGTGGATTTCCCGGCATTGGGGAAGCCAACCAGGCCAACATCAGCAATCAGTTTCAATTCAAGAATAACTTCTATTTCTTCACCCGGTTTTCCTTTTTCAAACTCTCTGGGAACCTGGTGCGTAGGTGTAGCGAAGCTGGCATTTCCACGTCCCCCCCGGCCTCCCCTGGCTGCCAGATAAATTTCCCCTGGCTTTAGAAAATCATGGAGAATCCGCCCGGTAGTCGCCACTTTTACCATGGTCCCAACAGGGACTCTAAGATAGAGATCCTGGCCCTTTTTCCCCTGCCGGTTCGAGCCCTGTCCATGGGCTCCCTTTTTTGCTTTATTAATCGGGTGAAATCGGAAGAAAGCCAGAGTATTAAGGTTTTGATCACTTACCAGGTAGATGTTGCCGCCGTCACCACCACGTCCACCATCAGGCCCACCCTTGGGGACGCGGTATTCCCGCCGGAAGCTGACACATCCATCACCACCTTTGCCGGCAATCAGCTGAACTTTTACCCGATCAATAAACAATTTAATATCCGTTGAGGGAGAGCTTGAATCTGACAGAGATAGCCCACGGTTCGCTGTCTCTAACCTTAATGAAATTAAGAATCCAGGGAGCTTGTCCCATGTTTACGAAGCGTTTTCGGTCTTTTCCTCCAAGGGCAAAACCGAAACGAATTTCCCCATCCTTCCTTTATCTTCAAATTTGACCTGGCCTTCTATCATGGCATAAAGAGTATCATCGCCGCCACGCCCGACATTCTGGCCTGGTTTCAGCCTAGTTCCTCTTTGTCTGACCAGAATCGAACCAGCCCTTACCATTTCTCCACCAAAAGTCTTAACTCCGAGATGTTTCGGATTGGAATCTCTGCCATTAACACCTGATCTCTTGTGAGCCATGTTCAGTTCTCCTTGTTTTCTTCCTTATTTTCAGTCTTCTTCGTTGTTCTTGGTGTTTTTTTGACCGGAGCTTTTTCCCTGGCTGAGGACGGCTCTTTCACCTGGCTCTTTCTGACCCGGGGCTTGGCTTTTTCTTCTGCTGGTTTTTCGACTTGACTCTCAGCTGGCTCCGCGGCTGTCATGCCTGACCCCTCAGGATAAATTACTGCAATTTTTACTTTAGTCAGCAGCTGACGGTGACCTTTCGTCCGGCGGTAGCCTTTCCTTCTTTTCTTTTTGAAGACGGTAATTTTATCATCCTTATAAGTTTCAATTACTTCACCGGTGACTGTGGCTTTCTCCACATAGGGGTTACCGACAAGAATTCTGCCCTCATCTTCTATCAGCAAAACCTGATCAAAAGTGACCACGGCCCCTGGTAAAGCCTCAAGTTTTTCTATTGAGAGGACATCTCCTTCTTTCACTCGATACTGCTTGCCACCTGTTTTAATCACTGCAAACATGGCTTTTCACCTTTCCGGGGATAAAAATTGAGCATTAAATTTAACACACAAGCCATTTTATGTCAACCAGATAGCCTGCCAGTCAAGTTCAAGTTAACTCAGATATTTTACCAGTGCTCCCCATCTTTTATCAAGGACAAAACCTTCCTTCATAAAAAAGAATGGAATTAGATAATGAGTCATTACCAGCTTGACACCTGAATTCCTCATTCTTTCAATAAAATCCCTGAGCATAGCCCGGCCCAGTCCCTTCTGCTTATATCCCCGGGCAACAACGATTCCTTCCATAAAGACCACTTCCGAAGACAGATTCCGGAAGCAAATGCCGCCGATGACCAGACCGTCATCATCAACCAGAACCAGGTTATGGTTTTGCTGAGAAATCACCCGCGGGTAATTGTCCAGGAGGAAAAGGTGATATAATTGGCCGATCTCAGCTGGTTCATAACTCTCTCGGAAGGTGAGCTGGTTCCCCTGCCGGTCGGTAACGGTCGATTTTATGATCAGCTTTTCCCGCCCTGACTCACCTGTTTTGGCCAGATCAAGATCTTTGGTCTCTGTTGCCCTGGGAAAAACCATTCGGCTGAATACCTGACGGTCTTCTTCCGACTCAAGATTCGATTGTATTTCAGATAGTTCAACAAACTGTATGGCCATCTTATCAGGCTGACTTTTCATTCTGTCCAGTAATTTTTCGAAAGCAACGATGACCTCAGCCGGAGCAGAAGAAAAATAAGTATGGCGGTAAACATAAAATCTCAGCAGCTCAGGACGAGAATTAAGGCGAAACTCATTGATCAGTTCAATAACTTTTTTCTCACGCTCGAAGGGAGTGGCCTGTCCGTTGGATATTTCCCATTCTTTATATTTGCGGATAGCAGTCAAAACCGAAACGGGCATAACTGGATTCTGGCGAATTTCGCTGAGATAACTTTCCAGCTGAAAACGAAAGGAGCCAAAGCCCTCCAGTTCGATATCCTCCTGCTGGAGTTCGTGGAAAAACTCTTCCAGAAAGTTCAGTGCCTGTTTTTCTTCCCAGACTTCAAAACAGGCATCAAATATCCAGCTTAGATCTATTATCTTCCCGGCCCAGGGGTAAGCCGCTACTACCTTCTGGTAGAAATTTTCAATTAAAAGGCGCGCTAAAGACAGAGGCCCTTTATATTGTTTAATCTCGCCGAGTTCAATCAAGCCAGGATGTTCCCCATCAACACAGATATTTTCAGGCAGACCCTGGCCAGGAATAATCCGGAAATCGGAAGCGGCCACGGCTCTAAAGACAACCCCCATGGCTCCGATATACAGCATCCGCCACTCCTGTGGAGTAACCAGAGAAATCGGGCTGCCGGAGCGGGTAGCATAGTCTCTGATTCTTTCACTGACATTAAGCCGGCTAAAGAAGCGATAACTAATTGCTTTCAGATCTGGCCGCCAGCTGGCCAGGCGAGGCAAAAGACGAGGATAATTGAAATCCTCAGAAAGACATAAATGCCATAACATTTTGTCCATGATCGACTGGCTAAAACGGCGTTTTAAAATTTCCACCCTCAGGTCATAATGGTCACCTTGAGAAGTGTTCAGACAAACCCGTAGATGAAGACCAGGGTAAATGGAGGCTACTCTTGAGACTCTGATCTCTCCGGAAGCCAGCTCTTCTGGATTAAAAGCATTGAAACCGTAGGCGAAAAATATGCTTTCAGCGAGAAAAGTCGGGTCTGATAGAGTCTCGCTGATCAGTCTTCTTTCCGACCGGGAAAAATCACTGCCAATCTGGAGATTCCCGGCAATTCTTTCTTTAATATCATCGGGCAGCTTAACTTTGAGCCGCAGCCTGAAAATGTTATAAAGATTTTCCATTATTTTAAGAGCTTCAGAGGAGAGAGCTTGATCTTTTCGGTGGAGGGCCCAGCTGGCCAGCTCAGCAATAACTTCAGAGCTAAACTCCGGGTGAATGGTGGCAAAGTCCGACAGTAACTTAAAAATATAGAGAAATTGACTAACCGTTCCCGCCGAGGCCGGCCAGTTCAGGGATTTCCGGTAATTGGCTAACCTGCGGCGAAGGGCCTCAAACTGGCCGCCACCAAGGGCCGAAGATGAAATTTCTTCAATTGATTCTTCATTAAGAAAAATTAAACCCGATTCAACAAAAGCCGAAAGTGAAGGAGTGTACTCTGGCAGAGGCTGATCAAGGAGGAGAAGCCGGTAAGCCCAGCAACGAATTTTCTCTAAAGGATGGTTGGCCAGTGCTTCCAGTCTCAGCCTGATCAGAATCGACAGCCTGAGATTTTCAGCTTGATTAAAAAGCTTTTCAAATTCGTTCATCGCCCCGAGTGCTTCTTCTTCCGAACCGAAGAAAAGCCTCGAGATTAGCTCATGAACCTTGACCAATGTTAAATCACTTATCCCTTTAGGCGGTAGGAAATCTCGCTGACCCGACATAGCCCGGTCAGGCGGCAGCCAGACCCGGTTAGAGACATTTCCCAGAGGCGTATCCCAGCCTTCCCGGCAGACGAGAAATTTTGCCAGGGATGGATTTCCGCCCCATAGAAGCGGCTGGCGGGCAAATAAACCCAGATCTATTGTTCTGTCTTTGGTTTCGTAGAAGAGATCTCCAACAAGGAATTTCTTGCTCTCCTGGTCATAGCGGATGGTCAGAGAAGCCTCACGGCCAGCAATAACCAGCCTGCCACCTTCTAAACTAAAATCTTCTTCAATCAAACCAAGGTCTCTAATCAACCAGAAAGGAAGCTTTAGGTTGAAATCCCTGGAACTCAAGCCGAGATAATCTTTTTTATAAAGCTCTTCGATCAGATCAGCAAAATTGGCCACAATTTTTTTCCGGTTGAATGAACCTTTAGCAGTCAGTTCGCCTTTCTCGCGAGAAAAATCTCTGTCCAGGAGGGCAAACTTAATTACCCGCTCATAGGGAGCCAGGCTCAGGTTAGCCGCTTCTATAATCCTCTTATAATATTCCCTTTCTCCTTCTTGCCCGGGAAAGCCGGTCAGTTCCGGCGCACTGGTATCTGGAACGATGAGCAGGGCATTATAAGGCTTGCCATCTCCAACCAAAAAAACATTTTTAAAGCCGGGGACGGATTTAAATTTATCCTCAACTTTTCTGGGAGCAACAGTCTGACCGCGGTTATTTTTATAAATATCCTTAATCCGATCGACCAGCCGGAAATAGCCATTAGGCAAAAGCTCGAAGATATCACCAGTTCTAAGCCAGTAATCAGAGCCAGGGGTGCCCGGATAGGGAATATCATCGCCGGGCCCCTTATCTTCCAGATAGCGGGCAATATAGTGACCACGGGCCAGGAGTTCTCCTTCCGGACTTAACTTCAGTTCGACCCCGGGCAAAGAGCAGCCCTGAGTATCATCTACATAGCGGCCAGGCAGGGTCATGGTTAACCCCCCGGTGGTCTCTGTCAGACCAAAGCCAGAAATGAGATCAATCCCATATCTGGCTAAAAAATGGAAGACACGGGGCTCAAGATAACCAGCAGCCGAGATTCCCCAGTGAAGCCTTGAACCCACAACTTTTCTAACTGCTTCCCTTTTTTCATCCTCAGTTCTGGCTCCGGCTATGGCCTGCCGGCATCTTTCATAGATCTGTACCCAGCGGATAGGTACACTGACCAGACCAGTCGGATTAATTCTGGGAAACAGGCTTAAAAGTGTATCTATGGATGGGTTACCAGAAAAAACATACGTACCACGCCAGAAAACCGAGCCCAGAAGCTCAAAGTAGCGTCCAAAGGTGTGGTATAAAGGCAAAAAACTCAGCAAAACCTCATCCTGCCCAACTGCAGGTAAGGCAGCTCCCCGGGCAAATCTTTTAGAAATAAGATGGTACGTGGAGAAAGAAACCCCTTTGGGAACACCCGTACTGCCCGAAGTATACATGACGGTTGAAACCTGGGTCAGGCGAAAGCGAGGGCGCCGGTCCAGCACCTCATCTATTTCCTTTGGATTTAGAGTTCTGATCTGTTCACCAAGATACCTTGAACTGGACGCTGGTTCCATTCTCTGCAAGGTCAGGATTTCAAAATTCAGCCCGGTTTTTTGCTTTAGCTGTCGAAGTAATTTCAACCTTTCCAGATTATCAGTAATAACAATATTTATTTTGAGCTGGTTAAAAATGAACTCAAGATTTTCGAGGTTAAAACTCGGGTTGAGCGGGGTCACTAGGATATCATAAAAAAGACAGGCCAGATCACTACAGGCCGAGTCAAAATGGTTTTCGCTGAAAATAGCAACCTTTGGTTCGTCAGGAGCAGCCAGAAGATAAAAACAGCCGGCAAGTAATCTCAGGTATGAAGCAATTTCCGAGTAGGTCCACTGACCTCCTCTCAAAGAAGAGAGGTCGATAAAAAGCACTCGGTCAGGATTTTCTATAACTCTATCTTCAAATAAATCTAAAAGGTTGTAATTTATTTTCTGAATAAAGGCGAAACAGGTCTCGGCCCATTCCCAGTTTTTCTCAGGGTAAGGCAAACATTTAAGAAAAACGGAGGTTGAGGTCAGGTTCAGATAGGTTCTAATCGTCTCAGGGTTAAGGTTATCAACCTGACCTGTAACCAGAAGCCTGGAAGCCACGGTCACTATATTTTCAGCCAGCCGTGGATTGGTGGCAGGCAGTTGAGCTGCCCAGGAATCTAGAAGTTCTTCCAGAGAAAATTTTGATTCAATCAATAAATCCTTTGTTTCTGTCATGAAATAAAAATAAACATGCGTTTAGTAGTAGTTCATCAATTTATTTAATTTTAATATATAGACGCAGTCGAGTCAAAAGAAACTGAGGTTACCTCACCCTGGCTGGCTTGACAATAAAATAAGTTTCTCTTAAGTTAATCTTAAGTCCTGGGCGGGCGGTTAGCTCAGGGGCAGAGTGCCGGTCTTACAAACCGGAGGTCACTGGTTCGAACCCAGTACCGCCCACCAGTTAAAATGGGGACACAAACTATATTTCCTATTTTTTCTTTGTTCTCAAAATGATTATACGGTTAGCGAGGCGCGGCAAGAGTCTTGGAGAGAGCTAAAGAAAAATAGTTAATGGCCATATGATATATGATAGAACATGGTCATGAGGTAAAATTAGGTGCTGCTCAGGAACCGCCTCTTAGCAACTTGAATTAGCAACGCTCTTCTTACCTGAAGAATAAAAAAACAGGAAATATAGATGGTGTCGCCATTTTACCAGTTCTGACGCCAGGACCAGTCGTCGTCCTTGTCCATCACCAGTTGGGTCATCTCTGACATTTTTCCGTTATCATCTTTCTGGTTAGTGCCAAGGCTGTAAACAATAAATCCATCTTCTTTGGTCCTGTAAATGAGCGATTGCCCGGTGAATGGATCAAGGGGCTCCTCTTTCAGGATGTCGGGGAGAAGGTCTGAAATCTTTTCCGGGTATTTTCCATACTGGTTTCTATAAATCAGACAGCCCAGGCCGATTCGGGCTGCATCTATCATTGCTTCAAGAGTTGCTTCTTTAACCACAACTGCGTAAATGCGCGGCAAAATCAATCGGGCCAGCTTGTATTTCGATGGAATATCTTTCCCGCCGCCGAGAATCATCTCTTTTTCGCTCTTATAAAAGGGCAGCTCGGCAGCCTCGATCATTTTCTGATACTGCTCTGATACCCAGATTACTTCGGATTTCAGAGCAGGCCTCTTCCACCAGTTAGCAAGACGCCCTCTCCACCCGACTGGATTTATATCAGGCAATAGTTCGCCCTTCTGAACCAGTTCATAGGTCCCGAAACAAAAGCCTCCATGTTCAGCTTTTAAGGCTCTGGTCATGGCTTTTCTCCAAGTTTCAGAGTCGAGAGCTTTCATAATATTGATCAAAGCCGGTGTGGGCACAGGCGCTTTTGCCTCTGACATCAACCGGTTAAGGTTGTAGAGAAGCAGCCTGGCATTAGCCATTGAGATCTGAAAATTAATAAGAAGGGGCTCATCGCAGCAGAGCCGGGCAAAGGCCAGACCTTGAAGCATTTCATCTAGGGCTTTATCTATCTGTTCGGCCTCTCCTTTAAACAGGGCATCTATAATAAGCAATCTTGTAGCTTGAATCATCAAGCTAAAGTCCGGCAGCTGGCGCTCAAGCACAGGCTTCTGTAAATCACCATATCGGAAACAGGGCCTGGTTGAAGCTTCCAGCATGAGTTCGATTACTTTCCGGTTCCTGTCTATTAAAGCTTTAAGCTGTATTTCATCTTCGGAGCTAAAAGGATTCCAGTCAGAAAAGTCACTGGCCAGGGCGAGCGAAGCTTTATCACCCTGCTCAAGAATAAAGAGTGACTCAGCTGCTTTCCACCAAAGGGCACCATTGTCAACGTCTCGACAGGGAGAAGCCAGTTTGGATATATCAACCAGCCTGCCGCTGGCTTTAAGTTCGGCCAAATAGCGCTCAAGTTTTTTACCATGGCGGTAATTCAAAAAAGTCCTCACTCCCAGTCCGATGACTATTATGACCAGAAGGATAAGACCCGCGGCAGCCAGTATCTTTTTGACTTTAACTCCCTTCACATTAGCTCCCATTGTATTCCTCCTTCATATTGAGGAGATTTAAATACTCTTCAATCTTTTGTTTCCTGGTTTCGTCTTTTTCCTGACTTCGCCTCTTCAAGATCTGTAGCGATTTTTCGAGGCCGGCCAGTTCCGGGACATCAGCCAGGAGGGAAGGCAAGGCTTCTTTGACGACTCCAGATTCTATGGCCTGATTGATATCCAGAAAAGCACTGAGATACCGCTCTTCAGTCCGGTTGATAAAAAAATTGGCCCCTAAAAAAATGACGATGAGTGCCAGGCAAGCAACGGCGATTTTCAATATGGCCGGAGTTATGACCTGCTCCAGCTTTCGCCTTTCCTCAACCCGGCCGAGCAACTGTTCTTTAAAACCGGGTGGTGGTACCTTTCTTCTGAACCTGGAGAGATAAGACTCCATTTCTTTTTCTGGGTCAATCATCCTTAGCCTCCAGAAGAGACTTCAATTTAGAAAGACCATAGCGATAGCGGCTGGCCACGGTGTTAAGTGACAGGCCACAGACGGCGGCTATTTCCTTTAAAGTCAGCTCTTCAAAAAACTTAAGCACAATGACTTGGCGCTGTTCTTCGGGCAGGCGAGCCAGGGCCAGTGACAGTGATTCTTTATCGCTCCGGTCGGGGCAATCAATGACGAGTGAGTCGTGAATGACCCGCGCCAGCGCCGGGGCATTTTCAGGGTTTATTTGATTCTGATGCTTTCGCTTTAGAAAACGATTGGCTTCATTTCTGGCTAGGCGGAAAACATAGGGTTCTTCATTTCGTATGAATTTCCAGCGGATAGAATACCTGGCCAAACGCAGGAAGACTTCCTGGAGTACATCCTCGGCGTCATCAGCCGAGGCGAGCCTGATGGTCAGATAGTGATACAATTTTTCTCCATAACGGTCATAAAGCTCATCTAATTTCATCTGGCTTTTACTGACCTTGTTCATTATATTAGACCCGGGCAGGCGAACTTTTTGTCTAAAAGCTCAGAAATACTTTTATCTTTAGCTTGTCCTTTGCCCACGGGATAAGCTTACAAATATCTGTCGATTAAAGTCAAAAAGCCACAGGAAGTCAGGCGGAAACAGAGGACACGAACTATATTTCCTATTTTTTGTCCTCCCGATGATTCTGTCATTAGCGAGCTACAACTCAGGTCAAGATATCACTGCCTGAAATGGTTGCACCGTAATTTTCCCATTCAGGTGAAGCTGGACGACCAAATTGATTGTCAACGCAATTGGCGTGCTGGAACACTCCCAGACGGATTTAAACAAGCCTCCTACTCCTTTTTACCGCGAAGGCAAAAAATATCAGGAAATTAGGAAATATAGTTTGTGTCCCCATTTTTCATGTCCAGGTTTTGCCAGCTAGTGGCTTTGTTCTTGACTTTCTTTTCAGGCAGGTTCTACCATAGGCAAAGGAGATAAATATGAAAGCAAAAAGACTCTGTGCTCTTTTGCTTTTACTGGTGTCGGTCATATCCTTAGCTGCTGCCGGGGAGGTATCGAAGCCTTTAGCTGAAATTTACAAAAAAGGCACAGTCCGTTTTGTGCCAGACCTTGTCCTGGATGAAACCTCTTTTCCTGCTGAGGCCCTTATTGAAGGTCCAACTGACATTAAATATGACCCGCAGGGCAATATTTATTTCTGTGACTATAAAGCGAATAATATTAAGAAATTTAACCAGGGAGTAAAATTCCTGAAGACCATTGGCCGAAAAGGCCAGGGCCCAGGTGACTTTAATATGCCTTTTCTCTTAGCAGTGACCGCTGACCGGCTGTTTGTCTGGGATATGGG
>DCDG01000047.1:0-174 GCA_002316315.1 Candidatus Aminicenantes bacterium UBA1061 | reverse complement strand
GATGGGAACATCCTCATCGGAATGGAAAGGAACTATCCTGGTGAGGAAAACAGGCCGGGTGATTATTTAATAGAAATCTATTCTCGTGAGCTCGACCATCAAGGCACTTTTTATACTCAACAGGTTTGGACACAAAAAAATATCAGAACAAAAGAAATGAGAATAGCGATAGCC
>DCDG01000024.1 GCA_002316315.1 Candidatus Aminicenantes bacterium UBA1061 | reverse complement strand
AGCTGTGACCAAAGGTGACATTGACGGGTTGCTGCAGGCGGAAGAAAATGAAGCCCGGCGCCTGGCTGAAAAATATCATGTAAATTATCTTAATCTGGGAAGTTTCGAACTGAATCGGGAACTTATTCAATCTTTTCCTGTTGATTTTTTGTATCATTATAATTTTGTGCCTCTCGAGGATGATGGGCGGGTCTTGAAAATAGCCATGGCGGATCCTTCTGATCTGTCTGCCATTGACAGCATTGAGACTTTTTTCAGCCGAAAAGTGGAAGTCTATGCGGCCAGCCTGAGGGCTGTGCAGGAAGCCCTGCGGCGCAGTGAAACCGCTTCTCAGGTCCTCAAAGAAGCAACCGAGGGGTTTATTCACCAGGTGGTGGAAAAGGAAAGCGGGGAAGAAGAAGACGTTATTACCATTGAGAAACTCACTGAACAGGATGGCTCGATTATCAAGCTGGTCAATACCATCATTTTTACTGCCGTTCAAAAAAGAGCCAGCGATATTCATATTGAGTCGAAAGAAAATGTTGTCCGTATAAAGTTCAGGGTTGACGGTGTACTGACTGAAGCCATGGAACCTATTGACCGGCAGTTTCAATCGCTGATTATTTCCAGGATAAAAATTATGTCTGACCTGGACATTTCCGAGCGACGGGTACCCCAGGATGGCCGGTTCAGACTTAAAATTAAAGATAAAACGATTGATTTTCGTGTTTCCATTATGCCCTGCATTTATGGCGAAGATGCTGTCATCAGGATTCTTGATAAGGAAATGATTACTGAAGCTTTTGCCGAGTTAAGGCTTGATTTGCTTGGCTTTTCCGATGAAATTCTGAGAAAATTCAGACGATATATCGTTCAGCCCTACGGCATGATTCTGGTCACCGGCCCGACCGGCAGCGGGAAAACCACGACTCTTTATGCAGCTTTAACCGAAATCAAATCGCCTGAGGATAAGATCGTCACCATTGAGGACCCAGTCGAATATCAAATTGAGGGGATCACTCAGATTCAGGTCAATGAGAAAAAAGGCCTGACCTTTGAACGGGGCCTAAGATCAATCCTCCGTCATGACCCGGATAAAATAATGGTGGGTGAAATCCGTGATCCGGAGACAGCTCAGATTGCCATTCAGTCGGCTCTGACCGGACATCTGGTCTTTACCACCGTCCACGCCAACAATGTTTTTGATGTTATTGGCCGTTTTTTACATATGCATGTTGATCCTTACAGTTTTATCTCCTCTCTTAACTGCATTCTGGCTCAAAGGCTGGTGAGGGTGCTGTGTCCGAAGTGCAAGGTTCCTGTTCATTATGATGATACGACTCTCGAGCTTTCCGGCCTCTCCCCTGAAAAATACAGGGATAAGGTTTTTTATGAGCCGAAAGGCTGCCCTGAATGCCATCAAACCGGTTACCGCGGTCGGACGGCCATTGCCGAATTGCTGGAACTATCAGATGAAATCAGGGAGATGATTCTGGCGCGAAAACCTCTGTCTGAAGTAAGGAAGCTGGCTGAGTCAGAAGGCATGGTGCCAATTCGTCAGTCCGGGCTGGAGAAGCTTTTTTCTGGAGTAACCAGCCTGAAAGATTTGAATAAGGTGACCTTTGTTGAGTAAGAAATGAGCATTTTGACCAGCTGGCAAAAATTTTTCTTCGAGCCGCCTGCTCCCTCCGTGGTTTTTCAGCTATCGCCTTCCTTTCTGGCCTGCTTTCGGCCAGGGCAGACACCAGCCGTGAGTGAAGGATCATATTTTCAAACCAGCCTGCCCCGAGGGGTAATTGAAGCCAACTGGCTTCAGCCAAATATCAAACAGCCAGAAATAATTGAGGAGCTTAGTGATCGAGCTATAAGACAGCTGAAACCTGCTGGCAATTCTATCTCATTAATCTTACCTGAAATGAGCGCCAGGGCTTTGATCTTTTCGGTTGAAAACGGGTCGTTGTCCGGAACCGAACTCACCAGATTTGTCGAATGGCGATTGGAAAAAGCCCTGGCTCAACCGCTTTCCGATCTTCGTTATTCTTATCAAGCATTTAATAGTCAGGGCCTGAAAAAAGTTCTGGCTGTCTGTTCGGGACTGGCGGTGATAAAAGATTATGAAGAACTTTTTCGCCGGAAGAAACTGCAGGCTGGCAAGGTGACTATCCCTTCCATTTCTTTAATAAATTTAATGAATTTGCTCAATGGGGAAAAAGTCTCGGATCTTCTTCTGGTCGATGTTGACTATGATTATCTCAGCCTGGTCGGAGTGATTGATGAGGTGCTGTCCATTTATCGTCAGAAACCGCTCTGGCCAGAGACGGGCGGACTGGACGAGCAGATTCTTACCGAAGTGGAAAATACTATTCAGTTTGTTGAAGATAAAAACAAGAAAAAGCCGCAGTTGATTTATCTCAGATCGGGTTTGCCAGAAACTGCTGCCTTAATCAGGACGATAGAACAGAGCACCATTGTCAAGGTTCACGAATTATATCCAGAATATCCCAGATTAGCACCACTGGTTGGAGGACAATAATGCTGGCTCGGGAGAATCATAGCGGCTGGAAGGTGATCATAAATCTCGCCAGTCAGCCCAGGCGGAATTTAAGAGCCTTCCGGTTTTTGAGCGGGACTGTTGCCTGCCTGACTGTAATCTTGTTGATTTTATTAATTCTGTTAAACATTAAAAATTTTTCCCTTTATCGGGCTGGGGCAACAGGCTATCGGCACCTGGCTGATGAAAAAGCGGCTATATCATCTGAATACAATGAGCTTAACCGTCAGACTGAAAATTTTAAACGGACGTTGAAGACAGCAGTAGATGAAGTTAATTCTCTGCTGGCCAGGAAGTCTTTCTCCTGGACAATCTTTTTTGATGAGCTGGAGGAAGCTTTGCCGGCCGGAGCTTATCTGACCAATTTAAATCCGAGCCGGAATGAAGCTGGTCTGGCTTTTAGAATAAAAGCAGGGCTGCCCTCGAGGAGTGATCTGGGCCAGCTCATCAAAAATCTGGACAGTCACGGCTTTAGTAAAATAAGAGTCTTGAGCGAAAGTCTTAAGGACGGTCAATTTCAGGTTGAAATGGATTTTCAGCATGCCCAGACTGAGTGAGCAATTGACAGATAAAGAAAGGAAGATTCTCAAGGGAATCAGTCTGGTCGGTCTGGTGTTGCTCGGTTTGCTCATCATCACACTTTTTTTCTGGAGCAGGAGGCTGGACAGGCTAAGTGAGGAGGCTCTAGCCCTTCAATCTGAGGTAGATAAGCTGGCGGCCAGAACGGAGGCAAAATTGGCTGAATTGCAATCCTGGCAGCTTACCCAGGCTGACCTGGCTGAAATAAAAGAGAATTCCTTTTATGCCGGACAGGCCGGGATCGAGGCTTTTCGCCAGGATCTCAGTCAGGTTTTTCAAAAAGCAGGCTTGCCTTTACCACCTGTAAACTATCAGTATGAGGAAGACCAGAAGAAGGAATTCCACCGGCTATCAGCCTCATTCGGGCTGTCTCTTTCTTATCCACTATTGAAGAGATTTTTGTATGAGCTGGAGGCCTGGCCAAAAATGTGGCTTTTGGACCAGATCAACTTTCAAAAGATAGATAATCTATCGGGAATGGTTGATTTAAGGCTGATGGTGGCAGGGTTTTATTATGAAGAGAAATGAAGACAGAGGTAGCCGGGCAGAGGCTGGGTGGTACTGGCCGGTCAGACCATCCGCAGTGCTGGCTATGGGTCTGAGCATGCTTATAATTCTGACCATAATGTCCTGCTCAGGTTCAGCCGGTCAGTCTGGTCAGGAAAACGACAGGCAGGAGCCTGGTCTGGCGGGTAAGGCAGCTGGTCGAGAGGTATCATCCCTGGTGAAAAAGAACCTGTTGCCTCCATTAAATCCGGCCTTAGCTGTGGCCCGAAGGGATCTTTTCCGTCCGTCATCTCTGATGGCTGTCTTAGATGGGCAGCCGGATAATGAAGGAGAGATGACAGAAGAAGAAATAATGGCCGAAATGCTGGCCACCAGGCAATTGGAAGGCGGGTTGCCAACCATTCAGCCAAATAATTCGCTTCTGGAGAGCTTAAATTTTATATACAGTGGCCTTATTTTTTCCGGGCAGAAGGCACTGGCCCTGATCTTGATTGATGGCCAGGCCTTAGCTCTGGCTGAGGGGGAAGAAATTATTCCTGGCCTTATACTGGTTAAAATAACTCCCGAAGAGGTTTTAATCAGGGATAACCAGGGCAACTCCCGGAAGATTAAGGTAAAGGAGAACAGCGATGAATAAAATTAGACCGAGAAAACTGCACTGGCTTTTTCTTGGCTTTCTGGTCATAAATATACTGGGCTGTTCCACTTTCAGTCAGTCTTACAGGCTCGGCAATCAGGCGGAGATCAATAAAAATTATGATGAAGCCATTAAATACTATGAGCAGGCGATGCTGGAAAACCCCAAAGAATCAGTTTATCGGCTAGCTCTCTTCAGGACGAAGGCAATAGCAGCCCTTGATGCTGCTGAAAAGGCCAGGCGCCTGGCAGCGGAGGGGAGAAAGGAAGAGGCTCTCAATCAGTATAAGAAAGCTCTCTTCTACGATCCAACCAACAGGATGATTCTGGCCGAGTATCAAGCCCTGGCCGGGGTGAAACCGGCAGTTGAAGAAAAGCCGAAAGAAGTGGTGATTGAAGCACCGGTAAAATTAAAATACCCACCGGATAAACTTAAATTAAAATTTACTGATGCTTCTTTGCGGGCAATTTTCCAGGCTCTGGGGAAGTTCAGCGGAATTAACTTTTTGTTTGACGAACAATTTCGGGATCTACCTGTTTCGATTGATTTAACCGACCTGACTGTTGAGCAGGCCATTAATTCACTCTGTCTAACCGGACGGGCTTTCTACCGGGTGATCGATGAACGAACGGCGATTATCATTCCTGACAACCCGCAAAAGCGAAATCAATATGAAGTCAACGCCATTAAAACTATCTACCTCTCTAACATAAATGCCCAGGACGTGCAAAATCAACTGGCTTCCATTCTAAGGACTCAGTTTAAAAGCCCCAGCATTATCGTTGATAAAACGAGGAATTCGCTGACCATCAGGGACACGGCAACAGTGGTGGCCCTGGCCGAAAAACTGCTTCAATCCTGGGATAAACCCAGGGGCGAGGTAATTATCGATCTGGAGATTATGGAAGTCTCCAGAACAAGGCTGCAAACCATCGGCACGCAGTTCAGCCAGAGTTATGGCGGCATCAGATATACAGGTGGGGTGAGTGAATTTCCAACTGATAATTGGTTGCCGCTGGAAGGCTTTAATCTGTCTAAATCAGAAAATTTTCAGATTACCCTGCCATCGGTCCTGCTGCAGTTTATAGAGACTGATTCAGATACAAAAATTATTGCCCAGCCGAGGCTAAGAGGAGTTGATAGCGAAGAGATAAAATATCTGGTCGGCCAGCAAGTCCCGATTCCAATTACGACCTTTACCCCAATTGCTGCCGGGGGGGTCAGCCAGCAGCCAATTGTTTCTTATCAGTATCAGGATGTGGGTATCGAAGTTAATATCAAGCCCAGGCTGCATCAAGAAAAAGAGGTCAGCCTCGAGATGGACGTCAAAATTACTTCGATTGGCGGGGCTGGCATTGCCGATATTCCGATTATTTCAACCAGGTCGGTCAAAAATGTTATCAGGTTAAAAGATGGTGAAACCAATCTACTGGCTGGATTGCTCAAGGATGAGGAGCGGAAATCTCTGAAGGGAGTAACAGGACTGAAAAATCTGCCTATTCTGGGCAGCCTTTTTTCCAGCACTGACCGGACAGTAGATCAGACTGACGTCATTCTGACCATTACACCTCATATTATCAGAACAATGCCCTTAAAGGCTGAGGATAGTCAGCCTCTGTGGATTGATAATGCTGGCTCATCCTTTGCTGCTCAAACGCAGGCGACTGCAGTCGGTGAGGAAGTCATTCCTCCAGTTGAGACCGGTATAGAAGTGCCGGTGGAAGAAGCCGTTGAAGCGGAAGCTCAGGTGGGAACGGTGTCGCTTTTGCCTGCTCGAGCTGAAGTGCCGGTTGGTTATACATTGAATGTCCGCTTAGCCGTCAATTCGCCCGTTGATATAACTTCCTTATCTTTAAACCTTAATTATGACACAAGAATGTTGAGGCTTAAAGAAATTCAAAGGGGAGATCTGGTCAGTCAGTTAGGTGATAAGGTCTCTTTCCTTCAGGACGTAAGTGCTTCTTCGGGCCTGGCCGTTATTGGCTTTTCCTCACCAGATCCAGCCAGGGGTGCAAAAAATGGTAATCTGGCCATGCTGGTTTTTGAAGTGCTGGTAGCCGGTGAGACGAGAGTTGGGCTTTCCTCGATTCATGTCCTCGGGGTGCAGGGCCGGGCAGTTAACCTGATGGGTGGCGACATGCAGCTCATCGCCCGTTAAAATGGGGTCGGGCCAGCGGATGTGCTTTATTATCAGCTAGATAGGCTAAAACTGGGGACACAATCCTTATTTCCTGATTATTTGATTGTTTGGCCGGTCACTGGCTGATTATTTGTTGACCTCGGAGCGCCTATCTTGTATAAAAAAACAGGAAATATAGATGGTGTCCACGGTTTCTGTAGGCTTGGCGTCATATCTAGTTGCATTGCCAGTTCGGATTAAAGCATAATAATAAACTGGATCGGGTCTGATGGAACAAGAAGGTTAAAAAAAAGTAAAGTTAACGGGAGTCAACATATGCCGCCGGTAAAAGTTAAAGTTAAGTTCTTTGCTCCTTTTCGTGAATTATTTGGCGCTAAGGAAAAAGAACTGGTCTTTAATGAGAATCCAGATCTCATAGAACTCTTTGACCGCTTAGCGGAAACACCTGCGGCCAGGCCTGAAATCTTTAAAGATGGCCAGGTGAGGGAAGATCTGGTGATTATGATTAACGGCTCGATAGTAAGCCATGATACTCTGACCGGGCTCAAGCTTGAGGATGGAACAACAGTAACCATCTTTCCATTAATGGGCGGCGGATAATCCTGGCCTCTGAGCCCGAGCAAGCCTAATAGGGTCCGATATGGATTAAATAACCGCAAAGAAGAAAAAAACTTGACTCATGCAACCAGGGCGAATGCAAATTGGCTCATAGAAACAAAGGACATAATCTATATCTCCTGATCGTTGATTGATTATTTCCTGGCCCGGGATCGCCCTTTAGTATGATAAAAAATATAGAGCGCGTGCGGGAACTTTTTTGCTTAGGATCTTTGGTATTCCTTTTTTGTGTGCGCCAGCTTTTTTGCTCCCCCGTCTGGCTATCCCTGTTTTACAGAAATAAGGGATTCTGATATTTTAGAAGGCTAAGGTTTAGCGGGTAAAAAAGGTAACTTAAAAGATGGCTATTCCTGGATATCATGGCCGGGTGCTGGAAATAAATCTGACCACCGGCAATATCAAAATCGAGGCACTGGACGCTCAGGATGTTCTTCTTTATCTTGGCGGTCGTGGTCTGGCCACCAAACTGTTTTATGACCGGATAGAACCCTCTGCCGATCCCCTCGGTCCTGATAATGTCATCGTCATCGCCAGCTCGCCCCTGGTCGGTTCGCAGGCTCCCACTGCTGCCCGCGGCCATATGGTCTATAAATCGCCTCTCACCGGTTATATCGGCACGTCAAACTCAGGCGGAACCTGGGGCCATACATTTAAAGCCACCGGTTACGATGCCCTTATCATTCGTGGCCGGGCCAGTCACCCTGTTTTTATTGACCTCAGCCCGGAAAAAATTGAAATCCTCGATGCGTCTCATCTCTGGGGGAAAAACGTCCCCGAGTCAACTGATAGCCTGACTGCCGGCAGCACTCCCGGCAATCTCTACCGCGCTCTGGTCATTGGACCGGCCGGTGAGAATCTCGTTAAATATGCAGTTGTCGCCAATGATAAAAACCGCGTCTATGGTCGCTGTGGTCCAGGCGCTGTTTTTGGCAGCAAAAACCTCAAAGGGATTCGTGTCCGCGGCCGCGAAAAAATCACCATTGCCGATGAAGCCCGTTACCGTTCCGGCGTTGATCAAGCCATTTATTTGTTAAAGCAGGCCCCGATTACCAAAAGGTTGATGCGCGAACTGGGCACAGCCGGTCTTATTCTTCTCATCAATGTCATCAATATGCTGCCGCACCGGAATTTTCTCGATGTCAACCACGACGAGGAAAAGCTAGAGCGCATTTCAGGGGAAGCTATTGCCCGCGGTTATCTGGAAAAAGCAGGTTCCTGTTATCTCTGCCCGATTGGCTGCCAGCGTCATACAGCGGTTAAAACAGCTGACGGTCGGGTCCGCCGCGGTGAAGGCCCCGAATATGAAACAACCGTCCTGATGGGCCCGGTCTGCGACATCTATGACCTTGATTACATCATTCAGGCCAATTATCTGGCCAATGAGCTCGGCCTCGACACGGTCACTTTTGGCGGAACAGTCGCCTGCGCCATGGAACTTTTTGAAAAAGACTACTTGACTTCCGAGCAAACTGACGACCTCGAAATTAAATTTGGCCGCGGGGATCTGCTGGAAAAGCTGGTCGAACTCACGGCCTATCGGCGAGGTCTTGGCTCGCTTCTGGCTGAAGGTTCCTACCGCCTGGCGGCCGCCTGCGGCCATCCTGAGCTGGCCATGCAGGTCAAAAAGCTGGAAATCCCTGGCTATGACCCACGGGCCTCTTATGCCCAGGCCCTGGGCTACATGACTTCTCCCACCGGTGCCTGTCACCTTCGTGGCGGTTATGCCGTCTCGCTGGCCTTTTTTGGCGGCACCAAAGAGATTCCGCGCTTCAGCCTTTTGCAGTCTCCCATCGCTATTCGCAACATGCAGAATACCGGCATTCTTCAGGATAGCCTCGGTGTCTGCCGCTTCACCGGTTTTTCTTTCGCCATTGAACCCTGGGCAAGAATAGTCAGTGGCATTACTGGCTATGATTTTTCTACCGCCCGTCTGGAAGAAATAGCTAACCGCATCGCCGCCCTCGAGCGCTTATTTAATCTGGAGGCTGGCCTCAACCCGGAAGAAGAGGATATACTGCCCTCGCGCTTCTCGGAGATTCCTATTGTGTCGGAAGGCAAGCCCCGGGCTATTAGCCGTGAGAACATGCTCCAGATGCGCCGCGATTATTACCGGGCTCGAGGCTGGAATGATGATGGCCGCCCGGGGGAGTCATATCTTCGGGAAATGAAAATTGAGCGGAAAAAAACCTGATGGCTGATGACTAATGACTGGCAGCCGAGACAATAGAACATGAGGGCCTGGGGTTAGAGCGACGAAAGGTGAGCGCTGAAACGCATAGCACGAAATATGAAGCAGGAGAAATGAGGTCTTAGAGCATGAAATATAAATATAATGTAAAAGTGAATATAAGGTATGAAGATTCTGAGCAGGGCGGCATAATTTTTAGAGCCCGGGAGGGGACATGGGCTGAGCAGTCGAGGCAGCACAATTTGAGTTGCCAGAGGAAGCCGCGGCCGGGCCAGAAATCTGCTGGGTGCCGGAAGCTGACCGCAGGCCTGGCGCCGGCGTCAGGAAACGGAGGTTAAACATGGCTCCATATAAATGGCAGGCAAGCGAAGACATCTTTCGCCTTTTTCATTCCATCGGTCAGGCCTCTCTTCTCTATGACATTCAGGACAGCCACAGCGGCAACATGGCTATTCGCTGGAAAAATGCTCAGGGCGAAGAAATGGTAGTCATTACCGCCACCGGTTCCCAGAAGGGCGACCTCGAGCCGAACCATCTCTGCTATCTCTCGCCGGGCGAAACTGATTTCGGCTACTACAAAGCCTCCTCGGAGACTGATATCCATGTGAATATTCTGTCATTGCCCGGGGCCCAGGCTTCGATGCATGCCCATGTCAAAGAGCTTATTATGGCTACTCTTGACGACCAGCCCGCTCCAAAAACGCCGCCGCCCTTTGTCCCGGTTGACCCGCTGGCTTTTTATCATCTGGGTCCCGAAATTCCGGTCGACTGGTTTGCTGTGCCAAGTGGCTCACCCGAGATGGCCAAAACTATCCCGGCTCGCCTGGCTGACCATCCTCTGACCATAATTTATGGCCATGGAGCGATGACCCGGGGCCGGACGCTCAAAGAAACTTTTTTTAATCTCTGTCTGGCCAATAATGCTGGCTATATCGTCAGGCTCATCGAAAGGCAGATAAGAAGCACGCGGGCCAAACGCCACGCCCTCAAAACACCAGAAAAGCAAGAAAAGAACCTTGCCCGGGAGGCTCCACTGCCGGTTGGCCAGACCCCCGAATTAGAAGAGCTCCGCTCCAAAATCAAAGCCGCGCCCGAGAGCTACTTCCATTTTTGCCCGGCTCCTTACAACACCGACATTGAAAACCGCTGCGATTTTCCTGAGGAAGATGAGATTCTTAAAGAGTTCCGCAAGACGGGAAACCGTCTGTTCGAATCACGTCTGTCTCCATTTCATACCGGTTCAATGTCAGTCCGGGGCGTTGATTATTTGCTCTATGCGCCGCAGGCTTCGATGCCCTACGAGGTGGGCGGGCCACTCCTCAAGCTGCCTCTGGCTCCGAATCCGGGTGATGACACTGAGCTTTTGCTTCACAAAAAAATCTATGCCGAAAGTGATTTCCAGGCTCTGATTCATGCCTATGTGCCCGAGGCCGAAGCTCATGCTCATTTTATCTATCCGGGCGAAGAGACACCCATCGAAAAAATAATTCCGGTTGATGCTGAAGGCAGTTTCATGTACTTAGTGATTCCAGTTCTGCCGCCAGAATTTGATGAAGACCGGTTGATAAGCCTTCTCCATGATTATAGAGTGGTGGTGGTCAGGGGCGGAGGAGTCTGGGCGGTTGGCGGTTTGTCTCTGTCAGAAGCATTGCACCATCCTTCATCGCTCCGCGAAATCTGCCTTTACCGGCTGGCGGCAGTTGAACGAGGCCTCGACTTAAGAAAAATGGAGCCCGAAAAAGCAAAAAAATGGTGAGCCAGGTGAGACGGCGCACCGGCAGGCTTGGTGACATACTTACCGGCATATTGACTATGAGGGGAGGGTCGGATAAAATTCAGATACCCGGCGGCGTAGCTCAGTTGGTCAGAGCATGCGGCTCATATCCGCAGTGTCGGGGGTTCAAATCCCTCCGCCGCCATTTATTTTATGATTTATCAAAAGTTCAAAAAATTTGTTGAGGCGGAAAAGCTCTTCTCGCCTCGATCCCGCCTGCTGGTGGCTGTCTCCGGAGGTCAGGATTCAGTCGCCCTGGTTCATCTTTTAGTTGAGCTTAAAAAGAAAGACTGGCCGCAGCTTCAAATAGCCTTAGCCCATTTTAACCATAAGCTTAGAAAAAGCGCCGAGGGGGATGAGTTTTTTGTC
>DCDG01000016.1 GCA_002316315.1 Candidatus Aminicenantes bacterium UBA1061 | reverse complement strand
CAGGCTTCGTGCCGATACGAATCTCAGCAGTCGGCTTCAGGCTCTTCTTGCTGGGCACATTGCCATTGCTGATTGCCTTGCTGCTGTTACCCATGGTGCTTCCCAGGAAAGGAAACAGAGAAACCAACAGACTCATTGGCTTCTGTAAAAGCAATCTGTCGTCCTTAGAAACTTTCTTTTCGGCTGCATACATAGCTGGAACCAGACTGATAGTGAAAACCAGACAAACCAGAATGGCGATAGCTTTGGTTAAAGATTTACGCATGGTGAAATCCTCCATCCATTAAAATTAGCCCTGTGGGATGACAGACAGAGAGGGCAGGAAAGAGTCCAATACCCCCTGCTTTTCATTCTCCTCCAAGGCGCAGAAAAAACATAAAATTTTTTTTGGCGTTTGTCAAGTAAAATTTTTTGCCTGGGAGGCAAATAAATTTTTTATTATCTGCTAGTTAAAAAAGAATTTAATCTCAGTTTCGGCCGTTTGAGGGCTGTCCGACCCATGAACTGCATTCCTCTCTATGGAAAAACCGAATTCTCTTCGCAGAGTACCTGGCCTGGCTTCGGCTGGGTTAGTGGCCCCCATCACCTCCCGCCAGTGCTTGATGGCCTGTTCCCCCTCCAGTAACAGAACCACAATCGGGCCAGATGACATAAATTCGGTTAGACTGTCGTAAAATGGCTTATCCTTATGGACGGCATAAAATTTTTTGGCCTCTTCCAGGGTTAATTGGACCATCTTCAGCCCGAGAATATTAAATCCTTCATCTTCTATCCGCTGGATGATCCGACCGATGACTCTTTTTTTAACGGCGTCTGGCTTGATTATGGCCAGAGTTTTTTCGCTCATCTTGGCCTCTCCCTAATTTATTTTCAGGATCGACGAAAAGCTGTTCTTCCCTTAAACTGAATTTATACTTTAAAAGTCTTTACCGGTCAACAGCCCGCATTATTTGAACTTTTTGACATTCTATTCATCTCGCCTTACAATTTTTACTCATGAGTACTGGTACCAAGAAGGATAATTCTGTTGAAAATTATGAACTTCTGCGAAAGTTGTCACTTGAGGTTCTCGGGTTAAATCTATTTGGTGTAGCTGACATTTTGCCTGTCAGGGATAGCTTTCTTCTGCCTTCTTCTCTCGTCAAACACTATCCGGTCGCTATTTCACTTGGGAAGGAAGTTTTGCTTTCTGTTCTAGAAGAGGTAGAGGGGGCTCCAACTCCTCTTTATTTCCATCACTATCGCCAACTTAATAACTTCCTTGATCGAGCTGCTCTTCAGCTGGCGGCAGAAATCACCTCCCGTGGCTTTCTGGCCCTGCCCCTGGCAGCTTCGCAGATCATAGACTGGAATGAGCAGAAAGCTCATGTTTCGCATAAAAAAATCGGCCAGTTAGCCGGTTTGGGTTGGCTGGGAAAAAATAATCTGCTGGTTAATCCTGCCTTTGGTGCTCGTTTTCGGCTGGTGACAGTTCTGACCAATTTTCCTCTTAAAACTGACCAACCTCTTCCCTTTGGCTGCGGACCATGTCGCCGCTGTCAGTTAGCCTGTCCGGCCAGAGCGATAAAAGAAACTCCGGAACAATTTGACCATATTGGTTGTTATTCTCAGCTAAAGGAGTTCCGCCGGTCCGGCCTGGTCAGCCAGTTCATCTGCGGCGTTTGCGTTAAAGCTTGTTACGGACAAAAGGGGTTGAAAGACTACGGCCTCGAAGGTTGACCAAGCGTCATCAGGTTTAAAGACCACCCTGCCCGCCGCTCTCGTTTTTCAGCCTTTTTTACAGGGAAGCCAGATTTCTGTTTTCAGGCGATCAGATGAAGTTGAAGCTGGGTCAGCATCAAGATAACGTTCCAGGATCGGTCCATTCTGAACGTAGCCGTTATCTTCCAGCCACTGCCGCATCTTTAGAATAGTCTCTCCGGTCTTTTCATAAGGCCCCTCATGCAGGCTGACAGCTACCGTGGTAAAGATCCATTGTTTTTTTTGAAGCGGGGCTTGAACCAGCACCTGCTCGTTAATCGGGAAGCCAACTTCCCACTGAATTTTTTCCGGGTCTGATAAGGTCGGTTCGCCGTGGTAGATGCCAATCATTGAACCCATGGGAAAAACGTTTTGAATCTGCATCTGTTGCAGCAATTCGCCCACAGCAGCCTCGATGTCAGAAAAAGATCCAGTTCGGCTCAAAGAGCAATAAACAAAAGGCTCTACCTCTTTGATTTCAACCTTAATGTCTGTCACCTGACCACGGGCTACTGTTCTGGGAAAAGCCACGACCGAGCTGAAAATCATGACAGAAACCGAAAGCGAAATGAAAATTGAAGTCTTAAGCCAGTTCTTTTTCACACTTCCTCCTTTGCTCTTTCCATCTCTATCCTATCACTACCCTGATGCCCAGGGGAAGCCCCTGGGCAGCGGTGTACAAAAAATGTGCAGTTTATCAGAACCCGTTTATTTTCAAAGCAATAAACCTGCTCTGGTCCCAGATTTCCACAGGGATTTTCACAGTAATTGTGGAAAAAGGTTTCATCACCAAAGCCTGTCATCTTTTCTTCACATATCGGTCAAACCAGTCAATCATTTCGGCCAGAACATGCAGCACTGATTCCCTGGCCGAATACCCATGGCTTTCATTGGGCAGCATGACCAGTCTGGCTGTTCCTCCCAGTCCTTTAATGGCGGCAAACATACGCTCGGACTGGATGGGGAAAGTGCCCGAATTATTGTCAGCTTCACCATGGATGAGGAGAAGAGGTTCGTTTATCTTATCGGCATACATAAAAGGCGAAACTTTCCAGTAAAGCTCAGGGGCTTCCCACAAGGTTCTTCTCTCATTTTGAAATCCGAAGGGAGTCAGTGTCCGGTTATAGGCACCGCTTCGGGCTACGCCGGCGGCAAAAAGATCAGAATGAGCCAGCAGATTGGCCGTCATAAAGGCACCATAACTATGACCGCCGACACCAACTCTTTTTCTATCGATAAGACCCATCCGATCAAGCGTATCTATGGCTGCTTGAGCATTGGCTACAATCTGCGAAATAAAAGTATCATTCATGGTTTTGGGATCGCCAACCACTGGCATCTGGGCATTGTCCAGAAGAGCGTAGCCCTGGGTTAAGTAGAAAAGCTGGCTGGCCCCACGGTAAAAAGTAAATCGGTAGGGGGATCCTCTAACCTGGCCAGCAGTGGCTGGATCGTTATACTCCATAGGATAAGCCCAGACGACCAGGGGCAATTTCTGTCCCTCTTTATAGTCTGGTGGAAGGTAGAGAAAGCCCGAAAGCTCCACGCCGTCGTTTCTCTTATATTTGATGAGCTGGCGCTTAGCTGCCGTCAGTCGGGGGGCGGGGTCAGGAAAGGAAGTTAGAGCTGTTCTCTTTTTTGTTTTGAGATTAACCAGATAATAATTGGGCGGAGTGGTGGGTGACTCGTAGGAGGTAATTATTTCTGTTTTGCTCTTGTCATAAAATGAAATAAAGGTCTCATAGACACCACGGTCGCACTGGAAAAGCCTTTGCACCCGGCCGTTTTTAAGATTAAATCTATCAATAAACGGACGGTCGCCCTCAGGTGATGATCCTTCTCCCCTTAGATAGATATAATCACCATCCTGAACAGCCACTCTATCTCCGGCTGGAGTTAAAGTCATTACTGGTCTTCCCGGGTCGTTATACTGATCCTGGGTGCTCAAATCAAATATCTTTTGCAGCGCCCCTGGCCGATCTGTTGAGAAAAGGTAGGTTGTCCGCCAACGCCTTTTCCATTCGTACTGAGAGATGAGACCCTGGCCCTCTTTCCCCAGCCAGACGATTCCCTGATATCTTTCTGGCAGTCTTAAGACTTCTGTCGCCTCCTGGCTAAAAGGTGCTTCCAGCAACATAAGCTTTTCTCGGGCCGGAACGATCTTCTCCGGATCGCCGTTATCAAGAGCCTCTACCCAGATCAAAGTTGCTGCTTTTAGCGGTTGCCAGCCCAGGGCCCGCGGACCAACCGGAACGCCATTTCTTGGAACCTCTTCGGCAACCGGCAGGTCGGCAATCACTTTAATCAGATTACCCTGGCTGTCCCAAACTTCAACAGTATGGCTGAATAGCCGGAAAGGAACACTATAAGAAAACGGGCGTTTTATTTTATCGATGAGAATAAATTCACCTGAAGGGGAGGGAGTGGCTTCTTCATACATTCCAGGCTGACCGAGATTGGTGAGCTCTCCTGAACGAATATCAAACCTGGCCAGCTGAACAGTGGAGAAATATTCAAATATTTGTTCATCAAATGGAGTTCGCAGCAAATCCTGATAAGTAGCCACGGCTACCTTTTTGCCCGCTGTTTCCTGAACATTTGGTCCTGCCGGCACACGAGGCGGTTGTGGCTCCGGGCCGCGATTGGCTGGATTTATAGTGATTAAAAGACTCCGGCTGTCTGGCCACCAAACATATCCGTCGGTCAAAACAGCATTGAGAGATGGGCCAAAAAGCTTTCTGGCGCGGCCAGTTGAAGCCTCTATTAGCCATAACTCCAGGCCGTCATCCAGGTATTTCTTTAAAGCCAGGTATCGGCCATCAGGAGACCAATCAGGCAAGCTATAAACTGCTTCTTCTGGCAGGTCGACTGGAATTTCCTGGCCGGTCTTGATGTCTTTTAGAACAAATTTAGTAAAAAAGCGCAGCACCTGGCGGCTGTTATTCTGAGGTGTTATTCTCAGACCCGCCACCCGGTGAAAGGGCTGACTGACCTGAGCGATAGAAGGCATCGCTTGATAATAGCTGAGAAGCATTATCTTATTCTGCGGATCGAGACTGATCATAGGGAGAGGCGGGGCATCAAGTATATCAACAATTTCTTTCGGCGGTAATTTGTATGGCTCCTGCGCGAAGAGCAGGTTGACAGATAGAATTAGTAACAAAAAACATATCAAAATGCTTAAATTTTTTCTGGCTGAACTGGCGGGCATAGCCTTTCCTCCTTATTAAGTAAATCGTTGAGGAGAAATTCCTCCTAGAAATTTATAAATTAGAGTAAAACTTTATTCAATAGAAATGTTCAATATCGTCCGGGCAAACCGTTCAATCGCTCTGGCTGATTTTAAGTCGCCCGGTAATAGCTATGGTTATAAGATAGAGACCGCGATCGTTGCTGACCTTTATTGAAGCTAAATTGGAGACTGTTCCCTGAGGATAAAAAATCGGCTCATTGTTGGCCGTTATTTCTACGCCTTCTAAAAATCGCCTTGATCTTATCACCCAGAATGATTTCTGACTGTCGAATTCAGACAGTTCACAGAAATTTTCATGGAAGCTGACTTTAACCGGTACCTGCTGGCGAATAGCTCTAAACCTGGCTAAAGACAAACTGGAGTAAATCTGATTAACTGCCGTCTGTAGCTGGTGTTTTCTGGCATCAGGTCTTAATGATGAACCAATAAAGACTATAGCCAGAACTATTGACATAGAAATAACGGCTTCAAGCAGAGAATAGCCCGAAGCTCTTAATTTAAGCTGGTTCTTTATTGTCCTGTTCATTTTTTTGACCTCCATTCAACAATTTTGAACTCGCTAAGATGAACCAGGGCCTTATTGGATAAAATATGAAATGCATCCGGTTGGTCGTGGCCGCTTTGGTCTTGAAGGCCAGTAAAAATTCTGAGTTCGCTTTTCCCAGTTTCCAGTCTGGTGGCGACTAAGCCACCGGCAATTTGCACTGTTCCTTTTTCGGGATTATTAACGTTTAACCCTTCTCCACCAGCTACCAGATTTCCGGCAATGGTCAGTGGACTGTTTTCTCTGGAGAAAATATTAATTCCTCCATCAACCAGCTCCTCTGTTTGAAAATCTTTGCCTGTAGACCAGATAATCAATGGTGAGTCTTTCTGGCGGAGATAGGGGACACCTTCTTTCCAGTCCAGCCCCTGGGCCTTAAGATTGGTCGTGATATTGATTTCGGAAGAGGAGACAATAGCGAGTTGACAACCCGTCAGGATACTTACCGTGTCTTCTTCAGCTGATGTGCTTAGAAGGCCATCAGAGCCGGGCTGGCCACAGGCCAGATTGTCTACCCGGCCATTGATCATCACTAATGGAATTAATAGCCAGTCGAAATTTTCTGGGCCGTCGGGAGAAATGAAAGTTGTTTTCTGGGTGGCAGGGCTAAATTTTACCTGCCAGATTTTTTCTTCCTGCTTAAACTGGACAATTTGCCACTCAGCCTGAATTCCAAGTAACAACTCGTCCAGGTCGCCTTCCACAAAGATGCCGCCCGGGCCAAGGTCATTTCTAATCAGATAGACTCCGTCCGGAACAGGATCAGGACCAGAAGGCAGGCCCAGGGCCTGACGCAGTAACCAATTGGGTAACCCGTCTGGCTTTAAAAGTTTAAGGCCCCTGGAGATAAGTGGCAGAGCATCGTCGGGAATCGTGCCCTTACTTAAACTCAAAGGAAGGTCGCCGCCAATGCTCGCTCCTTCTGACGAGACCAGTTTCATCTGTTCTTTGTTCTTTTCTGAAATTCCACCCTCTTCTATGGCAGCTGACAACTGGTCGAGAGGCAGGTGACCGGTATAAAAGGTTAGAAGAGCGACGACTTCTTCTGACCTTTGTCCGGCGAAACCCTGCACCCGACCAGTTGAATCTACAGTTAGCCTGCAGGTTGATCTAAGATACTGTTCAAAATCTTCGACCCCGGCATTTTCTATTGAGGCGAAAACCTGCCAGGTCATCTGAGAAAAATCATCGTAACTTTCCTCCTCTATCATTTCATCCAGATCAGAAACGGTCAGTGGAGTTTCGCCTGACAACAGGCGGTCTCTGAGCTGCTGGAAAGTTTCTTCATCTATTTCCTGTCCGGACCAGGACTCCTGCAGATGTTCATTTATCAACTCCAGCGAGGTCTTGAGGCCATTTTCAGCCGCATAGAGTGTCAGTCTATTTAATTTCCGGCTCCCTTCGACTTGAAGAAAGATTTGTGAGCTAATCAGCCAGCCCAGACCAAGAGAAGTGAATATGGCCATGACCAGCAGACAAACCACCAGAGCCGAACCAGAGTCATGATTTTTTAAAGGCATTTTTAGCATAGAAAAAAAGCTCATGAGTTTTCTCCTTTTTCGAACCTGTCTGGAGTCTTATCCAGGTCAGGTTGGTTTCAGGGTCATAAGCAGGTTGAAAACTGCAGACCTCTTCTAATAGAGGCTGGCCCGAAGTCTTGTTAACTCTTCTCCTCAGAATAGATTGTTTTGAATCCAGATAAAATTCGACTTCTTCCAGAAGGTAGGCGATTGACTCTGCTCGTCGAAATGAGCTGGAAAAAGCCGGGGAAAGTGACACCCGGTTATTTGAAACATCAACTATCTCTGCCAGGTCGCTCTGGCCCTGGCCGGTAATCAGTATTACCCGTCCGGATCTGAGCTTTGAACCAGAACCTGCCCAGGGGACGATCAAAGCCCAATCCTGGCCGGCCTCGACATCACTCGCCAGTTTTATTTCGAGTTCCCCAGAAAGCAAAGTGATCTGTGAATTTTCGACTTTTATTGGCCATTGATCAATAGCTGGTCGGCACCCGTTAACACCCGTACCGGCTTTCTCCAGATCTTCCCTGATTTTCTCCAGGGCGATACTGGCTGCGAGGGAAGCCTCCTGCTGGGCCTGCAGTCGGTTGTAAATCTTTTTGACCTGAGTGATAACTTCCAGAGCAGAGACTAAAATAAATAAGCTCAAAGTGAGGCTGATCAGGTTTTCGAGCAACGAAAAACCTTTAAGATGAAATTTATTCCGGGCAGGTCGGTGCTGGCAGTGTACGCCAGGTGGGAAAAAATAGCTTCTGAAATGGCGAATAGGAGCCATGATTATCCTCTGTCCTTTCAATTGTCCTGTCGATGACAGAAATCCAGGAGTTCTATAAACCTTAGCTTTTAAAAATTTAAATGGCGTGAAAAGTACAGGGTAACCCTAACCTCAGACAGCCTCTGGCTAACGTCGGCCGGAGAGAGACTCAAGCAGATCTTTTTTAGGTTTTTACTGATTTCAATTACTTCCCAGCTCAACAAAAACCTTCTGCCCGAGTTCGGCTCTTCAACTGGCTTCTGGTGAAGTCCGGGCGAAAGATCGGGAGTATCGACGCCAGCGCCTTTTTGCTGTTCGAGTTCATTAGAAATAATATCTGCGGCCAGGCGATGGTAATCGGCTTTTTGCTTGATGAGAAGAGAAGAGGCCAGCATTTCAGCCAGGCCGGTGAGCAAGAAAAAAACAAGACCCATAGCTATGGTCACTTCCAGCAGGCTCGAACCTTCAAAGATTAGCAGTGGCAGCCGCAGTTTTAGCTTCTTTTTCCCGATCTTTCTTGTGATCATTCGACACACCTCGATTTGAACGATACCAACCACGCCGATTTAAGATTTGCAATCGGCATGCCAGTTGAATCCAGAATCTCCTGCCTGTTTTTCGCCACAAACCGATTTTGGAGGTAAACAAATGTTGACCAGATAATTGAAAAATAATAAGATAAGGACAACAAAAATTGATCCTGCCAGTGGTCAGAAATATTTTTTTATGGGCCACTTGACAAACAGGCGTTTTGGTTTTATATTAGTTTTGCCTTTTGGCGGTCGATAGACATAACGTCATTGATTACAAAAAATAAAAAAGCCTAAAAGGAATTTCTTTCTCGGGAT
>DCDG01000021.1 GCA_002316315.1 Candidatus Aminicenantes bacterium UBA1061 | reverse complement strand
CCCCTTTAACCCCTCCAGCACAATTGCCATCTTCTCCTCTGAACTCCATTTCCTTAGCTTCATCCTGACACCTCCTTACTCAGTATAATCTCTATCTCTCAGAGGTGTACACCTCCTCAGGGGGTCAGTATATTTTCATCTGCTTTTTAAGCTTAACCACATTAAGTTCTTCATATATTGCCCGGAGTTTTTCTTTTTGTTCTTCCTCTATGGATGGTGATTCTAATAACCTCTGATAAGGGGTCTTAGGACTATCATATTTTTTGATGATGTGGCTACCTATCCTCTCTTTACTTTTGAGCTTCATGGTTACCTGGAAGAAGTTATAATACAGTCTGGAGATAGAATAAAGCTCATTTAACAGGTCTTGCTCCTGTGGGGTATCATAGCGGGCCTAGCCAACCAGACGTCTGACGACGGAGTAGTTCTTCTGCTCAATGTAACAGCCGTCGTTTTTCTTGGAGGGTCGGCTACGGGTAAAGGTCAGCTGATTATCATGGCAGTATTTGATGAGGTGGGCATTGATAAAGGCCCCGTCATTATCTGAATCTATTCCCAGGAGCTTGAAAGGCAATCTGTCTTTTATCTTCTGGAGAGCCTCGAAAGTCCAGACTTGGGCTCTGTTCCTGACCGCCATGGTTTCACTCCAGGTGGAGGCTACATCAGTGACATTAAGGCTCCAGAGGAACTCTCCCTCAGCTCTGCCCCCATCATGACCAACCAGGAAGCCAGGCCTCTTCTCATCCCACTCCGCATAGGTCCTGATTGGCACCTGATGCTTTAAGAGTGTGCCTGGTTTGGTCCTGGCTCTACTCTTTATCTCCATCTTCTTTCGCTCCGGCCGCAATAGCCGATCCGCAGTCGAGGCTGAGACCCTCAGGAGCTTCTCCCTGACCGACTTCTTGACATTTACACCTTACACCTCTGCTCCTCCAGCTTCGGCACTAGCCAGCCTAAACTCCCGACCAGCCTCTTACCACAACTATAATCCAGAACCTGCCAGACCCACATCAGTACCTTCCTGAACTCCTCATCATAAACACTCTTCCTCCTCCGCTTTATCTTCCTTAACTCCCCAATTACGATTACCTCCTCCCCATTGAGCCCCCTCATCGCCACCTTCCGACCACAGTTGCGCAATAACCAGCTACCATAGCTGCGGTTATACCCCGTAAGCTCTATAAATTCCTCCAGCACCTGGCCTTTCACCTTCTTAGAGCTGCCCTGATACTTCCGGGCCAACTCCTTTAAGATCGCTCTTTTAACCTTCATCTCTAAACCCATAGCTTCGCCTCCTGGCTAATCTCTCACCTGAATTTAGCTTCAACCTCAGCCAGAAAGCAAAAGATTTTCGTGTAGATTTTCTCGTGATGTAACGAATCAGTTTCAAGTAGATTTTAAATGAGTCAATTCGGGCAATTGACATTAAGCTATGAAAAAAATATCATCTTATAAACGTTAAAAAATTCTGATGGAGTAAGCTTGCCTCCTCAACTAGCACTAATATCAGTGGCTGTATTTGTGCTATTCATAATTTATATAGAACATCGCCAGTCTGGTCTATCAGGCGCAGCAATCTGGCTTCTATCCATATGGCTTTTATATTCAAGCAGCAAAGGGCTCGGAGCCTTTATCAGCATTAATACTACTATTGAAGCTGGAAGCCGCCCTGATAGATATTTTTTATTAACACTAGGAATATTAGGACTTTGGTTATTGTTTAAAAGAAGATTCCAATTCGGGTTGGCCTTCAAAAGAAACTGGCTTTATCTGCTAATTATTAGTTATATGCTTTTAAGTGTAACCTGGTCCCGCACACCTGAACTTTCCTTAAGACGATGGGGAAGAGAAGCCATAACCTTGATTATGATCTGCCTTTTAGTAGCGGAAGAATCTCCTGTGAAGACCTTTTTAAGTGCTTTCAAAAGAACTATTTATTTTTATCTGCCATTTTCAATCTTATTAATAAAATATTTTTCTGCTTCCGGCCGTGAATATGACAGATGGTCAGGAGAGTTAATGTGGATAGGATTAGCAAGCCAAAAAAATGGATTAGCTTATTTTTGTGCTCTTTCTGTAATATTTCTTATCTGGATACTATGGCAGGACTTATTAAATTTAAAAAGTTTACAATCTAAAGTACCAGTATTAATTAACATCTTAATGCTAATTTTGTCTGTTTATTTAATGATGGGTCCTCGCAGAACACTAACTTATTCATCCACATCATTCCTTTCATTATTAACAGGATTGATCGTTATGATGAGTCTCAGAAAAGGAGCAAAAAAGGGCATTAAATTAGGACATACAGTGGCCACAATAGTGGTCATGTTGATGCTTATAGGGATCTTCATGCCATTTTCTGGGAAAATCCCATTAAAAGAAGTGCCAAGATTGGTTGGCCGAGGCGAAACCCTTACTGGCAGAACAAATATCTGGAATGCACTTGTGCCATATGCCAAGAAACACATTGTTCTCGGATATGGTTATGGAGGTTTCTGGACGACAACCTTGAGGGAACAAATTGCTAGCCATGCCCATAATGGTTACCTGGAAACGGTTCTTGCACTTGGCTTTTCTGGTCTCATATTATTTTCACTTTTTTTAATTTCAACTGCCAAGAAATGTACTAAACTAATAAATAATGAGAGTAGTATTTACATACTCTTTTTATCATTTATATTTATGTACTTGATCCGCAATATTGCAGAAACATCCTTAGGTGAATTCCAATCGATATCAGGAATTATCATCGCCATCATCTATTTCCTTATAAATGAGGAGTATTCAACTTTAAACGAACTCACAAATCCTACATAAGCAGGAATTATTATTATGAATATTGATCACATTTCTGTTTGTATATGCACCTATCAACGCAATTTGATACTAGAAAAGCTTCTGAAACAACTTAAAATGCAAGAAACTAGAGGTTTCTTCAATTATTCAATCGTCATTATCGACAACGATCAAAAGGGTGCTGCCAGAAACCTCGTTGAGACAATGCGGAAACATCTCGGCCTTGATATCCAATATGAGATAGAACCCGAAAGGTCAATCCCGGCTGCCAGGAATCATGGGCTTGCCCTCGCTCACGGAAATTATATTGCCATCATAGATGATGATGAATTTCCACCACCTAACTGGCTTTTTACTCTATACAAAGCAATTTATACTTTCGACGTTGATGGTGTTTTGGGGCCTATTATTCCCTTCTTTGAACAGAAACCTCCATTATGGCTTATAAAAGGCCGCTTTTGTGAACGCCCGGTGTATAGAACAGGGACGCTTCTGGAATGGCATCAGACGAGAACTGGAAACGTGTTACTGAAGAAAAAGGTATTCGATGAACATAATCTCAAGTTCGATTTAAAATGGAAAACCAGCGGGTCCGATATAGCTTTTTTTAAGGAGGCTATAGAATTAGGCTACAGGTTTGTCGCTGTAGCAGAAGCGCCAGTTTATGAAATAGTCCCGCCTGCAAGATGGAAAAAGAGTTACTATATAAAACGCTCAATTGTTCACGGGTATAACACATACAGACATGTAATAAAAGGAACATCTTTTTCCAGAAAGATAACGACAGCCCTTAAATCAGGAATCGCTTTAATTCTATATACTATTTTCCTTCCCCTGGCATTAGTTTTAGGGCCTGCCTGGTATGTAAAGTGCTTGGAAAAAGGAGCTCACCATTTAAGCCAGCTGCTGGCACGCCTGGGATTAGAATTAATAAAGATAAGGGATTTTTAACTTACCTTATTGTTATATAGGAAATTATGCCCAACGAAACCATCACTTCTCAAGCCAAGTTGCGAGATTTTTTTGTCAATTTGAAAAAGTCATCATTTCTAAAGAACATCCTAATTATAATGAGTGGAACAGCTGTAGCTCAAATAATAGCGTATGCCTTATCTCCTATTATCAGCAGGCTTTTTACTCCAGAGGACTTTGGCATTTTTGGCTCATTTAATGCTATTGCCAGTATCGTAGGCTCACTCATCACCTTAGATTACAGCCAGGCTTTAATGCTGCCAAAAGGTAAATCTGAGGCTATTAATCTTTTCTGCCTTTCTGCCATCTCAACCCTTTTTATAAGTCTTTTTGTATCAGTTTTTAGCATTATAAAGCCTTCTATCTTCTATAATCTTACTAAAACAAAAGGTATATGGCCATTAATTCTATTTATTCTGACCATATTTATATCTGGAATCAACAATACCTTTCAGGCCTGGGCAGTTCGCTCAAAAGCTTTTAAACAAACCTCGGCTTCTCAGGTAATACGCAGCATCGGCTCAAGTGGTTCAAAAATAATTTTTGGAGCCTTTAAGATTGGATCTCTCGGACTCATTATCAGCAACATCATTGCTAATTTAGGTGCCAGCCTTAATCTCATTCGAGTTGCAGTTCCGGATTTAATCTCTTTCAAGACCGATATAAGCCTGAAAAAAATAAAATCTGCTGCTAAAGAATATATTGATTTCCCTCTTTACTCAGCTTCTCAAAACTTCATCAATGCTATTTCTTCCGGGCTGCCTGTCTTATTGCTAGCTAAGTTTTATGGACTTGCCGCAGCTGGAGCTTATGCTTTTGGAGAAAGCATGTTGCAGGCGCCAATGGGCCTTGTTCTTACAGCTCTTCGTCAGGTTCTTTTCCAAAAAGCTTGCGAATATAAGAATGAAGGAAAAGGTATCTTTTTGTTGTATATAAGAACCGTTTTGATACTGTTTGCAATGGCAACAATACCTTCTTTAATCTTGATAGTCTGGGCACCACAAATATTTAGTTTCATTTTCGGTGCGCAATGGCACCTAGCTGGTATATTGGCTAGAAGCCTGATTATATGGTTAGCTATCGTTTTCTGCAATCTTCCAGCAGTTATTTTTGCTCGCATCATAAGAATCCAGCGTTTTGTTTTCTTTTATGACCTTGTACTTCTGGCCTTAAGAACAACAACTTTGGTTTTAGGCGGAATGTATCTTAAACTTACACAAACAGTTATGGCGTTTGCCATTGTGGGAGCGGCTATGAACATTTTTTTGATATATTATGTCGGACGAAAAGTTGCGAAAAGGGAAGGGAAAGCCAATTTACTGTCATTTAAGAATATCTTGCCTTAATTATAATCTGTATTAAATAATGATCTCTCGACAGGTTTCAGAAAAATGGTTCGTTTGACTTAATAATTGCTTATTCGATAAAATTACAAAGGAAGCAATTAGATGAATCCCAAGAAAATATTCGAAGATGGGAGCTCATTTCCAATTTTAATCCTGGCTTTTTCATTTTTATGGTCGTTATTCATAATAACTGTGATTTACACAATCGATTGGAGTTTATGAAGGAGATGAAAAAAATGAAAATTGGTGTCTTCAAAACTTCTTTAAAAGAAAACGAAAGGCGAGTGTCTATCTACCCCGAACATTTGGTTAGAATTCCCGGTAACGTGGTCGCTCAGTTGACATTTGAAGAAGGATATGGGCTGGATTACAGTTTTTCAGATAAATACTTTTTAACACATGGTGCACATATAACTTCAAGAGATGAACTTTTTTCATTATCGGACCTGATAATCCTGCCTAAGCCAACGGCCCGGGATCTTGCCTTGATGAAGCCCAAACAAATTCTGTTTGGCTGGGCCCACTGTGTCCAACAAAGAGATATCACTCAATTCGCTATAGACAGACATTTGACAGTTATTGCTTGGGAATCAATGCATGCCTGGAGCCATGCCGGCGAAAAGCTCATGCATATATTCTATAAGAACAACGAGCTGGCCGGTTATGCTGCCGTCATCCATTGTCTGCAATTGCTCGGTATTGATGGTCTATATGGGCCAAGAAGGAAAGTAGTGATATTAAGCTATGGCTCCGTAAGTCGAGGGGCCATTTACGCTCTCCACGGAAGAGGTTTTAATAATATTCACGTTTTTTCTCGGAGGCCCCCTCATCTTATCGGCGACCAGAATCCCGATGTTTATTATGGACAATATTATTTTGATGACAGAGGTGTTTTAATGGTAAAGACTTCTGAAAGCCTGGAACATCCGCTGATTGAAGAACTGGCTGAAGCAGATATAATTTGCAACGGAATTCTCCAGGATGTAAAAAACCCAATAATCTTTGTGAAGGATGAAGAGATCAAATATCTGAAGCCGGGGGGTTTGATCATTGATATCAGCTGTGATCTTGGCATGGGCTTTTCCTTCGCTAAACCGACCACTTTTGAAAACCCCATCTTTAAAGTAAATGGAAACATCACATATTATTCGGTTGATCATACACCGAGTTATCTTTGGAATGCAGCCTCCAGGGAAATATCAAGGGCTATGACACCCTATTTAGAGATCATTGCCGCTGGATCTGGGGCATGGGAAAGAGAAAGCACAATAAGAAAAGCAATTGAGATACGTGAAGGAGTGATATTAAATCCAGATATTTTATATTTTCAAAATCGGGAAGCTAAATATCCTCATAATATAAAATCATCTAAATTGAAGGAATGATATTGCTTTCAGTTTTGCTAATTAATTAGTTATGGAAGAGCAAATGCATGTTAGAAAGGTAGACTTCCTTTTAACGAGGGAAACCAGCAAGAAGATATTTTTTCAAAGAAACCTGCTGAAGGCATTGTACACAATTTCTCCCGTTATTTTAATGAAATATAGATATCTAATATATAAAGGTGCACTGCCAAATCTCAAGGCTCCAAAGACGTTTGATGAAAAGCTCATCTGGCTGAACTTTTACTGGCAGCATCCTCTAAAGACCATATGTGGTGATAAGTATGAGATGAGAGATTATGTTGAGAGACATGGCCTTAGCCAAATTCTTACCCCATTACTTGGGGTATATGAAAGTCCAGATGAGATAAATTTCGAGCACTTGCCTCAGAGGTTTGTCCTTAAATGTTCTCATGGTTGTGGATACAACATTATCTGCACTGATAGAAAAAACCTTGATATCGAAGGTTCAAAGCGAAAATTGAGGAAATGGCTAAGTGAAGATTTTAGCAGATTTTATGGTGAAATGCATTATAGCGGCATGAAACGAAAAATAATTTCAGAAGTTTTTTTAGACGACTCATCATCAGTGTTACCAATAGATTATAAAATATATTGCTTTAACGGAAAAGTGCATTGTACCATGATATGTGCCGGAAGGGCAATTAATACCCGTGCCAAATATTATATATTTTATGATTTGGAATGGAAAAACAAATTGCCTTATAACAAACAGAGCATGCAAGAACACATAGATTTCCCTGCGCCAAAACCATACGGAGAGATGATAAAAGTAGCCGAGCGACTCTCTGTACCATTTCCTTTTGTCAGAATGGATTTTTATAGCATAAGAGGAAAAGCAATACTTGGTGAGATGACATTTACCCCTGATGGATGTATAGATCCCAACCTTACTGAGATTGCTCAGCGAGTGATGGGCGATTTGATCCTCCTGCCAGGAAAATATATATAAAATTTAATAGAATGAATTTGGTTAAAAGCTCCAAAGAGAAACTTTTAAAATCATTATTTAAATTCTTCTCCCTTATGTGTCGAACATCAAGCCTGGTAACAGGCAAAGGTAACAAGCCAGCAAATCAATTGACGTCTTTCTTAGCTGGACTTGTTTTTTTAATTGTTCACGGCTATGTTCCGCGTTTTAGACAACCACGATCATTTTCTGAAAAGATCTTCAATAGAATGCTTTTCTCAAGGAATAGGAAATGGATAGTCATATCTGACAAACTTCAGTTACGCGAATGCATAAGACAAAGAATTGGAAACACATTTCTAATGGAATTAATATGGTCAGGCTCAAATCCCGAGGATATACCTTTTGAGATGTTGCCCCAAAGATATGTAATTAAAATGAATCACGGGTGTGGATATAATATTTTGATTGACGGCAAAACATCAATGAGTCTAAATGAAATAAAGTTAAAACTCAACAGATGGAAACTAGAAAATTACTGCCAAGACAAAAATCAAGGTTTAGAATGGGCCTATAAAAATATCAAGCCGATGATCATGATAGAAGAATTCCTTGAAGAAAACGGAAGACCGCCGCTGGATTACAAGTTTTTCTGTTTCTCGGGGCGGGTTGAGTATCTTCAAATTAGTTTTGACAGGTTCGGCGATGCCTCTGAAAGAATACTCGACAGGAATTTTAATGTGCTTGATACATATAATGGTGTAAGGCTATGTGATGGTCCAATCAAGCGTCCTGAAAATTATGATGAAATGATAAAAGTGGCCGAAAAATTATCAGCTGGATTCGATTTTATCAGGGTTGATCTTTATAACGTCGATGGCAAGATTTATTTCGGAGAGTTAACCTGCTATCCAGCTGGTGGTCTGGCTGCTTTCGTCCCAAGAAAATGGGACTTTATTTTCGGAGAAAAATGGATTTTAGAGAATAAATATAAATAGAGTCTCAGAATTATTTCTTTTATAATTTTTGTCGTTATAACGACGAAAATTGGCAAGCGCAAAAATATTCACAAAAATCCACAAATAAACTTGACATTTAACATTGGGCTAATATATATATTAACCAGCAGGGAGCGTTATCAGGGAAGCGGGATTATCACCAGGTGAAGGGCGCCGGTTTCTATGCTTTTGAACAGGTGAAGCTGCGATGGTTGGAAGCAGGAACTCACAGCAGAGGGTTGCAGATTTTAATAGAGGTTTTATACCGGTTTTCTGGGTAAGGTTGGATTTCATCAAGCCGGATCCGGCTTATCCTGAAAAGTGAAAGAAGGGCAAAGATGAACATTCCATTTGTTGATCTCAAAAGCCAGTATCAATCTCTCAAACCCGAAATTGATGCTGCTATTCAAATGGTCCTGAATGACACTACTTTTGTTGGCGGCAAATATGTCGAAGCTTTTGAAAAAGCTTTTGCCAGCCAGTACGGGGTCAAGCACTGTATAAGTTGCGCCAATGGCACTGATGCTATCTACATCAGCCTCAAGGCGGCCGGTATCGGACCAGGAGATGAAGTTATTACCGCCGCCAATACTTTCATTGCCACTTCCGAGGCTATCACCCAGACCGGAGCCCGGCCCGTCTTTGTAGACAATGATGAATACTTCCATCTCGACCCAGCCAGGCTCGAAGAAAAAATCACTGCCAAAACCAAAGCTGTCATCCCTGTTCACCTTTATGGGCAGCCGGCAGCCATGGACGACATAAAAGCCATCTGCGACAGTCATCATCTGTTAATGATTGAAGACTGTGCCCAGTCACACTTTGCTGCCCTCGACGGCCGCCAAACCGGCACTTTTGGACTGGCCGGGACCTTCAGCTTTTACCCCGGAAAAAACCTGGGTGCCTATGGTGATGGCGGCGCTATTATCACCAATGACTCTGACTTTGCCCGCCGGGCTCGCCTGTTCGCTAACCATGGCTCGGAGAAAAAATACATTCATGAAATTGAAGGTATAAACAGCCGCCTCGACGGCCTGCAGGCTGCTATTCTCAGCGTCAAGCTCAAATACATTGAAGGCTGGAACGAGGCTCGCTATCAGCATGCGCTCAAATATACCGATCTTCTCCAGGATATTCCTGAAGTTAAGTGCCCGAAGCTACGACCCCACTGCTCCCACATTTTCCATATCTACTGTCTCAGAGTGCCTCAGCGGGATCACCTGATTGACTACCTTAAGTCAGAAGGCATTGCCACCAATATTCACTATCCCATTGCTCTCCCCTATCTTCCCGCCTACAGTTATCTTAAACACCAGCCTGAAGATTTTCCGGTAGCTTCTGAATATCAAAATGAAATTCTCTCTTTGCCCATGTACCCAGAGTTAACTGATGAGCAAATAATATTTATATCGGACTCTATACTTAAATTTTATTCCCGTCAGGTTTAGCCAAGGACCTGCCGGGAAAAAGGGAGCGAGGCATGATTAATGTCGGCATTATTGGTTTCGGTTACTGGGGGCCGAATGTAGCCAGAAACTTTAATGCCAGCCCGGAGGCCAGACTCACAGCTATCTGCGATCTGCGTCCTCAACGCAGGCTGGTAGCTACTACGACCTATCCTTTTATTAAAGCTTATTCAGACCCGAGCGAAGTCATCAATGATCCGGAAATCGATGTGGTGGCAGTCGTCACCCCTGTTTCCAGTCATTATGAACTCGCCCGGAAAGCCCTTCTGAACGGTAAACATGTATTTGTGGAAAAACCCTTCACCATGAACAGCCAGCAAGCCCAGGATCTGATTGATCTGGCTGCCAGCAGAAACCTCAAAATCATGGTTGATCACACTTTTCTTTTTACCGGTGCTGTTCAGAAAATGAAAGAGATAATTGAGGCTGGTGAACTGGGAGAGCTTCTTTGTTATGATTCAGTCAGGATTAATCTGGGCCTTTTCCAGCACGATGTGAATGTCGTCTGGGATTTAGCCCCACATGATTTCTCCATCATGTGCTATCTGATAAAAGGCAGGCCGGTAGCTGTTTCAGCCCAAGGCGTTTCTCACTATAATGGTGACCTGGAAGACGTAGCTTACATTACGGTCTATTTTGAAAATCCCCATCTTATCGCTCATTTTCACCTTAACTGGCTAAGCCCAGTTAAAATCAGGAGAACCTTGGTCAGTGGGAACCACAAGATGCTTCTCTGGGATGATGTGGCGCCGGATGAAAAAGTAAAGATATACGACCGCGGTGTTGAGCTTAAAATTGAAACTTCAGAAGAACATGTCCATAATCTACTTATCAATTACCGGATTGGCGATGTCTATGTACCAAAGCTGGAAGCGACTGAGGCCTTAAAAAAAGAGGTTGATTACTTCCTGGAATGCTTGAACAAGGACATTGAGCCATTTAACAATGGCCAGGCCGGCCTGACGGTGGTAAAATTGTTAGAAGCTACCAACCGGTCGATCGCCCGCAAAGGTCAGTTGGTAGAACTTGAATGAGTAGCTGGATCGAAGCTTGAGGGAGGGCAGAATGGAATACTGCCGGATCACCCCTGATGTAAAACTTGGTAAAAATGTAAAAATTTTTGCCTTTGTCAATCTCTACGGCTGTGCCATCGGCGACAATACCAAAATAGGGACTTTCGTCGAAATTCAGAAAGGGGCTGTTGTTGGTCGCAATTGCAAGATTTCCTCTCATACCTTCATCTGTGAAGGGGTGACAATTGAAGATGAAGTCTTCGTTGGTCACGGTGTTACTTTTATTAATGATCTTTACCCCCGAGCCACCACAGCCAGCGGCGGCCTTCAGACTGAAGACGACTGGAAGGTTATTCCAACTGTCGTCAAAAAAGGCGCATCCATTGGTTCTGGAGCTACCATTCTGGCCGGAGTGACCATAGGAGAGCAGGCGATCGTCGGAGCAGGTTCAGTGGTTACCAGAGATGTTCCGCCTCGAACTGTCGTCGCCGGCAATCCGGCCCGGGTATTAAGAACTCTTGACGAAAAAGATTAAAAATGCGATATCCTAATCGGAGAGCGATTTCCGTGGAACGAGGGTCATGCTAAAAGAGAGGGATCGGTTTATAAAGGAGGCCGCTTTTCTGCTGGACCTCCTCTTTCTGACTCTGGCCTACCTTTTTTCATATTTTGTCAGGGAGGGAATAAGCCTTAACCTCAGTTTGAGCCGGATATTTCCAGAAGCTGAAGTTAGTTCGACTCCCCTCTCTACTTTTCAACAATACGCTCTGGCCTATCTGATAGGCCTGGTGATCTGGCTGCTAGCCCTGTTTCTGGCCAGGGGTTACAAATTCCTGAGAATTGAGCCTTATTACCGAACAGCTCTCCGGGTAATTAACTCAGCCATCTTGATGTTTTTTGGCTTCGGGACAACTCTTTTTATCCTGAAAGCGGCCTACATCAGCCGTCTATTTTTCTTTATCTTTGTAATTTGCGGGACCCTGGCCCTCCTCGTCGACCGGGCTATTCTTAATCTGGCCTTCAAAAAAATTCACCAGCGAGGTTATAACTTCCGCAATATTCTGGTGGTCGGAACCGGAAGAAGAGCAGCTGAATTCATCAAAAAAGTCAGAGAGAATCCCGACTGGGGACTACAGGTTGTCGGTGTCATCAATGATGATGAAGGCAGAAATATTAAAGAGGTAAATGGGATCGAGGTGATTGGCGGCTTAAAAGACCTTTTGAATATTTTTCACCAGCTGGCTATTGACCAGGTGGTTTTCGTTTTGCCCAGGTCAAGGCTCAGTTATATTGAAGAAGCTCTTCGTGTCTGTGAAATAGAGGGCGTGGAGACTTCTCTGGCTATTGACCTCTTTGACATGAATATTGCCCGGTCAGTTATCACCGAATTAGACGGCATCCCGCTACTCAGCTACAACACCATCAAAGTTACCGAATGGCAATTATTTGTCAAAAGGGCAGTGGATATAATCGTGTCCTCGGTAGCCATATTTGTTTTGAGCCCGGTATATTTAGGAGCCGCCCTGGCCATCAAGCTGACCTCACCCGGGCCGATCTTTTTCAGGCAGGAAAGAATGGGGCTTCATGGCCGCCATTTTAAGCTGGTGAAATTCAGGACGATGAGGACTGATGCCGAAAAAGAATTGTCAAGGGTTGATGACCTGGAACAGATGACCACGCCTGAATTCAGGAATAAAAAACTTAAGTATATAACTCTTGTCGGCCGGTTCCTCAGGAAATTCAGCCTTGATGAATTGCCTCAATTTTTTAATGTCCTGGCAGGCGATATGAGTATTGTTGGCCCCAGGCCAACAGTTCCCTGCGAGGTGGACAGATATGAAGTCTGGCAGAGGAGACGATTTTCGATGAAGCCAGGTCTAACCTGCCTGTGGCAGGTATCTGGCCGCAACGAGATAAACCACAGCGACTGGATGAAACTCGACCTGGAATATATTGATCATTTTTCCCTCTGGCTGGATATGAACATTATGCTAAAAACTATCCCGGCAGTCGTCCTGGGCAAAGGTGCCTATTGAAGACTGAATTAGTTATTATAAAGAAACGGAGCAAAAAGTGAGAAATCCCGCCAGACGAGGCTGCCTTATTTTATTTATTTCAATTTTTCTGCTGGCTACCAGCCAAAGTTTCGCCCAGAGTGGCAACTGGATGGCCAATACGGTTTTAAGCCTTTTCCAGAATGCTCCATGGAAGCTAGGCACAGTTAGGGCTTACCGGCAGTTTACCCTGGGAAATGCCGGTTATGACTCAGACATCTATTATGGCTATTATGATACCCATTATCCCGATGCTAGCTTTAATGCCGCTCCTGCCTTCCAGTGGTTTGTGCCTCTTAGCAAACTGGTTATTTTTGATTCCTATCAATCACTGGAAGGGGTTTTTTACTTTAAAAACGAAAACGAAAGAGCCTTTAACTTTGTTACCAGAAACCAGGTCCATTTTCTGTCTAAAAAATTTTATGGAAAAACAGGCCTTAATTACTCTAATGTCAGGCAGCGCTTCAGTCCGGAATTGCTTATTCATATCCGCCAGGAAGAAATTTCCTGGGACGGACTGTTTCTCTGGCAGTTTTCAAGGAGTACGGCTGCCGCCTGGCAGATCAGAGGGGCCAGGCTCAATTACAGGCAGCCTGCTTATGAGGGTATTTCGATTGACCGGGAGCTTAACAGGAATGAGTATTATGCTGATGCTTTCCTCTATTTCCAGCCAGGAATGAGATCCAGACTCTTCTTAAATGGCCAGTTAGGACTTTATAATTTCCGCTATAGCGAATCCAAATTCAAGGATAGCCATACCTATGCGGTCTTTGGAGGACTGGAATTTATTCCTGCTCTGGGTTCGCCAAGACCGGTTTTCGAGGGCAATTTTAATATTGGTTATATGTACCTTGACCTTAAGAACCGGCAATTTAAGGATGCCTCAGCCTTGGTTGGAAATGGGAATATCTTGCTGAACCTTAGTCGCTGGCTAAGCCTTCAGGCTTACTATAGCCGTGATTTCAGCGTCTCGGTTTATTCCAGTCTATTGCATTATCTTCAGACGACCTATGGAGGCGGCCTTAGATTTACTCTCAGCAAAAGAGTCACCCTGGGAAACGACTTCGCTCAGGGTCTTAGCAAATACCCTTTAAGCCAGGAAGAAAGCCTGACCGGGCCTGAATATAGATTTACCACCATGATGGCCAACCTGGGTATAAGAATCAGCCGGGACTGGAGCCTTAATATCTTCGGGACATTTAACCAGAGAAAATTGCTTCCTGAGGAGCGTAAACTCAAACGTTATTTTATTGGCTTTAATTTAACTTTCGGCTCAATACCAGGAGAAAATATTTTGCCTATTCCATCCCTGTTATGATATTTTTAAAAGAGGATTTAAAAAGAGCTGTAGAAGGAAGCCTGTTGATGGAGAATAACAAGATGAAATTAAAAAATGTTTACTCACTGGCAGCGGCAGTGACTGTGGTCATGATCATCGGCCTGGTGTTCTGCCCATCCGCTTCAGGCCAGCAACCAGGAGAAAGCCAGTCGGGCAGCCAGATTATAGAGTACCGGATAGGCTCCAAGGACCTGTTAGAAATCAAAGTCTATGAACTACCTGAACTAAACCAGACAGTCAGAGTAGCTGAAGATGGAACGGTCAACCTGGCCGTCATTGGCAAGGTGCAGACGTCCGGTTTAACTGCCCAGGAACTTGAGAAGAAACTGGCCGCTATCCTGGATGAAAAGTATACCAAAAATGCCCATGTTACCGTGATTATCAGAGAGCACCAAAAAATTGCGGTCATCGGAGCGGTTGGACGTCCCGGGCTGTATGAGATGGGCGGTCAGACCAGCTTGCTTCAAATCCTATCTGAAGCCGGCGGGCTGACACCGCAGGCAGGGAAAGAAATTCATATCTTGAGGCAGACTGACTCTGGAGAAAAAGAACGACTGGTTATCAATGTGGACCAGCTAATGAAAAAAAGCAATGATGCTAATATAATACTTCAGCCCAAGGATGAAATTATTGTACCTTTTGACCAGCAGCTAACCGTTTATGTCTACGGTGAGGTAAGAAACTCCGGAGCGATTCAGTTCATGGAATCCAAAAAAATTACTTTGCTCCAGGCCGTGGCTCAAGCCGGCGGATTAACAGAATGGGCCAATGCTGTCCAGGTGCTGGTCAAAAGGAAAGATCCCAAGACGGGGAAAGATCTTAACTACTGGTATAACCTGAAAAAAATTATCAACGGGAGCAAACCGGACGTTTTTTTGCAGGATGGAGATGTGGTTGTGGTCCATTGAGAAAATCAAATTTAACAAGAACAGGGTAAAATATGGTTGAGACCAAGTCAAATCAACAAAATATTTTAGAACAAATTCTCTACTACTGGCGTGCCATCCTCCGCTGGAAGTGGACCGGTCTGACCGTAGCTTTGATCATTCTGGTCATCACTGTTGGCGTAATTTTTATCTTCCCTCATGTCTATTCAGCCAGAGGAACGATCTGGATAGATGAGGGCTCTAATATCCTGCCTTTCGAAGATCTAAATCGACTGTCGGGCGAAATAAATGCCCAGAGCCATTCCATGCTTCTTACCAGCCGTTCCCTGGCGGCTGAGGTCATTGACAAGATGAAGCTCGCTGATAACCCTGAATTCGCCAGCAGGAGAAGAAATAGCTCCGGAGCAGGAGCAGGAACTAATATCAACCCTTATCATAAGGAAAAACTAATTGATAGTTTTCTTAAGAGCCTGTCAGTCACTCCTATTTCAGGAACAAAATTGATTGAAGTTACCTTTAATCACCAGAAACCGGAACTGGCTGCTCAGATCTTAAATACTCTTTTCGATTCTTATATCGAAATGCTGGTTAGAAGGAAATATTATGCTTCCGAGCAGGCCACCGAATTTCTGACTGCCCAGATGGCCGCCTTGAGAAAAGAAATTGAAGATAACGACAAAAAGCTGTCTCAGCTGAGCACCGAGCAAGGTATTTTGCCATTGAGTTCGGCTGAGGCCCCGCTCCTGACCAAAATTACTGAAGTCAACACTGCTCTGACCGCAGCTACTCTCGACAGGGTAAATAAGCTATCCTATTACAATCAGCTCAAATCCATGAGGCCGGAAGATATTTCCGTCGCTGACAGCAATTCAGCCCTGGCCAAATTGAAAGAACAGTACCTGCTTTTAAGCCGGGAATATGCCCGCCGGCTGGCCAATATCAAACCTGAATACCCGGAGATGCAAAAACTTAAATCAGAAATAGAAGCGACTTATGAAGCCCTGCAGGCAGAAAAAGAAAATATGATCAAAGCAGCCTATGCTGATTACCAGGGAGCTCTGACCAAAGAACAGAACCTGCAAAAATTGCTGGATGAACTCAAGAGTCAGGTTTACAAGACTAACAGTAATATTATCCTTTATAACAGCCTTAAAATAGAAACAGATAATAAGAAAGCCCTGCTGGAGGCTCTTGCTAAAAGGCAGAGTGAAACGGACCTGGCTTCCAACCTGAAGGATCTGCAGGCTTTAAATGTATGGGTGGTGGATAAAGCCTCAGTACCGGTTGAGCCGTCCTTCCCCAACAGAAAGAAAACTCTGCTGATAGGCCTGCTATTAGCTCTCCTTGGCGGGGCGGGCACCTCGCTTTTTATCAATTCCCTTGTAGCCACGGTTAAATCATCAAGAGATGTCTCTCTGGCTACAGGCTTGGCTACCATTGGCACTGTCCCGGCTTTTGAGAAGGAATTCAAGCCAAAGGGACCTCTGGCTGAATATAGATCCTTACGCAACCTGCTGAGTGGACGGCCAGATTCAGGTGATAAGCGGAGCAAAAAAGAAGGCAGGACAAGGGAAAAATCAGGTTCGTCTCCTGCTGTTTCAGGAATAAAGGGGCAGGCTGCCACTCATCGGATAGAACTTATTCTCGCCCATGAACCGCAGTCTATTCAGGCTGAGAGTTTTCGCTCGATAAGAACCACTCTGATGCTATCTTTGATGGACTCTAATCGCAAAGCTTTCCTCTTTTCCAGCCCGCTCAGCCAGGACGGCAAATCTTCGGTCATTTCCAACCTGGGATTGGCTTTAGCTCAAGCTCACAAAAAAGTGGTCATTGTTGATTCTGATCTGCGCAAGCCAAGACTGGATAAAATTTTTGAGCTCGATTACAGCTGGGGTCTAAGCCACTTTTTAAGTTCAATAGTTGATGCCACCGAAGTTATTCTGCCGACTCCCTATAGCAATCTTTTCCTCGTTCCGGCTGGTAACGCCCAGATTCCTCCCCTGGAAGCTCTCCTGTCGGACAAGATGAAGGCTTTTATCACTTTCCTCAAGCAGCAGTATGATTTTGTTCTGCTTGATTCGCCGCCGCTTCTGGCCATCTCTGATGCCCTTGTCTTAAGTAAGATGGTTGATAACCTCATCCTGGTGGTCAGGGCCGGACAAACCCCAATTTCAGCTCTCAAGCAGGTTAAGGCTAAACTGGATGCTCACCAACTTAGCTGTCTGGGCGTAATCATTAATGGAGTAAGTTTGCTCGAACAGGATGGTTATTACTCCCGGCAATACTATCATTATTCCAAGCCCTTATAGACTGAAGGGTAACGAGCTAACAGGTTAAAGATATAATTTTAAGTTAAATTGAAATTTCTAACCTGCAGATCAGGGCCGGGTCAAAATAAAAGTTTTGACATAACAGGTTTTTATGATGTATAAAATAACAAAGGTTAGATGGGTGACAGAGAATAATTAACAGGAAGATTTACATGGGTGATAAGCTTATCTTAGAGACTTTGGACAAGCTGGAAGACCGGTATCTTAACCGCCTGTTGGACCAGATTACCGACGGTTGCCTGATTCTCGACAAGGAAAAGAATTATGTCTTCTGGAATAAATCTGCAGAGGCCTTGAGTGGTTTCTTGGCTGAAGAAATTCTCGATAAATCCTGTCAGTCAGAGCTTCCTTTATTTATTGGTCCTGGTGGAAAGCCGTTGTGCGATGAGAATTGTCTGTGTGAGCAGGTTTTGAAAGATGGCCAGCCACGGCTGCTTGAGGTTTACCTTCAGCATAAGAGCGGTTTCAGGCTACCGGTCAGATTGAAAGCAATACCTCTGTTAAATGGCGATGGCCAGCCCGCCGGACTGGCTGAAATTTTTACCAATATCAGCCCGGCAGTAGCTATTCCTCTGAAAGTGGCCGAACTCGAGAAGATGCAGCTTCTCGACCTCGATACCGGCCTTCCTAACCGGCTCTACATGGAGATGTATCTCAAGAACAAAATCGACGAATATCAAAAATATGGCCTGCCCTTTGGCCTGATTTATGCTGATATCGATAACTTTAATAAGATTCAGGAAAGATTTGGCCGTTTCAACTCAGCTAAACTCATCCGGATGATAGCCAGAACTTTTCAAAAAAATATCCGTTATTTTGATATCGTTTGCCGCTGGGAAAATGAAGAGTTTTTAATTTGCCTCTTAAACATTGATGAAAACCGGCTCGATATCGTGGCCAACAAGCTAAGACTGCTGGTGGCTGAATCCTATATAACCGTTGAGACCGGCTTGCTCAATGCCACTGTCTCCATGGGGGCCACTCTGATTCAGAGATTTGATACCACCGAATCACTCGTCAAAAGAGCAGAAGAATTGATGCTTCACAGCAAATGGCTCGGACGAAATAAGGTTAGTCTGGACTTTACTCAGAAGGAAACCTGAGACAACAGTTACCCCGAAATAAAACGCCCCTTTTCCTGCTGGAAAAGGGGCACAGAAAGGAGGGGTTAAAAGGGGGTAAAGGGGGTTCAATTAGAAAAAGAAGATTTGTATTTTTTGCCGAGACACTCGGCCACGAAAGCAACTTTATTATCAGAACCAGTCAGAATTAGAGCCAGTTCAGTATCCCCTATATCCCAGGAAGATCTGAACTCCAGCTGCCCGGCACCCAGTGCTTTTCCCCAGTACTCATTTTTAGCCTGGTAAGTTGAATCAAACCAGACCACCCGATCATTAACTGGCCGGCCAAGCCTGGTCTCCAGATAATTTTTTAACTTTAGATAGTCAGAGATGTAATAATTATTGTCGGTATAATTATCAAGCAAGTGGAAACGGGCTGAAATTAATTCATGGCGCCAGAAAATGTATTCTATAAGACACTGCTTGTTCATTATTTGGCGACGATATTGATAAACCTCAGTCTCTCCTGATTTTTCCTGAACAAGAGGACGGCCTTCAATTCCAATCAGCTTATCCTGAGAAGAACCCCAGATGATGACCGGTTCATATCCCTGATTAACGTCTAGCTCTTTAGGCTGATAATCAGCTTCGCCGCTGGAAATTAAGAGAGAATTGACTTCAGGAAAAAGTTTCCTGAGCATTTGTTCCTTAACATATCCGGCCAACGTTTTTCCCTTATCTGGTAACTGGTAATAGACAAAAATCCAGTCTCGCTTAAAGCGAACCGCACTGGCCTGAGCTAAAATTTCTCCCGCTGGCACCGAAACCACCACCGGGCTATTTTCATTTGGCTCGAGGTGGAGGTTAACCTTTGGAACTATCACCTGGTATTTTTTGACCTGGGCCTGAAGAAATGGGCTTAATATGAAGCAAAAAATCAAAGCCAAAAATATAATTTTTGAAGTTAAACCAATTTTTTTCATTTTAACCCTTCCCCGTTTAATACTTTCATAACTTTCCTTTCTTGCTTTCAGCATAAACCGGCATTGATTTAAAACAATGCCCGTCAAGGATGATTCAGGGGGGGAAATTACCTAACCCCCGGTGAGATGATTAAAGGGGAGCTTTGAGGAGAAAGGGAAGGATTATAAATAAGAGGACTGAGCCCATCCCAGTTTGTAAAAGTTTGAATTGATTAAGGATAAACGACCCTTTCTTGAAAAAAGCCAGCGAGAGGAATCGAACCTCCGACCCGCTGATTACGAATCAGCTGCTCTGCCGTCTGAGCTACGCTGGCCTGATGGTTAGCTTTACTAATTGCGTTTGTATTATAGCATAACGTCAGGCTAGCCGACAATAAGATGGCTAATGGGAGTTTCTGCCTTTTTCCTGAATTTAGTCTGACAAAATTCTTTAAAATTTATGGCCTATACCCTTCAAAAAAAGCCCTCATTTGACTACAATATTGTTTTGTAGCCGGATGACCCGGACTTCTTCGGGCGTTAAGGACCATATTAAATCAGGAGGCTGGCGGCCAGGTTCTGGCCGAATTGAAAAGGTAATGAAATTTAAATGTTTATAAAGAAATTAGAGGTTCAGGGTTTTAAGTCATTTGCCGACCGGACAAAGATTCTGTTCCATCCAGGCATTACCGCCATTGTTGGCCCCAATGGAACTGGTAAGAGCAACATTGTTGATGCAATCCTCTGGGGACTGGGCGGAATGCGTTTGAAGTCGGTCCGTGGCGATCGAACGGAAGACATTATTTTTAACGGTAATACCAAAAGGCCACCTGTTAGTCTGGCTGATGTCGTTTTAACTCTCGGTAATGATGAAGAGCTGGTTGTCTCCCACCGCGCCTTCCGTTCGGGAGAAAGTGAATACCGGCTGAATGGCAAGTCTGTCCGGCTAAAAGATATTCAGGATGAACTCTGGAAAAACTCAATTGGAGAGAAAGAGTACTTTGTCATTGAACAGGGTTCCATTGGCTCCTTTGTTACCTCAAAACCTCAGGAGAAAAGAGCTTTAATAGAGGAAGCCGCCGGCACTGCCTACTATAAGGATAAAAAAAAGCAAGCCCAGAACAAACTCGAATCGAGCGAACAAAACCTGACCAGGCTCGAAGACATCATTATTGAGGTAGAAAAATCCAAGAATTCCTTATATCGCCAGGCTTTGGCCGCTGCCCGTTACCGGCGGCTGAGAGAAAGACAGAGAGAACTGACTTCCCATCATTTTTACCGGCGAATGCTCAAGCTGGATAAATGGCTAAAAGACATAACGGAGGAGATAGATAAAGCCCTGGAGGCCGAGCAGCAGCTAACCGCCAGGGTAAAAGACAATGAAAAGAACATCTCAGCTATCAGGAAAAACCTCTGGGACGAAGAGAAAAACTTCAAGGACAAACAGGAACGCGTCTTCAGCCTTCAGACTCAACTCTCCCGGACAGAAAGTGAAACTGAGCGGGAAACAAAAAGACTGGAATACCTGGAGACAACCAGAAAAAGAGCAGAGGGAGACAGGGCTGAACTCGAAGAAGAAATAAAATCAGTGAAAGCGGAAATAGACCAAATCCTTACCCGTCTGGCTGAGCTGGAAAAGAGCCTGGTCGAGGCAGTTCAAGCGGCAGAAGACGGAAGGCTTTCCTGGGAAAAAGCAGGTCAGTCAGTCAGAGATGAAGAAAACAGCCTGACCCGGCTACGGCAGTCCCAAATGGCTAAAATTCAAGAAAAAACCGAGGTCCACAATAACTTTTCCAGGCTGGAAAAAGAACTTGAACTTCTCACCAGACAGACGGAAAAACTCCTTCAAGAAAAAGAAAAACTCCGGGCCGAGAAAAGCCGGCTGGAAAAAGACCTGACTGACCTGGAAAGCCGGCTGGCTGAAAAACTAACAGGTAAAGAAGTCAGTGAGAAGCTACTAAAAGAAGTTGAGGGCAAACTTCAAACAAGCTTGTCTGAGCTGGCTTTTCTTGAAGAAAAACTGGCCGGGCTTAAACGGACAGCCGAAGAACTATCCTATCAGCGTCAAGCTCTGGAGAAAATCGCCGAAACAGAAAGGGAAACCTCCAGCCAGAAGGCTATATCTGGAGCTCTGGGCTGGTTTTCCGAACTGGTTGAGGTGCCGGAAGGGGAAGCAGCCCTTTTTGATCTTTTCTGGAAGGAGGAAGCCCGGGCCCAGGCTTTTCTGGTTGATGATTTTAAAAAGCTACTGCCAGCCGAGGTTAAGACTAATATCCTCATTCTGGCTGAAAAACCACAGGAAGACTGGCCTGCCAGCCTCTGCCAGGAGGAAGGTATCCTGGGACAGTTGAAAAGCAGAATTAAGACTAAAGATCAATTATTAAGTCATCTTGGGCGTCTGAAGGAAGCTATCATCGTCTCCGATCTGAGCACAGCTATCAGACTGTGGGAAAAATATCCTGACTTCAATTATATCAGCCAGGCTGGTGATGTCCTGGAATCATCCGGCCTGCTACGGCCTGCCGAAAAGAGGGAGGGACTGTTTACCCTCGAACAAGAAAAAAGAAAATTACAGAGAGAGATAGACAGACTTGAGGCCGATGAACTGCCTCTTTTAACTGAACTCGACAGGCAAAAAGAAATAAGATGGACAATTGAAGCCGAGATTGACCGGTTGAAAAAAGATATCCAGGATAGAGAAAGAGAACTTTATGATCTGGAGCGAGACAAAAAATTTACAGCAGTCGAACTAGAAAAGACAATAACTGGCTTAACTGTTACCGAACGAGAAGAAGTTATCCAGGCTAAGGAAAAAGAAGCTATAACCGGTAAGAAACTCGAAGCTTCCTCAAGGCTTGAGCAGGTTGAACTGGAACTGAAACAAATAGAAGAGGAAATAAAATCGAAAGAAGACAGCCTGAAAGCCCTGAAAGACCGGGAGCAGGATGAAGAAAAAAAATATTATCAGTTAAGAACGAACCGAGATCTTCTCGAAGAAAAAATAAACAGCAGCCGCAGCCATCTAAAATCTCTGGAAAAGAGGCAAGAAGCCATAAAATCAAAGATCGGTCAGCTTGAGATTGAAGCTTTAACTGGTGCTGAAGAAAAAGCTAGCCTGATAAAGCTAATTACCGAGTTGAAGCAAAAAGCCTCAACCTGTCTGGAAGAAAAGCAAAAAGAACAAGGTTTACTACAAGAACTTGAACAGCGGGTTCAGGCCCGGCAAAAAGAACTGGAAGAGCTGGAAACGACCCTGAATAACATCCGGGAAAGAGAAGAAAAAGCCAGGGAAGAAAGGATGAGGCTTGAAATCAGACGGGCAGAAATAGAGAGAGACCGGGTGAATCTGGAGGAAACCTGCTGGCAGGAACTAAAGAAAAACCTGATAGAACTAAGACAGGAAATCGAGTCAAAAGAAAAGCAGGACAAAGAAACCACGGAAAGTGAAGACATCTCCAGGGCACTGGCTGAAGAAAACGAGGCGGAAGAAACAGAAGAAGCAGCCGAAGGGGAAACTGAAGAGAAACCTAAAGAACAAAAAGAAAGAAAAAGGAGAAAGCCTCAGACTCCAGCCGGAGAATTAGCTGATGAAGAACTCGAAAAAGAACTTGAAGATATTAATGAAGCCCTCCTTCGCTACCGGGCAGTTAATTTAATGGCCGAAGAAGAGTACCTGGAGCAAAAGAAAAGATATGACTTTTTGATTCAGCAGAAACAGGATTTAAAAGATTCAATTCATGCCACTGAGGAAGCTATAAAAAAGATAGATGAAGAAAGCAAAACCCAATTTATAACAGCCCTACAGGAAGTCAATAAAAATTTCCAGGAACTTTTTGCTTTACTGTTTAGAGGCGGTACAGCCGAAGTTAAACTCCTTGAGCCTGATAACCCGCTCGAAAGTGGGGTGGAAATTATTGCTCAGCCGCCTGGCAAGAGAGTCCAGAATCTAACCTTGCTGTCCGGGGGAGAAAAGTCACTGACCAGTCTGGCCTTTTTGTTTGCTCTTTTTAGGTACAAACCATCTCCCTTCTGTATTCTGGACGAAGTTGATGCTTCTTTAGATGAAGCCAATTTAGCCCGTTTTCTTAACCTGATGAAGGCTGTCAAACACCAGACACAATTTATTATTATCACCCACAATTACAAGTCAATGGAAGTGGCTGACTATATTTATGGCACGACGATGGAAGAACCCAATATAACGAAAGTTTATTCGGTCAGGATGGAAAGAAAAGAATCTCTGGAACTTGAAGTGAACGAGGGCGAATCATCTAAAGAGAGTGTGCCGGCAGATGCCCCTTCTGGAGAAGAATAATCATAAGAAGCTCGGGCTACAAAAACCGGGCATATTACCGAGGAAAACATTTTTAAGAGGAAAAACAGAAATTTTCCTTTGACTGTCGTCTGATATTTGATATATCATTCAATTCTATGAAAAATGAGCTCCGTTTCAAAAAAATGCCGTCTTTCAGACTGTCAGTCTGTAAGCTATCTTATTTAGATTCTAATATCTTCCAAAGAAGGAGGACTTAATGACCATTTACCTGTATATAATCCTGGGCTATCTCATAGTCCTGGCCATTATCAACTTCATTCGGGCCAGAAAAATCCGCAGTCAGGAAGATTTCATGGTGGCTGGACGCAAACTGAAGTGGACAGTCATGGTTTTTACCCTGATTTGCACCTGGATAGGATCAGGAACATTTATTTCCGGAGCAGAGTTTGCTTCTAAAGCCGGTTTTTCAGCTCTGTGGCTCTCGGCTGGAGCCTGGGTGGGCATAATTATAATTTACTTTCTGGCTGCCAAGATTCAAACCTTCGGTCAGTATACCATCGGAGATATCCTGGAAGTAAGATACGGACCATTGGCCAGACTTTTTGGCGCGGTGGCACTGATTATTTCTTTTACAGCTATTGTTTCCTATCAATTTGTGGCCGGAGGCTTTATTCTGAATGTGGCCACTGATGGGGCTATCTCTGAACGATTAGGTATTTATATAGCCGGGGCTTTTGTTATTCTGTTTACAGCCATAGGCGGAATGGTGGCTGTGGCCTATACCGACCTGCCCAACGGGATCATCATAGTGCTGGCCTGCCTGCTGGCTGTCCCTTTTGTTTATGGCGCAGCCGGTGGTCTGCAAGGTGCCCAGGCCAGCCTTCCGCCAGGGTATTTTGCGGTGGTCAACTCGCAATTCGGGGCACATCCAACCTTGAAGGCCATGGGCTACTTTCTTGCAACCATGCTGCTTCTCCTCGGCGTCCAGAGTATGTATCAGAAATTCTACAGCGCACGGAGCCCGGAAGATGCCAAAAAGGCCGTTGCCTTCTGGACTCTTGGCACGGTTCTGGTAGAGACCTTAGTGGTGGTCATTGCCGTTTTCGCTTATAGTAAATTTAAAGACCAGATTGACCTGAGCATACCTAAGGAGGGTGGCAAGGTTGTTCTCCTGGCGGCTCGCAATCTGGTTCCAGCCCCAATTGGAGTTCTCCTCCTGGGGGCAGCCTGCGCCGTGGTCATTTCCACCGGCATGAACTATTTGCTCTCCCCTTCCAGTAACCTCATTCGCGATGTCTATCAGAGATTTATTAATAAGTCAGCCACTGATCGTCAGTTGATCGGGCTGCAGAAGATTTTTATAGTAATTATTGGCATTGTGGCCTTTTTCCTGGCTCTCCGCCTAAAATCAGTCCTGGAAATGAGTTATTTCGCTTACACAATTTACGGGGTAGCCATTACACCCTCACTTATAGCTGCCTTGGCCTGGAAAAGAGCGACCAAAGCAGGAGGCCTGTCTTCGATCATATCTGGGACAGTTGTCTGCATCGGTCTGAAAGTGCTGGCCGGTGTCCTACCACCGGAAATGGTCCCGGAGGGCGATCCCTTTGGTATCCCAATTATTTTCCCGGCACTGTTTGTTTCCCTTGCGACTCTGATTATAGTCAGTTTATTAACCAAACCTCCAAAGCCAGAGGAACTTAAAACATTCTTTCCTGATAAATAAGTCGTGACCATGACCACCGGCCTCGTCTTCGACAGGCGTTTTGCTCTTCATGAGATGGGGCCAGACCATATCGAGTCACCGTTGAGAATCATCACCTTGAATGATGTGTTGACCCAGAGACTAAAGGGAGCTTATGTGCCAATTTCACCCCGTCCAGCCACTGAGATAGAGCTGGCACTCGTTCATCTACCATCTTATATCAGTTTTATGAAGGAAACTTCTGGTCAGGGTTATTTTCCCTTTGATACTGATACTATCGCTGGCCCCAGGACTTACGAGATTGCCTGTCTGGCAGCTGGAGCAGGTCTGGTGGCGGCAGAGCTCATCCTGACCGGCCAAATATATAATGCTTTTGCCCTGGTCAGACCTCCCGGCCACCATGCCGAAAGCGATCGGCCAATGGGATTTTGCTTTTTTAATAACATTGCCATTACAGCTGAATATCTGAGGCGTTTTAAAGGAATCAAAAAAATAATGATCATTGATTGGGACCTTCACCACGGGAACGGGACTCAGAAGGCTTTTTACAGTTCGCGGGAAGTGCTTTACATTTCCCTTCATCAAAGTCCCCTTTTTCCCGGGACTGGCTCAGCCTCAGAAGTTGGCGAAAAAGACGGGCTTGGATTTAATCTTAATGTCCCCTTAAAAGCAGGCAAGACCGATGAAGACTATCTGGCTATATTTCAAAAAGTGATTTCTCCAGTGGCTGAAGCTTACGGGCCAGAATTTATCCTGGTCTCAGCCGGCTTCGATATTTTGAAAGGTGATCCTCTGGGCAGAATGGAATTAACTCCTTCTGGATGCGGGGATCTGACTGCCCTCATCCTCGATTTGGCCAGAAATCTTTGCTCCGGCCGATTACTTTACTTCCTCGAGGGCGGATACAATCTGAAAGGGCTTCAGGATGGAGCAGAAAAGGTGGTTTTAAGCCTGACGGGGCGTCTGAAGAATACCATAAAGGAAATATCCCTCTCTGGCTCTCTCTTCGAAGAACTAAGTCCGATCTTGAGGATATTTAAATATTATTGGCCGGCTATCTCCAAAAGATGACAACCGTCACCCAGAAAAGACACCAGTTTAAAGTTGGATCCAGTTTTTCCCCTGTTAGACAACTATTAATTCTGGCACAAAACCTGCATATAATATTAATGTAAGGAGTGAAGCCATGAGAAGGAATAAATTAATAATCTTAGCGAGCATAATTCTTTTAATATCTTTACCAACCTTCTTAAAGGCTCAAAATGAAGATGCCCAGCCTGTAGAAGAAACACAATATACCAATGAATCGATTGGTCGGGTTAGCTTTATTGAAGGCAAAAGTTTCATACAGCGGGCAGCTGAAGTTGGTTATGATGAGGTGGTGCTTAATGACCCGGTGGCTGAGGGAGACAGAATTGAAACTGCTGATGGGCGCCTCGAAATCTCATTCGGCCAGAGAAATTATCTAAGGCTTAACGGTGAGACCAAAATAGATGTGCTTAGCCTGCCAAAAAGAGCTAGCGACCTGACGAGATTCAGAATCTGGTCAGGCCATGCCTATATTGAGGTTAACAGGCTCGATAAGGAAAAAAATATAGAAATTCATACGCCTGATTCTTCTTTTTACATCCTGGAAAAAGGAATTTATCGCCTCGATGTGGATGGGAATAAAGGAACCGAAATCCGTGTCTTCAAGGGAGTGGCCGAAGCAGCCGGAGAACAGGATTCTTACCTGGTAAAGAGCGAGCAGAGATTAGAGATGGCCCAGGGCCGTTTTATGTCAAAACCGGCTGGCTTCAGACCGGTAGCCGATGATGGTTTTGACCGCTGGCAGGAATCAAGATCCCGGGAAGTCAATAAATACTATGCCAGCCGCTACCTGCCGGAAGACCTGCGTGATTTAGAAGCTGAACTGTCCCAATATGGAGACTGGGTCTATATAGCCCCCTATGGCAATGTCTGGGTCCCGAGAAATCTTGGTGATGACTGGCGTCCTTATTGTAATGGTCACTGGACGTGGATTCCTTTAACTGGCTGGACGTGGGTTCCCTATGAGCCCTGGGGCTGGGCAGCTTTCCATTATGGCCGCTGGCACTGGGCAGTGGGTGTAGGGTGGTACTGGATTCCGACCTCTATCTGGGGTCCGGCCTGGGTCTCCTGGTGGTGGGATGATTTTTACTTCGGCTGGGCACCACTCAGCTGGTATGGCTATCCCGTAGTAGTCGTTAACGGGGTTTTTTATGATCATTATCACGGGTATTATCCTGTTCACTCCAGAGCTCTGGTCATGGTCAGAAGAGATCAGCTAAGAACTCGCCAGGTAGCGCGGGTAACTTTGAGGCCTGAAAATTTAAAGGGAGCCAATCTCGAAAACAAAATAATGTTAAACACCACCAGATTGCCTTTCCGGCCGGATGGTTCGAAAGTGAATGTGGAAAGGTTCAGCGGAAATAAAGTGCTTCTAAGGCAGGACAGTCAATCTTCACGGCTAAGCCAGGTAAAGTCCGACTCTCTCCGGGGAGCAAGCACCGGAGCAGCGACCAATATAAGAAAAACTGATTCTGGACAGGGAAAAGGAACTGTCAAACCCGAGACCTTAAAGCCAGCTAAATCCAGTAGCGAGGGAAAATCTGGCAGTTCTACCACAACTGCTCCAGCTGGAAAAGTAACCCCGAAAAAAATCAAGAAAAAAGAGTCGTCACCTATGTCCTCTCTTTCAGGGAGTCAGCCTTCTGCTGTTTCCAGAAACATACCAACTTATCCCTCATCTCCGAAAATCAGCAGGCAAAATATTAACAGAAATGAATATTCTGCTGCTTCTAGATCTTATTCGACGCCTCTCAGGTCATATAGCAATAAGACTTATAGTTCAGGGTCAATTAATTCAGGCAGCAGAAGTTCTACTATAAGAAAGCAGACTGGAGCTTCAGGTTTAAAATCTTCTGCCCCACGCGTCAGTCGTTCCTCTATTTCGGGTTCTGGTAGTCGTTCCTCTTCAGTTTCACGAGCTCCCTCATCTGCCTCCCGGCCATCTTCCTCAACAGTCCACCGGAAAAAATAAAGGCTGAATAGACAACAGGAAAATATTCAGTTTCTTTCTTCACGGGCTTCTTTTTCTGAGTAATAATCAAGGACCCGCAGATGATCCTGGAGAGAACAATAACGGGTTGGCTCTGTCCCGGGGAGAAAAACTTCGCGGAAGGGGTATTTACAAGTCGGGGAAGCCAGCAAACCAGTTTTCCTGTCTACGGTCACAAAGGTCAGATTGGGCGGAATCTCAAAATCCTCTATAAACCCCGTGCCCGAGGCTGCCAGATTTCCCTCATCTTCAACTGGCAACGAGGCAGCCTGAGCTGACTGGTATTCCTTTTTCTTATCTTCTATGACCCGTTTAAAGAAATCAACCCAGATAGGCAAAGCCACTACCGCACCAGACTGCCTGTTTCCTATAGTCACTTTTGTATCATAACCAACCCAGACTCCAGCACTGAGTGAGGGAGAGAAACCGATAAACCAGGCGTCTGTAAATTTATTGGTTGTTCCCGTCTTTCCAGCCAGAGGCCAGCCAAGACTGGCCGCCTGTTTGGCTGTCCCCCGCTGGACAACTCCCTCCAGCAGATAGGTCATCATATAGGCTAACTGAGGCGAGATGACTTCCTCTGTCACCGGCATATTTTCCTCGAGAACCTGGCCATCCTTATCTTCAACTCTGACAATAAAATATGGTCTGGCTCTAACCCCCTTGTTGGGGAAAACGCTAAAGGCCGAAACCAGTTCTTGTAAGGTAACCTCGAAGGCCCCGAGTGAAAGCGACAGATAGGGATAAATAGTCGAGGTCAAGCCAAACTTCCGGCAGTATTCGACGCCAACCTGAGGTGAAATGTAATCAAGGAGCTTGGCGGTAACCATATTTCTGGATTCCTCCAGACCTGTCCTCAGGGTGACCGCTCCATGATATTCTCCGTCATAATTTCTCGGAGACCAGGGTTGGCCGGTCCATTTATCAATAAAATTGGTTGGCTCATCAATAATAATACTGGCCGGGGTAAAACCCTTATCCAGAGCAGCCGTATAAAGAATGGGCTTGATGGCTGACCCTGTCTGCCTTAAGGCCTGGGTAGCCCGGTTAAACTGGCTTCTTTTAAAAGAGTAGCCGCCAACCATAGCTTTAATCTGGCCGGTAGCTGGATCCAGACTCAAAAAGGCTCCTTCTAGCAGAGGCTCTTGATCAAGGGACACCTGAGCTATTTTATTCTCTTCATCGACAGAAATAACAGCTACCTGGATAACATCGCCTGGCTTGATCAAAGAATCGAGATGTTTAGATCTTGTCCAGCTTATATCTTTATTGGTCATCAAACCGACATAGTCTTTTATTTTGACTTTGGCTTCCTTCTGGCTGACCTCCAGGACGATGGCTTCCTCTACTTCATTAGTCGAGAGTTCACTGCCTCCCCAGTCTGTTATCCAATACTTGTCGAGATCATTCTGGCCTTCAGCCAGGAGATTACGGCTGGGCTTTCTCCAGCCATATTTTTTATCCTGGATTCTTAAGCCTTTTTCTGTAGCCTGCTCGGCATATTTCTGTAAATCAAGATTGATAGTGGTATAAATCTTAAGACCCCCCCGGTAAAGAGCTTCATCGCCATAATTTCTTTCTATGTACTTACGGACTTCTTCAAAAAAATAAGAACCGGTCTCAGCTGTTGCCCTTTTCAGCGGTAAAACATTTAATGACTCTTGCTTAAGGGCTTCACCGGTTTCTTTAGTAATGAAGCCCTCCTCCACCATCCGGTTGATAACATGATTTCTGCGGTTGAGGGTGACTTCCGGATTATTGTAGGGTGAATAGACACCTGGGCCCCGGAAGATGCCAGCTATCAAGGCTGCTTCTGGCAGTGTTAATTGGCCGGTATCTTTCCCGAAATACAGCTGGGAAGCCGCTTCGACTCCCCAGGCTCCATGTCCTAAATAGAACTGGTTACAATAAAGCTCAAAGATTTTCTCTTTGCTGAACTTTCGCTCGAGTTCGACAGCCAGAAACATCTCTTTTAATTTGCGCCTGATTGTTTGCTGAGGATAAAGGAACAGGCTTCTGGCCAGTTGCTGGGTAATTGTACTCCCACCGTGAAGCTTCTTCTTTCCTACGACGACTCTCAGCACATCTTCTTTAACCGCTCGCAATATCCCCCTGTAGTCTATTCCTTTGTGGGCAAAAAACCTTGGATCCTCAGTAGCAATAATGGCTTGTTTTAAAACAACAGGAATCTGGCTATAGGGAATCTGAATTCGTCTCTCAGCTGCAAATTCCTTGGCCGGCAGCCCCTCATCAGAATAGACCGTTGAAATAATCATCGGTTTGAGTTCAGCCAGTTCATCAACAGAGGGAATATTGTCTTTAATCGTCAGATAAGCCCCGAAGATACCGCCCAGGCCTAAAGATATAACAAGGACCAGCAGAATAAGGAGACCTTTCAGCACCCGGCGCCCGGTTATCCTTGGTAGCTTTAATTTTAAGATTACCTTCTTTTTCTTTTTTTCGGTCATTTACTGCGATTTAAATCCTAATCAATCTTAATAATATAGCAGATTGTCAAAATAAATGGCAATCAGGCAGGCTTAAGCCAGGGGAATCTTCTGGTTAAAATCCGCCAGATTTGCCGGCCGATGACCTCAGGAGGCTGACACCCATCCAGCAGACAGCACTCGGGATCTTTCAGGCTTAAAAAATTTTTTCTAACCTTTTGCAGATAGTCCCGATCCTCAAACAACCTGTAGATAATTGGCCGACTGGCTATTCGCTTTAATGCCAAGCTAACCGGGACGTCAAGAATAAAGACAATATCTGGCCTTATGACAAATTTATTATGTTTTGCCCTTATTTCATCCATATCTAATCCCCTTGCTCCTTGATAAGCCAGAGTAGAATAGAAATAACGGTCGAGGATGACGATCTGGCCGGATTGCAAAGCCGGTCTGATGTTATTCTTAATATCTTCTTTCCTGTCTTTGATAAAAAGCTCAAGCTCCTCAACCGGAGAGAGAGAATCTTTATCCAGGGCTGATTCTCTTATTTTCTGCCCCCAGCGGCCGGCAGTCGGCTCGCTTAAAGTGAGGGCTTTTTTGCCTCGCCGGCGAAGCTTTTTAGCCAGCAGCTCGACCTGTGTGGATTTTCCACAACCGTCAATACCTTCAAAGACGATGAACAATCCTGGTTCACCGGCTTTTTTAGGAACTAATTCTTTTTTCTGACTTTTTTCCACTTTTTACCTGTTATTTTTATGCCTGCCGTTTATGTTAGCTGGAAAATCAGAAGACTGCAACTTTTATAAAATTCTGCTGTTTTAATCTGTTAAGTTGATAATTTTAGAGCGGTGCTGGCCATCCAGAATTAATTGAATTTTGGCTGTTAATATGATATTTTTAAAACGATAATCAGGGAGGAAAAAATGAAAAAGCATTTGTGGATAGGCGTTATCAGTTTTGTTTTAGGCTTATTGGTTGCCGGATTTATCTTTCTTTCACCTGAAAAACAGGTTATACCCGAAACTCCCATCATAGCTCTTCCTTCCAACTCCGGTCATTTAATTGCCGGAGAAAAAGTTCCCGCTTCGCCTGAAAACGCTTTGAACCAGAACTTTGTCTCGATCGTTGAGAGAGTTGGACCATCGGTGGTTAGGATTCTCGCTGAACAGGTCCAGCGGGCGCCAAGCTATAGCCTAGATGAAGGTTGGCCATTTGAAGATTTCTGGGATAGGTTCTTTGGTCTCCGTCCCGACTCAAGAAACAGACAGAGAGAATACCGTCAAACAGCCGTCGGCTCGGGCTTTTTTATTTCTTCTGATGGCTACATTTTGACCAATAACCACATAATTGATAATGCTGTAAAAATTACAGCCGTGACTGTGGACGGCAAAGAATACGAGGCTGAACTCGTTGGCAAAGACCAGTCTACTGATCTGGCTTTAATTAAAATTAAAGGCAAAGACTTTCCTTATGCTATTCTTGGCAATTCTTCTAACATTAAGGTCGGAGAATGGGTACTGGCCATTGGTAATCCTTTTGGTATGGAACACACAGTTACGGCCGGAATAATCAGTGCTAAGGGCCGGCAACTTGGACTGGGCGGTAATACACCAACTTATGAAGATTTTATTCAGACGGATGCGGCTATTAATCGCGGCAACAGCGGGGGGCCATTGATAAACTTACAGGGAGAGGTAATCGGCATCAACAGCAGTATTCTCACCCCGTCGGGAGGAAATATCGGGATTGGCTTTGCTATTCCTTCTGAGCTGGCCAAAAAGGTAGTTGACCAGTTAAAGGAAAAGGGCCGGGTAATCCGCGGATACCTGGGCATCAGAGGAACCGATATATCTGAGGCTATGAAAAAACAGTTCAAGCTGACGGTTGACAAGGGGGTTATAGTTTCTCAGGTTGAAGCCGGGAGCCCAGCTGATAAAGCCGGTCTCAAGAAATACGATGTGATTGTGGCCATTAATGGCCAGCCAGTTGAAAACTGGAGAGATTTAAGGTTTAAGGTGGCTGATCTTGCGCCAGGAAATGTGGTCACTATTAAAATCATCAGAGATGGCAAAGAAATGACAGTCAAGGCTACGATAGATGAGCTTGAACAGGAAACATCTTCCCAGAAAGAAGAAAAGATTGATAAGGATGTTGGTCTGAGCTTGACCCCTCTGACTGCCAACGTTGCCCGGCGTTATGGCCTCACCACGACAGAAGGATTGTTGATAACCGATGTGAGAGAATACAGTGCAGCAGCCAGAGCCGGACTCCTGGCCGGGGATATAATCCTTGAAGTTAACCGGAACAAAGTGACTGCAGTCAGAGATTTTCAGAATATCTTAAGGAAAACCGAATCGGGCGAAGAAATCATTCTTCTCGTTAGAAGGGAAGCAGATGGCAATAAAATAGACTTTATTGTTACCCTGAGGGTTCCATGATGAATTTTACTAAGGTTCATGCTCTCGGCAACGATTTCTTACTGGTTGAGGATAACCAGGAAATTCAGGCCGACCAACTGCCGAGTCTGACCAGGCAGCTGTGCGAACGGCACACTGGTATTGGAGCTGACGGGCTGATCCTCATCAGGGTTTTTGATTTTGAACGCGGCCTGGTGAGCTTCAGAATTTTTAATGCTGATGGCTCAGAGGCAGAAATCTCGGGTAACGGCTTACGTTGTGCTTCCGCTTTTCTTTTCCATTACCAGAAGGTCCCGGGAAAGGTGATTAATTTTGAAACCATTGTTGGTGAACATCTGACCGAACTGATCACCAGAGATAATAGCCACTTCGAGATCAGGACTGATATGGGTCAGCCAAAGTTCTCTTCAAAAGATATACCGTTTGACGATGGCAGCGAACATGACTTCATCATCGATTATCCTCTTTCCATCAACAGGAAAATTTATAATATAACCTGCGTTTCTACCGGTAATCCCCATTGTGATATCTTTGTCGAAAGGTTTTTCCCGGCGAGAATAGAATGGCATCAGATCGGGCAGGAAGTTGAGCATCATCCCTTTTTTCCTAACCGCACCAACGTCGAGTTTATCCGGGTTCTGAACAGGAATGAGATTGAGGTTCTTTTCTGGGAACGAGGGGTTGGAGAAACACTGGCCTCAGGGACAGGTGCTTGTGCAGCCGCTGTCGCCTCGATTCTTAAAGGCTTAACCGAACGCAAAGTCAGAGTCTGGACTAACCTTGGGACTCTGATCGTCGAGTGGGAAAAAGATAAACTTTTCCAGACCGGCCCGGCTGAACTGGTTTTTGAGGGTCGTTCGTTTATTTAGCCTTTTTCTTGCCCTTATTGGTTTTTTGAGGCTTGCGTCCGAGAGGCGCGGTCAGGGCGTGTCGGAAAACCTCTTTTATATCTTCGACAAAAACAAATTCCATCTCCTGCGTGATTTTTTTGGGAATATCAACCAGATCTTTTTTATTAGGTAAGGGCAGGATCATTTTTTTAATTCCAGCCCGTTGAGCGGCCAGAACCTTTTGCCTTATTCCACCAACTGGCAGGACACTTCCTCTCAGGGTAATTTCACCCGTCATAGCTACTTCCCAGCGAATCGGGATATTCGAACAAACCGAGACAAAGGCTGTGGCTATGGTTACTCCGGCCGATGGGCCATCCTTTGGTATAGCCCCTTCAGGAATATGAATATGAAAATCATTTTCCATAAACATCTTGCTATTTAAGCCGAACTCCTCAGCGTGAGCCCGGGTATAGCTTAAAGCCGCCTGGGCTGATTCTTTCATGACATCTCCGAGTGAGCCAGTCAATAGCAGGTGTCCTTTACCATTCATCATAATGGCTTCAACAAAAAGAATTTCACCGCCAGAAGCTGTCCAGGCCACTCCAGTGGCCACACCAACCGCATCTTTTTTCTTTAATTGGTCACGGAAAACTATCGGTGGCCCAAGGAATTTTTCTATCTTCTGAGCAGTGACCCTGACTTTATCTTTATGCCCCTCGGCCACCTGTCTGGCTACCTTCCGGCAAACAGCCGCTATTTCCCTCTCCAGGTTTCTCACCCCTGCCTCCCGCGTATACTGGGAAATAATAGCTTTAATTGCCCCCTCTGTAATTTCTATCCATTGTGGCTTGAGGGCATTTTCCTTCATCTGTTTTGGGGCAAGATGCTTTAAGGCAATCTGCAATTTTTCTTCTTCGGTATAACCGGGAAGTTCGATAATCTCCATTCTGTCTCTAAAAGCTGGCTGAATTGGATCAAGCAAATTGGCCGTAGTAATAAACATAACCTTTGATAGGTCAAACGGAACGCCCAGATAGTGATCAAAAAAGGCATTATTCTGTTCGGGATCAAGCACCTCCAGTAAAGCCGAAGAAGGGTCACCGCGAAAATCAGCTCCGATTTTATCCACTTCATCAATCATAAAAACGGGATTATTGGAACCGGCCCGCCGCAATCCTTGAATGATCTTCCCCGGCATGGCCCCAACATAAGTTCGCCGGTGACCTCGTATTTCAGCCTCATCATGAACCCCGCCCAGCGAAATCCTGACGAACTTTCTGCCCAGCGCTCTGGCAATTGATTTCCCCAGGGAAGTCTTGCCGACGCCGGGTGGACCAACAAAGCAAAGAATCGGGCCCTTAATCTGATTGGACAGTTTCCTGACAGCTAAATATTCGAGGATTCTCTCTTTAACTTTATCGAGTCCGTGGTGATCTTCATCAAGGATTTCTTTGGCTTTTTTCAGGTCAAGGTTATCTTTAGTGCTTATATCCCAGGGTAAAGAGAACATCCAGTCAAGATAATTTCTGATGACTGCCGTCTCGGCCGATTCGGGATGCATTTGCAGCAAGCGGCTAATCTCTTTTTCTATTTCTTGCCGGACTTCGTCACTCACTTTGAGCTTTTTTAGTTTCTCCTGGTAGGCTTTAACTTCTTCCTGCAGTTCCGAGCCTTCTCCCAGTTCTTTCTGGATGGCTTTCATTTGCTGCCGGAGAAAATATTGCCGCTGTAACTTATCCAGTTCGCCCCTGGCTTCATTCGATATTTTCGATTGTATCTCCAGAAGCTCCAGCTCGCGGACGAGCAATTCATAGACCTTTTTAAGCCGGGCCACCGGATCAGTCATTTCGAGGACTTCCTGAGCATCATTTACCTTGAGTTCCAGATTGGAAGCGGTCAAATCAGCCAGCCGCCCCGGATCATCCAGATTGGCCGCTATAATTAAAATCTCAGGTTGAATTGACTTACCAAGAGCCGTGGCTTTTTCCAGGCCCGACCTGACATTCCTGATCAGGGCTTCCACCTCCAGGCTTTTCTCAGGCGTGGTCAGCTCCTGGATGACAGAAATTCTGGCTTGTGTAAATGGCCCATCTTCTTCGAGAGATTCTACTCTGGCTCTGACCAGCCCCTGAGCCAGAATCCTGATCCGGCCATCAGGCAGTTTAAGCATTCTCATAATGACCGCAACCGTGCCAACATCATAGACATCTTCTCGCTTTGGATCTTCCACCTCCATATCTTTCTGAGTTAGCAACAGAATCATTCTGTTGGTGGAAAGGCTATAATCAATGGCGGCCTTGGATTTTTCCCGCCCAACATAAAGAGGGGCAATCATATAAGGGAACACAACGACATCCCTTAAAAGCAGAACCGGCAATTTTTCTGGTATCTGTAGTTTTTGTTGTTCTTCTTCAGTTAAACCATTGATCGGTTCTTCCGGAGAACCCTCAAACTGCGACATTACTTACCTCCATTTTCTTCTTTTGACTTTCGAATTTTCACTTCTATTTCTTTATTCACACTGGCTTTTTTTAAGCGGATAGTTAATACTCCGTTTTCTAGAACAGCCACTGTTTTTTCAGGCCGGATCGGGACAGGAAGAACAATCTCTTTGCAGAAAAAGCCCATTTCTCTTTCCAACCGGTGAAATTTAAATTTTTTTGCTTTTAGTTCTTCTTTTTTAACCCCACTGATTTCCAGCCGGTTACCCCACTGAACTATCTGCAGATGCTCAACAGGAATACCGGGAACCTCGGCCTCGACCACTACTTCCTTGTCTTTTTCATAAACATCCATGGCTGGCTCCCAGAAAACGTTAAAGCCACTCCCGTTCCCCCTCTTATAGATAACCTCTTCGTTATCTCTCTTGATTTCGGTTTCTACTTTAAATATTTTAAACTCTGGTCTTATCTTTTTTTTCATCGCCGTCAAACCCGGAAATCTATTTATTCTTCTTTTAATAAATTTTCAAGGACATGTTTAAATTCTACAACATCCTTAAATTCCCGGTAAACAGAAGCAAATCTGATATAAGCAACCTTGTCCAGGACTTTTAACCTTTCCATCACCATCTGTCCGATTTCTGATGATTCGATTTCTTTATCAGGACGCTCCTGTAGAACAGATTCAACTTCCTCCACAATTTCTTCCAGCTGACTGATCTGTATGGGCCGTTTTTCGCAGGCCTTCATCATTCCCCGCAGAAGCTTCTGGCTGTCAAAGGGCTGCCGGCTACCATCTTTTTTGACTACCATGTAAGGAATTTGTTCTACTCGTTCATAAGTGGTAAATCTTTTCTGGCAGGACAGGCATTCCCGCCGGCGTCTAATCGACACTGCCTTTTTACTCTCGCGGGAATCGATCACCTTGCTTTCTAAGAAGCCACAAAACGGACAACGCATTAACTTTTACTACCCTTGCCCAGTTGTCTCAGCTGGAAAAGGCTCAACTGATTTTTGAATATTATAGCATAGCCCAGGGCGCATGTCACTATGAGCTGAATGGCATGAACAACAATAGTCAGGCCGACAGCCAGGTTAGCTTCCAGGCTGTAGAGTGTGGTTAAACCCAGTTTGCTGAAATAATCAAAACCGCCAGCCATCCCCGGGGTTGGAATAGAAGCTCCCACACCTGTCAGAAAAACATAAGGAATGGTCAGAAAAAAGGGTATTCTTACCTCATAGGCCAATAAAAACACCCAGTAAAAAAAGCAGATCCCAAGCCAGACAACCAGAGAAAGACCAAAATAGCCAAATAATCTCGACCAGGATTGAAAAAATTTTAATCCCTCGATAAATTCCAGGCCAAAACTTTGTACCCTCCATCTTATTCTTTCAGGAAAAATGCGGGAAAAAGAATAAATTACCCGGCTAGCTTTGCCCTTGAGGGAATAAACCAGGCTGATGAGGATAAAGAGCAAAACAGATAGACCAAGGCCCACTTTTCCCCAAAAATAAAGAGGAGGAAGGGCTTCTGGTCGGGCTTCATAAAAAGAGCCGTAAACTGGCCTGGCCATCAAAAAAGTCCCAAGCAAAAAGCACATAGCAAACATATCAAAAGTTCTTTCAACGACAATCGTACCAATCAGATAACCGGCGCTCAACTTTTCTTTCCTGGCCAGAAAGACCGGACGTACCACTTCGCCCAGGCGGCCCGGGAATATAAAATTTATGGTGAAGCCGAGAGTATTGGCTTCAATGGCATTAAATATTTTCAGGTTGCCTTTAACCGGCCTGAGTAAATACTTCCATCTGATCGAACGCGTGACAAGATGAAGGGGCACAAGAAATAAGGTAAAAACCATTAGATAGGGTTTAACCTGCTTTATATATTTCCAGGTATCAGCCCAGTTAACGCTTTTGAAGAAGAACCAGAGGAAAACAATAGTAATCAGTCCGATAACCAGGTAGTTAACCAGCCTTCGCCTTTTTGAACTCATTGGCTAAATTCCTTTAAAACACTTATTATACCTTAATAGACCAGCTAATCTGAAGAATTGCTCGCCATCACACCTCTCTTACTTGAAAAATTAAGAGGAATTGGCTATATTTAATCGAGCGCTGGGAAGTCGTCCAATGGTAGGACACATGACTCTGGATCATGTGATCTAGGTTCGAATCCTAGCTTCCCAGCCAACCTCCCCAAAACCCTCCTTCTTGTATAGAAAGGCAGCTCCACCCCCTCCGGAGCTGCCACTTTTTTCTATAGATGATTACTCGTTTGATTCCTGCCAGGCCTTCCCAAAAGCTCTTCTCTTCAGAAACATAAAGCAGGCTTAAGCCCCGATGTGGCTGGTAGTGAGCAGTCCAAACTTCCAGCTAATCCCCACGGAACTATCTCAGTGCTTTTAATCAGCCAATTTCTTTAACCGGACGACTCTGATCATGTTCAAAATATATTCTGTTTCTTCTCCTTGTTCACCTGGTTTAAAAAGCATGACAGGAAGAGGCAGCAGATTAATAAAATCAGGCAGGAGTTGCTCTCTAATGACCAGCAGACAGGTTGTTTTATCTAAAACCGGGTGGAGGTAAGGCCACACTCCTTCCCCTCTGATTTCAGCCGGGCCAACCTCATCAATAATCAAAAGATCAGTGGCTCCTGCAGATATAATTATATCTCTGGCCATTTCCAGGCCGGACGGCAAAAAATGAAACTGACCAGCCCTGTCCGTTTCCGGGCTGCTATAACCTGATTTCCTTAAAAATGGCACCAGACGGCCAGAATTAAGATCACATAGGTTGTAGCCTTCATTTTGGCCATCTGCCATGATTGGTTCAGAAAGATATCCAGATAATGACAGGCCAGCTAACTTCAGTTGAGTTACCAGGCATTTTAAAAAGCAAGTCTTGCCGCTATGAACCGGACCGGTAAGAACAAAAATCATAGTTTTTAAGCTATCTGTTAACTTGAGCCTTTTAATTTTTATTCCTGAATTACCCTGGTTCCAGCTTCTATTCTGACTACATGGATAGCCGGCTCTTTCCCCGTTGCCTGCCGGTAATCAGCAGAAACCTTCTCCTTAAAAAGCTTAATGGCATCAGACCTCACCAGACTGATAGTGCAGCCACCAAAACCAGCTCCCATCATCCTCGAGCCATAGACTCCGTCCAGCCGGGCTGCTGATTCGACTAAAAGGTCAAGTTCACGGCAGCTGACTTCATATTCATCTCTAAGCCCCAGGTGGGATTCATACATCCGCTGACCGAAAGACACCAGATCTCGCCGGAGCAAATCCTCACAGGCCAGTTCTACCCTATGGTTTTCTTTAATGACATAGACGCATCTTTTAAAGACCGTCGGCTCAAATTCAGTTTGATAGGCGACCAGCCTGGTAAAAGTCACATCTCTCAGGCTTTTTATCCCGGGATAATGTTTTTGGAGAAGATTGACTCCGGCTTCGCACTGCTGCCGCCTGAGATTATATTCCGAGGTGGCCAGGGCCCGGCGAACAAGGCTATCGCTGACAACAATTCTAACTTTCTCCCACTCAAAAGGATAATATTCAAATTCAAGGCTGCGGCAATCAAGCTTTATAACCCTTTTAGTCTGTCCAAAAAGATTGGCGAACATGTCCATAATGCCACATTTAACACCGACAAAATCATTTTCAGCCTGCCGGGCCAGCCTGGCCAGGGTTAAGAGATCAAGATGGAGGTCGTAGAGATAATTCAGAGCAAAAGCCAGGCCCCCTTCAATGGCTGCAGAAGATGACATCCCTCCGCCAATTGGGACGTTTCCTCCAAAGGCCAGATCAAGACCGCTGATCTTATAACCTGCCTGGAGAAAAACACTCAGTACTCCCTGCAGATAATCTGGCCAGTGTAAATCAGACCGTTCCAGATGGCCGAGGGAAGTGACGAAATCCTGATTAAAATCGCAGGCATAAAAGCGGCAGGTATCATCCTTCCTGGGAGCGACGGCCAGAATAATCGCCCGGTCAGTAGCCCCTGGCAGAACAAAGCCTTCGTTATAATCAGTATGTTCGCCGATCAAATTGATCCGGCCGGGCGAAGCTATCAAAACAGGCTGGCGACCAAATTTCTCTAAGAAACTCGCCTTGACTTTTTGGACAAGATCGTTCATCTTCGCTCCTGAATCGAAATCTTTTATTATTTGTTATTGTTCAGACTACCATCTTAAAACAAAATGATTACCAGTTTAACTGATATTTGTCAAAGCCAGAGGGAAAAACAAAAAATAGATATCGATTCGAAAAACAGAGGTCTGGTATCCATCCTGCCCTTTTTTAGCCTGACCTGTCACGAAAAGTCAGAAATAGCCACTTCATAAAAGGCCTGGCTGGAGTAAATTAGTTTTGACATTTGGCAGGCCAGATGTTATTTTATATTTGATGGAAACAGCAAGAGAAAGAGCATGAGACATAAACTAACTTTATTTTTGATGGTTTTGGTTTTTTTGACGGCAGCCTGCGGAGTAAGCAGTCTCCCCAGCAAAGATTCCTGGTATGCCCGGCATTATTTTATCATGCATGATTACGAACAGAATATTTATCGGCAGCTGTCTGCTCAAGGGCGTGTAGAGTTTCAGAAACTCTTCTGGGAAGCAAGACCGCCTCTTGCCCAGAAAGAGTTCGATGGCCGGTTGGCGGCTATCCAGCAGCTTTTTAAAAGCGAAAATCGCAGTCAGCCCTGGAATACTGATCGGGCCAGAGTTTATTTACTGAATGGCTCGCCGGCTTCTATTGATTACAAGCAGAATACTGATTGGGTGACTACTACCACCCGTTCTGCCAGCGGTGCAACTGGCAGTCTAGACATGAATGACCGGACAAACGAAGATATCCAGGCTAATACTGCCGAAATCTGGGTTTACCCCTATGACAAATATTTTATTTACTATATTTTTACTTTTTCCCCCCCCAGCAGTTGGAAATTAAATGCTGCTACTTTTGCAAATAACAGATACTTGCAACAATTTGAAGAGCTTAATAAAGATCTGACATTCCCTGTTATTGATGAAGAAGCCTATAAAGCTAGACTCACAGCTCTGCCCCACAAATAAAGGATAGCAAGAAATAGCGCTACGGGGATTCGAACCCCGGTTTGATGGCTGAGAACCACCCGTCCTAGGCCTCTAGACGATAGCGCCATTAAGCCTGAAAAATAGCAAATTATTTTCTGACTGTCAACTAACCGCTGGATTTAAAATGGCAGGAATATTGTCTTGACAATCTAAATATACTCAATAGTGGCCGGCGGCTTGGAAGTAATCTCATAGGCTACTCTGACTACCGAAGGAATCTCAGTCGTAATTCGCCTGGCCAGCTTGGTCAGCACATCCCATGGAACAGGACTTGGCTGGGCAGTTAAAGCATCTCGGCTTTCCACTGACCTGATAATTATAATGTGCCCGAATTTCCTCTGACCTTCAGCTACACCGGTCGCCATATCATTCATCAAAACGGCAAAAGCCTGAAAGGGCTGAAGTGCTGCCAGTTCTTGTTCTACTATCCTGGTGGCTTTCCTGACCAGTTCCACTTTTTCCGGAGTCACTTCCCCTATTATCCTGGTGGCCAGAGCTGGCCCCGGGAAAGGCATCCTCTGGAAAATTATTTCGGGTAAACCCAGCTCCCGGCCAACCTGGCGAACTTCATGTTTAAACAACTCTTTTAACGGCTCAATTATTTTGAAGCCAAAACCTTTCTCCGGGTCAATTCCAATTTGCTCCAGGATGTTATGCTGGGTCTTGACTCCGCTTCTGGTTTCAATGATATCGGCGGCGATGGTTCCTTGAATTAGAAAACGAGCTTTGCTCTTCACAACTTCCCGACCAAAAACCTTATAAAAGGAGTAGCGAAAAGCTTTTCTTTTTTCCTCAGGATCGGTCTTGCCTTTGAGAGCCTCAAAAAATTCTGCCCTGGCCTCAATCACCTCCAGGTTGAGGCCAAGCTGCGAGAAAGCAGCTTTAACTTCTTCTGGTTCATTTTCTCGCATCAAGCCATTGTCAATGAAAATAGCTTTAAGCTGAGGTCCAAGGGCCCGATGGGCCAGAACGGTGGCCACCGAACTGTCCACCCCGCCTGATAAGGCAGAAATAGCTTTATCGTTACCTACCGTCTTTCTGATTTCTGCCACCTGTTTGTCAATAAACTTCCTAGCATCCATAAATTCCTCCCTGACGGATGGTATAAGAATAATACATCATAACGGTCAATTAAGTCCAAAAAAAATATGAAGCTAAGTCATCTTTTTTATTGATTTTTTCATGAAAATATTGAATATTAAAAAAAAGAGGAGGGCCTCCATCCAAGGCGTAAGATTTACCGGAGAAGGACACCCCCCGAGAGTCCTTCTCCCCTGCCCTCCTCGGGAGCGGTTTCCAATTATTTAGTCGCTGTTCCGGTCCAGAGGTTGAAAAAATTGTGAAATTTTTTGACCGATCGGCCCCGCTAGCTGGTTATTTTTCTGCCTGCTGTCAACCAGAATTTATTGCTTAATCCAGCCCAAAATGCTACATTAGCTAAAAATGATATGAAGCCTTTAAAATTAAGTGTTTCCGGAGTCCGAGGGATTGTCGGTCAGGCCATCACTCCGGAACTGATAATAAATTTCGCCTCAGCTTTTGGCACCATGGTTCTGGCTGGCCCGGTTCTCGTCGGACGGGATAGCCGTAATTCCAGCCCGATGCTGACTGATGGAGTTATCTCCGCTCTGCTGGCCACCGGTCACGAAGTAATAGATCTCGGTCTCTGTCCGACACCAATTACTCAATTTCTGGTAAAAAATAAGGGAGCCCGAGGGGCTGTTTCAGTCACAGCCGGTCATAATCCTGCACCCTGGAATGCTTTAAATTTTATCAATAGCCAGGGAACTTATCTGAATGAATTTCAAGGACAGGAACTCCTTGACATATACCATTTAGGCCGCTTCAAGCAGTTAGCCTTAAAAAAGACACCAAAAATTATTAGAGAATTAAACCCGGAAGAGCCTTATCTGGAATGGCTGCTTGGCCGTCTCGAGCTACCCCCGATAAAGAGAGCTAAATTCAGGATAGTGGTGGATCCGACCAACGGCGCTGCTTCCAAACTAATTGACAAGCTTTTCGATCTTCTGGGTGTTCAGCTCATTGCCATTAATAACGAGGGTAACGGCTATTTTCCTCATGATCCCGAGCCCAGGCCCAGGAACGCCATCGAAGTCTCATCTCTGGTCAAAATAACCACAGCTGACATTGGTTTCCTGCTTAACAGTGACGCCAGCCGCCTATCCCTGGTCTCAGAAGATGGCGAAACCTTATCCGAAGAATATACCCTGCCGCTTATCGCTCGGTACTATCTTAAAAAACAGCCAGGACCGGTAGTCACCAATCTGTCCACTTCCATGATGATTGATCAGGTGGCCAGAGAACAAAATTTACCCGTCATCAGAACCAGGGTCGGCCAATCGGCTATCATTCAGGCGATGCTGGAAGAAAAAGCTTCTCTGGCCGGAGAAGGTAGCGGCGGTCTGGCTTTTGATTATTTTCAACCGGCTTTTGATGCCCTGGTTACGATGGCCCTGTATCTGGAAATGATGGCGGTAGAAGGTGAAAAATTATCGACTCTGGTAAAAAGGCTGCCTCGCTATCACATTGTCAAAGATAGTCTGGTTTGCCCGGCGTATCGGTTGCATACTCTGGTGGCTGAAGTCAAGAAACTTTATAAGGGTCTAGAAATAAACCAGCTGGATGGCTTGAGGCTGGAAAAAAAAGACCTCTGGGTTCACGTGCGGGCCTCGACTACCGAGCCATTGATACGGGTTATAGCTGAAAGCACATCCCAGCACCGAGCTCAGATGGAAGTGGATAGAGTAATGGCTTATCTGAGGAGACTAACAGCCTGAAGTCGCAGGCAAAGGGAAATGAGAAAAATTTTGCCTTTAAAAGTCAGTGTCTCAGGGGTAAGGGGCATTGTCGGCGAGAGCTTGACTCCCCAACTGGCAGCTCGTTTTGTTTCGGCCTTCGGCACGTATCTCGGTCAGGGTCAGGTCCTGGTTGGTCAGGATTCCAGGCCTTCCGGACTGATGCTGAAAAAAGCAGTCATGGCCGGGCTGCTGGCGACTGGCTGCCAGCCAGTAGAAGTTGGCCTTCTACCCCTGCCGACCATTCTTTTTTTAACCAAGAAAAGGCAGGCCAGAGGGGCAGTGGTCATCACTGCCAGTCACAATCCCTTCAACTGGAACGGCCTGAAGTTTATTGGCCAGGATGGCCTGTATCTTCGCTCTTCTGAGGTGGAGGAATTCCTTGATATTTTCCATCAGGGCGAATTTACTTATGTGCCAGCAGAAAGAATCAAACCGGTTCTAAGCGAAAAAGAAGCTGGCTATTTGCACCTGAGGCGCATTTTCAGCCAGATCAAGGTCAAGGAGATAAAAAAAAAGAAATTCAGGCTTGTAGCCGATTGCGCCAACGGGGCTGGAGCGACTCTGCTGCCTCGTTTTTTACAAGAGCTGGGGGCTGAGGTCAGGTTTATCAATACCGAGCTCTCCGGAAAATTTGCTCATCAATCAGAGCCAACGCCTGAAAATTTAAAAGAGCTCGGCCACGAAGTGAGAGCTTTTCAGGCTGACCTGGGCCTGGCCCAGGATGCCGACGCCGATCGACTGGCCCTGGTGGATGAACAGGGCCAGCCGCTGGGAGAAGACGCCACTTTAACCCTGAGCGTGGATCATGTTCTCTCCAGGAAAAAGGGGCCGGTAGTGGTTAATCTTTCTTCCTCGATGGTTATTGAAGATATAGCCAGAAAATACGGGGTGCGGGTCTATCGCACAAAAATCGGCGAAAGTAATGTGGTGGAAAAGATGCTGGAGACCAGAGCGGTGGTCGGAGGAGAGGGCAACGGTGGAGTCATCTGGCCAGCTGTTCACCCCTGCCGTGATTCTTTTACGGCCGCAGGCTTGATTCTCGAGAAGCTGTCCTCGTTTCCGGGTTCAATTTCACAATTGATGGCCACTTATCCCCGTTATTACCTTCTGAAAGAAAAATTCGACTGTCCAGCTGAACTGGCCTTTAAGGTCGTCACAGAATTAAGGCGCCGTTATCAACGAGAAAACATCTCGACCCTGGATGGACTGAAGATTATCTGGGGAGAAGCCTGGGTTCATCTCCGGCCCTCCAATACCGAGCCCATTATCCGGATAATAGCTGAAGCCAGGTCAGCTGAAAAAGCCAGGCGGCTTTTAGAAAAATTTAAAGATGAAATTAAGCAAATTTTAAGCCAGGTGAGCTAAAAGTCAATGAACGGCTATAACCAGCCAGTAAAAACTGTCTTAAGATTAATAAAGAGGTTAAAAAAGAAAAAACTGAGGAGCATTAAATCGGAAGTTCAAAAAAAAGAGGATCTTGCTGATAAACCGACCTGTAAGAATTATTGGCGGTCAAACAGTAACTTTAAAAACAAAATGAACGTTTATAAAATAAAAAGAAGAAGATTATTTTTAACAAGGAGCCAGCATGAAAAAGGCCAGCCAGTTTAATCAAGTTTTGATTTGGCTTAGCTTTATTCTTCTGTCTTCAGCTGCTGCCTCGGCCCAGAATTACCGGGGAATGGAACCTCAAGACCGCACCTCTTTTAAATTCATGACGGAAACGACCATTAATCTGACTGAGTGGTTTATCCAGTCATCAGCTAAATTAAAGCAAGGTGGAGAGCAACTGTCACTCCCCGGCATTGTGCCCGATCGCTGGTATCCAGCTATCGTCCCTTCGACTATCTTAGGAACGCTCGTTGAAGATAATGTCTATCAGGATGTTTTCTTCGGAAAAAACCTGGATAAGATCAAGCCAGAAGAATTTCAAGTTTCGTGGTGGTACAGAACAGAATTTCTGGTCACACCCTTTCCGGGGAAAAACACAGCCAGGTTGGAGCTCGATGGTGTTAATTACCGGGCAAACATCTGGCTCAACGGTCAGAAAGTGGCTGAGGCTTCGGAAATATATGGAGCTTTTCGCCGTTTTGAACTCAATGTTACCAGATTTATTAAATTTGGTGAAAAAAACGTCCTGGCCATAGAAGTTCTACCGCCTGTTCCAGGTGAACCTTCCATCGGCTTTGTTGATTGGAATCCCGCTTCACCCGATCACAACATGGGTCTCTGGCGGCCGGTACGCCTTAAGCTATCCGGACCGGTGGATATAATTAACCCCTTCGTCCAGTCAAAGCTCGATACAATTAATTTCAAAGAAGCCAGATTAACCGTTCAGGCTCAGGTTAGAAATAATTCTGACCAGTCGGTGAGTGGCAACCTGGAAGTCCAGATAGAAAAAATCAATCTGTCCCAGGAAGTGAAACTTGAGCCAGGTGAAGTTAAGACAGTCGTTTTTACCCCTGATCAATACAAAGAGCTGGTCGTGATCAATCCCAGAATCTGGTGGACACATGATCTTGGCCAGCCAGAACTTTACCAGCTGTTCATCGCCTTTAGGGTTAAGCCTCCTTCTTCCAAAGATAAGCCCCAGCCAAAACAAATCAGGCCTGACGTCAAGCAGGGTGAGAAGGACAAAGGAAAAGAAGCAGATAAAGACAGCATGAAGATTCCCCCCCAGTTTAGATCCCTGGAACCCATTTCGGACTGGACCTCGGTTAAATTCGGACTACGGGAAATAAAGGATTATTTAACGGAAGAAGGTTATAAAGGTTATATTCTGAACGGGAAAAAAATTCTGATTAGAGGGGGCGGTTATACTGATGACATCTTTCTTAATAGTTCCTCAAAAAGACTGCGGGCCGAGCTAAATTATGCCAGACACCTTAATTTAAACGCTCTACGGCTGGAAGGTTTCTGGGGCACGAGCCATGAACTTTACAACCTGTGTGACGAACTTGGCTTATTATTAATGGTCGGTTGGAGCTGCCACTGGGAGTGGGAGAATTACCTGGGCAAGCCGGTTGATCCCGTTTATGGAGGAATTATCAGTCCGGAAGATATTCAGCTGATTTCCCGGTCATTCCGGGATCAGGTCCTCTGGCTTCGTCATCACCCGAGCATTTTTGTCTGGGCACTGGCCAGTGATCTTGTC
>DCDG01000053.1 GCA_002316315.1 Candidatus Aminicenantes bacterium UBA1061 | reverse complement strand
CGAGGGGGATGAGTTTTTTGTCCGGAATCTGGCAGAGGAGCTTGAGCTCAAACTTTTTACCGGCCGGGCTAACGTTAAGGATTTCGCCAGGCGAAAGCACCTCAACCTGGAAGAAGCGGCGCGTCTCAAACGCTACGAATTTTTAAAGAAAGCAGCTGGGAAATTCAAAGCAGATTATATTCTGACGGCTCATACCATGACCGACCAGGCCGAAACCGTCCTGATGAAAATCTTCCGCGGGACGGGGCTCGAAGGCCTGCAGGGAATAAGGCTTAAAGCAGAAAATATTGTGCGGCCGCTGCTCTGTTTCGAGCGTCAGGAATTAGAAGATTACCTTCGAGAAAATCACTTTGGGTTCAGGCAGGATGAAACCAATGAGGACGAAAGATTTCTCAGAAATAAAATCAGACTAAAACTTATCCCGCTCCTCGAAAAGGAATTTGATCCGGCGATTACGGCCCACCTGGCGGAGGCGGCTCTTATTGCTCAGGGCGAAAATGAGGCGCTGTCTCAAACGGTGGAAAAGATCTGGCCAAGAGTAACACGCGGCGGCTCCTCGCATCTTGAGCTTAATCTTCAGAAGCTCGAGAAAATGCCGCCAGGTCTGGCCAGAAGGCTCGTGAGAAAATATTTGAAGGCAGCATTTGAACTTGAATCACCGACCTTTCACCAGACGCAGGCTGTGCTGACGCTTCAAGATGGACAGAAATTCAGCTGGGGACGAAGCCAGGTTCTGGTGAGGGAGGCGGGCTGGCTCAGGAGAATAGAAAAAACCAAACGGCCGAAAACTTTTTCTTTAAGCTGGGACGGCCAAAGTCCTTTGCGGCTTTCCAGCGGTCTTGAATTTGTGGCCAGGTTTATTTCGGTTAAAAAATTACCGCCAGCTCGCAGGCTGAGCCAGCTTGAATTTGATGATGCTAAAAGGTGTTACCTCGATGCCTCAAAAGTGACTCTACCACTTGAAGTTCGAAACCGCCGCCCGGGCGATAAATATCAGCCGCTCGGACTTCGTGGTGAAAAGAAAATAAAAGAGAGCCTGCGGGAAAGGAAAATCCCTCAGGCAGAGCGCAGTGTGCTGCCAGTTTTTCTCTCAGGCGGGAAAATTGCCTGGGTCCCCGGCCTTCCGATCAGCGAAGAATTTAAGGTTACTCCTTCGACTGAGAGGATCCTCCTCATAGAAAAATCAGACAGAGTGGATTAACACTCTTCAAGTCTAATACTTATTTTCATGATCAGATTCCAAAACTTCATTTTCAGACGGCCTAGTGTCTAAGAACGCTTGTAAATTACTATAAAGGAGTGCGTCTGGTTCATAAGATAGTTTTGCCTATATGTAAATACAAAATGTTAATATCATTATATGTGCCAGCACATTTCGCGCATGAAATCAAGAAGACTTAAACACGGGATATCCATAACAATGCAAACGTCCGGTATATTTGGCTTGTTCAAGTTTCTTGTGTAATTTTCACTTGTAATAACCTTAGTATTTGTTACCTTTGCCGAAGCAATTACAAATGGATCACCTTCTGATCTCTGTTTCCTGGTATCGACTAATCGCGGGAATCTTTCTAGTATGTTGCGACTTTCAATCTGTATATCCTCAAATAAGGGTATAATAAAATCTTTTTGGCTCTTGACCCATTTATGTAGAGTATCTTCTTTTTTTTCTAGCTCCAACAAAACTGCTTGAGAAGTCTTTACTATTCCTTCTTGCACTGTTTCTTGGAATAGAGACCACCATTTAGGAAAGACATCGGGAGGATAGTACCTATTATGTGCATCAATAAGAGAACTTGTATCGATACAATATTTCATATCCATGTCTTAGTCGTTATGCTTCTAGGCATAAGAAATAAACCTAGGCATAGCAGCTTCGATTTTTGGCAGGTGCTTAAGTTTAATCCCAAGATAACCCGAGACATCGCTGAGAGTAATTTTTTCCTGATAGTAGCTTTTTAATATCAAATCAGTATAACCCCTACCGTTGCTATATATGTTCTTTAGATATATGGGGACGATATATCTGTTTCCGTCCTTGGCAGTCTTATTAGTCTCTTCTATTGCCTTTTTCTTTGCCTCGTTGTCATACATTTCTTTTTTATAACTATAATAATCAGAGGAAATGAGTCCGAAATGGAGTAATCGCCGTAAGATAACTTCCCGACTTGCCTTATATAATCTTGATAGACTCAGTATTTCTGAATCATCAACCATGTTTATTCCAGATAATTTTCCTATGATCGGTTGACTCAATAGGTGATCCCCCGGCACAAGCACTGCCCCTGCAACATGGTTGCAGAACTTTTCAATTTCTCGCTCCTCTTCGGCAAGAGCGTCAACATTTTCGAATTCGCATATACCCTCTTTCCTAAGGAGGATGTGCGCCAATTCATGCATTAAAGAAAAAATCCTAGCGCCAGGAAAATCGTTTTTGTTTATCACTATAATTGGAAGTGGCATTTGAGAATTTGAAAACCCCCTCATCTCGTCCAATTTTATTTTACTATCTGAGGTTTGAAATGACATTATCCCGATTGCGTCTAGAGCCTTTCTCCATTCATTATAGGCCTCGAAGACGTTCTTCCATCCCAGTTGAATCTCTATATCTATAACCAAAAGGTTTCTAATCATACTCGAAAGCTCTTCAGGATTATCGTTTAAATTAATTTTAGCCTTAATCATAGGAGGTTTTTCACCAAGTAATTCATACAGTTCTAAAGCGATATCACGGCGTTCATTTGCTCTGCGTATCTCATATAATAGTTGAGGAGAAAGAATCGGAAGGGGCTGATTGGGAAGTCTACGATAGTCGCGTAAAGCGGCAAAAAGTTTTGGTGGTTTCGCCAAATAAAAGACAGAAATTGGCCTTTTATAAATCTTGCTCAACTTTATAAGTTGCGGAATAGAAGGATAGCTCTGGCCCTTTTCCCAAGATATTAGATATTCTTCTTTAATCTGGGCTTTTTTCGCACTAATCTCAATTGAAAGTCCAGCAGCCTTCCTTGCCCATATAAGCAATTCGGGGTTAATAATTGCTCTTATTTGATTAGGCATTATTTTTGACCCTTCTTCTTTTCCTATCAAAGGATAACGATTTATTGTTTAAATTTCAAGCATACAATTCAATTCTACCAGATCTACGCATGACAGTTTATTGGAGTTTTTTTTCATATTGTTTTATTACTCTTTTATAGTCGGTTCTTGGGGCCCAATGGAATCTGCCGAAGGAATCCAGCATTCCAATCTTATGATATTCTTTAAGCCAATCATACTTCCCTTTGGGGAAGCAATATTTCCTTCTCTCTCCAACATTAAGGGTTGTGGGTAGCGGATCACTCAATGGGTTTTCTTCCTTAGAAATTATTAATGAATAAGCTCCTTCCTTATTGAGCCTCATTTTTAGGTGGGCCCAACGCTTTTTTAAGATGATAAAATCTATATTAATTTTGCCAGGGCCCTGATTTGTATAAAAGAGCATCAAAAAAGGTGATTCTTCTTTTCCTTCAATGTCTATAAGCTCTCTAAATCCGAATGTCACTTTTAATCTTGGTCTCCTTAAATCTCGATATATGTTCCATCCTAATGCCATTCCGGCAATAAATACCGAGGCGAGGCTTATCCATATTGAAGCGTTGTTCATTGGCGATTTTCCCTATATCCTAATGATGCGAATATCCTCCGTGCACATATTGACAACCACAGCCTGTGGTAGATTAACTATCTGGCTCCTAGGAATCCAACTGTCGAAATTATGATTAAACTAATTATTCCCGCCCAAAAGCAATAGAGACCAATTGATTGAAATTTACTTCCCCTTTTGGCTATGCTGTCAAAACTTTTTCTATAACTATCTAGCTTAACTTGATCAAGCTTACCATGGAGAACCATATCGATCAAATCCATTTCGAATAAAATACCTTAGGCAGCAAGGTCTCCTAAAGTCCTTAACATATGAGTTGATAAGAGTATAGAAATAAAGAAGAAGGTAGAAGGGATGATTAAATAAAAAGATTTGAGCTGTCCTTTTGTGAATTTTTCTGAAAATGCAATTGCTATCAAGATAATACTTGCGTTTAGAGTTAATAAATATTTATGAAAGTCTTGTTCTTGCTTAATTGCTTTGAACCAAGGGCTAAGAATTTGTTCTAGCTCGATAAGATCGCTTAATCTATCATCATTCAATGGCATTTCCTCTCGGCAAAAGCTCCATTAAATGGAACGGTCTTTCCTAGTTTTTTATTATCCTTTCTTGAGCTTATTTGTATTTCTTATTAGATTCCTGGTTTTCCCTTGGCAAACTCGCTGGCTTACCAGAATGATCATAGGTCCCCATTTCGACCTCTTTTTTTGGGATAGAAAGCCTAGCCCACTATATTCTCCTGCCTTTATCAAAGTTTTAGCTCCGATATAGAGACCACTAAATGGCAAAGTCAAGGAAGGCAACCTTGTATTTGCCAGCCTATGCTATAGGAAAATATATGCTCTTCACTATTCTCTATCTTTTCCATTCCGCCCATGCGTTTTCCTATATTAATAAGATAACTATTTTCAAATATCTAAGTCAAGAAATGTATCATATCTGAATAGGCTTATGCGGACTTATTATTCTTTGGTCCACCCATTATAAAATGAGTCAAGAGATAATTTACATTCTCAATCGGGAACTTTGGGTTCCGCTCTCAGTGCTGGTAAAGGCTGAGATACCAGCTGATAAGAGGTTGGCCCCAGAGAAGAGCCACAACTGCTGCTAAGGCAATGAAACTCCCGAAGGGCAAAGCAAATTGCAGTGTCTTCTTTTTAAACTTCATCAGTAAAAGTCCGACGATCGCCCCGCTGACTGAGGCAAAAAGTAAGGTGAGAATCGTCAGGGGAAGCCCGAAATAAGCCCCGACCATAAGCATCATCATCACATCGCCCAGACCGAGCCCTTCTTTTTTTCGCCACAGATAATAAACAGCATAGACCAGAAGCAAAAAGCCTCCGCCCGCCAGGGCCCCGACCAAAGCCTCCTTAAAACTAAGATCATAGCGGAAGGGTGCATAAATTAGAGCCAGAGCCAGAAGCGGAAGGGTGATATAGCCAGGAATAATCTGGTGATAATAATCAATAAAGCCAATGACTACCAGGCTGCTGACAAAAAGGCAATCGGTAAAAAACTGCAGATCAAAAAATCTCAGATTATGAAAATAAACCAGAAGAAATAAAATGGCGGTCAGGCTTTCCACCACCGGATAGATAATCGAGATTTTATTCCGGCAGAAACGACATTTGCCGCCCAGAAAAAGATAAGACAGGACAGGAATGTTGTCATACCACTTGATTCGCCGCCCGCAGGATGGGCAGGTTGAAGGCGGCCTGATGAGGCTTTGCCCGCGAGGAAGCCGGTAAATAACAACATTTAGAAAGCTGCCCCAGACCAGCCCGATAACAATGACGAAGATTATTCTCAGCGTTTCCACCAGACCCTCGGAGCTTTAACTTCACCCGTTTTCGGGTCATAAAGATAATCATTGCCGTCGAGGTCTTTGGGGACTTCTTTGATGAATCCGGCCCGCACCAGTTGACTTAAATCTGAGGGAAAACGGCCGTATTTTTCCTTGAATTGGTTGACGGCCGAAGACAGGGCTTCGGTATCGACCGTGGCCTTAATGCGGTAAAGCTGATTGGAGGCGATATCTTTAATCCACTGTTCGGTTGATGTCTCATAAACTTCGCGCCAGGTGGCCCAGGCTTCCTGGTAATCCATGGTCTTATAAGCAGCGCTGGCGTAAAGCCTTTTGGCGATGGAGGGTGCACTGGGAATTTCCATGGCTTTTCTATAGTACTCTCGGGCCAGCTCATAGTCTTTAAGATTCATCTGGGCAATATGACCTGCCTGAAGGGGAAAAATCCACATATCAGGGTTTTTTTCCAGGCCCATATCCAGTATTTTAAAGGCCAGGTTGGCGTCGTGAGCTTCATAGACAGCAATCAGCGCGCCCACCTCGTAAGGATCCACATATTTTGGGTCAAGCTCAGCGATGATAGAAAAAATATGTTCAAGATAGTTAAACCGGTCGGGGATATCGAAGGAGCCGTAGTATTGGATAGCCCAGATATAGATCAGATCAGCCACGAGTGACGAATAGCCAAAGGTGGCATATTTAAGATATTTGCCCGAGGGGAGGTAGATGATAGAAGAGCCAGGCACCTTTTTTCGCGGCACTCTGTCAGTTTCAATCTTTAGCACTGAAAAAATAGCCAGCGAGATAAGCAGCAGGCCGACAATGATGATTTTTTCCAGCGACTGCTCGCGGCCAGTAGCTTTTAAGGTGTCAGTTTTATTTTCTGCCTTCATCTTTGTCCCGTTATCAGGGCCTATCTATCTTGTCCTGTCTTGTCTTTCTATCTTATCTTTCTATCTTAATCTTATCTTTCCGTTCTCGTCTATCCGTCTATCAAACGGTCATATTTTTAATTTTTAACTTCAAAAGTTCAGGTATCCCCAAAAGCTCGAATTTAAATAAAATCACGCCGCCTGAAAATCAAAATAGCCAGCAGCAGCAAAAAAGCAGTATAAACCAGCCCATAGGCAAAGCTAATCCCTAGTAATTTAGTAGGAATTGGCAGCTGGTGGACCACTTCGGTTTTAAAATTAAAGTTCTCAAGGTCTGGCAAGATGACATAGAGCACTTTTAAGATTGCCCGGCCGCCACCGCTTTTAACTTTTTTAATCAGAAGTTCAAGGCTCCAGGACAGATGACCGATCAGATAAAAAGCCAGCGAATAAAGCGAAGCCAGAATCGGCGTGGTAAAAGTGGAAAAGACCAGGGCGACAGCTGTCATCAAACACAACTCGAAAAAGATATAAAGGATGGCCAGAAGGATGTTCCACTCTATGGTAAAAGTGTGAAGAAATAGAACAACCAGAAAAATGACCGACATTAGAACGGTCATAATAAAAATCGTCAGCACCAGCCCTAAATATTTCCCCAGCAGGAATTCCCAGCGGTGAATCGGTTTGGCCAGCAGGGTAAAAATAGTTTTCTTATCAATTTCCTTATAAACCAGCCCGGTGCCCATCAGAATAGCCATCAGCATCCCAAAAAGCGAAATCGAAGCCAGTCCGACATCTTTGATGATTTTAACCCGGTCACCAACCGTCAGCAGGCCCAGAAAGCGCGATAGAAGAAAACACAAAATGGCAAAGAATAAAAGCAGGTATAAAACCCTGTCCCGTTTAGCCTCTTTAAAAGTGTTGCTAGCAATGGTTGAGACTTTCATTGGTTTTTCACCAGATCAACAAAAATATCTTCGAGGGTTTCAGTCCGGGGAATAAGCGAAATAATCTTACCGTTTTTTTCCTGGACAAGGCGGATAATGCGGTCAATATTCTGTTCTTCATAGACTTTGAGCAGAACCCGGTTACCGCTGGTCGAAACGCTTTCCCCTAAGTGGCTGAATTCGGAGGCTGGCACACCGCCGACTGTTACTTCGGTATAGAGAACTTTTTCTGAAATCAAATCGGCGAGATAGCCCTGATTGACAATTTCACCCGCCAGGATAATGGCCACCCGGTCGCAGATCATCTCGATGTCCTGCAGAATATGCGAAGACAGGAAGACGGTTTTCCCTTCCTTCTTTAGATTGACGATGATATCGCGGAACTCCTTGCGGCCAATCGGGTCGAGACCACCCATTGGTTCGTCGAGGATAACCAGAGCCGGATCATTGAGCAGAGCCTGGGCCAGGCCAACTCTCTGCAGCATTCCCCGGGAATATTTTCTTAACTGGAGATCGGCGGCTTTTTCCATCCCGACCAGTTGGAGAAAATATTTTATTTTTTCCTCTTTTTGCTGGCCATGGATGCCCAGCAAATCAGCGTAAAAAGCCAGAAATTCACGCCCGGTGAGGTAGTCGTAGAAATATGGATTTTCAGGCAGAAAACCGACTTTCTCCCGCGCCCGGGGCTTGAGTGAGTCTTCCCCGAAAATGGTAATGCGGCCAGCATCAGGAAAAATCAAATTCAAAATGCTCTTGATGGTGGTTGTTTTGCCGGCGCCGTTTGGCCCGAGATAGCCAAAAATCTCACCTTCATTGACATAAAACGAAATGCCCTTTAGAACCTGTTTTTTCTTCGGTATAAAACCGAACTTATAAGCCTTATAAACCCGGTCGAGTTCAAGTACTTTGCCCATTTTTATTATCCTATACAAAAAAATCGCCGGGCTGTCAACCACTCCCTGTCCTTCACGGCGGCCAGTAATAATTTCGAATTAGCCATTGCTGTGGCGGTGGCTGTCTTCGGGATAAATTCCGGGCAGGCCCTGGCCGCGGTCATCGGGCCGCTCATAGAAGTGCCGGTCATGCTGGGGCTGGTCAATGTGGCTTTAGCTTTCGGTCGCCGTTATTTCGCACCGGATGGGACCCCAGCTGTTCGGCAGCGGGAAACCATGGAGTGAACTCTATGAGTATTATTTTCCTTTTGTTATAACTTTCGCTTCTATCACTGAGGTAAACAGAGCCTGTATCTGTGTAACTTGGTTGGAACAAATTCATCCTGTCCGATGAATCTCTCCTGTTCGATTATATATACATAATTACCCCTGGTGCACTTAATCATTCCCTCATGTGGAATTTCTAATCCCCTTGCGTATGTCACACCATTCAAATCATGCAGGTTTATATAGTCTTTCCCAAATCTCCCTTTTGATTCCCATACAATAACAAGAAAGAATCCATCTTTAAAGAAAAATATATCAGCGGGATGAAGAAATTTATCCCACCATTTAGTATGTTCAAATGAGAATTCTTTAGGAGCAAGATCCTGAGGAAAACTTTCTGCTTTTGGATAAAACTTAGAGAAATGACTTGGCTTAAAGATTTTTTTTAGGGTTAGATTATAGTCATAAAGATAAATATAATATTTATCAGGATAAACAAATAGAAAACCAGTGCCTGGAATATTGGCCAACCCTCCCGGGTTAAATCGTGCCATAGCGAGTGATAGCCTTTCATCTTCGGGTTTAAAAGTTTCAACTAGAATCTTGCCAGACTGATCATATTTTTTTAAAAGGTTGGAAACATTGAAAATTGAAAAAGTGACGAAATGGCCTTCATCATTTATAAAGATCTTGTTTGCTATCGACTTTAAATGTATTTGTTTCAAAAATTGATAATCGGGGTAGCTAAAAATACTGATTGCTCGGATTGGAGCATCATAAAGATATAAATTATCTGCCGCATCGAAAAACGAATTTGAAATGCTCTGATACTCGCCAGGGCCCTGTCCGATGGAGCCAATGAATCTGATGAAATTTCCGGTGTTATCAAATTGCATAATTTTTTCTTCTGTTCGGCTAAACAAAAAATAGTCACCTTTAGAATTAATTCCGAGTAACCCAAATCCTGAGAGCGGTTGATTCTTATAAGTGAAATTAATCAGCGTGTGGTCTGTAAATAATTTATCCCATTTTTGAGCGAGTTCACCTTTTTCTTTGAAAAGGATAGTCTCTACTTCCTTGGAAGCCAATTCGCTGAGAGAACAGAAACATAAAAAGCCAAATGCAAATATTACCTTTAAATACCTAATAGAGTTCTTTTTAACCATTCTCCTAAATCCTCCTCTTTCCATAGCCGTGGACAGAAGACATCTAAAATTTTTGATGTCTCATCTGTAAAAAAATAAATAGGGGATTCTATCTTAGGCTGGTTGAAAAAAATGTTATGAACTACGCTTTCATTAACCAAAGAAGCAGGAGAAATTAACATTACGTATATTTTTCCTGAGAAAGGCGATTTTCTTAAATTATTAGCTGTTATTCCCATACATACGTTTAAGCCCAGCAGGACAATACATAAGACAGGCCAGATATACCTTTTCATAGATTTATCTTATATACATAAAACGTGTATTGTGGTGGATCAATGTCTTCATTGCATTCCAGGATAAATACACAGTCTTTATTATTAGAATCTATGATAAATCGTTCGTCTTCAGCTAAGGGTGTACCTACCTCTTTAAGCTTGATTCCCTCCTCCAAAAGGTTTCCTTCGAAATCATAAAACCTCAAATAAAGCTCCCATTTCTTTTCATTGCTTTCGAAAGTTTTGATAGCCAGGCTCAGGCCATTTTTTAGAGCAGATAAACCGGTAATCCAGCTGAAATTTCTCATCCATCTTCTCCCGGCCGCAATCCCTTCAGGTGCTCTTCCCCACTTCCTATAAGTCTCATAATCTGATGTTTTTTGAGCTGCCCTGAAATAACCGGGATTCTCGCCGAACTTCTTTTGAAATTCTCCCTCTCGATTATATTTGTAAATTTCAACTTTATTTTCATCGACGAGATAAATAGACTTTTTGTCCCCCTGTATATCTATAAAGCCCTTCATTGAGACAACTCTGTTCCAGGAATCATCCTTGGAATAAGGATATGGTCTTAGTTCTTTAATTATTTTTGCTTTTCCGCCTGAAAAATCGATAATTGCTCCTTTGAATTCTTTACCATCTTCATGCCTAAAATACTCATAATTAATGATTCGATTATCATCTATGATAAAAGGTTCGCCGCCCATGAGAAAAAAGAAACGGGTTATTTCATTAAAGTTTTCATCGTGAATTATATATTTAAGCTGTCCCATATCCTGGACACAGATTTTTCCGTCAGCTATTTCCACATAATTGGGACTTATAAACTCACCTGGCCCCGCACCTTTTCGTCCAAAAGTGCTGTCGAGCGTTCCGTCTTTTAAACTGTATATCTTTATGTTTCCCGAGGCTCTGTCTGTAACGAAAAGTTTTTCTCCACTTACTTCTATATCTCCTGGCCGCACAAGTGCTTGCCTGGTTTGATCTAACTGGACTTTTGAAATCAGAGTGACTTTGTCATGTCCTGCAGAAAGAAAAATCCCAGGGAAAATGGTAATGACGACGGCTAAGAGTATCTTCTCTGTTTTTCTCGTCTTTTCCTCCTTATTGTATAAAATTAATTTTCTTAACTCATTATGTCAACAAAAATGATATCGATTTTTTTCTTTTACATCGATAATTATTAGGAGAGCTAAATTATTCTTTAGTATAGTAAAAATGATGGCCCTTTCCTGATGGCAGAAGGGGCAACTCCAAAGAAATCGTGGAATCTCTTAGAAAAAGAAAGTGGTTTTTATCCTATTTCAGGGATAATCACAGCCCAGGAAGAAGAAGTCAATGTTTTGGGCACGGAGAAGCAGGTTTTTATCCGCCGATTCAATATTTAGTATTTCAAAGCGGACATCTTTACCTAAGATTTGTTTTATTGTCTTAGCTCTCTTTTCTTCGATAGATATGCTAAAAGTACGAATAGTTTTCTCTAATGGTTGTTTCACTGGCATCACCACCCCCGCTTGAGAGTATATGATATAGGCAGATAGAGGACAAGATATTTTGTAGTAGATTTTGTTGTGAACAAGTAGACTAATCAGTTTCTTCCAGAGCGAACAAGCGTCCGAATAAAAATAGATAGTTAGTCAAATCACAGGATTTATAAGCTGGAGGAGGTAAGGGGAGATCAGGAGAGGATCTATTCAAAAATTCAAAAGAAAACTATTGAAGACTGAAAAGTGAACTCCTGTAGTTGTCAATTTGTTGAAATTTAGAGAAGATATATCTACCATGGTCAGGTAAGCAACCTGGCAGTAATAACAGATTTTGATACCAAAAAGAGGCCTGGCCTTTCAGGGCAAAATGAATAAAGACAACACACCCGAGATATTTTCGGTCATTGCTAAAAATTATGACTTTTTAAATCACCTGTTAAGTTTTAACCTTGACCGCGCCTGGAGACGGAGGCTGGTCAGCCTGTCCCGCTTCCGGCCTGATAGCAGAATCCTCGATGTCTGCACGGGCACAGGAGATATAGCCATAGAATTTGCCCGCCGCGGAGCTCATGACGTCACCGGGATTGACCTCTCGGCCAGGATGCTCGCCCGGGCACAGCAAAAAATCGAAAAGCTGAATCTGGCCACAAAAATCAAACTCAAAACAGGCAGCGCCCTCAACCTTCCTTACGGCGACATGACTTTTGACCTGGTAACTATCGGTTTCGGCTTAAGGAATCTTCCCGACTATTCCCGGGGAATAAGCGAGATGGCACGCGTCCTCAAGCCTTCAGGGCGGCTCCTTATCCTTGAGTTTTCGCTCCCGCCAGATAAGCTGACTTATGGCCTTTATTCTTTATACTTAAAAAATTATCTGCCGCTGGCCGGAAGGTTATTTTCAGGCTCGGCCCGGGCCTACAGCTATTTAGCCTCGTCAATTTTTAGCTTTTTGAAGCCTGAAGAAGTGATCAGTCTGATGCGGCAAAGTGGTCTCAGGAATCTCTCCTGTCTGAATCTGACAGCCGGCATTGTTACCCTTTACTCCGGCCAGAGATAGGATAAGAACAGCTTTAAAAAGATGGTCGGGGAGGTGGGATTTGA
>DCDG01000018.1 GCA_002316315.1 Candidatus Aminicenantes bacterium UBA1061 | reverse complement strand
CACTTTTCAACCTTTGCTAACACAAAGACTAACCGGGGTTATGTCACTGGCTGATGATGCTTTCCAGTCCGAATTTACAAATAGTCAAATTACTGGTAAATTTATTAAAAATGAGCAATAAGCGGTTCAAGTTGCCAGCTAATGTTTTTGATTTGAAGACAGCCAGGTTGAGCTCCTGGTTTATTATCAAAGGTGAGGTCTTAAGATGATAAGGATAATAGCCGGCCGGTATAAGGGAAGAAATCTCAAGCTGGTCAGGAGCCCGCTGGTCCGGCCCTTACCGGCTAAGCTCCGCGGCTCTCTGTTTAATATCCTTCAGGAGAGAATTGCTGACACCAATTTTCTGGATGGCTTTGCCGGTACTGGTTCGGTTGGTCTGGAAGCTTTAAGCCGGGGAGCCAGGCGAGCGGTCTTTATAGAAGAATTACCTTTAGCGGCTAAAACCATCGAAGCCAATATAAAAAAATGCGGGGCAGAAGAGCTGGCTCTGGTCATCAACAAAGAATTTAACCGAGCAGTTATTGATCTGGCCAAAAAAAAGGTGACCTTTGATATTATCTTTCTTGATCCCCCTTATCGGCTTCTGGCTGACCGGAATCCATTGAAAGTTATCAGAAAAAGACAGATTCTCAAGCCTGATGGCCTGCTCATCATCCGTCATCACCGTCGCTATTCTCCATCGAAAGATGATTTTGAACAGATTCGCCAGGTGGATTTTGGTGATGATATTTTCTCTGTTTATTCAGGTAGAGTTGTAACCAGAAAAGGCAGCCAGAATGGTCTGAAATCTGAAACAGATAAAATAAAAGAAATTAAGGATGTGTCTGAATGACGGCTGACGATGATAAAGGTAATCCTTTCCTGGAGAGAGGGCCGCGGCTAAAAGAAGAAGAAATTTTTTCTGGTCTGGGCCCGGCACGTGGCTCGCTACTTTTTCTTGGCCGGTACACGCTTAAGGAAGTCATGGCAGTTCTGGCCAGGAAAGGTTTTTTCCGTGAAGCCAAGAAAAGAAATCTCTGGCCGCTAAAATACCGGCTTGATTCCTCCGATTACCCTGTTCAAAGATTGCTCATTTACTGGGAGAAAGAAGACCCGGCCCGGGTCATTGTTGATTTGAAGTTAAGGGAAAGCCAGACGAAATTCCGTGACCCGGAGAAGCATGGATTTAAACTGCCGGCTCAACATTGTCTCTTATTTGAATGGCTAACCCTGCAGAATCCGCGGGTGAATTTTTCCGGACACTACGGACCTCTTCCCGGCCAGAATAAGCCAGGTTTAAGCCTGTCAAAAAATATACTGGAAGTTTTTCTTTATCTGTCAAAACTTATAGATCTGGATGCCCTGGTAGCTTTTCCGGCCTACTTTCATAATGCCCTGCTTTTTTCCAGATATCTTTATTTTGTCAATCCAATTAAGGAAGGCGAAATCAAAGCTATCCGCCGCCAGTTCAGTCATGTTTCTTTCCGGCCATTAGCCTGGGCAGTTTATCTGGGTTGCCTGGAGACAGAGGATGGTCAGGTCTATGAATGGCAGGCGGAAGAACAGGTTTTCCCCCTGAGTGAGTCTTTAAAAGATTATATAAATTCCAGAGTGTATAAAGAAATTGCCCGCCATGTTGAAAAAACCACCAGGTTTAAACTCGATCTTGATCTTTTCAGAGAGAAAAGCCAGAAGGTGGGAATTCTTTACTGATGAGGCCAAACCTGCTATAATCAAGAGCCTGAAGAGGAGAGAAGAGTATGAAAAAAGGAATTCATCCAGAATATCAGGAATGTACAGTTATTTGTGCTTGCGGCAATACGTTTAAAACCAGGTCTACCAAGAAAGAAATCAGGGTTGAAATCTGTTCTCAGTGCCATCCTTTCTTTACCGGAAAACAGAAGATTATGGATACAGCTGGACGGGTGGAGAAGTTCAGAAAAAAGTATGCAGCTAAAGCCAAAAAATAATTCACATGCTTCAGGAATTAAAGACTGTCGAGGAAAGATACAGGCAGGTTATTTCACTTCTTTCTGATCCCGCCATCACTTCTAATGCTCAAAAGATTAAAGAATTAGCCCGGGAGCGGGCTGAGCTTGAACCCCTGATCAAAAAGTATGAAGAATTTAAAAAGGTAGGTAAAGACCTGGAGGAATCCAGTTCCATTCTCTCTGATGCTGGCTCAGATCCAGAGTTAAGGCGGCTGGCTGAAGCTGAGCTCGAATTGTTAAAGTCAAAAAAGAATTCCTTGGAACAAGAACTAAAAGTGATGCTTCTGCCTAAAGATCCCAATGACGAAAAAAATGTTATTCTAGAGATCAGAGCCGGGGCAGGAGGCGATGAAGCTTCGCTTTTTGCTCAAGATTTACTCCGGATGTACACCCGTTATGCTGAGCAAAAAGGGTGGAAATGGGAACTGATGGATGTCAGCTATTCTCCTATCGGGGGAGTTAAAGAAGCCATAGTCAATATTCAGGGAAAGAGAGTTTATTCCTGGCTTAAATATGAAAGTGGGGTTCACCGCGTGCAGAGAGTTCCCAGAACTGAGGCCTCTGGCCGAATTCATACTTCGACGGCCACCGTGGCTGTACTGCCCGAAGCTGAGGATATTGACCTTAAAATTGACCCAAAAGATTTGAAATTAGAAGCTTTTGGAGCCTCTGGTCCGGGCGGGCAGAATGTCAACCGCAATTATACCGCCATCAGAATAAGCCATAAGCCTTCAGGCCTGGTGGTTTCCTGCCAGGACGAAAAATCCCAGCACCGCAATAAAGAGAAAGCTCTGAAAATCTTGAGAGCCAGATTAATGGACATAGCTCAGAATGAACAGCACAGCCGGATTTCTCAGGATAGAAAGCGGCAGGTGGGAAGTGGTGAGCGAAGCGAAAAAATCAGAACCTATAATTTTCCACAGTCCAGGATTACCGACCACCGGCTGAATGAAAGTTTTCATAACCTCGAAGCCATTATGGATGGTGACCTGGATGAACTCATCGAGAAACTGGTCATCTATTATCAGACCAGGGCTTTGGAAGAAGATAAATCTCATGAAACTTTGAATCAGTCTCTTGAGCTCTAAAAATTTAGACCAGCTATTCCGAGAAACAACTGCCAGGCTGTCCTCAAGCACCTGCCCCTTTCTTGAGGCCCGCCTTTTAATCCAGGCAGCCGGACGGATGGACGAAGTTGAATTTTTCCGCAGGCTGCCCGAGCCCGTATGGCCACAGCTTGAAAAGAAGCTGGAGCGGCTGGTGAGACAGAGGATCGACGGCTGGCCGCTGGCTTACCTTCTTGGCTGGAAAGAATTCTGGAACTTGCCTTTCAGGGTTAACCGCTCGGTTTTAATTCCCAGGCCTGAAACAGAGCTGGTGGTGGAAAAATCCCTCTCACTTTCTCTGTCCCTGGAGCCGCTGATTATTGACATTGGCACTGGCTCTGGCAATATTGCTATTTCCCTGGGTAAAGAGCTGCCCTCAGCCAGAATCATAGCTACGGATATTTCTTTAAAAGCCTTAAAACTGGCCAGGGAAAATGCCCGGTTGAACCAGGTCACCAATGTCAGGTTTGTTTTAAGCGACATGTTCAAAGCCTTCAGACAGGGTGATTTAACTTTTGATCTTATAGTCAGCAACCCTCCTTATGTAGCTCAAGACGACTGGCAGAAACTTGACCGGCCAGTAAAAGATTTTGAACCAAAAAAAGCTTTGGTGGCTGGTCAGGATGGCTTGAAATTTATCAGGCAGCTGATCGGACAGGCTGAACATTTTCTAAAGCCCGGTGGCTTTCTGGCCATGGAAATTGGAGCTTACCAGGCAGAAGAGGTAGCCCGGTTATTAAGATCTGGCTGGAGCCAGACAGAAATAGTGCCTGATTACTCGGGATTTCCAAGGGTTGTTTGCGCTCGCAAAATGTCTGATTAGGCTCATGCCGTCTAACCCTGGCGTATTCAAATTGATTTTTTATTCTTGAGAAGAGGCTGGAATTCTTGGAAAGAAGGAATCAACCTGGTTGTTTCATAGCGGATTCTTTCCCATTTTTCGATTTCAATTGAACAGAAAGCCTCAACTACTTGTGGATCGAAATGAGAGCCGGCATCTTTTATAATTTCTTCCCGGGCTGTCCGGAAATCCCTTTCCGCCCGGTAGGGGCGATGCGAGGTGATGGCATCCAGGGCGTCAGCCAGGGCAAAAATTCTTGATTCTAAAGGTATTTCTTCTCTTTTTAGCCCTCGGGGATAACCGGATCCATCATATTTTTCATGATGGTATAAAATAATGTGCTCGACCTCGGCCAGCATTTTCATTTCTTTAATCAGACCGAAGCCAAGTGATGGGTGAAGCTTTATCTTTTCCCATTCGCCGGATGTTAACTGGCCAGGTTTTTTTAGAATCGAATCGGGAATAGCAATCTTGCCAATATCGTGGAGAAGAGAACCTTTTCTGATATTATCAAGTCTTGAGGGCTGGGTGATACCAAGAAGACCGGCCAGTACCTGGCAGTACTTAGAAACAGTTTGTGAGTGACCAAAAGTTTCGACATCCCTCAAATCCAGAGCAGTCATCAAATTTTCAACGGTGGCATCATAAATTTCTTCCAGCTCGATCATTTTCCTGATATGACGTGAGTGTTCGAGCTTCAACCTGGTCAGATTTCTTGAATAAATTTCATTTTCCTGTTTTAGCTGTCGGCGGGAGATTTCAGCCCGGACAGCAGAAAAAATGGAAGAGAGGTTTTCCCGGGAACAAATATAATCAATCAAACCTGCCTGAAGACTGGTAACATGGTGGTTGGCCGGAAGGGGAGGAGAAAGCATAATAACAGTTAAATCGCGGCAAGCTGTTTTTAATGATTGAAGTTCGGCAACTTTATCTCCCTCACACAGCTGGTGAGAAACAATCAAAATAGTGTTTTTCAGCCATTTAGCCGGGTGGTTGGCTGGCGGCAGACTGGATAAGGTTTCCACTTCAATCTTCAGGTTCTGCAGGCAGCCGAGCAGCTGCTGGTTGTATTTCTGGTCGTGGTCAATTATCAATATTTTGGGCCGGTTATTTTGATTGCCATGGTGATTGTTATTCAAATTAGCTCCCGCATTTATTTTATCTGTATACATTATTCGGAGCTAAAGAGCAATAGAGAATTTACGGGTCTGACCAACGGGAGTAACTGTTCTTTTTTTAGCCCGAATAGAGGTGAGAGAAGACAGCTTTTTCTCACCTCTCCTTTAGGCCTTTATCACCCCCAGAAACGATCAAAATACTGTCTGAACTCACCTGAAATTTGTCTTGACACAGCCTGCTGGTGACTTTAGAATGGAATAGCCAAGGTCAAAGGAGAGGTCAGTGGACATAAATAACGAAACAGAAAAAAAAACGGTTTCAATTATTCAAGAAATTGAAGCACAGCTCGAGAACTATCTCCGCCGTCAGCATGAGGAAATCGAGAAAAAATTAGATCAGAGAATTCAAGAAGAACGCGAATTAGCCAGGCAGCAATTAGCTCAGATCGAAGAAGAGGTCAAAAAAGAATGGCAAGCCCTTGAAGAGTATGGGCAATTATGGGAACAGTTTGAAGAGGAAAGAAATCAGATACTGCAGAAAATCAGAGAATATTTTAGTGACATTGTCGAGCGGCAGAAAAAGATTGAGGAACTAGCCCGAGAAACATCGGAGGACATAAAAGCTATTAATGAACTGCAGGACCGGCTGGAAGAGATTCGCGGTCAATCAATGGAAAAATCCGCATTTTTGAAGCATCAGCTGGAAGAAAAATTCGGGTTGAGGTCTGAAGTGCTGGAAAAATCTGCAGAGCCGGTTGAAGACATTGACTTAACCGCCGAACTAGAAAAGCTCCAGAAGGTTAAAGAGCTTCTGATGATGGAAAGTGAAAGCAAAGAAGAACGAGCTTCTCCTGTTAGCCAGCCAGAAAGTGAGATGTCTGAGGCTAATGAGACCAAGGCTGGACAGGAGGCTGAAGCAGGTGGAGAGGTGGAAATAGAAGTCCCTGCCGCCAACGAGTCAGAACTAACGCCGGCCAGGGAGCCAACCCTGGAAGAAAAGCTGGCTGAAGAAATAAAAAAAGGCCTGGTTGAAAAGATGAACAGTGCCAGCACGCTGGAGGGAGATAAGGCTGACAATAGTGAAACCGGGGATGGCAGTACAGATCGTCAGTACCTGGTTCTCTGCTACCACCAGGAATCGGCTAATGGCTCCGGCCGGATTGGTTATTATCAGAAAGATGATCATTGCGTTTTTGAGGTACAGGAAATACTTAATAGAATTAGGAAGACAGTCGAGGAAGCTAAAAAGGCTTATCATAAATTGAACCTGGTCAGTTCGGTCAAAGAGCAATTCTTTCTAAAAAGAGAATTGATTGCCGAGCAGGAAGGATTGAGAAAATACCTGCAAAAAGTCTTCTGGCTGATAGAAAAAAAGGGATTTACTTTTCCACTTCTGGCCAGCGACATTTTAAATCAAACGGTGGTCGAAGAGCTGGTTGAACTGCTGCGCACTCAAAACTGGGGAGCACCGGAGGATTTAAATCATTTTGAACAGAAAATCCAAACCGTAATATCAAGCTTTGATGAGAGGGTTAATCCCCCCTCCGTATATTATTCAACACTGAGAAAAGAACTGGATACCTGACGCTGCTTTAATTCCCGAAGCCAGTCTCTTTAATTATAGTTTTCCTTCTGAATTTCCTGGAAGTAGTCTTCCAGCAAACCGAGGTCTTCTGGATTCATGTCTTTAAATCTAAGGCCGGTATAAAAGGTTGGAGTCTCAGTCCCTGCTTTTTCTGAGTAAACAACTTCTGTCTTCAGCCACCTGGCTTTTTTACCCAGAACCAGAACAACTCCTAATGGTCTTGAGACTGGCAAAGGTTTTTCTGAAATGATTTTAGTCCCGCCCAAACTTAGATTAATTGTCTTGCTGACCTTGAACTGAGAATCTTCCTTATAAATTAAAAAGGTGGAAGTGAAATACCTCTGGAAATGCCTTTTTTCCTTGTACAGTCTTTCCTGAAAAGCGATGGTGGCTGCTGGTTGTTCACCTCTTTCCCAGTCGCGGGAATAGGCCACGACTTTGTTTTTCAGGGCAGATTTGGCCTGACCTTCAGATGGAGGTAATCTCCAGGTTTCTTTGCCCTTGGCGGCGGCCAGAGCCAGGTCGCATTCATGGACGAGATGTTTTAAATCGTCTCTGGTCAGCTCCTCACTGGCCACCATCTGCCGGCGGGGAAAGACAGTTACGCCAAAAGACATGGTCAGATTATTTCTGGGTTGATATTCTTCGAAAGGAAAATAATGTTCTTCTATGTTTTTTCTGATTCTTTCTGTTAACTGGCAGGCCTCATCCAGGCTGGACACTCCCTCCAGAAAGAAGAGGAATTCCTCTCCGCCATAACGGCAGATTAAATCTTCTTCCCGAACAGATTGTCGCATGATGAGGGCCAGCTCCTGCATAAGCCTGTTACCCGCCTCGTGACCGTTGCGGTCATTATAGTGCTTGAACCAGTCCACATCACCCATGACCATAGCAAAGGATCCTTCTTCTTTTTTCCTTTTGCTCATTGAATTGACTTTTTGCAGGATACGATCGAAGAAAGGATCAGTCCGCAGCAAGCCAGTCAGGGCATCATACTGAATCAGGTTGAGCTTGGTCATGGCGATACCGATGTGTTCTGATAGTCCGCGCAGAATCTCTTGATCTTCCTGGCTGAAACCTTCTGCTGCCAGTCCTCCCGCTGAAGACTTATTATAAACTTCTACCACTCCAATAACCTGGTTTTCATAAATGATGGGCACGGCCAGAATGCTCTTCAGGGGCTCTTTCAGGTTATGCTGATAACGGATGGAAAATCTCTGATCGGAAGCCGGATCAGCCAGATTAATTTCGAGCCCATAGGTAGCGACAGCAGAGGCAAAATCAGGTGCTTCCAGTCTGGCCACATATCTGAAAGTTTCTGGATGGGTAATAAAAGTATCGTCCCAGATTATTGGCTTGAGGTGCTTCCCGAGGGTCTCGTTCTCTTCAATCAGATAGATGGTCAGCCCCCTGGCTTCCAGTAACTCTTTTATCTCAGGGATAACGTTTAGCAGGCTGCTAACATCATTGGCCAGATAAATTTTTCTGATAATGCCTTCTGTCTTTTGCCGTTCCTTCTGAAACCAGACATAGCGGGCCTCGATAGAGATGCGCTTTTCGAGTTCCCGTAAATAATTTTGATTAATTAGCTGTTTTATTTCCTTGATTTGCCGGAAAATCTCCCTGGTATTACTGGCTGACAGGGAAAGCGAATGCTGGAGCTCAGCCCATTCTTTTTTTATCCGGCTGACATAGACGGCCCTCTGCAACAGCAGACTAAGGATCGGCTCCAGGGGGTGGCCGTTTTTTTCCAGCACATAGTCCAGATAATATTCCTGAGGCCAGCTGAGGAGCATCTGATAAACCTCAGCCTCATCCTGACCAATGATAATCACCGAGACGTCTTTTTTAATCAGATCTTTCCAGCGGTCATAAGCGGCATAGCTGCTGTCAAGCACCATTACCCAGAAATCGTGATGGTTCATCAGAACCAGAACTTCTTCCGGGGAATTGGCCACTATGGGCTGGAATTCACGCTCGCAAACTCTGGCTATTTTAATAGCCTGCTCTACCTCACGCGCCAGAACAAGAACACTTATCTGTGGCATGACAGCGGGAAAAGAATTATTTCCCTGGGTCCTCCTAATTAACCTTAGAAACCTTAGCTTGATTATAATCTACTGAAATTATTTTTTAGAGTCAACTTATTTTTATTCAAGGCTGAAAAATCATCGACAGTGGATGAGGGCTGTCTTGTCAAGTCTGATTTTTGAATAACCAGGGTTAGTATGCTATATTTTATTAGTCATAATTTTCAGCCGAAGAAGTTGGTTTATGGTTAAAGTTAGATTTGCCCCCAGCCCGACCGGTCAGCTTCATGTTGGTGCCCTCCGGACGGCCTTATTTAACTGGCTCTTCGCCCGGCATCACGGGGGCTCGCTTGTACTCAGAATAGAAGATACAGATGTCAGCCGTTCCTCAGAAGAGATGACCCGTGCTATTCTTGAGGCCCTCAAATGGGTTGGCCTTGACTGGGATGAGGGGCCAATTTACCAATCACAGCGATTTGAAATTTATCGCCAGGCCGCCCACCAGCTGGTTTCTCTTGGCCGGGCCTATTATTGTTTTTGTACTCCTGACGAGATAGAAAGACGGAGGCAGGAAGCCAAAGCCAGAGGCCAGCACTGGAAATATGACCGCCACTGTCTACATCTCCCCGAAGAACAAAAAAGTGAACTGCTGAAAAAAGGAGCCCCGGCGGCCATCCGGTTTTTAATGCCAGAGGGAGTAACTGAGTTTAATGATCTGATTCACGGGCAAATCTCGGTGGAGAATAAAAATCTGGAAGATTTTGTTCTCCTGCGGAGTGATGGCTTTCCAACCTATCATTTGTCGGTCGTCGTTGATGATATTGAAGCCAGAATTACCCATGTGATCAGAGGAGACGATCATATTACCAATACTCCCAAGCAAATTCTGCTTTATCGCGCTTTTCAAAAAGAAATTCCTCAATTTGCTCATCTACCGCTTATTCTCGGACCTGATCGTAAAAAATTGAGCAAAAGGCATGGTCATACGGCCGTGCTGAGTTTCCGTGATCAAGGCTATCTGCCTCTGGCTTTTTTTAATTTTGTTGCCCAGTTGAGCTGGTCTCCAGGCCGGGAAGAAAGAATCTACGGTCGAGAAGAAATGATTGCTGGGTTTTCACTTGAACGTATAAGCAAGGGCAGTCCCGTCTTTGATCTGAACAAACTTCAATGGCTTAACAGCCGGTTAATCAATGAAATGCCTGTCGCGGAGTTGATCAGGGAGCTTCGTTCCTGGCTGGAAAAGAGGGGGTTGTGGAAGGATGCTTTTCTTACCGAAAAGAAGGACTGGTTGGAGAAGCTGGTAGAACTGGTCAGGCCCAGAAGCAGAACGCTGGTTGAACTGACCGACATGCTCGCTCCTTTTATTTCCAATCAGGTTGACTACGACCCTGAAGCCGTCAGAAAACATTTGCTTGATCCCTGTCTGGAAGAGTTACTACCGAAGTTAATAGCAGATTTTGATCAACTGAAAACCTTTACAGCAACTGAACTGGAGCAGGTTGTGCGGGGCCGCGCTGAAAAGGAAGGGGTAAAGGCAGCCGTTTTTATCCATGCTTTGCGGGTCCTTTTGCTTGGACGCTCTGTCGGACCTGGAATTTTTGAAGTTCTGGAACTCATGGGTAAAGAAAAAACTCTGGCCAGGCTTGACAACTTAGCTGAGGCCAGAAAAGTGATAGAAGAAACAGGAGAGGTAAAAAATGGTCGATCAACAAAAAACAACTTATAAACCTGTTCGGGCGCCACGAGGCAACCGCCTTCATTGTAAAGGCTGGTCTCAGGAAGCCGCCATGCGGATGCTAATGAATAACCTTGATCCGGAGGTAGCCGAAAAACCTCAGGAGTTGATTGTCTATGGTGGCACAGGAAAAGCCGCTCGTAACTGGGATTGCTACCGAGCGATCGTCAGCAGTTTGAAAAAACTCGAGAATGATGAGACCCTGCTGATTCAGTCGGGGAAACCAGTGGGCATCTTTAAAACACATAGCGAAGCACCGCGGGTTCTAATTTCCAATGCCATGCTGGTACCTAAATGGGCTACCTGGGATGAATTCAGGCGGCTGGAGGCCCTGGGACTGACCATGTATGGCCAGATGACTGCCGGAAGCTGGATCTATATTGGGACACAGGGCATTTTACAGGGGACTTTTGAGACGCTGGCTGCTGCCGCCAGAAAGCATTTTGGCGGGTCGCTCCAGGGCAAACTGGTGGTCACGGCTGGTCTGGGAGGCATGGGTGGCGCCCAACCGTTGGCTGTCACCATGAATGGGGGAGTGGCCATTATTGCCGAGGTTGATCCGGCCAGAATCAGACGCCGCCTTGACACTGGTTATGTGGACATCATGGCTGACAATTTGGACGAGGCCCTCAAAATGGCTGACGAAGCCTGTAAAAAGGGCCAGCCGTTATCCATTGCCCTTCTGACCAATGCAGCTGATTTTTTGCCTGAACTGGTCAAAAGAGGGATTACGCCTGATGTTCTGACCGATCAAACCTCAGCTCATGACGAACTCAATGGCTATGTGCCAAGGGGCTTGCCTTATGAGAAAGCTCTGGAACTGAGAAAAAAGGATCCGGAAGATTATATCTGCCGTTCCTATGAATCAATGGCTGCTCAAGTTGAGGCTATGCTGGAACTCCAGAAGAGAGGAGCCAGAACCTTCGATTATGGCAACAACATCCGTGGTCAGGCTCAGAAGGCCGGTGTGGAAAATGCTTTTGATATTCCTGGCTTTGTTCAGGAATATATCAGGCCGCTCTTCTGCGTTGGCAAAGGGCCTTTCCGCTGGGTAGCTCTATCTGGCAAGCCAGAGGATATTTATGCCACTGATCAGGCCGTGTTGAAGATGTTTCCTGAAGATGAATCCTTAGCCAGGTGGATTAAAAAAGCGAGGGAGCAGGTTAAATTTCAGGGACTGCCTTCCCGTATCTGCTGGCTGGGCTATGGAGAAAGAGCTCTTTTTGGAGATGTCATCAATACCCTGGTTAAAAAAGGGAAGATAAGTGCACCAATAGTTATTGGCAGGGATCATCTGGATACCGGTTCAGTTGCTTCGCCGAACCGGGAGACGGAAAAGATGAAAGACGGCTCGGATGCCATCGCTGACTGGCCAATTCTCAATGCCCTGCTCAATGCGGTTAGCGGTGCTTCCTGGGTCTCAGTTCATCATGGCGGTGGAGTGGGAATTGGTTTATCCATTCATGCTGGTATGGTCATTGTGGCCGACGGCTCGGCGGCCATGGCCAGGCGGCTCGAACGTGTTCTGACGGTTGATCCGGGACTGGGTGTTGTCCGCCATGCTGATGCTGGTTATGAGGAAGCTATGGCCTGTGCTCGCCGTAATAGGATTAAGATGCCCTGTCTGCCCAAGAAGGGATCGAAGTAAGAACTATCCGGTTAGAGTTGATGTATCCAGATTGAATTCGATGAGGCGGCCGGAGTGAAGTAAGCTCGGTGAATCGAGCTGGCTATTTCACGATAATATCTTAAGCAGGCGATATTCTGGCTCAAAAATAAGTTTTTTGGGTTTAATGGCCGTTTCGAGCGGGATCAGTTTTATTTGTTCATCTTTCAGAGCTACACATTTGTCAGTTTCTCCGGCCAGGAGTGCTTCCACGGCAGCACTACCCAGCTTGGCACCCAGGAGCCGATCAATAGCTGTCGGGCGTCCTCCGCGCTGAATATGGCCGAGAACAGCAATTCTTGTTTCGAGGCCGGTAAGAAGGGTAATAGCTGTGGCGACATCCTGAGCCCGGGCTTTGCCCTCAGCCACGATGACGATCCAGCTCACCTTGCCCTGGGCATTTCCAGCCTGAATTTCCTGACATATTTCATTGAGATCAAAGTCCTGTTCGGGCAAAATGACATCCTCGCAACCGCCGGCCAGAGCCACCTTCATGGCCAGGTAGCCACAATCGCGGCCCATGACCTCGACGACAAAAATTCTCTCCAGGCTGGTCGCTGTATCACGAATTTTATCCAGCGCATCCAGAGCAACGTTGACCGCCGTGTCGGCCCCCAGACACTGGTCAACCTGATTAACATCGTTATCAATAGTGGCTGGCACCCCGATAACCGGGACACCATATTTGGCTGCCAGAACATGGGCTCCGGTCAGCGAGCCGTTGCCGCCAATAACAATCAGACCGTCGATCTTGTGTCTTTCGATTGTCAGTAAAGCCTGTCGCTGGCCTTCCTCCGTCAAAAATCTTTCAGAACGGGCTGATTTTAGAATGGTTCCACCCAGGTTGATGATGCCTGACACTGCCCGCCGATCAAGAGGACGCAGCTCGCCGTCAATCAGCCCATCATAGCCCCTGATTATGCCCAGAACCTCTGCCTGCTTGCTGGTAGCTGTTCTAACCACGGCTCTCAAAGCAGCATTAATCCCGGCACAATCTCTTGTTATAACTCCAAGGCGTTTGACCATAGCTGTTACCTCAAAAAATAAAATCCCTTGAATGTTAGCAGAAATCCGGGCAGCTTTAAAGCAGCCGGCCTCTTCTTTAGGCGGCCATAACCTGCTTAGAGAAACCTATTCCAGCTGGCCCTTCATGTATCTCATATATTCTTCTGCGTGTTCTGGCGGCCTGGTATAGAGACTGACTAAAATAATTGCCAGAAAGGACAGAATAAAAGCCGGAACATATTCGGCTAAAGCCGCTCGAAGCGAAGGTATTAAATACCAGATAATCTCGGTGGCAGAACCGACAAGAATTCCGGCAATGGCTCCTGCTCTGGTTGTTTTCTTCCAGTAAAGGGAAAGAAGAATAGCTGGTCCGAAAGCGGCCCCGAGTCCACCCCAGGCAAAAAGCACCAGATAAAAAATGACTTTATCGCCATAGGCAGCCAGGAAAATGGCAATAATAGAGACAAGCAGAGTGACCAGTCGGCTCAGCCAGACCAGTCTTTTTTCGGGGATTCGTTTTCCAGCCGCCAGAATCTTCTGGTAGGCATCGCGGACAACAGCCGAAGAAGCTACCAGCAACTGAGAAGAGGCAGTGGACATAATGGCTGCAAAGATAGCAGCAATGGTCAGACCAAATAGAAAAGGATGGAGATGCTGGGAACCCAGCAAGGGATAAACGTTCTCCGGGTCCTGGTTGGGTAGATTGGCGGCACTCTGATAAATTGCCCGGCCAGCCAGCCCGATGAAAATAGAACCCCAGGCCATCAGCACATTCCAGACAGTCCCGATAAAGCCCGTTTTGTTCAGCTTCCGGGGATCTTCGATGCTCATATATTTGTTAAGAATATGAGGATTGCCGGGAGAACCAAAGCCTATCCCCAGAAAACCAATTAAAGCCCCAACTGAAATGGCAAAGGGATCAAGATAACCGGGGGAGACATCCTTCAAAGTGGCCAGGAGCTTGCCCAGTCCACCCAATTGAATAATAGCAATAATGGGCAGAATCATCAGGGCAAAAATCATAAAGATACCCTGGAGCATATCAGTCAGGCAAACCGCCAGAAATCCCCCCAGGACAGTATAAAAAATAACAATCCCGGCAGTAATCAATATGCCTTGCTGCTGGGTCATGTTAAAACTGGCTGAAAGAGATTTTCCGCCTGCGCTGAACTGGGCAGAGACATAAGCGGTCATAAAAATCAGAATAGGAATCAAAGAAACCAGCCGGAGAAGATGCTTGTGATCGTCAAACCTCGACTCCATATAATCAGGAATTGTGATGTCGCCCTTTTTACCTGTAAAATAGCGCAATCTCTTTCCGGCATAGACAAACATGAAAAGCTCGACCAGAATATACCCTACGACTGACCAGACCGCCGAGACACCGCGAGTAAAGGCCATTCCCGAGACTCCAATGAGCAGCCAGGCCGAACGGCCTGAAGTGACTGCTGACAGAGCGACCACGAATGATTTCATCTTCCGTCCGCCGAGGAAAAACTCTCCAATGCCGCGCGAAGAATATCTGGTGGTGATAATGCCGACTGCCACCATCATGAGGACGTAGAGTAAAAAGGCGGCCAGAGCCCAGGGACTGGTGGTAACGCCGAGGACATTCATCTTGATCCTTCTTGGTTGAAGGTCAGAATAAAAGCCAGAAGAATAATAGCTGCTGGCAGGATAAACAGGGCAAAAATGGTCGAGAACATGGCCAACCTCCTTATTCTTTTATGGCCAATAAAATATCACAGGGCCTGGCAGGCTGGCAATAATCTTCTGCCTGATGAGCTTGATATTTTCAATAAGAGCTATGACTTTACAGCCCGGGACTTAAACTAGCTGCCGGTCAGTTTTTTCTGGCATAAAGCCTTTTCTTGTGTTATTAATAAAAACAGCCTTAATTTTTGAGGAGGCTTTTTATGAAGGATAAAAAAATGTTGGTTTTTAGCCTGGCTTCGGTTACCCTGGGCCTGGCGCTGGTTCTGATGGCCTGCCATCAGCCAGCCCGGGAAAAAATCGTTTATCCACAGACAAAAAAAGTAGAGGTGGTTGATGATTATTTTGGAACAAAAGTGCCCGATCCCTATCGCTGGTTGGAAGATGATAATTCGGAAGAGACAAAAAAGTGGGTGGAAGAACAGAATAAAATAACCTTTGCCTACCTGGAAAAAATTCCATACCGCCAGAAAATAGGTGAGAGATTAAAAGATCTCTATAATTACCCGCGTCTTGGACAGCCTTTTCGAGCCGGAGAATATTTTTTCTTTTACAAGAATGATGGACTTCAAAACCAGTCAGTGATTTATGTTCAAAAAGGGCTGGATGGCGAGGCTGAGGTTTTTATTGATCCCAATGAGTTGTCTCCTGACGGGACAATCAGAATCGGGCTGGCTGGCTTTTCTCCGGATTTCCGTTATGTAGCTATCTCCCGTTCAGAGGCCGGTTCAGATTGGTCAGAATTAAGGGTGATGGAAATAGCCAGCAAGCAGGAATTGCCTGACCGAGTTCGCTGGGTCAAGTTTTCGGCAGCGGCCTGGTATAAAGATGGCTTTTTCTATAGTGGCTATGATCAGCCGGCACCGGGTGAAGAGCTTAAAGCCCGTAATGAATATCAGAAAGTTTTCTATCATAAACTGGGTGAACCTCAGGAAAAAGACCAGCTGATCTATGAAGATAAAGAGCACCCCTTAAGGTATGTAAATATGGGAGTGACTGAAGATCAGAAATATGGCATTCTGGTGATTTCGGCCGGGACTTCAGGCAATGAGATTCACTGGAAAGATTTAAGTCAGGAAAAGTCAGCTTTTAAATTGTTGATTTCAGGCTTTGACTATGACAGTGAAGTCATTGATAATCTCGAAGATAAGTTCTTGGTTAGAACCAATATTGATGCTCCCAATTACCGGCTGGTGCTGATTGATCCAGCTAAGCCGGCGAAAGGAAACTGGCAAGAAGTTCTGCCGGAAAAACTTCAGGTTTTAACGGCTGCGGCTACGGCTGGTGGCTACCTTTTTGGTACTTACCTCCAGGATGCTCAGACCAGGATTTATCAATATCAGCCCGATGGCCAGCTCATCCGGGAAATTGAACTGCCAGCCATTGGCACTGCTTCTGGCTTTGGTGGCTGGCGGGATGATAAATTTATTTTCTATACTTTTAATTCTTTTAACTACCCGCCAACCATCTATAAGTATGATCTGGCTACAGGCCAATCAGAGGTTTTTAACCAGCAAAGGGTCAAATTTAATCCTGAGGATTATGAGGTTAAACAGGTTTTTTATACCAGCGGGGATGGGACCAGAGTGCCGATGTTTATCGTCTATCGTCGGGATCTGGTTTTAAATGGTAAAAATCCGACTTTCCTGACCGCTTATGGCGGTTTTAATATCAGTCTGCTGCCAGCTTTTAATCCCTCGATTATTCCCATTCTCGAAAATGGCGGAGTCTTTGCTCAACCAAATATCCGGGGTGGGGGAGAGTATGGTGAGAACTGGCACCAGGCGGGGATGCTGGAGAACAAGCAAAATGTCTTTGATGATTTTATCGCTGCAGCTGAATATTTGATTAAAGAAAAATATACCTCGCCCAAATACCTGGCCATCTCTGGTGCCTCTAACGGCGGGCTGCTGGTCGGGGCGGTAATGACCCAGAGGCCTGAGTTGTTTGGGGTGGCTTTCCCGGCCGTTGGGGTGATGGATATGCTCAGATACCACAAATTTACTGTCGGCTGGGGCTGGATGGTTGAGTATGGCTCAAGTGATAATCCAGAACAGTTTAAGTATTTAATTAAATATTCGCCTCTCCATAACATCAAAGAAGGAGTCTGCTATCCAGCTACGATGATTACTACGGCTGATCATGATGACCGGGTGGTTCCAGCCCATTCGTTCAAATTTGCCGCCACCCTGCAAGAAAAACAGTCTTGTGACAACCCAGTGCTGATCAGGATTGAGACCAGATCTGGCCACGGTTCGAGCAATATTACCAAAGCCCTGGACGAGTTGACCGATAAATATTCTTTTATGTTTCATATTATGGGGGTCAAGCCAAATTACCAGTAAGGAAGAAGAAAAAAGCAGAAATAGGAAAGACGGTGATTAGCTGAGGGTTAGCCTAAAATCTCAGGCGCGGCTTGCTATGAACGTCTTAATGAATTAAAATCAAAGCCAGCAAGGTAATTCAAGTTAAGAGGAGAGTAAGGAATGAGAAGAAAAGCAATAGGTGTGATGCTTTTGTTGGTGATCTTTCTATCAGCTGGCCCCCTTCAGGCTCAGGCCCAGGATAAAAAATTAGGGCTGGGCATCATCCTGGGAGAGCCAACCGGCGTAATCGCTAAGTACTGGACTGGAAATCGCACAGCTTTTGATATTGCTGGTTCCTGGTCATTTTCCGGTGAAAACGCTTTTCATCTTCATGCCGATTATCTTTTACACAGCTTTATAAAGGTGGATACAGGCAAGCTGGCTTTTTATTATGGAATTGGAGCCAGGCTAAATCTCCAGGACGATGCCAGGTTTGGGATAAAATTTCCATTGGGACTGAGCTATATGTTTGAAAATACCCCGATTGATATCTTTTTTGAAATCGGTCCGGTCATGGATTTAATTCCAGATACAGAACTTAAGTTACTCGGTTTTTTTGGTGTACGCTACTTTTTCTGATTATCTGGAATAAATAAAACCAGGGGCATGATACGATTTTCTTAAATCGGTTCATGCCCCCAGATTTTCTCACGCACCAGAAATCCCTATCATTTAGCCCAGAAATGGATGGAAAACGCCGGTGGGCTTTCGGTGCGTGTCGGTAGTCTTCAGGTAAGGTAGGGGATTCCTCCTTCTACAATACAAGGAGGTTATAGCCTTTAGTCAATCGGGCTTCACTTACAGATTAGAGAGTTGGTTTTAACCTGAACTGGCCTATTTTCAGATCCCCTTTTTCCTTAAGAGGGATATTATATTTTTTATCTCATTTGATTGGGATTCTATAATTGACAGTAATTCTTCCGGTGTTCTGGTGTCTTGCTCCTGGCGGCGATTTGGATTAACTGCCTTCAAATCATAATTTTTGGTTTCGATGTCTTCTATTGAGGTCAGCCAGGAACGCTCTGAAATTTTCCGCTGAGGCAATAGCTTAAAGAACTCTTCAAAATGTTCGGAAGTTAAAGGCTGTTTCTTGGTGATATTGAGATCAGCCAGGTCATAATACCATATTTCTTTTGTCGGTTGCCCCTTGGTAAAAAACAAAAGATTGGTTTTGCTGGCCGCTCCCGCATTGACAAATACTTTTGGAGGAAGGCTGATGAGACACCACAGATTGCATTCATTAAGCAGTTTGCGTTTGGTCTTGACAAAGGCCTTCTCATTGGTCCGGAATAAAACACCTTCATCCATGACGATTCCGCATCTGCCGCCTGGTTTCAGACTATCTATAACATGCTGAAGAAACAAAACCTGCGTTGCACTTGTTTTATAAGCGAATTTGGTCAGAGCGTCTTTACCTTCTTTTCCTCCAAAGGGAGGATTGGTCAGGATAACATCAAATAGGCCTGGAGCCTCTTGAAATAATCCGCCATAAGTTTCTAAACCGGTCAAGGTGTTCCCATGCCAGATATGCGGCTCATCTATCTCCTGAAGGACCAAATTCGCCAGGGCGATGGGATAAACAAGATTTTCTTTCTCGCGGCCATAAAAAGTTCTGGTTTTGAGTGCCTCTATATCCGAGCCTGTTTTTGCCTTTTCTTTCATATGATGATAGGCCTGGGCCAGAAAACCGCCGGTTCCGCAACATGGGTCATAGACCGTTTCACCTATTTCAGGATCGACCACCTTTACCATCACCCGGATAACTTCTCTGGGTGTAAAGAATTGGCCGCCGTCGTTATTTTTTTCTCCCATCTTCTGTAGTAATCCTTCATAAACCTGAGAGATGGGGAACATGTGGGTTTCGTCAACGTTCTTTAATGACAGAGTGTCTATCTTATCCAGGATATCTAAAAGATTGCGCTCGGTGTCTATGTAAGTCCGTTCTGTCGAGGAAAAAACCTCACTTATAATCTTCTGGCGTGAGGTCGCACCAGGTGTATTTTTAAGGCGGCGAAGATAGGGGATGAGTTCGCCATTAACAAAGGACATAAATCCGCCCAGAGTGCCCTCCTGTAACTCTTTTCTCTTCAATCCTTGAACCTTTGAACCCTCCAACTCTCTATAAGGAGCGGCCCAATCCTGCCAGCGGTATGGATAATCGAGAGACCGGGTGAAATTAACACCTAATGCTTTTGCCTGCTCTTCTTCTTTTTGTTCCTTTTCATCCAGAATTCGCAAAAAGAGCATCCAGGTAAGCTCGGGGACATACTGCAAGGCCCCTGCTCTTCCCGATCTCCTCATAATATCGCAGATAGACTTTATATAGGCATTGAGCGATTGGGGGGTAGTGAGTTCGTAATTGTTATTTGCCATCATTTAAAGCCTGTCCAGTGCGTATAAATATTCATTAACGCCTTCCCAATTAAGCTTTATCAGTTTGTCTAGTGCTTCCAGGGCTCTGCTTTCTTCTTCGGGATAGCATTCAAGAATAGTGTTTATTATGTTTAAAGGAGCCCTTGAATGGCTGGCCGGAATGTAAGCTCTTAAATTATAGAAATCTTCGCCGGCCGCTGATAGAATACTTTCAAGTAGATTAAATACCTCCAAAGGATCAAGTAGCAGACTTTTTTGTAAGTACTCGAGGATATAATAAAGTGCTTCACCTCTAATATGAGGCTTGTCAATTATTTTCTTTATAATTGATGAGAATTTCTTTAAGTCTTCGGGTCTTGCTTCCATAAATAAAATACTCGCATTCCCCTTAAAAGTATCTTCATCTATGAGATTATTTATAATTTTCAGGCATTTATCTACATTTTCTTCATATCTTACCTGGTTCGCTAGCAAATTGAGGCTTTCTTCTTTAGCCCTGTCTGGCAGCATAGGGTCCCTGAGAACTTCAATCAACCTATCTTCAGCAAATATTCCCCTTAGGTAATATATAGTGATTATTAGAGCATAAGCTTGCCCCAAAGTTCCACCTTTTTTATCCTGCATTTTGCTGAGTATTCCCTTTATTTCGTCGATTTTGTCATTAGGAACATATTGTAAGAAATTGGGAATGCTTTCCGAATATTCTTCTGCACCTTTCTCAAATGCATTAGTAAAGAACTCGAAACATTTATCCCAACCTATTGACTCTATTGCATATGGTAAATATTCTACCAAGGCAGCTCTTACGCTTATAGTTTTATCCCTAGAAAGTTTGTCTAAAATATCAAATAAAACGTTATCTTTGAACTTCGATAAAAGCTGAATAACTAGCTTAACAAGCTCGCCTCTTGTAGAATTTATTCCTTCTGCAAGAGCGTTATTAGAATAGCCTTGTTTCCTGTATTCAATGAATTTATCCTCTATTGGATCATTGGCATCAGATAGGTGGAATAGGATGCCTTTTAGTCTATCAAATTGACTATGAGAGAGATTGTTTGCTTCCTTGCTAAGTGACCTGATTATTCCTAATTGTAAAGTTTCTCTTTTATATAATCTATTGATAAGTTCTATTAGCCAATCTATGTCTTTCTCGCTATGTAAACCTTTCTGTGAGAGCTTTGTAAAAAACCATCCAATATATATATCATTTTTAAGGTCTTTGGACAGCTTTTCTATTGTATTCTTATATTTATCTAAATCATCTACAAAAACATCCGCCACTTCTTGAGCTAATTCATTAACTCCCCCATAAAATATATCTCGCTCAGTATCCCATCTATCGTTTAAATTTTGATTTTCTATAAGAAACATATATAATTCATCCGGACTTTTAATCCGTAATTGGTTAGCCGTGATAATTGGATGAGCCCAATGAGCGCCAAAAGTTTTAATTGGCGGGGCATATTTATATTCGTGAAAATTATATTTTGTTTTGAGCTCTTCAAGCCTTTTATTTATGCGCTCATCTCGATATGACTTCGGGATATGATTAAGCTGTTCCCAAATCCATTCTCTAACTTTTATTTCATCATCAAATTGGAAGTTTAATAATGAACCTATTATTTTGTCCCTTTCTGAGGGTGATATAACTTCAAAGACACATTCAATTGCTCTTTTTAATAACTCGGATTGCCGGTACATTTGTGTGTCATTTAAATCACTGTTCAGAACCAATTCGACATATCTGAAAATATCATCCTTAAAATGGGCCACGTTTCTTAGTTTACAAAGGATCGATAGTTGCCTTTGAGTCTCCCATTTACTTTTCTCCAGTTGTTTTATTAATTGTCTTGCTTCCTCCGTAAGATTAGAACAATATTCTATCATCTTATTTTTATACCAATTATAAAAAGCATCTAATCCGAACCTCTGTTTATGCTCCGAATATAGAAGCTCATCTGGGTGATCCCGAAGCTTTTTTTCTCCTAAATAACTGTTTGCCAATATCTGTTCAAAAAAGTCGGTAGTCTCCCATAAAGTTTTGTAAGGTAATTTCTCGTATATTATAGGTAAAACTTCATCAAAAGATTCAGTTAAGCTTCCTTGCGATGAAACAATTTTTGTCTCCTTTGCATTTAACTCCTCAAGAACTGAATCTAAATACAATTTAAGTCCTTTCTCAGGGGAATATTTGGCTATGCTGACACATAGCGTTTTTAACTCATGGTACCATCTAAAGAAACCTTTATTTATCGCTTGCTCAAGGCAAGAAACGAAACGTTGTTGAAGCGAACTGCTTAACTCTACTCTGGATAGGACATCTGATACATTGAATAAAAACGAGTCAAGAGTATTACTATAGCCTCGATTTAATATTAACTCTAAAATATCCAATATCTCCGATGGCTTGTCCTTTGCGATTCTAACTAAAAATGACAAAATCATCCTGTATTCTATATCCGACTCGTTTCTATTATTTAATATGGGAAGAATATATATCTCCTTAAGAACATTAAACCAATCAGGATTTGGCCCACTATTAAAAAATTGAATGGCTAATATTTGTGCGTTCTCTGGTTCTTTAAATAGCCGTAACAGAAATTTACCTTCCTCATTCGTAGGATCACCCCAGGAAGCCATATTGGCAAGTATCGCAGTTTTGATATGCATTCTTACTGGTTCAGGCTTTGATATATATCCTATTTCGTTACCAAGGTAATTATCTGAAAATAAGTTAGCCAATTCTTCAAAAAGTCTCTTTTCTGAACTTAAACGGAGAAAGCTTAATATATGCCTGAGGACGGGTCTTATAAACAAACTCTGTTTATGCTCTAAGACGAATTCAATTATTGTTTTATTTTCATAAATGACCTTCCAGGCAGAAAAGTAGTCAATTAAGGTCTGGTGAGAAAAACTCACTCTCTGATTTTTAGAATCAACCTGAATGATACCTGCACTTCCAGGCCTTTCCATTTTTTTAATATTATCTAATAATTGAGCGTTAATAGAGGGATAGGATAAATAAATAGTCCTCCTGTCGATCATGAGGTCTGCTAATTCAGATAGCAAAATCATTTCTTCCGTTGAGAGATCCAATAATTCACATAATTTTGCATAAAGGCCCTGTAAATTAGAAATTTTATTCAGGTCACCGCCATTCTGAATAATCTCTGCGGCTATCTTTAGGTGCAAAGGCACTTTAAGAAAGTCACGGAGTTTCAAAGGAATAGATTTATAATCATAATTTAATTTAATTAAAACCTTATTTATAAATTCATCAGGTAAAAGTTCAATAGATATTTTATCAGACCACTCCTGTTGATTCATTGGGAATAAATGCTCTGCTTCAAAACTTCTCGACGCACAAACCACAGTCATTCCCTTTATAGTTTTTAACTTATCTATATAAAAAAGCCATTCTTGTAGTTCTTTTCTACGGCTATAAGCCAAAACATCCAAAGAATCCAATAACAAAACTTTAGGTTTATCTTCTTCCTTTACTTGTTGAAATGACTCATAGATTTCTTGTGGCGAATCTGTTTCTCGCAGAAACTCTGCTCTTATTGGAGTAAAATATTCTACCCCCTTTTCCTTAAGGCCATCATAAAGCTGATTGATAAACACACTCTTACCACTACCAGGTTGACCGAGGATAAGTATCACTTTGCCTTTATCATTTATTTTCAAAGCTTCGGAAACGATCTCCTTCACTTTAGGGTAAAAGTATTGTTGGCCAACTATTTCCCTTTGCATTTTTAGAATCCTCTATTATACCGGTTAAATTCACTGATATTCTGTCGGGAGTTTATGAGCTTTTGAGCCCATTGTGAAAAGTTACTACGGAAAATTCTACCAAGCTCATCCATTAAAGAAATTCTTTCTACTATAAGTCCTTCGGTTTTTGCTATTGAAATAAATTCATTTGTTTCTAGCAATTGCTGTGGTTCAATCTGGGAAGGTCTTATAAGAAAATCACAACGATATATCATTATTTCTTTGCTTAAATATTTAGCTAGGTCATATTCATGTTCGATACCAGTTTTATTATCTTTTTTCCTAGTACCAAGACTATTTTTTAGGATTAAAATGACCAATTTACAATTTTGATCAATTATTTCTGGGTCAATTTTTTCTTCTTGTGGCTTTCCAATACCAGGCATAAGATCTTTCCAACATATTGGTTTAAAGTTATATCCATGGGTTGAAAAATGGTTTTTTGTTTCTTCGTTTATAATCTCCTTGATAGATTGACACTCACAATCAGCGTCAGAGGCATGGCTGATAAAAATGTTAACCTGATTCATATCTTACCTCTGAAAGCCTTTTTTAAAATTGCCTCTGGTAAGACATTGATTGTTTCAAGTTGCTTTTCGCAGGCATTGCGAGCACTCTCAATGTCGTTCATAAGTTCTTGGAGCTTTGCGGCAATTCGGCGCTGCGATGGCATCGGAGCCAAAGGAACCAGCATTTTGAAAAGATTATCCATGTCTGCCCTTGGCATTCTTGTGCCAGTTTTGTGACGCATCGCATATTCAACAGTTTCAGACCGCCTAAGTAGCCATGCCAAATAATAACGATAACAATTTTCTTTTGGCAATAAAGGTAGCAGCTCTGTTGAGCATCGCCCTACAAAGGTAGGCGTTACCACCTTATTTAAATATGGCCTTAGTTTCCCATAAAGGACATGCCGGGAATCAAACATGAAAGTGATACTTCGCACGTTCTTATTATCTTCGTTGCTTCTATTCCCCATAACTTTCCCCGTTCCACTCTCAATATCTTCTAATCCGATATATGGTAGCCGTTTGGCTTCTGAGCTTTGGGGTAAGACAGGGTTGGTATCGATCTCACATACATCGCCCAATCTTACCCATTTCCAGCCGGGGGGAAGATTGTAGGGTTCATTTTTGTTTTGGGAATTATTTATATTAGTTTGCATTGTTCACCATTTGCCTCATTTGTTACCTCTGGTGGCCCTGAGTGCCTTCGTTAATTGTTTCTTTTCCTTGTTTTAGTCCTTTCATTTTTGTCCTTTTGATGCTTCTACCTTTTTGGCTCATTTTTGGCTCACTAGATTCCTTTTTGGCTCATTTTTGGCTTAATGAGAGTATAATTTGTGTCTCTTTTTCCTTTACCCATGAGAATAAAGATGTTTTTCTGCACCAATTCAGCAAAATCCCTTGTGGCTGTTGGTTTGGAGACTTTAGTTAACTTCTGATACTCCTTATTTGTAATCTTTCCTCTTTCCTTGACATACATTACGGCCTTAATCTGTCTATCCTTTAATCCCATTTTTATCAGGTTATCTTCTGTATAAATATCCTTATAGAAATACACCGAGAATCCGCCCATCTCTTCTTTATATTCCGGTTCTGGCAGTCCTTCTTCCTTAAGCCACTCGAGCATCCTGACTGTTCCGCTTCCATATTGTTCAATAAAACCGGCCAGATAAAAGACTTTGGCAATCTGTGGATTTCTAAAAACTGAATTGTGGGGACTTTTTAACTGATCAACAGTAATTCCTTCGGGGAGGCCTCCAGGGTTATGGAACCAGATGTAGTCATCATAGATCTTAATCTGAATAAAATTGGCTATATTGAAATAGTCCCGGTGGATAAGGGCATTAAGCACAGCTTCACGAATAGCGGTAAGAGGATAATCCCAGATATCCTTCCTTTGTATCTCCTTAATTTCATAGCGAACGCTGATATCCTGCCGGATAATGCTCATGGTTTCATTAAACTGCCGGAAAAGGTTTCCTCTAGCCCATTTATCATCGATAATGGTTATATCATCCTTTAGCCTGCCGATTCTTGCGGATAAATTAATAAAATATTTCTGCGGATCTTTTCCGAAGAGGAGAATTGCTCCATTAGTCAATTTTCCATCAACCAGCAGCCCGAGCTTCCTCAGAACAATTTCGACCGAGTCTTTGGCAGATATCTCACTTAATCGCTTGTTTTGTATGGCCAGTTGGACAAATTCCTCTACCGTCTCCCTGTCTATTTCTTGCGGGCTAAATTCTCCAGGAATCGCATCCCAGGTGTTTCTGGCCTGCATAAAGACCTGCAGCTTTTTGTGACTCATTAATCTGGTTGTATTCCCAACCCGCTCATAATACTTTCCCTCATAGGAGACAGGATAGCTTGAACGGGCAACATTAATTATCAGCACCCGTTGGTGATTGATGTCAAGTGTATTAATATCGGGATATATTGATAGCTTGTTTATTATGCGATTAGTCAAGTCAGCCAAAAATTCCCCTGATTTTTCAATACCGGTGATTTTATTCTTATCGCTGGCACCGAGGACAATCGTTCCGCCTTTGGTATTAGCCAAAGCCGAAATGGTTTGGTAAAAAGAGTCATTGAGTTTTTCCTTGAATTCTACTGTTTCAGTTTCTCCTGTTTGCAATAGTCTTTTTAATTCTGCATTCCGCAGTCCAAAATCGGCCTTCATTTTATAAGTCCTTCCTTAGCAAAACTGTAAAAGTCCTCAATATTTTTACCGATAATTATGTGGTCTAAGACCTTCACCCCGATAACCGCACAGGCAGAAACAATTTGATTGGTTAATTCAATGTCATTTTGAGAAGGGGAAGTCTCTCCTGAAGGGTGATTATGAACAAGTATGATGGAAGAGGCAGACTTGAGCGAGGCAGCTTTGACAATTTCCTTTGGATCGACTACTGCTGCATTGACGCTACCTTTACTTATCTCAATATGGTCAACCGGCTTATTCTTGATATCCAAAAGAATGGCATTAAAAAATTCTTTTTCTTTGTCCCTCAGATAAAGTCCATAGTATTCAGCTACATAGTCAATAACGTCGTCAGGTTTTTTGAGTTTTTTTCTGGCAGCGGCTTTTTCTTTGGAGAACCTTTTGCCCAGTTCCAGGGCCGCTTTAATCTGGACAGCCTTGGTAACTCCCACGCCGTCAATACTGGATAACTCAGAAATAGAGGCTAAATCTATGGCCCGGAGCGAGCCAAAGCGGTTAAGTAATATTTTAGCCAGCTCCTCGGCACTTAGACCTTCTTTGCCTGTCCTTAAGATTATGGCCAGGAGTTTTGACAAAGGCAGATTCTCAGCTCCTTGTTTTGCCAGCATTTCCCTGGGCCTTTCTTCTTCTATCCAGTCTTTTATAGGTCGGTTTAACCTCTTCTCTGCCACCTCTTTTTTAATCCAGTCTCTTAATTCAAGGCATTCTCCTGGCGTTTTGATGCCAAGCTGCCGGACGATCTCACTTCTTCTCTCCGGCGTCAGTAACCCTTTTCTGGAGCATCTTAGAAAAACATTTCCATTTTTACTCCAAAAAGGGTAGATGGCATTTGCTACCATAAAATTTATAATTTCGGATTTCTGATTTCGGAATTCGGATTGAAAAACTTCAGCTCTTTTCATTTGTTTTTCAGGGCTGTCTTTATCAGCAAATTGCTTTGTTCTTTCTTTTAAATTCTCATTCTTCATTCTGGCTTCCGCATTCCGGCTTCCGGCTTCCTCATTCCTCTTATGCTGCCAGCAATCTTCTTTTAGTTTCAATAATGACCTCCTCAGGTTTTCCGAGAAGCTTTAGGGCCTCGAGTCCTCCTCCTTTGATGACTTCAGGTATTTGAAAGATATGAGGGTTCTCCAGTTCATCAATGCCACCTTTTTTAAACTGATTGGCCAGAGCCAGTAAAGTATTTCTGGTGTCCTGAGGAAATCTGTCCAGCCAGTCTTTATTTTTATATTCAAAGGAAAAAACTCTTTCTTGCCGGCTCTTGGGGGCTGTGCCAAATCCAATTTCTGCCAGAATATCGAAAAGGTCGCTGTCCTGTTGCTCTCTTAGCTGACTTAACAGGCGTAAGCCTGCTCCATCATCTGGCAGATAATCTATAAGCTCTTTCCGTTGCTGAGGTTCTATCCAGCAAGCACGCAACTCATCAACTGTTTTAACTTTTTCTGTAAGCCGGGAAGCGATCATTTGAGAGTATTCTTCGACAGTAACCATTCCCAGGCTATTTCCTACTTTAGTCACAATGTATTTTCCAGCAGGATTTATATGAACCTCAAATCCCTCCACCCGAATTATCTGTTCCTTCTGCGGTTCTTCTGCGGGCTCCTTAGGCTCTCTGGTCGGCTCTGGTTTAACCGTCAGTGATTTACCCAGAAGCCTGGTAGCATTGGTATAATCATAGGCCCTGAACATCAATTTATTGGTAGGCAGATGGATTCTCGAGCCTCTTCCCAGCATCTGCTGAAAGGCTATAGGCGAATTGACATATTTGAAAAAGGCTACGTTTCGTAAGATTGGGATGTCAACGCCGGTGGTAATTAAATCAACGGTAGTAGCGATAAAATGGCTCCGTTCTGAACCACGCAAATCAGCTATATACTGGCTTCCCTGAACGGAAGCGGTGCATTTAAAAGTATAGGGATCAAGGCGCTTCTGGCCATTTCGTTCACACCAGTCAGCGTAAAGGTTGTTCATCCCGGCCGCAACTGCATCAGCATGCGTATCACGCGTGCAGAAGATAACTGTTTTTTGATGAGGTCCGCCAGTTGCAATTAACATCTCAAACAGGTCCTGGCACATAGCCTTAACTCTATCTGGCAATTGAATAATATCCTCGAAAGATTGGGCTTTGTAGACGTCTCTCGTTTCGTCTATGGGGACAGGTTGCCCGGTAGTGGCATCTTTGGCACCAAGAGCCTCAATCTGTTCTTTAGTTATTCCACTTAAGTCAAGATTTATATCGCGCCTGATAACTTCGCAGGCTGGAAGATAACCATCTTCGATGCCTTGAGCCATGTCATATTCATATACCGGCTCACCGAAGTATCTAATGTTGTTAGCGGTGATGGCTTTATCTCCTTCGGCTTCATCTCCTCCAGTTCCGGTTTCCCACTGGCGCGGAGTGGCGGTCAGCCCAATCTGGATGGCTTCAGGATTTCTCTGAAGAATGATGCTCCACTTGCCCCAGGCGCTTCTATGACATTCATCAATAATAATATGACTGAAGTAATTCTCAGGGTAGTTTTCGATGAAAAATTTGGCATCTTCATCTTCTCCGGAAACGTTGAGCGTCTGATAGGTAGCAATGAGTATCCGGGCATTCTTTTGGGGATTGGAAGAGGTTACCTCGGCTGCATCAGCCCCAAAAACATTTTGAAAAGCATTTAGAGCCTGACTCCGCAATTCATCACGGTCACAGACAAAGAGCGCCCGGCGGAGTTGCCCGGCTTCGGCAATTTTCTTTAATAGGTGAACAGCGATAAAAGTTTTTCCTGAACCAGTAGCCAGATAAAGCAAAAGGCGATTTCTACCCTGGGCAATCTTTTTCAGCGCGGCTCTTATAGCAGCATCCTGGTAATAGCGCCTCGTCGCTTCTCCACCAGGATAGGGGATAAGAAGAGGCCTGGCCTTCTCGCTCTCTAAAGAGAAACCTAACGCCTGCTCGTACCGCTGTCGAAGTTCTAACGGTGTTGGGAATTTATCAAGCGATTGATGGGCAGAGGTTTTACCCGCTAAATTGTCATATTCTACAAAAAGGTGTCCGTTAGATGAATAAACGAATGGAACATTATTCAAACGGGCGTATCTCTTGGCCTGTTCCAGACCTTTATCAGGCGGTTCTGTATTCTTTTTGGCTTCAAGCAAGGCAACCGCTATCGGCTGAGTTCTGATATTCACTCTGACGCGCAAAAGGTAATCGATCCTGCCGCGGCTTCTGCGCTTTGGCTTCCCATCTATTATGTCAATCGCACAAGCTGTCTCCTCACGATGAATAAGGTCTTCCGTCCAGCCGATCTGATGGAGAGCTGGATCGATAAGTTTCGCCCTGGTATCTGATTCGCTTAATGGTTCCATCTGATCCACCTTAATATTTTCTTTATATATTATAATGGCTTCAACTTTAATGCAAAATTCTATTGGCCTGTCTTATTCATATAATTGGGCATCTATTGGGGTTTTTAATCATATCTCCCCGATTTCCCTTTGCTAATAATTTATTTGGAGGGGAATAATCCAAATTTATTAATGGTGTAGATTTGATTAAATCTGATCTATCTGCCTCGATAGATCTGCCCGTCTGCTTGGCAAAAATACCGATTTCAATTGAATCGGTCTAAACTGGAAAAAATCATTAGAAATTTGACAGAAAAAGTTTAAAATTGTTGAAAAGTCGTGTTTAGAATCAAGGAGGATATCAGTGCTGTCGCTGGCTGAGCAGATAATTCTGACTCTTCTGGTTCTGGCTACCATCGTTGTCTTCTTTATTCCTGTCATCAAGCGGCTCTGGATTATTGTTTCCTGTCAATATGAAAACCGTTTCGATTCTCTAATTAAAAGACTTTTCTACACTTTCTTCCGGGTAATTCTTCAGCTCTGTACGCTCCGCAACGAAAGAATCTGGACCGGTCTGGCTCACATCATGATTTTTTATGGTGCCCTGGCTTTTGACACCATGACCATTAATCATGTGCTGGAAGGCTATGTGAATGGCTTTTATCTCTTCGGGTCGTCCGCTCCGGGCCTGTTTTTTTCAGCTACAGTTGATGCTTTTGCCATCACTGTCCTGGCTGGCATTTGTTTCTTTGCCATCAAGCGGTTTGTGCTCAAGCCAAAAGCTTATAATACTTCATCCCTTGATTCAGTTTTAATTTATAGCTTTATTTTTCTGGTGACGGCAACTTATCTTTATTATGAAGCAATTCTCGTGGCCAGCCATCCAGGGGAAGCCCGCTGGGCCTGGCTCAGCCAGTTCATTGTCTCCAAACTTGGCCTGGCCGACCTTTCCCAGGCGGCTTTAGGGCTTAATTTAAAAATCTCTTACTGGCTTCATACCCTGGCCGTTTTTTCTTTTATCGCTTATGTACCACACTCCAAGTATTTCCACATGTTTGCCGGGCCGGTTAATCTCTTTTTTAGAAAACACGAGCCTACGGGGACGATAAAACCGATTAATCTGGAAATCACAGAAAATTTTGGAGCCGAAAAAGCCACTGATTTTACCTGGAAGGACGCTCTCGATTCTTTCTCCTGTGTTGAGTGCGGTCGCTGCCAGGATGTCTGCCCGGCTTTTTCCAGCGGCAAAACTCTCTCACCCAAAATGATTATTTATAATCTGGAGAAATATTTTCTGACTTTTTTCGGGGCGATTAGAAGGAAAAAAAGAGAGGATCTTCCACCGCTGGTGCCAGAAGTCTTTAAAGAAGAGGAAATCTGGGCCTGCACTACCTGTGGTGCCTGTCTTCATGTCTGTCCTTTTGAGATTGAACATCCGAAAAAATTAATTGATCTCAGACAGAATCTCGTTCTGGCGGAGGGAAAGTTTCCGGCCGAGCTGCGAGATTTTTTCCATCACCTGGAAAGTCAGGCTAATCCTTGGGGACTGGCAGTGGGCAACCGGGTTGATTGGGCGAAAGGCTTAAACCTTAAAACGGCTGCCGACAATCCATCGGCTTCATACCTTCTCTGGACAGGCTGTTTAGGGGCTTATGATGAGCAGGGGAAAAAAATAGCTCGGGCGATGGCCAGGGTACTTCAGGCTTCTTCTATTGATTTTGCTGTCCTTGGAAATGAAGAAAAATGCTGCGGCGATTCAGCCAGAAGATTGGGCAACGAACATCTTTTTCAGACGATGGCTCAGGAGAATCTAAAAACTCTGACCAGATACCGGATTAAGGATATTATTACTTTTTGTCCGCATGGTTATAACACCTTAAAAAATGAATATCCTGCCCTGGTTGATCTGCTGGGAGTATTTACTGAAGAAGAAAAAGAGTTTTTGAGATCGATGCGGATTATCTCCCATGTTGAGTTTCTGGCTGGCTTGTTAGCAGAGAAAAAGCTGCTTTTGAAGAAAAGCGAAAGCCAGACCTGCACAGATCAGACTTACACTTATCATGATGCCTGTTATTATGGACGCCACAATGGACTGTTTGACCAGCCACGTGAGGTGCTGAGAGAAGTTGTTGGCGGGGAGCCACAAGAACTCCAGAACTTCCGGGAGCACAGTTTTTGCTGCGGGGCTGGCGGCGGATTATTGTGGTTAGAAGAAAAGCCAGCTCAGCGGGTTAACTACCTGAGGGCTGAAGAAATAATTCAAAATGGTAGCAGCCTGGTGGCCACTTCCTGTCCTTTCTGCCTGACCATGCTTCAGGACGGATTAAGAGATAAAGGAGCAGACAACATAAAGGTTATGGATGTGGCCGAGCTGGTGGCTGCCAGCCTCGATATAACCGAACTGAGATAAAGGGCCAATCTTAAAACTAAAAGTCCGCTACCCTGGCTCAGGCTGAACGTAGCTAAAGAGTCAACAAGGAAACTAAAAGTCTGTTAGTTCCAGACTAAAGATGTGAAGAAAAACAGGGCAGAGTATGTCCTGGCTTACCTGATAAGTCCAGGATAGTAATTCTAACTGGCAGAAGTTTAAGACAGTAATTTTACTTTCTAAGCATGATATATGAATCATGATATATAAGTAATGATTCCCTTAATTTTAAGGGTTTTTTTGAGGTGGCCCGGGTCTATTTAGAATCTATTTTATCATATAGAAGAACTACCCGGCTTCTTTCTCCTCTACGCCGGTTGCTATCAGCTCTGAAATCAGCTATAAGTATTAGCAGGCGCCTGTAGCTCAGCTGGATAGAGCGACGGACTCCGGATCCGTAGGTCGCGCGTTCGAATCGCGCCAGGCGTATTTTTTATCAATAAAGGGGATGGGGTTATATAAAAAAGGGGAGGCGATTTCTCTCACCTCCCCTTTGTGTTTAACTCAACTCAGAATGAGTACCTGACACCGAGCCTGAAGATTCTGGGGTCGGTTAAAGCAGTTGCCTCACCAAACTGGACAATGTGAGAAACACCACCAATGGAGATGGTGGTAGAGCTGCTGGAAGTTGCATGAACGGAAGTAGGTATGGCCACATTGGTAGCATTGAAAATATCGCAGAAGACACCAAATTGCCCGATTTTAGCCGGTAGGCGGAAGGTCTTTTCAACTCTCAAATCAACCATGGTCAGCCAGGGCAGGCTTCGGCGACCCCGTGGTTCAGCATAGATGGAAGTGTTACCCTGAGCAAGGGAGAGCCCCAGATCCAGGCTTCTAATCATCCGGGCATACCGCTGGCCATCAAGAGCCCGATAATATGCGCTGATCATGATTCCCCATGGACCCTGCCACATAGCCTGAACTTTAAACTGATTGCGTCTTTCAGCGCCGAATTCGCCATAAGCATTAACATGGGCATTGGGATTATCGAAATAGGATTGACCAGACCAGCTATCATCAAAATCAGTGCCAATAAGACCTAGCGATTTTTGCCAGACATAGGAAACCAGGGCTGACCAGCGATGAGAAAATCTTTTATTTAGAGTGATTTCAACTCCATCATAGTTTCTATAAGCACCCGGAGGATTGGTAACGTATTCACGAGACGCAGTCGTAAGATCAGTCCGATTCCAGAAGGTAGCCGATGTCTGGTTATAGGGATCTGTGACAGATTCAGTTGCAAAAATATACCAGACGGATGGGTCAAAAATAGCATCGGTTCCCATCTTGTCATATAGCTGTTTATAAAGGTCGAGATTAAAGGCATTTAGGTTGACATCTTCCATGAGATTCCGGTCCCACTTGTGAATGTATCTTACGCCCAGCCTGGTATCAGCCAGAATCTCTCTTTCAATCCCGATTGTGAACTCATCCAGGTATGGAGACTTAACGTCAGGATCCATAGTTGCGCCAGCTGTGGCACTGAAGCTATACATCAGCTTGTTTAGATCAGGTATGGGGTTTCCATTTCCGTCGTCAATATAATGGACGCGCCAGGAAATGAAGCTGTTGGGATTAACCGTGGTGAACCATTGAATGATATTAGCCACATAGTACCGGGAAAAGCTAACTTTAAGAGCGGTCTTGCCATCTCTGGTCAGATCAAAAGATGCACCGAGGCGTGGTGCCAGTGTGTTCCAGATAAGTGGCTTGAAAGATTTAGTTACTCTCGGATCATAAGTAACGTTTTGATACTCTACTGGTTCCCTTTCCATTCCCTGGACCGGAATGATTCCTTCCTGATGGTCAAATCTGAAACCGATGTTCAGGGTTACCCAGGAAGTGGGTGACCAGGTATCCTGGACAAAACCTCCGATGACCAATTTCCGGTCTTTTCTGGTGAAGTCCAGGTAATGAGTCATGTAGGGATAAGTATTGTTGAATATGATTGTTCCGTTAGAAGTTGTTGGCATATAGAAGAATGGGCCGTAGTCAAATTCGTCCCGATTATGCCTCCGGTAACGGCTGTCCCAGGAATATTCGAATTCGATTCCACCCTTAAATTCATGTCGCCCAAACCACTCATCAAGGAAATAAGTGGCATCGGTCAGTGCCTGAAATCTGTTTCTGGAATAAATATCATCGTAACCATAGCTGCCGGTGTAGTGGCGAGTGGTGCTGTCATAAATGCTTACCTTATCGTTTTTAGCAGTTAGATTTAAGGCATAATCCATGTAGCCAGCTTTTAGGTTCATATACAGGTTTGGATTAAAGAAATGAGTCAACTGAAAGTTATAGGTATAAATGGGAGTGGTTTGTTTCCAGGTGGTATCGACTGTCTGTGAGATTGAAGCGCCGCGGTGATTCCTGACATAATCAGAAAAATTGAAGGACACGACTATTCTGTCTTTTTTTGTGGCTTGAATAGTTAACTTAACAAAGGGCATCGGTCGCTTGTAATCAAGAGGCTGCTGGGTAGGCTGATCCCATGGATAACCAAGAACGAATTCCTGACTCTTCTGCAGAGAAAAATTGGTAAAAAACCAAATTTTATCCTTGATTATAGGTCCACCTAGATTGAAAGCCGGCTCATATTCATAATCAAAACCACCGGTCGCACCTTCGAAGATTGTGCCTTTGGTATTGTCGCTTTGCATATCATTATTACGGTAGTAAAAGCTGGCTGAGCCGCTAAACTTGTTACCGCCTGACCTGGTCACTACATTGATAACTCCACCGCGGACACTTCCATATTCAGCCGGCAGGCCGCCTGTTTGAATGGATAGCTCTTCCATGATATCCATGCCAAAACTTCCGGCCTGGGTACCGGTCACCGGATCAGTTATGTTGACCCCATCAATATTGTAAGTATTGTCTCTTTCGCTGCTTCCATGGACGATACCAGAGGTAACCCCAGGTGCCATGTTAAAAAAGGTCCCAAGATTTCGTGTGGCTGGCAGGTTCTGGAGTATTTCTCTGGTCATACTGGCTGTCATAGTGGTTCTCTGAATATCGACAGTCGGAGCTTGTCCTGTGACCACCACGCTCTCTTCAACAGCCGATTGTTCAAGAGTGACATCCAGAGTGGTATTGACACCGACATTGACCTGGATACCTTCTCGGACAAGCGTCTTGAAGCCCGGCAGCTTAAAGGTCACAGTATAAGTGCCAGGCGGCAAGGCTGGAAAACGCCAGTGGCCACGTTCATTAGTAACTGTCTCCATAGAGGGGAGAATAAGAGCCGGCGAACTAATTGAAACAGTTACGCCGGGAAGGGGTTGCTTTTCCTGGTCATGAACAATCCCATTCAAGGTTCCTGTTTGGGTGATCTGAGCAACTGCAGGAAAGGCAACCATGATGAGCAGAACTAGCAAGCTTAATACCCTCTTCACCATTACATCCTCCTTTTAAAATTTGTTGTTTATTACCATTGCCCCAAAAATTGCCCATTTTCACGCATTGATTTTTGTTATTATTAGCTCAATAATCTCACCCCCCCTTCCTTATATTTTAAGGCTCAACACACCCTTCTTTTCTCCTTGAGACCTCAATAGATTCTTCTTATGCAAACTTTATGCCAGAAAGATTGAAGTTGTAAGTTGTTGATATTTGATAAAATATAATTGACATTATACTAAAAACGGTATATGAAACTCCATATATTTGGACGGACGCCAATTATATGGATTTCATTAGGCTTTTTACCACTTCTTTTTCTGTTAATTAAGTGTCAAGGCGAGAGACCACTGGTTTGACACTTGGAGATTATTTGACTAATCTGTTAATAAAAATAACAGAGAGAAAAGAAAATGAGAAAAGGGGCAGGAAGCCAGGTTCGGGCGTCCTTTAGAGGCTTTTTATTTGCCAGCTTCTTTAGAGGTTTGGTTTCATTTTTCTGCTTGGCTTTCTTGTTGGCTTCAATGGCGGGACAGGCTGGGACAATTGAACTCTCGTCTGACTATGTCTTTGATAAATCAGCAGAGATGGTTATGGCCTGGCCATTTCTTCCCTTGTCCAGATCGGCTGAGGCTTCTGGAGTCTTCTATTCCCTTTTCACGGAAAAACTGCCTGACCCGGACAAGCAGCCCCGGTATTACCAGATCTTACGGGTGGTGGATGGAGATACCCTTGAAGTTGAATCAATCGGGGAAATCAGGCTAATTGGTGTTGACACACCCGAACTTTATCATCCCCTTAAACCGGTTCAGTTTTTCGCTAAGGAAGCTTCCGATTTTGTGAAAGAGCTTGTGTCTGGCCTGTCGGTCAGGCTGGAATATGATCGGGAAAAGAAAGATAAATATGGGCGGACTCTGGCTTATGTTTATCTACCAGACGGCCGCTGTTTAAACGAAGAAATCATCCGCCGCGGCTATGGGTTTGCTTATACCAGGTTCCCCTTTTTATATTTAGTTAAATACCGTCAGATAGAAGCTCAAGCCAGAGCTGAGGGACTTGGCCTATGGGCCAATCAGGGGCTGGATGAATTCCGGTGGATTATCAGCCAGGGCAGTGTTCCCTACGAAATATTCGAGATGGCTAATAACTGGTGGGGAATTAGATTCAAACAATATGTCAAAATCAGGTTGACCTCGGAGGAATTATTAAAGGAAATAAATAATCTCAGGCAGTGGACGAACGAATTTTCTGACAGCGATCTGAGGGAGATCCTTTTGAATCACGGCTGGCTGGAGGTTAAGGAATGAAAAGAACACCGACCCTTATTGTAGCTGTCGCCTTCCTTCTGGCTGGTTCTGCTGCCATCCAGGCTGTGGCCCAGGAAAAGGTTATACCTTTTGAAAAGGCTGGCGATTATGTTGGCCAGACTATAACAGTAGAGGGGACAATTGTCAGCAGCCACAATTCCGGCCGGGCCTGTTTTCTCAATTTCGACCCCGATTATCAGCACTATCTGAGCCTGGTTATTTTTGCTTCAGATTTTAACCGCTTTCCGCCGCTACCAGAAGAACATTATCTGAATAAAAAAGTCAGGGTGAAGGGCAAGATATTGCTTTATAAGGGCCGGACTGAGATTATCCTCAGTTCTCCAGACCAGATAAAAATAGTAGGAAGTGCGGACGAACAGCCAGGACAGGAATCGGCCATAGCAAGGGAAGATAATAAGGCACCAGCCACTGGCGGAAAGGTAGAAAAAGGAAAAGAAGCACCGCCCGGGCTCCGATTAGGGAGCAAGCCTGAAAAAGAAATTTCCTGGGAAGAAGCAGCCAGTTATTATGGACAGACGGTCTGGGTTAGGGGTAAGGTGGTGGCGGCCAACAACACCGGTAAAGTCTGCTTTCTTAACTTTCACCGCAACTGGAAAAGATATTTTACGGTGGTTATTTTTGCCAGCTCTTTTTCCCTTTTCCCCGAGCCACCGGAAAAGCTCTATTTAAATAAAGAAATCCGTGTTTACGGCTGCATCAGAGAATATCAGGGCAAGCCCGAAATAATCGTTGAGTCACCCGATCAGATAGAAATTATCAAATAGAGCAGACTGCTTTTTTGTTTTTCTTAAGATATTGCTGATGATATTCTTCGGCCCGGTAGAAATGGCTGAAGGGTACTATCTCGGTCACGATTTTTCCGTGGTATCGTTTGCTGCTCTGGAGTTCTTCCTTAACTTTTTCGGCTATCTGCTGTTGTTCGTCATTATGATAGAAAATGACCGAGCGGTAATTGGTGCCGACATCGGGCCCCTGACGGTTAAGCTGGGTTGGATCGTGAAGGGTAAAAAACTGACGGACAAGTTGTTCGTAGCTGACCACCTGCGGGTCGAAGACCACCTGAACGGCTTCAGCATGGCCGGTTTTTCCGGAGCAAACCTGCTCATAGGTAGGATTGGCTGTTTTTCCCCCGCTATAGCCAGCAACGGTTGAGATGACACCTTCTATCTGACTGAATCTCTCTTCAACTCCCCAGAAACAGCCGGCGGCAAAGGTCGCAACCTGCGGGAGTTCTTTGGCCGCTTCTTCTTTTGGCTTAAAATTAAGAACAGCCGAGTTTATACAGTAATGCTTACCTCCCGGGGCTGGTCCATCGTCAAATAGATGGCCAAGGTGAGCTCCACAGGTAGCACAGGTCACTTCGATCCGGTGAAGGCCGAAAGAAAAATCATCCTTATATTCAAGATTAGCCTCGGCTAAGGCTTCTTTGAAGCTTGGCCAGCCGCTGCCATGGTCATATTTATCATCTGACTTAAAAAGAGGAGCACCGCAGGCGGCGCAAAAATAAACCCCTTCTTCCCAGAAGTTATTGTATTTTCCACTAAAAGGTGGTTCAGTCGAACATTTGAACATTACTTTATATTGTTCGGGAGTGAGTTCTTTTTCCCATTCTTCTTTGCTTTTATTGACTTTTTTCACCGGTTTATCTCCTTGAGCCTGGCTGATAGCTGCTGCCTCTCCCCGGTAAGCCAGAGCGTTTAAGCCCTTCCAGCCAGCCCAGGCCAGCAGGAAGCTCAATCCGAGGATTATAACTTTTTGATAAAAATCAGTCATGTGACAGCTCCTGCCAAAAATATCCTACTAAAATAGTATACATTAATTCCATGGTCAGGGTAATAGGTTAATACTAAATATTTAGTCTGGAGGATATGGGTGTCGCCGCCCATAAATCAGAAGATGACAGGAAATTAAGAGGTCTTATTCAGACGACAGGCAAACGCCAACTGCTCCCAGACCATTGTGGACGCCAACGACCGGTGAGGCTTCTTCGATAAAGCTTACCTGGCGGCCCGTAATCCGTTCAATTTCCCGGGCATAAGCTTCAGCTCTCGGGCGATTACCGGCGTGAACAATCGCAAAAGAATGAATAGGATGGGCGGCCTGCTTTTTTCTTACCATCTTAAGAATCTTTTTGAAGTTCTGCCGCCGGCTGAAGGATTGACTGCAGGGAACAGCCTGGCCGAGCTTATTAATAGTAATGATTGGCTTGATGTTGAACAATTTGGCCAGTAAACCCTTCATCGGGCTAACCCGTCCGCCTTTGACCAGATATTTGAGGGTTTTGATGTCAACCAGAATTTCGGTTTTGTCCACCAGCTCTTCGGCCTGGCGTGCCAGTTCATCCACTTCCCGGGCATCTTGCGGCTCATGCGGCCAGTTTTCAAGCAGTCGCTCGACAATGAGACCAGAAGAGCCTGAAATGTGGCGGCTGTCAACTATTCTTATTTTTTTCTCGGGAAATTTGTCTGCCACCGCTTTGACCAGGTTATAGAAACCAGACAGGGCGCTCGAAATGGTCAGAACCAGAATGGAATCATAATGGCTGCTCAGAAAAGAAAACCAGTTTTCTATGGTTTTAGGCGAAGGCTGGGCACTGCCGGGCATTATTTCCTCTTCGGCCAGCATCTTATAGATTCTTTTGGGAGAGATGGTCAGCTTGTCGAGGAAAACGTGATCCTTGATATTTAAAAGTAGCGGAATAACCACCACCTGATTCTCTTCGAGAAGAGAGGTTGGTAAGTCACAGGAAGAATCCACCACCAGAGCTATCTTGCTTTTTGGCCTGAAGCTTATTTCTGACTGGAGTCTCATGTCTTCTACCTTCGGCTGGACGATCGTGCCCAGATCTTTAAGGGCCTCAAACAGCTGCTCCGGCTCATTGGTATGAACATGAAATCTGACTCTCGTTTCGGAACCGCCGACTATGGCTGAGTCACCAGCTTTGACTACTATCTCTTTTATCTCATTAAAGTCCAGATTATCTCCAGTGAGCAGAGCCTCGGTGCAATAGCGGAAGGGTATATCCTCTTTGGGCTGGTGCGGAGCCTCCTCCAATTCAATTTCCGGCATTTCCTGATTTAAGACGTCTTTCAAATTGCCCTGATGGATGAAATTTACCACGCCCTCTATAAAATCCACAAAGCCTTTAGCTCCGGCATCAACTACCCCGGCTTTTTTCAGGGCAGGTAGCTTTTTGGGCGTTTCTTGCAGAACCTGTTTAGCCCGGTCAAGAGAGTGATGAAGTAGCTCATGGAAATCAGAAAAACGGTACCGGCTCTGGTAGATTTCTTCAGCCCACTCCCTGATAAGGGTCAGAATGGTGCCTTCCTGAGGACGGGCAATAGAACTGTATGCATAACGGACGGCATTTTTGACCGACTCACCGAAGCGGGCGGCGGAGATTCTCAGTTCGTTGCCCAGTTCCCGGCTCAATCCATAGATGTACTGGGCGAAAATCAGCCCTGAGTTTCCCCGGGCGCCGGTCAAGGCGGCCTCGGCTATGGAATTAAGCGATTCTTTGGCCGAGCGGGAAGGACGGGCCTGTTCGGCTATGGCTTTCATGGTCGAAGCCAGGTTGGTTCCGGTATCACCATCAGGAACAGGATAGACATTTATCTTGTTGAGATAGGCAAAATCCTTGATAACCGCCTGGCCGCCCGCCAGAAAAGCCAGATATAATCTTCTTCCATCAAGATATTTTATCTTCATTACTGATTATCTATCCTCTAAAAATTGTCTGCCTTAGCAATTTCTGCGTCTCATTAAGGCAGGCCATTTTACCAGATTGCTATTAAATCTGCTATCGAAAATATCTAAAATATAGAAAATATCTAAAAAAATAAAAATTCCTCAAAGTTGAGGCGAGATAGTATTTTGGCCTTCTTCATATTGGGTAGGGGAAAGGGGCATTTAATATAGGCCCATAGTTTCAGCGGTTAGAGTTAGAACAGGGTTCAGCGCGGAGATAACGGGGCAGGTAGAACATGGATAAATGAGTTTGACCGTCGTAAAAACGTAGCTGGCCATTAATTCTCCTGGTTATCAGCTGATCTATATGTTCCTGAGGTGGCCGGGGATCGATATAACTTTTTTCTCCCAGCAAAAACCCCCAGGGAATATCATAGGAAGGAATATAAGTCTGATAGCTAGATGTATATTTAAAAATTGCGGCCAGATTCTTCCTGATGGCTAGATGATTTTCTATCTGGCCTGGTTTTATTCCTTCTGCCTGGGTGACCAGAATTCCTTCCGGAGTCAGCCGGTCATAAGCCATCTGGTAAAATTCAGGCGTGTAGAGGCGAGAGGCGGGAGAATCAGCAAATGGCTCAGGCAGGTCCATGATGATCACCTCATAAAGCTCTGTTGTCTCCTGAATAAAATCCCAGCCATCCTTGATAATCAGCTTAAATCTTGGATGATCAAAAGCTCCTTGATGCCATTCACCCAGGTATCGCCTGGAAAATTCAATTACTTCCTGATCGATATCAACTCCGGTTATTTTCAGGTTGTCGTATTTTAGAAGTTCCCTGATGGTGGCACCTTCTCCTGCCCCTATCACCAGGACATTAGCCGGTTGCGGATGAAGAAGTAGAGCCGGATGAACCAGGGCTTCATGATAGATGAATTCATCTTTTTCAGCTGACTGCATTCTGCCATCTATGATCAAGCATTTACCCAGGCTTTCAACTTCTATAATCTGGATTTTTTGATAATTTGATTGGTAATCAATCAGCACTTTTTTAATTCCAAAACAATGCAATTGATCGGAACCAGTCTGATCAACAAACCATTGAAAAAATGGCTTACGTTTCATTGGTCCCTCCTTGAAATCAGGCTCAGAGGAAATTAGTTTACGTTGGGTAAACAACCTGACCTGATTAAAAAATCTGATGGCTGATTTTCTTTAAATACTATTATAGCAGAATCAGCTGGTAGAAAGCCAAAGATTTGTTATTGGGTGAGATGATCAGACCTTGAGGTAGGGAGACACACCGTGAAAAGATAGCTCAGAAAAGAAAGAAACAACGAGCTTAAATACCTTCTGCGATCCTGGACACTGCAGGTCTTTTTATTCTATTATTCTAAGGGCCAGTTAGGTTTTAAAAGTAGCTGGGCGTTTTAACGACGCTCTTATTATCAGTTATCAGCTGCTCAGCGGATAACCTGGTAAACCTCCCGCCAGGACTTGACTTTGATTAATGTTCCTCCTACTGGCTGTTCCAATCTCTCTAAGGTCGAATCATATTCCTGGATGTAAACTTCTCTTTTTGATTGTCCGCCTTCTGTTTTAGTTTTTTCACCTAATGTTACTGCCGAACGTGTTTTGGAAAACAGAGTTAAACTCTCAACATTGCCACCAGCGGTTTTAAAAGCTGTTCCACCCATAATGCTGCCACCAACCTTTTGAACAAATCGGCCATAAAGTTGTCCCAACCCAGCTAGGTTTTCGCAAGGATTAACACTTTCTATGCTACCCGCAAATGTGTTGAAATAAACTATATAGTTTGCTACTTGCGGGTCAGCCCACACTTTTTCTCCTGGGCTTAAGTCACCGACGTCCTTTTGAATTGGTAAATTGAGTGTGGTCGCATTACCCATGAACCATTCCACTCTGTCAGCCTGAGCAGCCTTATTATTGTCTTGAAGAGCAATAAAAGAATAAGTCGCATTGCTGGGAGCCCGATCGTCTCCACCGGTTCCAAAATAAAGGCAGGCGACCGCTCCAGGACTGGAATAGTTCATCCAGATAGCCGGCTTGCTCAGTATTGGATAATGGTTGGAATCTTCATAAATTATTTCTGCTGTCCAGCTATTTTTATTTTTCCATTCGGGGCTGACATCAATTTTCCAGATTCTGCCATCTAAATCCCCGACATAGACCCGGTCAGCATAGCCATTTTTGTTCATATCAACAATTGAAGGTGAGCCTGGAATGGTATTCTGGATGTCAGGATAACTGGCCGAGGTGTTAACATTGGGAGCGGTAAAAGACCAGAAAGATTGTCCTGTTTCTATGTCTATAGCATAGAATTTGTTGCCAACCACATTATCGGGATCGTTATCATAGCCGGAACCAACGAAAGCTACCCAGGTATCTTTATTTTGCTTTTTTACCCTACCGATAGCCGGTACAGACCAGGTTTCCCCCAGTCCCTGATCAGTAAATTCCCATAAGGGCTGAGGACTGGTAACATCGGTGATATCAAGAGCAAAATAATAATTTAACCCTCCGCCGATGCTACTACCTTTACCCGGTCCCTGACCACAGATCAGAATGGTATGCCAGTCTCCGCCAAAGTAAACGTCAGCTGAAGTCGGCGATCCATCAACATAAACATCTCTATTGAAATATCTCTGTCCTGTTGTTGGGTCAACAAGTCGCATGTTTTTCAATTTGGGAAGCAAATTATAAGGAACATATGCCCAGAGTTCCTGACCGGTAGCCACATCGAAGCAATGGAGCAGGCCGTCATTGGCTCCGACCACAATAACTTTTGGCCTTTCTTCATAGGTTTTTTTGAACTCAGCATAATCAGAGCCCATCACATTTGACTCCCCGTCAGGCGGGGCAACCAGAATGGGATTCGAATGATTTATATCACCCAGTTTCCAATCCCGGCCTCCAGCCCTTATAAAATCTATCAACCCTTCATTATCATTATTTTGATCCCCAAGAATTGGCCCGAGAGTGGCGACATTGGTGGTTGAAAAAGCAATTCTCTGGAGAGCAGAACCACTAGGAACAGCCGTATAGATAGTGCGGCTGGCCGCAGAGCGGGAATATAACAAATCGCCCGCATCCCACAGAATGTCAGCCCCCTCAGCCACTATTTGTCTGCCTGTAGTTGAAGATAGGTCCGATGTACTGATGGTCCTTAAAACAGTTGTAGTATTGTTCAGGGCTGTCATCCCGGTTACGTCATAAGCCCTTAAATGGCCTTCCCACCCAGGGAAAATGAAGGAAGCGGCAATAATAAGTTTCTTTTCATTACTTTCTGTACCTATTTTAACCTGAGCAGAGACCGCGGAAGTTCGTGAATATTCTCTCCTATCCACATAGGTGTATTTGATCTCAATTCGGTCAATTCTTGGCGTATCATTGGAAGTTCCGTGATATTCGCTGTTAGGATCAGTATAATCGTCAGTTGCTTCCAGCACGGCTTTCCATCTTAAATCAGTTCCGAAAGAAGTGAAAGTATGTTCAGGCAGGTTAGTGTAATTACTAATTTGACGACCTGCATACTGACCATAAAGTTCCCAGCTTGCCCCTCCGTTATTGGAGACATAGTAAGTAACGGTCAGACCCGAAGGATTACCCATGACTGATTGGCTTAAGCCAGTAAATTGAATTTTGGTGATAGAGAATCTCGTCCGGTCCAGAAGTCCAGAAGTAATATCTGTGGACTGGCCTACCCCTATCAGGTTATATCTATCGCTTAAGACATTATCAAAACAATAGTAAAAGGCGGAATGGTTCCCATCAGCCATCATAAAGTCTGGATCGCCATCTCCGTCATAATCTAAAGGAAGCCCGAAATCGAAATCATAGGCCCCGCATTTTCCCTGCGAGATGAGCTGAGGACCATTATATAAGATTTTAGTGTTGGAGACTTGAAATTCTCCATGGCCATCATTTTTGAAATAAAAGACCTTTCCCCCCATTTTTGTCCCGGTGGTATAATCGATCCGTTCGCTGCCACAATAGTAACGGTCTGATGATCCCGTGTAGTATTGAGGAGGCCAGACTTCTTGAGGATTCCAGTTATCTGTTCCTACAACAAAATCTAAATATTTATCCCCATCATAATCAGCGACAGCAATGGCCGTGGCTGCTCCGTCATAGAGATTATCGTTCAAATTATGCGAGCCACTGATATCCCCTAATTGTTTGTATAAAGTAAAATTTTGAGAGCCGTCATTCTTATAATATTTGAGCCCCCTCCAGTTCACCGAGCCGACAATAAGGTCCTCATCTCCGTCTTTATCAAAGTCACCGAGTCCAATAGCCGACGCTCCGCGTTCATTCCATCTGTGACCTGACTCACCACTTCTGGCATCGATTAGAACTTTTGTTGTAAATTTACCAGTATTGGATAATGGCTTTGTTCCATCATTTCTCAAAAGAATGACCTGGCCGAAGCCATTGCCATATAAAATATCCAGGTCTCCATCCTTATCAATGTCAATGGTGACGGCATTATTAGAAGCCCAGCCAAGCTCTAAATCACCCCCTAACTTGGATGTGTAATCATATCGGTCAAACTGTGGTACTTCACCACTAAATGTATGCTTGTGACGGTAAAATGAGACTTCTTGGATAGAGCTAACGCGATCACTGGCGCTGCCTGCTGAGCGAGTATACATAAAATCAGGCCAACCATCGCCATCAAAATCTCCGGCCAGCAGAGATACTAGCTTGGTTTTGGAGCTATCATTTCTAATATAAGGTGATTTCTGTGTAAAGGTTCCACCTCCCATATTCTTGACAAAAGCAATTCTACGGCTATAGACATCGCTGGTTCCGATCATATCCATCAATCCATCACGATCGAAATCGGCATAAGCCACCATACTTATCCAGGTGGGAAAATTCGCTGGGACGGGAAAGTCCTGTAAGATTCCTGCTTGTTTCAAGGTAATATAGCCTTCGCCCCAGTGAAGAACGGACGAATTCTCTTCGTCTTTAAATTGAACATTGTCAAAATTTTCAACAAAAGTTACGGCATACTCCGTGCATTGTTGCTGTGCCCGAAAATCTACAGCTAACACTAAGAGCAAGATAAGTGGAATGATTATCAATGATATTTTTATTTTCTTATTCACCAGCTTGCCTCCCTTTTTCGTTAAGTGTCATATTCCAATAAGATTCTGTCTGGATAAACAATGATACCCGCTGCGGTTCCCTCCTGGTAATGTTCAGTTCATGTTTTTTCTGGTCAGCCATTTCTGTCTCTTTGCCTTTTTTTATCTCTTAGATAGTTATAACTTCTTAAGTTAAAAGATTTTCTTCCTTTTATGGTGCCATACCAATCTCGACTTCTATTTCGAGCCGGCTGGTAGCCAGTATTTTATCACTCACCTCAGGGCCTGATCTGACCACACCTATGCAGACCAGAAGAGCGCTGAGCGGATCAGAAGCAGATCCATTGCCCGCCCCTTTATCAATGAGAAAGACTGTAAAGCGATCGTTACTTTGAGCTGGTTCAGTCTGACTATAGACAAAAGGTTCTTCAAAAAAGACAAAACTTTGAATAGGTACACTATCGGGTTGCCCATTGTGGTCATTATCGATGAGACTTAGTATTTGTTCATCTGTCATACACCTAAAATAACCAGGATTAGGATTATTTGGATCATTACCGATAAAAGGGACATCTATTCCCCCGTTCGTGACCCCTTTCAGGTATAAATCGCCAAAATCTGACCACCCCTCCTCACTGATGCGTATCCTGGCTGCTTCGAAACCGGCTTCAGCCACATTGAAGGCTTCTTCCTGATAGCGCATGCTGGCTGAGATTTTTGGACCGGAACTGGTCACAGTCAAAACCGCCACTCCAACTGCCAGCATAAAGGCTACGACCAGGATAACCACCATCAGGCCTGATCCTGCTGGCTTGTCTAAATACCTAATAGTAGTAAGAAAAGTTCTTAAGCCTAACCTGTGTTTGCCCATTTTGATCGTTCTTTTCTGCCTCATCTTTGCCCCGTATTATATAGATTCAGGTTTAAATTCCTGACATTAGCAGTTGTCTCCAGGACAAACCGCCGGTGGTAATCATCAGTCGCACTGGCAGGCGAATCAGAAATATTAGGCCGGCGGTAATTATAAATATTAGCTGGAACCTTACCTGAGACGGAAGTGAATCTATTGGGAGTCCGGCCGATGATAATAACTCTGATCTGACGGATGCGGGTAATTTGATCAATAGTCCAGGCAGTGGACCAGGGCTCAAAGCCATCCAGCTGGCCATCATCATCAAGATCTCCATTATATTCAAACTGCAGGTTTTCAATATTCTGGGCTAAAGGCAAATGGACCCCATTATCAGTAACATATAAGACTCCGGACTCGCCGATATATCCGTTCTGGCCAGGAGTTAGATCGTGGCCCTTTAAAGCAACGTGGCCCGAAGTATCCAGCCAGAATTCTTTAATATTGACAAACATGATCAGCCCGTTATCGAAATCATCCGGGTCACAGGTAGTATCAGCCGTTAACCCTCCGGGAGGATTAATCCCGGAGGAAGGACCCGGCGAAGTGTTAATCTTTTCGTTAGTGCCACCTTCACTCCTGGTCACATGGGTTATCATCCTGATTACTCCCTCCCGGCAGGCCGAAGTCGTATTTGGTAAGATTAACACCATTTTATTTTCGTAAAAAGTATCTTTATATGGAAATAATTCAAAGCTTCCGTCATAAACAGCCACGTCGGCTGCACCACCACCATGACCGCCTTGATAGCTTAAAATCTTCAAGCTGAGGGGCTCATCAATATTGCCCATGATTTTCAAATGATCCGGTCTAACCTCTGTTCCCATCTCCTCGTTATTAAATCCTTCAAAAGCATACATATCGAATTCCGGTGGTAGCCCCGCGCCGGCCATGCGAAGGTCCCGGGTGATGAGGTACATGGCTGAGCGGACATCGTGCTGAAGTTCGGCATACTGTTCCTGGTCAACCGAAATCTGGTTGCTGCGGGAATAAAGAGCCAGAGCCCCGACAATCACCACCAGCATAATAGCTGAAGAGATAATGAGTTCGATCATGGTAAAACCGGACGAGTTCTTTCGTCTTTTCAAGTCTAAAAATGAAAGTTTAAAACCCCTTTGTTTATTTGATTTTGCCTTTTCCTTTTGCCTTTTTTCACTCATTTTTCACCTGCCAATCAGGCCTCAATTAAATAAACTTAGCTAACGGGAAATAATAGTATGGATATAAGCCCGGGCTTTATATTTTTCGGGATTGGCGATCAAGAGATCAGCCGTTGTATCCTGATATGCCGGAGGAAAGACCAAAATTAGAACGTCAAAGCCAGCGGTTACAGAGGCTGATGGTTGGACCTGAGTGAGTCTCCTGAAATCTATAGTCCCATCAGCATTAATATCTATTCTTTCGTCGTTACTTTCCCCGATGGTGGTATTAGGAAAATCATTTAACTCTTGCGAAGTTAATGTCCTCAAATAATCAATCTGCTGCTGGGCCAGAAAGATGGCATTGCTGATTTCATGCGACCTGACATTCTGCATGATGCTGATGGTAAAAAGTTGGGCCAGGCTGACAAAAACCACCGTAACCAGAGCCAGGCTGATAATTGTCTCTATCAAAGTAAAGCCCCTGGGGTTTTTATTATTCTTTCCCTTGATGATTTTAAGCGTTGTTTTCAACCAGCTATTTTTAACCGGTGTCTTGGTTGTAATTGCCCGTCTCCTCATGACGAAAGCTCCTTTTTGACCTCTTACCCTCTGGCTTTTTTGTAGCCAATAGAACCGCCAGCGTAGATGGTAATTATTCTTTGGTTATCCTGAGATAAATTCTTGAGCTTATCGCTCTTTAGAATAATCTGAAAGTTCTGAGGAGTGGTGAAATTATAGTTAGCGACTATCCCCAGGGGAGAAAAAACTATTTCCCGATTCTTCTCAGGCAAGTCAATCTGTGGATTAAATTTTGGGGGAAGAGTCTTTTGGATGAACTTGGGGACAGGCTTCCAGGTAAAGGTGGGGGTTGTTCCCTTAAGGCCGCCTTGCTCCACTTCGACCATATATCGCCACTGATTGTTCTCTTCAAAGAAACGAACCCGGCAGTTAACTTTATCATTGACAGCTGTATAACGGGCTGCTTCCAGTGTGGTCAGAAGCTCCCTGGCTGCGCTCTCCAGGGCCCTGACCTCAAGAACGTTGAGAATGCTTGGATAGGAAGCAGCCAGAATTATCCCGATTATGCCCAGAACAACAATAATCTCAATAAAAGTAAACCCTTTGTCTTCTTTCATCCTTTTTATCCTATTTATCTCTGCCCACTCATCTTTTGGCCTAATTTTATCTCAGCTGTTTAACCAAATGCAACAAGATTAATATGTTTGCTCTTCAGGACTGCCAGCCTTCGCCTCCTGTTAGCAGATTATGAACTTGAGCTTCAAGAGGCAATGGTCACCGGGGGTGATTTTAGGGGTGATTTTTACCAATAGATGCGGTCGAAACACTGGCTTCGCCAGGAGCCCCCATAGCGGAAGGGCATCTGCCAATCTTACTAACCGTGGAACCAACGGCATTGGTTCCCGTGACTGGTGGGGCAGGTTAAAACATGGCTTCCGGCCCTCAGCTACAGGGGCTTCATTGGAGACTTATATACCGGCTACAAATAAAATTATTTTCCGATGTAATTCATTTAGCCTGCTATTATTTATTGAAAATTAAATTTTCAATAAAAAACTCCATCATACGATCCTGGCGAACACTGGTATGGCCCAGATCCGGTCCGACCTGAACTTCAAAACTTTTACCGGCTTTCTGCAGGGCTTGAATGAGTTGCATGGCATTGTTTGGATGAACATTATTGTCGGCTGTGCCATAATAAATCAGTAAGCGCCCCTTGAGATTGTTTACAAAGTTCAGGGCGTTGCCGTTTTTATAGCCTTGCTTATTCTCCTCTGGCAACCACATGTAGCGCTCGGTATAGATGCTATCATAATGTTCCCAGCCTGTTACCGGGGAAGAAGCGCTGGCCGCCGCAAAGACTTCCGGATGTCGCAAAATCGACATAATAGAAGCATAACCGCCATACGAAGTTCCAAAAATCCCCACCCGGCCACCATCAACATATGGCCTCTGGCTGAGAGCTCTAACTCCGGCTGCCTGGTCATCTATTTCAACAGTCCCGAGTTTCTCATAAATCGCATCGAGGAATTCTTTGCCGCGTCCGGCAGCACTGCGAGAGTCGAGGCTGGCCACCAGAAAGCCTAATTCGGTGATTGGACTTGGCACACTAAATGTTTCGCGGGCGCCATTAGTGGCTGGACCGGCATAGACACTGACCAGCAAGGGGTATTTTTTGCCTGGATCGAAGTTTGAGGGGAATTGCAGCAATCCATATAAATCCGTCTGTCCATCAGCCGCTTTAAACGTAAAAAGCTCTGCTTTCTTCAAACCGAGAGCTTCAAACTGGCTAAGGTCGGATTTAGCCAGTTCAGTAATTAATTTACCAGAAACAGAGTAGAGCCTGGTGACAGGAGGAATATCATGCGTTTGAGCGATATCAACATAGTATTTGCAGTCAGGGGACATATCGATCATATGATTAAAAGCCGGGTCAGTCAGCCTCCGGTCATTTTTCCCGGCGAGAGACACACGGTGAAGCTGTAGCTTCATGGGATTATCGCCGCTTCTGGCCGTATAATAAACGACTCCGGCTTTCTCATCGACAGCTAAAACGCTGCCAACCTCAAAAGGATGGTTGGTCAAGGTGGCCAGCAGTTTTCCGCTGAGGTCATAAAGATAAAGGTTTTTGTAGCCAGTCTTTTCTGAAATCAGAATGAAACGCCGCCCATCTTTGAGCCAGGTGATGGAGGGCGAATTCTCTGCCCATCCAGTTGGCCATTCTTCTCGGACAACGACCCGGGTTTTTCCAGTAGCCGGATCAGCCGCAGCCAGTTCGGTTATATTTTGCCTGCGATTCGCCCGGAAGAAAAGAAGCTCACGGCCATCTTTAGTCCAGTTGATGCCGTAAATATAATGCCCGATGACTTCATTGGAAAAGGGCTGTCCCTGACGGACATCAAGGGTCGTTACCTTTTTGTTCCTCAAGTCATAGATCAGAAGATCAACTGCTGGATTAGGCTGGCCGGATTTTGGGTAAGGCTCAATGTCCATCTTGCTGTAGAGTTTGGTCTGGTCAAGTTGAAGGTAATAGTCAGGTACTTCCTTTTCGTCGAAACGATAAAAAGCAATCTGCTGACTGTTGGGCGACCACCACATAGCAGTTGTCTGACCCAGCTCTTCGCCATAAACCCAGCAGGCTGAGCCATATTTAACTCTGGTCTTATCTGAACCATCAGTCGTTACAGCTATCTCTTCTTTGGTGGATTGATCAACCAAATAGAGATTCCAGTCTCGATAGACGACCTTATATTTCTTGTCAGGCGATTCAGCGATGGCAAATTGCCGGCCACGTTCGGGCATTCCTGCCCGGCGGGCAAAAGCCATTGGTGGCTGTTCCTTGGCCTCACCAGTTTTTGTCAGTTTTCTTGTCCTGAGGTCATAACGCCATTGCTGACCATCCCGGACAAACTCCAAAGCCTGACCTTCGTCTTTCCAGGTAACACGCAGAGAGCCAAGTTTAGCTACTTCGCGTATCTCTTTCATTAACTTCTCATAGCGATCATAATTGGGATAAGTTTTCAGCCTATCCTGGGAGAAAAGGCCGACCGGTAAAATGATCAGTTCTAAGACAAAGATAAAGGCGACCACAATAGCCAGAAAAATAAAACCATTCATCCGGTTTTGGTTGATTTTTTTCATTTTTCCTCCATGCAGTATCTTTATAGTTTAAGATTTCCATTATACTCAGTTGAGGAAAAAATTCAGTAAAAAAGTTAGACAGGTGGAAATTTTGTTCTGTTGACAATTTAATGACTCTAATCTAAACTTAAAAAGAATTTTTGGCCCGTTAGCTCAACAGGTAGAGCAGCGGACTCTTAATCCGCGGGTTGAAGGTTCGAGTCCTTCACGGGTCATTTTTTTTCGCGAGGAGGAAGTGAAGGGAAAAGGTGCTCTGGCCATCCTGCTGCTGGCCATGGTCATTATTTATTTTGCCTATTTTATGCGAACAGAAAAGAAAGCCCCGGTAGAAGAAGATATTTCCCGTTTCAATCAGACCAGAGGTGAGTTAACTGCGGTTAATCTTGAGTCGCTGTCGAGGGCTATTATCGAATGGATGGCAGAAAGTGGCCAGGAGGCGCCAGAATCGCTAAAAGGATGGCAGGCAACCAGGTCATATAGCTTGAGTTTAACCGATGGTTGGGGACGCAATATAAAATACGAAAAAGTTTCTGAGACCAGTTTCCGCTTGCGTTCGGCTGGCCTTGATGGCTGTTTCGAAACTGAGGACGATATTATAAAAGAATACTGACAACCATTCTTACCGTCCCTCTTGCTTTTAAAGGGAGGTCTCTCTATTCACCAAAAAATGAATGAAGAAAAAAGCTGATATAATGCGGCTATTTTGAGAGATACTCAGGTCTCTTCTAAAGCTTCTGTAGTGGAGGGGTACAAACTCTTCGCGAGAACCATGAATCCGTTTCCAACATTTGCTTCGCTTTCTGCGTCTTCTTTTAGCTTTAAGTATGCGACCAAGATAGATATTCCCCAGGGCTTCCTTCCAATGATTTTATCGGCAGGAGAATCGACGCATTAGGTACCTGCAGTCAGGGGAGGGGGAAACCCCGGAACCTAAATGTCAGATACTGCTATATTTTCTAACCTGAAGTAATCTATTCAGAGTCCCTGGCTTAGACGTTTAATCGCCCAATATACTGGCTCTCCTGGATGGGGAGAGAGCTGTGCACCCGAAAATAAGGACTGCACCTACTATTCGAGGAGATTGGGATAACGTTTCTTCATTTCTTTGACCTTTCGTGCCAGCACTCCTGACAGCAAGAGCAGACCAATCAGGTTGGGCAAAGCCATAAAGGCATTGGCAATATCACCCATAAAGAAGACGATTTCAATAGACACCACAGCTCCAATAAAGGTCAGAGCAATAAAAACAAGGCGGTAAGGCATGGCCACCTTGATGCCAAACAGATACTTAAGGCACTGCTCGCCGTAATAACACCACCCGATTAGTGTAGTGTAGCCAAAGAAAAATGAACAAATAGCAACAATAATTCCACCTAAATGGGGAAGAGTTTTCGAAAAGGCAGAGACCGTCATGGCTGAGCCTGACACTCCACTGGTCCACACGCCGGAAGAAATATTGATGATTCCAGTAAAAGTACAGACAATGATGGTATCAATAAATACTTCCATTACCCCGATGAGTCCCTGGTGAAGTGGGCTGGGGGTTTGAGCGGCAGCATGAGCAATTGGAGCGCTTCCCAGGCCAGCTTCATTAGATAAAATGCCGCGCCTGGCACCGAATTGAACAGCCTGTCTGATGGCCGCACCAACAAAACCGCCGACCGCTGCTGCCGGTGTAAAGGCATATTGGAAAATCAATTTGAAGGCGTTGGGTAAGGCACCGGCATTATCTATAAGGACAATGATTCCTGCTGCCAGATAGAGAACAATCATGGCTGGCACCAGGCGTTCAGCTACGGCACCAATCCTTTTAATTCCGCCGATAACCACCAGACCAACAAAAAAGGTAATCACTGCCCCGGTTATAACGGGCGAGATACCAAACTGAGTTTTAAAGGCTAAGGACATCTGGTTGCTCTGCATCATATTACCGGTGCCGAAGAGAGAGGCAAAGACTCCGCAAACAGCAAAAAAACCAGCCAAAAAGACAGCAAATTTGGTCTTGTTCAAGCCGTTCTTGATGTAATACATCGGACCGCCGGCAATTGTTCCGTCAGGATGTTTCTCCCGGTAGAGAACTCCCAAAAATGCTTCGGCAAATTTGGTTCCCGTCCCCAGAAAACCGCAAATCCACATCCAGAAGATGGCCCCGGGTCCGCCCCAGTAAAGGGCAGTTGCCACGCCAGCAATATTTCCATTGCCGACCGTGGCGGCCAGGGCAGTGGAAACAGCAGCAAATGGGGAGACGTCTCCCTCTCCACCGCCTTTTCTTGAACGGCGGCTGAACATAATCTTAAAAGCCGCGCCCAGTTTGCTGAATTGAATGAAGCCAAGTCTGATGGTTAGGATCAAGCCAACCCCAAATAAAATCGGAACCATGATGGTCCAGATGTTAGAGGCAGTTTTATCCAGCCAGCTCGCCAAATTATTCAGGAAAAGTTCCATTTCAGCTGCTCCTATGTTAGATGTGTCAGTCTTTTCAGGCTGCCAATTGTTATCAAATTTTAATCTTTCTCTCTTTAACACAGGTTAATATGGCTGTCAATAAAAAATTCTGGGGCTGAAGATGAAAATTACTGGATCAAAAAGGCCAGAAAATTGATCAGTTGAAGGGCCCTTTCTTAGAAGACGTTTGCTTGATATTTAAAGTAAAATCTGCTATTTTGATGCAATGTCTGGATAGATAACAGAAGAAGGAGAGACCAACTTTGGAACAGAATACCTTTGATAGCAAATTCCGCTTTGTCATTGTGGCTGCTCAGAGAGCCAAGCAGCTTCTAAAAGGAGAGAGACCCAAGATAAAAGCTAAATATAAGAACCCGATCCGGATTGCCGAAGAGGAAGTTAGATCAGGTGCTGTCCAGTATGAAATCCTGCCTTACAAGGCAGAAGAAACAGGCGAGGAAGAAGTTGTTCTGACTGAAGCTCTGCCTCTGGAAGCGGTCGAAACAGAAACCGAGGCACAGGTTGAAGAGTATGATTCAGTTGAGTCAGAAGAGGAAGAGGAAATTGGCGAAGAAGATCTTGAAGAGCTGGGGGAAGAATTTGAAGTTGAAGAAGATGAAAACGAGGTAGAAGATGAAGATCAGTCAGATGAGGATGAATAATCCTTTTGGCGTTTAGCCATAATCATCTGAACATAATCTGAAGTAATAAAATCTCTTCGGCTATAACCCAATTTATTAGCCAGTCTGACGATATCACTTCTTTTCCCTTCAAGCTCTAAAAAACAGCCGACTTCTGACTCATCCAGAGTAATTTTCACCCGGTCAAAACGTAAAAGCATTCTTTTTTTTCGGTATTCAAAAACTGGGCTCAGTCCCAATTTTTTAAGAATCTTTTTAAAATCCCTGATGCTTTTTATTTCTGATTCGAATTCTTCTCTTATTTTAAATGATCTCGATTTTTGTGGATGTCCTTTATAGGTGACAAAGGCTTTTTTACCGGCCAACCGCAGCCGTAAGGCTTCCTGCCGGCTGGCCAGTCGGCCATCAGGAAAATCATAAAGAGCATTCCATTCACGGTAAAAATCACGAACGATCTCACAACCCATATCCAGAAGTTTCTGCCTGGCAGTTTTTAGGTCTGGCACCTTGATTTTAACTTCAATTTCAATCATTTCAGCCTCTTCTTTTTACTCTGTAATTATTTTTTTCTTCTGAGCACAAAATCTACTAGTTTAATTAATGATGCCTGATAGGGACCGGGCTCCAATTTTGCCAGGCAATTTTTTGCCCGATCAGCCAGTTTTTCTGCTGTTTTGAGGCTCGAAGTGAGGGCGCCGCCGGTTTCCAGCTCGAGCAGGAAATCATTAAAACTGTTGACTGGCTCTGGCCACCGTCCCTGCCTCTTTTTCAGCCAGTCAGCCACTTTCTTTTTTTGTTCTTCCGGCCAGGTTTTTATAGCTCTAATCAGAGGCAGAGTGATACGCCCCTCCCGCAGGTCAGAAAAGCGCGCCTTGCCCGTTTCCTGGGATTCACCCTTAAGATCAAGGAGGTCATCTACTATCTGAAAAACCAGGCCTAGATTAAATCCATAGGCTTCAAGCTCCGACCTTATTTCTGCCGGAGCGCCGGCTAACTCCGCAGCCAGCTCGCAGCTAGCCCGAAACAGGCTGGCCGTTTTTTTGCCGATTATTTTAAAATATGTTTTTTCAGTTAACTCCAGGTTGAAACTTTGAACCAGTTCTTCAATTTCACCTTCAATCATCTTTCCGCTGGCCTCAGCCAGAACTTTTACTATCTTTTTATTTTTGAAACTGAGGGCCCTGGTTATTGATTTTATAAAAAGGTAGTCTCCGAATAGTAAACTGAACTCAGGACCAAAAGCTTTACAGGCGGTAGCTTCTCCGCGGCGCAGAGTGGAGTTGTCAATGATATCGTCATGGATCAGGCTGGCGGAGTGAATAGCTTCGATTATCGCGGCTGTTTTTATTCTATCTTTTCCCTTATAACCAAAGTGACTGGCAATCAACAGAAAGAGCCCCGGGCGAATCAGCTTTCCAGGCCTGGAAATGGTCAGCCTGGTTATCTCTCTTAGAGACGGACTCGAGGCCTTTGACCAGTCGAACAATTGCTTTTCGACTTCAATTAATTCAATCCGGACAGGCGCAAAAATAAGAGAGAGCGAAGGTACCGACTGAGACCTGTCACTTGTAGAAAGAGAAGAACTCTCGTTCATTTTTTTTCTTTAGCTCGAAAAGTTGGCTAAATCTTAACATCTAAGCTGGTGTTTTTCAATCGGAGGAAACGGAAGAAGTTTTCAGTGCTAGCCTCGGCCACCTGACTGATTGAAATGTTTTTCAAGCTGGCTAACTTCCTGGCCGTGGTCACGACGAAGGCGGGCTCGTTTCGCTTGTTTGTCTTTTTTTCTGGATAGGGAGTCAAATAGGGCGAATCAGTTTCAACCAGCAAAACGTCAAGTGGCAAGCGCCGGGCAGCTTCCTGAACATCTGTGGCTCGCTCATAAGTCAGAATGCCAGAAAATGAGACGAAAAAGCCGAGATTAATCATAGTTTTAGCCAGTGGCCAGCTTTCACTGAAACAATGCAGGATACCTCCCCTGAGGTAAGGCAAGGATTTTATAATTTCAATTATTTTTTGAGCCGCTTCCCGGCTGTGAATAATGACCGGAAGTTTTAATTCAGAAGCCAGTTCGAGCTGCTGACTGAAGGCTTCAATCTGCTTATCAGGAGGAGAAAAATTGTAATGAAAATCAAGGCCGATTTCTCCGATGGCTACAATCTCACCGGCAGCAGCCATTTTTCTGATTTGAACTAAATGTCCGGGAGCCAGTTTACGTGCATCGTGAGGGTGGAGTCCAGCAGCTAAATAGATGTTGTTTCTCTCTTCCTTAAGTTTAAAGCCTTGATTGAGGCTTTCCCTGGAAGAGACATCAAGGGGACAGAGAATATATTTAACACCATTTTTGCATGCTCTCTGGACAACTTCATTCCGGTCATCATTAAAGTCTCGAAGGTCGAGGTGAGCATGGGAATCAACCAAAACCAAGGCTTCTTCTGGCATAATTCCAGCCTCCTTCTATTCTCTGATTTTCCTTAGTGCGGTAATGATCAGGGCAAGACTGAATAAAAAAAGGGAGAGAAAAAATTTTCTCTCCCCGTAAAAATATTTACTTACCGAGTCAGCAGGTTTCTAAGCAAAGAAGGCGGCAGGGCTGAATTAGAAATCATCTTGGTAATAAACTCGGTTCTGTTGAAAGCCTGGCCTTTGGTCATTTGAACTTCTTTTTCGAGGTCAAGGATTTCCTGCAAGCCAACATAAGGGAGAGCCCCCATACCCGGATTGAGGACTAAATAATCCCATTTTCTTTCCGCCTCCGCTTCACTCTGGAAACCGGTCACGGTCAGATATCTCATCACCTGGTCCTTGGTCATCCCGCCCTGATGAATATTCAGATCAATAATGAAATCCATCACGCTTTTGAGCATTAGCTTAAGCTGGGCCAGCCTGAGTCTGAGGTCATAATCTCCATAACCAGCGCTAATTAGGTTTCTTTCAACATACAATGGCCAGCCGAGTGTTAAAGCCATATTCGGGAATAGTCTGGTCATCAAACTGCTTGGTTTTCTGGTCATGGACAGTGGGACAAAAGTGCCAGGAAAAACATTTTGGGCAGTCATAACCTCAATCAGAAAATTATTGTGTTCTTCAAGAAAACCCTGGATTTTTTCTGGTGCCCAATCAGAAGGAATGGGCATAATTTCCATCGAGTAGTTTCCACCGTTATCATAAGCACCCGGACCCACCAGCCTGGTTAAACCAAGATTTGAGAAATAAAGCGGCATGGGTTTTATGCTCAGGTTTTCGGCTGGAACAGGGAAAAAATTGGTGTCCTGACCGAACTTTTTCAAGCGGTCAGCAGAAGCAGCGACGGTTGGAACGAAATTTTCAGCAGTTGGATGAAAAGCTTTTATCTTATCAAAGATATCCTTAACTATTCTGTTGATAATGGTATCCTGATCCCCCTGCAATTTGTCGATATCAACTTCTGGATACATCATTTTGTGAAGGGGATAGCAGGCCAGAAGCATTTCCATTCTGATAGCTTTGACCTCATTGGTTGCCCGGCTGATCAATTCTTCCTGGCTGATGGCTGCGCCTGATAACCTTTGAATTGTCCGGCGGTGAGCATCTTGTAAACGGAAATTCCCAGTGGACTTGGCCGAAAGCTCGCTTTTAAGATATTGTCGGTAATCTTCAAGAACCGGGATCATCTTGTTAACTTCAGCCAGAAAAAGCTGCTTATTGGCATCAGAAGCACTGGCTACCAGTCCAGCGACGTCATTCCTATAAAAATCAATGATGTAGCCAATTTGTTTGATAGCTGCCTCAGTATAAGCCTGAGCTGGAGTTTTTAATTCGCTTTTCGCTCTCTTAATGAGGCCGGGAATGAGTCTGGCCCTCTCTGCGGCACTCTTTACCCTGGCATCAATTGGAGCAAAATCTTTGGTCAGCAAGCCGTGAATACTATTGATAATGATATCATTGTAAAAAAGAGGGTTATATTCCCAGGGAAGAGTCATCTCGAGCTTAACAAATTCAAGATCAAGTTGATCGAATAAAATGTTTAAAGCCTGCTGATTCTCGACTGAAAGTTTCGAGCGGTCAATTTTTATCATCTCACCGTTGAACTTTTTCAGAGTTTCATCCCTCTTATCAACATTACCTGAACTGGGGTCCTCCAGCTTGTCATTATATTTATAGTAACCAGCCAGAGTGGCAGCTGTCGGATAGAATTTCCAGTATTCATCCAGATAATTTTCAAGAAGTTTCTGAAATTTGCTGTCCTCGGCACTCTGAGCAAACAGGTTACCCAGACCAAGGAGTAGAAAGAGAATTATCGTGCCGGCGACGGCAAGTCTTGTCTTCTTCATTATTCTTACCTCCTAAATTTATAAGAATAAGCCTTTTTTCAAACAGAAATCCTATCATAATTCTGCTTTAGATATCAATTATAAATCTAAACTTTTCTTTTTTAAATTGTTTTTTTTCTATTGAACTATTCATCTTTTTTCCCAGGTCAGAATTAATCACACCCCTCTTTCTCATTTAGTTTTATTCTTTGCTGCCATTTTATTTATATCTGAGCTTTATCAACAGAGTATTGGCCATAAAGGAGAGAAATAAGCTTTCTAAACACGCGCTTATAACCAGCCATTAGCCTTATACCAGTTAATAGTGGCTTCCAACGCCTGGCTAAAAGGCCAGGTTGTTTCAAAACCTAATTCTTCTTTGATTCGGGAAGGATCAGCTACCCAGGATAGTTTTTCCATGTCCCGGTACTTGCTTAAATTTAACGGCTTTGGTTTACCCGACAGCTTTGAACCCAGTTCCGACATTCCTGCCGCTGTTCTGGCCAGCCAGAGAGGTACTTTTACCTTCCTCACTTTTTTATTCAGGATTCTGGCCGCTTCCTCGCCAATATCTTCCCAGGTTCTTGGTACAGGATCAGCAACATTATATATTTCTCCTTCACCGCGGCTCTTTTCTGCACAGAGCTCCAGGGCCATGATCAAATCATCCACATAGCACAGGCTCATGGTTATCTTTTGACTGAAAGTAAACATCCAGCCATGATCTATTAACTCAAAAAATTGCAGAAAGTCCCTATCCCTTGGTCCATAAATAGCAGCTGCTCTGATAATCGTTGTTGGCAAAATATCTTTGTATTTTAGAACCTCTTGTTCAGCCAGAAGTTTGCTCTGTCCATAAGGAGAAGCTGGCTCAGGTGGTTCGTCTTCTCTGACCGGCTGGCCATTGGCGGCCGGCCGCCCGGCTGCCAAGCTGCTCAGGTAGATAAACTTCGGGCTCAATCTATTTTGAATCATATGTTCGACAAGCCTTGCCGTTCCCGTCTGGTTTACAGTATAATAATCGCTGTGGTTGGTGGCTTTGGTTAAACCGGCTAGATGAAAAACCACTTCGATGTTCTTTGGAAGGTCCGGCAGTGTTTGAAGGTCACCGCTGACCAGACGAAGAGCGGGATTGTTTTCCAGCCAGCTAAGCTTGGCCGGGTTTCTGACCAGGGCGTAAATTTGGCTGTCACCCCTGGCTAGCAGATGCTCAACCAGGCGGCTGCCAATAAAGCCTGAAGCCCCGGTGATGAAGACAATCATGACTTGATTTTAAACTAAACTGTCCTGGCTGGTCAATTTTTCTTGAAAAAAATTGAATAAAAAGGTAAAAAATAGAGCTGCCAGGCGGGCAGGCAAAAAGAAGGTATAATAAGCAGGTGTATTAAAAGAGAGGATTTAGGAGGAAAATAAATGGACATTTTCGAAAAGTGCTATGACTTTAGTCGGGTGGAAGAAGTCATGGCTTCTGGTAATTATCCTTATTTTACGCCGATTTCTGAAGCGAAAGGAAACAGAGTTAAAGTTCATGGCCGGGAAATGATCTTAATCGGCTCGAATAATTATCTCGGACTGGTTGATCATCCGAAAGTTAAAGAGGCAGCCAAAGAGGCCATTGATCGTTATGGTGTGGCTACCTGTGGCTCAAGATTTTTGACTGGAACTATTGACTTGCATGAACAACTGGAAGAACGGTTGGCCAGGTTTATGAATAAAGAAGCTGCGGTGAGTTTTTCGACTGGCTACCAGACGAACCTGGGGATTATTTCCTCTGTGGCTGGCAAAAATGATTATGTTATTACCGATAGAATGGACCATGCCAGCATTATCGATGCTTGCCGCCTGTCTTTTGCTGAGGTCAAAAAATTCAAACATAATGATATGAAAGACCTGGAAAAAGTGCTATCAGAAATTCCCCCCGATAAGGGCAAAATGATCGTAGTTGACGGTGTTTTCAGTATGGAGGGCGACATTGCAGATCTACCCAGAATAGTCGAGCTGTCGAAGAAGTATAAGGCCAGAGTTATGGTGGATGAAGCTCATGGGATTGGAGTCCTTGGTGAGCACGGCCGGGGGACGGTTGAGCATTTTGGCCTTGAAAATGAAGTTGATCTTATCATGGGTACCTTCAGCAAATCGCTGGTTTCTATCGGGGGTTTTGTCGTCGCTGAAAAGAAAGTGATAAATTATATCAAACACCAGGCCCGCCCTTTGATCTTCAGTGCTGCAGCTACCCCTGCCTCTGTCGCTGCTGTTCTGGCGGCTCTCGACGTTATCGAATCCGAACCAGAAAGAATGGAAAGATTGTGGCAGATTACCCGTTTTATGAGAGAGAGCTTTCAAAATATGGGTTATGATACAGGGACGAGCCAGACACCGATCATACCGATTCATGTTGGCGATGATGACCTGTGCTTCGCTTTATGGAAAAGTATAAGAGAGGAAGGAATTTTTACAACGCCGGTCATTTATCCAGCTGTTCCCAAAGGACAGGCTCTGGTTAGAACCAGCTATTCTGCCAATCATACCGATGAGGAACTCAATCTGGTTCTGGCTGCTTTTCAAAAAGCCGGCCAGTCGCTGGGACTTATTCCCTGAAGGTAATCCTTAAGAATAGAATAAATAAAAATAAAAGGTAATATCAAGATGTTTCGTCCAAAACAGTTGAGGATCCGGAAGCATCATGTTTCCTTTCTGTTTATTTTTTTATTGAGCTGCTGGCTGGCCGAGCCGCTTCTGGCGGGGCCGGTCATCATGCCTCTTTCTCAGGTCAAAGCTGGAATGAAAGGTGTCGGCAAAAGTGTCTTTGCCGGTCAGAAAATCCAGGAATTCAATGTTGAAATACTCGGTATTTTAGAAAATGTCCAGCCAAAACAGAACTGGATTCTGGCCAGGCTGACCGGCCAGGGTCTGGAAAATACCGGTGTAATAGCCGGCATGAGCGGCAGCCCGGTTTATATTGAGGGCAAAATTATAGGCTCCGTCTCTTTTAGTTATGCTTTTTCTAAGGAAGCTATTGCCGGTATTACCCCGATTGAAGATATGCTGGCTATTAGCGTAAAGGGGATTTCTCCCCGGGGTGGAGGAAGCCAGACCATTAACTGGCTAAATATGTCTTCTACCCTGGAAGAACTGGGAGGAGCTTATTTGCACTGGAGCCGACAGGGGACAGAAATTACTTCTTATGACCGAGCACTTGTTCCTGTTAAAGTTCCACTGGTCTTCTCCGGATTTTCTACCAGGGCTTTTAACAGTTTCAAGTCTATTTTTGCCGGCGACAATTTTCAGCCGGTTCTGGGCTCAAAGATGACTGCCGGTCAGACTCTAAATTTAAATGTTCCACCCCCTGCCGCTGTCAGCGAAGGCCAGGCAGTTGGTGTCCAGCTGATGGGCGGAGACCTGGACCTGACGGCGGTTGGTACTGTGACTTATGTCGATGGAGAGAAAATTCTGGCTTTCGGCCATTCTTTTTATAACCTGGGTGCGGTTGATTATGGCCTGACCAGGGCTGAAATCCTGACAGTTGTGCCCAGCCTGGAAAGCTCTTTTAAACTGGCTACCACCGGTGAACTGATCGGACGGATTTCAGAGGATCGGACTAATGGTGTTCTGGGAGAGATTGGCAAATTTCCCCGTTATATTCCGGTTAATATTGAAATTCAGGATAATCTGGTCAGTAAGAAACAGTTCAAATTAAAAGTGGTGAATGACTCCATCCTTACTCCGGCTTTACTCAATGCCGGGCTGTCGACACTGATCGGTGCTGAAGAAAGATCTTATGGCGACCTGTCACTTGATTTTGAGGCCAATCTTGTTCTTGATCGCGGGCAAATTGTCCATTTAGAAGATCTGTTCAGTGGAAATTTTGATAATCCAATTACCAGCCTGTCAAGTTTGGTTGCTGCTGTTTCTTACCTTTTAAATAATAATGAATTTCAGCCAGTTAAAATCTCTCAGATTGACCTTAAAATCAGGTCGGTGGAGGAAATCAGGCAAGCCAGTCTGGAGAAGGTTTTGCTTGATAAATATGCCGTTGCCCCGGGTGAGCTGGTTACAGCCAGGGTATATTTCCGGACTTTTAACAATGAAGTCAGAACAGAAGAAGTTGAATTCACAGTGCCTCCAGTGCCGGCTGGCTCAGAGCTGGAGCTGGTAGTAGCTGAGGCGGCCTACATGCAGCAGCTGGAAAGAAGCCTTTACCGTGTCCAGGATTTCGCTCCCAGAAATCTTGATCAGTTGCTCCGTCTGCTCAGCAATCTTAGAAAAAATAACCGAATTTATTTTAAATTGCTGGCTTCGAGGCCAGGCCTGTTTCTTAAAGGTGAAGAGTGGCCTGACGTCCCTCCTGGCTACAAAGCCATGTTGACCTCTCCCCGTGCGGCCACAGCTCATCTAACTGAAATCAACCGCTCGACTTTAAGTGAATATCAATTACCTGTTCCGTATGTCTTTAAGGGAGCCATCACTATTCCCATTAAAATAAAAAAATAAAAAAGGGAAGACGTCAGATGAAAAGAGCAATAAATCTTATCCTGAATTTAGCGACGGTGATTTTACTCGTCAGCCAGCTTCAGGCAGTAACTCCGAGGAAATGGGAAATCAGATCAAAGGAGGACTTCCTGAAGGGTAAGTTTTCGGGCGTGACCTTATCCTCAGAGGGGGTTTTATCAATTGGTCCAAAAGTTGACAGAATTGATTTGCCGCCTGAGGAATTTTATCTTTCTCTGGCCTTTGGCCCAGGCGGAGTTATATATTTAGGAACAGGGCATAACGGACGTATTTACCGCTTGAGTGAGGACCGTAAGGCAGAGCTCTATTATCAGGTGACAGAAGTTGATGTGACTTGTCTGGCTGTCGATCAAAAAGGGAATCTTCTGGCGGGAACTTCACCTAACGGGAAAATATACAGGATAACGGCCAAAGGAAAGGGGGAAGAGTTCTTCAACCCTCAGGAAAAATATATCTGGGATCTTAAATTTAACAGCCAGGGAAATCTACTAGCCGCCGTTGGAGAAAATGCTGGCATCTACGAGATAGCTCCAACCGGTGAAGGAAAACAAATCTTTAAGACCAAAGATAATCATATCCTGTGTTTAAAACTGACGCCAAAAGGAGATATTCTGGCTGGAAGCGGGGGACGCGGGCTCGTCTATAAGATCTCTGGCGGCAAAAGCAGTGTTCTTTTTGAATCTTCTTATGAAGAGGTCAGGTCGATTGATCTTGATGCTGAAGGGAATATTTATCTAACGACCTCAGGTCAACCGTCAAAGTCAGTACCGGCAGCTATTCGTTCGGCAGTTTCCAGTCAGACGAAACCCGAAACGGATATCTCTATTGTCGTGACTGCCAGTCAGGTGGAAGTCAGCGGTCCAGAGGTCAGCTCCAGCCGGACTGCAGAGAGTAAATCTGACCGGGTCCCCGGGGCTATTTTCCAGGTTTCGCCTGAAGGTCTGAGCCGGAAGCTCTGGAGCTCAAGCGAAGAGATGCCTTTCAGCCTGATTTTTGATAAAAACCGGAACCGAATAATTTTTGCTACCGGCAATCAGGGGAGGCTTTATGCCGTTAATAAGAGCGGAGATTATGAGCTTCTTTCTCAAGAAGTTCCCGAACAGCTTTATGCTCTTTATGAGTTAAATGGTAAATTCTACTTGATTGGCAATAATCCGGCTTTTCTGGGTGCACTTTTGCCTGAAGGCAATTTTTCTGGTACTTATCTAAGCTCTGTTCTGGAGGCAGGAGGAGCTTCCATCTGGGGAAGAATAAGCTGGGAAGCTGATTTGCCAGCCGCTGCCACTATTCAGATTCAGTCCAGAAGCGGTAATACCGGAGAGCCTGATGATACCTGGAGCGACTGGTCCCCACCTTATGCCCGTCCAGACGAAAAAATACTCAGCCCGGCGGGGCGGTATCTTCAGCTTAGAGTTAGCTTAAAAGCTCAGGCCGGTCAGAAATTTCCGGCTGTCCAGAAACTTGTGGTTTTTTACCAGCAGCTTAATCTGGCCCCGGTCATCGACCGCCTGGAGATTCTCCCGGCTAATCAGGTTTATCTCAAGCCTCCTGAGCAGGAGGAGGTGATACTTGGCCTCGAAAAAGCATCGGACGAAGGTGCCGGCAAAAAAGAAGAAGGTGGGTTCTTCTTAAATCCCAAAAAAGCAGAGCGACAGGGTTTTAGAACCATCACCTGGGAAGCCAGCGATGGCAATGATGACAAACTGAGTTTTAAGGTTTATATCCGCCCGCAAAAAGATCAGAACTGGCACCTGATGGCAGATGGGTCAACCGATAAAGTTTTTTCTTTTGACACCAGAAATTATCCTGATGGAACATATCTGATAAAAATTGAAGCCTCTGACTTGCCCGCTAATCCTCCTGGAACTGAAAAGAAAGCGGAAAAGATTTCCCGCCCACTGGTCATTGACAATTCCTTACCCGAAGTAAAGAATTTCAATGCAGTTAAAACCAGCCGCGGCCTGGAAGTTTCATTTATAGCTGAAGACAAATATTCATATATTGAAGAAGTCAAATGTCTGGTCAAACCTGATGACTGGCACGTGGTCTTTCCGGTCGATGGGTTGTGTGATTCAACCAGTGAGAACTTCAAGTTTAGCCTGGATTTAAAAGCTGGCTCAGATAATTTGTTGATTATCAGGGTAAAAGACAGTTTCGGTAATATTGGGGTTTATCAGTATAATTTTTGATCTGAACCCTGAGATTTTTTGGTGAGCTTTTACCCGGCCAGGGCGGCTATTTGGTTTTGGCTCTTTCCAGGTATTTATCTTCTCTGGTATCGACTTTGATCACATCGCCTTCTTTTATAAACTGAGGGACCTGAATAATCAAGCCAGTCTCAAGTTTAGCCGGTTTAGAACTGGCGCTTTGAGTCGCACCCTTTAATATCGGTTCGGTTTCGACTACGGTCAGGTTGACTGTCGTCGGCAGTTTTATACCCACCGGCTGCCCTTCATAAGTCTCAATGGTTATAACCAGATCAGGAATTAGATAATAAGCACTGTCGCCTACGGCTTCAGCATCCAGTTTTATCTGCTCATAAGTCTGCAGATTCATAAAATAGAAGTCATCTCCGTTCCTGTATAAAAAGACCATCTCAACTTCTTCGAGATAAGCCTGTTCTACCCGGTCATCGGATCTAAACCGGTATTCGAGCTGCGAGCCATCCTTGATATTTCTTAATTTTGTTTGCATCATGGCCTTCCACCGGCCAGGGGTAATCAACTGGCAGTCAAGCACCCGGTATAGCTCGTTATTAAGTTTGATAATCATTCCCCTTCTTATTTTTGTGGCATCAATCATCCGTCCTCCTCAGGACTAAAGACATCCGGGCTGCTTAGCATATAACTTTAGCCGTTTGATTAATTTAAAAGCTCTAAACAGTTATTTATTTTACAATAAAAAAAAGTTTTGTCTATTTATGACTTCATAAGAAATTTTTCTCTATATTCAATCCTGAATCCACATTAATAATATAGGCTTTGCCGCCTTGATCTTCAATGGCTCTGGCTACTCGCGCTGGCTCCTCTGGAGCATAGGCGAACATGCAGCCGCCGCTGCCGGAACCATTTATCTTCCCGCCGAGAGCTCCATGCTCGATGGCAGCTTGCAGCATCCGGTCAATCTTGGGGGTGGAGATTCCCAGGAGATCTCTTAAGATTTCTTGCTCAGCCAGAAGGAGACGCCCAAACTGCTTTTCGTCAAAAGCACTGGCGGTTAAGACTTTTAATCCTTCTCTGGTCAAATCCCGGTTTAAAACCGCTCCTAACAAGGGCCGAGCTATTTCTGGGGCGAGTCTCTTTACCAGTTGTCTGATTTCATTTTCGTTTATATTTTTCAAATCAAGCAGGGGATTTTCTTCTTTTAGTTTTTCCAGGCCTTGATTAACTCTTTCACGCACAGAGCCCAGAGTGCCAGTTGTATCCTTTTTCATCAGTGAGTCACCGAGAACAAAAATGCCCAGCGGAGCTTGAAGGCTGGTTAAACTGAGCTCAGGATTGAACCTGATCCAGACCAGTCCACCTCTGGCTGAAGTGAAATGATCCATTTGCCCGCCAGGCTCTTTAAATTCCAGAACTTCTGCCTGGTGCGCCAGCTCAGCCACTTTTTCTGGCCTGGGTGCCAGATGAGTATGGCCGGAAGCTTCCAGCAAAAATTTTATCCAGGCAACGACCATAGCGGAAGAACTAGAGGTGCCGGCATTAATCGGAATTTGACCTGTCACGCGGACATCCCAGCCAGTCTCAAAATGACAGCCGAGGCGAAGCAAAACATTCATTGAACTCCTTAAATAATCTCTCGGCTTAAGATAAGGCAACTGGCCTTCAGGCAGAAAGCAGTCTTTTTCATTGGTGTCAGGCAGGTCAAGGTAAAAATAGCGGTCAGTTCTGGGCCGGCCTTCAATGAAAATTCTGAGATTAATGGCAGCGGCTATGACCTCGAGGTCTAAGTAATCCTGATGCTCGCCAAAGAGACAGATTCTACCAGGAGAAGAGACTTTGATCAGGGCTGGTTTCATTTTTCCTTTAATTTTTAAAGTTCAACAAGCGCTCAACAGCTAAAAAATTAGCTTAGATTGCCGGGCTTGTCAATCAAAGCTGGTAAAAAGACCCATCTGGTCTAGACCAGAGTTGATTTATGAGATAAAATCATATATAAAGTATTTTAATAGAGTGCCAGTGGCAGTTCCGCCTGGAATCATAAGGCCAATCAGGCTGGAAAAGGAGATCAAGATTGAGGAAGCGGTCAAGCAAGATAAAAATCAGGGCCAGGCAGATGTCTAGATTTATTTTCTTGAAGTTTATTGCCCTGGTTATAATGACTGGCCTTCTTTTCTCGAGTTGCCAGCCAAAAGGAGAAGCCATGGCTGATTTAGTCTTGCTTAATGGGCAGATCTGGACTGTTGATCCAGATAGGCCTGAAGCCTCAGCCGTAGCTATAAACCAGAACAGAATACTGGCTGTCGGCCAGGATTCAAATGTGAAAGAATTAATCGGGCCAGAAACGAAAGTGATTAATCTTAAGGGGGCGTTCGTCCTGCCAGGCTTTATCGATGCTCATACACACTTTCTAAACGGCGGCTTCGCTCTGAAATCTGTCAAGCTCCGTGACTGCCGCCGCCGGGAAGAATTTATCAGCCGGATAGCGGCCAAAGCCTCCGAGCTCCCCTCCGGTGCCTGGATAGTCAATGGAGACTGGGATCATGAGCAATTTAGTCCGCCCGAACTTCCCAGGAAGGAATGGATAGATGCCGTTACTCCTAACCATCCGGTCTGTGTTAATCGCTTCGACGGTCATATGGTTCTGGTTAACAGCCTGGCTTTGAAACTGGCTAAAATTGGAAGAGATACCGTTTCTCCGTCAGGAGGTGAAATTGTCAAGGATTCGCTGACTGGCGAGCCAACCGGCATTCTGAAAGATGCCGCCTGTGATCTAATCTATGCCATTATTCCAGAACCATCCCTTGAAGAAAAGCTGGCTGCGGTTAGGATTGCCCTGCAGGAAGCCGCTTCACATGGAGTTACTTCTATTCATGACATGTCAGATCTTTCCAGTTTTGAGGTTTATCAAATCCTGCGTCAGAAAGGCGAGTTAACCGCACGGCTTTATGTTTATGATCAAATATCTGACCTTGATAACTTTCTTCAGTTGAAGGAGAAAAGTGGTAGCGGCGATCAGTTTTTAAGGCTGGCTGGGCTGAAGGGCTTTATTGATGGTTCACTTGGTTCCAGCACTGCTTATTTTTTTAAGCCTTATAGTGATGAGCCAGGGAATTGTGGCCTGTTAGCTAGCCATATGTATCCCGAGGGAATCATGGAGAAAAGGTTATTCCGGGCTGACCAGGCAGGCTGTCAGGTAGCTGTCCATGCTATCGGTGATTGGGCTAATGCTCTTATTCTTGATCTCTATCAAAAAGTGTTTGAACAGAATGGGCCAAGGGACAGGCGCTGGCGGATAGAGCATGCTCAGCACTTGCAGAGAGATGATATGGGCCGTTTTGGGCAGCTGGGCCTTATCGCTTCAGTTCAACCTTATCATGCGATTGATGATGGCTGCTGGGCTGAGAAAAAAATTGGGCCAGAAAGAATTGAGACGACTTATGCTTTTAATTCACTTTTAAAATCAGGAGCTACTCTGGCTTTTGGTTCTGACTGGACAGTTGCTCCGCTTGATCCTCTGGCCGGTATCTATGCAGCTGTTACCAGGAGGACGCTTGATGGCCGCCACCCTGATGGCTGGATACCTGAAGAAAAGATATCGGTGGAAGAAGCGATTAAGGGCTATACCATAAACGCAGCTTATGCCGAGTTCTCTGAAAGGGAAAAAGGCTCAGTTGAACCTGGCAAGCTGGCTGATCTTGTCGTCCTTGATCGACATATTTTGAAAATAAAACCAGAAGAAATAAAGTCGGCCAGGGTGTTGATGACCATGGTTGACGGAAGGATAATTTTTGACCGGTTATAAATGGAAAGCCAATGAAAAATAATACAGCTGGTGGCTCGAAGGCATTGACGGTTGCCGAAAATATCTTGAAAGGCATCCCGGCGAAAAGAAAGAATTTAATTTTCTTTCTTCACCAGGTTCAAAACCAGCTTGGTTATTTTCCTGAAGAAGTGGTCTTGAAAACTGCCCGCCATTTTTCAGTTTCTCCGGCTGAAATATTTAGCATCCTGACTTTTTATTCAGCTTTTAAACTGGATCAGAGTTGTGCTCATCATATTAAAGTTTGCCAGGGAACTGCCTGTCATGTGCGAGGCTCAGAAGCCATTATGAAGGAATTTTCGAGACTGCTCGGTATTGAACCTGGGGGTTACGACCGGAGAAAAGGTATTGCTCTCGAAGCAGTTAATTGCCTGGGCTGTTGTGCTATCGGCCCGGTGGTGGTAGTTGACGGGCACTATCATGCCCGAGTCCATCTTAAAGAAGTCGAGGAAATCGTGGCTGGTTTGATGACCGGGGAAAAATCTAATGGAACCTGTAAGATTTAATTCTCTAAAAGAACTTAATGCCTGTTATCAAGAGAACCAGAGCTCGTCTGGACTCAGGATAATCAGTCTGTCAGCGGCCAGTTGTGGCCAGGCCTCGGGGGCTTTAGACCTGGCGGCAGCGTTCGACTCCGCCATAAAAGAGCTTGACCTGGTCGGTAAAGTAGACCTTAAATTGACCGGCTGTCATGGCTTTTGCCAGCTTGAGCCCGACGTTATAATTTTCCCTGAAAAGTACTTTTACCCGAATGTTAAAGCTAAAGAGGTGAAACACATTCTGCTCGAAACTGGACTGGCTGGCCGTTTTATACCCCGACTTGGTTTTAAGGATGAAAGCAGTCAGAAAGTCTTTTCCCGGCTCGAGGAGTTGCCCTTTTACCAGGGTCAGGTTCGCTGGTTGATTGACAGGCAGCTTGATTTAGATCCGCTTAGCCTTGAAGACTACCTGAAGCACGGCGGGTTTCAGGCTATGGGGACAGTTTTAGACCGGTTAACACCTGAAGAGGTCATCGAGGAAATTGTGGCTTCTGGCTTAAGAGGAAGGGGCGGAGCTGGCTTTTCTACAGGATTAAAATGGCAACTGGCCAGACAGGTAACTGCTCAACCTAAATATTTGATCTGTAATGGAGACGAAGGGGATCCAGGAGCTTATATGGATCGGGGAATCTTGGAAAGTAATCCTTACAGTGTTCTGGAAGGAATGATAATTGGCGGCTATGCAGTGGGTGCAGTTAGCGGCTTTATTTATGTCCGCCAGGAATATCCACTGGCCATAGATAGATTAGAGAAGGCGGTGGCCACCCTCCACCAGGCTGGGCTATTGGGTGAAAAGATTTTGGGCACCGATTTTTCTTTTGATCTTGAACTGGTCAGGGGAGCCGGAGCCTTCGTTTCTGGCGAGGAAACTGCTCTGATTGCCTCGGTCGAAGGACAGCGGGCCAATCCACGGCAGCGGCCACCATTTCCGGTGGTGAGAGGATTGTGGGGGAAACCGACTGTTATCAATAATGTCGAGACGTGGGCTAATATCCCCTTGATTATTCGAAATGGGGCTCCCTGGTTCTCAACCACTGGCACGGACAAAAGCAAAGGAACAAAAATTTTTTCACTTGTCGGCCAGGTGCAATACAGCGGTTTGGTTGAAGTACCGCTTGGTATTACTCTGAATGAAATTGTTAATAAGATAGGTGGCGGGGCCAGACAGGGGAAAAAAATAAAAGCGATTCAGATTGGTGGCCCATCCGGCGGCTGTTTACCGGCCGATTTATTTGATCTCAGAGTTGATTATGAATCCTTGCCTAAGGCCGGGGCAATTATGGGTTCGGGGGGATTAATTGCTCTTGATGAAGATACCTGTCTGGTCAACCTGGCCCTTTATTTTCTAAAATTTGCCCGTGATGAATCTTGCGGCCAGTGTGTCCCTTGCCGTATTGGAACCCAGCAGATGGTCAGGATTCTCGAAAAAATCACCAGGGGCGAGGGTGAGCTGTCTGACCTTGACCTTCTGGAAAAAACTGGCAAGACCATGCAGCAGGCTTCACTTTGCGGCCTGGGCCGAACAGCCCCAAATCCTGTGCTGACAGCTCTCCGTTATTTCCGCCATGAATTTGAAGAACATATAATCGAAAAAAAATGCCGGGCACTGGTTTGCTCGGAGCTTGTTTCCTATGTCATTGATGAAGATAAATGCCTGGGTTGTCTGCTTTGCCTGGATTCCTGCCCTTATGGGGCGATAGAGGTTGGCCCATCTGGATTACCTCAAATTATTACCTCTGCTTGCAAGGCCTGCGGTCTCTGTTCTTCGGTTTGTCCAGAAAAATTTCAGGCAGTAAAACTGGTCAGCGGCCAGAACCAGCAGCAGGCTTCATTGACGTCCACAGGGAATAATTAAATGGAAAAGAAATCTATAATAAAGCTAAAGATAAATGACCTGCCGGTTGAGACCAGAGCCGGGGTTTCAGTCCTTCAAGCCGCCAGGGAGTCTGGAATTTATATTCCGGCTCTGTGCGAGCTGGAGGGTCTGCCCCCTGTGTCGAGTTGCCGCTTGTGTCTTATTAAAATTTTAGGCAGGGCGTCATTTGTCCCGGCCTGTGTCACCAGGGTTGAAGACGGGATGGAAGTCGTGACCTCGTCCGATGAACTGGAAAAACTGAGGCAAGCCACATTTGAAATGATTTTGAGTGAACACCCCTATTTTTGTTTGTTGTGTGCAGAAAAATCTGACTGCGATGAGATGAAAGTAACCATGGCCAAGGCTTATGATCCCGGAGGCTGTGTCTTCTGCCCGAAAGATGGCCATTGCGATTTGCAGCAGGTTGCTTCTTACTTAAATCTTAAGAAGGTCAGTTTTAAATTTAAAGATCGGGGCCATCCTCAATGGTTAAGAGATCCATTTATCAGTCATAACCCGAATCTCTGTATCCTGTGCGGGCGGTGTGTCAGTGTCTGTGGAGACATCAGAGGAGAAAATGTTCTGACTTTCGTTAACCGGGGAGAATCAACCGCTATCGGTACCTTTTATAACCGGCCTCTCAAAGAGAGTGATTGCAGCTTCTGTGCGGCTTGCCTGGATGTCTGCCCGACTGGAGCTATGTCAGAAAAGGGTTTGTTTCAGGACAAAGGAGAAAAGCTGGATTCAATGAAGTTTATCTGCACCCTCTGCGGCTGTGGCTGCGAGCTGGAAGCAGAAATCAGAGAAGATGGATCCTGCCGCCGAATCTTTCCCTCTGACAAAAGCCAGCCTGTCTTTATGTCTGGTTGCCTGCGCGGCCGTTTTGGATTAAGGAACCTTCTGGGCGGCGATAAATTAAATGATGCCCCTTCTATCAGGACAAAGGATGGGCGGGAAAAAGTTTCTTTTGAACAGGCTTTATCGGTCCTGGCGACCAGTCTGAAAAACGTCAATTCGGAAGAAACCGCCCTTGTTTTTAGCGAAACAGCTCCTCTCGAGAACTTGATGGCTTTCATCGAATTTGGTCAGAAACTCGCTCTTCAAAATGTCTTCTGGTATTATCCAGAAGAATTTTTGGCCAGGCTAACTGAGTTTGAGCAGGAAAATCACCTGGGCTTTGACCATTACTCATTGAGTCCTGAGGGTCTGTCAGGAAGGGACAGTTTTTTTATACTTGATTCTGACCTAAAATCTGAGGCCGTAACCCTCTGGCTGGAGATCAAAAAGCAGCTGAGAGCCGGGGCCAAAATGGTTGTTCTTGATACGGGATTTAATTCCATTGAAGCCCAGGCTGAGCTCCGGCTTAAACCTCTTCCCGGAAAAGAATCTCTGGCGATTCTGTCTATTTTAAGGCTTTTGCTGGATAAGCCTGATTCTCTTAAATTTTACCCCGGGCTGAAGGAACTGGCGGACAGACTGAGTCATTATAAACCAGAAGATCTGGTCGAGGCCAGCGGACTGGACTTTTTTTCTGTTAAGACCGCGGCTGATTTATTGGCCGGAAATAAGTCCTGGCGATTTATTTTTGGCCAGCGTTTTTTAAGGCAGGAAAACTGGCAGGAAAACCTGCTGGCTGCCTGGAATTTGAACCTTGGCCTGAGTGGGCAGGTTTTGCCACTGAGTACAAAAATAAATGAAAGATTTTTGGCTGACCGGGCTAGAAGTGGACAGGTCAAAATAATAAATAAGATTAAAAGCCTTGAAGACAGGATAAAAGAAAAAAAGATAAAGAACCTTTACGTTTATGGAGATCTTCCCCTTCAGGAGAAACCAGAGTTTTTAGCAGTTCATAATATATCTTTTAGTCAGTTGGCCGGGCTGAGCGATGTCTTTATTCCGGCCAGCTTTTTACCGGGAGAAGGTGGTCATTTTATGGATTATGCTGGCAGGTTGAAAACAAATCATAACCGTTTGCCACAGGAAAACCAGCCGCAGTCTGACCTGGTAATTTTCAATAAACTCAGGGAAGAGCTGGGAATAGCTGAATGCCCGGCTTCTGTGATGAATATCATTGAAGGTATCCGTCAAGAAACTTCTTTAATTTCTGATCTTAAGCCCGGGCTTGAGCCAGGAATAAAAAGATATCTTCTTCCGGAGATAGTTCACAAGACTCGAGACAACCTGTCCGGTCATGAGAGCAGGTCCTCAGAAGAGGAATTCATTATTATTGTTGAACAAAATCTTGACCTTTGCTACGGCCTTGAACTCCCCAAGGAGGTGCCCGGTTACCGTCAGGCCAGAAATCCGGACATCGTCCTGATGAATCCGGAGGATGTCAGCCGTCTTGGACTGGAGGCTGGTCAAGAGGTGGCTATCAGGCTTGAGAACCAGACTCTGGTGCGAACAATTAAACCTGAATTTGGAATTAGGCCGAGGGTCCTGGTGATCAGGCCGCTTATAACAGATTCATTCCTTTCCCATATTTATCGACAAGGCTTGGTGAGCGGAGTGGTGGAGCTAAAAAATGACTAGGGTAGTCTTATCTGAGCGGTTGGTGCCCAATATATTCCATCTGGTAGTGGACGCTCCGGACATAGCCAGATCGGCGCGACCAGGGCAATTTGTTATGGTCATTCCCGATGAGACAGGAGAACGGGTGCCGATCAACCTGGCTGACTGGGACAAAAACCAGGGAACTATCGATCTGATTTTTATGAATTTGGGTGTCAGCACCAGAAAGCTGGCCAGATTCAAAACTGGAGATTCTTTACAGGCGGTGGTCGGCCCGCTGGGACGACCAGCTGAAATAGGTAGCTTCGGTCATGTTCTTCTGGTTGGGGGCTGCTATGGCCTGGCTGGACTTTATCCTCTGGCCAGAGAATTTAAACAAAAAGGGAATAAGGTTACTTTTCTGGCTGAGGGCCGGGATGAAGCCTTTATTTTTTGGGAAGATAAGATAAGAAAAGTCAGCGATGATTTCCAGCAAGTACTCAGGGCTGATTGCTTTGCTTCTGGCCATGACCTGGGCAGGATAATCGGGCAGATTAAAGAGGCCAGTCAGGAACTTTCCAGGGTGGTGGTTATGGGCTGCAGTTATCTTTTGTTTATTGTCTCAAACATCACCAGAGAGCTGAATTTAAAGACCATGGTAAATTTAAATCCGATTATGATTGATGGCACAGGCATGTGTGGTGCCTGCCGCGTCACGGTTAATGGCCAGACTCATTTTGCCTGTGTTGATGGGCCTGAGTTTGATGGTCATGGAGTTGATTGGACAGAATATTTTAACCGGAGAAGAGCCTTCCTCCGTCAGGAAGAGCTGGCCTTGGCCGGTTACTTGAATAAAACATTGGATTAAGGTTCGGCCGATGAGCAGAGACGAAATTCTTGAACCTGGCTTGAGAGAAAGATTAGCCAGGCAGCGTGAACAGGAATGGAGAAAAACACTCCGCCAGGCAGTGCCAGCCCGCAATCGCCTGGAAATTCCACGGCATAAAATGCCGGAGCAGCCACCCGATCAAAGGGCAGGCAATTTTCTGGAGGTTAACCTGGGCTATTCCCTCGACATAGCCAGAGAGGAAGCTCAACGCTGTCTTGACTGCGGTGACCCCGGGTGTGTTTCTGGCTGCCCGGTAGCCATCGATATTCCCACTTTTATCAAATATATTGAAGCTGGAGAAATTGACCTGGCTCTGGCTACCATCAGAGAAACCAATGGGCTGCCAGCTATCTGTGGCCGCGTCTGCCCTCAGGAAGTACAATGCGAGAAACACTGTAACCTGATTAAAGCCAGGAAAGAATCGGTGGCCATCGGCCATCTTGAGAGATTTGCTGCTGATTATGTCAGACGTCATGATCAGGCGGTTACTGAATCAGCCTGCGGTCCGGCTACAGGCGAAAAGATAGCTATTATTGGTTCTGGGCCAGCAGGTTTAACGGCGGCGGCCGACCTGGCCCGCCTTGGATATCAGGTAACCATTTTTGAGGGGCTTCATCTTCCCGGAGGTGTTTTGACTTACGGGATTCCCGAATTCCGTCTGCCGCGATCTATACTGAATCAGGAAATTGATTTCATCTGTAGCCTTGGGGTTGAAATCAAAACCAATTTTCTGGTTGGCCGCACGGCTACTCTAAGTGATCTCAGCCAGGCTGGCTACAGAGCTTTTTTTATCGGGACAGGAGCTGGGCTGCCATCTTTTATGAATGTTCCGGGAGAGAATCTCTCAGGAGTTTGTTCGGCTAATGAATATTTGACCCGGGTCAACCTGATGAAAGCGGCCAGATTTCCGGAATATGATACACCGGTACCAGTAGTTAAAAAGGCCGCCGTCATTGGCGGTGGTAATGTGGCCATGGATTCGGTTAGAACGGCTCTCAGGCTTGGAGCCAGGGAGGCAACTATTTATTATCGCCGATCAAGAGTAGAAATGCCGGCCCGCGTGGAAGAAGTCAAGCACGCTGAGGAAGAAGGAATCAAATTCAATTTTTTGACTGTTCCAGTTCGGTATCTTGGAGATGACAAAGGAAAACTCAATGGGATAGTGCTTCAGAGATTAACTCTGGGTGAGCCTGATGCTTCGGGCAGGCGCAGACCCGTTCCAGTGCCCGGATCAGAATTTGAAGTGGAGGCAGAGCTGGCTGTCGTGGCAATCGGGCAGAGCCCTAATCCACTTCTAATACGTCAGGTGGATGGGCTGAACCTGGGACGCTGGGGGAATGTCGAAGTCAATCCTTCGACAATGGCCACCAGTCTGGAAGGAATTTATGCAGGAGGGGATGCCGTAAGGGGAGGGGCGACGGTTATTCTGGCTATGGGTGATGGACGGCGAGCAGCCCGAGCTATAGATCAATGGTTAACAAAGTGTTAAAAGTTAATTTGCTGTCCAAAAATTAGAAGCCAGGTAACAACATTGGAACAGACGGAATTGTTTACACCGGCAAAAGGTCATATCGGGACGGATGAATCTGGCAAGGGTGATTTTTTTGGTCCTCTGGTTGTGGCTGGTTTCTTTTTGCCCGATGATCAGGCCGAGGTTTTGAAAGAATTGGGGGTAAAAGACTGTAAAAGGTTGTCAGACAGGCGGGTGCTGGAAATAGCCAGTGAGTTAAAAAAAGGCTATATCTTTTCGGTGGTGGCTATTGGGCCCGAGCGTTATAATGATCTTTATAGCCGTTTTAAAAACCTTAATCGCTTGCTGGCCTGGGGACATGCCCGGGCGATAGAAAATATTCTGGAGAAAATAAATTGTCAGGTAGCTTTAACTGACCAATTTGGAGATGAAAAATTTGTTGGGCAGGCGCTGCTTAAAAAAGGAAAGCAGATCAATCTGATTCAAAAAACTCAGGCTGAAACCGACCTGGCTGTGGCAGCAGCTTCAATTCTTGCCCGGGCTGAATTTCTCCGGCGGCTTAAAAACCTGTCCTGGGAAGTTGGGTTGGTACTGCCCAAAGGAGCTTCAGCTCAGGTTGAAGAAGCTGGATTACAGCTGATAGAAAAACATGGTCCTGAGATACTTAGGCGGGTGGCTAAATGTCATTTCAAAACGACAGACAGGATCATGAAAGCCGCCGGCCTTTCAGATGAACTTAATCCGGTTCAGCCGGACACTAAGAAGGGTTAATGGTTTAATTCCTGTAAGAAATCTTAAATTCGGCAAAAAGATAAAAAGGCTCGTTTTGAGTAAAAAGACGCCTCTGTAGTGCTTAAAGTCTGAGGAGGCCTGAATATATTTTTATTGAATATTGAAAATGGAGAAGGCCATGACCGAAGAAAAAACTGGTTACCCGTCGACGGAAAAGCTTTATTTTGAAAATGCCTATCTTAAAGAATTCTCAGCCAGGGTGATTGGCAGGGAAATTAGAGACGGACAGAGGGTGGTTGTTCTTGACAGAACAGCTTTTTACCCTGAATCCGGCGGACAGCCTCATGATACCGGATTGTTAAACGGTGTTAAAATCATAAAGGTAGAAGAAGAAGACGGGATAATTCTTCATTATCTGGAAGGAGAGCTGGCGGGGGATGAAGTTCACGGTCAGCTTGATTGGGAACGGCGATTCGATCATATGCAGCAGCATACAGGCCAGCATATTCTTTCTGAGGCTTTCTACCAGTTGGTCAGAGGAGAAACTCTGGCCTTCCATCTTGGTCAGGAAGAATCGTCAGTTGAAATTGGCCTTCAGTCAATAACAGATGAGGCCTTGCTTCAGGTTGAGCGGCTGGCCAATGAGATAGTGTTTTCTGATCTGGCTGTAAGAACCTATTTTTTAGCTGAAGACAAAATTGCTACCATCCCGCTGAGGAAACCGCCTAAAAAGACCGGACTGATTAGAATTGTTGAAATTGAAGGTTTTGATTTTTCTGCCTGTGGCGGGACTCACTGTGAAGGCAGTGGACAGGTGGGCCTGATCAAAGTCATCAGGCAGGAAAAAATCAGAGGCCATATCCGCTTTTCATTTGTTTGTGGTTTCAGAGCACTGACTGAGTTTAAACACCGTCTGGACTGGCTTCAGGCTGCCGCTCGTCTGTTTTCCTCTGAAGAGAAAGAAGTGCCGGCCTGTGCCGGCAGAACGCTCAATGAACTTAAGAATCTTAAAAAGAAACAAAAAAAGCTGGAGGAAAGCCTGGCTGTTTTTGAGGCCAAAGAAATGCTGGCCAGAAGCCAGTCGAAGATTATTTCAGGATTATTTCCTGATAAATCTCAGGATGAGATAAAATTTTTAGCTCTGCAGCTTGTTCATGGTGCAGAGGTTATAGCTGTTTTGGCTAGTTTGGCTGAAGATTCTTTTCACCTGGTGGTAGCTGCTGCTGATAGCCTAAAAACCGATGTTCGTCAGGTTATTCCGGTTCTACAAGCTGAGATCACCGTGAAAGGTGGAGGAAGTTCAACACTGGTGCAACTGGTCAGTGAAGAAAAAGATAAAGTCGAGGAAGCTCTGAGGCTAGGTGTTGAAGCCATCAAGAATCAAAGCGGACTTGATTAACTTTTTTAGTTCTTTTATTCATATCTCAAGCAGGCAATCGGGTCAAGGCGGGCAGCTTTATGGGCCGGGAAAATGCCAAAGAAAAGTCCTACTGCCATAGAGACAGCTAAACCCACCGCTGCCGACCACCAGGAAACAGAAGCGGGCAGGGGAGTGGCCAGCTTAATGATCAGAGCAACAGCCAGGCCAGCCAGAATACCAATTATCCCGCCTATTCCAGTTAAAACCACGGCCTCTATCAAGAATTGCTTGACGATATCTGTTGCTCTGGCTCCAATTGCCTTTCGAATACCAATTTCTCTGGTTCTTTCCTTAACGGCGACTAGCATAATATTCATGACGCCGATTCCTCCGACCAGAAGCCCAATGGAAGAAACAATGATCATAACAATAAAGGCTGCACCCGTTATCTGGTTATACAGGCTGAGTAAACTCTCCTGAGTAAAAATGGCAAAATCATTAGACTTATTGGGAGGGACTTTCCTTCTTAACCTTAAGAAATTGGTCACCTGTTCAATGGTTTCATTAATTTGCGTGGCCTCTTTCGGAACTATGGTGATAGAAAGAGAGGAAGGATCATAAGGGAAACATTTCATTAAGGATGTATAAGGAATGGCCACTATATTGTCCTGAGACTGACCGAACATCTGTCCTCTTTTGCTCATCACGCCAATAACTGTGAATTTTTCTTGCCCGACTTTGATCTCCTTTCCCACGGGAGACATATGAGGGAAAAGGACATCGGCTACCTCTGTCCCGATGACACAGACGCGAGCACTATGCCTGATTTCAGCCTGAGTGAAATTCCGGCCTTCTTTCGGCAGATAAACAGCAAAAACATTATTAAAGTCTTCGTCAGTGCCATAGATAATGGCATTGTCGCTCTTGATGTTCTGGTATTTGACTTCAGGTAATTTGAGAAAATCAGGCGTTAGCTGAATGGTTAAGGCCTTGACCAGAGGGCATGATTCCTTAATAGCTTCGACATCCTCCAGGCTTAAATCTTTACGCTGCCTTTCTTCCTCGGTTCTTTCCCCAACCGCCACCGGCTCATATTTCTGGACAATAATTAAATTGCTTCCTATTCGTTCGATTTCTCCGGCGATACTGGCATTCAGGCCTTCTATTACCGAGACCATACCAATGACGGTCATGACACCAATGACAATCCCCAGAGCGGTCAGGAAAGAACGCATTTTGTGGGTCTTAATAGAATCCAGGGACATGGAAAAAATTTCCAGCCAGAGCTGTGTTCTGACTTTCATTGTTCTGACCTCAGAGCTTCAACTGGGTTAAGCTTGGCAGCCCGGTTAGCTGGATAAAGGCCAAAGAATAACCCGACCACAGCTGACATTAATATGGCCACTATAACCGAGGCAGGATCTATCCGTGAAGGAATAGAAGTGGTCAGGGTAACCACCCTGGCCATAATGTAGCCAAGAATGATACCGATCAAACCACCCAATCCTGACATAATAGCTGCCTCAATTAAAAACTGCATCAAAATATCCCGCCGGCGGGCACCGACAGCCATTCTAATGCCGATTTCTTTGGTCCTTTCGGTGACTGAAACTAGCATAATGTTCATGATGACTATTCCTCCGACCAGCAGAGCAATGGAGGAGATAGCAATCATGGCAAAGTAGATGCCGGAAGTAGCTGAACGGTAAAGCTGAATAAAAGTTTCTGAAGTCTGGAAGGCAAAGTCATCAGGTTGATTAAAGGTTCTTTTTCTGATGGAGCGCAAGACCGTCCTGACCTCTTCCATGGCAGTTTTCATCTTTTCCTCTGTAGAAGTATGAATGTTGATAGTGATTGTCCGGCGGCTGCCATAGATTTTCATAAAAGCACTGATCGGAATCCAGACATAGTTGTCCTGGCTGAAGCCGAGTATCTTGCCTTTTCTCTGCCCGATTCCGACAATCTCAAAATTTTGCTGACCGACCTTGATCCAGCGTCCCAGAGGGTCCAGGCCTGGAAATAAGTTTTCAGCTATATCGGCTCCGATAATACAGACAGACCTCGAACGTTCTTCGTCGTCAGGTGTTAAATAACGTCCTCGCTCCAGCTCAAGAACTGAGCCAATTAAATGATCGACGGAAGTTACTCCTCGCAGTTCGATATTTTTGATGCTCTTTGAGCCATATTTAACTGTCTGAGAAGCATTGACCGAGGCCCCAATCAGTTCACAGGAGTGGCACAGCTTTCTCAGGGACCTCATATCGTCAAGAGTCAGGTCTTTTCTCTTAAGCTGCTCCTGGTAATCCTTAATAGAGGAAATAATCGGGGAAAATTTTGAAACAGCAAAATCGTTGGCTCCGAAAAAAGACATTTTGGTATAAACATAATTGTTCAACCCCTGAATAACAGAGACAACAGCAATAATGGTCAGGACGCCAATAATCACCCCTAAAAGTGTCAGAAAGGTCCGCAATTTGTTGGAACGGAGGGAAGTCAAAGCCATGCTTAATGATTCACGGAAATAGATACTGCCTTTTCTCATCTTCGTGTTCTTCTAGCCAGGTTATGATCCTGGTTTACCTTTCAGCCATTAAGTTTACATTATTTTTTAAGAAGAAATAAGTCCTGGCCTTTTAATTTTAAAAATTAAGATCAGATGGTTGCCTTGACTAGTCTGGCTGTTAGCCAGATAATTTTTTAAGCTAATAATCTAAGGGAGAAAGTTATGTGTCAATTTAATCTTGAAGCTAAAGGTCAATCGGTTTCTGCTCTCTATTTTGATGAGCCGGGAGCGGTAAATGCCGAAACTACTCTGCAAAGAGCCTCGGTAAGAGCTCAGGAGCTAAAAGTCAAGCAGGTTGTTTTGCCCTCAGTTTCAGGCGAGACGGCTAAAAAAGCTCTCAGTATCTTTTCTGACTGCCAGTTGGTGGTGGTTACTCACTCGACAGGATTTTTAAGGCCTAATTATCAAGAAATGCCGGAAACAGTCAGACAGGAACTGCAGAAAGCCGGGGTTAAAGTTTTGACTGCTCAGCATGCTTTTGGCGGTGTCAACCGGGCAGTCAGAAAAAAGTTTGGCACCTACGAGCTTGATGAAATTATAGCTCACACTCTGAGATGCTTTGGTGAAGGATTAAAGGTGGCGGTAGAAATCAGCCTGATGGCGGCTGATGCCGGACTGATTAGAAGCAGTGAGCTGTGCCTGTCCATGGGAGGGACAGAAAAAGGAGTGGATACGGCCGTCTTGTTGAAACCGGTTAATTCTCAGGATTTTTTCGCTCTGAAAATAATGGAAATACTGGCCAAGCCGGGTTTTTACGGACTGGCTGAAAAATGATAAAGAAAGGGTAGCCACCTTTCTTTATTTCGGCTAAACTAACATCTGTCAACAAGTTAATATCGGAGAAAGGACAGACCAATTTTAAGAATTAACAAGTTTCTAGCTCAAGCCGGTGTGGCCTCCAGACGAGAGGCTGACCGTCTGGTAGAAGAGGGACGGGTTAAGATTAACCGCCGGGTGGTCAAACGTCCAGGAACACTGGTTGATGAAATTTCCGACCGGGTGGAAGTTGACGGCCGGCCGGTCAATCTGCCTCCCTCCAGGATTTATCTCCTTTTAAATAAGCCGTCTGGCTATATTGTCACCATGAATGATCCTCAGAAAAGGAAAACGGCTGCTGAACTTTTACCCCCACTTCCACTCCGCCTATTTCCTGTTGGCCGGCTCGACCGTGAGAGTGAAGGGGTACTGCTCTTTACCAATGATGGCGAGCTGGCCAACCGCCTGCTGCATCCTCGCTACGGCTTTAAGAAAATTTATGAGGTCAAAGTTAAAGGTTATGTTACTGACCAGCAAATAGATAAATTAAAACGGGGGATTTTTATTGATGGAAGAAAAACCACTCCTGATAAAGTTGGCCTGATTTACAGAAACAGACAGTTTTCTTATCTTCGGCTGGAAATTCATGAAGGACGAAAGCATGAAGTCCGGAAGATGTTTTATGCACTTGACCTGGATGTAAAAAAATTAAAGAGAGTGGCCATGGCTGGGCTAACCATCAAGGGCCTCAGGCCTGGCTTCTGGCGGTATCTAAAAAAGGAAGAGGTGATCAGACTTAAAAAACAGGCAGGATTGCTTGATTAAGGTACAAATCAACCCTCCCTTTCAACCTGCTTAATTTTAATTGTTGCCTGTTAACCTTTCTGCCTGGCTAACTATTCAGACTCAGCCCGCTTCTCTTCTTCAGAGCGGCCTTCAAATTCATGCCAGGCCTGAGCCAGGCGTTCCAATTCCTTGTCCACCTGGTAATTTACAGTTCCCTCTTCAAAACTACCATCTTTCTGTTTCTCTCCGGCCTTAACTCCGGTTAAGATCTCCAGTCCTTCATCTATAGTTTTAACCGGGTAAATATGAAATTGACCGTTTTCCACTGCCCGGATGACATCTTCATTGAGCATCAGGTTGTTTATATTTTGATGGGGGATGATTACTCCCTGTGTCCCGGTTAGGCCTTTGGCCTGGCAAACAGTAAAGAAACCTTCAATTTTTTCATTGACTCCGCCAATGGGTTGAATCTCGCCTTTCTGATTTAGAGAACCGGTTACAGCCAGATCCTGGCGAAGAGGCAGGCCCGACAGGCTGGATAGAATGGCATAGACTTCAGTTGACGAGGCACTATCTCCGTCCACGCCTGAATAAGACTGTTCGAAGGCAATGCTGGCCGACATGGCGAAAGGCTTATTCTGAGCATATTTTCCCCTTAAATAACCGGCCAGAATCAGCACTCCTTTGTTATGAGTCTTACCACTCAGGTCGGCCTCTCTTTCAATGCTGATGACTCCGGCTCTACCCATTGAAGTTCTGGCTGTGATCCTGGCAGGCTGGCCAAAAGTCAGTTCCCCTGTATCATAAACAGCCAGACCATTGACCTGGCCGACTGTCTGGCCTTGAGTATCAATGAGGATGGTTCCCTCTTCGATCATCTCTTTAATTTTTCTTTCTACCAGGTTGACCCTTTCCATTTTTTCCTTAATGGCTGTTTGCACATCCTGGCGAGATACAAGCTGGTGTCCATTTTTTTTGGCCCAGTAGTTAGCTTCTCTTATGACGTCGGCGATCAGATGGAATCTGGTTGATAATTTTTTCTGGCGGCCGGCCTGCCTGACACCAAACTCGACGATGGCGGCCACAGCATCTCGCCCGAGCGGCTGCAAATTGTCTTCATCGCAGATTTTCTTGATGAATCTGGTATAATCAATGATACTTTTTTCAGTTTTCTCCATCTCTGTATCGAATTCAGCTTTGACTTTGAAAATCTTCTTAAAATCATCATCAAGGAAATATAATAGGTTATATAGATAATCATCTCCGATCATGATGACCTTGACGTCACATTTAATTGGCTCTGGCTTCAACCGCTTGGTTGAAATAAGAAAGGGTGAAACAGGATTCTGGATTTCAAATGCCTGATAGCGGAGGATGCGTTTGAGAGCTGTCCAGACTCCGGCTTCGGTCAGGGCATCCAGAGCATTTAAGACTAGATAACCACCGTTGGCTTTAATAAAAGAACCGGCCTTAATTTTAGTAAAATCAGTTTGACCGAGACCAAAATGGCCATAACTATATTCTATAGTCCCAAAAAGATTGATGTAGTTGGGAGTGATTTCCATAATGACCGGTGCCCCCTGCAGATCTGAATTGTCCACCAGCAGATTGACCCGATAGGCAAGAAAAGGATCAAAGTCTTCAGATTGACTTTCTTCTCCGGTTTTTTGGCCCTTGAATAAATCCAGGTCTTCCAGCAAATATTTTTCAATTTCGTCCAGATAGCTTTGCACAGCCGGGAAGAGCAAGCCCCCCCTTAAATCATTTAGTCCACCTTTGATTAACGGGCTGCAGGCCTCAATTTCCTGATTTTTTAAGAGTAATTGAGTTTCATCGTCAATAGCTTTCAATTGACTGATGACCTTTTCGAGCTGGTCAGTTAGCTGGCTGTACTTTTTCTTAAGTTCTTCAAGTTTCTTCTTTGGAAATTTATCTTCTTTGGCCAGGGCTTCCAGTTTATTAAATGGAGTAGGCTGCCCATCTATAACCGGTATCAAATCAGGCCGGGTAAAGAGTCCCATCTGAACCTGAATAACAGCAAAATCTTCAGCTGACACCAGATCGTTGAACTTTTGCAGAATTTCCCTCTGTTTCCTTTGCTGGCTATCAGTAATACTCTGCTTTTTTTCCTGAAAAAACTGGCTTTTAAGCAGCTCAGGTATATTTGTTTTTAACATGTTAATCAGTCGGTCCAGTCCATCGCTCAGCAGGCGGCCTTTACCGGCAGGCAACGACAGGAAAAGAGGCTCTTCTGGTTTTTTGAAGTTGTTGACATAAAGAAGGTCGTCTGGAACCGGCTGGCCGAGCCTGATCTTTTCCAGAAACTTTTTAATGGTGGTGGTCCGGCCAGTTCCGACCAGGCCAGTGATAAATATGTTATAACCGCGACTTTTAATATCGAGCCCTGTTTCCAGAGATTTTAAAGCCTTTTCCTGTCCGATAATGTCCTCGCAGGCGGCGCATTCGGCTGTTGACTCAAAGGGAATAAGTTCCTCCAGACAGTGCCAGGCTAATTCTTCCGGTTTTAGCTCTTGAAATTGATTGATTGCTTTCATTTCGACTCCTAAAAAATACTGATACCATTTTACCTTTGATTTAAGTGGCGGTAAAGATATTTAGAATTCAGATGAAAAAATTAAGTGAATTTGATAAAATCTATAAAAATTTATCTAAAGGGCAAAGTGAATGAATAACCTGGTGATTAAGGAGGTTGAAACTGGTCGGGAGTTAAAGGCTTTTATCAATTTCCCCTGGCAGGTTTATCAAAACGATTCCAATTGGGTCCCGCCTCTCCGGCTCGAAATGAAAGAAAGACTCAACCGAAAAAAAAATCCCTTTTTTGAGCATGCTGAGATAGCTCTCTTTCTGGCCAGGCGAGGGCAGCAGGTGGTAGGCAGGATAGCGGCTATTATTGATTTTAATCACAATGAGTATCATCAAGAAAAGGTGGTTTTTTTCGGCCTGTATGAAAGCCTGAATGATGAGCAAGTGGCCAGGCTTTTGATCGAAACTGTCATTGACTGGGGGGAAAAGAGAGGCATGGAAAGTTTACGAGGGCCGGTGAATCTCTCTATGAATGATGAATGTGCCTTTCTGCTGGAAGGCTTCGATCGCCCGCCGGCCATCATGATGCCTTACAATCCTCCTTATTATATTGAGCTAATGGAGAAATGTGGTTTAACCAAGGCTAAAGATTTATATGCTTATTTTATGGACCGCGATCACGAGACCCGAGAAAAAGTTAAGTCAGTGGTAGATAAAATCAGGCAGGCCACTTCTTTTCGAATGAGGACAGCTAATCTTAAAAAAATCCAGGAAGAAGCCAGAAAAATTGCCTATATTTACAATCAGGCCTGGGCGAAAAATTGGGGTTTTGTGCCCTGGACTGATAATGAAATGAAATTCATGGGAAAAACTCTAAAGGCTTTTGCTGACCCTGACCTGGTCATTTTTGCCACGCATAACGGCCAGGATGTCGGCTTTGCCTTCGGGCTGCCCAATTATAACGAGATTACTAAAAGCCTTAATGGCCGCTTATTCCCCTTGGGAGTTTTTAAGCTGTTATTAAACAAAAGAAAGATAACCGGGATGAGAGCGTTGGTGTTCGGGGTTTTGCCCCACTACCAGCGAACTGGTTTGAGCTACCTGCTTTACGATGAACTGGAAACGAGAGCCCGGGCGAAGGGCTATCAGTGGGCAGAAACCTCCTGGCAGCTTGAAGATAATGATGCCATTAATAGATTTACCACTTCCATAGGTGGTAGAATATATAAAAAGTATAGGATTTATGAGAAAAGGTTTATTCCAGTAAACCAAGGAGAAAAGAATGAAAATATATGAAGGTAAGCTTCAGGCCCCGGGATACAGGATTGCCATCATCCTCAGCCGTTTTAACCAGTTTATCTCTGGTCACCTGCTGGATGGCGCTCTGGAGGCGCTGAAAAAACTGGGTATGGAAGAGACCGATATTGAAATTTATAAGGTGCCCGGTGCTTTTGAAGTACCTCTTTTAGCCAAAAAACTGGCCGGTAAAAAACAGGTCGATGGTATTATTTGCCTCGGGGCTTTAATCCGTGGAGATACGCCTCACTTTGATTATCTGAGCGCTGAAGTGACCAAAGGACTGTCTCAAGTAGCGGTAGAAGAGGGCTTGCCTATTTCCTTTGGCATCCTGACCGTCGAGACGATTGAACAGGGTATAGAGAGGGCTGGCACAAAGGCAGGTAATAAGGGTTATGAAGCCGCTCTGGCCCTGATTGAAACAGTAAATTTATTAAAGCAAGCCAAATTAGACTGATTACCTAAGAAATTTTAACCATGGGAAGTAGAAGAAAAGCCAGGGAGTGTGTTTTACAGATTCTGTTTCAATTGGAATTTTCTCCCGACCGGCCAGAAGAAATATTCAAGGATTACTGGTCCACCCAGCCCGTTAAGCCCGAAGTCCAAGAGTATGCCACCTGGCTGACGAATGGCATAAAGCAGCACAAGATAGAAATTGACCAGGCGATTGAAGAGGCTTCTCGCCACTGGCGGCTGGACAGAATGGCCATGGTTGACAGGAATATTTTAAGAATTGCTGTTTTTGAGTTGTTGTTTGAAAAAACCTTACCTCCACCTATAATTATTGACGAGGCGATTGAAATAGCCAGAAAATTTTCTGGTGATGAAGCAGCCGTTTTTGTCAACGGAATTCTGGATGGAATTTACAAGAGTCTCAGAAAAGACGGGATAGAAAATAAGGAGGCAGGTAGAAATCCAGAGAAAAAAGAGGAAGAAAAATGAATCAACAGGATGTTAAAAAAGAAAGTGATCCACACCTTGTTCAGGAAGAATTGTCTGATCAAGAATTGGTCAGGTTAGAAAAATGGAAGAAACTGAAGGAGAAAGGGATAGATGTTTTTCCCCACCGGGCAGAGCAAACCCACTCAGTTTTTGAAGTAGTCAGAGAATTCTTCAGTCTAAGCCCGGAGGAGCTTGAAGACAAACACTATCAGGTTAAGGTGCCGGGACGGATTATAGCCATCAGAAAAATGGGACGGGCGACTTTCTTTCACCTGGCTGACTTCCGTGATCGGGTTCAGGTTTATCTACGGGAGGATTTGATAGGCAAGGAAAACTATGAACTTTTTGATCTCTTTGATATAGGTGATGTCATCCAGGTCGAAGGCCGGCTTTTCCGGACCAGAACTGGTGAATTAACTATTCTAGCAGAAAAGATGACCTTTCTGGCCAAGTCATTTCATCCTCTACCTGAGAAATGGCATGGGTTGCAGGATATTGAACTGCGATATCGCCGGCGCTATCTCGACTTGATTATGAATCCTGAATCTGGGGAGACTTTTAGAATAAGAAGTGAAATAATCAGGAAAATGCGTCAATACTTTGATGAACGGGGCTTTATAGAAGTCGAAACTCCCATGATGCATGTTATGCCAGGCGGAGCCCTGGCCCGGCCTTTTAAGACTTTTCATCAGGCTCTGGGTATAAACCTCTATTTAAGAATAGCTCCAGAGCTCTACCTGAAAAGACTGGTCGTGGGTGGAATGGAAAAGGTCTACGAAATTAATCGTAGTTTCCGCAATGAAGGGGTTGATTCTCAGCATAACCCGGAATTTACCATGTTGGAGTTTTATCAGGCTTACATTGACTATAACCAGCTGATGGAGATGACGGAGGACCTTTTTCTTGTTCTGGCTAAAGAGATTCATGGCCGGGAAGAATTACAATATGGAGATAATGTCATTTCTTTTCGAAAGCCCTGGGCCAGGCTGAAATTCAAAGAGGCTATTCTTAAGTACAGTGGTCTGGCCTCAGACAGGCTCGATGATGAAAAAGAGATGATCGAATTGGCCGCGACTCTTACCACAGATAAGAAACCGGTCACTTACGCCAAGTCGCTGGATGTCATTTTTGATAAGCTGGTCAAGGAGAAAATTATTCAGCCCACTTTTATCATCAATCCTCCGAGAGAAATTTCTCCACTGGCTAAAGCCAACCGGCAGAACCCGGCAGAGGCCGATCGCTTTGAGTTGATGATGGCCGGTATGGAACTGGCTAATGCCTTTTCTGAGCTAACTGACCCTTTCGAACAGAGACAGCGGTTTGAAGAACAGGCGGCGATGAGAAATACAGGAGACGAAGAATCGCATCTGGTCGATCTTGACTATGTGGAGGCGCTTGAATACGGTTTGCCGCCCACCGGGGGAGAAGGCATCGGGATTGATCGCCTGACCATGATTTTTACCAACCAGAAATCAATCAGGGAAGTCATACTCTTCCCCCTGCTTAAACCGAGATGAAGGACTCAAAGTGAAAACTGGTTTTGAGCTATTCATTGCCAAAAAATATTTGACTGCCCGAAGGAAGCAGGCCTTTGTTTCGGTCATTACCTTTGTTTCTGTCCTGGGAGTGACCATCGGGGTGATGGCTCTGGTTATAGCTCTATCTTTGATCACTGGCTTCCAGGAAGATGTTCAGGAGAAAATTCTCGGGGCGACTTCTCATCTAATGATTTCTGATCTTTCTGGCGAGGGTTTAAGGGATTATCAGGAACTAGCCACCAGAATTGAAACCTTACCACAGGTTGAGGCTGTTACGCCGGTCGTTTATAATACTGTTCTGATTACCGGTCCCGCCCGCAGTGCCGGTGCTCTTCTGAAAGGGATGGATTTTAGACGGGAAAGAGAAGTGGCTGATTGGCTTAAGGAATTGCCGGCAGGTAATCTGCCGGAAGATGACGAGGCGCCCCTGCTGGTTCTGGGCAAGTCTCTGGCTGCCACCCTGGGGGTGTCGGTCGGAGAAACAGTCAATGTATTAATTCCTTCAGCCCGCCTGACCCCAGTCGGCCTGTGGCCGAGGGTTAAGACTTTCAAGATTTCTGGCCTTTTTGATTCTGGCCTGTATGAATTTGATTCATCAACTGCTCTTGTTTCTTTAAGCCTGGCCCAGAAAATATTTAACCTTCCGGCCCGGGTGAGCTACCTGCAGGTAAGAATTGATGATATATTTAAGGCTGAACAGCTGGCTGAGAAGATCCAGCAGATAACTGGTCCGGGAATATATGTGACCACCTGGATGGAACTGAACCGCTCCCTGTTTTCGGCTCTGAAACTCGAAAAAACCCTGCTTTTTCTGACGATTACCTTGATCGTGGTGGTGGCCGCCCTGAACATTATTGCCAGCTTGGTCTTGCTGGTCATGGAAAAAACCAGGGATATTGGCATTCTGATGGCTATGGGAGCCAAAGCCAACCAGATAAAAAAGATATTTTTCTGGCAGGGATCGATTATCGGGCTGGTTGGGACTGCTATTGGTTTAAGCCTTGGCCTTGCCTGGTGCTGGCTGGCCAATACTTTTAAGTTAATCAAGCTGCCAGTTGATATATATCAAATTGCCTATGTGCCTTTCCGGCCAAGGCTTTTTGATCTGGCCATGATTGTCCTGGTAACTCTGACTATAACTTTTCTTTCAACTCTATATCCATCCAGGCGGGCAGCAAAAATTGATCCGGTTATGGCTTTAAAATATGAGTGAAGATAAGAAGATCGATCGGACAATATCAGTCATTAAAACCGAAAACCTGGGGAAAGCCTATCCTCTGCCTGACCAGGCCTGGCTGCGGGTGCTTGGCGGGATTAATTTCGAACTCAAGGCTGGTGAACTGGTGGCCATTATGGGCGTGTCAGGAGTTGGAAAGACCACTTTTCTTAATATTCTGGGGGGACTTGACCGCCCGAGCGAAGGCCTGGTTTATTTTGAGGGACAGGATTTGATGACCAAAAGCGAGGCTGATATGGCTGAGCTAAGAAATAAAAAAATAGGCTTTGTTTTTCAGTTTATTTACCTCCTGCCCGAATTTTCGGCGGTTGAAAATGTGGCTATTCCCTTGATTATAGCCGGGATGGACAAAAATCAAGCACTCAATCTGGCCAGAGAAGGACTCCAGGAAGTGGGAATGGACAGCCGGCGGAATTTCCGGCCGGCTCAGCTGTCTGGAGGAGAACAACAAAGAATTGCTGTGGCCAGGGCCTTGATTAATGAGCCAAGACTTCTTCTAGCTGATGAACCTACTGGCAACCTCGACTGGAAAACAGGAGAAACAATCATCAAGCTTATAGCCGAACTGCACAGGCGAAAGGGACTGTCTTCGATTATTGTTACTCATAATGAAAAAATTGCCCGTTTCTGCCAGAAATCTTATCTTATGGAAGGCGGTAACTTGAAACTTTTTGAAGGGGAGGAAGGTTAAATATTTTATGGCCGGCTGCTTTTTCAGGCAGGAAAAGTAATCCAGCTACTTTGAAAATCGACAGGCATTATGATATAAGGTTATCCCATGAAACGATTGAATCTCTTGCTGATGATTATTTTACTGGCAGGTGTTCTGCCTGCTCAGGAAGTAGTCGAAAAAATTGAAGTGGTTGGCAACAACCGTATTTCGAAGGATACTATTGCTTATTATCTAACCTGCCGGGAGGGCGATTATTATAATGAAAACCTGCTGAAAAAAGACTTTAGGGTCTTGTGGTCAACTGGCTTTTTTTCGGATTTAAGGATTGAAGAGGAAGAGGGACAGAAGGGCAAAATCGTCAAAATTTATGTTGAAGAAAACCCGATTATTAAAAATGTAAGTTTTAAAACAGGTAAAAAGCTCAAAGAGGGTGACATAGTTAATAAGCTTAAAGAAAAGGATGAAAATATCGTCCCCCATTCCTATTATAGTCCGAACAAGGCTCAGAAAGCCAAGAAAACCATCAAGGAATTGCTGGAAGAGAAAGGTTTGCAGGCTGCCCGTCTTGACACCGAACTTATCAACAGAGGCAATAATGAAGTTGATCTAATTTTTAGAATTGATGAAGGTCCCAAACTGCGGGTTGGAGAGGTTGTCTTTGTCGGCAAGAACAAGGTGCCGGATAGCTTTCTTGTCCAGGCCATGAAGGACAATCGTGTTCATAATCTGTTTAACTGGATTTCTGGCAAGGATGTGTTTAAAAAGAATAAGCTTGAAGAAAATATCAGTGAGATTAAAAGGAAGCTACAGGAATTTGGTTATATGGAAGCCTCTGTCGGTGAACCGAAAATAGAAGAAGTGACCAAGAATACGGTCTTTTTCAAGCAGCAAAAAATGATGAGGATTATTATTCCTATTGACCCGGGCCTGGTTTATCGGACAGGCGAAATCAAGGTTGAAGGCAATAAGTTTATTGCCACCCAGTATTTATTGGACATGATTAAACTTAAACCGGGAGAGATCTATAGTTCAAAAAAGAGAGAAAAGACAGTTGAAGATATGGGCGAAATGTATCGAAATTTTGCCTTTCTTTATGCTCAGGTTGTTCCGGTTGAGAATCTCGATCCGAAAAACAAAGTAGTTAATGTTACGTTTAGTATTAATGAAGGCGAAGTGGCCTTCCTTCACCGTCTAAATTTTGCCGGCAATGTCTTCACCAAAGATAAGGTCCTCCGCCGGGAAATGATGCTTAGAGAAGGAGACCGCTTTAGCCTGGCTTTGTTTAAAGATAGCATCCTGAGGGTTAAGCAGCTTGGCCTGGTAGATATAGACAAAGAGCCGGATATTAAACCCGATCCAGAGAATCCGACCATGATTGATGTCAATTTAAACGTCAAAGAATTGCAGAAGAACAATATCCAGTTCAGTGCTGGTTATAGTGGTTATGAGGGAACCTTTGTTGCCTTCAGCTATTCGACCGTAAATTTTCTTGGCGGGGGAGAGACACTTGATCTGACTCTTCAACAGGGAAAAAGAGTCAAGAATTATAGCTTCGGGCTAACCGAGCCTTATATTTTTGACCGGCCAATGACTCTGGGTTTTAATGTCTTTGATCGTAAAATAAACATCCCGTACCTTTATAGCCAGTATTCTAAAGGCATTTCTCTCATTTACGGCATGAGGTGGATTGAATACTGGCGTTTTAATTTGAACTATTCTTTTCAGAAAACAACTCTTGATACCCCTTCCTACGAAGACTCGACTGGCGGCTATTATTATTATAATCCGTATTTTTATACTGGTACCTATTATGTTAGCGCCATTGAGCCAGTGCTTTACCGATCAACTATTGATAGCCCGCTGACTCCCAGCCGTGGAACCTCCTATACAGCCTCTTTAAAATATGCTGGTTCTTTCCTTGGAGGTCAGGTTCATCTCATCAGGCCCCGGGTAGATCTGGCTCATTATCAACCCTTTATTTCCAATCACGTCCTTGGTTTTCATGTTGAATATATGATTGTCAAAGGCACCAAAGGACATGAGGTGCCATACTGGGAAAGATTTTTCCTGGGTGGTGAGCAATCAATCCGTGGTTATGATTTTTATACCATTGGTCCGCGCGATAAGAACGAAATCTTAATTGGTGGACAAAAATCTCTGGTCATGAATTTTGAATATATTATTCCCTTTGGTGGGCCTCTCTACGGGATTATATTTTATGATGTGGGCAATGCCTGGCTATCGGGTCAAAAAGTGAGCCTGAAGGATGTCTACACTTCAACCGGAATGGAGGTCAGAGTGTTTGTTCCAGCACTCCGTGTGCCTTTCCGTTTGATTTTTGCTTACAATAATAGAAAAATTTATGTTGATAGTTCCAATTTTGCCTTCCGTTTTGCTATTGGGACGACTTTTTAAGGTAAAGAGCTTATTTCATTTTTAGCAAGAAAAGTGTAAAATTAAAAAGCACAATAACTTTAGGAGGAGCTAGATGCCCAAAAAACTGGCGACGTACTTATTAGTTCTATCCATGATGGTGGTTGGTTTCAGCCTGTTGGCTGAAGCACAGCAAGCTGTCAAAGTGGGAATCATCAACTCCCAGGAAATCCTGGAAAAATCAATCGAAGGCAAAAAAGCCATTGCTCAGCTCGAAGAGAGAAACCGAAAATATCAGCAGGATCTGTCCAAAATTGATGACCAGATCAGACAGTTAGAAACCAGGCTTAATACTCAGCAACTGACCATGACCCAGGAGGCTTATTTATCTTTGAGCGTTGATCTTGAACGAAAAAGAACAGAAAGACAGAGATCGGCCGAAGATGCCAACCGGGATATGCAAGAACTTCAGCAGAGGCTATATCTTAAAATCCAGAGCGAGGTCGTGCCGGTCATTACGAAACTTGGCCAGGAAAAGGGAATGGATTTAATTCTTGATCTTCGAGCAAGTGGCGTCCTGTATTTTAATCCTACTATCGATCTGACTGATGATGTTATTAAAAGGTATGATGCTGGCAAATCAGCCAGTCCGTCTAAATGACCATCCTGGCTGTAAACCATGAAACAAGAAAATATAGAGAAATGGCTGCCACACAGGTATCCCTTTCTCCTGGTTGACCGAGTCCTGGAGCTTAAGCCAGGGGACAGCATTTTAGCTTTAAAGAATGTTACCTATAATGAACCTTTTTTCACCGGGCATTTTCCTGAAAGGAAAATTATGCCTGGGGTTTTGATCGTTGAGGCTCTGGCTCAAGCAGGGGGTATTTTGCTTTACCATTCTCATCCTGATCCCGATTCAGTCTTTGTTGTTTTGAGCAAGATTGAAGAGGCTAAATTCAGAAGAACAGTCATTCCTGGTGACCAGTTGAAGTTATCAGTAAAAATGTTGAAACAGAGAGCCAGCTTCTGTACTTTTGAGGCTAAAGCCCTGGTCGAAGATGACATCGCGGCTGAGGCCAGATTAGTTGCTGGTCTGTTGAAAAAAAATGAGCTGGATGAGAAGATTTGATTCTCATCCAGCTTTTCCTTTGTTGGTTCAGGACAATTTAAATATTAAAAGTCGGTCCGGCCCATCTTATTTAAGCACAAAGAATGAATCTTGTAGGCCTGTATTATAAATAATCTCGCTGAACGTCATCCGGGCATATTCAGTTCCAGCCTGGTTGATGGTAATGACAAAGGGAACTATGGTTTTGCCGATCTGTCTGTAATCAGTCAGCCGGTTTTCTGTCTCTACCCGGCTACCAGAAGCATCAACCCCTATGGTCCGGGCCAGGTAAGGTAGATAAGTGCTGGCCTCAATATAAAAAGTTGTAAAATCGCCGTCGGGAAACTTTTGCTCCAGGACATAGCATTTCTTCCCATCAACAGTTTCTTCTCCCTTATAGGTGTAGGTAATACCATGTTTAGCTGGCTCCAGCCAAGCCTGGTTGCCCAGTGCCTCTTTCTTCATGCCCTTGGTTTGATCAGAAGGAAGATCTATTATCTCTCCAGTTTGCGGATTGGTTACCTGAGCCTTCTGACCATCATAAACCTGGACGATTCTATAACCCTCGACTTCCATTTCGAGACGGAATTTGTCAGGCTCCTTCTGATAAATGGTCAGGGGGAAAGTCAACCCGAACTGGATGATGTCCATCGTTCCTGTGGTCTTACTGTCTTTTACCTGTGACAGGGCTTCCCTGCCACCCATGGCTGTCAGCATCTTCTCTAGAATGTCTTTCTCCGCTTGAGCTCCGGCTGGCAACATATTCAAAGCCATGATAAACAGAACCAGCAAAAAGGCTAATTTAGATGTTTTATGATTCATGTCGACCTCCTTAGAAACTTTCTAATTATAGACTAAGTATAGATGCAAAGATAGAAAGAAATGCTATAACGCGAATAATCCGGCCCGGGTGAGATCAGAGATTAAAAATCATCTAGAAGGGTGATTGTCAACTAAATGGCAAGAATATAATTTATTATCAAAAAGGCGTAAGACAATGATATGGGATAGAGCGGAGGATCGGTATAAGCTTATCTTTAATGTCATTCCAAATCCTGCTATCCTGCTGGACCTGGACAACCGGGTTGAAGCCATTAATGATGCCTGCATTGAATACTTTCAGGCTCAGGTCCCGGCCTCCATTATTTTTGGAGAAAAATTGCCGGTGGACAAACTGTTCCCCTGGATTATCAACGAATTAAGCTATTTTCTATCTGTCAACAGTCCTGAATTTACCTTTGAACGTGAAATTGAATGCCCTAAGGGCCGGATCAATTTTCAGATCAGGTTTAAGAAAATTCTTGATCCCTATGATATTCATCAGAATACTCTGATACTTTTAAATGATATAACATCAGTTGTTGAAGCTGAAAAAAAAGTGGCAAGAGCCAGGGACTTTTATCTAACCTTGTTTGAAGAATTCCCGGCCATGATCTGGCGGGCATCAGCTGACGGACAGTTTGATTATTTCAACCGTGCCTGGCTGGTCTTTACCGGTCAAAGTCTTGAAGAGCAAAAAGGTTTTGGCTGGGCCAGGGGAGTGCCGGAAGCTGATCGTGAACGCTTTGTTAATGTCTATGCTGAGGCCATGAGGGAAAAGAAAGCCTTTGAAATTGAACTTAGATTGAGAAGATATGATGGGCATTTTCGCTGGGTTCTCAATGTTAGCCAGCCCTTTTACAGTCTGGAGGGGGATTTCGCTGGATTTATCGGAACCTGTTATGACATTACTGAAAGGAAAATGCAGGAAGAAGAATTGTCCTATCTAGCTATGCACGATCCGTTGACCGGGCTTCCCAACCGCCGGATGATGGAAGTGATCTTGCCCAGATTGGTGGAACAAACTGAGCTTGGAATCAACAGCGCTCTGTTCTTCACGGATCTTGATAATTTTAAACAGGTCAATGACCGCTTTGGGCACATGGTCGGAGATGAACTGCTGATTGAGCTTGGCAAAATATTAAAAAGGCAGCTCAGAGATGGAGACTTACTGGTGCGTTTAGGCGGTGATGAGTTTGCTATTCTGCTTGACGGTATTGAAAAGAGTGAAGCTGAGCAAATCGCCAGGCGCTTGCTGGACAGCGTAGCTAATCATCAATTTATTACCCAGATTGAGTCGATTAAACTCTATTTAAGTATTGGAGTAGTCCTTATTTCCAATAAGAAAAGTCCGGGGAGTTTTATTGCTCTGGCTGATTCGGCCATGTACCAGGCTAAAGAAAGTGGTGGAAATCAGTATATTCTGGCCAGTTAAGGGCCTGGCGGCCAAGCCCTCCTTGTGAGCCTGTTCAGCTCAGAAAAATAATTTCTTGTCGTTTTTTAATTTTTAAAATAAGATAAGGCTAAATAAACGGAAGTCGGCCAGGATTGAGCTATTCACTGGCTTCCAACTTGACAACCAAAATTTGACTGGTTGATTTTTTACAGCCAGAATTTGAGGAGGTGAAATGAAAATAAAAAATACGGGGTGTTTGGCCTTGGCCTTTTTGTTGTTTGTTACTGGCTCAACCTGTTTACTGGCTCAGGCTAAAACCACCTCGGCTATCTCGGTCAAATCCCCAGATCACCAGGTTGAACTAAAGATTGAAATCAAAAGCCAGATTATGTATTCGGTTTATTTGAATTCGAAAGAAATTATCAGCCCGTCACCGATTTCTCTGACTATCAATGACAATATAATCCTTGGGAGACGCCCAGTTCTTGAGAATCTAAGCAGGACGAGCGTTGATGATAAGATTTTCCCTGTGGTCAAAGAAAAAAGATCAGTAGTTATTGATCGCTACGAGCAAGTTAACCTTAAATTCCATGGCAATTTCGGTTTGATATTTAGAGTATATAATGATGGCGTTGCTTATCGCTTCTATACCGGTTACCGGGTGCCAATTAAAATCAGGGCGGAAGAGGTGACATTTACCTTTCACGAAAATTATCATGTCTATTTTCCTTTTATAGGCAGTTTGCACACTTCTTTTGAAAGCACATATAGTTATTTACCAATAAAAGATGTCGGGGTCGACCGTTTTGGTTATGCGCCAGTGGTGGTTGAATTAAATGATGGACTGAAGGTAGCCATCACGGATGTGGATGTAGATGATTATCCCGGCATGTTCTTGACCGGCAATAAGGAAGGGTTAGCCAGCCTGACAGGCAAATTTGCACCCTACCCGGCTGAGGAAAAACTGCGCCAGGGCAGCGACCGTGAACTCGAAGTTATTCAAGAAGCTAATTATCTGGCCGAAACCAGAGGAAACCGGCAATATCCCTGGCGGTTGATTTTACTGGCTAAAAATGATGCCCAGCTGGTCAGCAGCGACATTGTTTACCGTCTATCGCCGCCGACTGAGCTCAAAGATACCAGCTGGATTAAGCCTGGCAAAGTGGCCTGGGACTGGTGGAATGCACTTAATATTTATGGAGTTGATTTTAAATCTGGAGTAAATACTGAGACTTATAAATATTATATTGATTTCGCCTCAAAATATGGACTTGAATATATCATTCTTGATGAAGGCTGGTCTGATCCGGCAGATCTTTTTAAAATTAATCCAGAACTGAATCTGGAGGAAGTGCTCAGATATGGAGAGAATAAAAAGGTTGGAGTTATCCTGTGGTGTGTCTGGTATACCCTTGATCGGCAGCTTGACAAGGCCCTTGACTATTTTCAAAGGATCGGAGTCAAAGGAATAAAGGTTGATTTTATGGACCGCGATGACCAGAAAATGGTTAATTTCTACCGACGCTGTGCCTCAGCTGCGGCTAAACGCCGCCTGCTGGTTGATTTCCATGGAGCCCATAAGCCGGTTGGCTTAAGACGGGCCTGGCCCAATATCCTGAACAAGGAAGGTGTACTCGGGCTAGAAACAAACAAATGGGCTGCTTCGGTTACACCTGAGCATGACCTGTTAATTCCATTTATAAGAATGATTGCCGGCCCGATGGATTTTACTCCGGGAGCCATGCGTAATGTTCAGGAAAAACAGTTCAGACCTGTTTTTGATCTGCCAGCTAGCCAGGGAACTCGCTGTCATCAACTGGCCATGTATGTCGTTTATGAGTCACCCTTGCAGATGCTGTGTGATTCCCCGCCAGCTTACCTGAGAGAACCAGAAATCATGGACTTTTTATCTGCTGTGCCAACCGTCTGGGATGAAACACTTGTGCTTGAGGCCAAAATTGGAGATTATCTGGTCGTGGCCAGGAAGCATGGGGATGACTGGTATTTGGGTGGTATGACTGATTGGTCACCCAGAGCATTTGAGATAAAAGTTGATTTTCTTGAGGCTGGCAAAAAATGGGTAGCTGATATCTGGCAGGATGGAATTAATGCTGATCGTTATGCCGGTGATTTTAAGAAGCTCAAGATAGAGGTGAATTCTGCCGATAGTTTAAAAATAAACCTGGCGCCTGGAGGTGGGGTGGCTATCAGATTTACCCAGGCCAGATAGGGCCTGATCTGGCACTGGCTGGATAGCAGGCTCCAGAGAAATAGCGAGCCGGTTCTACGTTACACATCCAATGTGATTAAGCTGATTTAAAGACTGGTCGGGAAATGAGGAGCAGTTATACCTGCCTTGACAATCGCTTTCTGGTTGGTTATATTAGATTCCTGATTTCTAGCCAATATAGGTTGTATTTAAAAAACAACATGGTAGATTATATTGAGGTCAAAGTGAGATTTTATTTAACCGAATCATTTGCGCCCGCCACTTTTAACCTGCCTTCTTAGTTTTATATAGCTATAAAAAATAAAAACAAATTGTAAAGAGAAAAAGATGAAAGCCTTGAAATATTTGGTCGGTATTTTTGTAACCGGCTTTTTGCTCATGGCCAGCCCGCTGGAATTTGGTCGTGATGTTGATTTTTTCCATGGATATATTATTCAACGGCCGGTCATAAAAGTTGGCCTGGTCACCGGCCTGAAGCAGGCGGTTATCAAAGCCTCAGCCGGCATGAAGATTTATGAGGTTGGGCGTGAATACCGGTTACTGGCAGAAGAAACAGATGAGGTAGTAATCAGAGTCGACCGGGAAAAATTATCAGAGAAATTTTCGCTGCAAATTGCCCAATCGAGGGACAGACAGGAAGCAGAAATACTTGCCTCTAATTTAAATCAAAAATTGGAAGGCGGGGTAACAGTCAGCGCAGAATCGGATTTAAATGGTACTGTCTATGTGACCAAGTATGGCGAATTTTTGACCCGAGGGCAGGCTCTAGAAGCAATTCACAGGCTAGAAACCCTGGGTCTTAAAGATATCTGGATTTTGAAAGAAAATATCAGCTTACCCGAGCCCGGGACTGCCTGGTTGCAAATTGAACATCGCCTGTTATCACTTGGGACTGAGGCTGATCTTTATTTTATTCCAGCTCACCAGGAAGGTTATTTGAGTCTTGATGGCCGCAACTATCGCGGTATATTCCTCCTAAAAAATACCTCCAGCGGTTTATCCCTGGTGAATATTCTCAATCTTGAAGATTACCTGAAAGGCGTAGTTCCTCTGGAATTATCACCTGATACCTTTAATGCTCTTGAGGCCTTAAAAGCTCAGGCGGTAGCGGCGAGAACTTATGCTCTTAAAAACCTTGGGCGATACCGGCATCTTGGTTTTGACCTGACTGATACACAGAGCTCTCAGGTTTACGGTGGCCTGTCCGCCGAACGTCCTTTAAGTAACCAGGCTGTGGAAGAAACAGCTGGCGAAGTTATCACCTATAAAGGCCAGCTAATTGATGCTCTTTATACCAGCACCTGTGGAGGGATGACGGAGGATGCGGAGAACGTCTTTTCCGGGAAGCCTGTTCCTTACCTGAAAAGTACCAATTGCAGCCTGGAGAAACAGCCCGAATGGCTGATTGAAACCAGACAGCCGGTTCTGTCTGCCATGATCAATGACCGGGATATAACCAGCCAGATAACGCCTCTGCTGGCTCTGGGACTTATCGTTCCGGAAAATGAACCTGATTATTTTGCCCGGCCGGTCTCAGTTGAAGAGATAGAAAGCTCGCTGGCGGCGGCCTCGGCTCTGAAAAAAATTAATAAGCATCAAACTAATTCAAATCTCAAGTCAGCTTCTGTGAATTTTATCGACTTGAGCCGCTGGTTGATTGCTTATTTTGGCTGGCAGGAGAAGGCGGCAAATTTTGTCCTGGAGAGTGAGGCTAAATATTTGTTGCAGGATTCACCCCAGTTGCCCGAACTTAATAGCAGTGACCGGAAAGGACTGGCATATCTTATTCAATCTGGTATTCTACCTTCTTATCTCCGCCAGAGCAATTTGAAGAGAGAGGTCAGCCGGGCTGAATGGGCTTATATACTGGAGAAAAGCCTCAATTGGCTTGATGATTTCTTTTGTCGGGGCTTATTTATTTCTGCTAAAGATAACTTGATTGAGGTTATGGACAGTCAGAACCAGGAAAAGCGCTGGCTGGTTATTCAGCCTGATCTTTATTTGCTCAGAAAAATGGAAGAGGGGACTTTCCCTGCCAACCGGCTAAACCTGCTGGGAGGAGAGAAGATAACCTGGCTGGAAAAAGATGGCCGGTTATGGCTTCTGCAGGTGGATTATCCTCCCAACACCAATGTTCTCGACCGAAATTCTATTTATAATCGCTGGACAATGCGGGTCGGGCGAGATGAACTGGAGAAAAATATTCGTCGCTATTATCCCCGTCTCGGCCGCCTGGTTGATCTTAAAGTTATCCGACGCGGCAAGTCTAACCGGGTAGCTTCACTTCAGATCACTGGTGATGGTCAACAGGTTAATCTCACTGGCCTTAGAATCAAATGGGTTTTGAATTTAAAAGACACTTTATTTTATATTGATCGGGAATATGATGCCAATGGCCAACTAACGCATTTTATTTTTACCGGCCGTGGCTGGGGGCATGGAGTTGGCTTATGCCAGGTTGGCGCCTATGGTCTGGCCAGGTCCGGTGCCAGTTATAAAAATATTCTCGGACATTATTATCATCAGGTAAAGATTGAAAAAATTAATTGAACCTTTGGAAAATATTTGACATCATTTCCGATTAATAATAAAAACTTACCTTATCTTCAAAGTCAAGCCTCGAAGGAGCATGGTTCATGAGCTATCTTCAAGCACTTGTTCTGGGGATACTCCAGGGACTGGGAGAGTTCCTGCCCATTTCGAGTTCAGCTCATCTGGCTGTTGTCCCTCTCTTTTTTCACTGGAATTATCAGGGACTTGAATATGATGTGATGCTTCATCTGGGGACTCTTCTGTCTATAGTCTGTTTCTTCTGGAAAGACTGGATTCAAATTATAAAAGATGGCTTCAGGCAGCCCCGGACTACTGAAGGACATTATCTCTGGTATATTATTCTGGCCACTATCCCTGGAGCGCTGGCTGGCTATTTTCTTGAATCTCAAGCCGAGACGGTTTTCCGTCAGCCAGAGTTAATTGCCGCCAGCCTGATCTTTTTCTCTGGTCTGATTTTTCTGGCTGATCATCAGGCTAAAAATAAGAAAGGCCTGGAGAATCTGACTCTGACTCAGGCGATGATCATCGGGCTGGCCCAGAGCCTGGCTATTTTGCCCGGTGCTTCCCGCTCGGGGATGACCATTATGGCCGCCCTTTTCCTAGGCTTCAGGCGGCAGGATTCTGCCCGGTTTTCTTTTTTGCTGTCAACCCCGGTGATTGTGGGAGCGGCTCTTCTAGAATTACCAAAAATCTCTTTAAACCAGATCAACGGGCCTTTTGTCATTGGTTTCCTTACCTCAGCCCTGGTTGGTTTTCTGTCCATTAAGTTTTTGCTCTCTTTTCTCAAAACAAAAACTCTTTTCCCTTTTATTATCTACCGGCTGGCCCTGGCAGGCCTGATTCTGGTCGTTTGCCTTTAAGCTCCAACCATAAGTTGACTTGAGACTATCTGTCCTTTATACTACTCAGGCTAATTTGATTGTCTCCATGGGAGGAAAAGGTGAAAGCCCAAGCTTTATCTTCAGATCGAAAAGAAGCCAGAGAATATCAGACGCCATCATCAGGATTGTTTTTCAAGGTCAAGAAAGTCCTGTATGAGAAAAAATCAAAATTTCAAAAGATAGAAATTATTCAAAATGATTTTTATGGGCGTGTTTTGTTTCTTGATGGCCTGGTTCAGACCACAGAAAGAGATGAATGTTTCTATCACGAAATGCTGGTCGAGCCAGCCCTGTGTTCACATCCGAGTCCGGAGAAGGTTCTGATCATCGGTGGCGGCGATGGTGGGGCCCTGCGGGAGGTTCTAAGGCATCCGGTGAAGAAAGCCTGGCTGGTGGAAATTGATGAGGAAGTCATTAAAGCTTGTGAACAGTATTTTCCCTGGCTGGAGGTCAGCCTGGCCGATACAAGAGCCGAGCTGGCTATTGCCAATGGGTTCGATTTCATACAAAACACTAAAGAAAAATTCGATGTTGTTCTGGTTGATTCGTCTGATCCGGTTGGACCTTCTGCAATTTTGCATGATCGAGATTTCTATTTGAAACTAAAAAAAGTCTTAAAGCCAGGAGGAATTATCGCTGCCCAAGCGGGCTCACAAGTTCTTCATCTAAAAGAACATGCTGACAAGGCTCGATTCTTAAGAAGAATGTTTAAAATCACCCGATTTTATTCAGGCCCTGTCCCTACTTACCCAATTGGAACCTGGTGCTATAATTTTCTCTCTGACCAGATTGACCCGCTGAAAGTAAAAAAGCTGAGAATACCCGCTGGTCTTAAATATTACAATGAAGAAATTCACCGGGCGGCATTTGCCCAGCCTGTTTTCTTCAAACAGGCGATTGGCCTGAGCTGATTCTGGCCCGGCTTTGATACAAAAGCTGATAGCCAGTTGATGTGACTCCGGCAGGAATTTTATCACTCCGGCCAGAAATGCTAGCTAAAATCTGGTTGATTATTATTTTGTTAGAAGGTTATTTATAGGTGATTTTCAAAAAAAAGAAATAAAAAAAGAGGACTTCGCCATCGAAATCCCCTTTCTTTCTGCTGATTGTCCGGGTTTCAGCTGCCCTGGCGAACAGCTTTCCAGGTAGCGGTGCCAAAATCGCCCATTTGAACTTCACCGCTCATATTATTTTTATCCTGGATTTTGCCCTTATAGGTAGTGGTAAACTGTCCGCGGGGAGTATCTCTGGTAATGGTCCATTCAATATCGTTACCCTTAACTGTACCTTCACCGCTAACGTCGCCTCTGGGATTTTTCATGGTAACTTTTAGTTTTGTCCCTTCCTGGGTAAAGGTCACCTCATTTGACCTTTCCCCTCTTTCGGTGGTCATGGTGAGTGTCCAGTTGCCAGCGACATTAATTTCCTCAGCCAGGACTAACAGCCCGCTGAGAGCTACAAGCAGAATGAGAACCGAAACTTTTTTCATGTTTAGCCTCCTGATTAATTAGACGAAGCCTTCCGGCTTTTCTTCCAGCCCGGCCCGCACATTTAGCCGGGATAATATAGTTGGCCCTGAGCCTTTTTCTTCTGAAGAACACTGAGCATGTCAGCCGTCATCCCGGCCAGGTCATAATCTGGCTGCCAACCCCATTCTTTTCTGGCTGCAGTATCATCTATTGATTCAGGCCAATCATCAGCAATGGCCTGCCTGAAGTCTGGCTGGTAATCTATTTCAAAGTCAGGCAGATGTTTTTTAATTTCAGCAGCCAGCTCTGAAGCAGAGAAAGACATGGCGGTGACATTAAAATTGGAATGGTGCCTTAGCTGAGAAAAGTCGGCTTCCATTAAATTGATGATAGATTTCAGGCAGTCTGGCATGTACATCATAGGTAGCCTGGTTTCTGGCCGCAGAAAGCAGTTATATCTATTATAGATTACTGCTTCATAAAAAATGGCCACGGCATAATCAGTTGTTCCCCCTCCTGGCAGAGCTTCATGGCTGATGATTCCAGGGAAACGGCAGCCGCGGACGTCGAGATTGAATTTTTTTACATAATAATCACTAAGATGTTCTCCGGCCACCTTAGTCACTCCATACATGGTAGTTGGATTCAGGATCGTATCCTGAGGAGTATTAATCCGCGGAGTTAAAGGGCCAAAGACGGCAATAGAACTCGGACAAAAAACCTGCTTGACTTCCAGCTGGCGGGCAGCCTCCAGAACATTAAACAGGCCATTAATATTGACCCCCCAAGCTTTCACCGGATTTTTCTCGCCGGTGGCCGAAAGGATAGCAGCCAGATGATAAATCCTTTTGACCTTATGCTTCTTAATAATTGCTTCCAGCTGGCTTTTATCTGTTACATCCAGCTGTTCAAAGGGACCCTCGCTAAGGCTTTTGGCTTTTGGCTTGACCAGGTCAGTGGCAATAACTTTTTCCTGGCCAAAGATATCCCGCAGAGCAGGAACCAGCTCAGAACCGATCTGGCCAGCAGCACCGGTTACCAGGATAGTTGCACTCTCGGATGTCATCTAAGCTCCTGTTGTGAAAATTTTCAGCAAGAAGAATTTTATATCTTTAGTCACAGGCGATGTCAACTCCAGATCTGGCCATGAATGGCTGATCTGCCTGCTGTCATTTTTGCTCTTTTATAAATCTTCTTTATAGTGATAAAATATAAGACTTAAAAAATGATTTAATGGGAGGATTAAATGAGTGTTGTCATTGATGGACATTTGACGGTTGAGCAGCTGGTGAGCGTAGCCAGAGGGAAGGAGAAAGTTGAACTCCATCCAGAAGCCAGCCAGCGCATTAAAAAATGCCGGGCCCTGCTCGAGGATAAGATTGAAAAGAGTGAAATTATGTATGGGGTGAATACCGGTATTGGCGAGCTGGCCAATGTGGTTTTAAGACCGGAGCAGGTAGAAAAATTTCAAAAATATATTATTTACAGCCATGCAGCTGGCTACGGCCAGCCGATGCCCATCGAGGTGGTTAGAGGGGCCATGGTGTCCAGAATAAGCTGTCATGCTCATGGCCATTCAGGCTTAAGACTGGAAGTGGTAGAGAAACTGGTTGAATTGTTGAATAAAGGGGTAACGCCGGTTGTCTGCGAAAAGGGTTCGGTTGGGGCTTGCGGCGATTTATCACCCATGTCCCAGATCGCTCTCGTCCTGATGGGTGAAGGCGAGGCTTTTTATCAGGGGGAAAGATGGCAAGCCAGGGAGGCTCTGAGAAAAGCTGAAATTGAACCTGTAGTCTTTCAAGCACGCGATGGTCTGGCCACTATAAATGGCTCTAATATGATTACAGCTCTTGGTGCACTGGAAGTAAATGATGCCTGGCGATGGTTAAAAAACTCAGAGATTGTGGCGGCTATGACTCTTGAGGCTCTTAATGCTAATATGAAGGCCTATGATGACCGTGTCCATAAGGTGCGGGGTTATCCCGGGGCAATTACCTCAGCTGAAAATATCAGGAGACTTACCGCCGGTTCGGAGCTCCTGGCTCAACCAGGTAAGAAAGTCCAGGATGCTTATAGCCTAAGGAGCATTGCCCAAGTGGTGGGTGCGGCCAGGGATGCCTGGCAATGGGCCAAGGAGATGATAGAAATCGAACTTAGCGGGGCCGCTGATAATCCGATATTTTTCCCTGAGGAAGATTTGGTTCTGACCGGGGCAAATTTCCAGGGTGTGCCCCAGGCCTTAGCTCTTGAATTGCTCGGAACAGCTATTACCACCGTCTGTGTTCTGTCGGAGAGGCGGTTAAACCGGTTGATGAATCCAAATCTAAGTGTCGGCCTGCCAGCTTTTCTGACCAGAGGGGCCGGGATGTTTTCCGGTTTGATGCTGTCTCAATATACCTCAGGTGCTCTGGTCTGCGAAAACCGGGTGCTATCCACCCCGGCTGCTACCGGTTCGATTCCCGCCGCAGCTGATCAGGAAGATTTCGTCAGCATGGGCATGACCACTGCTCTCAAAACAAGACAAATTCTCGATAATGCCCAGGCCGTTCTGGCTATCGAGTTTATAGCAGCGGCCCAGGCTCTGGACTTTCGCCAGCCTTTAAAGCCCTCCCCGGCCGTGGAAACTGCCAGACAAGTCATCAGGCAGCATGTAGCCTTTCTTGATGAAGACAGGCCACTATACAATGATATTAACAATTTGAAAGAGGTCGTTCAGAAGGGAGAAATTCTCGAGGCGGTAGAAAAAATTACCGGTCCTCTCAAATAAAAATATAATCTTTGAGAAAATACGAAAGACTGAGTCCTGACTTCTGACATATTAACAGATGAAGTGGGAGGCAAAATTCAGGTAAAGTATAAGGAGGGGTGTGTCATGACGGCCAGAGTAGCTTTGATTACCGGGGCAACAGGTCATTTAGGTCAGGGAGTAGTCAAAAGGCTGAGCCGGGATTACAGCCAGCTGGCCATCCATTATTACCGGAATGAATCCCTGGCTAGAAGTCTTAAGGAACAGATAGAAAGCGAAGAAAGACAGGCGGCTGTTTTCCAGGCTGATCTGACTCAAGAAAGCGGGGCGGAAAAGCTCATAAAAGAAGTGATAGCAGAATTTGGGCAACTGGATATTCTGGTCAATATGCCAGGTGCCATTAGAAACAAGCCTTGGGATGAACTTACTCAGAGTGACTGGGAAGATATAATTCGGTCCAATCTTGAAAGTTCCTATTTTTGCCTGAAACATGCCTTGCCCGGGATGCGGGCCAGGAAATGGGGCAGAATTATCAATATTGGATTTCATCTGGTCGAACACCTTGGCTCCTTTCCGGGAGTAACGCCCTATGCTGTGGCCAAGACCGGCCTGCTGATTCTGACCAGGACAGCCGCCGTAGCGGAGATTGCCAATAATATTACGGTTAATATGGTTTCGCCTGGCCTGATTGAGGGAGGTGACCTGCCGGTTGGCTTGAAACTTAGGCCGGGACAGATAGGTAAAGTGGAAGACGTGGCCGAGGCAGTGGCTTTTCTGGCTTCTGATCGGGCAGGAGCTATGACCGGTGCTAATTTAATCGTAGCTGGAACGTGGAAGATGTAAAACTAATTTTAAATCAGTTATGTTATAATTATGGCGCCTTTTCACCTCTTAAAATAATAATGGAGATACGTATAGTGAAAAATAAGAAAAAGGCCGGTATCCGGGGGAAAGTCATAATGCTGATTATTTCCCTGGCGGCTGCCTGTCTTTTCTTTTCTTCGTGTCAGACTGAGGAATCTATAAAAAAGAGCCGGATTAATCAACTGGAAAAAGGCCTTTACCGGGCGGTTTATTTTAAAGGACAAAAGCCTGAAAAACTTAAGCTGGCTGATCGCCTTCAGTTTTTTAAGGTACCAGGCCTGAGTCTGGCTGTGATTGATAAAGATAAAGTTGAATGGTTTAAAACCTATGGCTACAAGGACATAATTAAATATGATAAGGTCACGCCGGCTACAATTTTTCAGGTAGGTGAGCTTAGCCAGCCGGTGGCCGCCGCTGTTGCCCTGGCCGAAGTGGCCAAAGGGCACCTAAGGCTGGAAGAAGAAATTGGCTCATATTATGAAAATCTGATCTTTGCCGGCAGAAAATTCTGGCCGCAGGGGAGAATCTCTTTTACTTTATCGCAGCTTTTAAGCCATTCTGCCGGGTTTTACCCCTGGATTTCAACCGGTTATCCGGCTGGGGCCAGTCTTCCAGATTTAATTCAAATTTTAAGGGGAGAAGAACCAGCCAGCAATTTTTTTAGCTGGCGTGGCTTTGATCAGGAAGCCGGTATCAGATATTCTGATTTTAACTATGTTCTCTTGCAGCAATTTCTTGAGGATAAAACTGGAAAAAAGCTGCTGGAACTGGCCAGACGGGACATTTTTATGCCACTCGACATAAATGTTGCCAGCTGGAGTTTACCAGAGACAGCTGATATGGCTACCGGGCATGTCAGAGAGGGTGCAGCCGTAGAAGGAGATTATTATCGCTATCCGGAAGAGGCGGCCCGCGGTTTGTGGTCCAACCCTCTCGATTATCTCAAATTTGTGTTTGAGATTGTTGACTGTGCCCGGGGTAAAAATGATGGTCTCTTGCCGCCTGAGCTGGCCCGGCAAATGCTTTCTGTTGATTCCCGTCATCCTGGACTTGGTTTCAGGCTGGAAGGCGAACGTGAAAAATTTAAGATTTATATGACCGGTAAAACCCATGGATTCCGCTCAGCCCTGGTGATTTATCCAGCCTTAGGTCAAGGTGCTCTGATTATGGCTAATAGTGATAATGGCGGTTTACTACTTGACGAAATTCTCAGGGGACTATCAGTTATATATGACTGGCCGGATTTTAAACCAGAAGAAAAACCGCTATATCGGCTTGATCCTTCCATTTATCAGCAGTATGTTGGTCGCTATGAGGTCAACGGTTCCTATTACCTTGATATCAGCGTTGAAGATTATTATTTAGTGGTTCATCCAACAGGTCAAACGCCAACTAAATTTTATGTTGAAACCCAGACCATATTTTTCTCGATGGATCCTTTTCTCCGCATCAAATTTAACCTGGATGACAGCGGCCAGATAACCGGACTGACTCTCTGGCAGGAAGATTATGAAATTAGAGCCCACAAAATCCGTTGAGCCTCAATCAGATTGAACAAGTGTCAGCTGAATTTTTCTTTTCTGTCCGTTTCTTTCCAAAGTGAGGGTAATGGTATCGCCAATCTTATAATTATCAAGCAGGTTATAGAGATCATCAAAGGAGTTTACTTTTTTCCCGTCAACTTCTTTAATGATATCTTGAATTAGAATACGACCGAAGCGACCGCGGGTTAAGCCTCTCACCCCTTTTTTATAGGCCTCAGAACCTGCAGGTACCTCATAAATTACTACACCTTGAATGCCTAATCGCCTGGTGTAGCTATCAGGGAGGTAGGTCAGACCAAGGTCGGGCCGGATGACACGTCCATATTTGATAATCTGGGGCGCGATTTTTTTGATAGTATCAACCGGTATGGCGAAGCCGATACCAGAGGAAGCCCCGCTTGGAGAAATAATCATGGTATTCATTCCGATCAATTCGCCAGCCGAATTTAAGAGTGGCCCACCTGAATTTCCAGGATTAATGGAGGCATCGGTCTGAATCATGTCTCTGATGGTTACTCCGCCGACGCCGGGCATACTTCGGCCAAGAGCACTGACGATGCCCGCAGTTACGGTGTGATCAAAACCGAAAGGATTGCCGATGGCGATAACCTTCTGGCCAACCTGCAGATTCGCTGAAGAACCTATTTTTAATGGATATAAGCCTTTCAGTCCACCTTCAATTTTCAGGACAGCGATATCTTTGGCAGGCTCTTTTCCGACCAGTTTCGCCTGTCGCTGGTCCTGATTGGGCAAGGTGACATTAAAAATATCGCCATCTTCAATTACATGGTAGTTAGTAATGATATGTCCCTGATCATCCCAGATAAAGCCGGAACCTGTGCCTCGTGGGATTTTTTCTTCTGTCCAGGAAAAGAAGTCAACCACCAGTTGAATATTGGTCACATAGACGACCGAATTCTGAGTGCGCTTAATAACTTCAATGGTGTTTTTCTCATCCTCGGTCAACTGGGCCTGAACTTTAGCCGGTAAAATCGTTAGCCAGGCTGACCAGAGGAAAATAAACATGGCCAGATAAGCCGTTTTTGTTTTGTTGACCATAATGAGTTTCATCCTTTACGGCAGACTTATTAAATTTATTTAACTCTATTGAGGCATAAATTTCAAGCTGGAAAAAACAAAAATAATCGAGTCAGATGAGAGGTAACTATTTAGCCCCAAAGTATTTTTCATTTTTGGGCAAATAAAATAGGAAAATAAACAAAGCAAAAAATCCAGTCAGGATAAACGGAAATCTGATATTGACCAGGTCAGACAGAAAACCACAAATCAAGGTTATTATGGCGCCAGAAACAAGCTGTATATTTGAGACCCAGCTAAAAGCCAGGGTTTGCTCTTCGTCCTTGACTGTTGAACCGACAAAAGTGTGAAGAGAAGGGTAGGTCATAAGCATAAAACCACCAAAAAGCACCAGAGCGGTGACTGACCAGACCTGGCTGGTAGAAAAGCCAATAATGAACAGGCAAATAGTTGCTCCGCCCAGGCTGGTCAGAAAAACTCTTTTGCGGCCAAAACGGCGGCTCCACAGACCATAAAGAGAGCCGGTAACTGTTCCCAGGCCAATCCAGAGAGCCAGATAAAGCCCGGTTCGACCCATTGGAATATTAAAATTGTTGTGAAGCAAAGATGGGGCAAAAGAAATAGTTACCCACCACCCGCTGCCGGCCAGGAAAAAGCCTGGAATTAAGTGGCTGATTCTTTTTAAAACTGTTGCCCAGCTGGCCGCTGACAGGTCTGGTTTTATCTCCTGTCTGGATGAAACCCGGTTAATGACAGAAACACCGGCTGCGGTCATAACCAGGCTAATTAGTGACCACAGATAAAGAGGGGTTTTCCAGCCAAAATGCTGGGCTAGATAGCCGGTAGTGATAAAGGCGACCAGTGCCCCCAGATTGCCCGAGCCACTCTGGATACCCATGGCATCATCTAGTTCCTGACCGGAACCCGTCCTCGAGCGGGAAATCCAGGCGATGACTACCGGGTGATAAAAACTGGTCACAGCCCTGAGAAAGATATATAGCAAAAGGAGGAGACTGAAGGATTGAGCCAGGGGAATTAGGAAGTTAGCCAGGGCAATACCCAGTCCGCTGATGAGCATCAACCATTTATATTCATATTTAAATGATAGCCTGACTACCCAGAACTGGAGCAGCAAGGTCGTGATCAGTCCCAGATTGGAGAGCAAACCGATTTGAGAGTATTTTCTGATCAGGAAAGCCTGGCTGTAAAGGATGGGGAAAATGGTCGGAGTGACAATAGTAGCGGCATCGGTTAGAGCGTGAAACAAAGAAGCTGAAACAAGTATTCTTTTCTTCATGTAATAGCCTTGATTAAGCGTTGATTAAACAAATAACTTATCATCTGTCAGTCTGTCTGGCAAGGGCAGAGGAGCTGAAGGGCCAGGCAGCTTCAAGCCATGATAAAATATGGCAAAAAAAATCTGAATTAAGTTTTCAGTCTTTACAATTTATATGAGGTCGTTAAAATTAAAAAAGACGGAGATGAAGATTATCAAAGTTTGTGGAGATTAAAAATTGAGTAAAAAAATAGTTAATTATTCTGGTTGTTTTGTCTGCGGGCAGGATAATCCAGTCGGTCTTAAGCTGGATTTTTTCTATGATGAGGGAAAGCAACTGGCCTGGACCGAATACCAGGCTGAAAGGCAGTATCAGGGTTATCGGGATATTGTCCATGGCGGGATTATCTCCTGTCTTCTGGACGAAGTCATGGTTAAGGCCATCATGTATGAAGGAGTCCTGGCTGTAACTATTAAATTGACCGTTGAGTTTAAACAGCCAGCAAGAATCGGTGAGAAAATTAGAGCGGAGGGTTGGGTGACCAGACGCCCTGGTAAAGCTTTTGTCGCGGAAGGAAGGCTTATCGGAAAAAACGGGCAGATCATTGCTACGGGGAGCGGAGTTTATTACCGGGCAGAAGGAGAGCTAGCCGAACAACTGGCGAAAAGCCAGCCTTAAACTTAAATAGGTTTAAAACAGGTTAATGTTTTTCTTTGATCGAGCCACTAATTTAAAATTAGCAATTTCCCGCTTTAATTTAGCACTGACCCATTGCTTGTTCGAGGTCAGCCCTTAAGTCTTCATAAGCCTCACAGCCGACTGAGAGGCGAATAAGATCATCTGTAATGCCTGCTTTCTCTTTCTCTTCTCTTGAAACTCCAGCATGAGTCATACTGGCTGGATGCTCGATTAAAGTTTCAATCCCACCGAGAGAAACGGCCAGGGTGCAAAGTTTAACGCTGTTGATTAGCTTCAGACCAGCCTCATAACCACCTTTGAGGCCAAAAGAAATCATAGAGCCAGGACCTTTCATCTGCTTTTTCATCAGTTCAAATTGAGCATGGCCGGGCAGGCCGGGATAGTTAACCCAGGCGACTTTGGGCTGAGATTCGAGCCAGGAAGCTAATTTTCTGGCATTGTCCTGAGCTTTTTCTACCCGGAGATAAAGTGTCCTTAAACCGCGCAGAACCAGCCAGGCCTGATGGGGATCCATGGTTCCGCCCAGCAGGTGAAGAACCCTGGCCAGGCGTTCCTGTAGCTCATTTGTTTTGCTGACGATTATGCCGCCAACCACATCACTGTGGCCATTTATAAATTTGGTCACGCTGTGGAGGACGACATCCGCTCCTAGTTCCAGCGGGTTCTGCAGAATGGGCGATGCAAAAGTATTATCAACCGCTAAAACCAGCCCGTGCTCTCTGGCAATTTGAGCACAGCCCTGGATATCAGTCAGGGCCATTGTGGGATTAGCCGGGCTTTCAATGTAAAGAAGTCTGGTATTTTTTCTGATTTTTTTCCTGATTTCGTCCAGGTTGGAGGTATCAACAAAATCTGAGGTTACCCCATAGCGGACAAACTCGGTTTCAATGATAGTTCTGGAAGCGCCGTAAAGAGCAGCCGTACCGATCAGGTGAGTGTCTTTTTCGAGCAGCGAAAAATAAACCGTTGAGACGGCGGCCATACCGGTGGAAGTAGCCAGAGCCCCAACACCTTTTTCCAGGCTGGCGACTGCCTGTTCGAGAGCTTCAATAGTAGGATTACCAAGGCGCGTATAAATATATCCTTTTTCTTTACCGGCAAATAATGCCGCCCCCTGCTCGGCACTCTCAAAGGCGAAAGTCGAGGTCTGATAGATAGGTGGGGAGACACTGCGAGTGGCTTTATCTAGCTCATAGCCAGCATGAATCACCTGAGTTTCTAAATTTCTTTGACTTTTATCTTCCATGTTTTTTCACCTTTCAGCTTCTGGCCATGAAATCTGGCGAAAGCAGAAGCCATGTTTTCAGAAATATTTTTTTATTCGGCCGCTATCAAACTTGCCGGCAAAATATTAGTATAGTTTAAAGCTTTTCTGGCTTTTTTACTTACCTCTGACCAAATCGATCATAATCTTAACTTCCTGGACCATCTTCTCGGTGTCGCCTTCAAAGCCGATGACCTTGAATTTAATTTTGCCTTTGGGGTCAATGATGAACTTGGTTGGGATACCGGAGACGCCGTAGTCAGAAGTAACTTTATTAGTAGTATCCATCAGGACATAAAATGGATATTGATTTTTTTCCAGAAATTCCTTGACCACCTGCTCTTTGTTGTCCTCATCCTGCCAGCAATTAACAAAGACAAAAGCCACATCCGGTTGCTTCTGGTATTCTTCAACCAACTGCTTCATGCCCGGGAATGAGCCGAGGCAGGGCCCACACCAGGTTGCCCAGAAATCAAGAATTACTACCTTACCGGCATAATCACTTAACTTGACGGTTTTACCTTCAAGATCTTTCAATTCAAAGGGCGAGGCTGGCACGTTTAGCATCTTCTTGGTCAGGTCGGCTTTCATCATTTTAAGGGCTGAGTCCTTAAGTTCGCTTAGATACTTATCCCAGCCTTCTTCTGATTGGTGAAGACCAAGATAAGCCTGCTTGAGAAGGTCAGTTAACTCTGGGTTAATAAACCCTTCCCGGCCATATTGCTCAATTACTGAAGTAGCCTGAGCAAAATCCTGATTGGCCAGAAGAGCGTGGACATAGTCAGCTGTCAGCTTGGAATCTTTATTCTGATTTAATTCGAAGGCCTGTTTTAAGAAAGGCAGGGCCTCAGCGGCCTGACCTTTTTTGAGCAGCAGCTGTCCTTTGAGCCTCAGGAACATTGGTACAAGATTTTTCTCGTATTGTTCTTTCCACTCTTCTTCGGTGTAACCGGCTGGCTTAAATTTATCAGGTTGGCTGAGCTGCTCTTCGGCCAGCAATTGTCCCTGTTCGATAGCCTTGAAGGCCAAATCAAGCTGGGTTTCATTCTGTGCAGCCTGTTCGGCTAGGGCGTAGAAATAAACTGGATCAACCCAGTCCTTGTTATCCTCTAAAAAAGATTCAGCCTCTTCCAGTTTGTTTTGTTGGATTAAAGGCCCCACAATCATTTCAACGATGGATTTAATATATTTTGATTCAGGAAATTCTTCCTTGAATCTGGACAGAAAATCAAGCCTGGATTTTGGATCCTGGATGCCTCGGAATTGCATCAAGGCCTGAACCTGGAAAAAGTCGCCTGTGGGGTTTTTCTGGGCCTGCTGATAAATGGCCATAGCTTTTTCTTGATTTCCAAGCTCAGCATAATAGCTATAAATGGTGATTAGAGCCGAATCGTCAATTTCTGGCAGATTGGAAACTTCATCCAGAAAAGCCTGTAATTTTTCCTCTGAGCCTTCTGTTTTCAGAGAACGGTATTGAAGCAGACGAAGATAACTATTAACAAAATCTTTCTTGATAGCCGGATTAAGCTCAAAATCTTCTTCAGTCAACTGCAAAGCCTTTTTCAAGTCCTGATCTACTCCGATTAGCTGACCCCAGGAGGTATAAGCCAGGGCCAGGCCAGCCTTGTAACCCGGAATAATCTGACCGGAGGCATTATAAAGAGGGAAAAAGTATCCCTGGCCGTTATTCGTATCCTCATTTTTTTCATCCAGTTTAACCTTGGCTGCCAGACCGAAGGCATCTTTGTCAATTAGATAGGAAGCAGTCCATTTCTGGCCAGATTTGGTCAGGTTGATGGGTGTAACACGCTTTAGTTCTTTCGAAAACAAATAGACATAAAGGGTAAACTGGTCACGGGTGTGAAGATTTTTATCAACCGGGACATAGGAAAAGGTAACACTGGCTCCAGGTTCAGGCTTTTCAGGGGAGATGGTTAGCCCGGGGGCAACACTCTTTTCTGAACAGCCAATGAAAAATAAAACTACTGACAAAATTATAGGCCCAACTGAAAACTTCTTTTGCATTTTTAAGCTCCTTAGGCTCTTTTAGCTGTGGTTAGCTCTTTTTGCTTCCTGAGCCGGCCAGGTTTCAAGATTCGATGCTTATAACTTTGTTTTTTATTTTCCTCGAGCCAAATCGATCATAATCTTAACTTCCTGGACCATCTTCTCGGTATCGCCTTCAAAGCCGATGACTTTGAATCTGATTCTGCCCTTGGAATCAAGGACAAACTTGGTTGGAATACCAGAGACTCCATAATCAGAAGTAACTTTATTAGTAGTATCCATCAGGACATAAAATGGATATTGATTTTTCTCCAGGAAATCCTTGACCACCTGCTCTTTGTTGTCCTCATCCTGCCAGCAATTAACAAAAACGAAAGCCACCTCTGGCGTTTTCTGATATTCTTCCACTAATGTCTTCATACCGGGGAAGGAGCTAAGGCAGGGGCCGCACCAGGTTGCCCAGAAATCAAGTACAACCACTTTGCCTGCATAATCATTCAACTTAACAGTTTTACCCTCAAGGTCTTTTAACTCAAACTGTGCAGCTGCTTCATTTATCATCTTCTTGGCCAGGTCTTCTCTCATCACCTTAATGGCTGAAGCCTGAATTTCGCTCTGATATTTGTCCCAGCCTTCTTCTGACTTATGGAGCCCGACGTAAGCTTGCTTGAGGAGTCCCATGAGTTCTGAATTGATGTATTCTTCCTGGCCATATTTTTCCACTACGGTTGTCGCCTGAGCAAAATCCTGATTGGCCAGAAGGGCGTGGACATAGTCAGCTGTTACTCCGGCATCTTTTCCCTGATTCAGCTCATAGGCCTGTTTTAAAAGCGGCAGAGCTTCGCCTTCCTGGCCTCTTTTTATCAACAATTGGCCTTTAAGGCCCAGGAACATGGGCAGGAGATTTTTCTCTAGTTCCTGCCTCCATTCTTCCTCAGTGTAATAGGTTGGCTTGAACTTATCGGGCTGGCGAAGCTGCTCCTGAGCTAAGGATTGCCCCTGATCAATAGCCCTGATAGCCAGATCTATTTGGGCCTCATTTTGAGCTGCTTGAGAGGCGATGACATAAAAATAATAGGGTTGGGCTTGGCCCCTGTTGTTCTCAAGAAAAGACTGGGCTTCTTCCAGTTTATTTTCTTGAATAAGGGATTGAGCCATCATGCTGACAATTGAGTCAATATATTTTGAATCAGGAAATTCTTCCTTGAATCTGGCCAGAAAATCGAGCCTGGCTTTAGGATCCTGGATGCCTCTGAATTGCATCAGGGCCTGAACCTGGAAGAAATCGCCTTTGGGGTTTTTCTGGGCCTGCTGATAAATAGCCATAGCTTTTTCCTGATTTCCAAGCTGGGCATAATATCCATAAATGGTGGTCAGAGCTGAATCATCAAGTTCTGGCAGGCTGGAAACTTCATCCAGGAAAGCTTGAGCCTTTTTCTCCAAGTCTTCGGGCTTAGTTGATTGAAGGAGACGAAGATAGCTGTTGACGAAGTCTTTTTTGATGGAGGGGGTAGCCTGAAAATCTTCTTCAGTCAACTGGAGGGCCTTTTTAAAATTCTGTTCAACTCCAATTAATTGACCCCAGGAAGTATAAGCCAGGGCCAGGCCGGCTTTATAGCCAGGCAGAATCTGACCGGAGGCATTATATAATGGGAAGAAATATCCCTGACCTTTATTTGTATCTTCATTTTTTTCGTCCAGCTTGATCTTGGCTGCCAGGCCAAAAACGGTTTTATCAACCGAATAGGAGCCAGTCCATTTTTTGCCCGATTTGGTCAGGTTGACGGGGGTAACTGATGGTAATTCCTTTGAAAAGGCATAGACATAAAGGATAAATCGGTTGCTGCTTTGAAACTGCTTGTCTGCTGGCACATAAGAGAAGGTTACGGTGTCTCCCGGTTTGGGTTTGTCCGGCGAGATGGTTAGCTGTGAAGTAGAACTTCTCCCAGAACAAACAATGAGCAGACTGGCGAGCAGAACCAGAGTCAAGGACAAAGAAAATGATTTTTTCATCTTATTTCCTTTCATTTCATTTAAAAAAGCATTATCTCAGATTAGCGAGCATTTGACAAATAAGCAAAAATCTTCTGCCACATATAATTAAGGCCCCTTTTGATGGCCACCCGGGCGGTCCATTTTAACTGCGATTTGAGCTGGTATTTCCTGCCACCCGAAGGGTTGTTTTAAAAGGCAGGCGTTCCGGCCGCAGGCAGGCTTCATCGTTACAAGCCTGATAGCGAATCTTTCCTGCCAGTTCAATAGCATTTGCTTGTGCTGCTTCTTTTAGCTCAATTTTAAGCTTGACCTTTATCTGGCCTTCATAAACAGACAGAGGCTTGGTGGCGAATTTGAATTTTTTAACCTGAGGCTCAGGGAAAATTATTTCTTTAATTTCAAAGGCATCTTTGTTCTCGAGCTCGATAGAAGTTGGAACGAGCAGCTCGTCGCCTGGCTTTTCTGAATTTATATGAAAACCAGGTAGAATATGAAGCTCAAGTGAGAGTTCAAAAACCTGGCCAGGGCGAACCGGCCGCTCAGGCGGGAGGACTCTGACGGTGACAATTGGCTCTTCTGCTTTTGTCTTTTCCTGGGAAACATGGGAGGAAAGGCTTATGGACTGAGAATAAGCATATCCGACTAAAAGCAGACCAAACAAAAAAACACAGCTTCTACTTCTTAATCGCAATTCTCTTTTTACCTCCGTCTTAAAGTTAAATAAAAATTTTTTGATTTAAAAAATAAAAATTTATCAACTGCAAAAATTATATAACAACTAAAGGAAACAATTAAAGGACAGGACAGACGATGGAGAAAACTAAATTTTCAGGAAAACGACGAAACCTGATATACTAACAAGCGAGATAAGAGGAGGCAAGAGGTGAAAAATTGGTCTAAACTGATCTGGGTGCTGGCTCTTACCCCTTTGCTGATTGCCGGGACAATATTTTGTTCAGCTGGAGGTTCGGTGAATCATAAAATTAAAAGCGAATTAGTCAATGAGGAGAGTCAGAAGGGTGAAGAGGAGCTTTTCCGGAATGAAGAGAACATTATAGCTTCGGCTACCAATCAATTCGCCTTTGAGCTTTATTTGAACCTTAAAGACAACGCAGGCAATATTTTCTTTTCACCTTTTAGTCTGTCGACAGCCATGGCCATGACCTATGAAGGAGCCAGAGGCCAAACCGCCCAGGAAATCAAGCAGGTTTTTCATTATCCTGAGAGTCTCGAGGTGATGAGAGAGGAATTTGCGGAGATTATTAATCTGATCAATAAGAAGGACAAAAAATATGAGCTCCGCACGGCCAATGCCCTCTGGGCTCAGAAAGCCTATCCGCTTCTAACTGAATATGTCAGCCCGGTCGAAAAATATTACGGCGGGAAAGTGTCGGATCTGGATTTTGCCAGGGAAACTGAGAACTCGCGGCTAATAATAAACCACTGGGTTGAAGAACAGACCAATAACAGAATTAAGGATTTAATTCCGCCTGGCGTTCTTAACCAGCTAACCCGCCTGGTTCTGACCAACGCCATTTATTTTAAGGGCAATTGGGAAAATCAGTTCCCTCCGGGCAACACCAGAGAGGAAGAATTCATGGTCACCCCGGAGAAGAAAGTTAAAGTGCCGATGATGTCTATCAGGGAGAAGCGATTTAACTATCTGGAAAATGATGAGCTGCAACTGGTAGAACTTCCTTACGCTGGCCAGGAAATATCCATGCTGGTTCTCCTGCCTAAAAAAGATTTGAAAAGCCTTGAGCCGGGCCTAACGGCCGAGAAGCTAAACGAGTACAAAAAACAGTTGAGATCTGAAAAGATTGATATTTATCTGCCGAAATTCAAATTTGAAACCAAATACATGATGGGCGGTAAAAAGGGCATACTGGGCAGAATGGGCATGCCCACCGCCTTTTCCCCGGCCGAAGCAGATTTTTCCGGAATCAATGGGCGGCGGGATTTTTATCTGAGCGAGGTCGTCCACCAGGCCTTTGTTGAGGTCAATGAGGAGGGAACAGAAGCGGCAGCCGCTACGGGCCTGGTCGTCGGGGTAACTATGGTTGTGAAAAAATTGGTTTTCAGAGCTGACCATCCGTTTATCTTTATTATTCAGGACAGAGCTACCGGCAATATTCTTTTCATGGGCAGGGTAGTTGACCCCTCAGCCAGTAAATAATAATCTTCTTCAGTCTGCAAATAGGAGTCTTGTCGCGGTCGGCTGGAGTCGGAATAAGCCAGGCTTATGACGCCTGCGTCAGTCCAGAATTACTCAGGGCAGGTCGGAATGCCAGCAACTATTTATTTTGCGTTTCTGAACTTATAGCCGGTGATAGCGCCAGTGCGGGTGTATAAGATAATTTTCAAATTGCAGTAGAGGAGTGAGTCTCGTCAAATCTCCTTTTAAAGAAGTTAATCTCAAGAAAGGAGGTCTAAATCATTCCAGCTGACTATTGGAAATCTGCTTACCATCAGGGTGGGAAATATCCTTACCGTGACCATGGGAAATGTCCTTACCCAAATAGTAGAAAAAGTACTTGATGTTTACAAGCCACCTCAATACCTTCTTCCGCCTCCGCTTTATCTTCCTTATCTCCCCAATTACTATTACCTGCTCCCCGTCGAGCCTCCTCATCACCACTTTCCGACTACAGTTGCGCAATAACCAGCTACCATGACAGCGGTTATAGCTATAAGCCCTAGAAGCCCCTCCAGCACCTGCCCCTTACCCTTCTTAGAGCTCCGCTGATACTTACAGGCTATCTCCTTTAAGACCGCTCTTTTAACTTTCATCTCTAAACCCATCGCTTCGCCTCCTGGCTAATCTCACCACCGAATTTAGCTTCATCCTTAGCCAGAAGGCAAAACGTTTTCGTGTAGATTTTCTCGTGACGCAACGGATCAGTTTCTTGTAGATTTCAAGTGAAGCAATACAGGGGCTTGACTATGGTATTAGAATATCGTAATAGAGCATCAGGGAGGGAGGTCATGAGGCATCGAGGTTGTCTGGTATCGATAGCATTAGTCTTATTATTCTCCTGGGGCTGCTCTCGCCAGCCTAAAGCTCCTAACTCGCCTCTATCCTCATCAGAACTCAAGGCTTTGTCCTCAGCCAGGAAAATCGAAGACATATTTTCGAAGACTGCTGAAACCCAGCTGGAACTGACTGAAAACAGCGCCATTAGCACCATCAGTGATTTCGTCCGGGACTCAAAGGGAAATTTCATCGTAGCCGACGGGCTTCGTATGAACAATGTCTGGATATTCAGTTCAGACGGGCATTTTATACAAAACTTAGGCCGGCAAGGTCAGGGACCAGGGGAATATTCCACGCCAGTGAGTTTGGAAGTAAGCCCGGAAGGGGATATTCTTGTAGACGACTATCTAGGAAGTCGGCTTATCTTTTATGACCACAATTACCAGTATAAAAAGCAAATAATATCTAAAGGCAAGTGGTATCACTTTGTACATGTCAACCATAAAAATGAAATATTTATGTATGAAGGAATGGTCCCTGCTTCGGTTGTCATGGGACTCCAGAAACCCTGGATTTTTGACACCATTAAAAAGCTCAATAATAATGGGGAGACAATCTTAAGTTTTGCGCCGATTCCTGAAGAAGTTTTTAAGTTTTTCTTTTCCTGCGGTACTGATGGAATAGCTATAGATAAGGACGATTTCATTTATGAAATGAATCCATTATTTTACCGGATTCGGAAATATACCTCAGGTGGGCAGCTGGTTAAATCATTCGTCAATCCCCATTTTCAGCAGCTCGAACCAAGGGAAGGGAGGCAAGGTGTTCTGAATGGCCCCTATTACTTAGAAAAGAGCCTGTTGCTTGTCCAGCTCCAGAACCATCTTGATATATTTGATACTGAGGGCAATTTTCTTGCTGGCGGAATTCCCTTATCTTTGAACATTATCTACTCTGATGGAAATTCTTTTTATGTCGAAAAATGGGAAGAGCCTCAGTCCGGTGAGCCTTTTCCCAATCCTGTCATTATCTCCTATAAATTAAATCTTTGAGCTGGCAATTTTTTGGCATCTTGGGCTAACAGATAGAATAACATCATTAAGACAGGTTGGCGGGCTGAAACTTCCAGGAGTGCCAAAGGCCATGGATTAACAGATAAGAATTTGGTTTTCTGCTGTGCTGGCCGGACAGTTGCTCCTGCGCCAATTTTGCCCCATCCCCAGTGCAGGAATGATAGAAAATACTAAGCGTGGGCGTCAAATTGAGCAAAAAAAGGCCGGAGATGGGCACAGAATACCCGGATAAGGTCAAAAGCGCCAGAATTCAGCCGGACATCTCCTTCCGGGCAAGAAGAAAATCATGAAAAATATTCGGCCGACAACTTAGGGGGGCCGTCAAGAGTTTATACTGACCCCCTGAGGAGGTGGACACCTCTGAGAGATAGAGTTTATACTGAATAAGGAGGTGTCAGGATGAAGCTAAGGCAATGGAGTTCGGAGGAGAAGATGGCCATAGTGCTGGAGGGGTTAAAGGGGGAAAAATCGGTAGCTGAGATATGTCGGGAACATCAGATAAGCCAGGCATTGTATTATCGGTGGCGGGACAGGTTTTTGGAGGCTGGTCAGAAGGGATTAAGCAACGGGGGCAGTGAGGATGAAACGAAGGTGCTTCAAGCTCAGATAGAGAAACTGGAGAAGATCATAGGGCGGCAGACGATGGCGATTGAGGCTTTAAAAAAACTCAAGAGTTAATCTCGGGGAAGTAGTCGAGCTGATGAGGGAGCGAGGGATGAGCTTGAAATCGGCCTGTGAGGCTCTCGGGATAAGCCGGAGCGGGCAGTATCGGAAGGAGAGGCAAAGACGGAGCTTGGATAAGGATGGGGGTGTGGTGAAGAAGCTCAAGGAGCTTCGGCTATTGCATCCCTTCTGGGGATACAGACGGATGACAGCCTGGCTGAATCATCGGGAGGGTCTTGTAGTTAATCAGAAGCGTGTTTACAGGTTGATGAGGGAAAATGGCCTGGTGGTAGAACAAGTGAGGCATAAAGCAGTGCGTAGTTTCCAGAGGGGGAAACCGAAGGCAACCAGGCCTAACCAGTACTGGGGAATAGACATGACGAAGTTTATCTTAGGCTCTTCAGGCTGGTGTTATCTCGTTGTGGTGCTGGACTGGTATACCAAGGAGATAGTAGGCTGGGAGCTATCACTGCGAGCTAAGACCTCTGAATGGAAAGAAGCACTGGACCGGGCACTGTGTCGGAAGTTTCCCTGTGGAGTAAGAGGTCAGGGGCTAAATCTTATCTCAGACAATGGGTCGCAGCCAACCTCGGTGGCCTTTATGACCGAGACAGCCGGGCTGGATATTAATCAGATTTTCTGTTCATATGACAATCCACGGGGTAATGCTGAGACCGAAAGGGTTATACGGACCATCAAAGAAGAACTGCTGTGGTTAAATGAGTTTGGCTCCTTTGAGGAAGCTGAGGCCAGAATCGGTGCCTGGATAGAGGAAGACTATAATCGGCTCTATGTCCACTCAGTTCTGGGGTATTTAAGCCCGGAAGAGTTTACTCAGCAATGGGCTCAAACACAGGAAGCTACATCGGCAGGAGCTCAAATATGAACCGGGTTAAAGCCACAGCCTGTAATCCAAATGATATTGATTATTTTTGTGAAAAGAACTCTATCTCTCAATGCGAGAAAAAGTGTCTTGCCTTTCGGGGTTCACTACATAATTCCTCTCGACAGTGGATAACCCAGCTGAAAAGTTTAGGAGGGATTTGAATCAGTCGATTTTTAATTTGTACTTGATTATTTTAACCCAGGAATCAATCTCGACAAAATAAAAATTATCGTCTTTATCAACTCTGGCTAAATAAGCATTTTTGGGAACAGGATAAGAACCGAGAAACTGGAAATCCTTATTAAAAAAATCAATATATTTTTTTCCAGCCTCTGTCCACGCATCCAGAGACAGTTCGTTAATCAGGAATCCATTGGAAATTAATTGGGCCGGACCCGATATATCTTTCACTACGAATCGGTAGCCCTCTTCCAGAAATGGAGGCCTTATTTTTACATCTCTGATAACTCTCCTCAATAACTGCCCTTTCAAGGAATAGATTTGTATTTCATACTTATCTGGAAGGCTCAAATAAAGTTGATCTCCTCCGAGTATGAATTTAGCACCCAGGTCATATGCTAGCCGTCCGGATAGTTTCGGACCGTAATAATATTCAACAGGAAAATAATCAATAAGCTCTCCATTTTCAGAAAACCAGGCTGCCGTTATACCTGGTTGACCGTGTATAAACAAGTTGGCAAATATTTTTCCTTTCGAAAATGAGATTATAGATTTTATTTCTTTGGCCATTCTAACCAGTTTTAAAAAATTCCCATTTCCATCAAAATAGTTGATCTTGCCTCCTTGATCTATTATGGCTATCCCACCATCCTCTGTTAACTTCATCCCAAATGGAGCTTCTATTTCTCCAGGTCCCTGTCCTTTTCTACTTGCTTTCCAGAGGAATCGACCATTCTGATCAAATTTCATCAGCCTGCTATTTTGCTCATCAAGAACAAACAGGTTTTGCCCCTGATCAATTTCAACGTTGATGTTTCTCCCGAACATAAGATAATCAGGAGCGTTATCAGCTTCAGCGCCTAAGCTAAGAACTTTTATAAATTTAATCTTGTCTTTGATTTTCTGACCATAAATTCCTTCACCTATGTTTTTGATTACACTTACCTGTTGTACTTCTACAGGTTGGCCTTCTCCTTTCTGTATTGATATGGCACTGTAAATAAATACCACGAGAAATAATATGACCAGAAATTTAAAGACTCTCTTCTTCTTCATTCCTGAACCCCTTTTATTTATTGTACCTCAGATTGATATAAATCCCGACCTGCACTTTGTCAATGGTTTTTCTCATTCAGATCAGTAAATCATATCCATGTAACTCGGGCGCTGGCTCCTTAATAGATAGATGTTCCAGATTTTCTCACGGCAAAATTTTCTCTTGACAAAGGCACTGGCTGGGATTATTTTATAAATGGTGAACAAATTGGTTAACAGAATTAAAAGGACACTGACTCGAAGGCAGAAGGAAATTCTGGATAAAATCCAGGATTTTATCCTTGACCATGGCTATGCCCCAACGGTGAGGGAAATAGGGCAGATGACCGGCCTCGCCAACCCCTCGGCTGTTTTTAAACACCTCCTCAGCCTGGAAAAGAAAGGTTACTTAAGGAGAGAAGGCGGCGAGTTGCGGCTCACTTATCTGCCGGATGCTGTCCAGCAGTTGCGCCTTCCCTTAGTTGGCCTTGTTCCAGCCGGTAGCCCGCGTGAGATGTTTGATACCCTGGGCGAGAGCGTTGAGGTTCCGGCCTGGTTCGCCGGGCGGAAAAGTGGCAATCTTTTCTGCCTGAAAGTGACCGGTAAAAGCATGATTGATGCCTACATTGATGACGGTGATTTAGTGGTCATAGAAAGGGCAGAAACAGCTAATTCGGGCGAGATGGTCGTAGCTCTTCTTGAAGATGGCACAGTAACTCTAAAACGCCTTCGCCGGGAAAAAGACCGGGTGCTGCTGGTTCCAGAAAATCCGGCCTTTAAGCCGATCGAAGTTAAGGAAGTCCGGATCATCGGCCGGGTAGCCGGTGTGATTCGAAAATATTAAGTCTTTAAAATCAGGGGAAAATGATGCGGTTACCAGGTGCTCAGTTTTCCAACTGTCAAAAAAGGCGTTATATCGTCCATATTGACCTCGACGCTTTTTTTGCCTCGGTGGAGGCGCTGCTCAATCCTTCCCTCAAGGGTAAACCGCTGGTGGTCGGTGGCCTGCCGCACGAAAGAGGGGTAGCCGCTACTTGCTCCTATGAGGCCCGCAAATATGGCGTTCATTCCGGTATGCCTCTTCGCGAGTGTTATAAACTATGCCCTCAGGCGATTTTTGTCCGGGGTAATTATCATCTCTATCAGTCTTTTTCTGAGAAATTCTTCCAGATTCTCCATGACTATACACCTGATGTGGAAGAAGCTTCGCTGGATGAGGCCTACTTAGAGTTTACCCGCTGCGGTCAGCTATATTCTTCTTTTACAGAGGTGGCCAAGGACATAAAACGCCGGGTAGAGAGGGAAGTTGGTCTGAGCGTTTCGGTTGGGGCGGCTTCCAACAAAATCTTAGCCAAATTGGCCACCAGGCGAGCCAAGCCGGGCGGTTTCTTTGAGCTTCAGCCGGGTGAGGAAGAAGAATTTTTGCGCGAGCTGGATATTTCCGCCATTCCAGGTATTGGCCCTAAAGCCCAGGTGATGCTCCGGCTGCTCAATGTCCATAAAATAGCTGATCTCTGGCGGCTGCCGCTGGCCACCCTGCGTTCTTTGTTCGGCGTGATGGGCGATGAACTTTATCTTCTCTCCCGGGGCATAGATTACCGTCCGCTTCAAACCCGGGGGAAGTCCGAATCTTTCTCCCGGGAGACTACCTTTCTTCAGGATGTCTGGGACCGGGATCTCCTGCTGGCTCATTTAGCTTATCTTTCTGACCGGCTGGCCCTCGCCTTACGGCAGGAAAAATTTTATGCCCAGGTGATTGAGGTTAAAGCCCGCTACTCGGATTTTAAGACAGTCAGCAAACGCCGGTTTCTGTCCATGCCGGTCCAGGAGATGAACCGGATTTACCGCGCGGCGGAGGAATTGTTTTTGGACCTGTGGGATAAATCGCGCCTGGCTCTTCGTCTAGTCGGGGTTAAAGGCAGCCGGCTGGTCGAGGAGCGCCATCTTTCTCTTTTTGAGTTTTACCAGGAAAAAGATGAACGCCTCTCTCAGGCTCTTGACCGGGTGCGTGAGAGATACGGCTTTACTGCGGTTCTAACCGGCCGGGAAAAAATGCTGGGTGAGGTTTATCAGGAAGATAAAGGCCGCGGCTTTATCCTGAAAACTGCTTCTCTTACCAGGTGAGTCCAAAAATGTTTATCCCTTTAAGAGTTCATTCAACCTTTAGCCGGGGAGAAGGCAGCCTGACCCTGGAAGAACTCGTGCAATTTGCAGAGAGAAATCGCCTCCCGGCAGCTGCCCTGACCGATGTGGCTGCTTTTTATGGCTGGGGTAAGTGGCAGGCCCTGAGCGAGGGGCGCGGCTTTAAGCCAGTCTTTGGCTGCGAGCTTGAACTGGATTTTCCCATAAGGGGCAGCCGCTATGTTTTTCTCATCAAAGAGAAAAAGGGCTATCACCGGTTGCTTGAGATTTTTAATCGCCGGGAGTTTCTGGAACCGGATGGACTCGCTACCATTTTTATCCTGCCGGAAAAGCTGCCTGTGTCCGAAGTGGAACTCGAAGAGTGGGTGAGTTTTATTCGCCAGATTGGGGAGCGGGCACCGGATGATCTTTATCTTGGCTGCGGTCTTAACAACCTGCCTGGCGGCGAGTGGCTCTCAGCGAAAACAGGGTTTCCTCTTCTCTGGACTGAGCCGCTGAAATTTCTGACCAGTGCGCCGCGCCTGGTCCTCCTTCGGACGATAGAGAAAAAAATTCCTTATCCGCCCGAACTTAAAAGGCTTTCGCCGGTCCTCAGAAATTTTGGCCCGGAGCAGGAAAAAATTGCTTTAAAAAAATATGGCGACCGGGTCAAACCAATTTTTCGCCGCCACCAGGAGCTTATCGAAAAAATAGATTTCTCTTTTAAAAATATTGTTCCGCCTCTTCCGCCTGATCTTTTCCCTGTTTCCCTGCGTCAGGTGATTAATGACCGGTTATCCAGGCTGAAAAATCTCAGCTGGGAAGAAAGGGCCCGGGCGGTGCGTGAGCTTCAGGTGGTTGAAGAGAGCGGTTTTGCCCCTTATTTTCTTGTTGTTTGTGACGTGGTGGAATTTGCCCGCCGCCAGGGCATCTACCACAATCTCCGTGGCTCGGGAGCTTCTTCCTATCTGGCCTATCTTCTGGGCATTTCCCGTCTTAATCCGGTGGAGTATGGCCTTTATTTTGAACGCTTTTTAAACCGCGGCCGGCCTGATCCACCTGACTTTGACCTTGACTTTGACTCGAGCCGCCGGGATGAAGTCCTGGAGTATGTACTCAAACGTTACGGGACAGGAGAAACCGGTGCAGCTTATGTCTGCAGCCTGAAGAATTACCGGGCGCGCTCGGCCCTTTATGAAACTGCCCGGGCTTTTGGCATCTCGCCGGAAGAAGCCAGGACGATGAGCAAGCGGGTGCCGATGTTCGCCGAGCCTGATTATTTGCGGCAGATGCCGCCTCAGGCCGGCTGCCTGGACATCTGGAAACTGGCTTCTGAGCTGGACGGTGTTTTCGCCGAGATTTCCCTCCATGTTGGGGGTGTAATTTTGACCCCGGCGCCAGTTGACCGCTACCTGCCGCTTGAAAAATCAGCCAAAGGACTCCTCATGTGCCATTATGACCGGGACACGGTGGAAGAACTCCAGCTTATTAAGCTTGACCTCCTTTCTACCCGCGGGCTGACAGCTATAGCCGAGACCAGAAAAACTCTTCATCTTGAGTATCTTCCGCCTGCTGACCGCCAGACTTTTACTCTTCTCCGCGAAGCGAAAACAATTGGCTGCTTTCAGGTGGAAAGCCCGGCCATGATGAATCTCCTCCGCCGGATGAAGCCGGAAAACCTGGACGATTTAATCCATGCTCTGGCTTTAATCAGACCTGGTCCGACTGAAAGCGGGATGAAAGAAGCCTTTCTGAGGCGACGCGAGGGGAGGGCTTCTCCTTCAGACCCGCTGCTGGCTAAGATTCTCCCCGAAACCGGCGGCCTGATGTTTTATGAAGAGCAGGTGATGCAGGTGGCAGAAAGGGTGGCTGGTTTCCCGCCGGAAGAAGGAGAACTTTTGCGCCGTCAGCTAAAAAAGCGCCGGGTGGATGAGGCTTTGCGCCGGAAATTCTTTGACCGGGCCGAAAGCCGCGGCTATGCTCAGGCTGAGATTCAGGAGCTGTGGCAGAAGATGGAAAAATTTTCGGCCTATTCTTTTAACCGGGCTCATAGCGCCTCTTATGCCCTCATGGCTTATGAAGCCGTTTATCTTAAAGCTCATTATCCTCTGGTCTATATGGTGGCTGTGCTTAATGCGGCCGGTGGTTACTACCAGCTTCCGGAATACATTGAGGAAGCTAAGAGGCTGGGCTTAACGATCCTTGGCCCGGATGTCAACCGCAGCGGTTATCGCTTTGAGGTCGAAGGGAAGGCGATTAGAGTTGGCCTTGGTTCCATTAAAAATCTAACCGCCAGGAGCCTAGAAAAAATCATCAACGAGCGGGAGAGAGATGGCGTCTATTTGTCGGTGGAAGACTTCCTCGGACGGGTAAAACCAGGCCAGAGCGACCTGCTGGCTCTAATCCAGGCTGGAGCTCTTGATTCGCTTGAACCAAACCGCAGCCAGCAGGTTCTGCACTATTTTCATGGTGTCTCCGAAGTCGAGGTAGCAGACATCAATGATGAGGAGAAGAAAAAACTTCAGCTGGAAAAACTGGGCTTCCTGCCGGCTGGCGACCCGCTGGAGCTACTGAATGGCCGGCGGCCGCCGCTGCGAGTTGCTCACCTCAGGGAATTATCCGGTCAGGTGGTCGAACTGGCTGTGCGGGTAGTAGATGCCCGGGAAATCAGAACAGCCAAGGGCTTGACTTATTTTTATCTCTTTGAAGACGAGAGCGGGCAGGTTGAGGGTGTGGGCCAGAGGAAGGCTCTGGCTTTTGGCTCACCTCCGGTGTGCTTTCTTCGGGCTGAAGTGCGGCTTCAGTCTGACAGCTACCCCCGCCTTATAAACTGTGCCTTCTTATCAACTTTTTGAATCAGTCAAATAAATATAAGTATCTTATATATCCAATGGAAATTGAATCAGTACCACACAATCATGATTCTTATCATAAGACCATCTTTATTATCTAACATCTCAATTTGATTTTAAACTTGGTTTTAGTAGCAAATATTCAGCTTTTCTCATAAATTCATCAACATATGCCCGCCAATAATTCTCTTCGAGGGCAGTACAAGCGATGACAAAATATATTTTACCATCAGAGCCAACCCCATATAAAGTGGGAGCATAATTTGGTCTGTATTTCTTCCATTTTTTTATGCTTTTAATTGGAAATTTCGCCCCAGTTGTTTCTCTAATCTCATCTAAAAACTTTAGTTCTTCCTCCTTGACTATTCCCACAACCTGAATACTTTCTGGTGCCTCGTTTAAATAATTTACTATATGTTGAACACACGGTGTGCAATTTTTTTTGAAAAGAACAGCACAAGATTCAACCTGACTTCTTTTTAGGGATTATTCCCAGTTCATCGACCGGGAAATTAATCAATATTGGTGTTACCTGATATTTATAAATTACGCTGATCAGATAAAGGACGATTACTGCCGCTAAAAAATAAATAAGCCTCTTCATAATTTAATCTGATATTTATAAATCACATATTTTACGCCGAGTTCACTGCTGGTCATACCAAGCAAATACAAGCAGCCTGTCCCTTTTTGATAAACAAGTGGAGAAATCTTCTCTTCAGTATAAAAGTCTTCCAGCTGACCTTCATACAACACCTTTCCAGAGTGATCATAAATTTGAACATAGGCCACAAAATAGAGTTCATTGCCGACCTTTTTTTCCCGGTTCAAAAAGATCAGGCCAAAATAGTCTTTGTCAACAAAAATACGAGTTACAAAAGAAAATTTATTTAAAATCTCTTGCATTTTCCCCTTGCCAGTTTGCGGTTGCAGTAATTCGTTCCTGGTTTTCTTATCCATCACCAGCGCTCTGAAATTCTTTGGATCTTTCCCGAGGATTTCTATCTTTTTGGTCTTGAGATTGGTCTTAATCACCCTGACTCTCACATCGCTTATATAAAAGAGGTCATCTTCATAAATGTCAGCATAATCTCTAGATGATATACCTGAAACTTCTTCTCTGGTCTTTTGATGTTCACTTAAGGAACGCTCTCCATATTTATATTCAAAGGGAAGAATATATTGCGTATTACCTCCATTAAAATCTCTCGCGAATACTATGTAGCCCTTTCCTTTCGGCGAAGTGATATACCCGCCCATTAAAACGCTTTTATCATATAATTTAATAAAATCTGTTGCCTCCCAGGCGAGGATGTCTCCTATTTTTCTGAATTTATCGAGGTCTGTCTCAAAAATATGAATGCATCTTTTGCCTGCATCCATAATGGCTAAGTAAGGATTCTGATAATCGATTTCTGCCAGACCACTGAACTCATCTGGTCCTGGTCCCATTTTACCCCAGGCTTTTATTATCTTCCCCTTGTCATTGATAATTTTAATCTGGTTATTCTCATCTCTAATATCGGTAAAAATGAAAGTTCCATTCGGTAACAGGGCAAAAGAGCCAGAGACAATAAGTGCGTTTTCTTCTATCGGTATTTTTTTATCTAATTTTACTAGTTGCGAGAAGCAGATACTCACCATCTGAAGATAAATGACAAATGTTAGTAAACCTTTTAATCCTATTTTCCTCATCTTATGTCCTTTTTCATGGATAGGAGGAGATGATATAGGAATTTAGTTGACTATGGAACAATTAGATGCTTCACCAATGCAATAGTAATCTCCGTACATCCACCGGCCCTGAAGGTACCATCTAAGCTGATCATAATAGCTCCCGCCCCTGGTTGTCGTGCCGAAAATAGACGGTGCTGAAGCGTAGACTTTTGTTGTGAAATTTAAAATACTCATGGTGATCCGCATAAAAATGAGAATCAAGAGAAGAACAGACACAACTTTTTTCATGGTATATTCCCCTTTTTCAGATTTTTATTTCCATCATCTCCTTCTGCTTTAAAAATGAATAAAAAAAACGGTCTGTCAAGTCTTTTTCTCATTCAGGTTAAGACATAGTATCCAGGGAGGATGGAGGAGTAAGGAGCTTTGGTCGCGACGTGCTGGAGAGCCGGCAGTAGGGACAGGGATAGAAGAAGGCCGGAGATTTATGAGCTTGGTACTTGAAAAAGCAGGGCTCCCTCCATTAAAAGTGTTATTGAAACTCTTAAAAGAAAGGAGGTGAGCCCCGAGTGACAGAATCTTTATACCTCAGTTACTGTGAGCTTTTCAAGGGGTCAGTGGAATTCGCCAGGAAGGCAGTGATTAAGGCCTATGAGGAGAGTGGGAATATCTCAGAAGTAGCCAGGGTGTTTAGAACGACTCGCAAGACAGTGAGGAAGGTAGTAAGGCGGTGGGAGGAGAGAGGAGAGGCTGGGCTGAAGCCGCTGTCTCGAAGGCCAAAACGCTCGCCTCGGAGAACGTCAGCGGCGGTGGAAGCTCTGATCATAGCCGAGAGGAAGAAGACTGGCTTTGGCCGAGACCGGGTGGCCAGGATACTTCGCGAACGGGGAGTTGAGGTTAAGCCTTCTACTGTCCGCTATGTGCTTAAACGTTACAAGCTCAGTGCTAAGTATAAGAGGTTATACTGACCCCCTGAGGAGGTGGACACCTCAAAGAGATAGAGATTATACTGAGTAAGGAGGTGTCAGGATGAAGCTTAGACAATGGAGTTCAGAAGAGAAGATGGTAAGATAATCAAACTCGCTGTTTTAAACAAATCGAACTGGTCTGAGAGTAGTGCTTATTAATCAGACTGATATATCACTTATGAAAACAACAAAAACAGTGAGTAGGAAGGAAAGATGAAAAGACTTAAATTGATTCTCTGGTTCTTGCCCTTGCTTCTTATCTGCTGTGGAGGGAAGCAGGAAAATCAGGCCTGGAAGGGGAAAATAGAAAAGGAAGGCGGCCTGACGGTGGTTAATAATCCAGCTGAGCCTGCTTTTGGCACTCTTTCTCTTCAACTGGAAGAGGAGCTGAGCATTGGCAGCGAGGATAAACCAGAAACCATGCTGGGCAATATTTTTGACCTGGTGGTTGATGAGGAAGGAAGGATTTATTTTACAGAAATGAAGCCGCCAGCTCTAAAGGTTTTTGACTCTAATGGAAATTATCTTAAGACCATTGGTGGTTTCGGTCAGGGGCCAGGTGAGTATCAATCGCCACGTAATCTCTTCATCGGACCTGATAAAAAGACTTTGTATGTAAGAGATAGCATATTCAGCCTGATTCTTTACCAGCTGGATGGAACCTATCTCAAATCCATTACTCTGGGCAGTTATTGCACTGATTTCTTTGTCGATGGGCAAGGATACATCTGGGGTATTATGTCACTGGCTGATGAGAAAGGCAGAGCTAAATCTCTCGAAAAAATTGGGCCAGATGGAAGGAGTCTCCTTCAGGTAATTAAGGTACCGTACGAAAATTATACGAAAGTTGAGGGAGGAAGGACTCTCTCTGTCGTCACCGGATATGAATATGATTTACAGGCAGCAGCTGTTAACCCTGAGATTTTTGTCTATGGTTTTTCCAGGCAGTATGAATTGACCCTGATGAATACAGAAGGACGGAAGCTTTGCATTATCAAAAATCAGCAGCCGGCCAGGCCGATTCCTCCCGAAGAGGCTGAAGATGTAGCTAAATATCTACCGATTAAAGAGCAGCCCTTCTTTTATAGGTTTTATACGGATGATGTCGGCAGGATCTGGGTTCTTCGGACTAACCCAAAAGCTGAAGCTTCAGCCGGGCATGAATATGATATTTACAGCCGTGACGGCTATTACCTTTACCGCACAACCCTGCCTTACAGCCGCTGCCTTGTCATCCGGAAAGGACATCTCTGGGCCAGACATGTAGATGAAGAAAAGGGGCTGGTCATGATCAAGCGCTATGCTATTAAAAACTGGGATTTGATTAAGCCAGGGCTGAAGTGACGAAATTTAGGTAGGGCACGGCCTGCGCCCTGAAGCATGATGTCATTTTTAGTGGACAGGTGTTCATGAAGTCGAACAGGACAGACAGTATAAAGCGGTATATATCAGGAAAGGTTGGGGAAATGGCTCTGGCACAAAAGTTGCTAATTTCAGGGCGGAAAGCTTAAGATAAATTTATAGATTCCTGGAGGGGTAAAAATGAAGCTTGAGGTCTTCAGGGCTTTATCAAGAGGGAAAGCTTCGGCCGGGAATAGGCGTTCAAGCTCGCTGATCGTAATTATTCTTGTGGCCTTCCTGGTTGTTGGCGTTTTCGTTTCCTTGCTGCCAAACATGGGGCAAGGGCAGGAAAAGGTCAGGGATAACCAGCAATACCAGGTCAGTGTCATCAGAAAGCTCATCTATGTCATGGTGACTGATGATAAAGGCCAGCCGGTGACTGACCTGAGCAAAGAAGACTTTATTCTTTATGATAATGGTAAGGAGAAGCTGCTGACCGAGTTTGAGAATCACACCATGTCTCTCCCGGCTGAAAAGAAAGGACCCGAGCCTGTCGTCGAAAATAAGCCAGAAGAGAAGGTACCGGCCCCGCAACCTCTTCTAAACCGCATCTTCCTCTATTTATTTGATTTAGTGTTTACTGATCAGGGAGGATTTAAATTAGCCCGGGAGGCAGCGCTTCGCTCTCTTGAGAAAGAGCTTGAGCCGGACATGCTGGTTGGGGTTTTAACTTTTTCTGGTGGCCGCGTTCTCAATGTTCTGCATCAGCCTGACCGTGACCGGGAAGGAGCACGACGGGCGATTGAGTCTATTCAGGCTAAAGATATTATGCCACTGGCTCCGAGCCGCTTCTTTGATTCGCAATTCCAGATCGCAACTTCCGGAGCTGCTTATGATTCATATTCACGCTCGGGCCCTGGGCGGATGTCCAATGATGTAATGGCGGGCAAGATCGTATCTTCTAACTTTATCTGGTCAATGCAGTCTCTCGCCCAGGCCCTGCGTTATATTCAGGGGAAGAAAATCATTCTTCTTTATTCTAACGGCATCCACCCGGCCTATATAGGTCGCGGTGCCTATGTTGATAATGGCAATGCTCATCTCGGCCGGGAATATGAACAGCTCTGCCGTCAGTTAGCTGATGCTAATGCCTCAGTCTTTCCCGTTGATACTGAAGATAATTTCTATTTGGAGTACCCTGAGACCGCAAAGGGAATACCTTCCTTGAGAGAGATGGCTTCGAAGACTGGAGGTCAGTACACCGGGACAATCTATGCTGCTCCCGACCACATTGAGAAAATTGAGACTCTAACCGCTGCCTATTACGTTCTTGGTTATCCTGTTCCGGAAAGCTGGGACGGCAAGTATCATGAAATCAAGGTGAAGGTTAAAAGACCTGGCTGTCGGGTTATCTTTCAACCTGGCTATTTCAATCAGAAGCCATTTTCTTCCTTTTCAGAGCTGGAGAAAAAAATTCACCTGGTCGATGTGGCTCTTTCACCCAGGCCACTCTCTGGCGAACCGTTACGGTTTGATATGGAGGCTCAGGTTAAATCGCCTGCGCCACCCAATAATATTCAGATCATAGCGAGGCTTCGGTTGGAGGAGCTGGGGGAAGTTGTCGGTCCGAGAGTGGAAGCAGTCAGTCTTCTCTTTGACCAGCTTGATCAGATAGTTGACAGCCGGCGTATTGAGCTTGATCTAACGAAACCTGAGTATCGCCAGAAACCTCTCTCCATTCAGAGTGAACTTTCAGCTAAACCAGGAACTTACAAGTGCCGGCTGGTCATAAGGAATATGGAGACAGGCAAGTCAGCTGTGGCGGCAGCTTCTGTCATCATCCCCGGGCCTGATAAAAATTGAAAAAGATGTAATTGCCACAAAGGCGATGGCTCTTGTCTAGCCTTCACAAGAAGTATTAAAAAGATCATCGGATTGTTGATCGCTGCACCGATCTTAATCCTGTATTTAGAGGAGCTCAAAAACCTGTGGGTATTTGACTGGTTTATGTATACACATCCATGCTCGGGTCAAATGAAAATATTAACACCCTGTTTTTATAAGAAGACCTTCTTTGGCTATGCCTATGTTTTCACTCAATCAAGCTGTGGCCTCAATGCTTGGCCGAAAAGATCAGCGATTATCTTTTCAGCCCGCGCGCTTACAGTTATAAGTACATCCTGAAGGAATTACCAGGGCCTCGTTGAGGTTCTTCATTATCACATTGGACCAGGGCAAAAAACGATTGGGCCATTTTCGCAATCGAGTACGCAGCGCTGAATTTCGCGTCCTCGCTCCGGGCACTCTAACCAATCGCCGCATTCTACCAAAGATGAGCATTTCAGCGGAGTATTCACCACGGCATGCGTTGGGATGATCAGACTCACAGATAAAAAGCCTATTACTCCGATCACCCAGATGACTCTTTTCATTTTATCTTCCTATCAATAATTTTGGGGTCGCATTCTAACATAGCGCCAAATAGTTTCTCTTCTTTTCCTCCAAGTGTTGCCATATTCCTTTATCCTAACTTTTATCTTAGCTATATAGGCTTTATTATCATCTGGTTTGTTTGATTTTAAAAGTATATAATGAAATCTCTTCCTCAGAAACGGTGACGATATAGGCGAAATAATCCGGTCCGTCAGGCCTTAAGGCAAATCCCCTATAATCAACGATATTGTTTAAACGCTGACTATAATACACTTTTTGAACCTTTCCGGATTCATCAATTTCATGAATCTCAATCCTGGGCAGATGCAAAAGAATAAAGATTTTATCCCTTGCTATCTGAACGCCGGCAACCAGCCTGGTCAAATTAATAACGCCAGGCATCGGGTTGGTGAATGAGCTATCATAGTTGAATTTTTCAAGATGGGTAAGAATTGGAATACTGATTTGCGATTGTTTCTTCAGAACTCCCAGATGATCATAGATTTGAATTTGGGGGTAATGCCTGAAGACGGCTACAGTTTCGCTGCCCCGTGCAGCCAAATAAGCACGGCTATCAGTAGAATAATGGTTGTCTTGATCAATTCGGTTGCCGAAGGTCGATATGATATTTCCGGCGAGATCACAGCGGATGATCAGAGGATTCTGTTTATTTTTGGACTGTCCATAGATCGCATTAATCAACAAATGAGGGCCATTAATGACCATATCATTAACAATATCAAAAAATTTAAATGACTCCAAAAAACTACCATCCAAGGAAAAATGCTGGATTCTTCCGGAGTCGGTGACATAGATTCCGCTGGCTTCGTTGCCGGCTATCTCTCCCAGACGGGAAAACTCACCAGGACCTTGTCCGCGACGTCCGAAGGTACCACGATATGTCCCATCCTTGTCGAAGATTAAGACTTGCCCCAGGCCATAGTCCCCAACGAACAAGTTATCCCCGATTCGAACTAGATCTGATGGATAGTTTAAATAGTGAGATGATTTTAGGTCCTCCTCGCCGGGAAAGATGCGAACAATTTCCATCTCTTGCCACTCTGGTTGGATTCGATATTTCTCAAGAAGCGTCTTCTTAATATCTGAATCGGTTCTGTATTTGCTCTGGGACAACAAGGCCGGAGCCTGCCCAGAAGCAAGCATCATCAACACAAGTATTGCCCATGCTACTCTGGTTTTTAGGTCTGGCATCTTATTTCACCTCTACCAGTTTCTTAAAAGCGGCCTGGTTTATGGCCAGCAACTTTCCTCTCGAATCCACAAGCAGAAGGATCTGATTCAGTTCTTCTCGACTAAAATCATGAATTAAATCATTCCATTTAAGAGCCAGATCGCCATCGGCACGTATACACGGCCAGGGAACTGACCATTTTACTTTGAAGTTCCGGATATCGATATCTGAAAAATCTGACGAGAAGAGAAATGCTACTCCAATGGTATCTAGTTGCCTGATTAATGCTGCTGACAATTCCGAAATTGTCTTGGCAACGGGGCAGGAGCCACAAATATCAGACAGCATAAATATTACATATGTACTCTTTTCTTGGACACGTAATCGATCCCATAATTCTCGAAACACGGGACTATCTGATACGCTCTGTTCGGGTATCAGAACTGAAATATCGAAACTGATATGGTCCACGGTTCTTTGTAAAATTGATCTAGTTCCTTCTTCATAGAATACTGTATTGTTCCCAGCTGCGATTAATTGTTTGCTCGAATCATAGATGAAAAATCGGCCGCAACAAGATCTAGCATCAAACTTTTCAACGAAAAGTTGTTGGCTATCATCTATGATCCAGGCTCTCGGGAATCTGTCGTGCAAGAGTGGGAGAAGGGAAATTTGGCCAACAAAAGCGATAATATTGACGTCGTCTGAATAATCTCTGTATACTTTCTCGAGGAGATCGATGTGATAGGTCTCTGTAGAATTGATAAAAATTACGAACGTGCAGCCGCGCAACTCCTTAGAAACTAGATTTTTATCTCCATAAGCGGCTGCCACAAATTCAGGCAGAATATTTGTCTTGTCGGACGGTTTTGGTGATACACATGACATAAGAGTAAGAATATACAGCACGGCTATCAGTCCAATCGCACATGTTTTGCGCTTCTTAACAGAACCCTGAAGAAAACACAATTTGTCCTTGTGGGTAAGGCTAGTAGCTTTCATCATGCTTTCTTTTTAATATGTTAACGCAAAAAAAAAGAAAGTCAAGTCTTTGTAGGCTCTTCAGCCAAGGGTGTGGTAGATAAGGAGGGGGAAAATAGTGATTGGAGAGGAGGTCTTTTTTTGATTTAGGCTTCAAGGTTTAAATGTTTAGACGCCGGCTGTTATTTTAGTGTTGCTCACCACAAAAATTTTGTTGCAACTCGCCATTCATTATTTCTATTAGCCTTAACTCTCGTCAAGCCATCGATACTAATTCTTGATAGATCATTGATACAGAAGCTCGTCACTTCTCCTTAGTTTCGGATGCCATCTCTTAACCTGAAAGGGCTTTCCGGTTGATACGGAAGATAATACATATCTAATAATTCAGGAATCTATTCATCCAAGGGGAACCGTTTCTCTTCGAGAGATAGCCTGGAAGACTGGAGGTCAGTACACCGGGACAATCTATGCTGCTCCCGACCATATTGAGAAAATTGAGACTCTGACCGGTGCCTATTACGTTCTTGGTTATCCTGTTCCGGAAAGCTGGGACGGCAAGTATCATGAAATCAAGGTGAAGGTCAAAAGATCTGGCTGCCGGGTTATCTTTCAACCTGCCATCTAAATGGGGTCGGGCCAGCGGATATCATTCATAATCAATAAGTTAGAGGCTAAAAAGATGCTGAACGGCCCAGGAGATAGCTTACCATTAGCTCTAAGCTGAAGGCCGCTTCTCCCAATCGCTCACCTCAGGGAATTGCCGGACAGGTGGTTGAGCTGGCTGTCCGGGTAGTAGATGCCCGGGAAATCAGAACGTCGCGCGGCCTGACTTATTTTTATCTTTTTGAAGATGAAAGCGGGCAGGTTGAGGGCGTGGGGCAGAGGAAGGCTCTGGCTTTTGGCTCGCCTCCGGTGTGCTTTCTTAGAGGGGAAGTGCGGCTTCAGTCTGACGGCTACCCCCGCCTTATAAACTGTGCCTTTCTCCATAGCTTTTAAACCTTACTGCTCTTCTAGCTAACCCTGCCGACTCATTTAAAAGCTCATCGTAATTATGGTATATATGTATATACTGAGTTATTTGTAAACTTATACTATGACACCCAGGGGCTCACTTCCCTTCCTTTAAAAGCTTCAATAACACTTTTAAGAGGGGAAGTCTTGCTTTTAAACTATAGAACTTTTGATCTCTGCGCCTCTGCTCCGCCGTCCAGGGTTGCAAGCCGCCAAACACCTTGTGGACAACCCTCTCTACTTCTCGGTCTGCCCTGGATATTATGTGCTAGCCTGAATAAGGTCTGTATTTGACATGCATCTTTTTTTGACTGATATTTAAAGACGGCGAGGGGAAAAATTGGCATTCGAACGAGCATTCCAGCAACTAAGGGCGAGAATCTGGTATAGCCCTTCTGAAACTGGAACCAGGGTATCTCTGAGTGCTCCCGAAGAGCAATTAAAAAAAGCCTTATCAATCGGGATGGAGAATTGCCTCTGGATAAATAGAGAGGAAAATAAATTTTTGAGGGACATAAATGAAAGGTAAAAACAAAAGGCTAAAAAATTTGCTACTAATCTTTGTGATAAGCGTTTTTTCTTCATGTGCCTCTCATACCTATTTCTATCAGGCTGAATCCATTCCTAAAAAAGCCAATGTTATAAAAAACATGAAATTTTATAAGCAGGAGAAAAACGGGTGGTGCGGGCCAGCGGTTTTGCAGATGATGCTTCATTTTTATGGCTTAGATGAAAAACAGGAAATGGTTGCTGCCAGAGTTTTTGACGAAAAGGAAAAAGTGATGAAGCTCTCTGAGATGGTTTTTTATCCTCAATCAAAAGGGCTGAAGTCATATTCTTTTAAGGGTAATTTGAATGATTTAAAGGAGCTAATCTCAAAGGGAGTTCCGGTGGTGGTTTTTCAGAAAGCTTCAAAAGAAATCGATAAAGGACATTACCGACTGGTGGTTGGATACCAAAAGGACTCGATTGTCTTAGCTGATCCTCTTTTAGGGAAAAATATTTTTGTCAAAGAGAAAGATTTTTTAGAGTTATGGACCTCAGGGGAGGAAGAGAATTGGTCAATGATTGCCTTAAAAGATGACTCTGGTCTGGAAAGCAAGTATAAGGATAATGAAGTGTATTTCCGCGACCTGGCGACTGCCTTCTTCAGGAGGGGAAAATATCAGGAGTCAGAGTATTATTGGAAAGAAGCTCTTTCAAAATCAGAAAACACCAGATATCTTTATTCCTTAGCTTTTACCCTTCTTAAAGCCGGGAAAATTGATGAGGCTGAGAACTATGCTAAGTTAGCTTTGGAAAAAGCACCAAACAACCCCTATTGTCTTTATGTTATGGGCAAGATAGAAAACAAAAAGGTTACAGAACTTAATCCAGTTGAAGATACTGAATCCAGCGGAGGAGCACTCACTAAAAGTGACATAAGAGCTATAAAGAAGAAAAAGGAAGAAGAAGGAATGGACCCGGGCTTATTTATGATGCCTTTTATCGCAGGTCGCTCTAAATAAGGCAGCCATTTTAAAATGTTGATAAGCAAGGGGAGGAAGATGAGAAAAAAAGAATTTACACACAGATCGTTTATGTATGTGCCAGTTTTCCTTGTAGCCATGATTTCAGTTTTTTCTGTATCGGCTTTTTCCGTAGCAGATAAGGCCGTTATCAGGCTGGCTGATAAAGCTGATGTCCAGATAATCGAGAATAAAGCTAAACCTTCTGGCTCTCAGAGATTGATTTTAACCAAAGAAATTACCATCGGAAAGCTGGAACAAGGAGGAAGCGCCTTCGGGGTTGTAGCTGGAGCCGATGTTGCGGCTGACGGCCGGATTTTTGTTCTGGATTTTAAGGCAAAAAAGGTCAATGTCTTCGATCCAAATGGCAAAAAGCTAAAAGAATTTGGCCAAGAAGGCCAGGGCCCGGGCGAGTGGAACGCTCCGTCTGGACTCCAGCTCTTATCTGACCGCGAACTGATGATAAATGATAGTGGTAACCGAAAACTGATTTATTCCGACCTTGAAGGTAAGATGACGAGAGAAGTTTCTTACGCTAAGAAACTGGCTATGTTGGAAGTAATTGACAGCGGCGGTCAATATGTAGGTTGCGAAATGGGGATGGAAGGGAATTCGATAGCCTATACTATTGCTAAATATGATGCTGATTTTAACCAGCTTTTTAAAATTGATACGCTGCTAATGGCTTCGCCCCTGGGTGGCGGCAAGATTAATCCCTTTACGATCACTTATGATTATTGCCTGGATGGAAGTGGAAATATTATTTATGGCCGTAGTTCCTCTTATGAAATTAAATATTTCAATCCGGAAGGCCAGCTGGTCAAAATAGTGCGAAAAGAATATCGACCGCAGTCTATAAGTCAGAAAGATAAAGAAGAAATGCTCAAGCAGATACCGGAGACACCGGGAATGAATTTGAAAGAGATGGTAGTTTTTCCGGCTAACTATCCTGCTTTCTCTGGTTTCTTTGTTGATGAGGAGAACCGGCTCTATGTCAGGACTTATGAGAAAGGTAAGGCTAAGGATTCTTATTTGGTGGATATCTTCAGTGCTGAAGGGAAGCTTATCGCGCGCTGTGAGATGACAGGCCAAGCCTTTCTTGCAAAAAACGGCAAAATATACACTATTGAGAAGGACGAAGAAGGTTATCAGTATATTTGCTGTTATCAGGCTACCTGGAAGAAATAACAATTGCTGGTGCCGGCCCCTGTGCTGTAGGGGAGGAGCTTATATATTTAAATGCGGGTTGGGCTAACACAATTTGTTAATAATCAATAAGATAATGGCTTAAAGAAAAATAAGTCGGCGTAGGATAGCTAGCAGTTTGCTTAGGGCTCGCTGGTGTCCGCCGCTGCGGATCGAACATCTCAAGGAATTGTGCCGTCAGATGACCGAGCTAGCTATCCCGGTAATGGATACCCGGGAAATCAGAACATCGCGCGGCTTGACTTATTTTTGTCTTTTCGAAGATGAGAGCGGGCAGGTTGAGGGCGTAGGTCAGAAGAAGGCCCTGGCTTTTAGCTCACCTCCGGTGTGCTTTCTTCGGGCTGAAGTGCGGCTTCAGTCTGACAGCTGCCCCCGCCTTATAAACTGCGCCTTCCTTCACACTTTTTTATCACCCTAATAAGTTCATTTTTGAAGTTTAAAACCATGATGAAGCATAAACATGAAAATCTTGAAAATCCCAATATATTTGGGATTAAATGGTTAACTGATGACAAGCTTGACTTGTATCATTTTTCTAACCATGAGGCTGGTAGATCCGAATCGGGCCAATGCTGTCTAGCCAGTAAAAAATAGCCAGATTTTTTTGAGCATGAAAAAGAAAAGCGAGCTGCAAGGTCCCGAAGCATAAAGGGAAATCCTTAGACAAGGTGGCCATATGATAAAAGACATATGATAAAAGAAATAAAGGAAATGAAGAGCAAGAAGAATAACAGGTGGGGCCGGCGGTGGCTGGCGGTTCTGAGTCTCACCGGACTGATGTGTTGTATCAGCATGGCGGCCTTCACTTCAATGGATCAGGTGACGGCAGTCGAAGGAGGAGGCTATTTTCCAGTGGCGGTCAAGCTATCAACTGGCGAAATTCTGGCTGTTATCAGGGGTGGCGGCGCTCACCTTAGCCGGGCCGGGCGCCTTGATCTGGTCATATCTGATGATGGCGGCCGAACCTGGTCCAAACCCTGGACGGTTGTTGACGGTCCAGAAGACGACCGTAACCCGGCACTTGGTCAACTGGCTGATGGCACAATTCTTCTGGCCTATGCTGTCCTCAGCGGATATGAGGCTGACGGGCAAAGACTTCCTGAAGACGTCTCGAAATGGGTTTTCGATGGCGTTTATGTCATCCGTTCAAAAGACAAGGGAAAAACCTGGACGAAACCTGAACTGAGCCTGGAGATTCATTCATTTTATGCTGGCCGCGGGGCCGTCTCGCCTTATGGAAAGATTATCCAGCTCGAGGATGGCACAGTTATCATGGCAGTCTATTTTGATTTTTTTGACGACCGCGGAAATCAAAGCTACGTCTTTCGTTCAAAAGACGGCGGGAAAACCTGGGGAGAGCCTTCTCTTGTTGGTGAGCATTTTAATGAAACAGCTGTGCTGGCCCTCCCCGATGGCAGTTTACTGGCGGCTATGCGCTCGGAGAAAGGCGGGCATTTAGCTGTGAGCCGTTCTGAAGATGGGGGTAAGCACTGGTCGCCGCCCTTCCAGATAACCCAGGACATGGAGCATCCGGCAGATCTTATACAGCTCAAAAATGGACAGACTCTCTTGAGCTATGGGGAGCGTAATGCGCCGATGGGAGTTCGGGCTATCTTCAGCCGGGACGGCGGGAAAACCTGGGAGTGGGATAAAAAGATTATAATTTCCGCCTCAGCACCAAATACTGACTGCGGGTATCCAAGCTCGGTTGAAGTGGATAGGGGGCAGATTGTCACCCTTTATTACCAGGTTGATGACCCGAAAAATGCCCCGCAGAGCGCTAAATGCCTGGCTGCCCGCTGGAAGATCCCTGATTAAAAGTCCCTCTAAATGGGGTCAGACCAGCACATGTCGTTTATAATCAATTCACTTTTCAATTTTCAATGAAACCGTCAGAAACTCTTTAATTATTGCTAGAGAAATTGTTATAATCTTTTCAAGGCTAAAAAGGAAAGGTTTCATTTCTTTAAACTGAAGCTAAATAGGAGAGCAGCTGATGATTGAACTAATTTCCGATACTTTCAGACCTGGTCATAGACTGCTTGATTTGTGCGCCTGGTGTCGGGAAAAAAGTTTAGCCATTATACCTGAGATAATCATTTTCTTTATGGCTTTACTTTTGGCTGCTGGTTGTTCCAGTCAGAAAGCAGAGATAAGGTCATTAGCTGCCTCGAGCCAGCCCCTTTTTACCATCGGCGATGAGGGATCCGGTCATTATTATACCTGGATTGGTTATTTCGCCGTTGAAAACGGTCTTATTTTCGCCTGGGATAAAGTGAGAGGTGAGCAAATAGATGCCTATGATAAAAATGGGAATTTCTTATTCTCCTTTGGTAGAAAGGGTCAGGGCCCGGGTGAATTTCAAGCCATCGGCTGTCTGGCAGTTGATCCCCAGGGCGATATCTGGGTAAGCTCAAGTTTTGGGCGGCCTCTGGAAATATTTACAGCGGATGGCCATTTTAAAAATGAACTACGTCTTCCAGCAAACCTATCTGGTTTATTCATTGACAAAATTAGTTTTGACCGCGAAGGGAATCTTTATCTTTTAGGCGGGAATGAGGAGAAGAAGATATTAATCTATAAATACGATAGCCAGAGAAATCATAGCCAATTAATTTACGAACAAAAAGAAGGCCATGGGAGCTCCATTGCCACCTTTATCCCAGATTTTGCTCTGGATGAAGCCGGGAATATTTATATAACTGATAGTTTTGACTATCTGGTTTATAAGTATTCTAAAGATGGAAAGCTGGTTAAAACCTTTAAAGGGAAGAAAATAAAGAAGGAACTCATTACGGAGCAGGATTTTAATGTCTTTGACAATGACATGAAGATCATCCGTTTCCCAAATTCTGAACGTATCTTACAGGAACTAAAAGGGCCCTCACGCTATTTTCCGGCAATTTTTGGCCTGAACATTGATGATGGGAAAATATATGTCTGGACTGGCCAGCGTGATGATAAAAAGAGATACATTGTAGATGTCTACGATCTGAATTTTAGCCAGCTCGGCCAGGCCTGTTATTTCAATTTTATCAGATACAATCTGGCTCAGATAATGGATGGCAGGCTATATATAGCTTATATTGAAAATTATGATCTTGAGGTCATGAAGCAGCTTAGCCGGATCTGTCTTTCCAATACAGCTGACAAGTTGAATGTTTATTCGATAAATGGGGTCGGGCCAGCGGATATCATTCATAATCAATAAGTTAGAGGCTAAAAAGATGCTGAACGGCCCAGGAGATAGCTTACCATTAGCTCTAAGCTGAAGGCCGCTTCTCCCAATCGCTCACCTCAGGGAATTGCCGGACAAGTGGTCGAGCTGGCTGTGCGGGTAGTAGATGCCCGGGAAATCAGGACAGCCAAAGGGCTGACTTATTTTTATCTTTTTGAAGGCGAGATCAGGTAGCTCAAAGGTGTTGGCCAGAGGAAGGCTCTTGCTTTTGGTTCGCCGCCGGTGTGCTTTCTTCGGGCTGAAGTGCGGCTTCAGTCTGATGGCTGTCCCCGTCTTATAAACTGCGCCTTTTCTGGATTTTTTAAACCGAAAGAGAAAATATAGTGTATTAATCTTGTGGCACAAAATATTTGACAGCGATGAAAATAAGTCGTTTCATTATTATTATAGTAATAATAAAAGACGAACCATATTCAGACCTCGTCAAGAAAATAACCATCAGAAAGGAGAAAGTTATTGAGAACTTATTCAGCAGGTGTAAGACTTTTGTCTGAATTTAAAAAGGTAGCTCTAATTTGTACGGTGTTTTTGGGCCTTTTAATTTTATGGCCATTATCTGCTCCAGCTCAGGAACTTCCTAAATGGCCAGAAGTAGAAAGTGCCCGGCTCATAGCCTACCAGGTCACCGGGCCGGCCAGCGAACGGCTCAACTTTATCCTCATGGCCGATGGATATCAGGCTAACGAAGTAGATAAATTTCTGCGGGATGTGGACAGGAATCTGGCAGTCATGTGGACTATGGAGCCTTTCCGCACTTATCGTTATTACATCAACGTCTATCTTCTGGAGATCGTCTCTAAGGATTCAGGCATTCGTCGTGATCCGGGAGAAGATGCCCCACCAGAAGTCAGGGATGCCAAAAATACCGCCCTTCGACTCTGGTACCAGGATGGACTTACCAATCCTCTGGCCCGAGGTGTAACCTATGGCCCTGCTCCCCTTAACTCTCCTCCCGGAACTCGGACTGGTGCCCAACAGCGTACCTGGTACCTCAAAAATTATGTTGAGCCAGAACTGGGCATACCGGTTGAATCCCAGAATATTCAGACTCTGGCTATTGCCAACACCTTCACCTATGGTGGTATTGGCGGTTTTCATGCGACTACTACCGGCGGCTCACCGCAAGGCCCGCTAGTTTCTATCCATGAGCTGGGCCACTCGCTTGGTCTTATCGCTGATGACTATCCTTATATCGAAAGAAACGTCTGGAGGGGATGCTGGACTGGCGGTGAACCTGACTCCTTCACCCACACTATATACACCAGCACAGAAAAGATGATTGCTGACCAGCATAAATGGTGGCGCTGGATTGGTGAGGATAGCGCTTCGTCCGGCAGTTCCATTGGCCTTTATGAGGGTGGTAACACCTGGCCCTGCGGTATACGGCGAGCCAGTGAATACAGCATGATGCGCTGGACGGGCTACCACTTTGATGTTGTTCAACGTGAGCAGATGACCATCAGGATAACTGGTAGGCGCGATGCTAACCGTATGCCGCTCGACCATACTCCAGAAGGTGAGGTTGGCCCGAAAGACATTATCTGGGTCGAGACCATGCACCCCAGGTATCATGAACTGAATATTACCTGGCGGGTAAATGGACAGGTAATAGAAAATCACAACAGCTCTAATCTGGAGCTTTCTAAACTCAGTCTTAAAAATGGCGACATCATTGAAGTTACCGTTTCAGATCCGACTGATTTTGTCCGTGATCCGAAATGGATCAATGGACCCAGGTTGACTCAGACCCGCCGGTTTACAGTGGGTAAATCTCTGCCTGCGAAGGAAGTATCAGCCAAGTTTACCAGATCAACACCGATCATCAGACCGGTAAGCGGCCAGGAGGTCGTCTTCGTGGAGACGACTCATCCCTCAGACCGGGTGCTGACGGTAACCTGGAGTCTTGATGGCCAGGTCATCCCAAATACCAATAACAGTCGCTGCCTTAACCTCAGCCAGCTCCATCTGCCCGAAGGCACTTTCCAACTGACTGCCACTCTGGCTGATCCTGCTGAGCCCAACGGCCAGACAGACAGCCTTACCTGGTCAGTTGACAACGTTCTTCCGACAGCTCCACGAAAGCTTTCCAAACCCCTGACCACCATTGCCGACCAGGTGGAACATAATGTTTACTTCAATGAATTTGAAATGCTTCTTGAGCCTCAAGATGATCAGAGCGGTTATGACCAGCCTCTTTATGTCGCCGCAGAATTCCAGCTGAATAGAGGTGGCTGGTATAATTATTTTGGCTTTCCTGATAAACCCATGGGCACACCGTTTAAGTTTACCCACTCCGGCCTGGACGTCAGGGGATTGACCTATGGCAATCTTGGTACTGGCGGACACGCCAAGGTTCCCTGGGAGCAGCTCTATCTTGACCATGAGATTTTTGGTACCTTCTGGCCCGGCTTTGGTACTCATACCGTCGAACATCGGGCTATTGACCCGGCAGGCAATATCGGTCTACCTGACATGTTCAAAGCCACAGTTTTGCCTGGAAAATCGCCTGAACCCACAAACATTGTGACTGGCCAGCATAAAGGAAAGCTGGTAGTTGAAAAAGGTGTAACTCTCATTGATGGGGCAACTATCAATGGGGACGTGGTGGTTAAACCGGGCGCCTCTCTGGTTGTGTCTGATGGTTCAACCATCAAGGGTGATTTGCAGGCTGACAGAGCCGCAGTTATTCACCTCTTTGGCGCTACTGTCGATGGGAAGGCTACGATCTCCGGAACTAATGACGACGTAATCATCGCCGGCTCAAAATTCAAGCGGACACTGACTGTCTCTGGCAACAGATGTCAGGTGGTGAAATTTTTGAGCGGCAAGTTGCATCAATATGGCGTTGCTCTGGTTGGTAATGTAATTACGGGTGACCTGGTGTGCCTCGACAATATTCCGGGTGTGACCGACTTTGGGGCGCCTAATAGCGTAAATGGAGCCAGGAAAGGTCAGGCTACCGGGCTATAGTTTTCAAATCTGTTATAGTAGCTTTTGCCGCTCAGACTTAGAGCCTGACGCCGCAAATCATCCCGGTCTCAGCTGCAGTGTCTGAGGTGAATTTGTTAATAACTGCGACTACCGGGCCTTCAAAGTATTGCTATCTCCCTCACTTGTTTGCCTGGTGGATGGCATTGAATAGCCTGGCCTCATTCTGGTTTGCCTCCTGCAGCCAGCGAGCGTCAATGACTGTTGCCGGAAGATCATGAGATGAGGCGACCGCGGTATATATCCGGTTAAATACCTTATCGAATCTGACCTGCAGGTTTAGCCTGTGTCACATTCAGTGCTGTCCGAACCTTTGATACAGCTACACCTTCCTCTGCTGCCGGTTGCATCCAGCGATTACTGCTGGCGGCCAGTTCTTTTCATGATGCGTACTGTAGCCAGAAGTGTCATCCGGTAGTATCTAAAATTCGGCTTTTTTAATTTTTTTCATTTTGTTGAGAAACTCTGGTCTTATATACCCGGCCCATCCCAACATAATGACTTGAAACTTGTTTGTTATAAATATTTGGGATTTGTGGTTGAATATCATCAACTATTACCATATCTCCTCCCATCCGGGCCGCTTGATTGCGCAGGTCATTTTTCAAGAAATTTAAATCAGTGTGAGAACGTGTATGTATTTCGCCAATCAAAATCGCATCTGGAGGGGCTTCAGCATGAAAGATAAGGCTCACCTTCTCACCGGCTGAAGTCAAAGCATATTGGGCTTTATAGTGCTTGTTTGAGTAATAAAGATAGGTCAATGCAGCAGCCAGAATAACAGAGAATCCTATTATTAGGGGTGCGGTATTAAAAGAGGATCCGTCTCCAGAATTACTGAAGCTCGCTGAAAGGTTAGAGTGAGATGTCTGGGAAGAGGCAGCTGGCTGTAGATCTATCTTCGAGTTAATGCTCAGCAGGCAGCCTGTTTGAAAGAACAGGATTAAAGAAATGATCGTCAGCACGGCGATGATTGGTCTCATTTCTCTCCTCCCCAAGCTTTCTTAACAGAAGAAAAAAAACCATCAATCTAATCTCACAACCCTACATCCATTATATAATGCGAAAAACGTGCCAGGAATTTTAAGGATAAAAGCTCTTAAATGACCGAAAATTTGTCTACTTTTCAGGACGGTTTGTGTCTTTTATAGCACAGATAAGGTGATGCTGAATTATCGGATATTTTCGGGCTTTGATTGATTTCCCAGGCTAAACACAGGATCTGGACAAAATAGTATATTTATAATCAACCTGTCATTCTTGAGTCAGATTAAGTTCATAACGATTGGCTATCAAAGGTGAACTCTATCTTATTTTATCTTTGTTAGACACCTTGTTTTAGTATCTGCTACATGGAGTAGCCCTTTCAACTTCTGGATTTCAGTCCTGCCACCCTGCCTGAGTTTTGTTCTGGCCCTTTTGGAGAATTGAAAATTGGTAAGAGTAGAGAGGTAAAGGATAATAAGTTGAGATAGCAAAGACCACCGGGTCAAAACTGCCCGGTTTATCTGCCAGGATGGCCGACCTGGGAGTTCAGGTAATAGATACTGGTGAAATCAGAACTGTTTGAGGGTTGCCTTCTTTTTCTGAGGATGAAAACCGGTAAATTGAAGCAATAGCCAGAGAAAAAATCCGGCTTCTGACCTAACTCTGGTTTACTTTCCCCGGGAGCCCGATCTCAGAATAGAAGCCCTTCCAGCCTTATAAATAGTGTTTTTCTGGAAACTTTTTATTTACAAGCTGCCCAGCAGAATTTCTTGTGGAATATCACGCAGGTTAAAATTGGAAGCCATACTACGGCAATAGGCACCGGCCATTAAGACGGCCAGAATTTGTCCCCTTTCCGGACAGGGCAGGAGCCGTTCCACGCCAAAAACGTCGCCTGTTTCGCACAGATGACCGGCCACAGTTATTTTGTTTTTCCTGGGGCTATCAACCTGACTGGCATTAACGATTTCATGATAGGCTTCTTCATAGATCACTGCCCGCGGCACGGTGTTATAGGTGCCGGCATTGACGCAGGCAAAAAGATGGCCATAGTTTTTTTTCAGGTATTCAACCCTGACCAGTAAGACCCCGGCTTCTGCCACCAGATATTTCCCCGGCTCAACGATGATGGCTTTTAAGCCCAGCCTGGAATTTTCCACCTTATCAATAATATAAGCGGCATATTCTGCCAGCGGAAAAAGCCTTTGGTCTGGATGGTATTTAGGCCCGAAGCCACCACCAAAATCCAGAAATTCTAAATTAAAATCGGCCCTCTTTAGTTCCCTGGCTTTTTTTATCATCCGGTCAACGGCTTTAACCGCTATTGGAAAGTCTTCTTCAGCCCAGCCAGAGCCAAGGTGCTGGTGAAGACCGACTGGCAGAAGGTTTAGAGCACGGAGTTTTTCAAAGGTTTCAAGGATCCTTGAATCTTCAACCCCGAATTTAATCGGAGTTCCATCGGAACTCCTTTCTCCAGCAGTGATGGTCTTGCTGGAGAAGCCCCGACCGAGCCCTGGATTCCAACGTACCGAGACTCTAACCGGGCTTTTAATCCGCCGACGTTTTCTGGCCGCCTCCAGGAGATCTATCTGCTCAAAAGCATCAATATTTACCGTCACTGCTGGATAGGCCAGGATAAGCTCGAAATCTTCCTGACTGAGAGAAGTGCCGGTAAATATGATCCTGTCTTGAGGGAAACCGGCCTTGATAGCCTTTTCTACTTCCGCTGGAGAAACGGCATCAATCGAAGCGCCTTCTTTAAAAAGAGTCTTTAGAAAGGCTGGATGTGAATTAGCTTTCAGGGCGTAAGCGATTTTGACTTCGATTCCCGGTGGAGGCGGCTCAAAAACCTGTCTCAGTTTTTTAAAATTGGCGGAAACCTTTTTCAGGCTGTAAACATAAAGAGGAGTGCCGTATCTTTTTGCCAGTTGTTCAGCCAGAAGATTTCCTAGATAAAGTTTGTTTTGTTTGACCTGTAAGAATTCATCTTCCCACCAGCTCATTTTATTATTCCTTTTTTAAAAAATTAAATTTAAAAAATTAGAATTAAAATTAAGCTCTTATTTTATCCCGGTTTTTATCATTTTTGATATTAATTTTTATTTCCGGGACCAATTTTGCCTTGGTGTCTATCACCTCCTTCAGTCTGGTTTTCCGGCCAGTCATCAAAGATACTCTTCTGGCCTTTTCCCAGGTTTTCGGCTAGCTCTCTTAGCACAGGATATTTCTCCAGCATAGCGGCTGGTATATTGAATTTTTCGCCGGTCAGCATATTTTTTAGCTGGAGAGCGTTGGCCAGGGCCTGGCCCCGGTAGTGATTATTGGTAATGATAAAGACGCGATTACTGCCTTCGGCCAGTTTTTTTATCCGACCGACCCAGTCTTCCAGTTCATCTTTTGAATAGAGATAATTATAGCGGTCATCGCGCCCGGCATCTTCCCTGAACCAATCTTTATAGTTTCGGCCATGAAGTCGTACATACGAGAAATCCGGGTCAGTCACGATAGCTGAAGGCTTGATAGAATGATGGAAGATAGGTTGATCAATATTGCAAAAAGCAACTCTTTTTTCTTTAAGAAAATTATAAAACTCAGGCCGATCCCAGGAAGAATGCCTCACTTCCAGGGCTAAGGGAAATTCTGAAAAAAGCCTAAACAGCTTCTCCAGATATTCCCGATTTTCCGGAGAATTAATAAAAGACCAGGGAAACTGAATCAAAATAGCAGCCAGTCTCTGACTGGCGGCCAGCGGAGCAAGGCCTCTCTTAAAGTCATCAGCCTCTTTCGTTGAGATGTTTTCTCTTTGATGGGTAAAAACCTGAAGGAGTTTCACTGTAAATAAAAAATCAGGATAAGTCTGAACTCGTCTCAGCCAGGAATAGACCAAGGAGACCGAGGCTGGACGGTAAAAAGTTGAGTTTATTTCAACCAGATCAATCAAGCTGGCCAGATAGCTCAGCGGGTGGAAACCACGTCCCTTAACTGCTGGATAGACAATTCCTTCCCAGTCTTGATAACTCCAGCCAGCTGTGCCAACAAAATACTTTTTCATGTTGTTAAATTTTAATCCGTTTTCTTAACCGCTTCAACTGGACGAATTGAGAAGTCCATTTTACCCATTAAATATCTCCATGGTGATTATGTTATAATCGAAACATGCTCGATTTAAAATTGATTCAGGAAAATTTTGAGGAAGTTAAAAAGAAACTGGCCAGCCGGGGGCAACCTCAGGCGGTAGCTGATGTTGAGGAAGCCTATTATCTATCAGCTGAGATTAAAGGCCTGATCAGAGAGGCTCAGGCCGGCCGTGAAAAAAGAAACAGAATCTCAGAAGAGGTCAAAAAACTGAAGATGGCCGGAGGAGATGTGTCGGCTCTGATTGAAGAATCGCGGCAGGTCGGCGAAACAATTGCAGCCATCGAAAAAAAGTCAAAAGAACTTGAGGAAAGACTCAAATATATACTGCTCCGCCTGCCTAATATTCCTCATGACTCTGTTCCAGTGGGGAAAACCACCGAAGATAACGTGGTGGTTAGAGTGGTTGGCCAGCCACCGGTTTTTGACTTTGAGCCTCTGCCTCATTGGGATATCGGTACGAATCTCGGGATACTCGACTTTGAGCGGGCGGCTAAAATCACCGGTTCCCGCTTTGCTCTTTATTTTGGACCGGGAGCTAGGCTGGAAAGAGCCCTGATCAATTTTATGCTTGACCTTCATACCAAAGAGAAGGGCTTTAAAGAGGTTTTACCTCCTTTTATCGCCAACGAGGCCAGTTTAATGGGCACAGGTAATCTGCCAAAATTTGCTGAAGACCTTTTCAAGCTCGAGGGCTTTGACTGGTACCTCATTCCGACGGCCGAGGTGCCGCTGACCAACATTTACCGGGGAGAAATTCTTGAAGGTGGAAAGCTTCCAGAACGCCTGGTGGCTTATACGCCATGTTTCCGGAGTGAAGCCGGGTCCTATGGGAAAGATATCAGAGGCCTGGTCAGACAGCATCAGTTCAATAAAGTGGAAATGATGATTTTCTCCTTGCCAGAAAAATCACTTGAAGAGCTGGAGTACATGACCTCCTGTGCCGGAGAAGTTTTAGAACGTCTTGGTCTGGCCTATCGGGTAGTAGCTCTTTGCACCGGGGATATGGGTTTTGCCAGTGGAAAAACCTATGACCTGGAAGTCTGGATGCCAACCAGAAACGGTTATATGGAAATTTCCTCCTGTTCCGATTGCTTTGATTTCCAGGCGCGCCGGGCGCAGATTAAGTTTAAAAGAGACCAAAAAGTCCGGCCTGAATTTGTTCATACTCTAAATGGCTCCGGGCTGGCGGTCGGCCGGACAGTCAGCGCCATCCTTGAAAATTATCAGCAAAAAGATGGCTCGGTGGTGATACCGGAAGCTCTGCGTCCCTATCTTGATGGACTTGAGGCTATTACTGGCTGAAAGGCTGGGGGCAAACCTGAATTCTTATTGAAGATCAGGGCAGTCCTGATGTCTCTAAAGTAAATGAATCTGGCCAAGTTCTCTGTTCACCCCTGATAAGGGTTACTCTGATTTTCTCCCGAGGGTTGTGATTTTTTTGAGATTAAAGCCAGCTCTGGTAAATTAATATAGCCTGAAGTGAGCCTCAATGTCTTGATCAGCCAAGACTTTTTTATCACTGTAACTGGATGCAGCGAAGGAGAAGAACCCGCCCTGGCACTTGTCATGGCTGATAACTCGGGTTAAAATGTTTCTTCCCGGAGGGATGGCCGAGTGGTTTAAGGCGGCGGTCTTGAAAACCGCTTTCCGGTTTCCGGAACGGGGGTTCGAATCCCTCTCCCTCCGCCAGATTATGATTCCGGCCATAATCCAGATTAAATAAAAGAGCCGGCTGTTTTCCTTTAGAAAAACTCTTTTAATTTCAAAGCAGTCTTAACTGCCTGAAGCTAAAGAAATCAAAGCCCGCAGGAGCTTGAAGCCTTCCAGGTAATCCTGTGTTGTGAAAGATAACGTTCTGGGTGCTATTCTTTTTACTCCGGGAACTAATAGGCCAGCCTCGGCCTGGTTGCTGTTGTGAAAATTGACTTCAAACTGGTAAGGAGGCTTGAGCTCATAAAGCTTGAATTTGTCGGTAGAAGAGATGGTTTTTCTGGCGCCTTCTTTGAGGTCGGATAGTACTTTTTCCCTGGGAAAGTTTCTGGCGGCGAAACGTCCGGTGGCTTCTTTGACTGACACGGTCACCAGATCATTACCAAGAATTTCCCTCGCCTGGCGGCAAGTTTCGATATCTCCAGTCAGCATGACCACCGGCACACCATAGTGACCAGCGATGGCCCCATTGATCCCAAGCTCGGGCATTTCTATTCCATTGATTTTAATCGAATAAATAACTGCTCCGGAGATAGTGTGATCCAGAATAGCCGGAGCCGAGCCTGCCCGGGCATGATAGCCGGCAAAGATACAGGCCTGGAAACTGGAATCAATTCCTTCCATCATAGAGAGGGGCTTGGGCGAGCCGGAAATAAGCTCGGCCCTGCGATCAAGCTCGCTGGCGATAATATTCCTCATGCTCCCATGGGAATCATTGACCACAACCTCAGTAGCTCCGCCTTCAAATAGTCCAGAAATGATGGCATTGGTATCTTCTACCATCCATTTTCTGGCCAGCTGGTATTCGGGAGAGTCAGCCGAACACTGATTACCATGGACCACACCCCAGATACCTTCCATGTCGACTGAGATAAAGACTTTTAGCGGTTTTTTGGCTGAAGAGGTAGTTTTCCCTTGAGCCTGAACTGAAGTTACCAGACATAGAACTAAGAGAAAGCTTAAAAAACCAATCCTCGTAATTAGTCTCAGCTTTTTAATCATTCTTTCCTCCTCTTTGATTCATATTTTTCAAAAGATTCAATCATGGAATATTATAAAAATATTTTAAAAGAAGATCATACCTCAGCAGAAGTCAAACGTTATCTGATTTCAACCGGAAAGATTGGCCTATGATCTCTTTTTATATCCTTCTTCTATTATTTCTTCGAGCAGGCGGCAAGCATCTTCTATAAAACCGGTGCAGTATTTATCAAACAGGTCATGTTCAGAAGCCAGCTCCCGGCCTTGAGGTGTTTTCAGGCTACAGCCAATAAGATCAGAACAATTAATTGACTCATAAAGTTCGAAGAACCGCTGGCAGAATTCCTGAGCGAGGGAATAGGTCAGATTCTTGGCGGCGGTATCTTCAGCCTGGCTACGGCCAAAATGTAGGCTAATGACCAGCAAGGCGCCCGTCACCGCACCGCAGGTCAGGCCCTGATGCGACATTCCTCCGCCCAGAACTTGAGACATCTTGAGTGCTTTTTCTTCCAGGATTCCCTGCTCAACAGCATAGGGTGTAAAGACGGCTTGTGAGCAACTGAATCCTTCATCAAAAAGCTCTCTGGCTCGGTCTTTTTTTTCTGACATTTATTTCTCCCACAAATTAAAATATGGAAATCTATTAAGAGCAAAACCTTAGATAGCAAGATTAATATTTTACTTAACAGTCAGTTCAATGGTCAACTTGTTTAAGTGATTGGAATCTTAACATATCCAACTCCACAGGGGAGATAATCGCCGTGATTATAACCATTTTGTCGTGACCATCGGCAGCAGCAACGAATAATGGTAAATTAGGTTATTATGAAATAGACAGGACCGCCTGAATTAACCAGCATCTTTAGCTGAAACCATATTTATTCAGTTTTTTTTAAAGCGAAAAAATGCTAAAATATCGCTGCCTCATTTTGCGGAGAGGTGCTGGAGTGGCCGATCAGGGTCGCCTGCTAAGCGATTGTACCAGTGAAGGCTGGTACCGCGGGTTCGAATCCCGCCCTCTCCGCCATCATTATTAAGTCCTTATGCTACGCTTATTGAATAAAACCGCGTTTTCTCAGTAATGGCTCAATTCTGGCTTCCCGACCGCGGAATTTGATATACTGCTGCAGAAAATCAGCCGTCCCGTACTTTTCCAGAATTTCCTGCCTGAATTTAAGAGCTGTTTTCTGGTCGACCAGGCCGCGTTCTTTGAAGGCTTCAAAAGCATCGCTGTCCAGCATTTCTGCCCAGATATAGACATAATAGCCGGCAGCATAGCCACCAGAAAAAATATGCTGAAAATAGGTGCTCCGATAACGGGGAGCAATGGCCTCAATTAGCCCGATTTTATTCAGCACCTGGCGTTCAAAATCATTGACTTCATAATCTTCTTTAAAAATTGTTTTATGCCAGTAGAGATCGAGGAGAGAAGCGGCTAATAGCTCAGTTGAAGCAAAACCCTGGTTAAAGAGTGAGCTGTTGTTGATTTTCCTGATTAACTCATCAGGGATAATTTCGCCGGTAGCATAATGTTTAGCATAAAGCTTAAGCAACTCGGATTCAAAAGCCCAATTTTCCATTATCTGAGAGGGAAGCTCAACTCCATCTCTGGGGACAAAGCGATTATTGTATTTACCCATGGAAAGAAGCGAAGCCAGGGCGTGTCCAAATTCATGAAAGCAGGTCTCGACCTCATCCAGTGAGAGAAGTGCAGGCACATCTCCTGTCGGCCTGGTGAAATTGCAGGTAATGGTGACCAGAGGCGCCACCCGCTTGCCATTTTCATAGCTTTGACGGCGCAGCCCGCCTGTCCAGGCACCGCTTCTCTTAGATGTCCGCGGGAAGAAATCAAAATAAAGAATTCCCAGATGCTGGCCATTTTTTTCTTTGACTTCAAAGACCATCGCTTCTGGATGATAGGCAGAGATATCGCTTCTTCTCTCAAATTTCAGACCATAGAGTTTGCCGGCCAGGGTGAAAATTCCATTCACGACGTTATCGATTGAGAAATAAGGCCGGATTTCATTGTCTTCCAGATTATATTTTTTCTTGCGCAGTTTCTCGGCATAATACCACCAGTCCCAGCCCGCAATTTTTATGCCGGCACCTTCTTCATCGGCTATCTGCTGCATTTCGGCCTGCTCGGCTTTAGCTCGCTCGATGGCATACTTCCAGAGATCCATAAGATAGGATTCCACTCTTTCCGGCGTTTTAGCCATGTTGACATCAATTCCATAGTGAGAGTAGGTTGGGAAGCTGAGTAAATTGGCTCTTTCCGTCCTGAAGTCAATTATTTTCTTGATAATTTCTTTATTGTCATATTCATTGTATCTGTCTCCACGGCTGAGATAAGCTTCATACAATCTCTTCCGCAACTCTCGGTTCTGGGCATACTGAAGAAATGGCGTCATACTGGGAACATGTGTGGTAAATACCCATTTGCCATCTAAACCAGCTTTTTTAGCTGTTTCGGCTGCACTGGCTATAACCTCCGGCGGCAGCCCGGCTAAATGCTTTGGATTCTCAATAACCAGCTTAAAGCTATTGGTTTCCTGAAGAAGGTTATTGCCAAATCTTAAGGACAGGAGAGAAAGCTCGCGATCAATATCACGCAGCCTATTCTTGGCTTCTGGCTGGAGAAGTGCTCCAGCCCGGACAAAATCCTGATAGATTTTTTCCAATAGAAATTTCTCTTCTTGTCCGAGTTTTAATTGGTTTCGGCGGTCATAAACGCTTTTAATGCGTGCAAAAAGGCGATCGTTGAGATAAATACTTGAACGATGCTGGGTGGTCAATGGAGTAGCCTCGAGGGCTATTTTCTGAAGCTCAGGTGAAGTATTGGCTCCCTGAAGAGTCCCAAAGATGGACATCACCTGGCTGAGCAGTTTGCCTGTCCGGTCGAAGGCCAGAATAGTATTTTCAAAGGTTGGTGGCTGAGGATTATTAACAATAGCTTCGATTTCAGTCTGCTGGGCTTCTATGCCTTTCTTTATCGCTGGAAGGAAATGCTCGTTCTTAATCAGGTCAAAAGGAGGTGTGCCAAATGGTGTCTTGAATTCAGAAAGAAGCGGATTGGATTCTTCCTGTGCAGCTAAGAAGCCAGGCAGGATTAAAATAAGAGCAAGCCACAACCAGGCCAGACTGACTGACCAGGCGCTTGTTTTTGTAATAGTTTTTTTTACCGGCATGGTTTATCTCCTTTTTTATATCATTATAAAAATTATAAATTCTAACCGAACAAAAAAGTCAAGGACGAACTGCCTTTTTCTAATGATTAAAGCCTGTTTACTGTGATGGCCAGGCAGAGCTAACCTGATACTCACCAGATAAAACCCGATTGACAAGGTCGAAGGCGGTTTTATAAATTGAGCTTAATGAGTCTTTGAGGAGAAGACCAATGACAAAAAATTACCTGAGGAGTCATCCTAAGCATAGTTCAATAAAATGGTTTGCCTTTTTATTCGTGCTGGCCTTCCCACTTATCTTTGCTTCCTGTGAATGGCAAAAATCCATCAATGATACTATATTTTCAACCAGAGATGAACTGATCAGTCCCCCGGTCGATTACAGGCCAGCTCCTCTCTGGGTCTGGAACGACATGATGACAGTGGAAGTTATCAAGGAACAGCTGATTGATTTTAAAGACAGGGGTTTTGGCGGGGCCTTTGTTCACCCCCGTCCGGGTTTGATTACTCCTTATCTTTCGGAAGAATGGTTATTGCTTTTTAAAGAGGCGGTCAAAACTGGTCGCGAACTTGGACTTAAGATCTGGATTTATGATGAAAATTCTTATCCTTCTGGCTTTGCCGGAGGCCTGGTCCCGGCGGCATTGCCAGAGGTTGTTCGTTCTGGACTTAGAGCCACCAGACAGAGCCTGCCTGATTTAAAACAGGCGGCTGAACCGATCTGCCTGCTCCAGGAAGATGGTCAGGGTTTTCTTGATATAACAGATAGAGTCAGGGCAGGCGAGACGGGCTGGCCAGAAGGGCATTACTGGCTATTTGAGGTGGTCAAAGATAAGCCCTCACCCTGGTATGGGGGTTTTACTTATGTTGATTTAATGCAACCCGGGGTAACTGAGGCTTTTCTTCATTTAACTCATGACGCCTATAAGAGAGTGTGCGGGGAGGAGTTTGGCCAGACAATTCCCGGCTCATTTGAGGATGAAGCCGAAATTGGTCCGGCTGGTGGCTCCTGGGCAGTTAATTATACTCCAGCCATCATGACCGCATTTCTTGAGCGTCGTGGCTATGATCTAAAAACAGAATTGCCCCTGCTCCTGGTAGAAAAAGGCGATTTTCGCCGGGTAAGGCGTGATTTTTATCTCACCTGTCTTGAGCTTTTTATAGAAAACTGGGCCAGGCCATATTATGAGTATTGTTCCCAGCATAATCTTCAACTGACCGGCCATTACTGGGAACATGACTGGCCCGTGCCAAGAAATAATCCTGATAGCCTGGCTCTCAATGCTTATGCTCATCAGCCAGGTATAGATATCCTGATGAATAATTGGTCAACCTCTCCGCAGGCTCAATTCGGCAACTCGCGAGCAGTTAAAGAACTTGGAAGCTTAGCCAATCAGCTCGGGCGGCAGCGGACACTGTCCGAGACTTATGGCGCCAGCGGCTGGGACCTGACTTTTTTTGACCAGAAAAGAATAGGCGACTGGGAATATGCTCTTGGCGTTAATTTTCTTAACCAGCATCTATCTTACGTGACTATCGCCGGGGCCAGGAAAAGAGATCATCCGCTATCTTTTTCGTATCACGAGCCGTGGTGGCCAGCCTATCGGCTGATGAATGATTATTTCGGCCGTCTATCACTGGTCCTGAGCCGTGGTCAACAGGTGAACCGGATTCTGGTCATAGAGCCAACCACCTCGGCCTGGATGTATTATTCGCCGGCTGAAAAAAATGAAACATTTGAAAAAATTGCCGCTGATTTTCAGAACTTCGTCCACTGCCTGGAAAGAAAACAGATTGAGTATGACCTCGGGAGCGAATTTGTTTTAAAAGGCTACGGACAGTTTGAAGGAAAGAAACTCAGGGTTGGTCAAAGAGCTTATGACCTGGTGGTGCTTCCACCCGGGATAGAGAATCTCGAACCTGCCACCGCTAAATTGCTTCAAGACTTCCTCAAAGGCGGCGGGAGAGTTATCTCCTGGGGAAAAAATGAGCTGTTGGAGGGAGGAAAACCCTCTTCTCTTGGAGATGAATTTAGAGATCTGGGTGATTTTGAACAACTTGAGTCGCACTCACTTTCCAGCGACAATCTGGCGGCCATCTTTTCAAGCAGGGTTAATCCCGGGATTGAATTCAGTCAATTGAGAGACGAAGATATGCTTTTTCACCAGCGACGTCAATATAAAGACGGACAGATTTTGTTTCTGGCCAATATAAGCCCTGAAAAATCTGCTTCGGGTGAAATCAAGCTTAAAGGCCGGAGCCTCGAAAAGTGGGACTTAATGAGCGGACAAACCGGTTATTTCCCGGGAGAAAGAAAGGGGAGTCAGATGAGATTTAAGTTTAACCTTAAGCCCGGGGAAAGTCTGCTTTTAGCTGTTTATAATAGAAAAGTACCGGGTGTAGCGGCAATTCAGGCTAACAATAAGGACGAAGAAAAAACTCAAAATAATATAAAGCTCAAGCCCGAATTAATCAGGAGGCTTGATCCCAATGTTTTAACCATTGATTATTGTGATTTAATTCTGCCTGGCCGAATGGAGAAAAGTCTTTATTTTTATGAAGCTCAGAAGAGGGTCTTTAATTTCCATGGATTTGACCGTAATCCCTGGGATTCAGCTGTTCAGTTTCAGGATAGCCTGATTGTCCGAAATCATTTTCCGCCCGACTCTGGCTTCAGGGCTGAATTCCATTTTTCTGTTTTGCCTGGAGTTGATTTAAGCTCTTTAAAACTGGTGGTAGAGCGTCCTTTGATCTTTAAAGTTCAGGTTAATGGCCAGCTTCTAAAATCAGAGGAAGGAAGCTGGTGGCTTGATAAATCAATGGCCGTTTTCCCCTTAAGCCAGCTGGCCAGAATTGGTTTGAATACAGTGACGCTGATAGTCAAACCATTTGATTTGCTGGCTGAACTTGAGCCGATCTATATTCTGGGCGATTTTTCATTAGAGGAAGCCACCCGAGGCTTTATTCTTTCTCCGGCTAAAAAACTTGAGCCGGGTTCCTGGAAAAAGCAGGGATTGCCACTTTACGGCCACCGGGTCGAATACCAGACCAATTTTAAACTATCAGATACAGAGCTGGCAGCTTCTGGTTTTTCGCTCAGTTTGCCAGACTGGCAGGGAGCTCTGGCTGAAGTTCTGATCAATGGTGAGAGTGCAGGCTTTATTATTGGTCAATATGATTGTTTACTACTAGGCTCTAAACTTAAAACTGGTCTTAATCAGATTTCAGTTATCATCTATGGAACACTAAAGAATACTCTGGGTCCACATCACCTGAATCCGCCTGCCGGCCAGGCCTGGCCTGGATCTTTTCAACGGGCACCTGAGGGTGGACAACCAACCGGATCAGAGTATAATGTTCGGGATTATGGACTTTCTGGCGAGATTATTCTCAGCTCAAGAAAAAATAAAAAATAAAGAGTTATAACTAAATGGGTAGTAGATATAAATGATCCGTAAAAAAGGTTTTGACAGTGAAGTCTATTTAAAGGAACAGGCTGCGGCCATTTCACGCCGGCTGGCCCTTTTCCCTGATCGCCTTTATCTTGAATTTGGCGGAAAGATTTTAAATGATTTTCATGCAGCCAGGGTTTTACCGGGTTATGATCCCAACGTCAAGGTAAAATTGTTCGAAGCTCTGAAAGACCAGCTTGATATCATTCTCTGCATTTATGCCGGTGACATTGAAAGAAGAAAGCTCAGGGCAGATTTTGGCATTACTTATGATGCCGATGCTTTAAAGCTAATTGATGATCTGGCTGAGTGGGGGCTTGAAATTTTGGCTGTGGTCATCACCCGTTATGAGGAACAGGCTTCAGTCAGAGTCTTTGCTAACCGGCTGCAACGGCAGGGAATAAAGGTTTATACCCACCGTTTCACCCGTGGTTATCCGACTGATATTGATACCGTGGTAAGCGATCAGGGCTATGGAGCCAATCAGTTCATCGAAGTCACCAGACCACTGGTCGTCGTTACCGGTCCAGGGCCGGGCAGCGGAAAACTGGCCACCTGCCTTTCTCAACTCTATCATGAATACCGCCGGGGCCGACGGGCTGGCTATGCTAAGTTTGAAACTTTCCCCATCTGGGACCTACCGCTGAAGCATCCGGTTAATGTTGCATATGAAGCCGCTACAGCCGATCTGGGGGATTTTAACCTGGTTGATCCTTTTCATCTTGAAGCCTACAACCAGCGAGCCATCAATTATAACCGGGATGTCGAGGCTTTCCCCCTTTTAAGGCGGATACTAAGTAGAATCTCTGGAGACGGGTTTATTTACAAGTCGCCAACCGATATGGGTCTCAACGTAGTTAGCCGTGGAATAATTGATGATGAAGTGGTGCAGGAAGCCGCCCGTCAGGAAATTATCAGGCGTTATTTTCGCTATCAATGTGAATTTCTTCTGGGCTTTTGTGAGCAGTCGGCAGTGGAAAGAGCGGAACTCCTGATGAAGGAAATGAATCTTAAGCCTGAGGACCGGCAAGTCGTTGTTCCAGCCCGGGAGGCGGCTGCCGAAGCCAGGCTTAAGAACAAAGGTCATAATGGAATTTATGTCGGAGCAGCTATTGAGCTAAAGGACGGGCGGATCGTTAAGGGGAGTAATTCCCCTTTAATGCATGCCGCTTCCAGTGCCACTTTGAATGCCTTGAAAATCCTGGCCGGCATTCCTGATCATATCCATCTTTTACCCCCGGCAGCACTGGAGAGGGCCTCTTATCTCAAACAGGATATTTTTGGAGGCAAAGCCTTGAGTCTTGATTTAACCGAGGTGCTGACCTGCCTGGCGATTACTTCCTCGGCCAGTCCGGCCACCCAGTTAGCCCTCGACCAGCTTAAAGAGTTAAAGGGCTGCGAAATGCACCTGACCCATGTGCCGACTCCTGGTGATGAAACAGGATTAAGGCGGCTTAATCTTAATTTGACCAGCGACCCGTTTTTTGCCTCCAAGAATCTATTTATATATTGAGATTGTTTTAAGGGTTTCCAGTCATGGAGAGGGTAATCAAGACTGTTTTAAGAGCAATATTAAGGCCAGATAAAAATGGCGAGTTATTAGAGCGTCAGTTGTCCTCAGGGCTGTGGACGAGAACCTGTTCAGGCCTGATTCTTTTTGGCTTGATGTTTTCCTTGACTTCAATTATTCAGGCCTTTAGTGGCAACGTTCCGGCCGTACCCTTGATTTTGCCTTTGGGGCTTGAAAACTATTTTGTCTGGCAGGCGGTTTTATTTATACCCTGGTTAATGGTGAGCTGGCTCCTGGTGAGCTGGCTGGCCAGAATGAATTTCAAGATAGCCGGAGCGAAAAAGTTAAGCTGGAGACAGCTGTCGGCTGGCCTGGCCCTGAGTTTTTACCCTTTTTTATTCTGGCTATGGCTGCCGCATTTTTTTACCTCTGTTTTATATCTTCTGGGTATGTCTCAAAAAGAATGGGTTGACTTGCTTTCTAATCCCGGCTGGTTTCAATCGGTTTATATCAGTTTGATAGTTATAGCCCTTCTTTCTGGCTGGCTGGCTAGCTGTCTGACCGTAACTGCCCGTCGCTGGACAAAAAGAGGATACAGTTTGATAACCGGCAGTTTGAGCTATCTGGCCTGGGTTTTGATTATTTTTATTCTGCTTCGCTGAGACGAGGAGGCTTGGGTGGAGGTTTTGATCAGAAATTTTGAAATAAGCGATTATGAAGAAGTCATAAACCTCTGGCAACTGGACAATTTGCCGCTCAAGCTTAAGGGACGGGATAACCGGGCACAGCTTGAGCAGCAGATAAAGCTTGACCAGGTCATTTTTTTAGTAGCTGAAAAAGGCAACAGAATAATTGGTACGGTTCTGGCAACTCATGATGGACGTAAAGGCTGGATTAACCGTTTAGCTGTACATCCTGATTTACGGCGGCAGGGTCTGGGTACTCTATTGATAAAAAGAGCAGAAGAAGAACTGCGGAAAAAAGGTCTGCTGCTAGTTGCTGCCTTGATTGAGGAACATAATTCAGCTTCTATTAATCTTTTTATCCAGCTAGGTTACGAACCACATCCTGAAATTAAATATTTTACCAAAAAAAATTTTCCAGAGGCTTGAAATAATTTTCAGCAGCCGATTACCCCTGACGATTATTATAAATCTTTTTGAAATCTTAGTAAATTAGTATAGAATAAAAGAAATAATTAAGATAAAAAAATAATTCAGATAAAAACTAATGGTGGAGGAATGAATGGTGGCTAAAAAACTTTTCGACGGAATATTCTGGGTAGGAGCGGAAGACTGGGACCGGCGGTTGTTTGACTCGCTTATTCCTCTTCCTGAGGGGACCAGTTACAATGCTTATATTGTTCAGGGGAAGAATCTGACCGTCCTGATTGATGCCGTTGATCCGACCAAAAAAGATGTTCTGGAGAGCCATTTAAACGAATTCCCTAAAATAGATCTGGTCATTGCCAATCATCTTGAGCAGGATCACTCTGGCTTGATTCCCTATGTGCTCAACCGTTATCCACAGGCCAGGTTGCTGGCTACACCCGCCGCCAGAGATTTAATTATTACTCATCTTCATATAGCTGAAGACAGAATAAAAACTGTGACTGATGGAGAGCGGCTTGATCTTGGCGGCCGCACCATTCGCTTTGTTCATTTTCCCTGGGTTCACTGGCCGGAGACGATGCTCAGCTATCTTGAGGAAGATAAAATCCTTTTTAGCTGCGATCTGTTCGGCTCTCATCTGGCTTCTTCTGATCTGATGGTTAAAGACGAAGAACGGATTTATGAACCAGCCAAACGTTATTTTGCCGAGATCATGATGCCTTTTAGAAAGATCATCCAGAAGAATCTACCGGTGGTAGAAGGGCTGGAAGTGAAGGTTGTTGCCCCCAGTCATGGTCCAATTTATGCCAGGTCAGCCTTTATTATCGATGCCTATAAAAAATGGGTGGACGACCAGCCTGAAAACTCAGTTCTTATTGCCTGGGCCAGTATGCATGGCTCGACGGCCAGGATGGTTGACCACCTTATCTGTGAACTGGCAGGCAGAGGTATTAAGGTTATGCCCTTTAACCTGGCGGTGACTGATCTCGGTCATCTGGCTATGTCACTGGTCGAGGCAGCCACTATTATTGTAGCTTCGCCTACCATTTTGACCGGCCTCCATCCGCTGGTGGCAGAAGCTGTTTTTCTGGTTAATGCTTTAAGACCGAAAGCTCTGTTTGCCGGTTTTATCGGCTCTTATGGCTGGAAATCAAGAGCGCTTGACCAGCTTAAGTCAATGCTTGATAGTGTCAGGTTCGAGCTTTTAAACCCGGTTCAAATTAAGGGTGATCCGCGGCCGGAAGACCTGACACTTCTTTCTAAACTGGTTGATGAGATATATCAAAAGCATCAGACTGCTGGTCTTTTTTGAATCAGACTGTCCGGATGCAGTTGATTTCAGGAAACAATTTGTTTTTTGGTGGCAAGCAGCGTGCTCAGAACGAGTTCAGCCAGTTCCTCACCTGGAGTAGGATATTTCCTTTTATGATTCCTGTTTTTAATCTGATTAATCCAGGCATTGATCTGAGGCAGCCGGTAAAATTTAGCTGCTTCTGTTCCTGATTCCGAATAAACATCGATGGTTACAGTATAAGGAATACCTGTTGATCTCAGGTTCTGGGTGTCCAGAATCTTGAGAAGCCTTTCTCTTAATTTGAGCGCTCCGGCCCGGCCGGTGTCGGGGAGAAGTACTAGAAATTTATTAAGTTCAATTCTTGCTACCAGATCTACACGCCGAGTGGTTTTTTTCAAAATAAAACTGAGATTGGTTAAGACCCGGTCACCAGCTTCCTGGCCAAAAGTCTGAATTATTTTCTCGAAATAATCAACATCAATTTGTAATAGCGACAGATCGTAGCCGTACCTCTGGCAGCGGTCAATTTCTCTCTGGAAGTAGGTAAAAAAAGTTTTAGGATTATAAGTCTGGGTCAGGCTATCATAATCTTCCAGCTGATTCAGCTCTTTAACCAGAATAAGCCGTTCGAGGGACAGTTCAGCAAAGTTCACCAGCGTCTGGACAAGTTTGAATTCTTCGAGAGAGAAAGCTTTTTTGCCGGGTCCGTTAATCAGGTAGATAACTCCAAAAACTGACCTTTCCACCCGGAAGGGGACAACCATCAGGCTCTTTATTTCGGTCTCGGGTAACTTATCAATTTCAGAGTTAAATCTTGGATCCTCCCTGGTATCAGTGATAATAATGTTTTGGCTGGTTTCAGCTGCCAGACCGCAAACACCTTCACCCTTTCTAACCAGCCTGTCCTTTAGAGTATCCGCTTTTTCCCCCAGGCTTAGAGCATATCTGAGATCCCCTGTGGCCTGATCTTTAATCAAAAAGCTAGCCAGCTCAGCCTGGCCAAGAGAAGATGCTTTCTGCAGCAGCCGGAGGAGTAACTCATCTGTATTTCTGACCAGGACAAGCTCTCTGATAGACTCGCAGACTTTCGTCATATTAAGGCTTTCCTGCTGATTACCCAGCGGCCCGCCTTTTGTCTCGTCCATCAATTAATTATTATCAGAATTAGTTCGTGATTTCAAATGGTTTGAAACCCTCAGTTCCGGCTGGCCAATCGGCAATAGAATTGGCCTCAATCAAAAAGAGGTAGTTAAAATTGCTGTTTCTGATTACTATCTGGTTTTTACCTTCAAGTTTCTGGCCAAAGAGCAGGTGGATTGATTTTCCCTTATTATCCTCGTTCTGAACTTTAATTGTAATTTCGTATTCGGGCTTATCCAGCCCGTAATTTTTTGAAGCTTCTGGCTGGTCAACGAAATCTATCGCTTCCAGGTATTCTAATTTCCTCAAAAATGATTCCACCTTTGAGCTATCGGCCAGCTCTTTTTGTCCATTCTCCCCGATTAAATACCAGTTTTCTTCTTCCGGACCTTTTTCCGCGGATTTTTCTTTTATGACTGAAAAGGATCGGTCACTCTTTTTGACGGTTAGCTCGAATGCCTCCCAGCTGTTAAACAGAGCTATCTTTTTTTCTCTCAACTCGTTGGCCTTCAGGGAGATATCGCTTATTATCTGACTGTCAACTTCTACAATTTTGGCCAGATGAGTACTCGTAGCCATGACTTTTTCATCTTTTTTATTGAGACTCAGGATTATTTCCCGGCCGTCAGCCAGTACCAGTCTAAGGCTATATTCTGGTTGATCCAGTCCATAGCTCTTTAAGTCTTCCGGACTTTTCTCTTCTGCCAGATAGTCTTTAGCTTTGATGGTTGATATGCTATACAGCATAGAATCAACCCTTGAACTCGAGGCCAGGGCTTCTACCGGACTGACTAAATACCAGCCGTCTTCCTTTTTGGCCAATTTCCAGGCAATCTCTTTTGATCTGAATTCAATTGATTGTACTTCGTTCGGATCAAATTCGATAATCTGTTTGTTTCTCAAATCAAAAAGATTTTTATCAAGGCTGCTTTTCACGTAGCCGGGAAGAAGCACTACCTTGCTTTCATCCCCTCTTCTGGCATAAAGTGTGCCATCCAGAGGACTGTCCATGCCGGTTAAAATCACTACCGGTTCGTTTTGCTCTTTTAACCAGATTTTAATTTCCTTTTGAGTGAAACCATACTCTTTCAGATCGGCCGGCTGACTATCAACCACATGTTCAATTCTCAAGCTGGCCAGAGTTTCTAGCAGGCTGTTAACTTCATAACTGTCAGCTTGAGCTACCAGTGGCTCAATAATCTGCCAGTTGTCCTGTTCATCTTTCTTAATAGTAATGGACGTCTGACCGGGTCCAGTCAGCTGAAGTTTCTCCACGTCGCTGACCTGAAAATCGGTCAGCATCTCTTCCTTTTCTTTTTTTCCCTTTGCTTGTTTGGATTTATGTTCAACCAGAAGGACCCCACCCAAAACCAGAATAAACACGATCAACAGAATAATGGTGGTTTTGAATTTCATAGCGATCTCCTTCTGAGCCAGACACCAAGCCCGATAAACAGGATCAGAGCTGGCAGCAGAATAATTGAGACAAACATCAGGAGTCGGCCCTGGCTGGGGCTCAGTTGAATCATCCGTGGAACTTGAGTCCTGGGCTGAATAGAAATTAAGTCTTCCTCTTCAGTCAGCCAGTTGATTGTATTAAGAAAGAAATTGCCGTTGCCAGAGAAATTGTAGTACTTGTTGGTAATAAAATCGGAATCGCCAAAAACAGCCAGCCTTAATTCCCGGTCGGAGAAGGAATTTATTTCCTGGTCTTCAGCCGTTTTATCAGGTTCGTTCGGATTATTAATCGTAACCTTTTTACTGCCAACCACCACTAAGGAAACAGGCCCGGCTTTATCTTTATCCGGATCAAAAGAAACTTCTGACTGGTCGAGCTGCCTTTCTGACCAGGAATTGGCACTCGTTTTGGCTATGGGAGTCAGGGTCAAGCCCTCCGGCTTGCTGTCGGTCAGCTCAATTGATCTGGACAAAGGATAAAAAGTGGCATAACGGAAATTTTTAGTAATCTCATGCATTTCATATTCAGTCACGGCTGGCATAAAATAATCGCCGCCGAGGAGGCGAGAAACGCGGTCGACGACAATGTCATTTTCGATTCTTATTCCATAGTTAGCCAACCAGGCTTCCAGTCCGGTAGTTGTTTCAGGATCAATCATAAATAATAGGCGGCCGCCCTGATCAAGATATTGCTTCATTGTGTCAAGCTCGTTGGGCAGCAAGGCTGCTTTCGGCCCGGGAATGATCAGCAGGCTGCAATCAGCTGGAAAATTCGAAGATAAGGCCAGGGGGAGTTTCTTTACTTCGTAGCCGATCTTTTCTAGTTCACTCCTGGCTGTGCTGAAACCGCTGTCACCGGTATCTTCTATGGAACTCTCACCATGTCCTTCCAGAAAATAAATAGTCTTCTTTTTTTCTCTGGTGAGTTTAATAATGGCATTGGTGATATCTTCTTCCGAAGTGGTGGCAATCCGGATGTCCTTATCTCCTAATTCAAAGACGGTGGTGCCATCCTCGGTGATGCCATATTTTTTGACAAGGCCCGGGTTTTTATCCGGGTCGATAAATTCATATTTAATTTTGGGTGAATGATAGGCGTAGATTTTCAGCAGGTTTTCCATGGTGGTCCGCCCGACATTACCTTCTCGAAAGAAAGCCTTGATGGAAATATCCTGGTTGAGGTTTTTGACCACCTTGATTGACTGATCAGACAGGCTATGAATTTTGGCCGCCGTAAAATCAACCCGGTAATGATGCCGGGCGAAAAAAAAGTTAACCACGACCAGCAGGCCGAGCACCAGGATAATTATTAACAACATATTGCTGGAATAAAGGAAAGAACGGCGCTGGAGACTTTCTTTAAAGCTCGACAAATTAAGGAAAAGGTAAAGAATAAGAAGTGCCAGGCCAGCCAGAACGAGAATCAGGGCAATCTTCTGATATTGGGGCCAGATAATGAGTAGAATAAAGGACAGAACTATGAGGGTCAGGCCAGCATAATTTATATATTTTTTTAACCAGGACATGGGCTCACCTCCATCTTCTTGATTGAATGACGGAATGGGTTAGGAAAAGGCCAAAAAAGGCAAAGCTAAGGTAATAAACAAGGTCAGTTGTATCAAAAATGCCTTTAGTCATACTGTCAAAATGTTCGAAGAACGATAGATAATTAAGAACACTCTGCCACAGCCCGTGGGCTGAATAACCAACCCAGCTGAGAACCCAGAAAAGAAGCAGAGTACCAAACGTCAAAACAGCTGAGACAATCTGATTCTCGGTAATTGCTGACCAGAAAATACCCAATCCTAAGAAAGCCGCACCCATCAGAAATAAACCCAGGTAGCCGAGAAGAAAAGGCATGACCTCAGGGTTGCCGTAAATAAAAGTAAAAACAGCTGGAATGGCGCTTAAGACTAGCATAATGAGGAGAATCAGAAGCGAAGCCAGGTATTTGCCGGTAATAATCTGAGTAACAGAAATAGGGGAGGTAAACAGCAATTCCTCGGTGCCCATCTTTTTCTCTTCAGAAAAAAGCCTCATGGAAAGAAGAGGCAACATCAGCAACAGGACAATACTTAGATTGTGGAAAAAAGGCGAAAACACCATCTGGTTGATATTTATCTGCTGGTAATAGTATGGATTCTGGGCAAGCTGCATGGCTACTGAATTAAACCAGGAAACCAGGCTGTAGAAGAAGAAACCAGAAAGAAGGAGAAAGGTAAAGATAATTATATAAGCAATAGGCGAAGTGAAATAGGAGAGAAGCTCTTTCTTAATAATTGACCAGATAGCTTTCATTGTTCTATCCCTCCTGACACAATTCTCAAATACAGCTCTTCAATAGTTAGGGCCAAGGAACGCATCTCGAGAAGGCCAAGCTGTTTATCAAGACAAAATTTAACCACTTCTTCCCGCCGATCGTTATTCCTGTCCCATTCCAGTCGGATTTCTTCTCCTTCTCTGGTGACATTTTCTATCCCTGGCAGCCCGCCTAAAAAATTTAAAACTTCGTCATCAGCTTTTTTAAGCCTGAGATAAACGCCGTCTTTCTCCCGATAAGCTGAGGTTAATTCATCCAGGCGGCCAGAAGCCATCAATTTACCTTCATTGATTATGACCACGCCATCACAAATCTGAGTAACCTCGGCCAGAATATGAGTCGAGAGCATGATGGTGTGTTCGCCTCTGAGAGATTTGATTAACTGCCGGATTTCGACAATTTGAGCCGGGTCAAGGCCGATGGTTGGTTCATCCATGATGATGACTTTGGGATTGTGAATTAAGGCCTGAGCCAGGCCCAGTCTCTGCCGGTAACCTCGGGAAATATTCTTGACAAGCCTTTTCCTGACAGCTGGTAGGCCAGTAATTTCTACGGCTCGGTCGATAGCTGCCTTTTTACTGGTTTTTGGTACCTGCTTAATTTCGGCTACAAAGCCAAGATAAGCTTCTACTGTCATTTCCGGATAAAGAGGAACTGTTTCTGGTAGATAGCCAATTTCTTTTTTCACCTTCTCAGCCTGTTCAAAAACGTCATAGCCAGCCACGATTGCCCGCCCGCTGGTGGCTGGCAGGAAGCCAGTCAGAATTCTCATGGTGGTGGTTTTGCCAGCCGCATTGGGTCCGAGCAAGCCCCAGATCTGGCCGGAATCAACCTTAAAGCTGAGATCCTCAACAGCTACCAGATCTCCATATTTCTTTTGCAGGTGTTCAGTTTCTATCATCTGCCACCTCCTCCATAATCTCGATAATCATATCAAAAAATTTTAATAGAGGTAAAAAGTTACATTTTATCCGGCACCTGAATTCCAAGTAGGTCAAGAGCCTGGTTGAGCCTTTGATGAGCGAAATAGATGGTTTTCAATCTAAAGGTTTTTAGCTTTTCATTTTGCTCAGCCAGGACCGAGTAACGGTGATAATAGCCATTTATTTTCTGGCAGAGGTTAAAAGTGAACTTGGCCAGGCCGGCAAATTCCAGTGTAGCGATGGCTCTCAAAACTTCTTCATCAAGTAAAGACCCGTAGACAACCAGTTCCCAGAAGTCGCGGGCTTCTTCAGGCTTCAATTGACTCAGATCGAATTGGCTGTCAGCTACTTTGGTGAATAATTCCTGGCCCGTCATTCCTTTTTTTTCTTCGAATTTTCGGAAAATGCTTTTTAGCCTGACCGCGGTATACTGCAAATAAGGCCCGGTTTCTCCCTCAAAATTCAGAGCTTCATCGAAATCAAAGACGATCAGCGAATTTCTGGCATATTTCAGCATAAAATACCTGACTGCTGACCCGGCAATTTGACTGGCTATTAATTTTTTGGCGGCTTCCTTGAGGTCAGGGTTCCTTTTATCTACCTCAGCCAGTGCCTTTTCCTCCAGCCTGTCTATTAAATCGTCAGCTTTCACCCCGAGACCTTTTCTTCCCGAAACCTCGACAAAAGTGCGTTCTTTGTCTTCGTCAGACAGCTCTACTTTTATTTCTGACAGGCTGCGGGGGGAGAGGGCGACCATCTCATAGGAAAAATGGATGCTCTTGGCAGCTTCCTGCTTATAACCGAGCGCTCTTAGTCCCTGGACAACGACTTTCTGAAGATAAGACTGACGGACGTCAATCACGTTGTAAACCTGACTTCCGCCGCCAAAATGAACATCGTAGTCAGTCGGCTCACCTGATGAAATCCAGATAGTCCGGTCTCCAGTGGTTGCGAACGGTTCATAATAAAAATCCTGGCCCAGCAGGCCAAATTTCCAGAGCTGATAGGCTATATCCTTGCCGACATAGGTCAGTGTGCCGTCCGACCGAACGATAATCTTTTCCCGCTCTTCATTATCTTCAAGTTTCATCACCCAACAGCCAGCTGTTTCGCCTTCGGTCGAATAATAGATGGCTCCAGCTTCTTTCAGCCTGGCAAAAGCTTTTTCCCAGAATTTCAGCCTTAGGATACTGCTTTCACAGGGGAGGACATCATAGGTAATATCTAACCGGCTCATCGTGGCTAGATGTGCCCGTAAAATTCGCCTCGAAACAAAGTAGGCATAATCAGCTTCTGGTGACTGGCCGTGCTCAATTTTTTTAAGTATTTCTGCCTTTCGGTTTCTGGCTGACTCATGGTCGGCTAAATAGCGGGAAACCCGGGTATAAAGATCCCAGCAGTAATAATCAAATTTATCCGTCATTTTTTCCAGTTCAGCTAAGGTTTTTTTCTCGAGTTCAATCAAGCCGAAAACGACATCGACCACCTGCACACCGGTGTCATCAATATAATTCTGAACCTCAACCTGTTCACCTTTATAACGGAGGCATCTGGCTAAGGTATCGCCCAGGCAGGCATTGCGCAAATGACCGACATGAGCTGCCTTGTTAGGATTAATATTAGTATGCTCAACAATGATTTTTTTCTCTTCTGGTTCCAGCCCGCTTCTATCTAAATTTTTGAATTTTTGATCGAAAAATGATTGACGGTCAAGAAAAAGATTAATATAGCCGCCTCCGGCCACTTCGATCCGTTCAACTCCTTCCAGCCCGGACAATAATTCTACTGCCCGGGCGGCTATCGTCCGGGGATTGGTTCTGAGTTTCCTGGCTAAGGGAAAAGCTAAAGATAGCGCCAGGTCTCCCAGCTTTTCATCAGGCGTGCTGGTTAGCTCTATATCCTCAGCTGTAACTGGCCATTCGAGCTTAAGTCTGTCTTCAATTTTTTCACGCAGTATCTTTTTGGTCTGGTACATAGTGATTCTAATTATAACAAAATTTATTTGGCTAACAAGTTGCACTTTGACCCGCAAAAGTCGCCAGGGTTTTGCTTGGATATTTTTGATCTAAAAGGCAGTCTTTTATTTTATGGCATAAAAATCCCAGGAGAAATAACCTGTCTTTCAGATAAATTCTACTAGATTGACAATGCACCGGAATCGGAATATGGATCGGCAAAAATAACCGGCCTTAGTCTAAAGGCCAATTTCAGATCAAATCAAACTACTGAGATTGCTGGTGTCATATATCCGGCAAGTTAGATCTATGAAGCGTTTTGATTCAATCATCCAGGGCGTGTTCTTGATTATTGTTTGTCTTTTGGCTTGGGAAATAGCGGATCTTAAGAGCAAAATGGACTTTGCCCAAGAGGAACCTCCTAAATAAGATTGCCAATTATATACTGAGTTTTTTGGCAAGGTTATTCCTGCATTTTTCTGGCCAGGTTCGGAAGGAAAGTTCTTACGAGTCTTATTAACTGACAAAATTCCTGCCACCGGGTTACTACTTGACGCCAAGGGAAATATTATCGCCAGCACTTACCGCCTTGAAAACCTGGAAGCAATTACTGAAATCAAAATTTTTGGCCATAATCAGAATTTTCTCTAGGTACTTGATACTTCAGAGCCAGCTAATATTTTTAATACTTTTCTTCCTTACGCTGACTGGCGGCTGGCTGAAAATGGCAATCTGTATCTTGGTTATAACAAGAATTACGAAATAGCAATATTTAATTCAGAGTGGCAACTGACAAAAAGGATACTCAAAGATTATGTTCCCATAGAAATAAGTGGCGGGGAGAAAAAGGAAGCTCTGAAAAAGTTTCCTTACTCTAAGAACGTTGAGCTTTCCAGGTTCCATCCTGCCTTTTCTGGATTTGTAGTTGATGATCAAGGCCTGATATATGTTAAAACATGGAACAGAGCAAAAGCTGCCAACGCTTTTTACTATGATGTCTTCGATCCCGAAGGCAGGTACATGGCGAAAATCCCGCTCAGCTGGTCTCTGCAGGTATGTAAGAGCGGCAGAACGTATATGATAGAAGAGAACAAAGAGGGGTTTCAAATTGTCGAGAGGTATAAGACCATCTGGAAGGTTAAGTTTCTTTAATCAGCGATGATCTTAGGCATTTTTGATAACTCCATTAGCTTGATATAAAGGGGAAAAAGAGGAAAAAGTTATACTTTCTGATTTATAAAAGCCTGGTTATTCATCTGTAATGTTTAAAAAAACCCGGGACTGTTCGCTCTTATTCCTCCTTGGATGCTGAGGGCAATGAGCAGGTGAGTATGAATGCATTAGCTTAGGTAGGTCCAATCCTCGATTAGAGTCAAGGCAGGCTCGAGGTACTAGCAGAGCCGATAGAATAGGGTGCTTAGGGCAAGCAGCGATCTAATGAAACGGTAGACAAGAGTAATACTTGAAACAGAGTATCAATTTATGATACTAAATAAGCTCATCAAATGTTTTAATTTTGAAAGGAATCAGCATGAAAAAAACCAGGTTAAATCAGGTTCATAGAGAAGCTGGGGCCCGGCTAATTGAATTCGCTGGCTGGGAAATGCCGGTGGAATATCGCGGCTTAATTGATGAGCATTTAGCGGTCAGAACGAAAGCTGGCTTATTTGATGTTAGCCATATGGGTGAAATAATTGTTGATGGCCCGGAGGCTTTAGCTCTGGTTCAATATCTTACCCCGAATGATGCCAGCAAGCTTCTTCCCGGTCAGATTCAGTATTCTGCTCTGACCACGCCGGAGGGAACCTTTGTTGATGATTTGCTGGTTTATTGCCTGTCAGTCCCTGATAAATATCTACTGGTAGTCAATGCCGCTAACACCGATAAGGATTTTGCTTGGGTCAAAGAAAAGGGCGCCGGCTTTAAGGCCCAGGTAATCAATGAGAGCAATCGCTATTCTCAGCTGGCTCTCCAGGGACCGCTGGCTCAGGACATTCTGCAGCCTTTGACTGAGCTCGACTTGAGTCAGATAAAAACCTTCCACTATGCCTATGGCCAGGTGGCTGGAAATGATTCCCTGGTGTCACGGACGGGTTATACGGGCGAAGATGGCTTTGAAATCTATACCTTATCAGAAACCCCGGATGTTATCTGGAAAGCGATTGTGGCCAGAGGTGAATCTCTGGGCTTGCAGCCGGTGGGGTTGGGAGCCAGAGACACATTAAGACTTGAGGCTAAACTGATGCTTTATGGGAATGATATCAGTGATAAAACGACTGTCCTGGAAGCTGATCTGAAATGGATTGTTAAATTTCAAAAAGGTGATTTTCTGGGCAAAGCAGCTCTTGAAAAACAGCAGGCAGAGGGTTTAAAGAGAAAGCTGGTTGGCTTTGAAGTGGTCGATAAGGGCATTGCTCGTCCCCATTATCCGGTCTATATTGGCGGGCAAAAAGTATCTGAAGTCTGCTCTGGCAGTTATGGCCCCTTTGTTAAGAAAGCTATCGGGCTGGTTTATCTGCCTATAGAGTTTACGGCAATTGGAACAGAATTTGAAATTGGCATCCGGGATAAAATGGCTAAAGCCAGAATTGTGCCCACCCCGTTTTATAAAAGGGAAAAGAAATAAATTTAATAAAAACAGTGAAAATAAAAAAGGAGGATATGATGTACCCTGAGAATCTTTATTACAGTCAAGACCATGAATGGTTAAAAGTTGAGGGCGAGGAAGCCATCCTTGGTATCACCGATTTTGCTCAAAAGCAGCTGGGCGATATAATTTATGTTGATCTGCCTGATAGTGGTAAAGCCGTTGAGGCTCATCAGACGTTGGCTACGGTTGAGTCGGTTAAATCTGTTTCTGATATTTATTCACCGGTAACAGGAGAAGTTGTTCAGGTTAACCAGGATCTGGCTCAAACGCCTGAGCTGATTAATAGCGACCCGCATGGCCAGGGCTGGATTTTAAGATTAAAACTAAAGGATAAATCAGAACTTAATAATCTGATGAAGGCCGCCGATTACGAAAAGTATCTGGAGGGTCTGGAGAAATAAAATTACCAGTCTGCGGGCTGGATTATTTTTTTACGGGGGTAACAATGAGTTATATTCCTATTAGTAACGACGACCGGCAGGAAATGCTGGCCCGCCTGGGCCTCGATTCGGCTGAAAAACTCTTTAACTCGATCCCGGAAGAAAACCGGCTAAAGAACCTCCTGAATTTACCGGCAGCTAAATCAGAGCCAGAACTTCTTGACTATTTCGAAGAGAGAAGTCGAAAAAATTTATATGATCAATATATCTCTTTCCTGGGAGGAGGTGCCTACGATCATTTTATACCGGCCGTTGTTGATTATTTAAGTTCGAGGAGCGAATTTATTTCACCTTATACGCCTTACCAGCCTGAAGTCAGTCAGGGAACTCTTCAGGTTATATTTGAATATCAGACGCTTATTTGCCAGTTGACCGGCCTGGAAATTGCCAATGCCTCGCTCTATGACGGGGCGACTGGTGCGGCCGAGGCCGTTTTGATGGCTCACCGGGTAAAAGACAGAAAAAGATTACTAGTGGCCTCAACGGTTAATCCTCAGTACCGGCAGGTAATTTATACTTATGGTAAGAACCTGGGGCTGGAAATCGTTGAGCTGCCTTATGACCAGCGGGGCCGGATTGAAGCCAGGGGGCTGGAGGCAGCTCTAAATGATGGGACAGCTGTCCTGCTCTGCCAGTCGCCGAATTATTTTGGGGTGATAGAGGATATTGAATCTCTATCTAAGGCTGTCCACCATCAGGGGGCCATGCTGGCGGTGGCTATTTCTGAGCCCTTATCATTGGGTTTGCTGGAAGCACCGGGAAAATTAGGAGCAGATATTGTTACCGGGGAGGGCCAGTCTTTTGGCCTGCCTCTAAGTTATGGAGGCCCCTATTTAGGTTTTATGGCCTGTAAAAAGGAATTTGTCCGGCAGCTGCCGGGCAGGATTGTCGGCCAGACAGTTGACGCCGAAGGCCGCCGCGGATTTGTTCTCACTCTCTCCACTCGTGAACAGCATATCAGAAGGGAAAAGGCTACCTCTAATATATGTACTAATGAAGGACACTGTGCTCTCCGGGCAACCATCTATCTCGAAACCCTTGGCCGGACAGGCCTCAGGGACCTGGCCTGGCTCAATGTGCAGAAAGCTGCCTATGCCCGCGAGCAGCTAACCTTGATCCCCGGCATTAAATCAAAATTTAGCGGGGAAGTTTTTAATGAATTTGTTCTGGAATTCCCTGATAGCTTTGAGATCGTCGGTCAGAAGCTTGAAGCCAGAGGGATTCTGGGCGGGCTGAGCCTGAAGGAGTTTCCTGGCCTTGAGAATTGCGCCTTGATTACTGTCACCGAAAAACACAGCCGGGAAAAAATTGATCTCTACGTCCAGGCCCTCAAGGAGGTATTATGATGATTAATGTCATTCGCGAACCGCTCATTTTTGAAATAAGTTCACCCGGCAAGACCGCCTTTAAGGTTCCAGAGCCGGATGTCCCCGGTCAAAAGGATGTTCTGGCCGGAGTTGCGCTCAGAGAAGATATTGATGGTTTCCCTGAGGTTTCAGAAACTGAAATCAGCCGCCATTTTACCCGGCTTTCCCAGACGAATTACTGCGTGGATTTTGGCATTTATCCTTTAGGGTCTTGCACGATGAAATACAATCCTAAGATCAATGAAAAAATAGCTTCACTTCCGGGCTTTACTCAAACCCATCCTTTAGCTCCAGAGGGACTTGTCCAGGGAAATCTCGAACTGATGAAATTGCTTGAAAACCTTCTGCTGGAAATCACCGGTATGGAGGCCATCACTCTTCAGCCAGCTGCCGGGGCCCATGGAGAGCTGACCGGTATGATGATGATTAGAGCCTGTCACGAAGCTCAGGGCCACCCGAGAAAATATGTCCTCATTCCAGACTCGGCACACGGAACAAATCCTTCCTCAGCTCATATCTGTGGCTATACAGTCAAAGAAATTAAATCCAACGACCATGGCACGATTTCGTTGGAGGATCTGGCCAGGTTAATGGATGAAGAAGTGGCTGCTCTGATGCTGACCAATCCGAATACTCTGGGAGTTTTTGAGTCAGATATCTGCCAGATTGCGGATATTGTTCATTCTAAGGGTGGTTTCCTTTATATGGATGGGGCTAATATGAATGCCCTGGCGGGTATCACCAGGCCTGGCGATATGAAAGTTGATGTAATGCATCTTAATCTTCACAAGACCTTCTCCACTCCTCATGGTGGAGGTGGCCCGGGCTCGGGACCGGTTGCTGTAACAAAAATTCTGGAGCCATTTTTACCGGTTCCGGTCATAGAAGAAAAGGATAGTTTCTATCATTTAAATTACCAGCGGCCCCGGAGCATTGGCCGGGTTAGAAGCTTTTATGGTCAGTTCCTGGTAGCTCTCAAAGCTCTGGCTTATATTTTGACCCTCGGCCCGGAGGGAATAAAGGAGATGGCCGAGATAGCCGTGCTTAACTCCAATTACATCAGAAAAAATCTGGAAGGGCTGTATGATTTAAAATATGATGCGCCCACTCTCCACGAATGTGTTTTTTCTGATAAGCATCAAAGAGAGTATGGGGTGACCAACCTCGATATCTCCAAGCGCCTTCTTGATTATGGTCTGCATCCGCCGACCATGTCCTTTCCACTGATTGTCCATGGAGCCCTGATGATTGAGCCGACGGAAACAGAAAGCAGGCGAGACCTTGACCTCTTTATCGAAGCTATGAAAGCCATTGCTCGGGAGGCTAAGGAAAATCCCGAACTGCTGAAGACGGCGCCTCATGTCACCTATGTCCGCCGGCTGGATGAAGTTCAGGCTGCCCGTAATCCGATTTTAAGATGGGAGAAATAAAATACAAGTTTATTTGCTTTGATGACTGATTAAAAATACAGACTAGACATATTACTGACAGTTGAAGGAAATAAAACGGTGAGTATGCAAAGACTATTCCTAAGATTGTATGATTTTTGGGCAGGGCAGGGTTGTTATCTGGCATCCAGCTATGATCTGGAAGTTGGTGCCGGGACGATGACTCCTGATACTTTTTTCCGTGTCCTTGGCCAGAAGCCCTGGCGTGTAGCTTATGTTCAGCCCTCGCGGCGTCCGACTGATGGACGTTACGGTGAAAATCCCCACCGCGTTCAGAAGCATTTTCAATTCCAGGTGATTATGAAACCGTCGCCCCTTAATATTCAGAGAATTTATCTGGATAGCCTGGTCTCGCTGGGGATTAATTTATCTGAGCATGACCTGAGATTTGATGAGGATGACTGGGAATCCCCGACTATTGGAGCCTGGGGAGTTGGCTGGCAGGTTATGCTGGATGGGCTGGAAATTACCCAGTTTACTTATTTTCAGCAGGCTGGCGGACTGGAGCTTTTCCCGGTTTCGGTGGAGATTACCTATGGGCTGGAAAGGCTGGAAATGTTTTTGGAACAAAAGGACAACATTTATGACCTGAAATGGTCGGATGATGTTAATTATCATGCGCTCCGCTTCCGAGAAGAAAGAGAATTTTCCATCTATAATTTTGAGCAAGCCGACGTCAACATGCTACAAGCTTCTTTTTATGCAGCTGAAAAAGAAGCCCGACGACTGATCGGCCAGCAGCTGTTACTACCTGCCTATGATTATTGCCTGAAATGTTCGCACCTGTTCAATCTGCTCGATGCCAGGAAAGCCATCAGTGTGACCGAAAGAGTTAAAATGATTGGGCAGATCAGGACTCTGGTCAACCAGATAGCCCGTCTCTATGCTGATCAGGAAGGAGAAAATTGATGGAATTCCTGCTGGAAATAATGACGGAAGAATTACCTTCTGCCCATGTGATGGCGGCTCTGGCTCAACTTGGAGAGAGGTTCTCTCAGGAGATGAAGACTTCAGGGCTTGAGGCCTCCGGACTGAGAGTACTTGGCACCTGTCGGCGTCTGGTTCTGGTAGCTGACCTTGGTGCCGGCCAGCCAGATCAAGAAGAAATAGTAACTGGCCCGCCCCGGTCAGCCGGCATAGCTTCTGATGGAAGCTTCACCCAGGCAGCCTTCGGTTTTGCCAGATCCCATGGTGTTTCTGTAGAAGAACTGCAGGTTGTTAAAACTGCCCGGGGGGAATATCTCGGGCTTAAAAGATTAAAAAAAGGGAAGTCTACGCCGGAGATTTTAATGAATAAATTGCCTGCTCTGGTAGCTTCGCTCAGCTTTCCGAAAACGATGCGCTGGGCAGATAAATCGTTCCGGTTTTCCCGGCCGATTAAGGGACTGCTTTGCCTTTTTGACCAGCAGGTGGTCAGGATTTCTTTAGAGGGGTTGATGTCCTCAAATAAAACTTCCGGTCATTTTATACATTCGCCCCTGAAACTGGCTGTTAGCAATTACCAGGAGTATTACCAAGCATTAAAAGATAATTTTGTGCTGGTTGACCCGGCGGAGAGAAAACAGAGAATATTAGACCAGTTTTATGAAAAATTAACCGGTTTGAAAGCACATGTTTATCCCGATGATCGCCTCCTTGAAAGATTACTATGGAATGTTGAATATCCGCTGGTTGTCATGGGCAGTTTTCCTGACTCTTATTTAAGTTTACCGCTGGAAGTCCTGTCGACAGCCATGAGGGAAGGGCAACAGCTTTTTTCTGTCGTCAAAGGCAAAAAACAACTGCCTTATTTTCTCGGTATTGCTGATGCTCCTTCTGATCCTAAAAATTACATCGTTTCGGGGAATGAGAGGGTCCTGAAAGCCAGGCTGGAAGACGCCAGATTTTTCTGGGAGAATGATCTGAAAATAAGTCTGTCAGAGCGGGTAAACCAGCTATCGGAGGTCGTTTTTCAGGAAAAACTTGGCAGCTATGGCGACAAAGTGACAAGATTACAAGAACTGGTCAGCTATATTTCTGAGCGGCTCGGCTGGAGAAATCTTAAAAAAGACCTGATAGAGGCGGCAAGATTATCTAAAGCTGACCTCCTGACCGAGATGGTCCGCGAATTCCCGGAACTTCAGGGTAAGATTGGTGGAATATATGCCGAGCGGCAGGGCTGGCCAGAGACAGTTAGCCGGGCAATTTATGAACACTATCAGCCAGAAAGCTGGGAAGATCCCGTACCGGATTCAACCGGTGGAGCTATTTTATCCATGGCTGACAGGATAGATACCATGGTTGGTATAAGTGGCACCGGTTATAATATCAGTGGCTCATCAGACCCATATGGATTAAGAAGGAGCGCCCTGGGTGTAGTCAGGATAATTCTGGATAAAAAATTTCATCTGTCACTCCGCCGGCTTATTGACAAGTCTGTTTCTCTTTTCAAAAAAAAATTGACTCTGACTGAAGAACAGGTGAAAGCTGCCTGCCTTGGGCTAATTGAAGGCAGGGTGCGGTTTATTTTTGAAAAAAAAGGTTATAGCTATGATCTGATCAATGCCGCTCTGGCTCCTGGCCTTGATTATCTTGATTTTACTGAAGCCAGGATAAAAGCCCTGAGCAGCCTTAAAGCCAGCAGGAATTTTGAACAGTTTATTTTAATGGTCAAGAGGGTCAAAAATATTTTAAAGGATGTGCCTAAAGCCAAGCTGGACCCGACCAGGCTGACTGAAAAAGAAGAAAAGGAATTATATTCAGCTTTAAATATTGTCAAGAAGAACGCTGAAGAAATGATGGCCAGGGGCGATTTTGCGGGTGCCCAGAAAATAATATTCCGCCTTCAGTCGCCACTGAATAACTTTTTTGACCGGGTTCTGGTTATGGCCGAGGATAAAAAAATCAGAAATAACCGCCTGGCTCTGCTGGCTCAGGTTCAGTCATTAATTGACAAGCTGGCTGATTATTCTCAAATTGTTTTTTCGTCAGAAAACTCTTAAAAGCAGGGGACCGGTTTCCCTGGCCTTGAAGTGAAAAGTTCAGGAGCTTTCAATATCATACTCATCAGGAGGAACAGTCAGGTCAAGTTCCTGGCCGGCAAATTTTTGCTCTAGGGAGATTATTTTGACCAGATTGCCAGGATAGTTCTGGGATTTTTTCTCGCCATAAACATTGAACTGGACACCGGCTTCATAAGGATAATTACCGGTTTTATTACTGGCTGACCATCTAACTTGCCCGAAGAGGGTGAGAGGTGCTCGCTCGCCTGGTATAGATAACTGAATGCATAGTTTACAGCCTGGGTTAAGCCGCTTCTGGCTGACAAATCTAAGTCCTCCCCGACTTAAATCCTGTAAGGGCAAAAATTCCTCATTAAAAGACTTTCTTTTAAAGAGCCAGGTTTCTTTCCGGTATGAAACTGTTGCACCTGGAATCTTAAATCTCTGGCTGATTCTTTTTTCTGATGGATAAACCTGGCTTAAAACCTTGCTCACTCTTTCGACGCTCCCATTTAGGCTTATTTATAGTTTAAAATGCAGATAATGTCAAAAAATATTTAAGGTTGAGACTCATAAAAGATCAGGGGAAATCTGATTTGAATTTATTATTTTTTTGAAGCGGGTCGGACTGGCAGGTCGATCAATAGGGAAGAATCTCAGGCTTTTCTGTTTTTAACCGGACTTCCACCTCGGTTCTTACCTCCTGTTGCTCCGGGTTGATAAAGGTAAAGTTCAGTTCAGCCTGGCGATTAAATATAGAAGGAGCAATCTCGGGTGGTTTTTTCCTCCAGTCTTTTACTGTTTTGACAATAGCCGAGACGGCATCAATGACGGAAATGGCATGCAGTGGATACTGGTCTTTTTGTGGTACAAGGTAGGGTTTTGTCCCGGGCGGATTTGGCGAAGGAATTGTTATTTTGACCGGAATCTTTTTTTGAAGATATTTACTGGCCTTATAGATTAAAGTATTACCAATATAAATGGCTACTTCCCCTTCAATGTCCTTTAAAACAGGGGTGTTTTGCCTCTGAACAGCCAGTTGGGGCTGGCCAAGATTCCTGTGTCTGACCCTAAAATCAAGAACAATTCTCTTCTTGACGGTAACCAGGCTGGTTTTAAGGAAAACATCAAGTTTGAGAGTGAATGGCTCTTCATAAGAAAAGGGGAGAGGAAGCTGAATTAGATGGGAGCCTTTTGACCACCAGCCTCCGAGCAGTGGCTGGCCCTCGAGCTGGATTTTATAGTAGGCTTCGGCTGATAGGTCAAAGCCGAGACGAAGCATTTCAGGAATGGACCGAGGTTCGGCTGAGGCCGGGACCAGAAAATTTATATTGGTGATCAGCGGATATTCTTTTTTCCATCTACCCCAGAACTCCAGCAGGGGATTAAAAACGCTGAAGTCTAGAAATTCAAATAATGGCTCGCCCTGATTATATTCTTCAAAATAATTTACCATGGCTTGTTTTTCTTTTTCAGTTTGTCCCAGCCGGTGATGGATATAAGGCAGAAGGGCCAGAGCCTCCTGGCGATCTGGTTCAGATAAAGAGGGCAGGCTGCTTTCCAGGAGTATTTGAGCCTCTTTAAATTTATTTTCTTTTAGATACTGGTTAACATCTGTCTTCCAGTCAGCCAGAACCAGCAGCGGACTGAAAAGGCTGAAAATAATCAGTAAAATAGCCGTCTTTCTTGGGTCAGTCATGATAGGTAAAAATCAAGTAGAATTCGAGGTTTTTCCCGGGGAAGTCAGCTGGAAGAGGTGGAAATGGAGCACAGAGCTTAACAGCTGCTACTGCGGCCTCGTCCAGCACCTCACTGGTTGTAGAGGTAGTAATCTCCAGCGATTGTAGCTGTCCCTGCTGGTCAACCCTGATCATTAGAGCTACTATTTTTTCTTTAGGCAGGATAGCTACTGGTGGCAGGACCCATCTAGCCTGAATTAGATTAATGACTTTTTCAGCCCATGGCCTGATATCATAGCTGTAACCTCCTCCGCCAGAGCCAGCTGAACCGGAGCCTCCACCGCCACCTCCCGGACCTCCTTCACCGGGCAGAATTGGCCTTCCAGCCGGAGTGAATCGCAGGTTTTTCCCTGGCTGTTCGTAAGCCTTCGGGTTGACGTATCCAAACAGATCGGTTCGAAGTGAAGGCGTGGTTTCTAAACCACCAGTTTCTCTTTCGTCTTCGGGGGCAACCGGCAATTTAAGGCTGAAATGATAATGACCATAACTTTTAAATCTGGTAGAAAGATTAAGCCTGACTCCAGAAGGGGGGTTTATTTCATTTCTCCCGGCTTCGAGATAGGCTCCAAGATTAAACGGAATTGATGGTTGGCCACCTCCCCCTGCCGCCTCTTTTCCCGGGAATCCAATTCCCCCCCCGCCAGGGCCAGGGCCGGAGCCTCCGCCAGGTTGCAGGCCTTGGCCACCTGTTTCTCCCGGACCACCACCTGGTGCCCCTGCCGGGCCAGAGCCTGGCATCCGGCCAGGTCTGGATGAAAAAAGATCATCAGCTACCGGCGGCTTGTTTATAACCTCTTCCAGATCGGAAGGCATAGATACCGGGGGATAGGTGGCAATAGCCACTTCTGTTTCACGCTCAAATGGCAATATTTTGACCAGGATTTTGGCTTGTCTCAGATAAAGAATCAAGCCCAGGTGAAGCAGGAAAGCTATTGACAGACTAACAATTTTAATTCTTAAGTCAGATTCTTCAATTTTATCCAGCCAGCTTTTAAACTGGCTCATTAACTTTGGTATATTTATTTTCATTAAAATCCACTTGAAGTTAACTGTTAACTAATTATTATTATATAGAAAGTCAGGGGCAGATATAAAGTTGCATAAAAAATTTTATGAAAGGTCAGAAAAGATCTTTTACCATGAGATAAATGAGCCCAAAGGAATTCATAAGAATTAACAATAAGAAAAGAAGATTCAAGCCGAGTAGAGGGATAAAGATGGAAGAGGCCAGCAAGGCTCCCAGAAATGAACCAAAAAGATCAAGAGCATAGCCCAGGCCATAACTTGCCCGGTGACGGAGAAGCAGGACATTGCCGGTTGAAAAAATTGCCCCGCCTAAAACACCCATCATCAGCAGCAGAAAATAATAAACAGCTTCAACTTCCGACGACAGAGCCAGCCGGCCAGCCGCTAGCAGAAGAACAAAGCCGGCTTGAATTGCCACCAGCAGTTTTAAGGTGCTCCTGGCCGCAAATTTTTCAGCCGACTTTGAACCGAGATATAGTCCGAACATAAACATGGTAAAAAGCAATGATATTTTCGCATAAATAAATCCAAGCTTCGATTGAAAAGCCAATATAAGGCCAATTTCAGCCACCATGGTGGTGAAACCCATCAACCAAAGGGGAAGAAGATAAGTGGCTAAACTATCTCTTTTCTGCAGGCTGAAAATAAATATGACGAGCAACAGGATAATAAGAGGAAAATCAAACAGCCAGAACTTTCCGATTTCGGGTAGCTGGCTGAGCACTTTGAGTTCGGGACCTTTAAATTGCTTGCTCCACAGGACAGCTGAAAAGAAATAGCTGATGGGATGACTATCATAATTAAGACGAGGATCCTTAACTGTTTTAATACTGTCCATGAGATATTGCTTTTTAGCCGGGTTGAGCCGGCTCGGCAGGAGTTCTGGGCGGAAAAAGACAGTCTCTAATCCTGCCTCTTGCCACCGTCTGCTCAGAACCTGGTAAGAATCTTCGACCGGTCCTTCCGAGGCTAAAAAGATATTGTTATCTCCGGGTATAACTGTCACCTGAGGGAAAATGCTTTTTAGAGAATAATAAAAGGTAGCTAAAAGTTCAGCCTGTTCACTGGATATATAAGTTTCAGAAGAGGGAATAACAAAGGAAAAAACGCCGCCAGGAACTAATTTTTCCTTAATAGAGGAAAAAAATTCAACGGTATAAAATCTGTTGATCTGGGCAGAAGAAGGCTCAGGCAAATTATTGATAATGACTTCATAGTGGCTGCTGGTCTGACGAATAAACCGACGTCCATCCTCTATTCTGGTTGTCACCCGGGGGTCTTCAAGAACAGCTACAGCCTGAGGTAGATAGTGGCGGGCGAGCTTTATTATCTCCGGGTCAAGTTCAACATAATCAATTTTAATTTCAGGGTAACTTAATAGTAGTTCGAGGCTCCCGTTGAGGCCTCCCCCGATAAGTAAAATGTTTTTAGCCCGGGGCCTTTGAAGAAGGGAAAAACAAACTGAATCTTCAGCTTGCTGTAGATCTGGATAATTAAAAGCCAGAAGGTTGTTGCTGTAAAATGAAAATTGCTCTTGAGATTTTATCACCTGAAGACGGGAGTAAAGGGAATCCCTCGAAGTAATAAGTTCAAAAGGCTGCCAGACAAGCTTCTGGGCGGGGAAATCAAAAAACCAGAGTAAAAAAGCCAGAAGGAGAATAGGCAGAGATCCTGCCTTTGCTTTCCAGCCTGAGCTGACCAGCGCGATGGTGGCTGAAATAAAAAGGATGACCACAGCTGCTGCCTGCCAGTTAGAAAAATAAGGGACAAGAAAGAGATAGACAACCAGTCCTCCAGCCGCTGACCCCAGTGATTCCAGCTGGTAAACTGTCAGGAGTTGTCCATTCAGCCAGTGAACATTACAGACGAAAAGAGCCCCTAAAGGGAAACTCAGAAAAACCGAGATAAAAAAAGAAATCAACAGAACGGGCAAAAAGCCGGCAGCTTCAGTAGGTAGATATCCGGAGAAAAGCCGGAAGAACCGAAGCCAGGCGAGCAGAATAACCGATAGTACGAGGACAGAATAATACAGACTCGGCAGGCTAAACCTCGTTGAAATATTCTTTTTAGTGAGCCAGCTACCCAGGCTGCTGCCCAGCAACCAGAAAGCTAAGACGAAACCGTAGGCCAGTTCGTTGGCGAAAAGGGTGGCTTCAAATTCGCGAAGAATTAAAATCTGAAAAGAAGTGGCCATAAAGCCAAGAAGAAAAGGCCCGCAATTTCTCCTCAGTTCCAGACCCCGGGAATGACCTGTTGGCAGTGACGGCATTTATTACCGCTCATATTGATTTTTTTGATAGCATAACCATATCTTTCAATAACTGGTTGTCCACAGTTATGGCAGTAGGTGTTTTCAGCCGGATGACCGGGGATATTACCGAGGTAAACATAATGCAGGCCTTCTTCAAGGGCGATATCACGCAGCTTTTCCAGGGTGGAAATAGGTGTGGGTGGGAGATTTTTAATCAAATACATGGGCTGGAAACGTGAAAAATGGAGTGGATAATCAGGGCCGATTTCTGCTTTTAACCAGCGGGCCATTTGCCTGATTTCTTCCGGGTTATCATTTAGAGTAGGAATGACCAGATAAACTATTTCCAGCCAGACCTTTGAGCCGGCTATTTGCTTGATTGACTCCAAAACAGGCTTGAGTTCTCCACGGACATAGCTGGTGTAAAAATCCTGGTTAAAAGCTTTCAAATCAATCTTGATAGCCTCAACAACTTTAATTAATTCTGCTAAGGGTTCCGGGTTAATAAAGCCGTTAGTGATAACAGCATTTCGAAGTCTTTTTTTTCTGGCTTGAAGACTGGTATCATACATAAATTCGTAAAATATTATAGGTTCAGAATAGGTATAAGCAATAATAGGACAGTTATAACTGGCAGCTGCCTCTGCCACTACATCAGGCAGGAGATGGCGACTCTGAACCTGCTCGGGCCTCATCTGAGAGATTTCCCAGTTCTGGCAGAATTTACAGGCGACATTGCAGCCGGCCGTGGCGATAGAAAAAGCCATAGATCCCGGCAGAAAATGGAAAAGAGGTTTCTTCTCGATAGGATCAATATTGTAACTGGCTACTTGCCCGTAAACCAGAGTATAGTATTTACCGTTTTGATTTTCACGAACGCCGCAAAAGCCCCGTTCTTTATCACCAAGCTGGCAAAAACGCGGGCAGAGCCGACATTTAATTTCCCGATCTGGCAGCTTGTCATAATATCTGGCTTCAACCCGGGAAAGGGCGGCTCCACCTGAGCTGGCTTCAGTTGCCAGAAGTGATTGGCCTTTCCTCAGATGATTGGAGGCTATCAGCCAGCTGCTCCCGGCGGCGGCACTCTTTAAAAAATCACGGCGGTCCATCTTTATCTCTATCCTTATTATACTTCTTCTTCTATTATCTCAATATTTTCCAGTCGGGCAAAGCCCAGGCCTAAGTTTTCAGCAGTTTTCAGATAAACTGGCTCCCGTCTTTCCTCCTGCAAGGGGGGTAAGCCTTTTTTGGTTCGCAAATCTTCTATGAGTTTCCAGCCGACAGCATCTACGGCTACCGGATCGAGGCCAAAAATCAACTGGTTTACTCTTTCATTCCACTGAGGATGGTAGGATGGGCCTCGATGGTACTGGACTCGCAGGGCATCCAGAATGGTCAGACGGTGCTTTTTTCTGATTAAATCTATTTCGAAGAGGTCAGCCACATAAGGGTTACAATTGGTGTCATGGTACTTGTTGGGATTGTGAATCGTCCCGAAATAATTTTTCATTCCGCCTGTTATCCCGGCTAATCCATGATCCTTCAGAAGTGCCAGACTGATGGAAGCATCAACCAGGTCAGCCTGAATTTTAGAAAAAAGGCTGGCCACATTACGGTTGACCACCGGCTCTGGCCGATAGCCAACTCCGGGGCTATCGGTGCCAAATATTCTAAGGTTGCCAGCCGATCTGGAAAGTTTATAACCAGCATCTTTAAGCTCTTCATCGGTACGGTCCCAAATGATAATCTTATCTTCACGGCCAAAAGTCTTGCCCAGCCACAGGCCCAGTGTGATGGCTGTCTCCGGGTAGGTGCTGATTGCCCGGCGGCCAATAGTACTAATTTTTATGCCGATATTTTCTCCGGGCTGGAAGATCTGGCTCAGCCCGTCTTCGGCCTGACTGCTTCTGGTTAAAACTTCCAGGCCTTTTCTTAACATTCTTAGCATTGAAGCTGGATCAGGCAACCCATTAGCTGCAAAAGTAGTTTGAGATTTGACTATAACTACTCTGGCTTTGTTCATTATTAGTTCAAGGTTATGATTATATTTTCTGACCGGGTTGTCAATCTTGACCAGTAGGGTCAGCAGTTGCTTTAAAGACATAAAAGATATATATTTTTTGTCAGGCGGAGGATGAAATGAAGAGATCAGCTGATCTTGATCTTTTTTATGTTTTTATCTTGATTTCACTCATGGGGGGATTGTTATTTTTTGGTCAGGGATTAGCCCAGTCCGGGACCCAGAGCCAGGCTAAAGATTTACAAAGGCTGCTACCTGACCTCCATGGCTGGAAGCTCGAAGATTCACCCCAGGTTTATAAACCAGATACGCTGTATGAATATATTGACGGGGCAGCAGAAGCCTATCTTGGTTATGATTTTCAGCAGTTGCTTGTCTCAACTTTTCTAAAAGAGGGAACGGAAAGCTCTATTACTTTAGAGGTTTACGATATGGGATCTCCGCTTAATGCCTTCGGTATTTTCAGCTCTGAACGTTATCCGGAAATTCCTGAGGTTCCCTTCGGCCTGGCTGGTTATCTGGAAGGAGAAGTTCTTAATTTTATTTCCGGCACTTATTACGTTAAGTTGATATGCTATAACGGAGATGACACGACAGCTGATTATTTAAAAGAATTTGCCCTGGCGCTGGACGGAAAGATTAAGGATAAGGGCAGTTGGCCGGTCTTACTGAAGATGTTTCCATCCGCTAACCTGATTAAAAATTCTGAAAAATATATTAAGAAAAACTTCATGGGTTTTGACTTTTTATCTAATGGTTACGCCGTTAGTTACCATACAGACCAGGGTGATTATGATGCTTTCATTATTGAGGCAAAGACAGAAGGAGAGGCCCAGAACTGGCTTCAGAAATTGCTCGATTTCTATGCCGGCGAAAAGGCACCTTTTGTCCAGGAGGGCACCAAATATCGTCAGATAAATAAATATGGCCAGGTGATCCTGATCGGGCAGGTCAAGAATTACCTCTTTGGCCTCAGCCGGCTGCCCATAGCCCTGGCCGATCAGTCCATCAGTACTTTTAATCAACTAAAATCAAATTTAGAAACGGCCAGGTAACTGAGCAGATTAGGGGATCTATGGCTGAAATCAAAATAACCGAATCGAAATTAACCAGAATTTGTCTTTTGATCCTGACTCTTTTTGTTCTCGGCATTTGTTTTAAGCTGGCCAGGCCTGTTCTTATTCCTTTTTTTCTCTCCCTGTTTATCTCTTATGCCATTTCACCCTTGCTCGACTGGCTGATCCAGTTAAAAGTTCCCAAAAGTCTGGCCATTACCCTGATTGTCATTGTCACTTTTGGTCTTCTTTATCTCATCGGACTTATCCTTTATTCGAGCGGGAAGCATTTTGTTGTTTCTTTGCCTGCTTACACCCAAAAAATGACCGACTTGCTAACCGAAATTAGCAGCAGCCTGGAGCGATTGCCTTTTAAACTTGATGTACCAACCATTATTGGCCAAATTAATGTCGAAAGGGTGACCAATTTCTTGTTGGGAACGCTTGGCTCCTTTTTTAGTTTTGTCGGTAATTTAATTTTAGTCTTTGTCTTTGTTATTTTCATTCTGACTGGTCGTGATAAGCTGGCGGATAAGGTAGCCAGAGCTTTTGCTCCAGAGAGGGCCAGCTATCTTAGCCGGGTGCTGTCCAGCCTGAATCGTCAGATTCAGAAGTACCTGGCCGTTAAGACACTTTTAAGCCTAATTAATGGAGGCCTGGTCTGCCTGATTCTGGTTATTTTTGGCGTAGATTTTGCTCTACTGCTGGGCTTTATTACATTTGTTCTGAATTTTATTCCTTCCTTTGGTTCAATCGTTGCTACCATTATTCCCACCTTGATTGCTTTTTTACAGTTTGGCAATTCATTGACACCCATCTGGGTTCTGTTGGCGATTGCCGTGACCGATTCTATCCTGGGGAATTTTGTTGACCCCAAACTAATGGGTCAAAGCTTAGATTTAAGTCCACTGCTTGTTCTGTTTACTCTGATTTTTTGGGGCTGGCTGTGGGGAATTGCCGGTATGATTCTGTCTGTCCCCATTCTGGCTGTTTTGAAGATTATTCTGGAAAATATCCCATCGACCCGGCCTTTAGCTATCTTGATGAGCAAATAAATAAGGCTGCTTAGATCAGGTGATGAATCCCGGTAGCTGTAAAAGGCTGCTATCAGTCTTTTGTTTTCAGACCATTTTCATCCTGATTGATAATGAAAGTTTCGTCTGAAATCGCCTGAAACTTGTTTTTAAATAATTTTTTTAAGGCCTTCTGGGCTGCTTTTTGCTCGGCGCTCTTTTTTGACAGGCCTTTAGCCCTGGCTAAAATCTCCCGACCGGAGCTGACTTCAATGGTAAAGACCTTTTCATGCTCGGGGCCTGATTCAGATACTGTCCGGTAAACAGGTGTCGGCAGTTGATGCTGATTAAAATATTCCTGGAGAGCCGATTTAAAATTATTGATTTGAAAATTTGCCCGAGGAAGTTTTTTAAAATATTTCTTGATGAGAGAGAATAAAACCAGACTGGCAGTCTGGTAGCCGCTGTCGACGTAGATGGCCCCCATCAATGCCTCGAGACTTCCTGCCAGGATGCTCTTTTTTTTACGCCCCTCATTTTTTTCTTCTCCCTTGCCCAGCTTGATCTGTTTGTCGAGCTCCAGTTTTCTGGCCAGGGTAGCCAGAGAATTGGTTGAGACCAGAGTTGATTTAAGCTTTGATAACTGACCTTCACTCAAGCCTGGATAATTGGAAAACAAAAAATCAGCCAGCACCAGGCCGACAACTGAATCGCCAAGAAATTCCAGTATTTCGTTATCTTTAAGTCCCAACTCTGGATGTTCGTGGGCATAGGAACTATGAATCAAGGCCTGCGCCAGCAGCTCCCGGCTTTTGAACTTATAATTTAGTTTTTTTTCAAGGGCAGTCAATGTCATCTCAGTCAGACAAATAAAATCTTATCATAATATTTATTCTGGTAAACAGACTGGCCAGAAACGATGGTCATGACGATTGAACCGGTAAAAGTGGTTCCGAGAAAGGGTGTATTATGGCTTCTTGAGGCCATAGATTCCCTGGTTATGGTTGTTTTCCCCTCCAGATCGATAATGGTCAGATCGGCTATTTCACCCTTTTTTATCTGTCCGCCGTCTTTAAGGTTGAGCAATTTAGCTGGCCGGGCAGTTAAAACTTCAATTAATCGGTAGAGAGGGAAGCCCTGTTTTCTGACCAGAAGATCGAGCAAGGAAGGAACCGCTGTTTCCAGTCCATTTATACCAAAAGGTGCTTTTTCCAGTCCGGTTTTCTTTTCCTCTTCGGCATGAGGAGCATGATCGGTAGCGATGATATCAATTAAGCCATCCTCGAGTGCCTGACGTAATGATTGAATATCCTCTTCTGTCCTTAAAGGGGGATTGACTTTGGCATCCGGATTGCTGGTCAGCAGGACATCTTCGGTTAATAGCAGGTGATGAGGCGTGACTTCGGCCGTCACCGGAAGGCCCTCGGCCCGAGCCCAGCGGAGGAGATCAACTGAACCCCTGGTGCTCAGGTGAGCCAGATGAACTGGCCATCGGAAGTTTTTAGCCAGGATAATATCTCTGGCCACCATTATTTCTTCAGCTGCAGCTGGAATACCCTTGAGCTTCAATAGCTTTGAGATGCGTCCTTCGTTAACCACACCATTTTGAGTCAGGCTTTTTTCCTCGCAGTGGTCGATAAGCGGCAACCCCAGGCTGGCGGCCATTTCCATAGCTTTTTTCATCAAGGCAGAATTGCTAACTGGTTGCCCATCATCGGAAAAACCAGCTGCCCCGGCTATGGCGAGTTCAGTCATCGGGCTTAATTCCTGGCCTTTTCCTTCACGGGAAACAGCAGCTATGGGCAAAACCCTGACCGGGGATTCTTTCCTGGCCATATCTATAATGTCCCGGGTGATCTCTGGCCGGTCATTAACTGGCCTGGTATTTGGCATGCAGCAAATAGTGGTAAAACCGCCTCGGGCTGCTGCCTGGCCACCGCTTTTAATGGTTTCTTTATGCTCATCGCCAGGTTCTCTCAGATGAGTATGGAGATCAATAAAACCAGGCGTGATTAAAAAACCTGTGGCCTTTATCGTCCGGTCAGCCTCCAGTTCAAGGTCAGGCTTAATTTCGGCTAGCCGACCATCAACCAGCAGGAGATCAAACTCACCCTCGATCTTTTCCCCCGGGTCTAAAACCCATGCCCTTTTGATCAGCAGTTTCAAGTCAGGCTCTCCCTTAACCTGTTTAAAATTGACAGCCTATTTTTTCTTTATAATTTCTTTCGGTTCAGTAATTAAAACCTCATCTACCTGATCAATTTCTTTTAGATGCACTTCAACCCTTTCCCGTCTTGAGGTCGGCAGCAGCCGGCCAGTATAATCAGGCCTGATAGGTAATTCCCGGTGTCCACGGTCAATAAAGACGGCTAACTGGATTGTCTGCGGCCGTCCCAGATCAAAGATGGCTTCCATAGCCGCCCGGCTTGTCCGGCCGGTAAAGATGACATCATCCACCAACAGGACATCTTTTCCGTCGAGGTTAATATTTATTTCATTTTTGCCAGGCTGTTGATTTTTCCCCTTTGAATCAAGATCGTCACGGTAAGGAGTAATATCAAGAGCACTAACCGGGACATCCACTCCTTCATTTTGCTTCAAAATCTCAGCCAGCCGCTGTCCGAGGTAATATCCTCTGGTTTCAATGCCAATTATAACCAGATTGTCTATCTGGCGGTTTTTTTCGGCTATTTCAGTTGCCATGCGGAGAAGCGTCCGGCGGATCTTGCTGTTGTCCATTATTCTGGCTTTGACTTTGGTATCCATAATTTCCTCTTTTTAGATTTTTTAAAACATCTTCAGCCAAAAGTAACTAAAAGTCAAGCTGCGCAGATTTAATCAAAGACCTGCCAGCCGTTCCTGTAAAAAAATTTCTGGCCAGGTTTATATCTCTGGTTATGGCTTCTCTCAAGGCTTGGGGTGAATCAAATTTTTTTTCTGCTCTTATTCTTTTTAGCAGGAACAGAGAAACCTCCTGGCGGCAAACTTTACGGGTAACATCAAGCAGATGGCTTTCGACTTGAATCGTTTGCCCCCCAAAAGTTGGTCTGACTCCAATATTTGAAACCGAGGGAAAAACTTCTTTGTTGATTTTAGTCAGGGAAATAAATACGCCGGCGGGGAGAATGTCGTTGGCTGTTTCAAGATTGATGGTTGGGTAGCCCAGCTGGTGTCCGAGCCTGTGTCCGGAAATCGCCCGACCGCTGATTTCATAAGGATGGCCCAGAAGCTGTCTGGCTTCTTCTACCTTCCCCTTTTCGAGTAGCTCTCTGATCAGACTTGAGCTGATAAGGCGGCCGTGGCTGACCACCGGCTCCAAGGCTGTGACCTTAAAATCAAACAGGCGACCGAACCTTTTTAAATCTTCCACTCCGCACTGTCGTTGATAGCCGAATCTGAAATTATGACCGACGACCACTTGCCTGACCCCCAGGCTTTCCTTAATGATCTGACGGGCAAAGACCTCTCCGCTCAGTCTGGACAGCTTGTCGTCAAGATCAAATAAAAGGCAAAAATCGAGGCCAGCCCGCTCCAAGGCTTGAAGACGTTGCTCCAGGGTCTGAATCATTTTTATTGGCCGGTGATTTAAAACTCTCTCGGGATGAGGATAAAAGGATAAAACTCCGGCCAGAGATCCTCTTGAGCTGGCCTCAGCTTTGACCTTTTTTATAATCTTCTGATGTCCCAGGTGAAAGCCATCAAATATGCCTATGGCCAGAACGGAACCTGATGTCTGCTTCCTGGCCTCGGGGGACAGATGGCGGAAAATTTTCATTTGCTCAGAGCTTTATGGCCTCGGTCTTATTTAGATAGTGCATTTTAAGCTGCGACAGAACAGCTTCTAAAAAATTTTCTTCCTCAGGCAGGAGGTTACCTTTTGTCCGGTCTTTGAGCAGATCAAGAAGGTCTATTAACCGGCGAGCATATTCTAAATTTTCCTCTGTCTGGTTGTTTTGAGGATTTTCCAGCAGACCGAGCTTCATCAAAGCCTGGGTGTAAAAAGGAAAAACTATTGAGCTGAAATCGACAGGAGGCATAAATTCAGCTTTTTCTTCATCCCTCGATTCATCATTTGATCTGTCAGACATTATTTTTCCCCTTGATAATTTATAACTTAATGGGTTGAAAAACTTTCTTATTTAGAGTAGCTTACGAGCCTAAATAATAGCTATAATTGGCTAAAAATTCAAGGGAGGTATGAAGATGAAGAAGAGCAGGGAAGCCGCCAGGCAGTTTGAGCAATTACTTGAGATTATGACCTGTCTGCGATCACCAGAGGGCTGTCCCTGGGATAGATCCAGAAGCAAAGAGGATATCATCAATTATTTTCTTGAAGAAACCTACGAAGCGGTGGACGCTCTGCGGTCGAAGACAGCTGAAGCGGCCAGGGAAGAACTAGGCGACGTTCTGATGGAAATAGTTTTTCTATCCTTATTCTATGAAGAGGCGGGCCATTTTTCTATGGCCGAGGTTATAGAGGGCATCAACCGGAAAATGCTTGATCGCCACCCGCACGTCTTTGGCAGGTTAAAAAAGGCCAGCCAGGCAGACATTGTAGCTGACTGGCAGAGCCATAAAATGAAAGAGAAAAACCGCCATTCAGTTCTAGAAGGGTTGCCAGCCAGTACTCCTTCTTTGCTTTACGCCTTTCTTCTGGGACAGAGAGCAGCTACCCATGGCTTCGACTGGCCGGATGCTCACCAGGCTTTAAAGAAAGTGGAAGAAGAACTGGATGAATTTCAACTGGCTCTTCAGTCCGGGGGAAAAGAAGAAATAGCTGAAGAGCTTGGAGACTTATTGTTTTCTCTCAGCCAGGTAGCCCGCCTTCTTGGTCATAATCCAGAGATAGTTCTTCGTGATGCCAATAAAAAATTTGAGAAAAGATTCAGGCAAATGGAAAGGGAAATTAAAAAGAAGGGAAAGAACCTGGGCAACTGTTCAGCCGAAGAGCTTGATTGGGCCTGGGAGAAAATAAAAGAACATAAAGTTAAAGACAGTCCCTCAGCTAAAAGACCAAAAAACAAAAAGAATTAAAAAATAGACTAAATTAGGTCTTCAGCTCTGGCTGTTCAGTCTCGCTACTTATTCTTAGCGGTCGCGGCTGCTAATCCTTCTTTTTTCCTTAAACTCAGACTGGCCTTGATAAAATCGTCGAGATCGCCATCAAGAATACGCTCAACATCGCCGGTTTCCAACCTGGTTCTTAAATCCTTGATCATCTTATAAGGATGAAGAACATAAGAACGGATCTGATTTCCCCAGGCAATATCGGATTTGTTATCTTCTAATCTTTCAATTTTTTCCTGTTTTTTATGCTTTTCAATTTCATACAGCCGGGCTTTAAGAAGCCTCATGGCTGTCGCTTTATTCTGGTGCTGCGACCTTTCATTCTGGCATTGGACGACAATCCCCGTCGGCAGATGGGTGATTCTGACGGCTGAATCAGTCCGGTTAACGTGCTGACCTCCCTTGCCGGAAGACCGATAAGTGTCTATTTTTAAATCATCAGGGTTAATATCGACTTCAACATCATCCTCGATTTCTGGATAGACAAAGACAGCGGCAAAAGAAGTATGGCGCCTTTTGTTAGCATCAAAAGGAGATATTCTGACCAGACGATGAACTCCTGACTCCTGGCTTAATAAACCGTAGGCATAATCGCCTTCCATGCGGATGGTAGCGCTTTTCAATCCAGCTTCTTCTCCTGGCTGGAAATCAACCACTTCCGTCTTAAAACCCTTGCGTTCGGCATAACGAAGATACATGCGGAAAAGTATCTGAGCCCAATCCTGGGATTCGGTTCCGCCGGCTCCAGGGTGGATGGTGAGAATAGCATTTCGGGCATCATCCGGGTCAAAAAAGAGGGTTCTTAGCTGGGCTGATTGCAGTTCCTGTTCAAAAAGATCTAGTTTTTCATTCAACTCGTCCAGGACCTCATTACCTTCTTCTGCCAGTTCCAGCAGAACTTCTATTTCTTCCTGTTTATCGTGAAGCCTTTTATAGAGATTAACCTCTTTTTCGAGCAATTTTTTTCGTTGCTGATGGGTTTGAAAATTTTTCTGGTCAGACCAGGTCTCTGGCTGAGATAATTCTGTATTTATACGCTCTAATTCAAGCTTTTTATTATCCAGGTCAAAGAAAACCTCGTATTTCGTCCAGTTGATCGAAAAGATTCAGGGCCTTTTCTTTTTTTTCTGATAGTAGTTCAATAAGATTAACTTCAGTCACTTTTGTTTCTCCTGTCCACCATCAAGATAGGGGAAGCAACTCGGCTTGTCAAGGCTGACAGCCTTTTCTACCAGGCCTGGCCGATATTTATAGCCAGTTTCTGGCTGCTTCTACCTTATTGATGGACAATAAAATAGCCTGGGTTCTTGACGCTTTTGTTAGCTAATTCATCCATCACTCTTCTGGCCTCTTCTCTGGTTGGATAGCCACCGAGCCAGACGCGGTAAACCGGCTTTCGATCCGAAGGATAGGGATCTTTGATGACTATCCCGTAACCCTGCTTTTTGAATCTCTCTGCAGCTAATCTGGCGCTCGATAGGTCATTAAAGGCTCCAACCTGAACAAAATAGTCTCCACTGCCTTTGACTGTAGATGGACTCGTAGCCTTCTCCTGGCTGGAGGTAGCAGGCGAGACTGGTTTTTCAGTTGAGGTGACAGACCTGGTTTCGCTGGCTACATGTTGAGGAGTGGTACCAGCCTGAGTGGCAGACGAGACCGGTTGGGAGACGACTTCGGGCTGGCTTAAAGCCTGTGTTTTTTCAGGAGCAGTGGCAGTAGTCTGCTCAGCCGGAATGACCGGTGTATCCTGACTGACTTTTTCTTCAGTTTTAGGATAAACTAAGCTCTGAGCCAGAAGATCAGACTGCTTTTTGCCAACCTGAACACCCATGAAGAAGATAACTGTGCCCAGAATAAGTATACCCAGGATAATGAAAACCAGAATAGTCGTCGAGACCTGGACTTCCCGATAGTCTTTCATTGGCGTTATTTTTTCTCCTGACCTTTATCAAAGGCCCTGAGAATTTCCAAGGGCAGTGGAAAGATAATGGTTGAATTTTTCTCAGAGGCAATTTCTGTCAGCGTACCCAGAAAGCGCAGCATAATCGTCTGCGGGTTTTGAGAAATAATATCGGCTGCCAGGGCCAGTTTTTCTGCCGATTGATATTCACCTTCAGCGTGTATAACCTTAGCCCTTCTTTCACGTTCAGCTTCAGCCTGGCGGGCAATAGCTCTGATCATATTTTCAGGCAGATCAATATGCTTGATCTCCACCAGCTCGACCTTAATACCCCATGGATCAGTATGCATATCAATTATCTCTTGCAGCTGGGCGTTCAATTTTTCTCTTTCTGATAGCAATTCATCCAGCTCAACCTGGCCCAGGACGCTACGGAGAGTTGTCTGGGAAAGTTGTGAAGTAGCATATAGATAGTCCTGAATCTCCAGAACAGCTTTCAGTGGATCCATTACCCGGAAATAAAGGACAGCATTCACTTTGACCGAAACATTGTCCTTGGTAATGACATCCTGCGCTGGTATGTCTATAACAATCAGCCGCAAACTGATTCTGATCATACGATCAATAGGTGAGAAGACAAAAATCAAACCGGGGCCTTTGGGTCTGTGCAGTACCCGGCCCAAACGGAAAATCACACCGCGCTCATATTCTTTTAGAATCTTAATGCAGTTTAATAGATAAAGAACAACGATGGCTGCCACAATTATTGGAAAAGTAATCATCATAACCTCCTTTTGACAGGCGAAACCTGTCGCCCTATACCTTTTTTACTTTTAAAGTCAGATGGTCCTGCACTTCTACCACCTGGACCTTATCTCCTTTTTCGATTGTATCATCAGAGATAGCCCGCCAGATACTGCCATGAACAAAAATTTTTCCAGCCGGAGAGAAAGAACTCAAAGCCTGACCAACTTCCCCGACCAGACCTTCTTTGCCAGTGAGGCTCTTCCTGGTGTGGGCTTTAATTACCAGATAAACCAGCATAACAAAAATCAAAGAAATTCCAAGAACAATAGGAATTATAAATTTAAGGCTGGGACGAAGTTCAGGTATAGGCGACTTAATTAAAATGATAGATCCAAGAAATAATGAAATGACTCCACCCACGGCTAAAGCTCCATAACTCGTGACTTTAATTTCCAGAACAAAAAAGACAGTTCCCAGAAGGATCAGCAGCAGGCCAACATAATTGACAGGCAAAATCTGAAAGGATAGAAGTGCTAGCAAGAGGCTGATGCCGCCGATTACCCCGGGCAGAATTGCTCCAGGATTAGCAAATTCAAAATACAGGCCGAGCAGGCCGAGCATCAATAAAATATAGGCCAGGTTCGGATTAGCAATAGTCATCAAAAGTTTCTGTCTGAAAGTCAGGGGCAATTCTACTATTGGCTGGTTTTTTAGTTTAAGTATCTGAACTTCGCCATTAAACCGCTTAATCTCTTTACCATCTAAGGCTTCCACCAGTTCCTGTTCGGTTTTGGCAACAAGATCGATCAGTTTACCTTTCAGGGCCTCCTGTTCGGTATAGCTTAGACTTTTTCTGACGGCGTCTTCGGCCATCTGAACATTGCGCCCCCTTTTTTCAGCCAGCGTTCTAATATAGGCCGCGGCATCGTGAGTAATTTTTTCTTCCATGGTCTTATCCTGCCCCTGGCCGGAAGTGCCAATACTGACCGGATGAGCAGAACCGGTGGAGGTGCCTGGAGCCATAGCAAAAATGTCGCAGGCGACCGAAATAAATAGACCAGCGGAGGCGGCCCTCGCCCCGGAAGGGCTAACATAAGCCACAACTGGAACAGGGGAACCAATAATAGCTTCAATCATCTGACGCATGGAGGAATCAAGCCCTCCAGGCGTATCCAGTTTGATAATAAGTAGTACTGCATTTTCCAGCTTGGCTTTTTCGATTGATTTAATAAGAATCTCAGCTGTAATAGGATGAATAGGCTCTCTAATGGTGACGGTCAGGATTCTTGCTTCAAGATAAACCGAGGAGGAAGCAATCAGCAGAAAAAAAAGAGCAGGATAAATAAATCTTTTCATAGCATCATAATTATATGAACTATGATTTGTATAGTCAATTGATTATTAGCCTGCTACTTACTTGACATTTTAGTTATTATAAACTAACTTTACTCTATTAATTCAGTATCCCGAAAGACTCTGGAGCTGCCTGATGATAAAGAGTGATATTGCCGACAGGCTTGAGCGAAAAGGAAATTTGAGCAGGACGAAAGCCGTTTATCTTGTTGATACTATTCTTGATTCGATTAAGGAAGCTTTGCTCAAAGGAGAAAAAGTGGAAATCAGAGGCTTCGGCAGCTTTCGGGTGGTGCCAAAAAAATCTGGTTATGGCCGCGATATCAGGCGCAATAAACAAATGGCGATTGCCGAGGGAAAGAGAGTCAAATTTCGTCCCGGTCAGGATTTTAAAAAACAATTAAAAAAACAATCTGAAAAATAACTCTTAAAAGAACTGACCAATCTCCCTGCTTAATCCACTTCTCTGATGAGCTTTCCCATCTTTTTTAATTGGCTATCGTGATAAAGACGGAGGTAAAGCTCTTCGGTCTGCTCAACTGTTTCAGTCAGCTGACCGGAAGTGTCTATTAAATAGTCGGCCAGCGGGATTTTTTTTTCCAGCGGCCACTGGCTTTTAATTTTAAGCCAGGCTTCTTCTGGGGAAAGACCGTCACGCTGAATAAGTCTTTCTACCTGGGTTTCGGGCTTACAGAAGGTCAGAACGACCCGGTCGTAAAAAACTTGATAGCCCGCTTCAAGGATCAGGGCGGCTTCAGTCACATATATTTCGTAGTCTCCTGACTTTTCCAGACTGGCCACCTTTTGCCCGACTTTGCGCAAAATCAAAGGGTGAGTCAGACTATTTAAGACATCCCGTTCTTCTGGTTCCATGAAAATGATTCTGGCCAGTTTCTGCCTGTCTATCGACCCATCATCGCTCAGTATTTGCTGACCAAAATGATTGATAACAGCCAGATAGGCTTCTCCTCCGGGCAGCATTAAGATCTGTGCTAGAAGGTCAGCATTTTCGACGTAACATCCCTTATCTTGAAGGATATTAGCTACCACTGATTTTCCAGTGGCAATCCCGCCTGTCAGTCCAACAGTAAGCATTATTAACCGGATAAATTGATCAGGCTCTCAGTCTTCAACCTGAAAGCGAAAGTCTCTCTTAAATCTAACTGCTACACCCTGTTTTCTGCCTACTTTCTGCTTTTTTTCCAGCCTGACTGTTTCACCATCAAGGCACAGCTTAATTGTTCTGCCTTCGGTGAACTCGGGAGGCAGTTCAATGGTCAGGTTGACTTTTGAACCGACGACCAGGTTGGAGTCGAGAGAAAAATAAGCACCGGTCGAGGAAATATTTTCCAGAATAGTCTTTTCTGCGAATTTTTTCCCCTCAGGCATGTGGCCTTCAATTTCAGCCGGCAGGGGAAGCTCGAACCGCCATTCGCGCCGGCGATTAACTTCAACCGGTGACTTCTCAGTAGCTCTGACCTTTTTTGGGCTCTTTTTACTTTTGGCTTTTTCAGTCATAATTCCCCCTCGTTATTGAGGCTAAAACAAGGCCGAATTAATGGCATAAAGGGCCAGTTGCAACCGGCTATGGGTATCCAGCTTCGAATAGATACTTTTGATGTGAGACCGGACAGTATTTTTGCTGATAAATAAGATTTTTGCTATTTCTTCGTTGCTCTTGCCCTGGCCAATCAGCCGCAGAACCTGAAATTCAGTTGAGGTTAGCTGGTCAAGTGTTTTTTCTTTCATGTCACGTCCTACGACAGATATAATCCTGTCCATAATGCTTGACATTTTATCTCTTGGCAGCCAGATTTCTCCACGATTTACTACCCGGACAGCTTCGCCCAGCTGGCCGGGTGGATCATTGAGATCAAAATAACCGCGGGCACCGGCATTAATCAAATTAATGATTTCTTCCTGAGAAGGAATATTACCTAGGAGAAGCAACTGGGTCTTAATCTGTGGCTTGATTAACTCTTTGATAGCCTTGCAGATTTCTTTTAAATGGGGGAGAGGCTCTAGATGGGCGAAAAGAATAACCTGAGACTGAAGCTGTTTAATGGCTTCCATTAAACTCTCAATAGTTCCCTTTTCGACAGCAAGAATTTCTATTGATTTGTCCGGTTCGAAGGCTTTCAGGATGCCGGTCAACATAAGGTCAGACGGGCAATAAATCAAAACGCCAATTTTTTCAGGTTTAACTCCTGTTGTCTGACTATTACTTTTTGCCTGTTTCTTTTTTGGCATACCCCTTTACCCCTAAAAATTATTAATCATTCCGATAAAATTAATATAATATAAAAAGTCGGGTGTCAAGTTAAAAGCTTATTTTTTGAATGATGATTTAAATGGTGAGAAGAGAAAATTGGTGATAAATAAGGGCGGCGTTGAGGGTTTCAAAAGATGGCTATAATCAGTTTGATTCAATCCGCCCAGAGTCAGTCTGTGGCTGAAGCTGGAAGTTATGGTCAAGTTCAACGGTGACGAGCTGACCCCGTTTTTTTTCTCTGCTGAGTTCAACTCGAGCCACCTGACCTTTAAGATCAAGTTTTAAGGGATAAATCAGCAAAGGGGTAGCCGGAATATTTATGGCTACTTTCAAAGGACAGCCGATCCCGACCGGGGCCTTAAGGAAAAACGTTACTATTTTTGAGTTGATGGTTATCAACTCAGTCTTTTCATTGAAGCTCTGGCCAGAGACTTTATTTCCCTGGACCAAAGCCGGAAGGGAGAGCTCAAGTAAACGCTCTCCCTGCCAGTCTCCGGTTGCGTCTTGGATGAAGGATTTATTTTCTTGTTGTCTGTTCGGTTCTTCTTTCATAACATCACCATTATGCAGCCTGCCTCTCTGGTCAGCAATCGCTCAACGGGATGAAAAAAAGGGTGATATTTTTCGACCAAGTCTCACCTGTGGTTACTCTAAAAGCCACCAGTCTCATCTCATCTTGTTTAGTAAGACGCCCTGGAAAAGGGATTTTTCTCACCTGTCAGTCATGACTTTAACTCTCTTCAGCCCCGATGAAATATCTCGATTCCAGTTTTAACCTCACTCGGTGCCCCTGGACCCCAGCCAGAGCCGATTGAACGGCCTGCATGACTGTCCCTCTCAAAACAAGATTTAATGGCTGGCCATCAGCCAGCTTCGGGGGGAGGGGAATGACCAGTCTTAAACTAGATTGCCGGTCGACCTCAGCCTTCAGAAAAAAGACAGCTTCTTCGCTGCTGATCGAAGCCAGATGAGATTCTTCACTGAATTCATGACCGGATGAGTCAAGTCCGGATACTTGGAGTGGCAGCGACATAGCAAATTCTTTAGGACCGGTATTCTTTCCCCCCACCTCTGCCTCGTTTAGAGCGGCAGTTTTCTTCTTCATGATAACCGCTTCCTTTTCCTTTGAAATTTGTTTTCATTATTAAGTTAGCCTATAAAAGCATATTTTCAATCATCGCTCGGGATGAAAAAAAGGGTCATTTTGGCCTCACCCCCAGGAAGGCTGTCAGGCGGAGAAAAGTGTTTTCCTTGACAAAAAATCAAGGGCTGGATAGAATTAGCCGAAGTGCTGGAGGTAATCCTAAATTGGAAGAAGAACGATTAGTAACTCAAATTACTCCTAAAAGTGAAGATTTCTCTCGCTGGTATCTGGATTTGATCCGCCGGACTGAACTGGCTGATTATGCTCCGATGAAAGGCATGATGGTCATCAGGCCGTATGGTTATGCTATCTGGGAAAATATTCAAAGGCTACTCGACGAAAGGATAAAAGCTACCGGCCACGTGAATGCTTATTTTCCTCTTTTCATACCGGAAAGTTTTCTGCGAAAAGAGATGGAGCATTTGGAAGGTTTTGCCCCGGAAGTAGCCTGGGTTACGCACGGAGGAGCTGATGAGCTGGAAGAACGCTTAGCAGTCCGGCCTACCTCGGAGGCCATCATTGGTTTCATGTATTCGAAATGGATTAAATCCTGGCGTGACCTGCCAGTTCTGATTAATCAATGGGCCAATGTTGTCCGTTGGGAAAAAGTGACCAGGCCATTCCTCCGGACGACGGAATTCCTCTGGCAGGAAGGGCATACAGCTCATGAAAGCTATGATGAGGCTCAGGCTGAAACTCTCCGCATACTCGACATGTATCGCGAATTTGTTGAAACTGAACTGGCTATACCAGTCATTTTTGGCCGCAAATCTGACCGCGAAAAATTTGCTGGAGCTTTAGCTACCTATGCGATTGAAGCCCTGATGTCAGATGGGAAGGCTCTTCAAATGGGAACATCTCATAATCTAGGGCAGCATTTTGCTCAGGTATTTAACATCAGGTTTGAAGATCAGGGCCAGAACCTCCAGTATATCTGGCAGACTTCCTGGGGCGTTTCGACCCGGTTAATTGGTGCTCTGGTCATGGCTCATGGAGATGATTCCGGACTGGTTTTTCCACCTAGAGTGGCTCCGCTCCAGGTAGTTATTATCCCGATTTCTATTGGCGACTGGAAAGAGAATGTCCTGCCCAGGGCGGTTGAATTAAAGAACAGACTGGAGAAAGCTGGAATAAGAGCATTTCTTGATGACCGGAGTGAATATACTCCTGGCTGGAAATTTTCAGAATGGGAGATGAGGGGAGTTCCCTTGCGGCTCGAAATAGGCCCACGCGACATAAAAAATAATCAGGCGGTAGCTGTCCGCCGCGACCATCTAGAGAAATCAATCATCAGCCTCGACGGACTGGAGGAGAAAGTAAAAGAAATTCTGGCCAGCATCCAGTCCTCTTTATTCAATAGGGCTCTGACTTTTCAGACGGGGAATACTCGTCAGGTTTCTTCTTATGAGGAATTTAAGGCAGTTATAGAAGATAAAAGGGGATTTATCCAGGCTTACTGGTGCGGCTCGGAGGAATGCGAAGCTAAAATAAAAGAAGAAACAATGGCTACGATAAGAGTCATCCCTCTGAATAATGAAAAAAATCAAAAAGGGGAATGTATTTTTTGCCAGAAAGAAGCCAGAATAATGGCCGTTTTTGCCAGATCTTACTGATTATTTTATTATTTATATCAGCATGTCTGGTTAAAAACACGGAGGGGAAGAGTGCGGTGAATTCTAATCCTGACTATGAGCAAGCCCGCAAAAATATGGTTGAATATCAAATCAAAGGCCGCGGGATTAAGGACAAAATGGTTCTGGCCGCCATGTTAAAAGTCCCAAGGCACCTTTTTGTGCCTGAAGAGATAAGAAACCTGGCTTACCGTGATGAGCCCCTGCCTATAGGTTATGGACAGACTATTTCCCAGCCTTACATTGTGGCTTATATGACTGAAGCTTTGAAACTTCAGCCAGGGGATAAGGTGCTCGAAATAGGCACTGGCTCCGGTTATCAGACGGCTATCCTGGCAGAAATAGTCAGTCAGGTTTATACCATTGAACTTATTCCAGAGCTTTCTCTGCAGGCACAGGAGACCCTAAATAGCCTCGGCTACAAAAATATCGAGTTTTTAATAGGAGATGGGTGGAAGGGCTGGCCAGAAAAAGCTCCTTTTGAGGCCATTCTGGTTTCGGCCGCACCGGACAAAGTGCCGCCTGCCCTGGTTGAGCAGCTTAAAATCAACGGGCGTCTGATTATTCCGGTCGGGACTGATTCTCAGGAGCTCGTCCTGATCAGGAAAACAAAAAAAGGTCTGGAGGAAACCAGGCTAATTGGTGTAAGATTCGTTCCCTTGATTACGACTCATTGATTTAGAATAATAAGAATGAGGGCTGCTTGTTGAGGTGAAAGCATGAGAAGAAAGCAGTTAAAGAACCTGCCCGTTACCTTTTTTCTCTTCTGCCTTTTACTGTGGCCGGAGCTTTACTGCCAGACTGGCCGTCGTGATAAATATATTAAAGTCTTTTTTCCTAATGGAGAAGCGGTGACGGCCGAACTGGCTGTTAGCCCGGCTGAAAGAGAAAAAGGGCTGATGTTTCGTCAGGAGCTTAAAACCGAGCAGGGTATGTTATTTGTCTTTGAAGAAGAGGACCAGTATACATTCTGGATGAAAAACACCGTGATTCCACTTGATATTATCTGGCTAAATAGTCATCGCCAGATTGTCCATATCGAAGAAAATGTTCCACCGTGCCCAGCTGAACCCTGTCCGAGCTATGGCCCTGACAAGAAAGCTCTTTTTGTTCTCGAATTAAAAGCCGGACGGGCCAAAGAACTCGGATTAAAGCTTTATGATCGGCTAGAATTTATTCTGCCAGGCTGGGTGAAAAAATAAGTCTGCACCTGAAATTCTATTTTTCAGCCGTCTGATAGATCAGCTGGGGTTTTTTGTCAGGGACTTGACCGTAATAAAAAAGCCACTTCTGGTAATATTCTTCTCCGTCATAAATCCTGACAGATTTTTCAGGCGATGAACTGACCACTCCGACTATTTGCGGCCTGGAAATATTTTTGAGAACGGCAGGCGTTACTACGAGTAATTTATCAGTCACCCCGGCTTGAGTACTGGCTACCTGTGTAGTGGTAACAGGTGGAATAAGCAGCAGATTCCACTGGCCGCTATCTGACATCGGATCACTGTATAACCGGCGCAAGCATTTTTCTTTAATTAATTCCTCCAGCGATTGTGGAAAAGAGCCCGGCCTTTTCTGCTGGTATTGCCTTATGGCTTCTACATATTGCCGGCCTCTGAAGATAAGCTCTTCTTCTTTTTCTCTCTTGATCTGAGTTTCCAGGACGGGAACGGCCACCAGCAGGCCAACTATCATGGCAAAGATGATAATAAGCAAAAAAATTAGGATATAGCCTCTATTAGGGTCTTTAGCTCCTACGGTCACCTGCCGTCCCACCGGGTGTCTTAGGCTCAGTCTGGATTCTTTCATCCCGCTGCCTTTTCTCCGCTGAATAATCATAGAAATATTAAACTGGCTTTGATAGGTTGAGCAGCTATCATTACCAGGTATTGTAATATGAACCATCAAGTGCACGGGCCTCCGAACCAGATTTGACATCAACCACCCCGAGGTTTTCCGACGGGACATAGTCATCAGCTGGCGGCATCTCCCTGACTTCTATCCAGGTCTCGTTGGAGCCGGTAATTGGATCGATGGGCAGGACTTTTAGATAATTTTCTTCGACCAGGGACTGAAGGCTGGGCGGATAACGATGTTTATCCTGATAGTATTGATCTATCAGCTTGCGCATAATGAAGAGATTTTCCTTCAAAACGGCTTCTCTGGCTCTCTTGATTGAGATCTGATACTGGGGAACAGCCAGGCCGAGCAGGATGCCGATAATACTCAAGACAACCAGTATTTCAATCAGAGTAAAACCGGAAGATTCCTTTTGTCGGCTAATCGTCATTTTTCACCATTCCCGGTATTTGGTCTTATTAAGGGCAGTACCTTGACTCCTGGTATAAATATCATAAACATTTTCCCCGCCCCAGGAATCAGAGTCAGGCTCGTCTTGATATGATCTCAGCCCCCAATCATAAGAGTCGGTCATAGGATCGAAAGGTATTTTTCTCAAAAAGCGCACCAGCATTTTTTTGTTAGTCTTCCGGCCAGAAGCGTCGGTAACTTCCTGATCGACTTCTACTCCTTTGACGAGAGTTTCCAAATCCGGTGGATAACCATAGGTATCAGGATCAACTTTAATTTTCTTTTCATCAGCCAGTTTCTTGTAATCATCAATGGCCTGTCGAATAAGCCTCAGATTTTGACGGAGTTCTATTTCTTTTTCTCTTTTAACTGAGGTAGTAACCACGGGCATGGCTACGCTGGTCAGAAGAGCCAGAATAGACAAAGTGACGACCATTTCCAAAAGGGTAAAACCCCCGGCCTGGCCAGAGGAAAATAGCTTTGATTTTCCTCTCATGATATTATGCTTTTAATCTGGCTTTAATGATTAATAACGATTTCGTTCGTTTTTACGACGATGGCCGGAAAAACCATGAGTATGGTGATGGTCATGTGAACTTTCCTGCTCTCCCGGCTGGCCGGGCCCTTTTGACTGCTGGTCGCCTTCTTCCAGCGCCTTTTTGCTGAGTCTTATCCGGTTATTTTCTTCATCAATATCAATGACTTTAACTGTAATCATCTGTCCGAGGGAAATCTCATCCTTAATATTTCTGATGCGGTATGGTGCCACCTCTGAAATGTGAAGAAGACCAACTATACTGGGCAAGATCTCAACAAAAGCACCGTATTCTTCCAGTCTGACCACCTTGCCGGTATAAATCTGACCAACTTCCACTTCAGCCGTGATTTCTCTGATCATCTCACGGGCTTTTTCAGCAGCCTGCATATCGGTCGAGGCAATGGTCACCTTACCGGTTTCTTCAATATCTATCTTGGCATTGGTCTGGGCAACAATCTTCTTGATCATTTTGCCGGCCGGGCCGATAACGTCGGATACTTTGTCTGGATTAATAAATAAGGTGATAATACGTGGCGCATAGACTGACAGTTGCGACCTTTCTGCTGGCAGAACAGCTTTCATTTTCTCCAGAACCTGAAGCCTGGCTTCCTTCGACTGCTGAAAAGCTTCACGAATGATCTGAACTGGCAGATAAGGAATTTTTAGATCCATTTGAATAGCGGTAACGCCCAGGCTGGAACCGGTCACTTTAAAATCCATATCGCCATAATGATCTTCAAGTCCGGCAATGTCTGTTAGCAGAACATGATGGTCGCCTTCCTTAACCAGGCCAACGGCAATGCCAGCTACCACCATCCTTAGGGGAACACCGGCATCCATCAGAGCTAGCGTACCACCACAAACGGTGGCCATGGATGACGAACCATTGGATTCAAGAATATCTGAGACAATACGAATCGTGTAGGGAAAAGTCTCTTCGTCAGGAATAGCTGGTAAAATGGCTTTTTCAGCCAGAGCGCCATGCCCTATTTCTCGCCGGCCGGGAGCTCTCATAAAAGAAACCTCACCGACGGAGAAAGGCGGAAAATTATAATGAAGCATAAATCTTTTTTCAGCCTCTTCGCCCAGTCCATCCAGTCGCTGGACATCTTCAAAAGTGCCAAGAGTAACCGTAGCCAGGCTCTGAGTTTCACCCCGGGTGAAAAGAGCCGAACCATGGGTTCTGGGCAGCAAACCGACTTCAATGCTGATCGGCCTGAGCTCATTGAAAGCCCGGCCATCAGCCCTCTGTCCTTTATTTAAAACCAGATCCCGGACGAGCTTTTTCTGTAGATTATAAAAAATATCCTTGGTAGTTAAGATTTCTTCTGTGTTTTCTTTTGGAATCCTGGCTAACAGGCGATTAAGTATTTCCTGGCTAGCCCGTTCGCTGGCTTTTTTCTGCTTGAGCTGGATAGCCTGCAAAAGTTCGCCAGCAATCTCTTCTTCAATCTGCTTGACTTTCTCGGAGTCCAGGGGATTGACTTTAACTTCAGCTTTGCTAATGGAGAGCTGATTGAAAAGCTCTTTCTGGACAGCCACAATTCTCTTGATTTCTTCCTGAGCGAGCATTAAACCTTCAATGACCTTGTCCTCTTCAACTTCATTGGCTCCGGCTTCGATCATGCAAATTCCATCTTCATTGCCGGCGACGACCATGTTGATCTTTGATTTTTCCAGTTGAGTAGCCCTGGGATTAATCACAAACTGATCATCAATCAAGCCTACCTTAACTGCACCGAGCGGAGTGGTAAACGGAATCTCAGAGAAGTAAAGGGCAACTGAAGCTCCGATGATGCCCAGAGTATCAGGTTCATTTTCCAGGTCAGCTGACAGAAGCAAAGCTACAATCTGAGTATCCTGAAAATAGCCTTCCGGGAACAGAGGACGAATTGGGCGATCAATCATCCGAGCAATGAGGATTTCCCTTTCAGAAGGTTTTCCCTCTCGCTTGAAGAAACCGCCCGGAATCTTACCGGCGGCGTAGGTATTTTCACGGTAGTCAACAATCAGAGGTAAAAAATTCTTTTCTCCGGAGATTTCCTTCTTGGAAGTTGCTGTGACCAGCATAATAGTATCGCCATAACGAATAAAAGCTGAACCATCAGCCTGTCTTCCGACCTTGCCGATCTCTATAGATAGATTACGGCCACCTATTTCAATGTTGATATTATTTGCCATGTTTTAACCCGTCTTTTTATTTTAGCGGCAGGATTGCCTACTTTCTCAGATTTAATTTAGTAATCAGCTTCTGATAACGCTCTTTATCTGTTTCTTTTAGATATTCCAGCAATCTTTTTCTCTGTCCGACGAGTTTCATCAAGCCACGGCGTGAATGAAAATCTTTCTTATGGATTTGAAAGTGGTTGATAAGCTCATTGATTCTTTCAGTCATCAGAGCAACCTGAACTTCAGGCGACCCAGAATCAGCTGCACTCAGCTGATTGTCCCTAATAATCTTTAATTTCAATTCCTTCGTTAACACTAATTTACTCCTTATTTTTCTTCCTGATAATAGCAGAAAATAAATATTTTGTAAAATCTCTTAAAGTCTAAGTTTTAGAAAACAAATATTGTTGAACAGAGTGGGATTTAAATCTGCCGGGTCAAAACGGCCTTTCTGGCCAGGAGCTGCCTGGCATGCTTCGAGTGCCAGTTGCCCTCGGCCTTCTTAATTGCCTCCAGTTGGGTCTCAATCTCAGCCAGTGTCAGCCGATTAATCTTTTTGTTTTTGCTGCTCTTTTCCTTGTCAGTCTCTGCCATAAAATTACCTCCGGAAACTTAGATCAGAAAAAAAATATCAAAAAAACAACCAGTTGACAAGAGGCTGATCACCAACCATCAGAATAAAGAACAGGTTAAAACTGGTAACTCAGGTTCAAGGAGATCAAACCTGGAGCGACAGATAGAGAGACAGCTGGCTGATCAGGTTCTTTCACCTGACTGGCAGTTTTATGACCAATTTTTTGACTGATATAATAGCCAAGAAGGCTGGAGGCTACAATGTCTGAAGCGAAATGCTTATCGAGAATGACTCTGGAGAGTGAAATGCCTGCTGACAGGCTGTAAAGTAAGACTTTCAAATAAATGCATTTAGTTCTTGAGGCAATAGTAGTGGCCACGGCCCAGGCGGCCGAACTATGGCCTGAGGGAAAAGACTGCCAATCTCCCTTAAGGGTAAACAGATGAAATGAACTGGAACCTTCGAGAGTATAGGGCCTGGCCCGGCCGATAGCTATTTTGCCAGCCTGTACAAAAAGTTCAGTGATCAATAAGCTCTCGGCTGACAGCAGGAAAGTCTGCCTAAGTGATGAAGAGCCAGTCAGCTCTCCGGCCAGATAACCCGCTGAGAATATTCCTATGAGGCTCAAAGGATGGCCGGCACCAGAAAGAACTTTAGACACAGAGGTCAAGCCTGGATGATGAGTGTCGTGAATCCACTCATGGATGGAATTGTCAACTGACCACCAGGCACAGCTGGTGGCCAGACTGAGGCTAAAAGTTAGCCAGTCGTCTTTTGCCCACCTGGTGGGTGAGGTAATAATCTCGCCAGTGTCGGCCAGGAGTTGCTTGAGAAAGGCGCCATTCAGACGGTCGGCCACCTCTGGTGGCCGTGCTTCGACCCTTATAGAAGCCAGAAAGATCAGAAAGCTCAATAAAAAAATGATAGTTTCCCGGCGGCAAGCAGTGGTAGAAAAAGTTTCCTTTACCTCTTTCATCCTGATTCACTTGCCTGATTTAGATAATAGAAACCCTTCCCTTTTATTATATTTCGCTCTTTTTGACCCGTTGGCAGACATAGTCAAAATCTTACTGGCCGGCCCCAGCCTGCCAGAGTGAGTTTTTTCCAGCAACAGATGGTGGCCGACTGGTTCTGGCCCGATTGAATAATATAACAAAGACGACCCGGAAATTAATATCGGAGAAATTATACACCAAAAACGGATCAGGTGTCCGGATTCTCCTGGTTCCGTAGCGGAGGAGGGTTCCATCACCTTGGCCATCAGGTCACCGACCTCAACGATCCTCAAGAGTGTAGTAGAAACTGCGCCACCTTAATAACTATGTCTATTGCTGCTTCCAGACATCCTGTTATTTTAATTTTTCCCCGGGCTAAATTTGGCCCTCTGGCCTGAAAATTCATAGCCTTATCTTAGGCGTTCTTTGAACTTGATAAAGTCAGTCTGATTTATTATTTTAAAAAGATAGAGAAATCAATGAAAAAAGAGTTAATCCCGAGGCGTGAATTTTTAAAAAGAGCCAGCTGGGGCTTTTTAGGTGCCTCTTGCTTGAGCGTGTTTTCGCCAGGTTGTCGCCTGGAAGAGGCGGAAAGTGATTATGATCTGGTCATCAGGCAGGCTCTAGTCATTGATGGCAGCGGACAGCCGCCCTTCCGGGCCGATGTTGGGATCAGTGGTCAATTTATCAAAGAGGTAGGGACAATTGGGAAAAAAAGTGGCCGGCGGGAGCTTTTGGTTGAGGATCTCTGCTTGAGCCCTGGATTTATTGATGTTCATAATCATACCGATATTGAGCTTCTGGTCTGTCCGACGTCCGATTCACTGATCAAACAGGGGGTGACCACGGTCATAGGAGGCAATTGCGGTTCCAGCCGCTATCCACTTACTCCCGCCATGCTTGAAGATGAAGACAAGTATCTAAGCCGGGAGTTCGGACTTAGAGTTGACTGGCATGACCTGGCCGGCTTTTTCCGGAGGCTGGAGGAAAAAGGCCAGGCCGTAAATTTTGCCACTCTCGTTGGGCAGGGAACCATTCGAGCGGCGGTAGTAGGCTATAATAACCGGCCGCCCTCACCCGAGGAAATGGACAGAATGAAGCAACTGGCCAGCCAGGCTTTGAAGCAGGGTGCCATCGGGATTTCCACTGGCCTTGAGTATGCACCCGGTAGCTTTGCCTCAACCGGTGAATTAATCGATCTTATGAAGGTTCTCAGGGAAAGCCAGGGGGTTTATGCTACCCATATGAGAGACGAAGAAGATGAAGTCCTGCCAGCAGTTGATGAAGCTCTGAACATAGCTGAGCAGGCCGGGGTCAGGTTGGAAATCTCCCATCTTAAAATTGGCTTTCGCAGAAATTGGCCACTGATTGACGAGCTTTTAGAAAAATTGAATCAGGCCAGGGCCCGCCGAGTCGATTTCTCGGCTGATGTTTACCCCTATACTGCCTGGTCAACCGGGTTGAGTATATTTTTCCCTCTCTGGGTCAGGGAAGGCAAAAATGAGGATTTTTTGAATAGATTGCGCTCGCCCGAACTTGAGCCAAAGTTAAGGGAGGCCATTAATCAGGCCGAAAGCAATCTTGGGTCCTGGAATAAGGTTTTGATTGCCTCAGTTGAAACAGAAAAAAACCGCCAGTTAGAAGGTCTGGACCTCGAACAGGCCGCTAAAATAAGAAACCAGGCTGACATGTTTTTATTTATTAGAGACCTGCTGCTGGAAGAGCGGGGTCAGGTGTCAATGGTTTGTTTCGGGCTGAGTGAAGATAACCTGAAAAAAATACTTCAGCAGCCGTTTACCTGTCTTGGCTCTGACGGAGAAGTAGCTTCAACTACCGGACCTTTGTCCAGAGGTAAACCTCACCCCAGATATTATGGCACTTTTCCCCGGGCCTTAGCCCTGTATGTCAGAAAAGAAAAAGTTTTGCCGCTCGAAACGATGATCAGAAAAATGACCGGGTTTCCCGCTGAAAGATTTAACCTTAAGCAAAGAGGATTGGTCAAGCCCGGTTATCTGGCTGATCTGGTCCTTTTTGATTATGATAAAATTCAGGATAAAGCTACCTGGTCAGACCCTCACCACTATCCGGAAGGCATACCCTATGTTCTGGTCAACGGGAAACTGGTGGTGGATCAGGGACAGATTACGGGCGAGCTACCGGGTAAGATCTTAAGAAACGATGGGCGAGGCCAGGTCATCTGATAATAAAAATAAGTTAAATAAATCTAAAAGGCTGATCAGAAGTTAGAGGTGATTGATTATGGTTGATCATAACTTGAATTTTCAGAAATTAAGTTTTAAAACTGCCTGTAGTTCTCTTTGCCTGCTCTTTTATCTGGCTGTCTGTGTGGCACTCCCGGCCAGGGCTGAGGTTATTCAGCTGGGAGCAAGAAGTGGTGATTTATTTGAGCTTAAAGCCAGAAAAATCCAACCAGGTGAACTGCTCGTTCTGACCTGGGTGGAGCAAAAAAGCGAGCTGGCGATCATTGATTTTCGCGGTGAACATTATGAGTTAAAAGCCAGGCTCGGACAGGCAGATTTCTTGCTTCTTGGTCTTGATCTGGGGGTGAAACCTGGACGGGAGACTTTGTCTATTTCTCTCTGGTCAGGCGGGTCAGAAAAGGATCAAATTCAAGCAGACCTGGAAATAATGGCCAGGGATTTCCCTAAAAAGAAACTGACCGTTGATCCCAAATATGTTCATCCGCCGCAGGAAGTTCAGGAAAGAATTAAGAGAGAAGCTGAAATTCTTGCTCAGATCTACGGGCAGACCAGCCCCGAGTGGCTGGCGCAGGGAAAGTTCGAGCTGCCCTGCGGTGGCCAGCTTGCCCCTAATTTTGGCCAGCAGAGAATTTATAATAATGTGCCCCATTCGATTCACGCCGGGGTTGATATTGCTATTGCCTCCGGCCAGCCAATCAGGGCGGCTAACGATGGGCGGGTAGTGCTGGCCTCTAACCTCTATTTTTCAGGCAATACGGTTATCATCGATCATGGTCTCGGCCTTTATACGGTTTACTGCCATATGTCGAAACTCCTGGTTAAAAGGGGAGCAATGGTCAGGCAGGGTGAGGTTATTGGGCTGGCTGGTTCAACTGGTCTTTCGACCGGGCCGCATCTTCACTGGGCAGCCAAAATCAACGAAGCCCGCATCGATCCCTTAGCTCTGCTGGAAATTGAATTTTAAGGCAGCCAGCCTATTTGCTAATTTTTTAAATAGGTGGCCAGCCAGTCGAGAACGGTCCTCCACCAGAGTTCAGCGTTAAGTGGCTTTTGAATGAAATGATCTTCATCCGGGAAATAGAGAAACTTAGAAGGAACACCCATCCTCTGCAGCGAAGTGAAAAACTGCAAACCCTGCTCTAAGGGGACTCTGAAATCATTGGCACTGTGAATGACCAGACAAGGTGTCTTAAAATCCCTGACATAAAAGCTCGGAGAAAAATTCTGGTACATCTCGGGCTGACTCCAGGGTGTTCCACGATATTCCCATTCTGGAAACCAGAGTTCTTCGGTGGCTCCGTACTCTGAGCGGAGATCGAAGACGCCAGAGTGGCTGACCAGGCAATCAAAAATATCTGTCTGGCCCTCAATCCAGTCAATCATATAGCCGCCGTAAGATGCACCGGCTGCCCCCAGTTTGTCCTTATCAATAAAAGCGTAGTTTTCCCGCAGGTAATCAACAGCATTGATCAGGTCATGATAGGGTTTCCCTCCCCAGTCGCCGCTGATTGAATCGGTAAAGGCCTGACCATAGCCAGGGCTGCCGTGAAAGTTGACCAGAGCCACAACATAGCCCGGAGCGGCCATCATCTGAGCGTTCCAGCGATAATGGAATTCATCCTGCCAGGCATTCTGTGGTCCGCCATGAATTAAAAGCAGCAGAGGATATTTTCTGGCTGAATCGAAGAAAGGCGGACGGAGAAGCAGGCCATGGATTTTATCGCCCTCTGATTCAAAATAAAAATCCTCAGCTGGATTCATCTCCAAACCGGCCAGCAGCTCACCATTGATGTCAGTTAATTGTTTTAGTTTCCTGGTTTTCAGGTCAAACGAATAGATATCATTTGGATGGTTGAGGGTCTGTTTCACCAGATAAATAGTTTTACCATCGGGAGAAATCTGAAGACTGCTGACCATCTGACCTGCTAAAATTTTCTCAATTTTTCCAGTAGCCAGTTTTAAGGCGAAGAGAGCTGTTCTGGCTTTTTCTTCACTTAGAAAATAGATGGTCTGACTATCTGGTGACCAGATGAATTCGTTCAGAGAATAATCGAGATTTTCTGTCAGGTTAATGATGCTTTTTTTCTGACGGTCATAAAGAATGAGAGCTAATTTATCAGCTTCAAAACCCGGGCGGCTCATGGCGCGGTAGGCTAAATAACGTCCGTCAGGTGAATATTTGGGGTCAATGTCGTTTGCCCGGCTGACTGTCAATTTTTCGCTGGCCCGGGCTCCAGTGTCAGTTAAGAAAATGTCATTATTGGTTCCGAGAGCCAGCCTGAATTCGGGGTCGGTATTACGGACAAAAGCAATTTCTTTTTCATCGGGGGAAAGACTAAAGTCAAGATTTCCACCCAGAGCCATGGGCGGGGTATCATAGTCGCCAGGAGTTAAATCAACCGGTTGACCACCGTCCAGAGGAAAAAGGAAGAGGTGGCTGCGGGTGCCATCAAACCAGCTGTTCCAGTGACGGTAAAGCAAATGGTCGTAGATTCTGGCTTTAACCTGGTTTTTTTCTGCGGCCTCGAGCCACTGACGGCTGGTTTCGAGGTCAGGTGCCTCCGGGAAAACGGCACTCGAAACGAGTAAATAGCGTCCGCTTTTTGACCAGCTAAAGGAGCCCACCCCGGCCGGAAAATCAGTCAATTTTCTATCTTCACCTCCAGCTAGGGTTTTGACCCAGATCTGGGGAGAGCCGCTGCGAGTAGAAATAAAAGCCAGTCTTTTCCCGTCGGGTGACCAGCGCGGAAAAAAGTCTGCAGCGGGGCTGGAAATCAGGCTCGTTGCTGTCCCACCTGAAGCCGGCACAATCCAGATATCACTATTGCCCTTGTTTTTCTCGAGATCCAGAACGGTAACCACGAAAGCCAGTTGCTGGCCGTCAGGAGAGAGTTCTGGGTCAGACAACCGTTTAATTTTGATAAAGTCGCCAAAGGTCAGAGCCTTTTTCTCTGCCACCGCCGCCTGACTCAAACTGAGTACAGAGAAAATGGCCAGGGCCAGCCAGCAGGCCAGCAATTTTTCTTTCTTTCTGATTTTCATTTTTCCTCCCGCTTTTTATTGGATACTCGAGCATTATAGACAAATAAGATATTTCAGGTAAAGCAATAAAAAGCAGGTGGTCAGTTGGAAAGTTTATTTGGCCTAACGGTCTTTTTCGGGCTGAATATATTATTTCCTGCGAAAAATGCTAAAATAAGAGCTTAAAATGTGAACCAAGGATAAGGGTTTTTCGTAAATAACAAAAAAGAATTAAAGCTGGGCCGATGAAGGTTGAACTTAAAAACATTCATTTTTCTTATGGGCCAGTCAAAGCCCTGAGTGGTATTAGCCTAGTTTTAAACGAGGGGGCGACCGGGCTCCTCGGGCCCAATGGAGCCGGGAAAAGCACTTTGCTCAAGATTATGCTTGGTTTTCTCACTCCGGATGAGGGTGATGGCCAGGTGCTTGGTTATGATTTAAGACGGGAACAGAAATTTATTCGACAGCGGGTCGGTTATATGCCAGAAGATGATTGTTATATCCCGGGGATGGATGGCGTTTCTTTTACCGCCTATTTAGGGGAATTGTCCGGCATGCCCCGCCAGGAAGCAATGAAAAGAGCCCATGAAGTTCTCTTCTATGTTGGTCTGGGAGAATCCCGTTACCGGCTGGTTGAGACCTATTCTTCCGGCATGCGGCAGCGTTTGAAGCTGGCCCAGGCTCTGGTTCATGATCCAAAGCTGCTCTTTCTGGACGAACCAACTGCCAATCTGGATCCAGCCGGCCGACAGGATATTCTGGAATTAATCGGGGAAATAGCCAGCAGTAAAGACATCAGCGTGCTTCTCTGTTCTCATCTGCTGGATGACATAGAATCCATCTGTACTGACATGGTTATCATTAATAAAGGTCAGATTGCTGCCAGTGGACGGATAGAAGATCTGAAGATGATCAATTACCGGTTGTACGAACTGAAGATTAAAGGTGAGTTGCCTGCTTTTAGACTGGAGCTGGAGGCGGCCGGCTGCCGGCTGGAAGAAACCGAGGACAGATTGATCAAGATCTATACACCACCTGATTTTGATCAGATGGAAATATTCAGAGCAGCGGCCAGAAATGGTGTCCAGATCAGGCAGTTTGCTCGCAGTCAGAGCAGACTTGAAGATTTGTTTGCCCGGGTGGTGGGGGTTGATTGATGAGCTCAATAAGAGAGAAAGGTTATCATCACTGGGATGGTCAGTTCCTGGACAGGCCTCGTGCCTTCTGGCCGATTACCAGAACTGGTATCAAGCTGGCCTTCGGGCGCAAGCACTTTAAACTTGGTTATACCTTTTCTTTCCTGCCGGCCATGATATATGCGGCTATTATCTATATTTCAGAAAGATTGGAGGATTTTAAATTTATCGCTCAGGGAGGCGATAAGCTGTTACAGGTCAATCCTAATTTTTTTAAATCTTACCTGACGCTTGATCTACTTTATTTTGCCATTTTGATTCTGATGTCCATGGGTGGCGCGGGCTTGCTGGCCGATGATTTCCGGCATAAGGCAGTTCAACTCTATTTCGCCCGTCCGCTGACCAAAGCCGACTATTTGCTGGGCAAAGCCGGGGTGGTCATCTTTTTTGTTGGTACTCTGACTCTGGTTCCGGCTGTCTTGCTCTATATTCTCAAATTGCTGTTTGCCGGCAGTTTCGCCTTCTTTTTGGAATATCCCTGGCTGATTTTGTCTATTCTGGCTTTTTCGTTGTTTATGATCCTGTTTTTTACCGCCTTTATTCTTCTGGCTTCATCTTTAAGCAACAACCGTAATTATGTCATTTCAATTATCTTCGGGTTTTACTTTTTTTCTGAAATTTTGAGAGGTATTTTCTCTGTCATTTTCCGTTCTCCTTTCTCGGCCCTTTTTTCCATGGCCGCCAATCTGAAGCAGGTGGCAGCTGGCTTCTTTTTGGTTAAACCGCCTTATGATTATCCCTGGTATCTGTCCTTTCTACTCATCAGTGTTTTCTGTTTTCTTTCCTATCTGGTAGTCAAGCATAAAGTCAGAGGGGTAGAGGTGATCAAATGACGGCAGTGATTGAAGCCAGAAATCTATCGCGCTGGTATGGCAATGTCCTTGGCATCAGTGACCTCAACCTGGAAATCAACCAGGGAATAACCGCCTTACTTGGTCCTAATGGAGCTGGTAAGTCAACCTTTATGAAGATAATAACCGGCCAGTTGAAGACTAATATCGGGGAAGCCAGAATTTTCGGCGAGAAAGTCTGGAACAACCGTCATATTTTTCGGCGACTCGGTTTCTGCCCTGAGGATGATGCTTTCTATGAAGAGCTATCCGGTTTCGAATTTTTAGCAGGGCTTCTCTCTCTCTACGGATTTAGTTCTGCTGAAGGCGAGCAGAGAGCCAGGCAGGCTCTGGAGCTGGTGGAGCTGACCGACGTGGCTGACCGGAAGGTTAGAAGCTATAGCCGGGGGATGAGACAGCGAATTAAGATAGCTCAGGCTATTGCTCATGATCCAGAAGTCCTGATTCTAGATGAGCCTTTAAATGGCCTTGATCCGCTCAGCAAGCGGCGCATCATAAAATTGATCAAGGAGTTTAAGAACAGCGGGAAAACCATTGTTGTCTCCAGCCATATTCTGCCGGAGGTCGAAGCTTTGACCTCAGAGATTATTCTCATTCACCAGGGTAAAATCATTGCTCGCGGAGATATTTATTTCATCAGGGACTTGATTGATACGCATCCCCACATGATCAGAGTAAAATCACCTCAGTTCCGCCAGCTGGCTCAAACCCTGGCTGCCGAGGATTACGTTCTAAAGATGGCCTTCGAACCTCTGGAGCAAGCGGTGGTATTTGAAACTCACGATCGGGATCGTTTTTTTAACCGGCTGAATGAGATGGTGCTCACTTTGCCTGTCATCATTGATGAGATTACTTCACCCGATGATAATCTGCAGGCTGTTTTTGATTATCTGGTAGGGAAATAAGATGAAGCCTGAAATACAGAGAGTCTTTTCGTTTTATTATTTTCTGAAAAAGAAATCTTCGCGAGCAAAGATGTTTTTTCTGCTGGGTTCAGCTTCTATTCTGCTGGCCCTGATTATCAGGTTTTACCGGCTGGCCGGTCAATGGACAGAAAGCGGGCAGATTATATTCCAGAATATCTTGATGGTTTTTTTCCTGCAGTTTTTAATCGTCATTCTGGCTCTTTTTTATGGAACGTCAATTGTCAGTGAAGAAGTCGAAGGTAAGACTTTGCCCTATCTTTCTTCTCGACCGTTGTCCAGAGCCTCAATTATTATTGGCAAATACCTGTCATCGCTGGCCGTCACTTCTATCATGCTGGTTTCAACTTTGCTTATTTCCTACTTTATTCTCAATCTTGACCGTGATTTTCAGCTGCAGGATATCTGGACAATAGTCCGTTATGCACTGGTCTTGCTGCTGGGTCTGGCTGCCTATCTGTCGTTTTTTACTTTTCTCAGTACCTGGTTGGCCAGGCCGATTTTACTTGGACTGGCTTTCGGTTTCGGCTGGGAAAATATCATTCAGTATTTCCCTGGCACCACCCAGAAACTATCCATTGTCCATTATTTGAAATCTCTTCTTCCTCAATATTCCTCGGCCTCTGGCCGGCTGAGTTTCCTCTTTATCAGGTTGGAGCCAACCGCCGACTGGCTGGCTGTGTTGATTCTGGTCCTGATTACTGCTGTCTTCCTGGCTCTGGCCGCTCTATTATTTACTTTTAAAGAGTACCTTATTCAGGACTGATTGCCCTGTCCCCAACCGGTATAATCCTCAATTAGGCCTGGCTTTTGCCAGCCGGCTGAGGCGAGCTGCTCTTCTGACTTTTCTCTTTGATCAGTTTGGTAATAGCCTGGAGCTGTTCTTCTTTAAGACTGATAAAAACTTTAAGATATTTCTCGGTGGTGGTAATCTCAATAGCATCCAGCACTTCTTTGAGTTCTGGAGTTTGAGCTCCCAGACCCAGACTGAGAGACTTGAAGCCGGTTAGAATGTCAGCAATCGATTTTAAGTTATCTTTATCCTCAGCATAGAGCTTGATGTCATTGAGATAGGTGGAATTTTTATAATCAGAAAAGGAGGAAATATTTTTAACCTTGGTCAGAGGCATAAGAGATGGATTCTGACTTAGTTTTGACTGGACCAGATCAGCCGGCACGGTCAGCCAGCCAAAAGTGATGGCCCTGGTATTGAGATCTTTAACCAGGGTCTTTAAATTTTTATTGCTAAAAAAATGGGGCGTTTTTCCCTGATAAACATCTATGACTTTTTTTACCGCCGCCTCTGAGCCGATGGCCAGATTAGAGCTATCTAAAAAAGCCAGACAGACCATGGCTTTTCCTTCTACTTCGATCATTGGCAGGTAAGAAATGCCATTGTAAGTTTCCAGTTCGGGCTTCTGGTTGCCACTCCCGGCTGGTATTAATTTGTCTTTCTGATACTTGAGGTTGGCCAATGCCACCACTGCTTCGGCCGGCTTATTAACTTCACCGACAACTGCTAAGGCCAGGTAATAAATTTCTTTTTTAAAATCAAGCTGGAAAGCTTCTAGTTTTTTTTGGTAAGTTTCCAGTTCTTTTTGCTGTTCCAGCCAGGTCTCGATTGGCTTCAGGTTGATGAGTTTATGCCAGTCAAGAACAAAAAAAGCGGAGGTGTCGGCAGGCAGCAGAGTCAGCATATCCTGACCGAGAGCAGAACCGGCTACCGGCTTTCTGGCTTGAGGCCCACAGCCGGGGAGAAACCAGGCGGTCAGGCTTAAAAGAAGGCAAAAAGATATAATCAGTCTCGACTTTTTCATTTTTATCTCCTTTAATTGAAATACGTAAACTGGATGAATATAGTTTTTTCTTGCCCTAGAATTTTATCAGAATATCGGCCATTAATAAAAAGAAAAATTTCTTGCTATCAAGGTGGTATTTGAGCTTTAATAAATAACTATTGAAATCAGGTTCAAGACTGATATGAGAAAACAATTAAAAGGCCGGATGGCTCAGACCAACGGTCGGGAGGAAAAAATGATAAAGAGAACAAAAACCAGGGTCCTGGTCAGCGGCCAGATTTTAAAAAAATGTCTTTTTCTTCTGGTTGCCATGTCTTTTTTGGCTTCATTTCTTTTAGCTGGACAGGAAAAGGCTAATTATGATCTGGCTGCCCGCTGGACTCCAGCTAAAGTGGGCAAACTTGTCTTTAATCTTTCAGTTGAACCTCACTGGCTGGTAAGCGGAGACCGCTTCTGGTATGTTTATGAAACTCCAGCTGGAAAAGACTGGTACTTAGTGGAAGCTGCCCGCGGTAGCTGTCGGCCTCTCTTTGATAAGGCCAGGATGGCGTCAGACCTGACTCGCATTCTTCTGACGCCCTATGATGCCCAGCATTTGCCAATTAAAACCATCAAAATGATTAAAAACGATACAGCTTTTAAGTTTGAAATTGAAGTTCCTCTTGATAACGATATTTCCGTTGCCGGCGAGGTGATGAAAGTCCAGGAGCTTGAAAAGCGGTTTATGGATAAAGAAAAAGAAAAGGAAAAGGAACAGGATACGGAAAAAAATAAAGGACGGGAAGAAGAGGCTGCTGAGCAGGCCAAAAAGACCAAAACCCTCGGCTTTGAGTATGATCTGCAGAAAGGGACTTTAAGCCTGATTAAAGATTATCAACCTGTGCCCAAAAGGCCGCGCTGGGCTTCAATTTCCGCTGATGGCCAGACCGTTATTTTTGCTCGTGCCCATAACCTTTATATGATGGATAAAGCCAATTATGAGAAGGCTTTGAAGAAAGCCGATGATCCCACCATCCAGGAAGTTCAGTTGACCACCGATGGAGAACAATATTATTCCTATGCCCGCGACCTGAGGGAAGATGAAAAAAAGGAACTTCAGAAACAGGAGAAAGATCGCCAGGATTTCCGGACTCCGGCTATCATGATTTTCTGGTCAAAAGATTCAAAGAAATTTGCCTGTATTCGGGAAGATGAAAGAAAAGTTGGGGATCTCTGGGTGATTGACAGCCTGGCGGAACCCAGACCGGTGCTTCAGACTTATAAATACGGGATGCCGGGAGAAGAAAATCAGCCCCAGCCTGAGATTCTGGTTTTCGAGCTGGCCAGCAAAAACCGGGTTAAAATTAAAGATGAGAAGTTCAAAGATCCTACCTACAATATTTTTACTGCGCCGCGTAAAGCGGCGGTTGAAGACCCTGATAAACCACTGCCTCCACTCTGGCTGGCGGATACTTCCGAAAAACTTTATTTTGGCCGACAGACAAGGGATCTTCATGGCTATGAAGTCTGTCTGGCTGATACAACCAGCGGTGAGGTGACTGTCCTCATTGAAGAGAGGCTAAATACCTATGTCGAATTTCAGCCTCTGCGGCTGGTTAATGGCGGTCAGGAGCTGGTCTGGTGGTCAGAGAGGGATGGCTGGGGACATTATTATCTTTTTGATGCTCGGGGCCATCTGAAAAATCAGATCACTGCCGGTGAATTTAATTGCCGGGAAGTGGTCAATCTTGATGAGAAGGCGAGAGTTCTGTATTTTCTGGCCGGCGGGCGCGAAAAAGGTGAGGATCCTTATTTTAGCCATCTTTATCGAATCAATTTCGACGGTACCAGCCTCAAGTGCCTGGATCCTGGTGATTTTAATCATCAGGTTTCTATGAGCGATTCCACCCGCTTTTTTGTTGATAATTATTCCCGGGTAGACACTGCTCCCGTTTCTGAACTCAGGGATACTTCAGGCAATCTGATTTTGAAGCTGGAAACAACTGATATTTCGGCTCTCCAGGCTGCCGGATTCAAATTTCCAGAGCCTTTTACGGTTAAAGCGGCTGATGGCCAAACCGAGCTTTACGGTGTGATGTACAAGCCTTTTGATTTTAATCCAGAACGTAAATATCCCATTATCACCTATGTTTATCCAGGACCACAAACGGAGAGTGTCTCCAAAAGTTTTTCACCAGCCAATCAGAATGTCGCCCTGGCCCAGATGGGCTTTATCGTCATCGAAGTCGGCAACCGGGGTGGTAGTCCACTGCGCTCCAAGTGGTACCATAATTATGGCTATGGTAATTTGCGTGATTATGGCCTGGCCGATAAAAAATATGCTATCGAGCAACTGGCTGCTCGTTATCCATTCATTGATCTGAACCGGGTCGGGATTTACGGTCATTCGGGCGGCGGTTTTATGACGGCGGCGGCTCTGCTGGTTTATCCTGACTTCTTCAAAGTTGGTGTATCATCGTCCGGTAATCATGAAAACAATATCTACAACCGCTGGTGGAGCGAGAAACATCATGGTGTAAAAGAGGTGGTCGATAAAGACGGGAAGATCAAGTTTGAATACAGCATTGACCGTAATTCAACTCTGGTCGGTAACCTTAAAGGGCATTTGCTGTTAACGACGGGTGATATTGATGATAATGTCCATCCGGCCAATACACTCAGGCTGGCTGCCGCTTTGATCAAAGCCGGCAAACGCTTTGACCTCTTTGTTTTCCCCGGGCAGAGACACGGTTATGGCGACATGAGTGATTACTGGTTCTGGATCAGAGCTGATTATTTTGCTCGCTATTTACTCGGTGATTTCTCCCAGACAGTGGATTTAATTGAACTGCAGAGAGATTGGGAAAAATCAGGGCCCAAAAAGAACAGGTAATAAGGTCAGAATTCCAGTTAAGAGAGGCAGAGATGACTCTGGACGAGATTATTCAAGCGAGGCGCAGTATCAGGCGCTATTCTCCTCAGCCGGTAGAGAGAGAAAAAATTCTGGCCTGTCTGGAAGCTGCCCGCCTGGCTCCTTCCGCCGAAAATGTCCAGCCCTGGAGATTTCTGGTTATAGATGAGCCTGAACTCAAAGAGAAGGTAGCCAGAGCAGCCTTTTCCGGCATTTACGCCGCCAGCCGGTTTGCGGCCGGAGCGCCTGTCCTGGTTCTGATGATGGCCAGACTGGACCTTCTGGCCAATAATCTGGGCCGCCTGGTACAGGGTACGCAGTTTTACCTTTTAGATCTGGGCATTGCCGGTGAACACTTTGTTTTAAAAGCTGAGGAACAGGGGCTGGGTACCTGCTGGATTGGGTGGTTTAACCTCAGAGCGGTCAGAAAGGTACTCAATATCCCCGGGAAATACCGTCTGGTCACCATGTTGTCAGTCGGGTATGCGGCCAGCCAACCGACGAGACCGCGCGCCAGAAAAGAACTTAAGGATATCGCCTGGTTTAATCGGCTGGGAGACTGAGCAGAAAATAAAAAGAAACACGTCTCGATGCGGAGAAAAGACTTGATTGTTTTTTTAGTGGTTAGCCTTGTTCTTTACGGTTTTCTCAATGGCTATATTATAAAAAGAGGACTTCAGGCGTTTTCTTCTCGGCCAGCTGGCCGTCTCCTATTTGTGGTGGTCTTCAGTTTTTTAATTTTGAGTTTTCCCCTGAGCAGAATCATCAATGGTCAGTTTAGCCACCCTTTATCACAGATTCTGGCTGTTCCTGGAATTTACTATTTAGCCTTTATGTTTTACCTGTTCCTGTTGATTTTTCTAAAAGACTTGATTCGCTGGAGCTGGCTTCTGTTCCATCAACCGGTAAAAACATCAAGCTGGTTATTGGTCAGCAACACGGCTTCTTTTACAGCGATCCTGTCTGTATCCCTGATTATTATCTTTTCAGGCCATCTTAATGCTATCCACCCGGTGGTTAAGACTCTTCATCTCCAGGTTGATAAAACGGCTGATAGCCGAACCGGGCTGAGGGCGGTTATGCTGTCCGATATTCATCTGGGAATGTATAACCGTTCGAATCGGCTGGAAGCTCTGGTCAGAAAAATTAATGAACTTAACCCGGAAATTGTCTTTTTCGCCGGTGATATTGTTGATGAAGCCATTGGTGCCGAAGAAGAGGAGAAGATGGTCAGGCTGATGAAGGACATCAGGGCGCCCCTGGGCCTTTTTGCCTGTCCCGGTAACCATGAATACTATGGTGGACTGGAAAAAAATATCAGCTATCTGGAAAGAGCCGGAGTCCAGGAGCTGCTGGATAAAGCCCTCAAAATAGATGGCTCATTTTATGTTATTGGCAGAAAAGACTGGGCCGCCCTGAGGTTTGGTGATCGTCGGGCCAGCCTTCCGGCTATTATGGCTGCTGGCCAGGTTGAGCCTTCTTTACCACTTATCGTTCTGGATCATCAACCGATTGGGCTGGAAGAAGCTCAGCGGGCAGGCGTAGATCTTTTACTCTGTGGTCATACTCACGCCGGGCAGCTTTTCCCCCTTAATCTTATTAATAGATTAATTTATGAAAAAAACTGGGGCTATCTTAAAAAAGGCCAGACGCATATTTATGTTACCTCAGGTGCTGGCACCTGGGGACCACCGGTTAGGACCGGCAGCCGTTCGGAGATTGTTCTGCTCGAATTGAGTTTCAGGCGGGCGAACACCAATTAGAGGATTATCTCAGAAGCTCTCCGGGCTTTGTTTCCGGCTAGAAGCCTCATCATATTTTTTTATGACCTCGTCGGTTATATCCAGAGCAGCTTGAAAGTAAATGAGCCCGGAGGAAGACAGATCAAAGACCAGATCGTAGCCTCTTTCTTTAACCAGCTCATCAACTATAGCCAGCATCTCGTCTCTCATCTTCTTGATCAATTTTGCTTTGAACTGATCAAATTCAACAGAGGAGTCCTGTTCATATTTCTTTTTTTCTGCTTCTTTTTTATCTATTTCGAGCTGCAGCTGTCTTAAAGCTTCCTCATTCAAAGTCAATTTCTGGCTGGCAAATTTATCCTTGAGGCTGTTTATTTCTTCCTGTCTCTGCTTCAGACTGGCTTTTATTTCATTTTCCTTATCTTGAAGAAGAGCGATTATCTTCTGGCCCTGGACCGAACGATCAAAAGCTTTCTGAGAATCGATAATAGCTACCTTTTGAGCTGACTGGGCATTGGCTGTGGCCGCCAACAAGGCCGTAAATATTAAAACTAAAAATAATGAACACCCGACTTTTAACACTGGGCAGGCTGCTTTTCTTTTCATCTGGATAGACCTCCTCTCCAATCTTTGATTGGGCTACAGACGCAAATTATTTATTTCAAATTATCAGTTCATTTTTTGATGAATTCTTTTAAAAATTCAGTTACCCGGTCCAGAGCTGCCTGGAGATGATCGGGCGGGGAGCCATAGCCCAGCCGCAGATGGTGGTCGAGTTCAAAGTGGTCGCCGGGAACAAGCAGAACGTTTTTTTCTTTTAAAAGTTTCTCAACCAGCCGGGTGGAATTGACCTCAGAGTTATAAGCCGTAAAAAGGATAGCCCCGGCCTGCGGTGGCTGATAACTGAACAGCCCATCGAAACTCTGCAGCCATTTTTCTAGAATGGGTAGATTGATCCTGATGATGTTTCTGGTCCGGTTCAAGAGCTGCAGGCGCCTGTCCGGTTCCAGGGCTCTGGTGGCCAGATGGTCAGTCAGAGCTGAAACTGAAATGGTGGTATAGTCGTGATAAGTCCAGATCTTTTGAACCAGCTCTTCCGGTCCGGTCAGCCAGCCCAGTCTCAAGCCAGGTAACCCATAGGCTTTGGATAGGCCGCCCACTACGGCTACTTTTTCAAGCTGGCCATAAAAAGATGGCGTTTCTTCTCCATTTATTTCAGCTCCGCGGTAAACTTCATCGGCAATCAGCCAGGCCCCGACTGCTTTTACCCGCTCTGTTATTTGCTGGCGGATAGCCGGTCTGAGGATTGAACCGGTCGGATTGTTGGGATTGGTCAAAACAACCAGTTTCGTTCCTGGAGTTATAACCCGGTCAATGTCCTCAGGCTCAGGCTGCCAGCCAAGTTCCTCTTTAAGCCACAAAGGTTCAACGCTTGCCCCAAAAGCTCGAGCCAGACCCCACATCTGAAGATAATTGGGCAACTCAAAAACCACTTTATCTCCGGGTTCAATGAGGCTCCACATCAGGAGAAAATTGGCTTCAGACGAACCGGCGGTAACCATGATCGACTCCGGATTAAGACCTGGATAAAGTCGGGCAATCTGCTGGCGCAGGGGAGGGGTGCCATTGGTCTGAGTATAACCGAGCTCGACTTCAGTTAACTGCTGTATTTCCTCAGCTGACAGAAGCTCCTTCAAGGTCAAAGGATGAACGCCACTCTCCGATAAGTTGTAATCGACCAGATTTTCCCAGAGTGATTGCATTCTTTCCATTTTAAAAACTTCAATTTTCATGATCTTTCCCATTTCTGTCTATCATTCTGATGCGGATTAAATTTCCACTTTGAACCAGCCTTTTAAGCCAAAGCCAAAGATAATGGACAGCACAAAATAGGCCACCAGCCAGTGAATTTTAAGACCGAAAAGATTTAATCTGGCTGCGGGATAAACAACTTCAATTTTTTTAATCTCAGCCTCCCGGGGAAGTGGCTTTTCTCCTGGATTGAGCAACTGCTCCCAGATATTCTGGTTCACTCTGATGGCTGATACCCTGGCCAGTTTAGATTGGGGCAGAGAGATGTCTTTGGCGTACTTTTCACCTCCGTTTTTTATTACCAGCTGTCCGCCTCGAAGTTCAACTATTTTTAGCCGCCAGTCAACTTCTTTGCCATCGATAATCCTGACAGGCGGAGAATCAACAAGCACTCCTGGCGGTGCTTCTACTTCCAGGTCAAGGCGGTCAACCTCAACTGCCTGATTGAACTCAACTTTGAGCAATAAGGTTTCACCTGGCTGTTGAACCTGATAGCCAAACCAGAGATTCATCTGGGCCAGTAAAAGAAAGATGGGCACAATCATTACCAGGAGTGGCTTGAGATTATAGGCCAGGTAGCGCAGATTGGCAGAGAACAGTCTTTTCAGCCCGCCCAGGAATACTCCAAAATCATTTTGAAAGAGTCTTATTTCCAGCATATAGCCCTTAATCAGATTTTTGGCCTCTTTTATACCGTTCTGATTGGAAGTTTTTTTATAGATAAAAAGCATCAGGACAGCGGTCAGGAGAGAAATGAAAATCATCCCTGCCCAGGGATTCAGGCCGGTAAAAGGCAGTAAAAAAACTTTTACCACCAATCCGACTGCTTGATTCAACCACCACATCAGGTTTCAGATCAACCTTTTTCAGGAGATATAACCCAGTCCCTTTAGCCTCTTTTTAATTTCTTCCTCTGAATCGGCTCCTTCAAAGTGACTGATTTCCTTTTCCAGGACGTGAATTATAAATTCTTCTGGAGAACTATAGCCAGCGACTTCTGCTACCTTTTCAATTTTCTGATAGAGTTCTTTATCAAGTTTAACCTTGACCTTGCCCATCTCATCTCCTTTCTTGGATCTGGTTTTAAAAAATTGACCGGCCGGTCACCTCTGGTGGAATTTTAATCCCGAATAAAGACAGAAGGCCGGCGGTTACATCCTGAAGTGCCGGGTCAGACAGTTTGACCGGCAGGCTGCTGATCAGACTTCCTGGAATGACTGCTGGTGAGGACATATGATCTCCACTCCATTTTTGCCGGTTGTCTTCAATTAATTCGCGAGGAAAATTACCCAGAGGCGAATTCCAGGAAATACGATAATTGCGGTTGAAACCAAGGATAATGTCTGGAGCTAAATCAACATAGGGACCATGATAGACCTCACGGCTGATATAAGCTTTAAGAATGACTTTTTCGCCTGTTCGGGGATCAACCAGCTGCTCCAGCTGATTGGCCAGGTGCCGGGTCAGGGCTTCTCTTTCGGCTGTGGAGACAATTCCCTGACTTTCGCGTCCTTTTAGATTTAAATAAAGGGCATTCAGACCGACGCCATAAGCTTTTGTTCTTGACCAGTCCGTTTGCTGAAATAGTGTCACTTCCTCCGGCCGGCTGCCAGGCAGAAGATAATGATAGCCAGTCTGCAGCAGCCAGGTATTGAGGTTGAAACCCCAGCGGTAAGGATTAAAGCCATGATCAGACATGACCATGACTGCTGTCTGGCTGTCTATTTTTTCCAGGCACATCTGCAGAACTTTATCCATCTCTTCATATGTTCGGGGAATAACCGGAGCGAATTCGGCCGCCATTTTTTCATCATAGGCCGGATGGTCTTTATCCAGAAAACGGTAAAACATATGCTGTCTTTGATCTGTATTGGAAAAATAATAAAAGAGAAGTCCTGACCTGAAAGTTTTCAATTCATCTTCGAGAATAGCTACACTTTCCTGGTAAACCAATTCATCCTGGGTCAGGAATTCATTTTCATCCAGGACCTCATTTTCCAGAGCGGCGGTATCAGCTGGCAGCCCTTTGGTAAAAAATGGCCCGAATTTTCTGGCGAGTTCCTTGGAATAGCTGTCAGGGGTTGACAGGGGAAGAGCCGGGTCAGCCGGATCAATATTAATAGGGCTGACATAGAGTTTGAATTTTGGTCTGACCTCCTTGAGGTAAAAAAGGCAGATACCGCTAACTCCCTGACCCGGGATAAAATCAAACTTGATTTTCTTCCAGCCGCTCCACTCTTTTTCTTTCAATATGAATTCCTGATTCTGGTAGGCAATTTTAGCCACCGGATGGACGGGATCAATAAAGACCTTAAAATCTACAAAAGTTTCCGGGTTGCCTTTCTTAAAAGGATTATTTGGTCCGGGAATCCTGGATTCAACCCGATTGCCAATGACAAAAACATCGTGGACGCGGCCACCACCGCCATATTCTTCAGTTATGGTTTTATATTCGTTAGTATAAAAATTGAACAGTCCATAATAGCCTTTGATATCTGGGGTGCCCATGCCAGAAAAGGTTTTTTGCTTACTCTCAACTGGCGGATAATTGGAGGGGATTTTAAAGACGGTAGCCGGGATATCATAATCTTCGAGGATCTGCCAGAAAGCCCGGCCGCGGCGCAGGTTGTTAATTTTCCCTCCGGACAGAGGCAAAATCAGATCGCCCAGCTTGATTTCATGCTTTCCCGGCAGCGATTCCGAAGCGGAAAAGATAGGCATATAATTTCCGGGGTCACGGTGGACAAAATCAAAAATAGCATGCCCGCCTGGATCAGTTCCGGTAATAAAGTTAGCCCAGGCTACCGGGCTCTGAGGGGGAATGCTGGAGCCAAGAGGAAGGAAGCTACCTGAAGCAGCCAGCTTCTTAAAATTTGGCAGCCGGTTGTCCTTCATCAGCTCAGCGGTTAAAATCGGATCCAGTCCGTCAAAGCCAAGAACCAGCACCTTTCTGGCAGTCTGACGACGGCCTTTAGTGGTTAAAAAGCCAGTTTTAGGGAAAAACGCCAGTCCGGCTGAGGTGCTCAGAATAAGCTCAAGAAAGCGGCGCCGGCTGAGGCTGCTATCTTCTTTTTCTTTTGTCATTATTTTTGGCCTTTTTTGGTTTCTGCTCTTCTTGTTTTATTCTACCATTTTTATCAGTTTTTTCCGAAATCGGAAGTGAGCCGTCAGACAAAAATGATTGGCCATCAAAGTATTTAGGCCGATCCAGGCCAAATAAATCAAGAACGGTTGGAGCAATATCCATAATCGAAGGCCGGTCGACCGCAAACTTAAAATTGGAGAAAAATACCCCCGGGACCAGCTCCGGATCGAGGCAGTGATCACCGCTCCAGGCCTTGAGGTTATCCTCAATAACTGTCTCGTTGACCCGACCGGTAACCGAATCCCAGGAAGCGCGATAGCCTTCATTATAAGCGACAATTAAATCAGGTGCTTGGTGACGATATGGTCCGTGATAGATTTTCTCGGTATCAATCAAACGATTGATAGCCGGCCGACCGAGATCTTTATCCTTCAGGCCGGATAACTTTTCGGTCAGCTCCTGTTTTAAATTCCGATATTCATCTCCGGGCTCAACTATACCCTGAGCCTCCCGCCCCTTGAGGTTAATATAAATGCCGGCCAGGCCCAGGCCGTAGGCTCTGGTCTTGGTCCAGTCCACCTGCTTGAACCATTCTTCGCTAGAAGTGGCCCCATCTTTTAAATGAAGATAGCCGTTAAGATATAGCCAGGAATTGAGGTTTACTCCACGGCGGAAAGATTTAAAGCCATGATCAGACATGATAATTAAACAGGTCCGGTCATTACATTGTTCAAGTACCTGGCCGGCCAGAGCATCCAATTTTTTGTAAAGGGTTTCGATGACACTGGCTCCGTCTTTAAGCTGAGCCGTGGTGCGAAGAGCCGGATGTGATTTATCCAGATAGCGGAAAAACATGTGCTGCAGACTGTCGGAGATTTCAAACCAGCAGGCTACCAGTCCTTTTCTCGTTCTGGACAGGGCATTGAAGAGAATTTTCTCTGTTTCCTGGTGGAAGGAATAGGCCAGGTCTAAAAAGGCCTGTTCGGGCAGGACGCCTTCATTAAGGGCCCAGGTATCATTGGCTTCACCCAGGGTGACATAGCTGCCCAGCAACTTGGCCAGGTAGGAGGAATAAATGAATGGATGAGAGACTGGCAGGGCGGGTTTTTCCGGATCTATGTTAAGGGGGGTTATATAAAGTTCAAAATGAGGACTGGTACTCAGGAGATAAAACCTGGCAATAGCTCTGACTTTGACTCCGAGTCCAGCCGGAAAACTGAGCTTAATCCACGGTGAAAAAACGCCCTTCTGCAGCTTAAATCTCTGACCGGAAACTTCCACCTCAACTTCTTCAGGGTTGTTATCAAACCGGATCAGCATCGGGATTTTTATTTCCTCAGGCTTAGCCAGCAGAGAATTTTCAGGGCCGGAAATAAAGGTCTTAATCAGATTGCCCTGGCGTTCGACCAGCAGGCTTTCCCCGCCTTCCTTCTTTTTGATCCTGTCCGGATTGGTGGTATAAAAAAGAAAAGTTCCCTGAGAGCCTTTCAGGTCTGGCAGGCACATGCCCGATAAAAGATGACCGGAAAATTTTTCAGGTGGGAAAGTAATGGGAATGCGGAGAATGGTCGAAAAAATTCCTTCCTGACCGAGGATCTTCCAGAAGGGCTGGCTTTTCCTGAGCAACCTTATTTCGGGGCGGCCTAAAGGGAGCCGGTATTTACCCAGCTTCAGATATTTTGAGGGTGGACCAATCCGGGCTGAAGACAAATCGGGGAGATAGGTTTTAGGATTGCGGCTCAAAAAATCAAAGATATTGTGCTTCGATGGCTCACAACCGGTCATAAACGATGACCAGGCAACCGGAGAAATGGCTGGAGTCGTCGTTCTGAGCCTCTTAAAGGTCCCCTGTTTCTTAAGCTGGCTTAAAACAGGTAATTTGCCTTCGGCCATATACTTTTCGGTTAAATCGGGGTCCAGACCGTCATAACCTAAAATGATAACTTTATCCACGCGGCTGTTCTGGTAGGCCTTCTGACCTCGCAGCTGGCGAAAAAACCAGCGGAAAGGCCAGGAAAGAATAGAAAAAAGGGCCAGAAAAAAAGTCAGAAAAAAGATCAGAAAAGAAGACAGAAAAGCAAAACCGGCTCCAGGGCCTATATAGGCCTCAGCCGCGGAAGTCAGGATAAGCAGCAGGAAAAAAAGTGGATAAATCCTTTTCTGTATCGGGGGAAAAAGCCGTGCCGCACTTTGCCTCATTTAACCTTTTTCATGATTATGCTGGCGATATCCTGAATGGCCAGATCCGAACCATAATCTTCGGCTGCCCAGAAAAAGGCATCATCCCAGGTGTGCATACCCTGTAAATAGCTACGACCGAAAATTTCCTTTTTCCTGATGGAGCCTTTAAGGTCGAAGCCAGGATAAGACAGGACAAGGAGATCAGGACCCAGAGCAGTGTATTTTCCTTTATAAACTTCTTCAACTTTGAAGACCTGGCGAATGACCTTCTGGCCGTTGTATTCCAGTTGAAGCAATTTCTGAGCTATCTCTGATTTCAACTCTTTTTTCTGGCCGCGGGAGACATGGCCGGCGGGAAATTTATTATCAAGATTAAGATAAATACGATTAGGGTCAAGGGCAAATGCTACCGATTCCGGCGAGATATCATTTAGGGTTTTCGGACAAGGAGTGGTAAAAGACAGGTAGCCTTCTTTTTGCAGCCAGGCATTGAGATAGACTTCCTGAATGATACCGGTGAATCCATGGTCGGAAAGGATAAAGAGGTTCTCTTCGCTCTCGTTTAACTTTTTAAAACTGGCGATTATCTTAGCTATAATCCGATCGATCTGCTGATAAAAATCAAGAAAAGCCTGGTGGGCCGGGTGAGATTTATCCTCATAGGATGACCAGAGAAAATGATGAAGCCGATCGGTGCCAGTGATGACGAATTCAAAAAAATCCCAGTCCTGCTCCCAGAAATAATTCAGAGCCTTCTGATGACTGGCCATTGTCTTGGACAGCTCGGGCCAGAGAAGAGCAGGGTTTTCTGCCACTTTGCCGCTATCCACGTCTATCTGGTAACCCATCTGCTCGAGAGTAGTGAACAGGGCCGGAGGATAAACTGATCTGGACAGATCAATAGCTACAAAACCAGAGACCATAACTCCATTAATGCGGCGGGCAGGATAAGTAGAAGGCTGATTGATGACGATGCTCTTATAACCTTCTTCGGCCAGGTGGTCCCACAGGGTATCAACCTTAACATCTAGAAAGTTAGGAATCCTCAGGTCATAACTGCCAGGTTTGAAATCAAGAAAACCGAAGATGCCGTGGTTTCCAGGATTGGTCCCGGTCATAAAATTTGTCCAGGAAACAGCCGAAATTTCAGGCAAGCTTGCTTTCATCTGGTGCAGATGTCCGCTATCTATCAGACGGGCGACAGTACTCATCAGCCCGGTGCTGGCCAGGTCAAGGAGCAGAGAATAAGGTACACCATCCAGCCCGATAACGCAGATTTTTTTCTTGCTCTTGTTCTTTTTGAGGATCGGCATACTTTGCTTATTATAACACCAGAGTCTTAGCTGTCAATTTTTAGACAGCATTTATCACGGTAACTGGTTGATAATAAATAAGATGTAAAAAGCCATGGCCTGGCTTTAGCTGACCTATACTCCGGCGGCCTTCAAAACATGTTCAAGATAAACTTCTTCCGGGACAGCTCCTTCCAGAGTAATTGTTTCATTGAAGATAGACTTAGGAACACCCATGACATCATATTTCTGGGTTAATTCAGGAAATTCAGCAGCTTCGATCATCGAGGCTGTGATCAGGGGTGATTCGAGAGCCATCTGGTGAGCGAGGCGAACGGCCATTGGACAGTAAGGGCAGGTTGGGGTGACAAAAATCTGGATATTTACTTCTCTGGTAAGCTTTTTTAAAGCTTCTCTGGTGGCAGGGCTGAGCTCCGTTTGACCGCGACTGGCATCGACCATAGCCTCGAGTAGACTCATATATTCATAACCAGCGGGAATGCCAAAAAACCTTATACCTGTATCCGAGTCGGTCTTAATAATGATGGCCGGAATCTTGTCTAATTGATATTTAGCTGCTCTGGCCGCATCTTTTTTGAAATCATAGACAGTTAATTTGATCTTGTCAGATAAGCTGCTCAGTTCTTCCAGGAGCTGTTTGATTTCCTGGCAATATTGGCAATCGGACGAGACTGGCTGGCCGGGAATAATTAACGGGCTTTTTTCTTCCGTAAAATAAACCAGTTCAATGGGATTGACCAGCTCTGCTTCAAACTGTTTCCGAGTGAAGTCTCTGACTTCTTCATTCAGCATCTCCATCTTTCTCTCCTTTAAATAAAATGTGATAAGTCCTCTTTTGATTCTATACTATTCTTATAATAATAATATAGAATAGGCCGTCCGGCAAGCCTCTGGCTCCTCCGGGCCGAGGTGATTAATTGACTTTCTCCCTGCTTAGGCATAAATTAAAACTTAATTTATCTTAACCTGAAAATAAGAATAAGTAAAATGAAACAGCTAATTGACTATCTGGACAGGGAATACGAAAAGAAGACCAGGAAAAGCTGCCAGATGTTTCAAAGGGCAGCTAAAGTCATGGTCAGAGGCGGTAGCCACAGCCTGAGGCTCTGGAAGCCTTATCCGTTTTTTCCCGTCTCAGCTCATGGGGCGACGGTGACTGACCTTGATGGCCACAATTACCTCGATTACTGGCAGGGGCATTATGCCAATTTACTCGGGCATAATCCGGAAGTAATCAGGAGAGAGCTTGAGCCTTATCTGGCTGCCGGTGCTCTTCACACCGGCTTTGAAAATTCTGTTCAGATAGAACTGGCTGAAAAGATCCTGTCCAGCCTGGGGCAGCCAGGTTTAAGGATAAGATTTACTACTTCTGGTACTCTGGCTTCGACCTATGCGGTTATGCTGGCTATGGGTTATACAGGCCGCCATTATGTGCTGAAAATCGGAGGCGGCTGGCATGGCTCTTCACCCTATCTATTAAAAGGGGTTAAGTTCCATCCTGGCCGCGGTTTCAGCCAGGTGGACTCGGCTGGCCTCCCTCCTGAATTTGCCCGTCATATTATCATTACCAGATTTAATGATTCGGAACACCTGGAAAAAACCTTCAAAAAGTATGGTCCAAAACTAGCCGCTTTTATTTTAGAGCCGTTTATTGGTGTGGGAGGCTTTCTTTTCTGTTCGCCTGAATATCTGAAACTGGCCAGAAAACTGGCTGATGAGTACGGAGTGGTCCTGGTTTTTGATGAAATTATCTCGGGCTTCAGGTTTTGCTCTTCTGGCCTGCAAAGGCTTTATGGAGTAAGGCCTGATATGTCTCTCTTTGGCAAATTGATTGGCGGGGGAGAGGCTGTAGCGGCGGTGGTGGGGAAAGCCAAAATCATGGAAGGATGTGAGCGAACTGGCACCAGCGGCCTGCGAGTTAACTTTGAAGGCGGGACCTTCTCTGCCCATGAAGAATATATGAGGGCTGGGCTGGCCATGCTCAACTACCTTATCTGCCATGAAAAAGAAATATATCCGCGAATTGGACAGTTAGCCGCCAGATTGAGACAGGGTATTGAACAGGCTTTTGCGAGCGAAGGACTCAGAGTAGTTTGCACCGGTACCGGTCGGTCGCCGATTAACGGGAGTTCCTTTTTTATGGTCAATTTTCCCAAAAAGGACAATATCAATTATTCCACACCTGAAGATATCTGGGATCCGGCCAGATCTGATGTTTTTCTGCGGGAAGAAGCTTTAAAACTGGCCTTGCTGATTAATGGAGTACATGTCGTTCATGGTGGTGGCTGTCTGTCCACCGCCCATACTGAAAAAGACATTGAAAGGACCATCGAAGCTTATCAACGGGCCGCCAGGATTTTCAAGAAATTCTGGTGAGCAACTGGTTGACAGGCAAATAAGTGGGCGATTGTTCAGGAAATTAAACTCGCTGTTTAAATTTTTTCCATCTGAAAAAGATAGGAACCGGAATCGAGCCAGAAAACCGGCTGCTGGCTATTATTCTCTGGATAAATCCCGTCACTGTTTTCCCGGCTGGTATAAGTTTTATCATCCCAGATTATTATCTCTTTTTCTTTTTGCTCCGCTATCCGGTATTCTGGCCAGATGACGGGCCAATGAAGCCTGGTGCGTGTGCCGGATGGAATTTCTAATTCCAGAGTAAAAATAGAGTTTGATTTTTGCCAGGCGACAGCAATTTCTCCCTGAATAGTGGCCAGCCTGGCCCGTACCCGATCTATTTCTTCAGGTACATACGGTTTTACCTGAAAAATACGCCAGCCTGGCTTAATCAATTCAAGTCCAGCCAGGTTTTTATAAAACCAGGCATCGACGCTCCCGAACATTATATGGTTATGAGAATTCATACCGGGGCCGGTCAGCTTTTCCCATCTTTCCCATAAAGTAGTTGCTCCCTCTCTGAGCATATAGCCCCACCCCGGATAGCTATCCTGGAGAATTATTTTCAGAGCGACATCCTGGCGGCCAAACTTGCTCAGCACATCCAGTAAGAAACGGGTGCCGATGAGGCCTGTATCCAGATGATAATCGTGATGATTGATAATTGAGGTGAGCAGGCTCTCGAAGACTTTCTCCTGGTCTTCTTCGGGGACCAGATCCAGATAAAGGGGCAAAGCATTAGCTGTCTGATCGGGCAGCCGGTCAACCGGTCCCTGTCTGATGGATTTGTACTGATCTTTTTCCAGGAAAGCCCGATTAAAAGCACTTTTAATCTGAGAAGCAAGTTCTTTATATTCGCGACTTTCGGTCTGGCGTCCAAGTCGTTCGCAGATGT
>DCDG01000014.1 GCA_002316315.1 Candidatus Aminicenantes bacterium UBA1061 | reverse complement strand
CCCCCTTTAACCCCTCCAGCACTATGGCCATCTTCTCCTCTGAACTCCATTTCCTAAGCTTCATCCTGACACCTCCTTACTCAGTATAAACTCTATCTCTCAGAGGTGTCCACCTCCTCAGGGGGTCAGTATATTCCTGTATCAGTTCAGGACATTGGTGACACCTTAGCTTTATGGATTTTCTTCCACTGGACATAATACTCAATAGGGGTTTTGAGTTCCAGAGCCCAGTGGGGTCGTATATAGTTATGGTCATATTCATATTTAGCCAGTTGCTGGTTATGTTCTTCAAGGTTGAGCGACACATCCTCCACTTCATAGAACTCTTCCCGATGGGTTCGGTTGCTCCGCTCCACCCCTCCATTACGTTCTGGCTGGCCGGGAGGGTTCTGAAACAGCAGAACCTGAGCTCTCCGACAAGCCTCTTCAAACTGATCCATGAACTCTGAGCCGCCATCGATCTGGATGGCTTTAATCGGGAAAGGAAACTTGGTTCTAAGGTGATATAAGAAGTCGGCGGCAGCAGTACTGGTCTGTCTCTTATAGGCCTTCATGCCCACCAACCTGGTGAGCTTGTCCCAGGCACTGAAATGGAACCGCTCCTCATCGGGAAGGAGACTGACCCGGAGAGTGTCAACCTCAACCAGATCTCCGGGAGCTTGCGCCCTGTATCCCCTGGGCATCCTGGTGGCATAGCGGGGTTTACGCCTGCGCTTCCTGGCTAGCTTAGCTCTCCTGACGTTCTCCGGTTCCAGCAGTAAGCCCCGAGCCTTGAGCCTGGCCACCTCCCGCCCTACTGTACTCCCCGAAATTATAATCCCTTCTCTCTTCAGAAGAACTGCCAGTTTATCCCGGCCCCAGCGAGGATACTCCTGGCTCAACTCCAATATCCTCTCTCTCACTGCCAGGGGTGTCTGGGCCTGACGGACATGAAGAGGCCGACGCGATTCTTCCTCCAGAGTCCTCAGATCATAGGGATCAAACCGCCTCTTCCAACGATAAAACGTCTGGGGTGAGATACCAAAGTACCGACAGGTCAACCGGGCATTCTTGTGCCGGTAATAATGATCCATCCAGCGCAGCCTCCTGGCCGCAGCCTCAGGGGGTCAGTATAGTGCCCTGCCGGACTAAAGACCGGATGTACTCGGAGCCCGGAATCAGTGAACCATAAGTAGTCGTAGGTTGGATATACATGGTAACACCTATCATACCTCAAGTGTCACCAATGTGTCTGACCTAACACATTTCCTTTTCCAGGTTGCCTGTATCTGCCTGCGGATTTTCCTTTTTGGCAGAAAGGAGCTGGTCAACAAGAGATTCTATTTGTTGAACGATGGGTTTGGTGGTGGGAGTAATGGGGGAAGGAATATTCTTTCAAAAGACTGAATATTTAGCATAATATCACCCGCATCTGTTTTGTCTTCATTCTGTTCTACGAAATAGTTTGTGAATTTACTACATAAAAAACCGAGTAAATATTTAGTGTTTTTACTTGTCAAGAATGATGCTGGTGCTGTTACCATTACACCTGGTTTAACAATTGAAAAAGTTAAATTTCTACCAACAGCCTTAAAAAAAATCTTCTCCTTCTCAAACTCGTGGTAGTAGGCAATTTGGTCTTGTGTTTCAAACCATTTAGATAATAAGAATTTCTTTTTGGCTGCGCTGGCTGAGCGAGCTTCTTTATGACCATTTGCCCCTCTGGTCGTCCTAGAAAAATATAAATGATGGCTGATGAGATGTCAAATTCAGTTGGGGATAGCTCGTGGCGGGTCAAAAAGCGGCCAAGGGGCTCAAAAGGGCCGGAAATAACCCAGATCTGGAAACGGTAAGCTAAAATCCAGGGGTGATGGTAAACAGAAATGCAATGGTAATGGTAAGCAGAAATCCCCTAGGGATGGTAAACAGGAATCCCATTCTTTTAGGGTTCCTGTAAGGTAGGAAGAAACCTTACAGGAGTCGGGAATGATTAACAAAGCGATGTTTAAGGAAATCCAAGCGTATCGGAGGCGGGGGTATTCGAAGGGAGCGATTGTCAAAGCTTTAGGGCTTGACTCCAGGACAGTGGCTAAGTATTTTGCCATGGAAGAGGAGGGCTATAGGGTCTATCGTCGGGAGCATCTGTTTCGGGACAAGGTATTTGACGGGTGGCGGGAGGAGATTCTGGAGGTTTATGAGGCCAATGGGTTTCGGAAGCTTCAGGTTTCCTCAGTATATGACTATCTGGAGGAGAGATACGGGAGTTTACCTGGTAACGAGCAGACACTCCGCAACTACATCGGCTATCTGAACCGGACTGACAGGTTGCGGTTTAAGGAGGGAGAGAGGCTCTACAGCCAGGTACCGCAGTTGCCCTTTGGCCAGCAGATGCAGCTTGATTTTGGTCAGTATCGCTTCGGTAGCGGGCTGAGGCTTTATATATTTGCTGCTGTGCTTTCGGCCAGCCGGCACAAGTATGTAGTTTTCCAGGGACAGCCATTTCGGACGCTGGAGGTTATTGGTCATCTTCTGGACTGTTTTGACTATTGGGGAGGGCGGCCGAGAGAGCTGGTCATTGACCAGGACCGGCTGATGGTGGTTAGTGAGAATAGTGGAGACATCATCTATACGAAAGAATTTAAGGACTTTATTGATGAGCAAGAGGTTGTTCTATACGTCTGTCGTGGAGCAGATCCGCTGGTCACTTCCCCGTGGTTAAAACCCTGGAGAATTTTGATTTTGGGCGGGTTAAGGGAATCGGGAGGTCTGAGGCGGCCAACCTGGTTGACTGTCGTTGGGTCGATATGAGGGAAAACTTGCTGTTTTTCGGGCCACCAGGCATCGGCAAGACGCACCTGGCGATCGCCTTCGGACGGGTAGCTGTAGAAAAAGGATACAAGGTCTGTTTCGAGCGGGTTACCAACCTGATCAACCTCCTAAAAACCGCTGAGGTGCAGAAAATCTCTGAATACAGAGTCCGCAGAATCATGAAATCTGACCTGGTCATCATCGATGAGATCGGCTACACGCCCATCGAGAAACGGGAGGCCAATCTGTTCTTCAACCTGATCAGTGAACTGTACGAAAAGCCCTCCCTCATCGTCACCTCCAACAAGAGCTTCGATGCCTGGGCAGAGATGATGGGCGATACCGTGATGACCACGGCCATGCTCGATCGGCTGCTTCATTACGCCAGGGTCTTTACCCTCAACGGAGAATCTTACCGTATCAAAATATCAAGAAAGGAGGTTTAAATCATTCCAGCTGGCTATTGGAAATCTGTTTACCATGAGGGTGGGAAATATCCTTACCGTCACCCTGGGAAATGTCCTTACCACAGTCATGGGAAAAGTACTTGACATTTACATCTCCCCCTCCTGTCTAAAGCACAAGGTGAATCGACAGCCGGGTTAAGACTATGTATCTAGTGGTATCGGAGGCGAACAATGGTAGCTATATATCCTACAATGATACACAGATATCTTATCTCCTTGACGTGTGGCTTGGAGGACACTAGTCAGTAGATAAAGTGGTATGAGCCTTTACTTCCTTGTTCTCATATCTGAGGCTCATTGGCTCATATTTGATAAGGTCCTCGGTGGGCAGAACCTAAAAATACCCCTACATTAGGGCAAATAAACCTGGTAAGCTGTTAGGGTCAGAATAGGCCCAAGTAACCTATTAGCGTGGAAAAAACAAAGAGCCCATCCTATCAAACTCGCGATCAATGATCCGGCGCAGATAGATTTACGCTGCTTCTATTTCTGAATTTAGATTTTTTGATTCAACAGATTCTTTAAGACATTAAAAGCCTTCTGTTCAAATCCCCTGGTAACACGAATACAAACGTACTGAGTATGACAAACTTTGCCCTTCCCCTCTATTTTTGCATCTATACGTCCCGAGTCCTTTTTTGCTGTCGATAGCGTCAACCTAAACTTATCATGACTTGGTCCTGCTTTTTTCATTCTTTTTAAGACAACTTCTATTACCTCCGAGCAGCGGCTGATTTCTCTTATAACTTCTCTGATTTCTTCGGGTAGGTCCTTTATATTATCAATGGTCTTTCCAAATATTGTATTATGGCCTCCTGATGTTACTCTGATTTCCCTGATGTGGTCCAAAAGTAATATTTCTTCTTCCTCTTTTTCTCCGCCTATATTGTCTTTTAATTCCTCGGCAGCAGGGATTCGTGGTTTACCTTCTTGAGTATGTAAAGATTGTTCATTGGGCTTATTTTCCCCTTCCTTTGGAAAGCCTGGCGGAGGAAATGGTTCTTTAGTGAATATTAACCGATCGTTGCCAACAAATTTTTTTTCATTAGGCTCTATTGATTTAATGTCCCCTTCGGTCTTAAAAAGCAACTCCTCTTTAGCCAGTTTTCCAAGCGTAAAAAGCAAAGCAGGTCCAACCAATTGCTCACCGAAAACATGTAATACGTTGGCCTTCTTTGCCATACGTTCCCACTGTAGAAGCCTCCGATACGATTCCTGGGCTGTCAGGTCAAACACAGTATCAATATTGAATTTATTCATATAAGCTAGAACAATTTTAGTTAGCATATTGCCATCCGCCCATATTGAGGCAAATTCTGGACTGTCATCTATGTTGCAGCTATAACATTGTATAAGTTCATCTGGCAAAACTAAGCCATATAACGCAGAAATAATGAGCAAGTGGTGCGGGCTTTCTTCTATTATATTTTTGTCTCCACTTTTTAGGGCTTTGTAAAATCTTCCGTCATATCTGTCTAGAGCTTGCATATATTGAGTTGAACCCGAGCTTTTGCCACCAAATTCCGGTCCACATACCAGCCTTGAATTAAAGGGCAATTCATTAAGTTTTATGCCATCTCGACCGACAACACCACTCTGAACTAATTCAAAAGCATTGGTACGTGCCTGAATTATTTTACCAGCATGTTCGGGGATGATTTTTAAAATCGAAGGCGATTCTCGTCTATAAAACTCGCCGCCTTTAGTTTTTTCATTAGAACAGATGGTAATGATAAGAACCTTGCTTTGCCTCATTTATTGCTCCCACGCTTATTGTTGGAAGAGTCTTTATCATTTCAAGACTTAGGATTTACTCCTCTCAGAGTCTTATTATTTGCCGTTCCTCAAATTCCTACCTGATTCTTATCCTTGGTTCACGGAGCCATGAAATATCAGCCATTGTCAATCAACTTAACTTTTTTCTTAACATATGGAGCAACGCTATGTCAACAACAGATAGGCTCTTCAGCCGAAAGTGTGAGCCCTGAATGAAGTGTGCATAAAGTGAGAGAGGTAAATGTCGGTTTACCTGGATGAAGATAATGAACTATAATTAGTTAAGTGGATAGTAAAGGGAGGATGAAAAAACATCTCCTTAAAAATAGGATAAAGGAGGGCCTAGTGAATCACGCATTACACAAAAAATTAGGGAAAACAATCATGGACTCTTTTTCTGCCGAGCCGGGATACAAAGTGATGCTCGATAAAGCTTGTGGAGGCAACAGGACCTTACCGCTCTATATGTCTGAGGTAAAAAGAAGGGACACTGAAATATGCGATGTGGATATTCTCGTTGTCAAGGATGGAAAGGTTAGGGCGATAATTGAGATTGAAGAATCGGATGTGAAGCCAAATCAGATTTGTGGAAAGTTTTTGACTTCGGCCCTGGCTTCTTTCTATTCAGGCGAGGAAGGCACCACTGCCCCCCTCGACGCCCCAATTGCCTTCATCCAAGTGCTGGACGAATCAAAACTTAAGATCGATAAGACAAAAAAACCAGGACAATGGAGGAACATAGAAAAAGCAATCTGCAGAATTTTGCCTGTTGGGAACAGCCAGATCAATGTCTATAAGATATTCGGGTTTAACAATTCAGAAGACCAATATGAAAAGCAAGCTACCCCGCTCATAGGCTTCTTAAAAGGCTGTTGTTATTCGATATCACAATAAATAGGTTTAAGCCAGTCAGATGGCTATGGCTATCCTGACCTGGTGTTAACCTTTATCGCCTTAATTTATGACGGAAGATCCGAACTGTTTGCAAATTATCTTTTAGACCAACTTTGCTCTCGCCTCCCCCGTAACTAAATCCTAATAAAAAAATGCGCCTGACAGCATGTTGTCTTTCTGCCAGGTAAACATTTTGCACTGATTTATAAAGCACTGGCCAAATAATTAGGAAATATAGTTTATGTCCCCCAGTTTCACTCAGGGCAACCAGATGGTTGCCCTGACCTTCAATTTTTGTCACGATAATTTATAACAGTGCTACTTGACTGGTCTCACTCTGGCCTGCAAGCTAACTAATTGATAATAAATAAAATCGGCTGGCCCGACCCCATTAATACACCTCCGGGGCACGGGGCATGAAGCTCATTCGCGGTGGCTCGGGGAGTTTCTTACCCAACCGGTTCCAGTCGGGCGGGTTAACACCGAGCAAATTTCGCACAAAGAAATCATTCTTCTTTCTTTCGCCATATATCCCACCCGAACCGTGATTCGCTCCGGGCACAACCAGCAGGTCAAAATCCTTGCCGGCTTTGATCAGCGCATTGACCACCTGATAACCGGTTGACGGATCAACATTGGTGTCGAGCTCGGGGATAACCAGCAGGAGCTTGCCCTGCAGCCGATAAGCATTGACCGTGTTGGAAGACTCTTCATATTGAGGACCGAGCGGCCAGCCCATCCACTGCTCATTCCACCACAGCTTATCCATGCGGTTATCATGGCAGCCCGCCGCCGCAAACGCTGCTTTGTAAAACTCAGGATGGAAGAGAAGCGCAGCCAGGGCATTCTGCCCGCCAGCCGAGGTCCCGTAGATCCCGACCCGCGTTATATCATAATAAGGATATTTAGCCGCTACTGCCTTGTGCCACAGGATGCGGTCCGGAAAGCCGGCGTCTTTGAGATTTTTCCAGCAGACATCGTGGAAAGCCTTGGAGCGATTGCTCGTCCCCATGCCGTCAATCTGAACCACGATGAATCCAATCTCGGCCTGAGCCATCATCTGATTCCAGACTGAGAAATTCTTCGGCACAAAAGAATCATGCGGCCCGGCATAAATATTCTCGATGACGGGATACTTCTTTTTCGGACTGAAGTTGGTCGGTCTGA
>DCDG01000011.1 GCA_002316315.1 Candidatus Aminicenantes bacterium UBA1061 | reverse complement strand
GGCTGGACCTGGAATCCCCACTGGGATCCGACCATGACCTATGGCCAGAATAGTGAAACCAACAGTATTTCCGCCCAGTGGCAGTGGATGGCTTCTGGCAAAACAGTCTTCACTATTAAATGGCTGGGTTTCTGGAGAGATGATAAGCCGTTTATTCCTGATGATGCCCCCAACCATCCCGGCTATATCAACTGGTGGAAGTGGGCAGCCTATGGAGTCAACGGGGCTATGCCCAATGTTGAAGCTCAAAAATCAAGCCGTAATACACTGCAGGCTGATGTTTCCTATTATGCTGAGCATTTCCTGGGTGAACATGATATCAAATTCGGCATCCAGTATACCAAAGGCCGTGGCAACTGGATGGGTGGCTATTTCCACAATTATGCCAACTTTGCTTATCCGGCTCCCTGGACGCAGAATATCGACGATCTGTATAGTTGGTATGGAGCAACCGGACTGGTTTTCTATAACCGTCAGGTCCGGCTCAATCCATTCCTGACGGTCAGAACTGCTGACCAGATTGGTGGCTTCTTTGATGATCAGTGGACACCGTTCAAAAGACTGACTATTAACCTGGGTTTACGCTATGACCGCATGACCACCAAGTATGGCAAAGGCAAAGTCTATGAATATGCCTCAACTCCAGATGAGATAAACTCACCGCCGCCAGTTCTCAGAGACAGAGAGGGCACTGGAAATATTTTTGATTTCAAAAACTTCTCCCCCCGGATCGGCCTGACCTGGGCTATTACCGGCGACATGAAGACTATTTTCCGGGCCAGTTATGGGCGCTATTACATGCCGTTGAGTGTTGAGTACCTGAGGCGATTTGGCCCAGATATGCCCATGGCTGATATCCACTATATCTTTTATACTATTCCCTTTTATCTGGTTGACCTTGATGGAGATAATTTCATCTCTTCGGCCGAGACGATTAATGCTGCTCGCTATTTAATTGACCCGACTTATGAAGATCCTTACGCCGGGCCAGACTGGATGGTTGATACCACTCAGGATTATTCCTGGCAGTTAAAAGTCAAAGAAGGGACCAAAGACCAGCATACTGATCAAATAACACTTAACTTAGAAAGAGAAATAGTCAGGGATCTGTCTTTTAGCGCTACTTACATCTGGAAAAGAACGGCCAATATTTTTGTTAACTGGCCCTTAAACCGCCAAACTCAGGAGCCATTTGAATATGAGAAAAAGGAGTACACCACACAATACGGGCAGGTGGTCTCACTCTACAGCATTGTGATGAAGGACTACAATGGGGATGATGTGATTAATGGCGGGGATATTGGCTGGATAGGGACCAATACTGATTATATGGTTCAGAACATGTCGTCCGTCGACGGCAAAAAGGCCAAACGTCTTTATCAAGGTCTGCAGTTTATGGTCAATAAACGTTATTCCAATCGCTGGCAGTTGATGGCTTCAGCTGTTTTCTCCTGGTCAGATGGCTTCGCCATGAGACCCGTCCGGCAGGATTTTAATTTTGATGGACCAATGGTCATGGACACGACCTTTCTGGCCGGGCTGAACCAGACGATTAACAATATGGAAGGTCCACTGCCGCATACTCAGAAATTCGAGTTCAAGCTGTCAGGTTCTTACCGGATTCCAGGGATTGAGACTGATCTTGGCTGGAGAATAAGGTATAATTCTGGTCGGCCGCTGTGGCCGCTGGAAACTTATCCCGTGGTGACTCAATGGGGTTACCCTCAAGGTCTGGTCGTCAATACGGGCGATAATTATATTGTGTCCATCGATCCGAAAAAGCCGTGGTATCTGCCCCATGAAACAGTAGTTGATTTGAGATTGGACCGGGCCTTCAGCTTGCAGAGGGCTGGACGGATCAGGCTGGCTGTGGATATCCTTAATCTGTTCAACGAACATGCTGTTACCAACGCTGGCTACGGAGGAGCAATTGAGCCTGAAATCGGGAGAGTCTCCGGTATAACTTACCCCTCACGCATGATACGGTTGAGTTTCAGTTACGAATACTAAAGACTAAAGACATTTTGTAGTTGGAAGTCGAACTATGGCGCCCGGGGAATTTCCCGGGCGCCGCTTTTTTGCCTCAGGCCGAGAAAATAGATATATTTTAATCTGTATAAGAAGAAAGAATCAAGAATGTTGAGGCCCGCCTATCGGGTGAGCAAGACGGGTTAAATATTAACCGATGCCTGTTAAATTTAGATTGCTTAAAATTTCCAGATTTAAAAGACCGGTCTGCCTGGCTTTGATTTTCTTGTCCGGTCTTTTCTTACTGGCCTCTGACCTGCCTGAAAGATATCGAAAATGGCTTGATGAGGAAGTTGTTTATCTCATCACTCCCAAAGAAAAGGAAGTTTTCTTAAAGCTTCAAACAGACCGTGAACGTGATATTTTTATTGAAGCTTTCTGGAAGCAGCGCGACCCGACTCCCGAGACTCCTCGCAATGAATTCAGAGAGGAACACTATCGCCGGCTGAATTATGCCAATCAATATCTTGGCCGGGGGACAGGCAAGCCCGGCTGGAAAACAGACCAGGGCCGTATTTATATCATACTCGGCCCGCCCAACAACATCGAAAAGTATGAGGATATTGATGGCGTCTATCCGACCCAGATCTGGTTTTATTATGGCGATCCTGAGTTAAATTTGCCACCGGCTTTTAATATCATTTTTTTCAAAAAGGAAGGGACGGGTGAATATATTCTCTATTCGCCTTCTGATTATGGGCCGCAGGCGCTGGTCGCTGATTATATGTATAATGCCCGTGATGCCCGTGATGCTTATCAGAAACTCTATCGGCTATCTCCGAATCTGGCCGAGCAATCGCTAAGCTTAATCCCTTCAGAAAGAATGGCACCTGGCATCATCAATCTGGCTTCCAATAAATTGCTGGCCACAGTTTTGTCTTTGCCTCAAAGAAAAATTGAAGATACCTATGCCCAGGCCTGGTTTAAATTCAAAGATTCAATTGAAGTTGAATACAGTACAAACTATCTTAAAGCTGATTTTGAGATCTGGACCAGGAAGGATAGCCAGGGGAATTTTCTGGTTAACTATTCGTTTGAGCCAGCTAAATTATCAGTTGAACCTGACGGTTCAAATTATCTGGTCAAATATGTCTTTAACGGTCGCGTCTCCGATGATCAGGGTAAAACTGTCTACCAGTTTGAAAAGGCCGTGCCTCTGACCATCAGCCGTGAAGAGCTGACCGAGATCGGAAAAAGATCCATCTCCTTTCAGGATGTTTTTCCGATTATCCCCGGCAATTATAACTTTGATCTGCTGGTCAAAAATCCTCTGTCGAAGGAATTTTCCAGCTATTCGTGCCTGCTAAATCTTCGAGCTGAGAGCCAGAAACCACAGCCGGGGAAGATTCTGCTGGCTTATGATCTTCTGCCGGCTGACGAACAGGAAGGTGGAGTGGCTCCTTTTATGATTGAATCAGCTCAGATCCTGGTCCAGGCCAGAAAGTCTTATGTCACGTCTGATTATCTTGTCTTTTGTTCCCAATTATCGGGACTTCAAGCTGACTTAAGAGAAAAGGCCAAACTTCGTTATGAGTTAAGGCAGGATGACAAGCCGATTTTAAGCCGGGAAGAAAAGCTTGATAACCTCACCGGGGACAACCTCCTGACCGGCAAAATTCCTCTTAATGGCTGTCGTCCTGGCTATTATACGCTGGTGGTTGAACTGATAGATGGGGATCGGGTTTTAAGTTCTGCCCGGGCTGAGTTCGAGGTGTCCACCGGCGTCAGTCTGGCGCGGCCCATTCTGGTCTCTAAAGCCATGATCAAGCCCGAGGATGAGTTATTTCAAACGGGGCTGCAGCTTCTCAACACTAACCGGGTGGAAGAAGCCTGCCTTCGGCTTGCTCAGGCCTATGCAGCTCGACCGGAGCTAAGTCAGGCTCTGGCCTATGGAGAGGCTCTATTTAGAAAAAATGATTGGCAGCGAGTTCTGGAGGTTATCAAGCCTTTTGATCAGCCTGAGGCTCCAGCCGAGGTCCTCTCCCTCCTCGGCCGCACCTATCAATCAATTAACCAGTTCGCTCAGGCTACTGTTTATTATGAGCAATACCTGAACCGTTTTGGGCTGAATGTGGATATCCTGAATTACCTGGGGACCTGTTACTTTCAGCTGGGTGATAGGGACAGAGCCCTGGCTATCTGGGAAAAATCTCTGTCCATTGACAGCAGCCAGAACAGGTTAAAAGAACTGGTCAGATCTCTTAAAGAGGATTAAAGACTGGCATCATCGTTCCTCTTTATTCGGATCACGATTCACGATTATTTGTTAACATAGGCCCTGACGTTCCAGCCTCTGATTCTTAAATCTACTTCATCACCTTCCAGATCATCAAAATTAAAATAGCCTCTTATCACCCTTTTGTCACCAGGCAGTAGAGAAAAATAATTATCATCGAGAAACAACGGTACTACCGATTGCTCTCTCATTTTTTTCAGCACCTGAATTTCGAGATTAAAAGCTACATAAGGAGAATTATTGGCCAGTTCTATAACGAGATTTCTTCTCTGGCCACGGCCCTCGACCTTCCAGCGATAGTTGACCTGAGCTTCAGGCAGAGAATTCAGGGCAGTCAGGTTGGCATATTTTTTGACCGGAGTGACATACCAGCTGGTCTGACCGAAATCCAGCTGGTCTAGTGGATTGCTCAGACAATAAAAATTTTCATCTCTTAGTTCGCCTTTTGGACCGGATAACTTAAGGTCGAGAAAATAAACACCGGTCGAATTGTCCATCTCCGGTATTTTGACCAGACTGAGCCAGCTATCGGGCAGAAGCTCCACTGGAAAGTCCGCACTGTATTTTTCCCTGGACTCGGCATCCAGAACCTTAATTACAGCTTTGAGTTTTTCTGATTTCTGGCTGCTTAGATTGGAAACAATTACTTCCCGGGTCTCATAATCATAAATCAGATGTAGAGGCTGGCAGGCTTTCCTGGCTCCATAAAACGCTCCGGTTGGCATCAAATAATAGTCAAAGAGTTGCCACCAGAGCTTTGGCCAGGCTGAGTTAAACATCCAGTGAATAACTCCGGTCGCCCCGGGTCTTCTGGCCACAAATGCCTCGAACATCGCTCTGACAGCTTCATAATTGAGATATTGGGCTTTTCTTTCATATTCGGCCAGTTCAGCAGGCCAGCCCAGCCTGTTCTTCATGGCCTGATGGTAACGGTCCAGATTCCGGAAAATCCCGCGGCAGCAATGGTAGTACCAGACATCATCCGGTGGCCAGAGATGTTCTTCCGGAATCATTTTCCTCAGACTCTCGACGACTGGAACCTGTGGTCCCGGCCCGGTTTCGGTATTAAAGCCGAAAGCACCGCCATTCTTTTTGTCTTCATACCAGTAATTGGGCGGTACCCAGTCATAGGGTCCATTCATCTTGACACCTGACGGGCCAGAAACAGGACTGACCTTACTGCCGGTCGAATTGAGAAAAGGCCGATCCGGATCTATTTCTTTTAAGATGGCGTGATATTCCTTTTCCAGCTCAGGCTTGGAGACAAGATCACTGGCCAGTGCC
>DCDG01000049.1 GCA_002316315.1 Candidatus Aminicenantes bacterium UBA1061 | reverse complement strand
CGTCCAAGTCGTTCGCAGATGTCTGAAAACAGGAGGACATCATGGTAGTAGAAGCAGGTGGAAACCAGATCGAGCGGGGTTTTCTTGGCGACCAGGCTGCCTGGCTGACACCAATCACCATATTTGCCCAACCCGGTTAAGAGGTGACCACTGGCTTTTTGTTTTAGAAAATCAAGGTAATTTTTCAGGCTCTGGTAATGTTTCTGAAGTATTTCTTGATCGCCATAAAACATATAAATCTGCCAGCAGAGGCTGATATAGGCTGAACCCCAGGCTGGATCGGCCGGATAGACAAAAGAATTATAAGGAGGTACAAAATCCGGCAAACTGCCGTCCTCTTTCTGGGCCAGCCTGATAAGCTGCAGGAAGTGCTGGTAAAAAGCAGCCAGATCAAAATTAAAGCAGGCTTCTTCCATGGTCATAGCAGCATCAGCCAACCAGCCATGACGCTCATCTCTCTGGGGGCAGTCAGTGGGAATACTCATCAGGTTAGACCGCTGGCTGGCCACCACGCATTTATGGATGCTGTTAATCAAAGGATGTGAAGATTCGAAGTAACCGACTGGTTCGACGGCTGAATGGACAAAGCGTGCCTCGAGGGTGTCTTCGGCCGGTCGGCCAGGGAAACCAGTCAGCTCGACATATCTGAAACCGTGGTAGGTGAATCTTGGCTCATAGATTTCTTCCCCCTGGCCGTTCAGAACAACAATATCTGTGGCACGGGCCTGATCGTTGGTAGCGGTGTTTAAGCTACCATCGGGTAGCAGAAGCTCACCGAATCTCAAACTGATTTCTGTTCCTGCTGGCCCGCTGGATTTTAGTTTAGCCCAGCCAGAAATGTTCTGGCCAAAATCAAAAATATAGATACCCGGTTGCGGTGAGGTTATTCGTTCGGGCTTGAGTTTTTCCATTATTTTAATCGGTGGGATATCCTGGGCGATTAACGGCGGTCCTTTCACCTCCACCACTTTTTCCCAGTTCTCATCATCGAATCCAGCCCGATTCCAGCCTGGCTGTTCCAGGCGGTGGTCATAATTTTCTCCGAAATAAAGTCCGTTTTCCTGAAGAGGCCCAGGCGAAGCTTTCCAGCTGTTATCACTGGAAATAAGGTTATAGCCGCCGGCAGCATAATATATTTCCATTTTAAAAATCAATTTAGGAAAATCGTAGCCATATTTTTTAATATGCCGGCCGTTGCCTAGAATGACACCGATGGCATTTTTGTCGGAAATTAAATCAGCGACTTCATAAACGGAATAATAGGCAATCTGGTGGTAATCAGACCAGCAGGGATCGAGCACCCGGTCGCCGACCTTCTGGCCATTGACATAAAGCTCATAGTAACCCAGTCCGCAGATATAAATTGTCGCCCGGCTGGCGGGGCCCGGGCTTGAAAATTCTTTTCTGAGATAGATAGCCTTGTATTCAAGATCAGGCGGTTCCTCCTGGCCGAGGAGGACTGTCTTCTGGCCAGTAAAGCTTTCAGGCTGAGTCATGGTAATCCAGCTGGCCTTAAATTTTGTACTGCCCATGAAGCCGGTAGACAGAGAGGCAACTTCACTGTAGGGGCTGACTTCTCCAGCCGAGTTCCACCAGCGGACGCGCCAGTAATATTTCTGGCAGCTCATAAGTTCTTCTCCTTCATAAGGAATATGACTGCTGGCACTTGATTCAATCCGGCCGCTATCCCACAGATCACCGATTTCCTTCTGGCAGAATTCAGGCTCAGAAGCCAGTATAATCTGATAAGCAGTCTGAACATCCCTCCTGAGGCTGCTCTTGATATTCCAGAAGAATCTTGGCCGGGGATGGTCAACAATGACTTCCTCTTTTAAATATTCTGCTTTCAAATTAAAAGGGGCTTGAAGACTCATTTTTGGCTCCAATCGGGTCTTAAATACTCAGGTTTCAGCCTGGGCCAGAAAATAATCAGCCACGTTCAGACCGTAGTCATCAGGATTAATTTCTTTCACTATTGTTCTTTTATATTTTTTGTTCTCCGGGTCGATCTCGGTTAAATCAATTATCTCTCCGTCAACTTTATTGCCGGCGCCATCGGCGATTATCTTGACCTTTGGTCTTAAAAGAAACTTTAGCTCTTGATTAACGGCTGTGACCAGGCCGACTTCTCCTGTGTTAAGCAGCACCACTGACCCGATGGGAAAAGCGCCCATCATCTGGACAAAAGCTTTCAGAATAACCGGATTAAATTCTGTTCCAATTTGTTCGAGCATCAAGCTTAGAGCTTCAGCCCGGGTGAAAACCTTTTTTCGGTAGACTCTTTTGGTGGTAATTGCATCAAAAAAATCACACACTTTAACAATCCGGCTGTAGAGATTTACATCTTGTTTGATTTTAAAGTGAGGATAGCCGCTAAGATCTTCCTTAATATGATGCTCCATGGCGACGTGGATAGCCGAGATGGGCAAGCGTTTGAATTCCTTTAGCTGAACAAGTTTTTCTGCACCCTGGTGGGGATGAAGCTCCATTATTTTTCTTTCCTCTTCGGTTAACTGACCGGGTTTATTCAATATTTCGAGTGGTGTCTCAATTTTCCCCAGATCATGGAAAAAAGCGGCCAGCCCCAGATCGACCAGTTCCACCCGGCTGAGTCCCAATCTTTTGCCCAGAGCAATGGCCAGCAAGCTGACATTGACCGAATGATTCAGGGTATATTCATCGTGATTTTTGATGTTGGTCAGGCCAAGAAGAAAGGACTCGTTGTCTATCAGATGATTGAAAATGGACTGGATCAAGCGCCTGGTGGTATTTAGTCTAATTTTTTCATTCTCTTTCCCCCGCTCAGAAATTTCACGTAAATGAAGAATACTTAGGAAATACAGGCGAGCTGAACTTTTTTCCGGGCTCAGTCGCCACTCCGAAGCCTGCATTTTTTCCAGGCTAAAGCCGGTGATCTGATGCTCTTTAAGTTCGGCCTGGATAGCCTCAAAGGGCTCTGGCTCTGTTCTTTTCTGACAGAGAATAGCCAGAGCTCTGGTCAGTTCTTGCCGGGTGATGTCGGGTGAAAGGTCTATCTCACCTATTTCGCGTTTTCGAAATTCCTCCAGCAGGAATTTAAAAATATGATAATTGGCGAGCGAGAATTTGAGCCGTTGCTGATTGAAGAAAATAGACTCCTGTTTGATCCTGAACTTTATTTCAGGCTCAATTTCCTTCAGCCTGTTTAGCTCTTCCATCAGAATCCCGGTCTGTTCTTCAATAAGCTCATTATTTTCGGCATAGAGTTTGAGCACCTTGAAGACAATATAAAACCTAATCAGAAAATTAATGGCCAGTTTTTGAATTGGGAGGCTTGATTCACCTGATTCAGTTTGTTTTTTTGCTTCTTCTGTCATCTTTGCCTCAAGAAAGTTTCATAGTCAGCCGGACCAGAGCTTCGGCTGAGGCTTCCCGCACCCGGCGGTTAAAAAAGTGTTCTCCGCGTCTTAAAAGACTAACAGCTTCTTTCGAGCCCATCTTTTCCAGACTGGCTACAGCACAGATCTTCAACTCAGTTGTACTTCGCCGCCATGATTTTTTTAAAAATATCTTTTTGAGAAACTTAAAGGCTTCCTCGCTTTTTGTCCGGCCAAGAAACTCAAACAGAGCCTTTTTTTCTTCAAAGCTTCTGGCTCTGAATTTAGGGGTGAAGACCTCGGCCATCAGCTGACCAAGGCGGGAAGTATCGCCGAGAAACTTCAAATTGGTGGTAGCTTTTAATCTGACTTCCTGGTCCTTATCATTCATGAAGGCCATCAGGATTTTATTAGCCAGCTCATCATGAAACAAAGACAGGGCATCTATGGCCTTTAATTTTAAATCACGGCTGCTCAAGGTCAGAAAAGCGGTGAAAAACGGGATGATTTTCTGGGCCGGCTGTTCCTGCATTATTTCGATGATGACGCCGCTTAGCTGCGGCTTCTGATCATCTATCTGAGAAGCAATAATTCCAGGCTCGGTGGCTATGTTCTCCTGGAAAAAGCCCTTAATACGGTTTCTGAAACCCTGATCTTCCACTTTCTCATACATTTCTGCCAGAAAGGGAATGGCTGCCTGCCCAAACTGGCTCAGATATTCATACAGGGCCTCATAATTTAACTCAACTTTATCGTCAACAAGTTTTCTGATCTCATCAAGAATTTTTAAATCTGATGTTCTGGCCAGAAAATCATCCAGCCATAAGGCCTGGTTACCCGAGCTGGAAGACAGCAATTCCCGGAGTTCTTTTATCTTTTTATTTAAAATGATTGGAATATTAAAATGCCCATTTTTGATATTTTCAAAATAGAAATCCTCCAGAATATTGAGGTTGGCGGTAAATTGCTCTTCGTTCTCTCCGAGAGCCATAATTTCCATCATGAGATTCATAAATTCTTCTTCAGGCGACAGATTTCTGTTTCTTTCAAGCAGACGATTGAGCTCACCAAGCTCTTCTCCGGTTAATTTCAAGGAGACCGGCAACTTTCCGGCCAGGCTGACTGCCGGGCTGCTCTCCCCGCCATCAACCTCAAAGGCAAAGTTCTGCTGCCAGTTTTCCGGCAGTTCAGGCAACTCTTCATCGACGAAAGAATTGACAGCCTGTTTTTCTTCAGGTCTTAGCTCCAGCTGTCCAGAAAAAAGCTCCTGGCGATTGACCTTAACATCTACCACTTTCCCGGCCAGCTCCTGAGGAATAATTTGCAGACCACGTTTCGAAAGGCTTTCGGTTCTTTCCTCCAGAATCCGGTTTTCAATAAATTCTTCAGGTGCATAATATTGAAGATTGGAAAAATCCTTTAGCCAGAGGGCGTTAACCACATCTGATTCATCTGCCTGCTTGGCTGATTCAATTCTGATGATTTCCAGGAAATCGTTTATTTCCTCATCATCCATTCCCTGATAAAAAGCCAGCAGGCGCAAACCATCCTTAAAGAAAAAAAATGGCAGGCTCTTGCTGGAAATTTCGTCCTGATAGACCAGTTTGTCCTGATAATAAAAGCCAAATTCGCTGATACCTAGTTCAAGTCTCTGATATTCGTTGAGAAAAGCTTTCAACCTGGAGATAAAGTCCTGGCGGAAATGAATGGCTGATGCGTGCGCGGCCGGGAAAATTTTAAGGGCAGAGATGGTATTGGTCAGAGACAAAACCAGCTCTTTGACCTTCTGGACGGCCTGTGGATCAGTTTTTTCTTCCTCAATCTGATTTCCCGGAGTTCTGTCTTCAGAAAACATAATGCTTAACCCTTGCCTGATTAGTTTAATCTATGATAGAAGACTCAGTCAAACTCAATCTGTTTCTGGCCATCACTCTTCCACTCTCCAGCCTTGTCCTGGAAGTTGGCAGGTGACAGCAGAGCAGTCAGCCTGAAGAACAGTTTTAATCTCTCTGGTGCAGGACAGCCTTTTCATATTCTTTGATTTTCTCCAGCCACTGGCTTTCCAGAGGGATATCATTCGTCAGGCAATAATAGTCCCAGACCGCACCAAAAGGTAAATCCCGGGCGTACTGCCGCCAGTAAAGTTTTTCCAGATTATCTCCTTTGAGTTCAGCTTCTTCCAGCTGTTTTTTAGGCAGAAGAAGTGCTCTGAGCAGGCCCCGCTCTACCGCCCTGGCTCCTAGGACCCAGGCTCCAACCCGATTCATGGAGGCATCAAAATAGTCGAGGGCTAAATGTATCCTTTCTGGATTAGGAACAGCCACAACCTCCTCGCACAGAGCCTCTATATCATCGTTAAGCAAAACGACATGGTCTGAATCCCACCTTATCCCCCGGCTGAAATGGAGAAGCAGCTCGCCACCGCCGGTCATAAGGCCTGAAATTTTGTCAGGTATTGATTCGGTCGGATGAAAATGTCCGAGATCAAGGCAAATCATCTTGCCCTTTTTCTGGGCATAACTTAAATAGAATTCATGAGAACCAACGACATAAGCCTCACTCCCTAAGCCGAACAGCTTGCTTTCCAGTGAATCCTTAAGCTGGGTCTGACTGTATTCAGTTTCAAATATTTCCTCGAGGGACTCAAAAAGTAAATGCCGGTAAAGCCAGCGATTAGCCGGCCAATCCTTCAGCCCATCGGGTATCCACAGATTATGAATCGAGTAAGATTTGAGCTCACGCCCGAAGAAAGCAGCTATTTTCCGGCAGGCCTTAACATGCTCTATCCAGAATTTTCTTATTTCTTTTTTCGGATGACTCAGGGTTAAACCAGAAGCGGCCTTTGGATGAGCAAAACAGGTGGCATTAAAATCAAGCTTCAGATTAAGAGCTTTAGCCCATTCTAACCAACCTCGAAAATGGCCTGGTTCATACTCATTCCTTTCAACAGGGCCATCAAATTCCCCGTAAATAGAATGAAGATTAAGACGATGGCGCCCGGGGATTAAAGATAGGGCTTTCTCCAGATCCTGTCTGAGCTCCTCTACATTTCTTGGTCTGCCAGGATAATTACCGGTAACCTGCAAACCTGAACCGGTTAGCTCTGAGGTGGCCTGTTCAAAGCCTCTAAGGTCATCTCCCTGCCAGCAGTGAATGGACAGCTGATAGGCTTCGAGCTTTTGCAAAGCCTCATCAGCCTTGACTCCTGTTTCGGCCAGTTTCTCCCGGGCTTCATTGTATTTTTTTTCTACTGACGTGTAATCCATAAACAACCCTCCTCACCACTAAGTTCTTATAATTTTTAGCTGGCTTCTGTCAAGGGAGTAAAAAGCCAGGCTAACTCCAGTTTTATTTAGGCAGGGTTGTTTGTCCCGGCATCGGCCAGCCTGGCCTTAAACTCAGCAAGGGCTTTTTCCCATATTTCCACTGAACGCGGCCTGAATTCTTTTATTTCAAAGGATTGCCTGACAATTTTCCTTAGCTCCTGCCGGTCGTCAAGCTGGCCGGCAGCCATAGCTTGAATCAGGATATTCCCGACAGCGGTAGCTTCCTCTGGCCCAGCTAAAACCAGTTTACCCGTTGCCTCGGCTGTAAATTGATTTAACAGAGCGTTCTTTGAACCCCCGCCGATGATATGAATGACCTTAAAGTTCTGGCCGGTTAGATCCTCGAGGTCCTCCATCACCAGCCGGTACTTTAAAGCCAGGCTTTCAAGAATAGCTCGTGTCATTGCTCCTGGTTCAGACGGAATGGCCTGCCCCGTCCGGCGGGCATAATCAGTTATAGCCTCGACCATATTTCCCGGATTAAGAAATTCAGCTGCATCGGGATCAAGAAAGAGCTCAAACGGCCTGGCTTTATCAGCCATTTCGGCCAGTTGCTCATAGGTTAATTCTTCCCTTTGAGACCAGGTTTTCCGGCATTGCTGAAGAAGCCACAGGCCGGTGACATTCTTCAGAAACCGGATAGTCTTTCCCAGACCGCTTTCATTGGTAAAATTAGCCTGGAAAGAACGCGCATTAATCACAGGCTCAGGAAGTTCAACTCCGATGAGTGACCAGGTACCTGAGCTGATGTAAAGCCAGCTATCTCTTTCTGCGGGGACGGCGGCCACAGCCGAAGCTGTATCGTGACCGGCCACCTGAACGACCTGGACATCAGGTAGGCCGTCCTCTACTAGCCAGGGTGAAAGTCGACCGAGAATTTGCCCGGGCTGGTTTATTTCTGGTAACAGCTGGCTTGGTACTCCCATCCGTTCAAGAAGCTGGGGTAACCACTGACGGCTGAACGGAGATAATAGCTGGGAGGTAGAGGCAATGGTCAGATCAGTAGCTTTGATTCCAGTTAAAAGGAAGTTGAGCAGGTCGGGCATAAAAAGCATTTGGTCAGCCAGTTCCAGCCAGACAGGATTTTCCTCCTGAAGGGCATAGAGCTGAAAAATGGTATTAAAAGGCATGAATTGAATGCCTGTTAGCTGATAAAGTTTTTCTCCTGAAAATTCCCGCAGGTAATCCTCTGCTGCTCGAGGAAAGGTTTTATCTCGATAGCAGAAAGGCAGGCCGAGAATCTGGCCTCTCTTATCTATCAGACCAAAATCAACTCCCCAGGTATCAATTCCCAGGCTGTTTAGCCTCAGACCCTGACGCCGGATTTTTTCCAGGACCTGCCTTATTTCTTCAAAAAGGTAGTAAACATCCCAGTGAAGGTTGTACTGACTGCAGATCAACCGGGAGGGAAAGCGATGTAGTTCGGTCAGTCTGATTTTGTCATCAGCCAGGGAACCAAGCATGGCCCGCCCGCTTTCAGCCCCCAGGTCAAAGGCCATATAATACTCAGCACACATGGATGCTGTCCTCTTGAACGTATGATTAATCGTTTAATCTAAATATAAAATGCCACTCGGGAATGGCAAATCACTTATCCGGGAGGCGGCTTTCATTCATTTTTTATTATAAGTGATATAATGATGACAGTAAAAAGTTTTTTAGGCTAAAATAAAAAAGTCTCGTTTATAGTACGACTGAAAAGGCAGGCAGATGGACCTGGATGACTTGAGGGAACAGTTAAGAAAAAAGACAGCCAGACAGGAGCAGCCGGATAAAATCAAGGAGCTGTGGAAAAACATAGAATCTCAGAAAAATCTGAACACCAGGGAGAAGTTAGAAAAGTTACTGGCTCTTTCCAGACAAAAAGAGCCAGAAAAAAAAGCGGGAGTGGACAGGATTGATCATCAAGCTGTCTCGAACTTGCCTCATCAGCCTTTCTTAGTCCTTGAAAATAGTTTCAGGCTCAATTCGAGCTATGGCCAGATACCTATTTCTCTTGGTTTAAACATACCAGGGCAGGTTCTTCATCTTCTGAGCCGGGACAAAGCCTTTAAAGAGCTTTCGCTGGACGGCGCAGTCTTTATTGACCTTGAAACTACCGGCCTGGCCGGAGGAACTGGCACTACACCTTTCCTCATTGGGCTGGGCTTTTTTGACCAGGAGGCGTTTAAAGTCGTTCAATTTTTCCTCAATGATCTGGCCGCAGAATTTAAGATGCTGGGAGAGCTGCTGGAGCTCCTGCAGGAGAGAAAATTTACCTCGGTTATCTCTTATAACGGTAAAGGGTTTGATCTGCCTTTACTGGAAACGCGCTTTACTCTCAATCGTCTGAGATGCCCTTTATCAGATTTGCCCCATCTTGATTTCTTATTTTCTGCCCGATATCTCTGGAAGTATAAGTATGAAAGCTGCCGGCTTTATAATCTGGCACTGGCTCATCTGGGAGCTGATCGGGCAGAAGATATTCCCTCGGAGGAAATCCCCTGGCGGTACTTTCAGTATTTAAGAACGGCGAATTTTTCCCTGATTGAGCCGATTCTCTATCATAACCAGGAAGATATCATGTCGCTTTATGGGGTGGTAGTAGCCGGGGCTCTGACTGTCGGGCAAAGCCTTGAGAATCAGGAGACAGAGATTGATAGCCTGGAGCTTTTTGGCCTGGGAAAAATCTGGGAGAAAGCTGGTGAAAAGAAGAAATCAGCCGAGCTGTATGAAAAGGCTTTAAGTCAGGAGCTACCATTTGAATTATCGGTCAAGGTCAAAAAAAATTTAGCCCTCTATTTCAAAAGATGCGGCGAATGGGAAAAATCAATTACGCTCTGGGAAGATCTCAGTCAGCACAGTGAAGATTTGGAAGCGTGGCGGGAACTGGCTATGTATTATGAACATCAGCTCAGACAGCCAGAAGTCGCCCTGAAATTTGCCCTGGACGGGCTGGCCTTATCCCGGGAAGCCAATTCTGCTTTTGAGAAAGATTTTGAAAAGCGGGTTGACCGGCTGACCAAAAAGCTGAACAGAATCGGGTAGTACCCGGAGAAAGGAGAGGGTGAATGAAAGCTATGGTTCTGAGCGACTTTAGCCCGATTGAGAGCCGGCCACTAAAATTAAAAGAAGTAAGTTGGCCCAAACCAGGGCCCGACGAGCTTCTTATCAGGGTATCATATTGTGGTGTCTGCCATACGGATTTACACACAGTTGAAGGAGAACTGCCTTCCGTCAGACTACCTAGAATTCCAGGTCATCAAGTTGTCGGATGGGTAGAGAAGACAGGTGAAAAGGTAACACTTTTTCAAACTGGCGAGAGAGCTGGTTGCGCCTGGCTCTATCAAACCTGCGGGCACTGCCACTTCTGTTTAACTCAAAGAGAAAACCTTTGCCATAAAGCTAAGTTTACAGGTTATGATGTAGATGGAGGTTATGCTGAACTGGTAGTTGTGCCCGAATCGTTTGCTTATAAATTGCCAGAAAATTTCCCTGATGACCAGGCTGCTCCTCTTCTGTGTGCCGGCATCATTGGCTATCGCTCTTTGAGGCTTAGCGGCCTGAAGCCCGGCGAGAAGCTGGGATTATTTGGTTTTGGAGCTTCTGCCCATGTGACCATCCAGGTCGCCAATTACCTGGGAAGTCAGGTTTATGTTTTTTCCAGGAAAGCTGAGCACCGGGAACAGGCTTTGAAGCTGGGGGCAGTCTGGGCTGGACAGCCCTCTGAAGATCCGCCAGCGAAACTTGAGGCGGCCATTGTCTTTGCCCCAGTTGGAGAGATTGCCCGCCGGGCCTTAGAAGTCGTAGATAGGGGAGGGACGGTAGCCTTAGCCGGGATTTATCTAAGCCCGGTGCCTGAACTTGATTATGAAGAGCACCTTTACTATGAAAAGACACTTAAGAGTGTAGCTAATGCCACCCGCCAGGATGGCATGGAATTTTTGAAAATCGCAGCTGAGATTCCCATCAGAACAGAAGTGCATATTTTTCCTTTAGAAAGAGCTAATGAAGCCCTTGAAGCTGTTAAGCACAGCCGGATAAACGGGGCGGCAGTGCTTAAGATCAGATAAGTCCTGACCTCTGGATTGAGTCTGATGATTGAAAAAACTAGGTTGTTAGGTTAATATTAATCAAGTTGTTTTAAGCGCCCGTAGCTCAGTTGGATAGAGCGTCTGACTACGAATCAGAAGGCCGCAGGTTCGAGCCCTGCCGGGCGCAGGTCTTATTTTAGAGAAAGTTATACAGAGGATAAGATAAAGAGGGTGAGGGTCCAATTTTAAAGCCAACAAGCATGACTGCAATTAAAAGCCTTTTGCTGCTCGGGCCGCCCGGTGCGGGTAAAAGTCCCCTTAGCCAGTATCTCGGTCGGCAACTTCTAAGCGGCAGACGCTTTCTATCCTTTGATTTTGGTCAGGAATTAAGGCACATACTTGAAACCTGGTCAGAGCAAACCGTCCCAACTGGCAGGCTGAACGGGCTTCAAATCTCTTATGATTCTCAGGAAATAGAACGCATCTGCCAGACAGTGGAAAAAGGTATCTTGTTTGAGGAGTCTGACCGGGAACTGACCCGTAAGATTTTAACAAACTTTCTGAATAAGAACAGCCCGTCAGCAACAGATATCCTGGTTTTAAACGGATTGCCCCGCCATGAGGGCCAGGTTGCCTGGTTAGAAGGCCTGACCAGGATTGTTCTGGCGGTTAACCTGGACTGCCCCGAAGATATCTCGATTAGAAGGATTCTGGCCAACCTGGATGGAGACCGAACCAGCCGAGCAGATGATCGCCCGGAGATGATAAGTCATCGCTATCACCTTTATGAGGAAAGAACTAAACCGCTTCTTTCTTTTCTTACAAAGCAGGGTATACCGGTTATTGCTTTAACCGTAAATGAGACAATTCGTCCCGAGCTACTCTGGCAAAAACTGTTTTTAAATGAGGCTTTTAACCGCAATCTCATTAACGGTTAATCAGCTTTCTGCCTTCCAGATAAAAACGCTTTTCCCAGGCCTCCCCCATGGAAAAGGTTTTTCTGGGCAGTGCTCCGTCAAGAATAACTGTCGGGAAAAGCTGGTTCTTGTCCAGAGCTGGGAGATAAATGCCAGCATTATTTTCGCTTTTCCTGACCAGTTGAAGGAGGGAATCATCTCCGTGGACATAATCAAGGTTTTGAGCTTTCCCGTCATTCAAAAATTTATCCAGAAAAGCCTGGATAGTTCCTACTGTGAGGTTGGTCGAAGGCTTTAGAAATTTTATAGATTTAAAGCCCTGGTTTAAAATCAGGCCCGCTATCTGCTCATTTTTCTTCTTGTTATTGATCGTTCTTTTTAAATCTTCATAAGATGGATGGGAAAGGATCTCCACTTCCTGCTGGAAAAAAGCTCTAAGTTCATCTTCGAGAGCAAGGAGATTCTTGACTTCAAATAGAATTCTGTGAATTGGTTCAAAGACCAGCGACTCGTCATGAAGATTAACGATCTCCACCAGAGCATAACGCAGGGGAGAATTTTTTAATTCCTCCGGGTTGGCGCTGGCAGCTTTGGTCTTTTCCCAGATGGTTTTGGCCGTGGCCAGCGAATGGTTACCATCGCCGACGGCATAAAGAAGAAGGGGAGTCTCCGGCAAAAGGTTATATCTCTGGCAGAATTTTTTCTGATCAGCTAGCTGACTCAAGCCAGCCAGAATTTCTTCTTCGACGTTTGGTTGATTTATCAGAAATCCACGAAGGCGGCCAGAATCAAACATCAAATCAAAATCATATAGGAGGGGAAAATCCTGCCGGTGCTCACTGGCCGGCCCGATAAACGAATTTTCCGGATCATCGACCAGCATCATAATGTGAGGCAGCTCCAGCTCTGCGCCCTCTCTGATCTGCACCCGGGGCGGGATTCTCTCCAGAATAGTCCCTTCAGTTGCCCGGATAAGACTTTTGGCCTGAGGTCGGTAATCATATTTTTCCAGGTCAACGGCGAAAAGCAGACCCTTTCGCCACCCGTGAGCTGTTTCTCGTTCGACATAGATTATTCCCTCTAACTGATTAAAAACACCTGTCGAGAGGTATTCTCTCATCTTGCTTTTGATATTTTTAATTCTGGTCTCTTTATCAGGGGCGTTAAGATAAACTTCAGGATAAATTAAATGGAAAGTCGAGGGAGCAGAGCCGACCAGAGCAGCTACCCTGTCCCAGTATTCGGGCTCCGAGGTAAATTGATCGCAGGCAATAACTGACCAGCGATTTAAATCCAAACTCTCCACTGGCAGGAGAATATCGGCTTTAGCCACACCTAGAGAGTCAAAAATCTTCATTTTTATCATCCTTTCTGGAAATAAGAAAATCTTATACAACAAGCCAGCTTGTTTTTCAAGCAGCTAAAGTGTACATAATTATCATAAAACAATGGTTTCTCGCCTCCGAAAAACTTTAGCGACCGGGCAGGACCAGCCATCTTGATTCCGACCAGGACGGCAGCTCGTGTCTTATCTGGTCTCTTGCTGGATGATATCCGCCAGGCATTGAGGTTGACAAAAAGCTATTATTTAATTATAAGAAAACCTTAATGCTGGGAAAAATTTAGAATATTTCTTTTAAGAGAGGTGCGAGGTGATTTCTTTTGAATTGACTGAAGAACAAAAAGCCCTGCAAGAAATGGCTCATTCCTTTGCTGAAAAGGAGATGAGGCCAAAGGCAGCTTTCTATGATCGAGAGGAACAATTCCCTGAGGATGTGATGCAAAAGGCTTTTGAGGCAGGCTTTTTAACCTGTAATGTCCCTGTAGAATATGGAGGTGGCGGCTTATCAGATCTGGAAATGGCCATCATCTCAGAAGAACTGTCCTGGGGCTGTCCTGGGATGTACACCACCATGATGGCCAATTCGCTGGCTTTTACACCGATTATCCTTTACGGCCAGGAAGAGCAGAAAAAGAAATTTTTGACCCCTTTTTCCAGGAAAATGAGTTTTGCTTCCTACTGTCTGACGGAAAGAGAAGCGGGCTCCGACAACACAGCTATTAAGACTCTTGCCCGAAAAGATGGTTCTGATTATGTTATTAATGGTTCGAAATGTTTTATAACTAATGGCGGGGTGGCCAGCTTATATGTGGTTTTCGCCAATGCTGCCCCTCAGAAAGGAGCCAGGGGTCTGACAGCCTTTGTTGTTCCCCGAGAAACTCCGGGCATCACCATCGGCAAGATAGAAGATAAAATGGGACAGCGGGCCTCTAATACGGCCGAGATATTTTTCGAAGATGTCAGGGTACCGGCTGAAAATATTCTGGGTAGGGTAGGACAGGGGTTTCTGATTGCTATGAGGACTTTTGATCGCACCAGGGCGGCGGTAGGTGCAGCCGGAGTTGGACTGGCCAGAGCTGCTCTCGAGTATGCTGTTGAATATTCCAAAACCAGGGTGCAGTTTGGCCAGCCGATAGCCACTTTTCAGGCGACAGCTTTTAAGATTGCACAAATGGCAACTGAGGTAGAAGCAGCCAGATTATTGGTCTGGAAAGCTGCCTGGATGGTTGATCAGGGGCTGTCCTGTGGTCTGGTGTCGGCCATGGCCAAGTGTTTTGGCTCTGACCTGGCCATGAATGCCTCTCTGGAAGCCCTGCAGATTTTTGGCGGCTATGGCTATATGAAGGACTATCCGATTGAAAAACTGGTCAGGGATGCCAAACTGCTTCAAATTTATGAAGGCACGAATGAAATCCAGAGGCTGGTCATATCGAGAGAAGTGATCGGCCCGATTATTCAGAAATAAAACTGTCAAGGAAAGCTGGTAATAGCCAGATTCACGTGAAAAAGTGAGTGGCTAATCCAGCGTGCGAGTTTTTTATTTTTTGGGGAGAAGAGGTCGTTTATCGAAAGAGGCGGGCCTGGATAAAGTTTTCTTGTTTTTAGCCATAAAATAAAAAAGGGACCCTGCCACTGGGTCCCTTATATTTCAGAATAGACTCAGGCAAAACTTAAATATTTTAGAATCTTACTCTTCAAAAAGCTCAGGAATTATAGCCAGAGTCTCCACTCCTGCTCCTTTGCAAATATCCATGACTTCCATCACTTTGCTAAAAGGAACTTTGGCGTCAGCTCTGATAAAAATGGTCTTATCCTGACGGGCAGCATATAAACGGCGTAACTCCTCCAGCAGCAACCTTAATTCCAGAGGATTCTTCTGTATTTCTACCTGGTCATTTTTCTTGACAGTAAGAACAATAACATTGGGATCCTGACCACTTTTTGAATCTGAGGTCTGAACTTCAGGCAATTTTACGTCAATACCCATCTGAACCATAGGTGTTATTACCATAAAAATAATTAGCAGAACGAGTAAGACGTCGCACAAGGGGACGACATTAGGCTCAGCTTTCGACATGCTTACCTCCTTAAATTTCTTAAGTTAAAATTTTATTTAAAAAACTCTGGTTTGTCAAATAAGTTTTCGGCCCCCCTGACAAAAATTTTATCATAAATTAAATCGCCACCCGGTTTGCAGGAAAACAACTTATTGCAGAGTTTTTAAAGCCTTACTGTTATTACTCGTCTTGAAAACTAACAGGCTGCGACCAGCCCCGGCTGATGATCCATAGGAATATCTGATGTCAACCACAGCTCCTGCCAGCAGGGCACCTATTTCGGCTCCAACGCCGATCCGGTCATCAACCTCGACGGTAATAACCTTGGTGGTTTTTATTTTAAAGCCGAGTGACCGCAGGGCTGCTTCAGCTTTTTTATAATCAGAAGTAACCAGATTAAATTGACTTTTTTCTTGATACTTTTCAGACTGAACACAGTAGGCCCGGAGATTAATCCCGGCATTGGCCAGGGTGGCCAGAACCCGTCCAAAAATTCCAGGTTCATTGGGAGTAATAACCTGAAGTTCGATTTCTTCACGGACAACGTTCACTTTCTGTCTCCTTCCAAAATCTCATACAGAATTCCTTTCTATTTCCGCTCAAAGCCAAGCTGGGTGACCTGACTTTAATTAGAAAACAGCACCACCAGCTTTTGGAGAGATCGGCTGCAGTTAATCGTTATTTTACCAAAACGGCGATAAAAAATGAAGATATTTTCATAAATCTCGATAACAAAGTAAAACAAGAAAAATAGTTTTTCTGTTGACAACAACTGTCGTTTTGTTTTATTCATAGATTAATCAATATGTTAGGGAGGTGCGGGATGCAAACTAAAAGACTAAAAATGTTGTTTATACCATGTCTGATATTTCTTTTAGTCATCGGGGCATCAGCTGAAGTCAAAAAAATTAAAAGCATGGGAAATTTTACCTTTGTTCGTGTAAGAGGAACTATACCGACACCAGAAGTTATGAAAATTCTGGCTGATCGCTATGCTGGCGACATTAAATATGGCTTTGATCAAGCTGGCTATGGAGATATTTATTTAGCCTTTATTGAACAACTAAAAAGCGCTCAGTTCGAAGACATCACCTGGAATATCGGAGAAACAGTTAAATGGATGCTCTTCCGTTCGCAGGGCAAAATCAAAGTCACCGGGCCGCTTGAATGGGCGGGGAAAAAACCTCTCGAAGTCTTTGCGGTTAAAGTGAAAAAAGGTTTTAAAACTTATACTTTTATTATTCCCAAACCCTGCGGGAATATTGCTCTACTGGATGAAGTAGAGGAGATTCCTGAGGCCATCTGTAACCTTAAAGTTTCGCCGTCCAAAGCCAATATTAATGACCCGATTACCATTGATATGAGCGGCAGTCAATATGCCAAGAGCCTCAGAGTTGAAGTTTTTGATAAACAGGCAAACAAAGTCTCGAGTAAGGAGCTGACTCCGGATGCACCCAGATGGCAGACCAAACTTGATAAACCCGGAGAATATGTTTTTAAGGGGACTGCTATTAACCTGGCGGATAAGCCTTCTACCAATACGTGTGAGGGCCGGGTTTATATTAATTTCCCGCCATTAGCCAGGGTTGTTCCTAATTGTGTCGACTGCCGAGAATATATCGGACGTCCACTGACCTTTGATGCTTCCGGTTCATCTGACCAGGATGGGGAGGTCACCAGGGTTGTCTTTGAACTATCCGACAGCAATGGCCTGGTGGTGGATTCCCTGACAGCTACGCAAAAGCCCTATATCTGGGAAAAGACCATTTATTCTCCTGGAGAATATACAATTTCTGTGACTGCTTATGATAATGATGGTGCTGCTTCAATAGCTACTCCTGAATCCAGAAAGACCATCAAAGTTACCAGAAAGACTCTATTTATAGCGGCCGAGGCAGGACCGTTACTGGCTCATGGTTCTTATACAGCTTTTGCTTTCGTTCGGACAGGCATGTTTGTCTGGCTTAATCCTGATAAGACCAGTCTGACTTTTACCAGCGGCGCAGCTGTTCCGTTTAAGGGTAGCCCCTGGAAGCCGGTTATCACCGTTAACCTTTTAGGCAATGTCCATATGGGGAAAGCGTTTTTAGGTCTCGGAGCGGGCTTTATGACTAAGGAGAGGTCTGACCGAAAGGCCGGTGCTGATGCCCTGGGTCAGCTTGGCGTGACCTTGTCAAACAATTATCTCTCTATGTGGCAGCTCTATTTTGAATTTCGTGTTCCAATTGGCCGCTCGTTCTCTGATTGTCATAAGATGGCAGTCGGACTTAGATATAATTTTTGAGATTGCTTTGTCTGATTTTTAAATAAAGGAGACAAGCCCGAAATAACGGTTGGCCTTTGAGGCCATTTTGAACAGTAATTGTGCTAAAAATAAAAGCGGGGTAATATTGGTTTATTTTCTTGACAACAGGTCAAGTTTCTTATTTAATTAAAACGTCAGAAAATTTACAGGAGGTGAGTGAATGAAAAACAAAAAGATCGTAGTTTTAATCTGTCTGGCACTAGCTATTGTTTTGGTATCTCAGGCTTCTGCTGAAGTAAAAAAAATAAAGTCTTTAGGTCAGTACACCTTCGTTCGGGTAAGGGGTCAGATTCCTACTGCGGAAGTTATGAAAATGCTGGTTGACCGTTATTCAGCTGACATTAAGGCTGGTTTTGACCAGGCTGGCATGAGTGAAGTATATCAGCCATTTATTGATCAGTTAAAAACTGCTGAGTTCGAAGATACGGCCTGGAATATTGGTGAAACAGTTCAATGGATGTTATTCAGATCTCAAGGAAAAGTTAAGGTTAGCGGGCCGCTGGAATGGGCTGGGAAAAAGCCCATTGAAGCTTTTGCAGTAAAGGTAAAGGTCGGTTTTAAAACTTATACATTCATGATTCCCAAGCCGTGTGGAAATATTGCCTATGTCGGTATGACTGAAGCTATTCCTGAAGCTATCTGCAGTCTTAAAGTTTCTCCAGCTAAAGCCAATATTAATGATCCAATTACTGTTGACATGAGCGGCAGTCAGTATGCCAAAAGCCTTAAAATTGAGGTCCTGGATAAACAGGGTAATAAAGTGGCCACCAAGGAACTGACTCCTGATTCACCCAGATGGCAGACCAAGCTGGACAAGCCAGGTGAGTATGTTTTCAAAGGAACAGCAATTAATATGGCTGATAAGCCTTCTGCCAATCCATGTGAAGCCAGGGTTTATATTAACTATCCTCCTATAGCCAGTGTTGTTCCTAGCTGCACTGAATGCAAGAATTATTATGGACGTCCTATTACCTTTGATGCCTCCGGTTCTTCTGATTCTGATGGTGAAGTAACTAAAGTTGCCTTTGAATTAAAAGATGATAATGGCCAGGTAGTTGATTCTTATGTTGATAGTGAAAAACCATTTACCTGGGAAAAGACCCTTTATAAGGAAGGCACTTTTACTGTGGCTGCAACCGCTTATGATAATGATGGCGCTGTCTCGGCTCCGACCGGTGATTCCAGCAAGAGCTTTACCGTCACCAGAAAGAAACTCTTTGGATTAATTGAATTTGGCCCAATGCTGGCCCACGGTGGAGATGAATATGATTTGTCTGACTATGTTGCCTATCTATATGTTAGACCCGGTTTGTTTACCTGGCTTAATCCGGATAAAATCAGTCTGACCTTCACAGCCGGTGCTGGTCTTCCTCTGAAAGGCTCTCCCTGGAAAACCATTATTATGGCCGAACTGCTGGCTAACTTCCATCTGGGCAAAGCCTATTTCGGGGTTGGGCCAGGTTTTACCACCAAAGAAGTAGATATGCGTAAAGCCGGAGCTGATGCGGTTGGCCAGCTTGGTTTTACAGTTTTTGATAACTATTTGAAAATGGGCCAGATTTTCTTTGAATTTAGAGCTCCTATAGGACGTACGTTTGACAGCCACAAAATGGGAATCGGTTTTAGATTTAATTTCTAATTAATTATTGATTTTCAGGTAGAAAGGGGCGGATTATCCGCCCCTTTTTTTTAATATGTTTCTGTTCAGATATTTCCAGCCTATTTATTGTTTATTAAGGTCGGTCAGGTGTTTATTTTGAAGATCAGATAGCAGAACAAGGAGGCCTGCCATCAACTGCCCTCAAATTATCAGAACCGCCAGGCAGTCATGGGAGGTAAATTTCAGGTGTTTGCTGTTTGAGCTATTGATGAAGGGATTGAAATCGTGACTGGAGTCAGAGCCAATAAGGTGGCGGAAGAGGAAAATAGCTGTCAATAATCGGGAAAAAAGCCCTGTGGTTAATGGAGTTAAACAGGCAGTCTGTTCAGGATGAAGCCTGGTGATAGAAAGTCAAGAAGGAAATGAACTTAGGTTTTGAGGACTGGCTTCCAATTTAAAAGCTATTATACTTTCATACCTTAGATGACCTGGCTATCTTAGTTATTCAGACAGTTTGGTCAGTTTAGCCAGTTCTTCGTTGTAATACTTGCGGTAAAGTATTTCCCACTCCTGGGAACCTTCTACTATTTGCTTTTTTTGTGAGGTTATTTTCTCCCGAGCTTTTTGGTCAAGCTGATCATAGAGTTTCATTTCTTCATCGATAGCCTTAACTATGGTCAGACGGATTTCGTTTGGTTCATCCAGAAATTCTACCAGATCATTCTTATAAAGAGCATTAACTATCAGTTTTGATAGATGGTGAATCTTTTCCCTCGATAAGCGGGTCATCAGATAACAATATTCCTTTCCTTGGCCAATTTGGTCTTAATCATTTTGAACATGGTCTGGTATTCTATGTTGCCTTTACGAATTTCATCTATGTGTTTATTTAAGATTTCCCTTACTTCTTGATCGAGCTTATCTTCCTTAAGAAATTCGTCTGACAACAGGTTAACAATCTCTTCTAATACCCGGCTCTTGTCCTCAACCAGGATTTTGCCCTCTTTAATCAGAGTCCTTAAAATTGTAAATGATAAATGTTCTATTTGGTTCTTATTTAGCCTCATTCTTTATTTAAAATACATTAGATAGGGGCAAAATTCAAGGAGAGGTGTAAAGATTTTTCAGCCAGGACTTATAAGATTAACTAATTTATAAGGAACTTGATCTCTGGCGTTGGAAAACCACATCTGGCTGGAAAAGCTTCTCCTCAGGCTTGAATCTAGCCAGTCCAAGAAGGTGATTGTCTTCGGTCAGGACCCTGAAGATAGCTGGGTCCGCCTGGTCTCTCCGCCTAAGGTCAACTTTAATCAGGTCCTGCAGCCCGAGGGGTTGTCCGTGTTGAAATTTTAATTGCCCGTTGGCCTCAACCCAGATAGCTGGCTGCCAGGACAGGACATAGTCAAGGGGAATTATGAATTGAGAAGATAATTGCGCTCGCTGGAGTTCTTCAATCTGTTTCGGACTGCGGGCATCAGCTTCAGAATATGGCCCAGATACGATTCGCCTCAGTTTGGAAAGATGGGCACCACAGCCAAGCTTCTGGCCAAGTTCATGGGCCAGGCTTCTGATATAAGTCCCTGACGAACACTCGACCTGAAAAGTTATTTCTGGTGGCTGATAATTTAGGACAAAAAAGCGGTAGACGTTAATTTTTACTGGCTTTAATTCAGGCCTCTGGCCTCTTCTGGCCAGCTCGAAAGCCCGCTGCCCATTGATTTTTTTGGCTGAAAAAGGAGGTGGAAACTGATCTAGTTCTCCAGTTAAGGATTCTAATGCCTTCTCAACTGGATTGATATCAGGATACTGCTGGCATTTTTCTCCAACCAGTTTTCCAAGCGAATCATAAGTATCAGTTGCCTGTCCCAGAGTTATCTGGCCGGTATAAGTCTTGTCAGCTCGGGATAGGTAAGGGAAAAGTCTGGTGGCCTGGCCGACAGTTATAATCAGAACCCCAGTGGCCAACGGATCGAGTGTGCCGGCATGGCCTATTCTTTTTTCGCCGAGAATTTTTCTCAGCTTAACTACAACATCATGAGAAGTCCAGCCGGCTGGCTTATCAGTGATTATTAAGCCGTCCATCAGGTTGACAGTTTAGTTTTGTCGTTAAGTATTATTCTTTCTATTTCAGCCGGGATTTGGTCATAAAGCTCTTCCAGCTGGCCATAGACGGTAAAACCTGAAGCATTTACATGACCACCGCCGCCAAATTTCTCAGCCACCAGGGCGGAATTGGCCCGACCTTTCGATCTCAGGCTTACCCGGAACTTGCCAGGAGAAATCTCCTTAAAGAAGATGACCATTTCCACTCCCTTTATTGACCTGGCCAGAGTGGTAGCATCCTCTATATCCACTTCCTTAAAGCCAAACTCCTCTCTGTCCCTGATCAGCATGGTAATGATAGCGATGTTGCCTGCTTTGTTCAGCTGCAGGGTGGATAAGATCCGGCCGAGGAGCCTGATTTTCGAGGGTGAGTTATTATTAAGCAATTTCTCGGCGACGGCATGCGGGCTGGCACCAGCTTCAACCAGTTGATGGCAAACATAAAGTGTCTGGCCGGAGGTATTGGAAAACTGGAAAGAGCCGGTATCGGAAAAAATTGCAGAATAAAGGTAAGTGGCTATCTCAGGAGTGATTTTTATCCCAAGCGGTTTAATTAGCCAGTAAATCATTTCACCTACGGCTGAGGCCTGAGGATCAATCCAGTTGAGATCGCCAAAGGGAGAGTTCGAATAATGGTGGTCTATATTTATCTTTGGCAGCTGGTCGATTTTAGTCTGACCGGATCTGGGCACATCAGCACATTCGAGCAGAATGACCAGGTCGAGGCCTTCTGGCTCAATCTCCCCAATTTTAATCCGTTTGGTTTCTGGAAATTCAACAAAGGGAAAGGGCAGAGGATCATGGCTGACCACCTGAACTTTTTTCCCTAGCAGGTCAAGCATTGCGGCCAGGGCCAGACTGGTGTAAATGGCATCTCCATCCGGTCTTAGATGAATGGTGATGGCAATATTTGTGGACTCTATAATTTTCCTGGCAATGTCAACTTTTACTGACTGGCTCATTTTTCTTAACTAATTCTAACAAACGGTCAATTTTTTCTTCCTGGTCAACAGAGGTGTCAAGAATAAAAATTAGCTCGGGATTATATCTTAAATTCAATCTGCTGGCAAGAAGCCGGCGGAAATGCGAGGCGTTCCTTTCCAGTAGCTTTAAAACTGACTGGCGCTTGTCTTTTTGCAGCACAGAAACTGAGATTCTGGCCGTCCGTAAATCAGCTGGCATTTCTACACCAGTAACAGTCAGAAAGCCTGTCATTTCAGGCAACTCATTAATCAGATACTGGCTGATTTCCTGCTGAATCAGCTGGCTGACTCGCTTGGGACGGTAAGATGCTTCCTTCTTCATGTGATTTTTCTTTTAATATAAATCAAGCTTATGCCCGGACAACATAGCTTCCGGATAGTTATTAGCTTCTTCCAGGATTTTATCCATCACCTGTCTGACCACTGATCCCTCACTGTTGACCAGGGCCACGGCAATTCTTGTCCGCTGCCAGCTATTCTGGAAATCAATCTCTGACACCGAGACATTAAAGCGGTGCTGAATCCGGCCAATAAAGCTGTTGATGAACCGCCTTTTTTCTTTTAAAGAATGAGAATAGGCAAGGAAAAAATCCAGAGTTAAAACTCCAATAATCATCTGGCTTTATTTCAGGTTGGCATAACCTTTTCCCGGATAAACGCCTCGAGTATATCGCCAGGCTGTATATCCTGAGTTTTCTCCAGCCCAAGCCCGCATTCATAATCTTTCTTGACTTCGTTGACGTTTTCTTTCAGATGTTTGAGGGAAGCTATCCTGGTCTGGTATAGTACCTGATTATCCCTGATGATCTTTACTTCGGCGTTTCTGACTACTTTCCCGTCAATGACCTGGCAGCCCAGAACTGTTCCTACCCTGGCAATAGTAAATATCTTCTTAACTACTGCCCGGCCCAGGTAATTTTCCTTAATAACTGGCTCGAGCATTCCAGCTACTGCCTTTTTCAGATCATCAGTTAGCTGATAGATGATCTTATATAGCCTGATTTCAACTTTCTCGTTTTTGGCTATTTCCTGAACCTTGGCCGGTACTTTGACATTGTAGCCAATGATAATAGCCCCAGAAGCCGAAGCCAGAAGAACATCGGCTTCGGTTACATTTCCAGTTGAAGCTTGCAGGACGTTGATTTTAACTTTATCGGTGCTAAGTGTTGGCAGGAGATCTTTTAAAACCTCAACTGAGCCGTTGACATCAGCCTTGACTATTACATTTAATTCTTTCGTCTGACCTTTTTCAATTTTTTTAAATAAATCTTCAAGTGTTAGAGGAACTTGCTTTTCCGGTATCTCTTTTTTTGTCTGGGCTATTCTAAATTCAGAAATGCGCCGGGCGATATCGATGCCAGGTACTACCTGAAAGAAAGTTCCGGCCGGTGGGACATCATTAAAGCCAAGAATTTCAACCGGCACGGAAGGGCCGGCTTCTTTCACCGGGCGGCCGAATTCATCAAAGAGAGCCCGGGCTTTGCCATAAGTCTGGCCACAGATAAAAGCCTGTCCAGGGGTCAGAGTTCCGAGCTGAATGATCACCGTAGCCAGTGGTCCCTTCTGGGCATCAAGCCTTGATTCCAGAATGACGCCCTGCGCCGGGACATAGGGGTTAGATTTTAGCTCGAGAATATCACCGAGGAGCAAAATCATTTCCAGAAGTTCCTCAATGTTTTTCTTGTCCTTGGCCGAAATGTCAACACTGATAGTCTTTCCGCCCCATTCTTCGACGATGAGCCCTTCTCTGGCCAATTGTTGCTTGACTCTTTCAGGATTGGCGTCTGGTTTATCAATTTTATTAATGGCAACAATAATAGGCACATTAGCGGCGAGGGCATGACTGATGGCTTCTCTGGTTTGGGGCATAACTCCATCGTCAGCGGCCACGACCAGCACCACGATATCAGTCACCTGAGCGCCGCGCGCTCTTAACTGGGTAAAAGCTTCATGACCGGGCGTGTCAACAAAAGTTATATAACGGTTCTTGTATTTAGCCCGGTAAGCACCGATATGCTGGGTTATTCCGCCAGCCTCTTTCTCGGTTAAATTGGACGATCTAATGGCGTCAAGCAGAGTGGTCTTACCATGATCAACATGACCCATGATGGTGACCACAGGTGGCCTCAAAACAAGACTGTCTTCTAATTGGAAGGCCAATTTGCGGATATCTTCTTCGAGAGAGACCATTTCCAGGTCAACTTTAATTATGTCTGATATTGCCCGGAGGAGTCCTTCGTCCACCAGATCTGAGGCAGAAACGTCATAGCTGCGAGCGACCAGATGATCTACCAGGTCTTTTGGCTTAATCTTGAAGCGCTCAGCTACGTCTTTGACCGTTGAACCTTCCTGGATTTGGACTTTTGGTCTTGGTCCGGCTGTGGTTTCGGCTTTAGCCGCCTTCTTTTTTGTGGTAGTTGCAGATTTAGTTTTTGTTTTATTTTTAGCTTTGTCCATCTTCTAAGCCCAGTTTATTCTTGTTTAATAGAAATTTTCCAGCCGACCAGCTTGCTGGCCAGCCTGACATTCATTCCTTTTTTGCCGATAGCCAGAGAGAACTGTTCGTTATCAACCCTGGCTTCCATTTCTTTGGCTTCTTTGCTGGTGATGACCACCCGGTTGATTTTGGCCGGGCTTAAGGCTGCTTTAGCATACAGGACGGGATCAGAAGACCACTCAATAATATCAATCTTTTCACCGTCGAGTTCTTTCAAAATAGAAAGTATTCTATTGCCTTTCACTCCTATACAGGCGCCAACCGGATCAATATCACGATCCTCGCTGTAAACAGCCACCTTGGCTCTTTCTCCTGGTTGCCTGGCAATATCTTTTACTTTAATAGTTCCAGCAGCAATTTCTGGAACTTCAAGCTCGAGAAGCCTGGATAGAAAACGGGGTGAGGTACGACTTAAAAGAATCTGCGGCCCTCTGGGATTTTTCTGAACCTGAGAAATCAAAGCCTTGACCAGATCTCCGGGCCGGAACTCATCACCGGGTAATCTGTCTTTGTCAGACAGAAAAGCATCTGTCCGACTAATTTCAACTACTGTTCCATTATTTTCATATCGGCGAGCCACACCGGTCACTATCTCGCCAACTCTTGGAGCAAATTCTTCATAGACCTTCTCGACCTCAGCATCTCTGACTTTTTGGAAAATGGCCTGTTTGGCTGCCTGAGCAGCTATTCTTCCGAGAGTATCAGCCGGAAGCTCAATCTCAATTGTTTCCTCCAGTCTGGCTTCTGGATTATGAAGAAGGGCTTCGTCCAGAGAAATTTCTTTAGCCGGATCGGTTACCTCCGGTACAACTTTTTTCAGGGCATAGACCCGAAGTTCACTTTTTTCTGGCTTGAAATCAACCTGAATATCTTCTCCCTGGTTGAAAAATCTGGCGGCGGCAATACGCAGTGATTCTTCAATAGCCTTGATAATAACCCGCGGCTCAACACCACGCTCCTTGCTGAGCTGGTTGATAGTATTCCAAACATTAACTTTCATTCGAGAATTAATCCTAAGGATTATTAAAACAGAAAAAAATTATATCTTAAATAAGCCCTGGTTGCAATTGATGGAGAGAAAATGTTCAGCAGACTGCCTCGCCCTTAAGGCTATAAGCGCCTCCGCCTACAATCTTAACCTCAACGAAGCCTGGTGTTAGTTCCCGGCGAGAAGAAAAATTCACTACCTGGTAGGCTTCGTTTCTACCTGTGTACAGGTTTCCTTTTTTACTCTGGCCCAGAGCAAGCACCTTTTGCTTCTGGCCAAGCATTTCCCCGTTGACTTTTAATTGAATTTCTTTTTGCCGTTTTTGTAACTCAATTAGCCGTTCTATTTTGACTTCTGCTGGCACATCATCTTTAAAACTGGCGGCCCTGGTTAAAGGCCTGGGCGAATAGCGAAAGGAGAAAATATTGGTATACTGGACCTGATCAACCAACTCCAGGGTCTGCTGAAAATCATCATCTGTTTCCCCCGGAAAACCAACGATGATATCCGTGCTCAGGCTGATGTCTGGCATGAGTGATTTCAGCCAGCTTATTTTTTCTAAATAGTCTTCACGGGAGTAATTCCGGTTCATCCTGGCCAGTACCTGGTTGGAGCCAGATTGAACTGGCAGATGAAGCTGATGACAGACTTTCGGGCTGGAGGCCATAGCCAGAGCCATCTCGAATGAAAAATTCCTGGGATGTGAGGTTAGAAAGCGGATCCACTGTATTTGATTAATTTCTGATATTTTTTTCAGCAACTCAGCCAGTCCTGCACCTGATTCTGGATCGCGATAGGAATTAACATTCTGACCCAGGAGCTGAATTTCCAGAAAACCTGACTCAGCTAATTGTCTGGCCTCTTCCTGGATGGCACTGAGTGGCCGGTATTTTTCTCTCCCCCTGGTAAAGGGAACAACGCAGAAAGTACAAAAATTATTGCAACCCTCCATGATGGTAATGTAGGCAGATACCTGGCTTTCCCTGACAACAGCCATTATGGGCAATTCGACCCAGCCTTTTGTCCAGCGGGTGATGGCCGCCCGCTGTCTGAAAGAATCGCTCAAGAGAAGAGGCAGCTCTTGATATTGAGCCGGTCCGACAACCAGGTCAAGATAGGGAAATTTAGATAGGAGCTTTTCTCGGTAAAGCTGGGCGACACAGCCCAGGCAGACAATGATCGAACCTCGATTAGCCTTGTGTTCTTTAAGGCGGCCTAAATATGAAAAAAGTTTTTCAACCGACTTTTCTCTGACCGCGCAGGTATTAATAAGAATGATTTCACACTTTTCGGGCGTGTCCGCTTGATGGGCACCTTCTTGAAGTAAAAGGCTGGCCACATGTTCAGAGTCATTAAGATTCATCTGGCAGCCAAAAGTCTGGATGAAAAATTTCTTGCCTTCTAACATTAATTACCGTCTGGCCTTTTCTTTAGCTTTTGTCATTATTAAACACATATTATAGCTGAATAATGAGTTTCTGGGGCTTCTTTTTAAACCGGTCAGCCGGTGGGACAGATCGGCCTCAGTGGCCGGGGAGATTATGCTCCAGCAATTCCCGGGCAATTTCCAGGCTGGCTTCGGTCAGCCGGCTTCCAGAAATTAATCTGGCAATTTCTTCCGGCCGTTCCTTATCTTTCAGTTTTCTGACCAGGGTATAAGTCCTGTCTTTTTCGGTCTTCTTTTCAATCAGGTAATGATGGTGGGCAGCCGAAGCGATTTGAGGCAAATGGGTAATACACACCACCTGATGGCTTTGAGCTAATTGCTTGAGTTTTCTGGCCAGAAAATCGGCTGTTTTACCTCCAATGCCTGAATCTATTTCATCAAAAATCAGGGTTTTGCTACGTTCGGTAGCCTGGCCAATGACCTTAAAAGCCAGCATAATCCTGGACAGCTCGCCGCCAGAGGCAATCCGGCGTAAGGGCTTCAGGTCTTCGCCTGGATTAGGGGAGAGTAAAAACTCCATCTCTTCGCTGCCGGTTTCTTTGATGGTTGACAAATCCTTAAGATCTGGCGGGCGAGGTTTGAACTCAACTTTAAACCGTGCGCGGTTCATAGCCAGTTGTCCCAGCTCTTTGACCAGCAATTGCTCGAGATTTCTCGCCCGGCTGTGGCGAAGTTCAGAGAGTTCTTGTGATAGCAGGCAGTATTCAGTGAAAGCCTTTTCGATAGCCTGGTCAAGCTCACTTTGCTTCTCTTCGCTTTTTTCGAGATTTAGCTTTTCTTCCTTAATCTGTTCTAAGTGTTCAAGAACTTCTTTAATGGTCGATCCGTATTTTCTTTTCAGGCGGTCGAACTGGTTTAGCCGGTCTTCAATCTGTTCCAGCCGGCCGGGCGAAGGAGCATATTTATCACGGAGTTCAATCAGATTATTAACCAATTCCTTTAAAAATATGCTGAAATCATCAAGCTGGCCACTGGAAGCCTTAAGTTCGGGGAAGTAGTCAACCAGTTCAGCGGTCAATGACTCGAGCTTTTTCAAGCCAGTTATTATTGAATCTTCGCTTTCATAAGCAAGATCAATAGCTGTATTAACTAGACTGGCAATTTTTTCGGCATTTTTGTGAATTGATCTTTCCTGCAGGAGCTCATCTTCTTCTCCGGGTACCAGCCCCGCCTCCTCAATTTCTGTTATTTGAAAATTAATGAAATCAAGCCGCTGAGCCCGGTCCTTTTGTCTGTTTTCCAGTTCCGATTTTTCTCGGATTAATCCTCTGATTTTTTGAGCTGACTGTTTAACTTTTTCTCTTAACTCAATTGCTCCTGCCCAGTTGTCAAGGAATACCAGGTGATTGGAGAGATCGAGAAGAAAAATGTGGTCGTTCTGCCCGTAGATATCTATCAGCCTGTCGCCCAGCTCTTTTAGCTTCTTTAATGGAATCAAAATACCATTTACATAGGATTTGCTTAATCCCTGATTAGAAATAGTCCTCTGCAAAAATAATTGATGGTCACTGTCCAGATCAATGTCAGGCAGGGCCTGTTCTTTGCTTTCCAGTTGAAAGACAGCCTCGATGGAAGCTTCATTTTTGCCGGTGCGGATAAGGTCAGAAGAGGCTTTTTCGCCCAATAAGAGTTTGATAGCATCAATTATGATTGATTTACCGGCACCTGTTTCTCCAGTGAGAATAGTAAACCCGGCTGAGAGCTCAAGCTCCACTTCTTCAATCGTGGCTAGATTCTTTATTCGCAAATAACGAAGCATTTTTATTTCAAAACGTAAGGAGCCATGGCCCGCTTGGCATTAATTCTTCCATAACCTGTATAATCATCACGGCCGGTAGCTTCAACGTCGTCAGGAGAATATTTTATGAGCTTCATTATATCACTGGCTCCCAACCAGGGTTTAGCCGATTTGATCAGTGCAGCCAGGCCGGCAACATGGGGGGCGGCCATGGATGTCCCACTAGCAAAAAGATAAGGTAAATAGCCTGGTTCGGTCACTGCCACGGGAATGGTGCTGATAATCTCGACTCCTGGTGCAGCCACATCTACCTCTGGTCCATAGTTAGAAAAATCGGCTATCCGGTCATTATAATCGGTGGCTCCGACAGCCAGGCAGTAGTTATCATAGGCAGCCGGATAATAGACTTCCTGAGTGCCGTCATTTCCGCTTGCTGCTACCAGAACAATTCCCTTGTTGTAGGCATACCTCAAGGCCTCTTCCAAAAATTGATCTGGCTCAGTGCCGCCAATACTCATATTTATAACACCAACCCTGGCACCATCCTTGGTGTAATCAGCTGCCCAGACCAGGGCGTCTATCAGGTCAGAATAATCTCCTTCGCCTGAGGCAGAAATTACTTTGACCGGGAGAAGGCGGCAATTCCAGGCAACACCGGCAATGCCCTCAGAATTGTTGGCTTGGGCGGCGATAATGCCGGCCACATGAGTCCCATGCCAGCCGTCATCATAAGCGTCATCATCGTCATTGACGAAATCTTTACCATGATCAATTACCTTAGCCGCCAGATCGGGATGAGTGTAATCAATACCACTATCAATAACGGCAATTAACACATTCGGGTCACCCTTCCCGTAATCCCAGGCACCGGTGGCCTTTATATCGGCCTGAGGCTTACCAGTTGGGCTGCCAGGGATGAGGAGAACGCCGCCTGGATTCGACAGGGCATATTGATAGTGAAATAGCTGATCATTGGGGGTAGTACAAAGATGAAGTTTATAATCTGGCCCGGCATAGACTATGTCTGGGTTATTTTGCAGGGCAGAGAGCGTATCTTCAACTGATACTCCTTCTTCCAACCGGACAACATAGATATTAATTTTTGGAATAAGGTGATAAGATTTAGCTTGATAGGCTTTAAAGACATGATCAACAGACTGAGTGGTCAGCTCAGGCTTGAGTTTAACCAGAACTTTATCTCGTGAGTATTTTTCACCGGAGCCTCTAGTGGGGATATAATCAATGACTTTAATCAGGCGAGCTACATCTCTTGGCTCAAGCTTACTCCTATTCCTGGCGGGCGTAAACTTCTTTTGGTTTTTATCATAAATGGTGACTGTTCTTTTATCTATTTTCTTTTTTTGAGCCGATAACTCTACCCTGGCTGGCCATAGCACTAAAACCAGAAAGACCAGCAGAGCTAAGACTGCTGCCAGCCGATTTTTATTTTTTCTTTTCTCAGGCTCTATCATTTTGGTTCCCCTTTCTTAATTAAATCTTAATTAAAAAGCATAATAAAGGCCAAGGCTACCAGCCAGGCCAAACTTGCTGGCAGGATAAAATCTGGCGACGGGCGTCAGGTAAAGTTTCTCGGTGAGCTTCAGATGGCACCCTAATGAGATGCTCAGGAGGCCGGATCCTTTGATTTTTTTTTCTTCTTCCCCAGATAGATCCTGAATGTTTTCAGTCATATTGAATGTCCCCCAGAGGGCAGAAACGGTAATATCAAAAAATGGCTCCACATTCTCATAACCCTCATAGGCGGCAAAGATGCCACCTGAGGCCTGAGCCCAATCAGGCTCTGCTTTAGCCTCTCCAGGGAAGACGAAGCCTTCGATGGCAAACTTTTTGTTAAAGCCGATCCAAGTCATAAAATCAGCAGTTAGTCCCAGTCTGAAATCTGAAGCATAAATAAGTGGCCAGTCGGCTCCCAGACCGACCACCAGTCCGGTTATCCTGCCTGCCTGATAATCAAGGGTTATGGGTAGTTGACTAAAAACGACACCGTTCAAATCAGTGCTTCCCAGGCCGGCAAATAAATTAAGATCAACTGTTCCACCTAAATTTTTCCCGCGGGCTTCAGCCATCAGATTCAAAGCCTTTAAAGTCGAGGTGGTCTGATCCCATTTAGTTCCCCGGTTAAAAAGATCAAACCTTAGACCGAATTCCCAGGTGGAAGCCTGATTAAGGTTTGATTCGCCATGAAGATTAGCCTGGGTCTTTAAACCAGGAGCCATAAAAACCATCAAGACGATCGCTAGCCAGAGAAACCTTTGCCCCCTGATTTCTTTTAGTGGCATTTAACCCTCCTGCCAATTATTTCGCAGTTTTTTTCCTCGCTTCAATAGTTTTTAATTTATCTTGGGCCTTTTTGACAAGTTTGCTATTCGGATAATCGGTAATAAGCTTGATAAAATAGGGTTCGGCCTGGTCGTAATTTCTGGATAGAAAATAACCATCGGCGATATAGTAATAAACGGCATCCATTCTTTTAAACTCCGGGTATTTATTGATAATTTCAAATAGCCGGCTGAGGGCTGCCCGGTAAGCTTTGCTTTTATAATAGAATTCTGCTATTAAAAATTCGTGACTGGCCAGCCGCTGTTCACAGTCTTTAATCTTTTCTTCAGCTAACTTAGCATACTCGCTGTTCGGATAATTGGCGACAACTTTTCTGAATTCCTGCAAAGCCTGAATAGTTTTAGTCTGGTCTCGTCCTGGTTTCATGACGTTTTTGTAATAGGTCATAGCAATTTGATACTGGCAGTAAGGTACTGACGGGCTGGTCGGGTAAAGAGCCATAAACTCCCGGTATTCGGCTGAAGCTAAAATAAGATTGGCCTCGTCTCCCTTGTTAAAGTAAGCATCGGCAATCAAGAGTTTAGCCCGCTGGGCATAAAAGCTTCGGGGAAAAGAATCAATAACCTGCCTCAAATACAGAATTCCCTTTTCCATATCTTTTTTTATATGCTGCTGGCCTAAATTGAAAAGATTTTCATCGGAGGAAATCGTTTCCGGTGGTAAACTCTCAATCGGATTCTTGCTTTTATGGCAAGAGACAGAAAACAGCATAATGATTATGGCTATAAAAACTATCAGTTTGGTGGCTGAGGTTCTGGTTGTCTTCATCTGGACCTCATGTTTTGGTTGGGATTCTCTGGTTGAACTCGCTGGCCACCATTTTCATCTTTCTGATGGTGGCAACTGGATCCTGGGTGTCATAAACAGAAGAACCACAGATAGCAATATTCATTCCGAGCTCAAAAAGAGTTGAAAGATTATCTAATTTTACGCCTCCGTCAACAGCAATCAAGATGGGCAGATGACGTTCGGCAATGAGGCGGCTTAACGTTTTGATCTTATTTCTGGTAGCAGGGATAAATTTCTGCCCGCCCCAGCCTGGATTGACAGTCATCACAATGACATAATCCAGTTCTTCCAGGATGTCACTCAATAAATCTACAGGCGTAGCCGGGTTGATGGCCAGCCCGGCTTTACGGCCAGCTTCCTTGATCACCTGCACCAAACGATGAGCATGGGCGGTTACCTCCAGGTGAAAGGATAGCCAGTCAGCACCTGCTTCCAGAAAACCTGGTATCAGTTTTTCTGGATTATCTACCATAAGATGGACGTTTAGGGGTAGGCTGGTTTTCTCATGAAGATCAGAAACCAGTTTTTCCCCAAAAGTAATACTGGGGACAAAGTGACCATCCATAACATCAACATGGATCATGTCGGCCTGTCCCTGTTCGGCTAAAGCCACAGCCTCAGCTAAACGGGAAAAATCAGCTGATAAAATTGAGGGAGCTATTAGATACATTTAGCGGCTGACCTCCAGATTTATGGGATTTCTTTTTTGAATCGGGTAGCCCCCGGGAGGAGTTTGTCTGACGATGATCCCTTTTTCCAGTCCGGGGTAATAAACATGTTGAATGTCTTCGACTTTAAAGCCAGATGATTGCAACTTCGGGACAATCCGCTCAGCTTTCCGGCCAATTAAATCCGGCATAAGATAAGTTGTCTCTTTTTCTCCCTGGCTGACCAGAAATCCAACAGTTGAATTTCTTTCCACCACCGTGCTGGCTGGCGGATATTGAGCGATTATTCGCCCGGCAGGATATTGCGGTGTATGAATCTGGGTCAGAAAACCGCGATTGAGGCCCAACTGTCTCAGCGTGCTGACCGCCTGTTCAAGGCTTTTTCCTCTAAGTTCGGGGACGACAACTGATTCCTGCCCACTGCTTACCAGGACGGAAATAGATCGGTTGACTTTCAAACGGGAGCCGGCAGCTGGATCCTGACTGATAATTCTGCCTTTGCCAACCTCATTAGAAAACTCATGGCCCGCAATCGTCAGTCCAAGATCTCTTTTCTGCAGCTCAGCCCGGGCCTCATCCACTCTTTTGCCGGTGATATTGGGCACATAGACGAGTTCATCGTTGAGGATAATCTGAGAAGAGATAACCGCCCCTCCAAAAAAGAAAATCAGAATAATAAGCAAAAAGTTGATCAGGTCGAGATACCACCAAGAATGTTTTTTGCCCATGGGCTGTTCTGTCTCAAAAATTCTGTCTGGAAATATGAAATTTTTCAGATTTATCTATATCATAGATTGATAACCAAGTAAACATGATTTAAGTTGCTTCCAGCCTGAACTGAGTGGTTGAGAGCTTTATAAAATCAGTTTATAATAAAAAAACTTCCGGACTTAATAGTCTATAATTGATCTGAATAATTAATATAATTTACCCTGATAAATAATCTGGGATGGAGAAAGGAGAGTGAAATGAAAACCTTGTCGGATTTTAGAAGTGATACTGTTACCAGGCCAACAGACGAAATGCGGCGGGCCATGGCTGAAGCTGAAGTTGGGGATGATGTCCTGGGAGACGACCCCACCGTTCAGAAACTGGAAATTCAGGCGGCCTCTATTATGGGGAAAGAAGCCGGCTTGTTTGTGCCTTCAGGAACGATGGGTAACTCAATTGGCGTCAAAATGTGGACGCAGGAGCTCCAGGAGGTCATCGTCGAAGAAAAATGCCATATTTATAATATGGAATCGACCCACATGACCTTTATCTCCCGCGTAACTCCCCGGCCCTTGCCCTCAAAAAGAGGGGTGCTTGACCCGGAAATGGTTCGCTCCAATATCCGGCCGGCTTCTGTTCAGACGCCCCGGACCTCTCTCATCTGTCTGGAAAATACTCACAATAACTGGGGAGGAGCAGTTATCCCCATCGAAACTTTTAAAGAGATAAGAAGGATAGCAGATGAATACGGGTTGAAGGTCCATCTCGACGGAGCACGGATTTTTAATGCCAGCCAGGCTTCTGGCGTACCGGTTAAAGAATATGCTAAATACTGCGACTCGGTGATGTTCTGCCTCAGTAAAGGCCTTTCCTCTCCGGTAGGTTCTATGCTTGTCTCGGATCGGGCTACGATTGATTATGCCCGCCGTTTAAGGAAAGCTCTGGGGGGCGGAATGAGGCAGGCTGGGGTCCTGGCTGCCTGCGGGTTGATTTCTCTAGCCAAAATGGTAGACCGGCTAAAAGAAGATCATGCCCGGGCCAGAAGACTGGCTGAAGCTATCTATGATTTACCGGGAATAACGCTTGACCCAGCTGAGGTGGAAACAAATATCATTATCTTTTATTTTAATCATCCGAAAATAACGATACCTGAACTCCTGGCCAGGCTGAAAGAAAAGGGAATACTTGCTCTGGGAGTTTTTGGCGGCGTTCGCCTGGTAGCACACAAGGATGTTGATGATGAAGATGTCAACAGAGCGATAAAAGCCTTTCAGGAAATTCTGGCCAGTTAAGGCAAATAAAGGCTGACAGCCTGACCGGCCATTAGCAGCGCTGGCGGCTGGCAGGGACTTAACAGGAATGGCTATCCGGATTGAGGATAAAAAAGGAGAAATTTCCAACTTTATTTCAGAATAGAAGGAGAAAAAAATGGAAAAAAAGAATCTAGCCATCATTGGTGGAGGACCAGGCGGTTACCTGGCTGCCCTCAGGGCCGCTCAGCTTGGCTTGAGCGTCGTATTATTTGAGAAGGAAAAGGTAGGAGGGATTTGCATCAATGTTGGCTGCATTCCGACCAAATACCTTCTTCATCAGACGGCAATTTTTCATCAGCTCCGGAGTAATAAGAATTTGGAAGGACCAGTTGGTGAACTCCGGCCCAACTGGCAAAAAATCCAGGAGGGCAGGCAGGGAGTGGTTAACCGTCTGGCTAAAGGGCTGGAATTTTTACTGAGCAAAAATAATGTGCAGGTAATCAAGGGGAAAGCAAAATTGACTTCCCCGGGTGAAGTGACTGCCTGGACATCAGAAGGCGAAATAAAATTTCAGGCTGATACAATTATCTTAGCTACAGGAAGCAGGCCGGCTGACTTTCCGTTTTTAAGGTTCAATGGCCGTGAGGTCATTTCAAGCACAGAAGCCTTGTCTCTGCCTGAAATCCCGAAGAGGCTCCTGGTGGTTGGGGCTGGAGCCATTGGGCTGGAGCTGGGTTCAGTATATGGGCGGCTGGGGACAGAAGTTACCATTCTCGAAATCATGCCTTCTATTCTTCCCGGTACAGATCTGGCTTCAGCTCAGCGATTAGAAAGAATTCTGAAAAGGCAGGGTCTCAAGATATATCTTCAAATGAAGATAGAATCAGCAGAGATCTCGGCGGGCCAGGTCACCCTTAAAGGGCTTTCTCTCCTTGACAACAAGCCTTTTGAGTTTACTGCAGATAAGGTTTTAATTGCTGCCGGGCGGAAGCCAAATATAGAAGATCTCGTCTGGGACGAGAATTTATTACGGCGACAAAAAGGAAATTACCTGGAGGTTGATAACCATGGTGAGACATCTATCCCTGGCGTTTATGCTATCGGGGATTTGACGGGTGGCAAGCTCCTGGCCCATAAGGCTTATTATGATGGACGTGTAGCAGCTGAGAGGGCAGCCGGTCTTAACAGTCAGCTTGATTATAGGGCTCTACCTTCGGCTATCTTTACTGAACCCGAGCTGGCTTCTGTCGGCTTGTCTCAGACTGAGGCTGAAGCCCAGGGACTGGCTATTAAAACAGGAGAATTTCCTATGCAGGCTAATGGGCGGGCTTTAACGCTGGATAGCCCGGACGGGCTGGTTCGAATTATCGCCAGCCAGGCTGACGATGAAATCCTTGGAGCTCACCTGCTGGCACCTCACGCCAGCGAAATGCTACCCATCCTGACCATGGCTGTCTCCCGCCGGCT
>DCDG01000035.1 GCA_002316315.1 Candidatus Aminicenantes bacterium UBA1061 | reverse complement strand
CGCGAGCTTAAAAGAAAGGATATTATCGTCTTTAAATATCCCAGAGATTTAAGTAAGGACTTTGTCAAAAGAGTGATTGCCCTGGAGGGAGAAAAAATAGAAATCAAAAACAAGCAGGTTTTTATTAATGATAGACCGATTGATGAACCCTACAAAGTCCATAATGATTCGCAGATTTTTGAGAAGGGCAATTACTATCAATATGATGATGTTATAAGAGATAATTATGGACCGGTTGTTGTTCCACCGGGCCACATTTTTGCCATGGGGGATAATCGGGACAACAGTCTTGACAGCCGTTACTGGAGTTTTGTGCCTCTATCTTATGTGAAAGGCCGGCCATGGGTCATCTATTTCTCTTATCAAGCTGAAAAAGATGCTTACCTGAAAAATGGGGTACGTGACCGGTTTAAAAAATTCTTCCGTTTTGTCTTTAAGACTCGCTGGAATAGAATATTAAAAGTCGTTTCCTGATTGACCCGGCCGGAGCAGAGCTTTTATTGACTGACCGGCACAGTTAAAATAATAAGATGAGGGGAGCGGGGTCTCAACCTAATGGGCAAAAAGATTATTGCGCTTTTGACTGATTTCGGGCTTAAGGATTATTTTGTCGCCTCTCTTAAAGGGGTTATTTTGTCCATCAATCCTGAAGTCAGTCTGGTGGATATAACTCATGATCTCCCTGATTACGGTCTGCCAGCGGCAGCTTTTGTTCTGCAGGCCTGTTACCGTTTTTTCCCTGCTGGCACCATTTTTTTGACAGTGGTTGACCCTGGAGTAGGCAGCGAGAGGCATTTGCTGCTGGCTAGAAGCGAACGCTATTATTTCATTGCCCCCGACAACGGGCTCCTGTCGACAATTATTGATGCGGAAAAAGCTGAGGTGATGGAAATAACCGGCGAGAATTATTTTCTTACCAGCAGAAAGACAAGTTTTGAAGGCCGGGATAAAATGGCACCAGTGGCTGCCTGGCTCAGCTTGGGGATAGATTTATCGGAGCTGGCCAGGCCAGCTAAATCCTGGAAAAAGTTAGACTGGCCAGGGCCCCAAATTACTGACAGGGAAATCCGGGGAAGTATTATTTATCAGGATAAATTTGGCAATCTCATCACCAATATTTCCCAGCCGCTAATTACCAGCTTCCTTAATTCCAACCGCGGTTCCAGCCTTATTCTTCTGGCTGGGCGGAAAAAGATTTCAGAAATGGCTGCCACTTATTCTCAGTCTCCACCAAATAAAGCTTTTTTCATGATAAACAGTCTTGGTCTCCTGGAGATCGCTCTCTATGCGAGCTCGGCTGCCAGCCTTCTGGGACTCTCTCCGGGCGATAACTTAGTTCTTAAACTTGAATGACGAATATACCAGGTAATTAAAACCGGCGTCAGGACGACTGATGGAACAGCTTGAAGGAACAATCGAACAGGTTGTCTACTATAATCCCGAAAATGGTTATTCTGTTTTCAAACTCGAAACGGAAACAGGGGAAATTACCGTGGTCGGCGTCTTCCCACCTCTGTCACCGGGTGAACATCTTAAACTCATCGGTCATTTTGAAGTAAACCAGAAATTCGGCCGGCAGTTCCAGATGGAGTCCTTCGGTCTGGCTTTACCTCACTCGACCATTGGTCTGGAAAAATTCCTGGCTTCCGGGTTGATCAAGGGCATCGGCCCTGTTCTGGCTAAGAGGATTATTAAAAAGTTTGGTGCGGAAACAGCCAGAATTCTGGATGAACAGCCGGAGAGATTAACCACCGTGGCCGGCATCGGTCAGAAAAAACTGGCTGAGATACAGAGCTCCTGGCAGGAACATCAGGAAATAAAGGACCTGATTATTTTTCTTCAGGAGTATGGAATTTCCACCACCATGGCTTATAAAATTTACCGGAATTATGGCCGTTACTCTTTTGATGTTCTAAAAAGGAATCCTTACCAACTCTGTCTTGATATCTGGGGGATTGGTTTCAAGACGGCTGATCAGATTGCTCTGAAGCTCGGACTGCCTGAAGATTGCTTAGACCGGGTGAAGGCTTTTATCCTTTATCTTATGGAAAAGGATAACGATGAGGGCCACGTTTATTCTGATCAGACAGAGGTGGTTAGAAAATGTCAGGAAGAATTAGGAGCAGGCCTCGAGCGAGTGGAAGCTGCCATCAAGGCTCTGGTCAGTGACAGATCGGTCATGGTGAAAGAAACATCTTCCGGGACGTATCTTTACCGCCCTTTTTTTTACCAGGCAGAAGAAGAGGTGGCCAGGCGGGTGGTCAGCTTAGCCAGCCAGGATTGCCCGGCGCCAGACTTTGACCTCGACAGAAAAATTGAAGAAATAGAAAGAAAGTCTGGTCTGGTTTTTTCACCCCTTCAGAAAAAAGCTATTAAGAGCAGCCTGCAAAAAAAGATTCTGATTATTACTGGAGGCCCTGGGACGGGCAAAACCACCATTATCAAGGCAGTGGTTGATATTTTTGAGAGCTGGCCGAAAAAAGTGCTGCTGGCTGCTCCAACTGGCCGGGCGGCCAAAAGATTAGCTGAGGCTACCGGCCGGGAAGCTAAAACTCTGCACCGTTTGCTTGAATATCAGCCGAAAGAAGGCCATTTTAAAAAAGGCCCACGGCAGCCGCTTCGGGCCGAGGCACTGATCGTCGACGAAGTCTCTATGGTTGATTTGCCACTGATGTATCATTTGCTACAGGCCCTGCCGCCTGATATGAGGTTAATTCTGGTCGGGGATCAGGATCAACTGCCGCCGGTGGGCCCTGGCAATCTTCTGAGAGATTTGATCGGCTCGGGCGTGGTCGAAGTCATCAGGCTGAATGAAATCTTCCGTCAGGCCAAGGAAAGTTTGATTGTGGTCAACGCTCACCGCGTAAACCAGGGGCAGCCCATAATATATCCTCCTCGTGGAGATCCCGACTCTGACTTTTATTTCATTCATCAGGAAAATGAAGAAAAAGTCCTTAACTTGATTTTAAAACTGTGTCGTTTTAACCTGCCCAGAAAACTTGGTTTGAGCCCGCTCTCCACCCAGATTCAGGTAATTAGCCCCATGTATCGCGGGCTGGCCGGGGTTGACCGCTTGAATATCGAACTGCAGAAGTCATTAAATCCGAATTCAGCTTCTTTCAAATTAGGTTCCAAAGAATTCAGAAGTGGCGATAAAGTTATGCAGACCAGGAACAATTATGAGAAGGAGGTCTTTAATGGTGATCTCGGCACCATTGTCCAGATTGATCCCAGAAAACTGAGCCTGCTGGTTGACTTTGATGGGCGCCTGGTCTCTTATGAAAAAGACGAGCTGTCTGAAATTGTCCTGGCCTATGCTATTTCTGTCCATAAAGCTCAGGGTAATGAATACCAGGCGGTAGTCATGCCGCTTCTAACCCAGC
>DCDG01000008.1 GCA_002316315.1 Candidatus Aminicenantes bacterium UBA1061 | reverse complement strand
TGTTTGAACATGCCCAGGAAAGGATGCCCATTTATGAGGCCATGACGATCGCTGAGGAAGTTATCGAATACCTCAAAAAGCTGGAAGGACTGAGCCATGTCTCGGCGGCCGGCTCGCTGCGGCGGATGAGAGAGACAATTGGCGATATAGATATTCTGGCCACCGGCCGCGACGGGCAAAAAATCATCAAGCATTTTGTAGCTTTCCCCAAAACAATCAGAGTGCTGGCCGAAGGTGACACCAAAGGCTCAATTTTAATTCAAACCGAGCTGGGAGAACATCAGGTAGATTTAAGAACTGTTGGGGAGAACTCATACGGGGCCGCCCTGCAATATTTTACCGGTTCAAAAGCCCATAACATCAAGCTGCGTGGTCTGGCCAAGGATAAGGGGCTTAAAATTTCAGAATATGGAGTTTTCCGGGGTGAAGAAAAAATCGCCGGACGGAGCGAAGAGGAAGTTTATGGGGTGTTCGGCCTGCCCATTTTCCCGCCAGAGATGCGTGAAGATCGCGGCGAAATAGAGCTGGCCCTCGAAGGTAAACTCCCTGTTATTGTCGAACCAGCCGACATCAAGGGCGATCTCCATGTTCACAGTAACTGGAGCGATGGTGTGCTCAGCCTGGAAGAGGTAGCTGAATACGGGAAAAAACTGGGCTATAGCTATATCGCCATCTGCGACCATTCTCAGGCAGCGAAATATGCTCACGGCTTGAGCCCTGACCGCCTGGCTGAGCAAATTGAGGAAATAGACAGGCTCAATAACCAGCTTAAAGGGATTAAGCTTCTCAAAGGGACAGAAGTTGATATTCTTGGCGACGGCTCGATTGATTTTCCGGACGAACTGCTGAAGAAACTTGACATAGTCGTGGCTTCAATTCATTCAGGCTTTAAGAAAAATGTCACAGAGAGAATTAATTCAGCGCTGAGGCATCCGTTCGTCAATATCATCGGTCATCCAACCGGGCGGCTTATTTCAGGCCGAGAAGGTTATGATGTTGATGTGAACAAAGTTATAGAGGCTGCGGCCAAGTATGGAAAAATCCTTGAGCTCAATGCCTATTATGACAGGCTGGATCTGGATGAATTTAATTTGAAAAAAGCCAAAGAAAAAGGCGTCCTTATTTCAATCGGGACAGACACTCACTATGCACACGGCTTCCAGATGATGCGCTTTGGCCTGGGGATTGCCCGTCGCGCCTGGTTGACGAAGAAGGATGTCATCAATACACTGCCGGTCAACAGGCTTCTTTCTCTCTTATAAACAGGAAACACAATTTATATTTCTTAATCTTTAAGATGACGGCGAGGATATCTTTAACCTTATGAGTCGAACTGTCTCTCTCCATCAGTCAGATGGTTCTTATCTATATAAGCCACGAAACATGCGAACAGAAAATTTAGATTATTTTCCCTGTTTTTAGCCCTATTTTCAGGCGGTTATTCTTTCGTCTTGCCCATCTCCATGATAATGCTTCCGGCTATCATCTTCTTAAGATTGGCTAAATTAGTCTCAAACCCTTTCTTATCGCGGGAGGTTAAAACATAGCAGATCAAACTATTTTTAAATCGGGTGTAGCCAACAGCTTCGTAATTTTCATAACCACCACCATTAAAAGTCCTGAGCAGAACTTTCTCACCGCTGACAGTCACCACGGGCTCAAGCTCATTGATTATGGCCTCGGGATAATTTTTCTTAAACCTGGCCACATCGCCGGCAACGGACTCCTCAATAGTTTCTCCCGGCTGGCACAAGCTTATATTAATATACATAACTTCATTGCCTTTTTCCCAGGAAGAACCTTCCGGGTACATCACACAGTGAAGTCCCTGGTTTACCCCGCTGACATTATCTATAACCCAGCCGTCTGGTGAAGAAACAAGGACAGCGGCTTCGCTGCCGTAAGCGATCGCACCATCTGACTGAAAATCTTCAGGGTTGGGAGCCTGTACCTGGAATCTTATGTCAATTTTTGTCCACCAGGAAGGGCCGGGCGGCTCAGGAAACTGAATTCCAGGTAGAGCTGATTTCAGACAGGTGGCGATAGATATCTCCGGCCAGACATAAACCTTTTCCACTTTTCCCTCCAGACTAACCCTGGCCAGAACCGTAAAGGGTTGAAGGGAAGAAGCTTTATCAGTCTGAAGGCACTCATTCATAATCCTGTTTAAATCGCTGGCCAGAGCTGGTCCAAGGGCTTCATCATATTTTTTCCCTTCAGGAAGTTTTAGATTGTCTTCGGCCGCTTTAAGAGCAGCTTTTATTTCTTCCGGAAGCTGAGAATCGAGCTGGGCTAATTGCGGAGAAAGATTACCTGGCTGACCATAGGCTGGCTCAAGCCAGAAGAGACTCACGATTAGCAATAGCCCAAGGGCCGAAACCAGAAAAATGCAAGCACCTGCTTTTATATTAGTTATATTGGCTTTCTTGATTCTCTTTTGATGGGACATTTTTAATGCTCCCCCTTTGATTTATGTTGCCATAGAAATATTAAACGAAGAGAGTAACTGCCGTCAATAACGGCTGTAAAATGGGGCCCAATCTATATTTCTGTTTTTCTAGTTGTTTACTCTTAGGGATCAAGGCTATGTTGAGTAGATGAATTTCTTTTCATGTTAAAGCGATAAAGCTTTGTGTCCTCACTTTTGGTGAAAAAATACGAATTATAGATTATGTCCCCTCTTTCTTACTTTCCCTGTTTTCAGCCCTTCATCACGCCGACCGGGACGAGACGCGCGACTAATTTCCCCAGGCCAGTCTCATGCGAGACTTTGACCACTTCGTCCACATCCTTGTAAGCTGCCGCAGCTTCCTCAGCCACACCCTTCCAGCTGGCAGCTTTTAGCTCGATGCCTTTTTTCGCCAGTTCATCTCTTATCTGCTCTCCCCGGAAACGGCGTAAAGCTTCATTGCGACTCATCACCCGGCCAGCCCCATGTGCTGTCGAGCTAAAGCTCAGCTCCTCGGCTTCCTCTGTCCCAACCAGAACATAGGAGGCGGTACCCATACTACCAGGAATCAAAACTGGCTGTCCAACGTAGCGATAGACCGCCGGAATCTCAGGCCGGCCCGGCCCAAAACTCCTGGTGGCACCTTTGCGGTGAACACAAAGCAACTTTTCCTTTCCGTTCACTGTATGTTTTTCAACTTTAGCCACATTGTGGCAAACATCATAAATCTGCCGCATCCCCCTGGCTTCCCCCATTATTTTCTCAAAAACACTTCTTACCCAGTGAGCAATCATCTGCCGGTTAGCAAAAGCATAGTTGACCGCCGCACACATTGACCGATAATACTGCTGGCCGAGTTTCGACTTAAACGGCGCATTGATCAGCTCGCGATCAGGCAAGTCTTTGAAACCAAACTCATTTTCCATGAGCTCAATGTAGTCGGTGGCAATTTGATGCCCGAGCCCGCGGCTGCCACAGTGAATCATGACCAGAATCTGATCCTTGTCTTCGATGCCAAATACCCTGGCGACTTTTTCATCATAAATCTCGTCAACTTTCTGAATTTCCAGGAAATGATTACCCGCTCCGAGCGTCCCGAGTTGCGGGACGCCTCTCTCCAGGGCCCGTTCAGAAATGAACTCAAAGGAGGCTTCTTTCATCTGACCGCCTTCTTCTGTCCGATCGAGGTCTTCAGCCGAGCCATAACCCTGGTCTACCGCCCACCTGGCACCCTTGATGAGTACTTCTTTAAGGACATGGCTGCTGAGTTTGGTGACTCCTCCCTTCCCTACCCCGGCCGGAACCTCTTTAAAGATTTCGGATAACAATTCCTTTTTCCTGGTAGCAATCTCGCTTTCCTTAAAATCTGTTCGCAGGAGTCTGACCCCGCAATTTATGTCATAGCCGACGCCGCCTGGAGAAATAATTCCTTCATCGAGGTCAAAGGCGGCCACCCCACCGATTGGAAAACCATAACCCTGGTGAGCATCTGGCATGACATAAGACATTTTCTGAATTCCCGGGAGACAGGCCACATTTTTTGCCTGCTGCAAGGTCTGGTCTCGCCCGGCCATTTCTATCAACCGGCTGGAAGCATAAATTCTAGCCGGTACCCTCATCTGGCCTGATTTTGGCATCTCCCAGATATATTCGCTTAACCTGACTAAATCCATTTTTCCCTCACATATCAACGACGATCTCAAGCACCCAATCGCCGTTAATTTTTTCTATTTTTATCTCATTATAAGTTATGGCTTTAACCTGGCCATAAATCTCATATTGAGGAGAAATATCATCTCCCACTGCCTCAGCCTCGAGGCGGTAAATTTTTCCACCATCTTTTTGAACCTCCTCAATTTTTATAGACTCAACCTTTCCTAAGAGAAATGATTTAACTTCCATAAGATAGATAAATTCGGTCAAGAACTTGACGGTTAGCTGCTCCAGGCTTGAGGCTTCAGCTCTTATTGATTCTCGCCTGACCGGCTTAACTTTTTCCATATCCCACATTAAAGAAGCCAGGGCTGAGGCGGCATTGGCCAGTAGCTCCTCCAGAGAATGCCCGTAAGCCCGGAATTTAGCATCAGCCATATGAGGCAGATACTCATACTTTTTTTCTACTTTTAAAGCTTCATTCATCATTATGCCTTGTTTTCATTCAAAAACACCGGCTATGGGGCGCCCGCAGTCGGGGCAGCAACCAGCCTTAATCCTGTTCTGCCTGACGGTAAAACCTTCCCGCTTAATGAGCAGGGCTCCACATCCAGGGCAAACTGTATCCTCACCCTCGCCCCAGATATTGCCCATATAAATATAATTGAGCCCGGCCTCCCGACCAATATCCCGGGCCAGCCGCAACGTTGAAACGGGCGTGGCCTGACTGCCAGAGTATTTATAATCAGGGTGAAAGCGGCTCAGATGCCAGGGGATATCCAGATCGATACTGGCCAGGAATCGGGCCATATCCTGAAGTTCTTCCCGCGAATCATTTTCTCCAGGAATAATCAGGGTGGTAACTTCCACCCAGATATTTAATTCCTTCATCTTCTTTATTGAGTCGAGCACAGGTTGTAGCCTGGCCTTGCATATTTTCTTATATTTTTCTTCACGGAAGAATTTCAAATCAACATTGGCTGCATCAAGATAAGGCTTGATGGCTTCCAGGGCCTCTGGCGTCATAAAACCATTGGTCACAAAATTATTTCTAATGCCGGCGTCCTTAGCCAATCTGGCCGTGTCATAAGCGTACTCAAAAAAAATGGTTGGCTCAGTATAGGTATAAGAAATGCTTGAGCAGTGATTAAGTTTGGCCTGTCTGACCACTTCCTGCACCGGCAAATAGCTGCTCCTCAGGCTCTCTGCCCCTGATGAAATTCTCGTCTGAGAAATTTGCCAGTTCTGGCAGAAGGGGCACTGAAAATTGCAGCCGATAGTCGCTACGGATAAGGCTTCGCTTCCCGGCAAAAAATGGAAAAAGGGCTTTTTTTCAATCGGATCAACATGAGCAGCAATAACCTCTTCATAAACATAGGTATAAAGAGCGCCATCTAAATTCTGCCTGACTCCACAGATACCGAACTGTCCGGCATTAAGCATACAACGATGGGCACACAGCCGGCACTCGACCCGCTGGCGGTCGAGCCGGTCATAAAGCATGGCTTCACGCTGCGGCATTTATTTCTTCCTCCCTGCTAATCGAGCTGCAGACACCTTCTGAGCTGAAGGACAGAGTTCCCTTAAAACGCACTCTTCACAGCGTGGCTTTTTTGCCTGGCAGAATTTTCGTCCGTGCTCAACCAGAAGAAAATTAAAATCAAGCCAGTCAGCCCTTGGCACTATCGTCATCAGATCTTTTTCTATTTTCTCGGGCTGCGTCTCCTGACTGAGCCCAAGTCTTCCGGCCAGTCGCCGGACATGAGTATCCACAGCAATGCCTTCGGCTTTCTTAAAAGCTGAGGCCAGCACGATATTGGCTGTCTTTCGGGCTACACCCGGCAATTTGACGAGCTCTTCCATCGAATCAGGAACTTGACCATCATATTCCTCAACAAGCTTTTTAGACAGAGAAATTATATTTCTGGCTTTGTTGCGGAAAAAGCCGGTCGAGCGGATATCCTTTTCCAGTTCCTCCTGTTTGGCTCGGGCGAAAGCTTCAACTGTCGGATATTTCTGGAAAAGGTCAGGCGTGACCTTATTGACTCTTTCATCAGTACACTGGGCAGCCAGAATGGTGGCAATTAATAACTCCAATGGCGTCCGGTAACGAAGAGCCGTCTGTGGAGATGGATACTGCCATCTAAGGATTTTTATGATTTTTTTTACTCTGGCTTCCTTTTCTGCCCGGGTCAACTCACTGTCTTTGACTTTTGTCAATTTTTCCGAAGCACCACCTTTTGGCTCACTTTTTTGGTTTTTTCCTGTCTCATCCATAAGCGTTATCCCCAATTTATAATCAGAGGCCAAGATCAGTTCGGAGCTGCAGAATACGCAGCAAATCAGTTCTGGTAATAATTCCGATCACCCGGCCGTTTTCCAGCACTGGCAGCTGATTGACCTCATTATTAACCAGACTGTTTAAAACCTCCTCTCCGGTAGCTTCTGGCCTGATAGAGATAATCTTTTCCACCGGTGTCATAATATCGCTGACTCTGAGTTCCGGCCAACGTGCCCGTGGAAATTTTTTTACATCTTCCAGACAGACCAGCCCCAGAAAAGCATCTTGATCTGTGACCAGAAATACTCTTTCTCTCTGCTTCAGGATGTAATCGTGAACCAGCCTTTCAACCGGAAGCTCTGGACTGACCGAAATAAAGTTTCTGTCCATTAAATCAGCGGCTTTAAAGTCCTGCAGAGCGGATTTCAAAAGGACCTGGGAATAACCCTGGACTGAGGCCGAGTGGAGGAACCAGCCAATCAGTACCATCCATAACCCACCGAGATTTCCCCGAAAAAACTGAATGAGGCCCACGAAAATCAGAAAAAAGGCAATTCCCTGGCCGACGCCGGAGGCTATTCTGGTGGCTTTCTTCAGGTCGCCAGTTGTGCGCCAGAGAATAGCCCGCAAGACCCGTCCGCCATCCATCGGAAAACCTGGAAGAAGATTAAAGGCACCCAGCACTAAGTTAATATAGGCCAGATAAGCCGAGGCAACCTGGAGCGGGTGAGAAACATTTCTTAAGCCAAATGATAACAGCAGAAAAAGACCACCAAGAACAAAGCTGGAAGCCGGACCGGCCAGAGCTAAATAAAATTCCTTTTTTGGTTCTTTAAGTTCCTCGCTAATCCGGGCTACACCGCCAAGAATAAAAAGCGTGATGTCCTCAACTTTTTCCCCCTGCCTTTGGGCCACCACGGAATGAGCCAGCTCATGAAATAAGACCGAGGCAAAAACCAGCAAGCTGGTAACGAGCCCAAGCAGCCAATAATAGCTATGGTTGGACACTGGAAAAGCATGGGGAAAATAGAAAGCAGCCAGTGAAAAAGTAAAGAGCAGAAAGATAACCAGCCAGCTCGAATCAATTTTAATTTCGATGCCGGCTATCCGGCCAACCCTCCAGGCGTTTTTCATCTTAGCTCCTTGTTTATTCTATCAGCTTTCCTCACCTAAAAAAAGCCTGATAACAGGCAAAAGCAACCTGGCCATTCCTTCAGGTCAGGGTCACATTGCTTCCGGAAGAAATATAACATCCGCTATTTTCCACTCATCGGTTTCAGACCCTAAGAGCAGCAATATCAGCAGGATGGTGAGCGAAACAGAAGATAATTCTCTGACAGGTATAAGCATTATGCCTCTTTATTGATCTGACAGTCCCTAAGCAATCCTGAAGAAAAAAACACTTGACTGATTAACGGTCAGCGGATAGAATTCTAACGAAGAAGGGCCTAATTTATTAATTATAAAAAAGTTAAAGGAGGTTTAACAGTGAAAACAAACGCTCCAAAATCTTGTACGTGGTGGGTCTCCATTATCATTGGTCTTCTGGGGGTTCTGGGGAAAATCTTTTTCATTCCTGTTCTCACAACTTGTTCCTGGTGGCTGGTGCTGGTCGCCTTCATAATCCTGGCTGTGGCCTCAGTTGTGAAAGGTCTCTAGTTTCCAGGCCTGAATAGCAAAGCAGAGACTCCAATATCTTTTTCTATGTTGAACAAGAGGTAAAATTATACTTACTGTCTAAATTTAAAAAAGGAGATTTAATCAGCCCTATCTATAGCAAATCCCAAGACTTCAAAATTGGGCAAAGCGATCTTTTGGAGCCCCGCAGCCCGAGGACTTTCAAATAGTTCCCGGCATGAACCAGTTCGGAAAGAGAAGCAGCTTCAAATAGCCTGGCGATATTGTCCAGGTTTTCCTTTCTGGCCTGCTCAGCATAAATCATATACTTAAGATGAGCCTCGCTTTCGCCGGATAATGCTTCTTTTACTGTGTTTTCGGTAATGTTTTTCATTGTTTCTCCTCATCTTCCTTGAGCTTTATATTTGGTTAGTTTTGATGAGCTTATTCAGATAGCGGGGCCCCGCCCCTGTTTCTTCAGACAAACTGGATCATCCGATTAATGGCCGCCCGGGCTCTGGCTGCCGTCTCTTCGTCAACTTCAATCTCCGGCTTCTCCTCCAGCAAAGATAGATAGACTTTTTCCACACTATTCTTTTTCATCTCCTGGCAGATAGCCTCAGCCCTGGCTGGATAAAATTTTTTATCAGGATTCTCCCGGCTCAAACGATGAAGAAGGCCGGTCTCCGTAGCCACAATAACTTCTCGAACACTCGTCGTCCTGGCTTCTTTCATCATCTGACCGGTGGATAGAACACGGTCGGCACTTTCCAGAACCTCAGGCCGGCACTCAGGATGAGCCCAGATTGGCGCTTCCGGATGAGACGCTCTGGCTGTCAGCAGATGTTCAAGTCTAATCTCTTCATGAATTGGACAATAGCCGTTCCAGGCAATAATTCGCTTGCCGGTCTTTAACCTGACATAGCTGGCCAGGTTGCGGTCTGGCACAAAGATTATTTCTTCATCAGGCAGGCTGTTGACCAGCTTCACAGCGTTGGCTGAGGTGCAGCAGATATCTGTTTCAGCCTTAACTCCAGCCGTCGTATTGACATAAGAAACAACTTTTCTCCCGGGAAATTTGTTCTTCATCTCAATGAGATCGGCTCGGCTGGCCATGTCCGCCAGTGGGCAGCCAGCCTGCGGGTCTGGTATTATGACCTTTTTATCTGGCGCCAGAATCTTAGCCGTTTCTGCCATGAAATAAACACCAGCCAAAACAATGATCCTGGCTTCTGCTTCAGCCGCCAGGCGGCTTAACTCTAAGGAATCACCAACCACATCAGCTATATCCTGAACCTCTGCTGGCTGATAATTATGGGCAAAAATAACCGCCCCCTTTTCTTGCTTGAGGCGACCAATTTCTTTTCTCAGTTGATCTTGTTCCATGACTCAGCCGTTAACCGGACCTTCTCTTTGATGACTGGTCACCGGTTTTTAAAACCGGCCTTTTCGCTCTGCCTTGTGGACCGGCAGTTAGAAGACCCTTCCTGGCAAAACCTCAAGACGGTCAGAATCAAACCGCCACCACGCTCTTAATCTCTGGAATTTCTTTCTTCAACAGCCGCTCGATACCCATCTTGAGAGTCATCTGAGACATCGGGCAACCACTACAGACACCGACCAGCCTGACAGAAACCACTCCATCCACCACATCAACCAGTTCAACATCACCGCCATCGGCCTGAAGAGATGGTCTGATCTTGTTCAAAACTTCGTCGACTTTTTCCTTCATCGTTCTTTTCTCCTTAAATCTCAAAGAGTCTCAAAGCAAAACCAATGACTCGAATCATTAGTTTAAATTAATTAGGCTTAAGTTTCAATCTATATCCTACCATTATAGTAGGATTTAAGCAAGCTTTAACTGCCAGATTAAACCTGAACAGTCAGCCCGTCATAAGCAGCTATGACTTCAACACCCGTGGCTTCCGCCAGTTTCTCTGCCTCTTTCCTCGGGTCAGCCCTGAGCATGGTCATTCCGAAGTGAGTTAAGTAGGCTTTCTCCGGCTTTATTCCCCTGATAATCTCAGCCGCTTCACCGGCTGTTAAATGAAGGATATTGTCAGCCTCCCGGGACTTAGCTCGCACCACGTTCATAACCAGAAGAGTTACATCATGATAGGCTTTGATCAGCCCGGGGAAGAATTTTGTATCGGTTAGAAAACCAACGGTAGCTGCCGGTAGATAAATTTTTAAGCCGTAGGTTTCAGCGCCATGCAGGTGCGGGACAGAAGTCCTAATTTTAAGCTCTCCCAACCGGTATTCTTTTTCAGCGGTAAGAACTTCAATCCGCTCTAAATAATCTTTAAGGTAGTTAAAGACCACCCCCTCCTGACTTTCAAGGCATTCTTCAGGAGCGAACAGCACCCCCCTCTTTTTAAAGCCACCAGAGGTCATGGCCTCAACCAGGATATTGACGTCATTAGAATGATCAATATGCTTGTGGGTCAGGAAGATCGCTTCAAGACTGGTTGGGTCCAGAGGAGGACGGCTGCGAACCAGTCTGACCAGTGCTCCTGGGCCCGGGTCAAGTATCATCTTTTTCCCGAGAAAATGAAGAAAAATGCCGCCCGAAGCCCGCAGCTGTTTAGCCACCACGAAACGAGCCCCGCCCGTCCCTAAAAACTTAAAATAATCAGCCGGCGGAGAATCAGTCGCTTCCATCCTGGCCATGTCTTTCCGGTTCGACATGGATGGTCACATCTCCTTCGAATTCTTTCTTCATTAGTTCCTCAACCTTGGTCGCTATCTCATGAGCTTTATCCACACGCATGTCTCCCGGCACCTTAAGATGAGCCGTGACCTCGCTATGTTCACCATAATTGTGGACATGAAGATGATGAATACCTTCAAGTTGAGGAAACAGAGCCTCAACTGAAGCTTTAACACGTTTGACTACCTCATCGGACGGGCTTTCACCGATAAGATAGCTGGCCGAACTGCGAATGATGGTCAAACCAGCATTTAAGATCAAGAGAGAAACCCCAATTCCCAGAACACCATCAAGCCACCAGAATCTCTGGCTGAAAAGAGCGCCAACGACGATTAAAAGAGAAGCCACGGCATCACTCCGGTGGTGCCAGCCGTCAGCCCGGAGAGAAGAAGAGTTAACCTTTTTCCCCGCCCAGAAGGCAAACTGGGCCAGAGCCTCTTTCAGCATAGCCGATATGGCGAAGACAATAATGGCCAGCAAGCTGAAGCTCATCGCCTGGTGATGAATTAACCTTAGAACAGATTCGTAAAAAAAATAACCGCCAACCACGGCCAGAAGAGTGGCAATAACTATGGAAGCTACCGATTCAGCTTTACCGTGGCCAAAAGCATGCTCTTTATCAGCCGGTTTGGAGGCCAGCCAGAAACCAACTATGACTACCATTGAGGTGAGTGTATCAGACAGAGTATGCCACGCATCAGCCATCATGGCTACAGAACCAACTTTTCGGCCAACTATAAATTTCAGAATAAACAGCCCGATATTTAGAAAAATTGAAATATAGCCTTCCAGATAACCAAGATTTTTCTTTTGAGAAAACTCCAAACTCATGCCTTCCCCTGCTTGTAACTCTTTAAAAAGAAAAACCCTTGAGGAACCGGGCTCCGCTTTATTTGGACAGAAAAAAATTAGCCAGCGATTCTCACCTTTTTCATTGGTTGACCACAGCAAAGAATAAGATGATCTTCGCCGCATTTACAGTCACGATCAACAATCAGCCGGTAGCCGCAAGCTTTACATTCGAAACCCTTTTTATAAGCGGCTGCTTTTTTAGCGGCCGGTTTCTTGGCAACTGCCGGCTTTTTGGTAGCCACAGGCTTTTTGCCAGCTGCCGGTTTTCTGGCTGGCGTTTTTTTCTTTTTTTCAGTCATTTTTCCCTCCTGATTTTAACCCGTCTTTTATGACTGCCAATAGTCTACATTTTTAAAAGAGACATTGTCAATGTCTGAATTTCCCGGGCCACTTAAAACTTACAAGTTTATTCTAATGACCTTGCTGGCAGGATTTGCTCTACAGGCTCTAATTGTGATATATGTTAGGTTGAAAGCAACTTTGTTCATCTTGAGATGAATAGGAGGAAGCGATGAAGAAAACAAAATGGACTGCCAGGTTAAGGCTTATGGTATTAATCATGGCTATTTGTTTTCTGGGTCAACTGGCTGTTGCCCAGACAAGCCAGCTGGACAGGCTGAAGTCTGGTATTGCTTATTTTGAAGGAGGACAGACCGCCGAGGCCAAAGCTATTTTCGACAAGCTCATCGCTGAAAAGTTTGTAAATAATGACCTCTATTATTATCTGGGTTCAGTTTTGATCAAACAGAACAACCCTGAGGCAGCTTTGACCTATTTTAATAAAATTGTCCAGAATGATCCTAATTCTCCCTATGGTTATATTGGTCTGGGACAGTATTATATAAAAAAGGCCAACTATGCCAGTGCCGAAACTCAGCTTAACCTGGCTATTCAAAAGGACCCCAACTGCGCTGAGGCTTATTTTCACCGGGGGCTCCTCCGCGGCTACCAGAAGAAACTTGATCTGGCTATAGCTGATCTGGAAAAATGTCTTCAGCTCAAAGGTAATCACGCTTATGGACATTACCAGCTCGGGCTGGCTTATAACCAGAAAGGCCGGAAAGATCTGATGATCGTCCACTTCAATAAGTTCGTCTATCTGGCTCCCAATGCTCCCGAGGCACCACAGGTGAAGAGCCTGTTAAGCCGGGTTGGCTGATAAGCTTTAAAAAGCCTGCCCGAGACTGAAGAAGATGGCACTTTTTGGCTCCCACGTTCTCGGTTTTAGATTAAGTCCGTAATCGACCCGGATTAGACCCAAGGGGGTATCTATCCTCAACCCCAGCCCGGCTCCAGTCCTGAGACGAAGAGGATTAAAGTCTCTAAGGGTCGAATAGACATTGCCGGCATCGAAGAAAGCCACCCCACGGAACATTTTATAAATCGGAAAACGCAATTCCTGGTTAATGACGACAGTGCCTTCACCGCCTTCCGGCAAGCCTGTCCAGAAATCCAGAGGTCCAATTGCATCCAGTTTGAATCCTCTGATGCTGGTGCCACCGCCAGCAAAAAATCTTTTGCTTGGAGCCAGAGTATCACCAAAGGCACTGGCCAGCCCCAGACGGTAGGAAGAAGCCCAGGTCAAGCTACCGCGGATATTTTTATACATAGTATATTGCGAAAAGGAGCGAACATAAGAGAGACTCGAACCAAGGAAGCGGGGAGAATAACTCAAACTAACCGATAGCAGAGAGCCATGCCGCGGGTCGAAACGGTCATCCCTGGTATCGCGGTCAAGCAGCAGGGAAAGCTCCGAGCTGGTCATTTTTACATCATATGGGAACGGCCAGCTTGGCTCTTTTTCATAATCATGGATTCTTGATAATTTATAGACCCAGCTGAGATTAAAACCTTTAATGATCATAATTTTTTGCTGTAAGCTGGTTCCAGTTTCCTGCGTTATATATCCGCCTTTGTTGTATTTGGAATAATAAGCAGACAGCAAAAAATCAGTCTTCTTAGAAAAAACATAAGGAACCTTTAAAGAAAATCTAGCTTCCTGCTGCTTGGAGTTAGCCCTGAAATAAAGCAGGCTGTTCCAACCGCGACCAAAAAGGTTATTAAAATCTACCTGGCCTAACCCCTCAAAGTAGGTTTCTGAATTATATTGAAGTCCATAAGTTAAGCTCAACCAGGGGTTTTCCTGAAGTTCGACTTTTACTTTTTCCTGATAATTATTATTTTCCTCTGCCGGTGCCGAGCTGATATTGACTGCCTGGAAGACAGAGGTATCATAAAGATTTTTCTGGGCCTGAGCCAGACGTTCCAAGCTGAGCGGGTCGCCTGGTTTTAGACCGGCATAACTGAATATAAAAGCTGGTCTGGTCTTTTTAGCTCCAGCTATTTCTACCTTAGAAATTTTGTATATTTGCCCTTCATTGATGACGAATTTCACTTCATAATCTGGAGTATCTTGTTTGACATCGGCTCCAGCCTCAACTGTCACCTCTTTAAATCCCGCCCCGCGATATTTGTTGATTATTTCTACCCGGGCCTGGCTTAGAGCTGGCCAGCTGAAGATACCACCCGGTTTGATTTCCAGATCCGCCAGCAGCTCATCCTGGCTGAAATAAGAATTACCACTAAGATTTAGAGAGATTATCCGGCTTTGAGCTCCAGCTTCAATCTTTAATCTGATAAATAGAAGCCTTTTTGATTCATCTTCCTTGATGACAGGATTGCTTATCCTGGCCTGCAGGTAGCCATTTTCCTCATAAAAATACCGAAGGAGGTCAAGTGCTACCCGTCGATCATAAATTAAATTCCACAAACCTTTGGCTTTAGCTCCAAAATAGTCAGCAAAAACTCTTGTGAGGAGAGAAGCTTCAAAAACTGGCTGACCTTCCAGCTCAAAGGAGGCTATCTTCCATTTACCATTATTCTTAACATTAATAATATATTCCGTTCTGTCTTCTGCCTGATTCTTATCAATCTGGATTTCTGCCCGATAGTAACTCTGGCGGTTTAGCTCAACCAGCAGGTTGGAGCGAAGCTGATAGAGATTAGCTTCTTCTGACAGCCGGTTCACCCAGGAGTTTAAGACCTTTTTTCTAATTTTTTTTGAAATCTTATCTCCGGTAAATTTAAAACTTACCGGTTGACTGGCCTGGATGTTTAATTTAACGATGTCAGTCTGCCGCTCAGTGGATTCTACCTCTCTGGTTATCGTATAATTTAAATAACCCTTTTTCTGGTAGAAAGCTTCCAGCCGCTTTAAAGCCCTGGACCAGTCTGAAGACTTATATCTTTTCCCGGTTTTTAATTTAAGAACCTTTGCCACCTTTGAGGTCGGAAAAACAGTCTCGCCTGAAATTTCCAGTCTTTCCAGCTCTCTGGCAGTGGTGGTTAAACTTGCTATTTGGCCAGCCTGGCCGCCGATTGGAATTTTGTGCCTTAAATTCACCCCAACCACCCCATTATCCTGGCGAAATCCACGCAAAGAAAAATTACGCTTCAGCTGATAATCAAAGATCCAGGTTTGATACTGGCTGTTGGTCAGATCGATCGAATAAGTTATAGCCGCTTCCCTGGTCATTCTTTTCTTTATAGTCAGGCGGGCACCTGGATCATGCAGGGTGGCAATATTCAATGGTTCAAGAACAACATCTTCGGCTTTGAGCCATTTCTCAAGTGTCCTGGTAACAGGTGAAGTCAAAGGACTTGAGAAAAATTGAATGAGCTGGCCGCTCATCGTATTAAGAGCCGAGCCCTGGAGCTCTTTCAGGCTTTTCCCGGTGAGCAGCAGCGATGCCAGATCTTCGGTCGATCGAGTCGGAATAGATGTCAGAGAAAAACTCAAGTCAGAAGGTTTTCCGGCCAGAATTAGACTAACCTCTAATTCTTCCTGCTGGTCATAAACAGTACTCTTGAGAAGAATGTCAAGGTTGGGTTCGAGGTTTGCCTGGCCAAGAAAATCGACCCTTAGCCTTTCCACCGTATATTTTCTATCTCCGAGAATAATCTCACCCGGATAAGCATTTTCGGCCCGGCCGGACAGGACAGGCGCCGGTATGGTTCCTTTTATATTTAAGTTAGCTTTAAGTTCGAGATCAGCCAGGTTATTTTTGATGACGATGTTATCAATAGTCCTGACACCAATGTCGAGAGCCAGCTCATAAAGGAAAGGAGACATCTCACTCCCGGCAGGTGACACCCGGCTAAAGACCATCTTTAATCCCTGGGTGCTCGGATAAAAATCCTGAAGGTAGCTGGCATTAACAACTGACAGGTTGCCGGAAAGGAGCCAGCCGCCTTTCCCTTTGGTCAGAGTCAAAGAAGCCTGAGACAGACTATTCAGCCCTGGCGGATAATTAAGATCAAAATCATTCAGGACAAAATCAACCCTGGCTTCAGGGAGAGAAAAAGAAGGACCAAAATTAGCCTGGCCTGAAGCTGTAAAGCTACCTGAATTAACTGCTCCAGTCAGCTTTTCAAGCTTTAGATATGAATTATCTATTGTTATACGACCTTCAACCCCGCTCACCACCAGAGGCAAATCCCCGAGGCGGAAAAATACTTGCTGCAGCTCCACTCGCCCGTCTATCAACGGCTGCTGGAGAGTGCCTTGTAAACTGGCCTGAAAATCACTTCTGCCGCCAGCCGACATCCCTGATAACCAAGGATTAATATCCTCAAGATTGAGCTGGCCGGTGAGCAAAAAATCAAGGCCCGGGTCAGCCAGTTCCTTAATTTCAGACTTCCCTATCAATTTAATCCGGGAATGGGGAGCAAACAGGCTAAAGTTGTCTATCTCCAAAACCCTGTCCTTTAAGCGAAGGCTCAGAGGCCCATCATTCTTAATCGGGACGTTGTTAAGTGTAAGGTTGAGTTCGGGTATTTCCAGGTTGAGGTTGGTTGCGGTCAGATCAGGCGAGAACCCATTTAATTTTATTGAGCCATTGGCCCCACCACCCGGATTCATTTCTTTGAGAGATGGTAGAAAAGCAGACACTCCGGCAAAATCAAAATTTTCGAATCTAAACTCAGCCTGAACCTCTTCAGGTTTGGTCAGAGGAAGAGAAAAATTTAAACTGGCGGTAATAGCCACCTCCGGCACTTCCTCCTCGACGGTCGGAAGAATCCCGGCCAGATTAGCCAGGGGTAGCTCTTTAATCGTCATCTGTCCGGTTAAAAAGTAAGGCTGGGCCAGTTCAAGCTGGCTGTCAAGATTAAGATTAAAGCGGGGAACATTGAAATTGGCCAGGGCCTTCTGGCCATCAGCTTTGACTCCAAACTCAACATAAGGAAACCAGAATTGCCCAATCATCAAGCCCTGGCCTACCAGTTTTAAATCTGCCACCGGAGTTAGATAGGGACCGGAAGCAACCAGTTTAAAATCAAGATCGCCGGCTGTCAGGGCGGGCAGAAAAGAGCTAAAATAACTGGCCTTCAGTTTCTCACCGCTCAGATCTGCCATGATTTCGCCGCTGGCCGGTGTAAAGCCCAAACGGCCAGCAATTTGACCTCCAGGCCAGGCCACCAGCAACTCCTCCAGCTTTATTTCATCGTTGATATATTCACCCCGGATGTGCAACGTATCAAGTTTCAGTTTTTGAAGCTGAGGATGATCTACAGTTAAATTAAACTGCGATTGAACAGCGTTTAAATGACCCGAAGCTGAAATCGAGCCGGAAAGGAAACCGTTAAGATAACTTTTATAACTCTCACCTAGAAAATCGGCCGCCTGAGCTAAGTTAATTTCGATCAGCTCGACTTTGCCCTCTAGGCTGAAGGCAGAAGAGGGACGACCGGCAGGCCTGGCCAGACGGCCCGTGACCCTGATCTGACCTTCTTTTAAATCTGCTTCGAGCTGATGCAGGTCAAAGCTGTTTAGATCGCCACCGGCTTTTATTTTAACTGCGGGCATACTTAGATTTTCTAAAGATAGATTTTCTGCCCCAAGGTCCAGTTCAAACTCAGGACGATCAAGGGTGCCTGATACTCTGGCTTCCAGTTTCAAAGCTCCTTTGATGTCTGGCAGATTGTTCAGGCCGGCCGCCAGTTCAGGCCAGCCCCTATCAAGACCTGAAGCTTTTAAAGAATTAATGGTCTGGCTGAGTTCATCCATCTCCAGGGTCAACTGGCCTGAGATTTTTTTCAGGTCAGTAGCTTTAGCTTTAAGACTTAAATTTATATCTAAAGTCTGAAGATTAAATTCAGAAAGAGTTATCTCCCCGTCCGCCAGGGAGGCTTTTATATTTGCAGTTATTGGTAAAAGGGGCGGACCGGTGGTAGTGATCTCACCTGCCTTTTCTGGCGCCTCAAGGTGCAGCTCACCCTGTGCTTTCATTTTCTGAAGGTTAATTTCTGGCCCGCTCAGCGTAAGATAGCCGTTAAGCAGACAATTCGGTATGACCGGTAAATCAGGCAGGAGAACAGCCATATCCTTAAGAGGAAGCTTTTTAAAATCCAGTCGGCCTGAAAAAGCACCTTCTAAAGCCCGGGGCAGGCTCGCCTCAATCCCTATTGAGCCCTCAGTCAGGTCGATTCCAGCTTTGATTCTGGTGGATGAATCAGCTTCCGGTTCGAGAACAGCTTTCAGATCTATGTCGGACAGACTCATAAGTCTTAATTCCGAGCCGGTTATTTCGCCTTCAACCAGCGGTGCCTCCACTTCTCCTGAGGCTTTTAAGTTCCAGCTGACCAGGCCAGCAAAGGCATCAGGCGGGCCAGCTAAAGCATTAATTTCTGACAGGTTAATCTTTCCCGAAGTATCAAGGTTAAAGACCGGCTTATTCAGATAATCATTAATTTCACCTGAAGCGAAAATTCCTGAACCGGGGGTTATCAGGCTCAGGTCTTCCATTTTTATCTTCTGGTCCGTGACTGCCACCTTCAATCTTATAGAGTTCAGATCTAGCTGCCTCTGGCTAAATTGAAGGCTGCCTTTTCCTGCTTGAATTTCAACCAGGTGAGAGTTGCTTGGCGTGTCAAATGTGATAGCCACCTCAATCCCGTTCAAGCTGGCGGTTAGCTGCCCGGGCTCATCCTGATAGGAAAATTCTCCATCTTCCAGAAGAAAATGGTCGAGGCGCAATGACAGAGGTCTGGCCGCCTGGTTGCCTGGAGCCGGCGGCAATTCATCTGCTGTCTTTTCCTCAGCAACTCCAGCTGCCGGCGGCACAGATTGTAAAGAAACTCTTGGTTTTTTTATTTCAAGATTTTTTATTCTGATTGGGCCGCCGATAAGAGTTGACCAGGCAGATTGGACAGCAAGCCGATCACAGGCTAAAGAACCTGAAGGCAGTTCTCCCGGGGCAATTGACTGGAGTCTGAGATCAGTTAAGGTGATTTTAAGTCGAAAAAGATTAACCTTTAGGCTGTTGGCTTCGAGGTGGTAACCGGCTTTATTCTCCAGCCATTTTCCAGCCTGTTTTAAGATAAGCCGACCACCAGGAGGAGTACCGACCAGAAGGATGATCAGGAGTAGAAAGGCTAAAATCCCACCGACTACCCAGGCAGAAATTTTTACCCCGCGCGGCAGCCTGTGTTTTTTGCCCTCCTTTTCTCCTTCATTCATAGTTCATATTTTAAACTTATTTTAAGGTTTTAGGCAAACTAATCATTTCGCATTTATTCCCAGTCAAGCAGGCGGCGCTGACCCTGGAGTTGCCTGATATCGGTTACATCCTGGCTGACTTCCAGACATCCACGGTATTCTCCACCTTCATCCCGGAGAGCATAATATCTGATATGAATAAAGCGGCCCCCGGTTTCCAGCCAGAACTCAGCTGTGTCTTTTTCTCCTGATTTAAAGGCTTTTAGAATTTTCTCCACCACCCCCACGCTTTTGGCCGGGTGACAGTTTTGCACCTTCCGGCCTATGACGGCTGGCACACGGACAAAAATTCTTTTCTTTTCAGAATAATAGACGATGGTATCATTCTCGTCCACAAAGGAAACATCTACAGGCAAAGCTCTCAGAATGAGATCGACCTGTTCAGGTGTTAGCCTGCCTGTTCTTAAATCTAATTTATTATCCAATTTATTCATCTCTTTATTCACCTCCTCATTTAGACTATAACCCTGGGAATAAGCTGGTTAATCCGGGTGACAATTTCATAATTAATCGTTCCGGCCAGACTGGCCAATTGTTCGGCAGTGATTTTTTCCCGGCCATCGGTCCCGAGGAGCGTCACCCTGTCTTCCAGTTCGACGCCAGGAATATCAGTAATGTCAGCCATAATAAAATCCATGCAGACCCGACCACGAACCTGGGCTCTATGTCCTTTAATCAGAACATAAGCGGCATTAGAAAGTGAACGGTCATAGCCATCATAATAGCCGACTGGAATCACAGCCAGTTGGCTTCTTCTCGTCGTGCGGTAGGTGCAGCCATAGCCGATATATGATCCGGCCGGAACCGTTTTAATCTGAGCGACTTTTGTCCGCCAGCTTAAGACAGGTTTCAGTTTTAATGGTTCCTGACCTCTTTGCTGACAGGAAATCAGCGTTTCTTTTGATGGCCACAGCCCATAGAGCCCGAGACCAATTCTGGCCAGATCAAAGAAAGTTTCAGGAAACAGGATAGCTGCTGCTGAACAGGCCAGATGCTTGACAGGAATAACCTGTCCGTTTTCTTCAAGAAAATGGACAGCCTCTATAAAATTAGCCAGTTGACGTTTTGGATAATAATCATCAGTTGTATCTTCAATATTGGCAAAATGGGAACTGACCCCCTCTACTTCTATTTCTGGCAATTTTTTTATTTCCCTGACTATACTCCCCAGTTGTTTAACAGGAATTCCCTGCCGGTTGGTACCGGTTTCTACTTTCAGATGAATAATAGCTCTTTTTTGCAGCCGCCGGGCAGCCCGGGCTAAAGCTTTCAGATTTTCCAGGTTATAAGCGACACACCTCAGGTCGGCCTCAACCGCCGCTTCAGCTTGATCAAGGGAGACATAGCCAAGAATGAGTATTTTCTGATTAAAGCCTGCCCGCCTGAGGGTCAAGCCTTCTTCCAGGCTGTTTACTCCCAGCCAGTTGAGGCCTGCTTCGCGGGACAGTCTGGCTATTTCCAGCAGGCCATGGCCATAGGCATTAGCTTTAACCACAGCCATGACTTCTGTCCGGCCAAGGCGTTTTTTAAATTCGTCTAAATTGTTAAAGAAGGCTTTCCTGTCTATTTCCACCCACTGAATCATTCCGTTGCCAGCTTTCATTTACTCTGCTCAGAATTCAAATAGCCCTGTTCGAATTTATTCCGGATTTATTTTAATGCTTGCCAAACAATTTTTCAGCCTGAGCTCCCAGGAGGCGGCTGCATTTCTCCTTAATATAAATGATGTCTTCTCTTGCCACGCCGGTTGAAATAATCCCGACTGGAATTTCCAGCTCATCCTCCAGCCACTTGACATAATCGTTAAACCCGGCAGGAAGCTTGTCCTCATTACTTAAGTGCTGAATCGAATCTTCCCAGACAGGAAAAGTCCGGTAGACAGGCTGGACCTTGTCCAGCACATGGGGATCAGCCAGGAAATCCTTTAGTTTCGAACCCTTATATTCATAAGCATAACAGGCTTTGATTTCAGACAGGCCTTCGAGCACATCTGGTTTGGTCAGCGCCAGGAGGTCAACACCGTTAATCCGGCAGGAATAACGGGCAGCCACGGCATCGAACCAGCCACATCTTCGCGGCCGGCCGGTAGTTGCCCCGAATTCATCGCCTTTTCTGGCCAGTAGCGCTCCCGTCTCATCCTTGAGTTCAGTGGGGAAAGGGCCACTACCTACCCTGGTCGCATAAGCTTTAGTAATACCGAGAATACCTGTTATCTGTTTTGGGCTGAGGCCCAGACCGGTAGCCACACCTCCAGCCGTCGAGCTGGATGAGGTTACATAAGGATAGGTGCCGTGATCAAGATCCAGAAGGACACCCTGCGCCCCTTCAAATAGAATTGATTTACCGGCCTTAACCTGCTGATAGAGGAAGGCTGAAACATCTTTAACAAAAGGGGCCAGCCCTTCGCCGAACTTTCTATATTGCTCATAAATTGGCCCGGCCTCAAGGGTTGGCTGGCCAAAAGCTTCAAATATTTTGTTTTTGACCGCCAGATTCTCCTCAATCTTTTCCCGGAGAATCTCTGGCTCGAGGAGGTCTCCGATGCGGATTCCCCAACGGGCAGCCTTATCTTCATAGCAGGGGCCAATACCCCGGCAGGTCGTGCCAATCATCTTTTTTCCGCGTTGGGCTTCACTTATCTTTTCCAGCCGTGGATGATAAGGCATGATGACGTGGGCTGAGCGGCTGACAGCCAGCCTTTTTTCATTGACCTCTACACCGATTGATTTTAAATCATCCAGCTCCTTAAAAAAGGAGCCTGGATCGATCACCAGGCCATTGCCGATAACACCAATCTTATCCGGGTGAAGAATACCGGATGGAATTAAATGCAGGACGATTTTCTTGCCTTCCAGGTAAACAGTATGGCCAGCATTATGACCGCCCTGATATCTGGCGATAATATCAAAGGCCGGGGCTAAAAAATCAACTACCTTGCCTTTTCCCTCGTCACCCCACTGCGTACCAATAACCAGAAGATTATTCATTTTAACTTACCATCCTCAAATTGATCTGTCTGATTCGCCAGGTCGCGTCCAAACAGAATGCATTCTATCAGATTTGGAGAGAACCTTAAAGCCTTTAAAAAACAAACCCGAGTTGAATAGAATAGCTGTTATCTTTTAACTGCAATTCTTTATCGAGACTTTTTTCCTTATTCCAGTCAAATTCGAATTTAGCATAAAAATTATCCAGAAAATCCCACTTAAACCCGATGGCTTTCCTGTCCTTTTTAACCATTGACTCGATCAAAACATTAAAAGGCAGGGCGTGTTCATCGTCGAGTCTTGAGTCGGGCAGCATTGAATACTGATAACTGAAATATGGCTTGAATCTATTAAAAAACATAACAAGAGTAAAATAGTAGCCATCAAAGTCGAGGGTTTGATTTAAAAAGGGGTGTTTGACTTCTGTTCTGACATATTCACCTTTAACTTCCCAACCAATGGTTACCCAGATGAGATCAAACCCCTCAAAACGAATGTTTTTGGAGTTAGTCTCGTCATATTTCCCGCTGTAAAATGAGCCGCCTGCCTCAAACCCCTCGCCCAATCTAAAAGCCAGTCTACCCCCTACACCCTTATTTTTATTGATATCTTTAGCCGGCGCTTCCAGATAGCCATTTTCATCAGCAGAAACACCGTTAACGGCATAAACTGAATAATAAATGAAGGAATAGTTTCCTTCCCAGCTGAGACCTAAATCCGACCAGCGATAAGGGAAAAAATGAAAAGGCAAAGGCCGGTAAACAGTTTCATTTTCGGCTGGCCGGGCATAGCGATTAAATCGCCCGAAAGGAACCTCAAAAAGTCCAATCTTAAAACTGAACAGATTACTGGCCTGAAGATTGACATAAGCCTGGTGGAGAGAGAACTTATCATTCTGGTTAAAGAGAGCTTCCGCCGCAAAAGACAACGGACCGGACAGTACCCCTGAAACCACTGCCCCACCATTGAGATTGGAAAAAGTACCTGCTGGATAAAAACCATCTTTCTGGCTTTTTAAATATTCAAAAGAAAGATAACCGTTAAATTTAACCTGCGCTGGCAGCCGGACAGCCAGAAGTAAGATGAGCGCCAGCCAGAGAAGAGGTCTGGTTACTTTCATGGCCTTCTCCTTTCTGTTCTAATCATTTCTTAACAGTTATATTACAGATTGTTCAACCTGGAAAAATCGAAATCATCAGCCAGCAAATCAGATTTATATGGACCTGGATTCTTCCTGGCCTGAACCAACCGGGTGATTTCCACACTGCCCTTTTTACTGCCCAGCCAGATAGCACCAACCAGCTGGCCGTCTTTAAGGACAAGCTTTTTATAAAGTCCATGTTCCTCATCCAGTCTGGTTAGAACTTCAATGCCTTCCCCTTCCGGTAAAATCTGACCGGCAGAAGTAAGAAAAATCCCGGCAACTTTAAGTGTATTAGCTGGAACGGTGCCTTCATATTTTTTGATCTGTCCGGCCAGGTTATAAGCCACAACCCTGGCCTGATCAAAGGCCGCTGGAATTAGCCCGTAAATGCGTCCCCGGTGTTCAGACACATCCCCGGCCGCATAAATGCCTGGCTGGCTCGTCTGAAGGTAATCATCTACCAGGACACCCCGGTTAACAGCCAGTTCGGCCGTCGAAGCCAGCTCCAGTCTGGGCTTGATGCCTGAGGCTATGACCACAGCCCCGGCCGAAAGCGAGCTGCCATCCTTAAATTTGACCTGGCTAACCGTTTCCTGGCCAGAAATTTCTACTGCTTCTTTTCCCAGAAGAAATCTCAAACCCATCTTTTCCAGCTGACTCTGAAGAAGCCTGGCACCGATTTCATCCAGCTGTCTGGGCAGGAGCCGGTTGAAATACTCAACCACAGTCACCTGTTTTAGGCCCCGCTTAAGAATCGCCCGGCCAATTTCCAAACCAAGCAGGCCTCCGCCCAGGATAACCACCTCCGGCCCTCCGGCTAGAAACTCTAGAAGTGAGAGCGCATCATCGAGCGTTCTTAGACTGAAAACGCCCTTTCGGTCAATACCGGGAATGCCGGGGAGAAGTGGACTGGCCCCGGTGGCCAGGACAATCTTATCTCCCTGGGCCCACTCTTTTCGGTCAACTTC
>DCDG01000029.1:18966-20203 GCA_002316315.1 Candidatus Aminicenantes bacterium UBA1061 | reverse complement strand
AAACTATGGGGAGCACCTTAAAGAGCACCTTAAAGGCTACTCTAGAGTAGACTTCTGTAAAGTAGACTTTGTGGCAGATTAAAAAGGAGAATATAAATTAAAGGGGGGACGTGATACTCTGTCCCTCTTTTAAAAGGTAACAAGCCAACCCAATCATATTTATTTCAATTATCTTAATATTCATCTTTGATCGATGACATGATTTGGAGGCATCGTTGCCGGGTGCCGGCTATACTCTATAAGTAGTTGATAACACTTCAAATCGGCTGGCCCGACCCCATCACCTTTTCCTGAAGGCACGGGAAATTAATGTTAGATTAAGGGAAAAAGCATAAAATATAAGCTGTGAAAGCCTTTTTTACCGCTCAAAAGTAACAGCCATGAGAATTCTCATCATTGAGGACCACCGGCCGCTGGCTCAGAGCCTGGCTCGCGGCCTGCGCGAGGAAACCTATGCGGTGGATACTGCCTTCGACGGAGAAGAAGGGTATTTTCTGGCCGAAAGCAACCCCTACGATGCCATCATCCTCGATTTAATCATCCCGAAGCTCGACGGCCTGGAGCTGCTCAAAAAGCTGCGTCAGAAAGGTATCTCGACTCCCGTTTTAATTCTGACTGCCCTGGATGCACCGGAGCAGATTGTAGCCGGCCTCGAAACTGGAGCTGATGATTACCTCATCAAGCCCTTTCATTTCGAAGAGCTGCTGGCGCGAATCCGGGCCCTTATCCGGCGTGAGACGCACCACAAAGATCCGCTGCTCAAAGTGTCTGATCTTCTAATTAACACCCGGACAAGACAGGTCGAACGCTCCGGCCAGGAGATTGTCCTCACGGCCAAGGAATATGCACTGCTTGAATATCTGGCACTTCACCAGGGTGAAGTCGTGAGCCGCAGCGAACTATGGGAGCATGCCTATGACTGGGCAGCCGAGCTGAACAGCAATGTGCTGGATGTCCACTTGCATCATCTCCGCCAGAAAATAGATCAGCCCTTCGCAACGAAACTTTTGCACACAGTCAAAGGTGCCGGACTGGTTCTGAAGTGCCCTGATGATGCAGCTGGAATCGAAGATGCAGTCGAAGCCCGAACTGAGTCTCAAAACGAACCTGCCCCTGAAGATTCATCGGGAGCAGCGCCACGCCAGCCAACCACCCGCTCTCGCCGCCGCGACTCCGCCCGGGGTTCCCGATGAAAATTCTAAAATCTCTCCGCTGGAAATTAACGCTGTGGTTTGTT
>DCDG01000029.1:4034-18789 GCA_002316315.1 Candidatus Aminicenantes bacterium UBA1061 | reverse complement strand
CTCTATGAAAAGTTTGATGCCGGGCTCCACCTGACCGCGCTGTCCATTTCCAACTTCCTGGCCCAGGGGGAAGATAATTCTCTCGCCTGGCTAAAGTCCAAACTCAACTCGATTGAGCCGGCTACGAGCTTTTTTATTTATGATCCGGCGGGCAAAATAATTCTGCGGCGGCCGCCTGGGCCAGCACCAGAGCCTGCAGTTGCACCGGGGTCTGCTTCTCTCCCTGAACCTTCATCAGAGCCGGAGCCTTCACCCGCGTCTCCGTCAGTTCCAGCATCTCTCTCTGCTGCTGTGTCTCCATCTGCTCCAGCGTCTTTGTCTTCGCTCAGCCAGGCCAAAAATGAGCAATCTGTTCGCGCTGAGCTTTCAGCCGGTGAAAAATCCATCGACTCTCTTGAACAACGTCTGGCTGAACTTCTCGGCGATTACCGCACTAAACAATTGTCCGGACCGGCCAGCTATACAATAAAATTGAAAGCGATCGTTAAGGACCATACTGACCGCGCTGACACCGGCCACCACGCTGCCACCGGTCCCGACACTGCCACCGTTCCCCGCACTGACACCGGTCTGCACTCCGACCGCGTCCCAGCCGAGTCCAGGCCATCATATCGCGTTTTATTTTATTATCTGCCCCTGCCGCCTGAAGACGAAGTGCCCGCCGTGCCACGTTTCCTTCCCGAGGAAGGAGTTTATCTCGCTCTGGTCAAATCGAGCCTCCCGCTTGATGAGGACTTAGAGGCTCTTCGCCGCCTACTCATTATTTCGGGCCTTTTCCTCCTGGCGCTTTCCACCGCCGGCGGCCTCTTCTTATCTTCATGGGCTCTCCGTCCTGTCCATCAGATAACCACTACTCTCCGGGAAATCTCCGGCAGTAACCTCGATATAAGAATAAAGGAGGAAAATTTTGACCGGGAGCTGATTCCTCTTGTTGAGCAATTAAACGCCGCCCTCGACCGCCTGCAGCTGGCTTTTGAGCGTGAGCGCAGGTTCACCGCTGACTCCTCCCACGAGCTGCGCACACCGCTGGCGGCCATGATTAACGAACTCGAAGTTTCAATCCGCAAGCCACGCTCGGCCGAAGATTATCAGCAGACAATAAGCGAGGTGCTGGCGACGGCCCAGGAAATGGAAAACATTCTGGAGGACCTGCTGCTCCTGGCGAGAATGGAGGCCGGCCAGAAGTCTCTCGATCTCCGTCCGGTCAACTTGCGTCACATGATAGATGAGTCCTGGAACCGGCTCCAGAATGAAGGGCAGGGTGAAGCAGCCACCAAATCCGGGGCTTCCGCCTCTTCAGAATCTAAAGCTATGGGCCAATCCTTTCCGCCTGGCATCAAATTTTATAATGAAATTGACCCGGCCATTGTCATCCGCGCCGATTCTAACCAGCTCCGCCGGGCCTGGCTCAATCTTTTAAAAAATGCCATCAATTACAACGAGCCCGATGGGGAAATACGTATCAGGGCCGACCGTCAGGACGATAAAGTTGTCGTTACCGTCTCCAACACTGGTCCAGGCATTCCGCCGGACAAACTGCCGTTTATCTTTGATCGCTTCTACCGCGCCAGTCATTACTATTCCGAAGCTGGTGGCGCCGGTCTTGGCCTGTCTATTGCTAAAGCCATTATTGAGCTTTATGGCGGAACAATCCGGGCTTCAAGCCAGCCAGGCTTAACCACTTTTGAGATTACTCTTCCGCTTTAGGCAGTTAAAAAGCTGGGCTCTTACCTTTGACCGGTGCTTAAGAAGTAAGCAAAGTGAACCTTGCTGGTAGCTGAAAAATTCGAAGAGTCGGAAATCGGGAAACCGACCGGGCGTCTTAAAGGTAAATAAGGACAAGAATTGCCGGTGTGGTAAGTCCGGCCGAGCCCCGTCTTTTTTGTAGGCGCTAGCACCGCCCGTCTGGAAGATGAGCGATCGATATAAAATAACAATAATTTATCAGTATCACTTTTTTGTTCTTCGCCAGCCAACTCTACCCGCTGTCTCAGGGAAAGGCAGGGAATCCGAAAATCAGATCCCTGAAGCAGGCAATTCTATCTCGCGAGACGAATAGATTTGAATAAAAAGCTGAATAAAAAAAGTTGTTAGCTGCAGCAAAAATTAATCCTGGCTTAAGGTTCGCAAGCTTAAACTCCTATCGTAGAAATGAGCTTTTATCCGTCAGTCTGAGCTCTGGCCTGGTTAGCCTGAATAGAAAGGAGATTTTTATGAAAAAATCAAAACTTTTCGCCGTTACTATCTTTGCCGTGATACTCATGGTCAGCCTGGGTCTGGGGCTGAGTCTTCAAGCTCAGGAGTCGAAAGAATCTAAAAGTCATGACCCGCGGGTTCTGGCTGGCGCTGCCCGGGTCGCCATGTTAGAGGCAGTGCTGACTGCTACCAAAGAAGCACCTGGAGTTGTAACTAACGCCGAACTGGAAAAGGAAAAAAGCCAGCTGATTTATAGCTTTGATATTTTGCCCTCAGCCCAGAGTCAGAAAATAACTGAAATTCATATTGATGCCCTGACCGGCAAGGTGCTGAGCAAAGAGGAAGAAAAGCTGTCCGGAGGTGAAGAGGAAGAGCAAGAGGAGAAAGCCGACAAAGAGGCAAAGGTAGCCGCCACAACTAAGGAAAGCAAAGAAGCTGGAAAAGCCAAAGAAGCTAAGGCCGTCAAAGAAACCGAAGAAGAAAAGGAAGAAGCCGCGGGCGAAGAGAAAGAGCAAAATCTCAGTGAGTTAGTTCCGGCTGTCAAAATCAGCCTCGCCCAGGCCATCAAGACGGCCCTGGCTGACAGCCCCGGCTTTGTCCTCAGTGCCGAGCTGGAAAAAGAAAATGGCAAAATCATTTATAGCTTTGATATTTTACCTTCACCTCAAGCCCGGGAAATAAATGAAATTCAAGTCGATGTCACCACCGGTCAGATTGTGGCCAGGGAGAAGGAAGAGATTAAATAAGTCTAAAGATGGCTTCGGGGTGGATAGACGATTTAAATCTTCAGCGTTGGTTAATCAGATGTTAATAAAATTAAAATGAGAAACAAAAATAAGAGATTGAAGGGCATGAACATAAAAACTTCCTCTCGAGCGCGCCGGATGATTAATGCCCTGACACTGGCGGTGCTCTTTCTTGCTACCTCTTTCTCCTGTGTTCATTACCAGGCGCGCCCCATCACTGTCCAGAAAAGTTTAGCTCAGTATGAAGAACGGCATCTCGATTCGCCTGAACTCGGCCAGTTTTTAATCGCCAATCATGAAGTCGATTCCTGGCCGCCTGAAGTCTGGGACTTAAAATCTCTTACTCTGGTTGCCTTCTATTTTAATCCTCAGCTCGATACAGCCCGAGCTCAGTGGGCAGTGGCTAGAGCCGGGCGCCTCACGGCTGCTCAAGTTCCCAATCCGGTCATCGGCCCGAGAATCGGTTACAATTCGACGACACCCCGGGATCTGATCACGCCCTGGATGCCGGAGGTTTCACTCGATATCCCGATAGAAGTTGCCGGGAAACGCGGCTTGAGAATAAGCGAAGCCCGCCACCTATCCGATGCCGCCCGCTACAATATTCTCGCTGCCGCCTGGCAGGTCAGAAGTACCCTGCGTCAGTCTCTCCTGGATTTATACATCAGCGAGAAAAAACTAAGCCTTCTGGACGAACAAATTCGGATACAGAAAGAGCTGGTTAAGCTCATGGAGCTGAAAAAGGCGGCCGGTGATGTCTCTGGCTATGAACTGACTCAAAGTCGTCTCGCTCTTGAAACCAGCCAGCTTGATCTCATCGAAGCTCAAAAAATGGTTCGTCAGGCGAAGGTCAATTTAGCATCAGCTTTAGGCTTAGGTCCTGAGGCTGTCGACTCGGCAAAAATTTCTTTCGATGATCTGGAAAAGGTAGCGACCGATATACCCGCTGGTGAGCTGAGACGACAGGCACTCACCAACCGGGCCGACATTTTGAGTCTTCTATCTGAATATGCCGCGGCCGAAGCTGACCTGCACCTCGAAATTGCCAGACAATATCCGGATATAACTCTGAGCCCCGACTATCAGCTGGACCAGACCGATAATAAATGGACTATCGGCCTGTCGTTTGAGCTTCCCATTTTTAATCGAAACCGCGGGCCGATTGCTGAAGCCGAAGCCAGGCGCCGTGAAAAAGCAGCTGAGTTTCTTGAACTCCAGGCGGCAGTTATTTCTGACCTGGAAAAATCTATTCAGAACGTACGGGCCGCGGGGCAAAAGGTTTTGCTGTCAGATGAGCTGCTTCAACATCTTGAAGCTCAAAAAGCCGTAGCCTCCAGAAAGCTTCAGGCCGGTGAAATATCTAAATATGATTTTCTCAATTTAAATCTGGAACTGACGGCATCCTCTCTGGCCAGGCTGGAGACTCTGGCGGAAGCGCAGCAGGCTACAATTGAGCTTGAAAATATCCTGCAGAGCCCGCTTCAGATGAAAGACTGGCTTTACACTCTTGACCGGGGCAGCCATGAGGTTGGTCAGGCTCATGACGAACGCGAGACTCAGGGCCAGACCGCCACCGCCGCGGCCGCTAAAGAAAAAACAAAGGACAAAAAACCATGAGTCCGAAAAAGAAAACAACCACTATCCTTATTATTATAATCATAGCGGCGGCCGTGATTTTTCTGGGCTGGCTGCTCTTCGGCCGAAAGGGCCCGTCCGGTGAAGAGGCGGTCAATCCTGAAGTCTCGGTCCAAGTCAGCCAGATAGTGAAAACAACCCTTCACCGCTATGTCCAGGCTTATGGCCAGGTTGAACCCGAACCACCAGGCGAGAGCCAGAAAGGCGCCCTGGCTCTTATTTCCTCACCGGTGGGAGGCGTTCTGACCGAGGCGCTGGCCAGGGAAGGTCAGGAAGTAAAAGAAGGACAGCTTCTCTTCCGCTTTGATACGCGTATGGCCCGGATTGCTGTTCTTAAAGCTCAAAAAGAAGTGGAGCTTGCCCGCGATACTTATGAGCGGCAGAAACAGCTGCTGAGCGGCGAAGCCACCTCCATCAGGGATTTCAGGGCGGCAGAAGCGGCGCTCCACCAGGCGGAAGGAAACCTGGCTTCAGCTGAGACCGACCTGTCTTACCTTGAACTCAAATCTCCTATCTCCGGCTATCTGACGAAAATAGAGGTCTCTTTAGGGCAGAATGTCGAGCCAAACCGCCCGCTGGCCGAAGTGGTTGATCTTAACCGGCTGGTGGTGTCAGCCCGCGTGCCAAGCGGGGAAGGGGCCTGGCTCCGGCCGGGTCAGGAGGCTGAGCTGAGCCCGGCTGTGGCAGCCGGCGGAAGCTTTATTAGCAGCACCGGTCCGATTAGGGCCCGGGTCACTTTTGTCAGCAGAGATATTGATCCCCAGACGGATACAGTTCTGGTCAGGGTGGCGGTTCCGGCCGGCTCCGGTCTTACTCCGGGAAAATTTCTGAGCCTTAAAATTGTGGCCGCTGCCCACGAGAATTGCCTGGCCGTGCCGGTAGAAAGCCTGGTTCGACTGGAAGGTAAAGAAGTTATTTCCATCGTCGAAAATGGCGTGGCCAGCCAGCACCCGGTTGTCTCCGGCTTTCGCGATGGCGGGTTGGTGGAGGTGAGTGGTGAAGGTCTTAAAGAAGGCCAGACGGTGGTGACGGTCGGTGCCTATGCCCTGCCGGAAAAAGTTAAAGTCAAGATTTTAAATAAGCAAAGCTAGGCAAAGCCAGATAAAGGACTAAATGATAATAAACGACAACGACCTGGCGATAATGACTCATTATGCCCGGCTGGGCGGGCTAAGAAAAAGCGAAAAAATTAGGAAGATTTAAACATTTGGAAAAAAGAAAAAAAAGAGAACAGAAAAGATAAAAGCCATGGCCCCAAATCTGTCAGAACATTCTGGTTATTCAGAGCTCGATAAAAAATTCGAGAGATCAAAAACCGGGCTTTTCCTCGGCGATTTTTCGAGACAGCACAGCTCGCTCATTATCTTTTTGGCCATTGCTCTTTGCCTGGCCGGTATTTATGCGGCAACCAATCTGGCTTCCTCCGTTTTCCCGCAGACCAATTTCCCGCGGGTGGTAATTCTCATTGATAATGGAGTAATGCCGGCTGAGGAGATGATGGCTTCGATTACCAGGCCGATCGAAGAAGCCACGAAAGATATTCCCGGTTCACTCAACATCCGCTCAACAACCGGGCGTGGTTCGGCCGAAATCAGTGTCTATTTCACCTGGTCAGCCGACATGATTCAGTCCGAGCTTTATGTCATGGGCCGGCTGTCAGAAATAAAAAGCAGCCTGCCGCCGGCGGCGGTGACGACTGTTTACCGTTTGACTTTCTCAGCCTTTCCGATTCTGGGCGTCAGCCTTATCAGCCCGAAGCGCGATATAACCGAGCTGTGGGAAATAGCCCGCTACGAGTTAAAGCCGCGCTTTATCCGCATTCCTGGTGTAGCCCGGGTGAATCTGGTTGGCGGCCGAACCCCAGAGTTTCAGGTGGTGGTTGATCCGGTCAGGCTACAGGCGGCCGGGCTAACCCTCGACCAGATTACCGGTGCGCTCGAGAAAAATAATTTAGTGACCTCGACTGGCATGCATGAGGAAAATTATTTTCTCTATTTGACCGTGGTTGATGGCCGTTTGCACAGCCTGGATGATATTTCTTCGCTGGTGGTGGCGGTAGTCAATGGCCATCCGCTGGCCATCAAAGATGTGGCCCGGGTCGAGAGGGGGCCGGCCCCGGTTTTCAATGTGGTCACGGCCGAAGGGGTCAATGCCGTTCTACTCAACATTTATAGCCAGCCCGATGGTAGCACTCTTCAGATTGCCAAAGAGCTAAGGCGGGAACTGGCCGATTTAAAGCAGCAACTTCCACCCGATATGAAGCTGGCTTTTTTCTATGATCAATCGGAAATCGTGAGTGCTTCGGTCGGAAGCGTCTGGGAAGCAATTATCTTCGGCCTCATCCTGTCGATGTTTATTATGTTTCTTTTCCTGCGCAACTGGCGGATGACCTTCCTGACGATTATAGCCATTCCGGTGACGGTTCTGGTGACGCTGGCCGCCATGGAGTTGAGCGGTCTGACCTTTAACCTGATGACTCTGGGTGGAATTGCCTCGGCCATTGGCCTCATTATTGATGATGCGATTGTCGTGGCTGAAGCTATCCATACTAAGATTTCATTTATGCCGGATAAGGAGCCGGCAATCAGGGAATCAATCGGCGAGATCTTTAAGCCGCTGGTCGGATCGACACTGACCCCGGTCGTCGTTTTTATTCCGCTGGCTTTTTTGAGCGGCATTACCGGTGTGTTTTTCAGGGCGCTGGCCATTACCATGTCAGTGGCGCTGGTTACATCGCTGGTGGTGGCGATGACGCTGACGCCATCGCTGGCCGGGTTGATCATCCCGGAGAGGAAAAGAAAGGCGGCGAAGGGTGGCGAAGGTGAAAGCGAAGGCGGGAGGGAAGGCGGCGGAGGAGAAGCGGGAGGAGATGCCGAAAGCCCCGGCGAGATAAGGGCCGAGGAGACCGAGGAAGCCGAAGAAGCTTTTTCGGAAAGAGGTGGCTTTTTGCCTGCGCTGATTAAAATTTATGAAGCGGGCGTTCGGGCGGCCATCAAACATTATAAAATCTTACTGGCCGGGTGTCTTCTCATCATTGCTCTTGGTGTCCTTATTTACCGCCACCTTCAGAGCGAATTCTTACCGCCGATGGATGAAGGCGGTTTCGTCATTGATTATTTCACGCCGCCCGGCACCAGTCTGGCCGAAACTGACCGCGAGCTACGTCAGGCTGAAGATATCCTGAAGACCGTTCCGGAAGTCGAGAGCTATTCGAGGCGAACCGGGGCCAGGCTGGCCCTGTCGATTGCCGAGCCAAACACCGGGGATTTTCTGGTCAAGCTCAAGCCAAAGCGCCCAAGAAAAACAGCCGAAGTCATAGCGGAATTAAGGCAACGTTTTAATGCCGCTTTGCCCACCATCAATTGGGAATTTCCAGGTATTCTGAGCGATTTAATCGGAGATTTGATGTGGGCGCCGCAACCGATTGAAATCAAGATATTTTCGACTGACGTTAATTTTCTGAAGGCGATGGCGCCGGCCATTGAAGAAAAAATAAAGCAAGTGCCGGGAGTCGTTGATACCTTTAACGGGCTGGTTTATACCGGTTCAGCCCTGAGCTTGAAATTGAAGCCGGTTGAGGCTCAGCGATTTGGCCTGACTGCCTCGGATATCGGTGGGGCGGTCGAGACGGCCATGCTGGGCAGCACTGCTTCTTATGTCCTTCAGGGCGACCGGATTGTTGATGTCAGAGTGAAAGTTGACCCGGGCTATCTCCAGACAATGGAGATGCTGAGGAATTTGCCCTTAAGGACGCCGGCCAACCAGTTGATTCAGCTTTCGCAGGTGGTGGATTTAAAGGAGGAATCGGGGCAGCTTGAGATACGGAGAGAGGATTTGAGGCAGGATGTGGCCGTGACAGCCAGGCTGGAGGGCCGGGATATGGGCAGCGCCATGGCCGACATCAAGAAACTTCTTAGTCAGGATAAAACCATTCCGGCCGGGGTAATCGAGTATGGCGGGCTTTATCAGCAGCAGCAGGAGTCTTTCCGGAATTTGCTGGTGGTCATGTTTATGGCGATTGTGCTGGTTTTTACGGTGCTGCTGGCCGAATTTAAAAATTTCCTGCAGCCACTGGCGATTGTAATGGGGGCGGTGCTGGCCATGTTCGGCACGGTGCTGGCCCTGTGGCTAACGGGGACATCGCTTAATGTAGTCTCGGTTCTCGGGGCGATTATTGGCATCGGGCTCGTGGCGAAAAATGGGATTCTGATGATGGATTATACCAACCACCTCCAGGCGCGGGGCGTGCCGCTGGGGGAGGCGCTGGTCAGGTCGGGGAGGCGGAGGCTGCGGCCGGTGCTGATGACGACACTGGCGGCGGCGCTGGGACTGCTGCCCTTAGCCTATGGCATCGGCTCAGGAGCTGACATGCTGAAGCCGCTGGCCATCGCCGTCATCGGGGCGCTGCTCATCTCGGTTCTGCTGTCCCTCATCGCCACCCCCACCTTCTATTACCTTTTTAAAAAGGGGACGTGATACTCTGTCCCCATTTGAAAGGGCACTACCTTCTGCCTCCGTTTACTTTTCCAATCCTATTTTAGGGGAAGAATATTGACGAAATGAATGTTCAAATGTTCCGGATTCTATATCATTGATGAATGATTGAATACAGGCTGCAACGCGCGACTGAAACTGGCTTTTACCATCCTCGGGAATCAACGAAAGCGAAAATATTATCCGGAATATTATCGGGGCAGGAAGGGTGGAGAGATAAGTTATATTTGCCGTTTCATCTCTATTTCTTATTGATAATAAAGAAAATCGGCTGGCCCGACCCCATCTGAACATCTGAAGACCCCATCTGAACTTCCTCCCTCAATTCACTTTGCTTCTGATCTTAATCCAGCGCCGCCCCTTGCCCCGGCCTGAGGTCTGAAGCTGTCCTTCTTTTTGGAGGTCGCTGAGTGCTCGCTGCACAGGTTTACTTTCCGACTCCTGGAAATGCCGCCGCAAATCCTCCTGGCCGAATTCTTCGGGCAGTTCCTTGAGGATCTTTTCTCGCACTTCGAAGTAGCTTCCTCCCTTAAAATCAAGCGGCAGGTCGTATCGATCAAGTGCCTCGCTCACACCGGCTGGCAGTCTATCTGCCTCGTGAGCCAGGATGGCTGAGAAAAACCTCAACGTCCATTCCTGAGCAAGTTTCCTGTTCCCGGCAAAAACAATAATCAGATCCGGATGAAGGGCCTGAAGCTCGGCTAAAGCTCTGGCCGCGAAAGCTGGCGAATAGAACCTGAGTTTTTGCGGATTAAGAAAATCTGAATAATTGGCCTCGATGACCAGAGCCGAATAGCGATAAAGTTCAAGCTCGCCCAGGGCCTGATGGAGAAGCGGCATCCGCCCGAATTCTCCCAGCAAATTCTCAAACGTCTTGCGCTCGACAACCGCTTTGAGACCCTCCGGGCCGGCCAGGGCATAATCTCCAGCCGGAAGTGTTTTCCGTTCAACCGCGCATCCACGGAAACTCCAGGGATAACGTTCGCTTTTATCAATGTAGATATGAAGCTGAGGCGAACCTTGCGCCGTCAGCTTTACTTTTATTTTCCTCTGAATAAGGTTGCTTCGTGTCCGCCAGAAAATCTGCTCGTATTCGCCTTCTTTCTGCTTGTATTTTTTCGTCAGGAATAGAAATTCGCATCTTTTATTTATGGCTCTATCCAGGACGATGGCCAACCTTTTCCCGTACCTTTTCATCGAGATGACCGGCACCCTTTCCACTTCTTCTGCCGGGTAGAGTGAGGCCTGACCCTCTGGATCTTCCCGCAGGCAAAAAATGTGGCCGCGCGGACCAGGCCAGCGGTCCTGAACGCGCAGGCCAAGCAGGATTTCCTCCCCTTTGATTATTTTAATCCGGAAAGGAAATTTAGGATGTCCAGTAGCTTCCATGATCCAGAAAACTGCTTCCATTCTTCCTGCTTCTCCGGAAAAATCAGGTTAACTTAAACTTTATTTTACTTCAATGACTTATCTTACTGCTATTTTTTCTCGATGGAGATGCTAATCCAGTTGACCGAAGAAAACTGTTCAGCTGAAATTTCTATCCTCTGGACTGACCCTGACTCTGAGCCGTCCTCCGCAGATCCCTGCCCAGTTTCCCCTGCCTTTTTGAGCAACACATAGACTCTTTGCGGTTGGAGTTGGGTCTGGTAACTTGAAACCATTATATAAATCCCCGGGATGGCCCCCACCGCCGCTCCACCCAAAACCCAGGCCGCATCTACATGATCCGCTTCATTATGTGGAGCAAATAAAAGACTGGCCAGAACTCCGAAAACCATACCGATCAGCGTGAAAGGAACGCCAGCCGCCACTGCACTGCCAACAGACCCTTCACTCCCTGGCTGGGGACTGACGAATATCTTCGCCGCTTCGTACCCATCCATCTCAATCTGGATAACGTGGTCATCTTTCCTGGAAAGCTTAAGGTTCAGTGGTGTCTTGCCGACAAACTTATCATCAACAGTTATTCTTGCCTGGGGTGGATTGCTGGTGACAGGCACTGTCTGATATTTAGGTCCGATCACAGCGCAGCTCTGGCCAAAAAAAACAATAACCAACAGGCCAGTAATTGATTTATACCAAGCCTTTCGCATCTTGCTTGTTGCTGCCATTGGCAACCCTCCTCTTTTTAATCTATATACTTATGCTAATAAAGCCTGTCATGTCAAGTTTTTATGGGGACGTGATACCCTGTCCCTGACCAGCAGGCAGAAGAAGGGCATCTGGTTCGCCCCTGCAGTTCTTCTTTCCTGCTTTTTGTCTTCCCTGTTTGCGTCTCGTTTAGGTGGCTACCCAGCCGTCTTACCTGTATCACCCTGCCAGTGCCAGGATCATTTTGCCATGTTTTCCACTTTACTGATTTACTCGTTGGCATCAAACAAAACTGGCTTGCCGGCCACTTATTCTGGTCTTCCTGCACTACCCAGAAAGAAACTGATTCGTCACGATTACCCCGAAAAAGACCGATTCATTACCCAAATTTATTTATGATCGTCCCCGGCCTTAAAAATTAAAAGCCAGGCAAACAAGCCTGCAGCTAAACACATAGATATTATTTGTTTTCTGCCCCGATACCTGCCTTTTCCATAAGCAGGCCTGCCTTAACTGAGCTAAGCTTATTAAGCTTATCAAGCATATCTAGGAGGGAATGTCTGCGCCGGTGGTCGTCATCATCAGACGCCCGTGCTTAACGCGCCGCAAACTCAGCAGCTCACTGGCTACCTTTTTGATCACCCCGGCCTGGCCTTTCATGATAATGACCTCGAGGCAATTATGTTTGTCGAGGTGAATATGAGTCGAGCTAATCACCAGACTGTGGTGCTGGTGCTGAATGTCGGTCAGGACCCGTGGCAGCTCCGGGCTGTCGTGGCTGTAAACCAGACTGAGAACAGCCACCACCTCCTTGCTGTCATCCTTCCATTCTTCCTCTACCAGCTTATCCCTGATCAGGTCCCTGACGGCTTCAGAGCGGTTCTCGTAACCGTTCTTTTTCATCCACGAGTCGAATTTTCTGGATAGCTCTGACTCAAGAGAAATACTGAACCGAATGGTTTTTTCCATGTCCTGAGATTAAAAGAAATAGGATTCTATGTCAATGATATGATTTTTGCAGATCATTAAAGATGAACGTAGTGCGACTAAGGTCTGGGTGTGAAAGCAGCCGGGCCAGCAGAGTTATAAGTCTAATTCCCTCTATCTTTCCAAGCATATAATCCATAGAATCCGTGAAATCCATAAAATCACAAAGCTGATTTTTTTAAAGCTTACAGGCCACCACCTTCCAAAAGCTCCTGATCATCCAGGATGTCTTCCGGGCCGCCTTCAGCCACGAGCTGCCCCCTGCTCAGGAGAACAATTCGCTGGGCGACCTTCCTGGCCAATTCCAGGTCATGAGTAGTCATGATAAGCGTCCGCTCCAGCCCCTTCAGATAATCTTCGAGCCACCGCCTCGAGGCCGGGTCGAGCCCGGAGGTCGGCTCATCCAGAAGCAGAATTTCCGGCTCTGTGATCAGCACCCCGGCCAGTGCCACCTTCTTTTTTTCACCCGGGCTCAGCCGCATCGTCGATCGGTTAATCAGATGTTCAGCCCTGAGCTCTTTAAGTTTGCTTTTGACTTTTTCCACCACTTGCCTCCTCTGTCCATCCCGGTCTTCACTCGGCAGGCACAGCCCGAACGCTACATCGTCCAGAACCGTCGGCATAAAAAGCTGATCGTCCGGGTTCTGAAAGACCAGTCCGGTCTTTGACCTGATAGCTTTAACATTGCGCCGGCAAACTTCCAGACCAGAAATTTTAACCAGGCCCTGCCCCCTGAGCAGCCCGTTGAGGAGAAGCAATAGCGTTGATTTTCCGGCTCCGTTCGGACCGATAATAGCCACCTTCTCTTTTTCCGCCACCGAGAAGCTGACATCCTGAAGAGCCACCGTCCCATCGGGAAATGTATAGCTCAGCCCCCTTACTTCAACGGCTATAGCCGCCATCGCTGTGGTGACCGTTCTGGCTTCAGCCGGGTTTGGTGATTCCGGGAAGCGACTGGCCGCCACTGCCTCCGGTCTTATAATTTCGGTTGTTTCTTCTCTGTTGTCCATTCTATTTCTCTCATTCTATTTCTCTTATTTTCTTAAACTTATAAAGTTAGCTTACCATCTGAGATCTTCTTTTTATTGCCTGGCGCACCCGTTGGACAGCAAGCTTACCGCCGGCTGCCAGAAAATAAAACTCAAGAAAATAAAGCCAGGGATAATTAAAGTTAAAGTGAAAAATATCATTGTTATTATTCATTGCTATTGTGTTCATTATTATTGTGATTATTATCCCGTATCACTATCATCCGCACCTTGTTTCATCAGCCTGTTTTACAACCGTTGGTTAATGGCGAAAGCCTGAATCCAGGCTGGCCTAAATCAGGACAGTTACCAGCAGTATCCCCATCAAAGCCACGACCAGAACCGCCTCGCGCCCGCCGAACTTGAACTTTTTCAGGAAAAACAGTTGCCCCTCGTAGCCGCGAGACAGCATAGCGGCATAAATGCGCTGACTTCTTTCCACAACCCGCATAAAAATATTTTCTATAATTAATCCGGTGATTTTGAGTCTCTTCATCACCGGCCTTCTCCCGCGCTCTCTCGACGCCCTGGCTCTGAAACTACTTACCGCCTCATCCGTCAGAATCTGATAGTAGCGGGCGGCTGAAGTCAGAAGGCGGATTATCGGTCGGGGAAGGTGACTCTGATGAAGGGCCGCCATAATATCTTCAGGAGTCTGACTGAGGATGAAAACCACATCGGCGGCGATGATGATAATCATCCTCACTGCTATCTGCCCGAGGTTAAAAAGGCTTTGGGCGGGTGAGACTTTTTTCCCGGAAAAGAGCAGGGTTACAAGCAACAGGAAAATAAAAAATGGCAAAAGAAAAAGCAACAGATGAAGCAGCTTTCTCATTAATTTTCCTGGCTGCCGATTGATGAGATAGTCTATTGAAATTAGCACCGCCAGAACCGCAGCGAACTTCCAGAAAGGTGTGCGACCGGGTAAAAAAACCGCCCCAGCTGCAACAATTGCAAAGCCCAGCAAGCTGGCTCTGGGGTCAAGACCGGGGCCGGAGCCGGAGTGGGTGCTGCCGCTGCTGTTGCTCCGGGCACTTGTGATGCAGGCCCCTGTGTTACCGCTGTCAGCCTGGCTGCAGCCGGGGCTTTTGATGCTTGTCCCAGTGCTTCCGCCAGTGCTATTCCTGAAGCCTGTGCCGCCGACTATCCTTAGCTCTGGACGTTTTTTATCTTTTTGTTTTTCCTCTCTTTTATCTCTCGCCATCTCTCTTCTTTCTTATCTCATTTCTTTTCTTTGCTTTCGATCTTTTCACTTTTCTCCGATCACATCACACACTTAACCTGGTGCCCTTTTTTTATCTTTGTTCACCTCGGAATTTTATCGAACCTGTCATCATCACGACCGGCCCTCAAAAAATATATGGTGCCTTCATCCAGCTCAATCAGCCGCAGATGAGCCGCCAGCAGCAGCTCAGCCATTTCCCGCGAATCGGGGAGCTGGTCGTAGCAGACAGGCTCTGGTAACCGGGCGTGGAAGGCGTTGACTTCCTCCCGGCTGGCGGTATGGGCGACAATCAGTTGCCCGCCTGGTTTGAGAGTTGCCCCGAGTGTCCGCAGAGCCAGCAGTTTATCCGG
>DCDG01000029.1:0-3876 GCA_002316315.1 Candidatus Aminicenantes bacterium UBA1061 | reverse complement strand
TTTAAACTGACTGATATCAGCCCTGTAGAAAATGAGATTCGGGGCGCGGTATTTTTTTCTGGCGATCTCCAGCATTTTTTCTGAAAAATCAACAGCCAGCAGCTCGCCGGCGGGTCCGATTTTCTCAAGAATTAAAGGCAAAAGTCGGCCTGTACCGCAGCCGGCATCAAGCACCACCTGACCCGGCTCGAGATCAAAGCGGTTGACCAGCGACTGGAGCGCTGAATCACCTTCGGCTTCAGCATCAGAGTGCTCCTCTTCCCAGGCTGGGGCTACCTGGTCAAAGAAAAGGCGGCGGCTTGAAATCTCCTGCTCCAGTACATCGGGCAGCAGGTGGTTGTGCGGCGAATCTGCGGATAGGCCAGTTTTAGCGGTTGAGGAAAGTTTCTGCTTTTGAGACATCTTTATCTCCTTATTTTTTGCTTCTCACTTTTTACTTTTCCTTTTTCTTTTATCTTATTTCTCATTCAGCCGGCGATTCGGGCTCAAGGAAGGGTGACAGTCTGATTTTTTCTTTGATCTTGACGACAAGTGGGGGAATCACCAGAAACATGACAATAATCCCGGGCAGTCCTTTGATTAAAGTGACAGGCCCGAGAACCAGGCCTGGCAGCTGCAGCCAGTCGGCTACCACCCAGGTAGCCAGAAAGAGAACCAGTCTGTCTGCCAGTATCGTCAAAAATAAAGATAGATAAACATTCAGTTTTAGCTTCTGGGAAAGTACCCAGCCCAGAGAGGTTATAACCAGAAACTCCATGACCATAATAAAAGCCACCGGCGGGTAAAAAGGGGGCATGCCCGTCAGGGCAGCAGAAAGAAGCGGCGCCAGCAGGCCAACCATCACCGATACCCGAGGTCTGAGAAGCAGCCCGGCCAGCATAACCGGATAAAACATCGGCAGGAAAGCACTGCCCAGTCCAACCAGGTGAAAGGCCAGCGGAAAAGCCAGGGCCAGAGCTAAGAATAAACCTCCCAGCAGCCAGTCGAAGTTGTGTTTATGATTCATTTAATTATTGCTCTAATTCCTTTTGTCCTTTTGCATTTGGGCTATGGTTTGATTCTGAGGCCCAGGTTGATCGAGCGCCCGGGCATGGGATAGGGGCCAGAAGCTTCAGGAAGGTTCACAAAAATCTGGTAATGAGTGTCGAGAATGTTGTTCAGGCTGATAAGAATGGAGAAATATCGAGCTATGTCCAGCTCCAGCTTGCCATTGAGCAGGAAAAAAGAAGGTAGCAGCCCGGTATTGTTATCGCCTGCATAATAACTGGTCACATATTGAGCGGTGACGGCTCCAAAAATTCTTCCCTGGCTGAAAAAGACAGAAAAATCGTATTTTTGTTTGGCTTTACCCATGGTGTTTTCTTCAGGATCAAGCAGGGTCATGGAAGCTTTAGCGGTGAGGCCAGCATAAAGCTCGCCGGTCAGGCTGGCTTCTATTCCCCTGGCCCGGTAAGTGGCAACATTAACCATCTTAAATGGCGGGGGAGGCTCAGGATTGGGCCTGGTCTGAATGAAATCATGACCATTCATCAGGAAAAAATTCAAGCCAAGATCAAAGCGGCGGAGAAAATGGGTGTTGAAACCGGCCTCATAATTCCAGAGGATTTCCGGCCGGAGGTCGGGGTTGGAGGCGGGGAAAAGGTAAAGTTCATTCAACTGCGGAGAGCGGAAGCCCTTGCTGACCAGCCCGCGGACGGAAGTGTTGGAGGTCAGGAAAAAGACTAATCCGGCACTGGGCACAAATTCCTGTCCATAAATGGAATCGATATTCAGCCTCATGCCTCCCGTCAGGATCAGCCTGTTTTTGAGTGTGAATTGATCATAGACAAAAAACCCGCCTTCGCTTCTGTGCCACTGACCAACGGGGTAGCCATAGCTTTGGCCCCCGAGATATCTAAAATCAGTCCCGGCAGTAAGCTGATTGTTCTTCCAGCCGGAAAAGGTGTATTTCAAGATGCTTCCATAAACTTCATCCCGGGAATTCCAGCCGTCAGAAAAATGATGCCGCCCGAAATCGGTATAAAGCTTGAAACTGAAATCTGTTTTTTCAGTCAGGCGCGAGAGGCTGATATCAGCGGCGCCTCTTTTATAATCGAACCAGTATTCTTCCGGCGGGTCAACGAAGAAGATGGTTGGCTCGTCTTTACGGCCATCGTAATATTTACCGCTCAGAGCAAGAGTCCAGAGAGATGAGAGCTTGTAAATAAATTTACCGGTCAGGCTGTCTCCCGAGTAGGCGGAGTTGGCTAAGTGACCGTGGCTCCGGGCCAGGTCATAGGTCAGGTAATAGCTGAATTTTTCAAAGCCGGCTCCGTGGCGGAGGTTGAATCGCCAGGTATCAAAAGTGCCGTATGATGATGTGGCTTCAGTCTCAAATCCTCTATGAGGGGTGTGAGTTATGATATTCACCACGCCGCCCAGAGCATCCGAGCCGTAAAACACTGAAGCCGGACCGCGGACAACCTCCAGGCGCTCGACATTATCAAAAGGAAAAGCCTGGGTAACGACACAGCCAAAGATGCCCATTTTTTCGGGGCGGCCATCGACCATGACTCCAATCCTCTGACCGCGCTGGCCAAGTCCACGGATTTCCACATCGGAGCGGCCAAAATCACCGGTTCTCATGACGAATATGCCCGGTTCATGGAGCAGAGCATTAAGGGCGCTAGTCGTATTGAGTGCTCGCAGCTTTTCACCGCTTATGACCGTGGCCGAAACCGAGCAATTTTTGACCTCGAGAGGAGACATGGTGGCGGTGACCAGCACTTCCTCGTGCACCCGGGGGATATCCGGGGTGGATGGGGTGGCTGAATTGTCCTGCTGTTTTTTTTCTTTGGGTGAGCTTTGCTTTTTCCCTTTCTTCTCTTTCGAGTTTGAGTCATCAGTTTGAGACTCGTCAGTTAGAGATGTAGCTTGAATGGCAGAATTGGCTGAAGGGCTGGAGTCATTGCTAGTGCTTGAGTCTGCACAGTTTAGCTTTTCACTGCCGGCTTGACTCCGTGGTTCAGCATACAATTCGCTGCCGATAATCGAAGAAAATAAAGGAAATAATGAAACGATGAATACCATGATGATGGCTGGCGCGATAAAGTAATCGGCAAATTTCATAATAACCTCCTCTCAGGAGTGTTACGATACCAAATATCGTAACATCTGTAAAGGGGGGGGCGGGGGGACGTGATACTCTGTCCCTCCTTTGAAATAAATGCCTCAGGCTGGCTCCAAGCTGAAAAGCCGATTGATGACAAATAAAGTCTACTCTTCTGATTGCTGCCCCACTTCCGACCCCCCCGCATTTGATCCGGGAACTGCCACACCCTGTTTGGGGGGGTTGACGAAAGCCATCTCTTAGCAAGATAATAAAAATGTTAAGGGGAATAAATCGGCAAGAGCTGCTTTAATTAGCCTTAATTAGCTTAATTTAATCTAAAATTACTCTTGAATTAATTAATAGATTAATTAAGACTAATTAAGCTTACTTAAGTGCATTATTAAAGTGGAAGATTTTGGCGATGGCTTTAGTTAGGACAGTGGGAGGGTAAAAATGAAAAACGAGCGTAAGAAAATATCAATCACTTTTTCTTCCATTTGTTTTCCCCTTGTTTTGACTCTCGCTCTTTTTATCTTGATTTTTGCTCCTGCTTATGCCGGCGAGTCCGAGGACTCCTCGCCGTTTAAGCCTGGCCTGCATCTAAAGCTAACCGGAGGGTTCACCCAATCAACAATTGGTGATATGAATGATCACCTGAACTCAATGAATAACTACCTGGTAAACTATTATGGCCAGCTCGCTACCGGACAAATCAAGACCCTTAACACCGATAAGAGCGACTTTCAGTTTGAGGTTCTGTGGGATTTATCACGGAAATTCAAGCT
>DCDG01000013.1 GCA_002316315.1 Candidatus Aminicenantes bacterium UBA1061 | reverse complement strand
ATGAGGTTCTCTATGTTGGCGATACAGCGGTTGATATGAAAACCGCCCTGGCTGCCGGGCTGACTCCGGTTGGCGTACTGTGGGGTTTCCGTGAGGCCAGAGAACTTCTGGACAGTGGCGCCCGGGCTTTGCTTTTAAAGCCAGCCGATTTACTGCCTCTTGTCTTTGATGAGAAGAGAGATTGATGGATGGAATGGATAAGGGAACTCAGGCTTTTCCTGACTCTTCCTGTTTGTTGTCTTTCCCCATAACTGCTGCCTTCTGATTTTTATCTTTTTCTGCTGGCTCGTTTCCAACTGCTTCGGAAATCAGCTCCGCTTCTTTTTTCAACAGATAAAATCTCTCAGGCAAAACTAGCCTGCCCTGTTCAGCGGCTCTTTCTCCTCCTTCAGGCAAGATCCCGCCGAAAATAGCCTCTTCTTCCTTCTGGTGATCAAATCTAAAATAAGCTTCAAACTGGGAACGGCTTAAATAATTCATCAGCCGCAACGTCCTGAGCATAGCCACCGTACTGACACCGAAATATCTTTTTAAAAACAGGACATCGGCATAACTCAGCCGCCTGGTTCTGATATCTCTATCAATCAATTCCCTGACCTTGGAGGGGGGAATTAGAAATCTGGAAGCGAAAGCCTGAGCAAATTGTTCTCGCGGTGAATAAAGTGTGACATATTCATCGACCAGAACATCAAGGTTATCTATAATCGGCGATTCATTCCGATCCTTTAAACAGTGACCGTAAAGGTGAGCGGCGGCCACCAGCTGCTGATCATAAGGCAAAGCTGAATTAATCAGCACAAAGGCAGCATTCTTTTCTTCCAGAAAAACCAGCAGTCCTGAAATTTTGGACTCCTCCGGCAGCGCCATTCTGATCAGATGACAGCCATTAATCTCGCAGAGCCTGAAGATATCCCGAATGGGCTCGTTGCCCAGACCAATTCTTCTTCGTTCTTCTTCTGCCAGATTTTCTGGCGACAGACTGCCGGTGTAGAGAGGTCCTGGATTGGCCGGGCGGCCAGTCATTTTCTCGAGCTCCAGATATTTTTCGCAGCAGGAACGAAATTCAGTTAGAACATCCTTGGTGGCCGGACTGAGTTTTTCATCGGACATAAGAATCTCAAATGGATCCGTCTGCACTTCCAGAAAGTAAGAAACATTTTTCTGAAAAAAGCGTGAAATACGGCTAAGAGCGATAATGGAAGGCGTTCTTTTCCCCGCTTCCAGCAAGGATATATATTCTGACGACAGGCCGACTGCTGCTCCCAGTTCTTCCTGAGTCAGCCCCATATCTTCCCTTAGCTTTTTAAGCCGGGCGGAGAAAAGCTCGTTCATGGAGACTCTCCCCTCCTATCTTTTCTGCCTTATATTTAACAATTTGTTAAACTACTGTCAAGTTTAAATTTAAGCCTTGCCACTGGTTAGCTTTTATAATAAATTTGCCAGAGATCATGGTAATCATGAGCATTTTTGATTATATGTTCTTTTTCAGCTTCAGTTAGCGTTCGAACAACAGCGGCGGGACTGCCTAGAATTAAGCTGCCATCAGGGTAAGTTTTACCCGGTGGTACAAGAGAACCAGCTGCTACCAGACAATTATTGCCGATAAGAGCCCTGTCCAGAATTACCGCCCCCATCCCAATGAGAGTATTGTTGCCAATTTTACAGGCATGAAGAATTGCCCCATGACCGATGGTCACATAATCACCAACAATGACCGGCACATCATAATCAACATGAATAACACTGTTGTCCTGAACATTGGAATATTCACCGACGACAATGTCAGCGATATCAGCCCGGAGGACGGCATTGAACCAGACGCTGGCCCCCTTTTTGAGGACTACCCGGCCAATGACGGCTGCCCCCTGAGCGACAAACGTTTCAGGATCGAGCAGAGGATTCCTCATTTTTTCTTTATTAGTCATAAAATGCCTCTCCTTCCTAAAAAGGGTAGCTGCTGATTTTAACATTCATGGCAGCCGGGAAGCAATGTTTCAACAATTATCGATGGCAGGTAAAAAAAATATCAAAAAATTTAAAGATATCAATAGTAACAAATTATATTTTTTTTAATTTATTAAATTTGGTTTATAATTAAAGCAAAGTCATCCTTGGCACACATGATTAAAAGGGCAGGAAGGAGATATCATCGCCAAGAGGCAGAAGCCTACCCAGGCTGCGATCTGACGAATATCATCAACATAGAACATCAGAAATTTCCCATGACTAGGGACACTGTGCGTGTCCATCTTTCACACCTATTTAAAAAAGTCTTTGGGAAAAAGTTCACACTAGAGTCAAAAGATATCATCTATAAATTCTCCAGCTTGTGCCATAGAGGTCTCTCTACTTCTTTGCCAAGGGCGAAAATAGTAGATAGAAAGGAAACGCCCATATTTAAGACTGGAGATCTGGTACGCATTCGTTCCTTAGAAGAGATTGAAGCCACCTTTGATTATGGCCGGAGCTATAAAGGCTGTAGTTTCATGCCAGAAATGGAAAAATATTGTAATACTATTCAGCGTGTCCTGGCACCTGTCGAACGTTTTATGGATGAGCGGGAATTCAGGATGAAAAGGACCAGAGGAATTATTCTTCTGGATGGGTTAATCTGTCATGGGACTGCTCGCCTTGGTCGGTGTGACCGGCATTGCTTTTATTTCTGGCGGGTGGAATGGCTGGAAAAAATCGAGCCAGAAAAAGGACAGGGTAAAGGACAAGGTGCCTGAACAGTCCTGACCTGCACAGCTTCGAGTAAAATCGTCAGGCTTATTTTTCTTCCATGATAAGTGGTGGCAGGCGTAAATACTCATTAGCCAGACGGCGGTGAGCAATCTGTTTATAAACCAGCCTGATCTTTTCTTCAGCCAGACCGGTGGCCCTGGCTACTGACTCAGGCGG
>DCDG01000041.1 GCA_002316315.1 Candidatus Aminicenantes bacterium UBA1061 | reverse complement strand
AATGGAGTGAGGGTCTTTGCCTCGGTGTATGATCCTTATGGTGGTATTCAGAAGATCTGGGAGAACTCCTGTTAGCTGCCAATTTCCTTCAGGACAAATTCCAGGCCTAAGGACTTGAGTTTTTCCGGGCCGGGCTTACTTGTTTTTATGTCCCAGCCTCTTTCTTTATAGTAGTTATCCATGATTTTTGAAAACTCATCCCGGTTTAAAACAGCTCCTTTTTTAGGACCAACAGTCAGCGGTTCTTCAAAAAATCTGTCGGGCAGGCGGTCGTCCTCTCGTCTGAACCCTTCCCTGTAGTTCATGGCTTTTTCCAGGTTATAAACCCGTTTGCGTATTCCGGTGCAGTCGTTCATGGCCGTATTGTTCTGGACTCTTCGATTGCTGCCATTTAAGTGACACGCTCCCCGATTGGCGGTAGCGTAACAGACCGCTCTGCCGGTTGAAACATGAACATTCCAGCCAGCCAGCTCATGACCTTTGACTTCAATGGCGAATTTCTGGAATCTTTCCCGATCTTTGCCGCCAGCTTTCTTACTCCTTTGGAGGCCAGGTCGCCCACACCTTCTCTCCTCGCTATTTTCCCTATCATTTGAATTGTGGAGGGCACATCGCCCCATTTGAGGTCAAGTCCGTCAAGAAAAACCGAATCAATATAGCCTTTCTCATAGGCTTCCATTAAAAAGCCGATAACATTGCCGGTTGAGATCTGGTCGAGGCCGTAATCATCGACGTCATAAATTGCTTTCATCAGGCCTTCTAGATCCGGGATAAGCAAATTCGCACCCAGCATGGTTCCTGTTTCATATTCTGGCCCGCCATGATGCCTGGCCGGTGAAACAACTGTATCTGTTGGTATTCTATTATATATCGGCTGCCTGGCTCACATTAGTGGCGGCGCTTATTGCCGGTAGAGTCTTTCATTTGAGTCTTAAAAAATCGGATAAATAGCATCTCTTAGATTGCCTTGGAAATATTCAGCGACTTTAATCAACTCCCCGGGGACCTTAGCCCTAGGCGGACTTCTTACCCGCCAGAGTAGATTGGTGATACGGCCAGCCGGTCGCCATCCCTGAGTTTTTCACCTGGAGCCACAGCCTGTCCATTTCTGGTCACAATTTTTGGCCGCTGTGGATCGACAGGCAGAGAAGCCAGAACTTCTTCCACTGTGGTCTCAGCCGGGAGCTCGAGGGCTTTTTCTGAAAAGCCCGCCAGGTTGATCAGTGGGCCAATTAATTTAACTGTAATTTTTATCGTCGGCATTCTATTTTTTATTTTATTCCAGCCTGGTATATTTTTCTACTTCAGCCATTTCGTCTTTGAGGTCAAGAGCCTCGGCAGTCTTCTTGGTCGGAATTCCTCTCTCATCCCATCCCCTTTGTTCATAATAATGATCAAGTAGTTGATTGAATTTATCAAGTTCGAGAATCTTGCCGGCAATCGGCCCATCTTTATCAGCATTGCTGGGATCAAACCAGATCATCGGCGGATAATCCCTGGTTCTGTCCCAATCTGGAAATTCTCTGACCCAGAAAAATTTCATCAGAGCATAAATGCGGTCAGATATCTTCCAGAAGTCATCCAGAGACCAGGTCAATCCGGTTACCCGGTTAAAATATTCAGGGTAGTGCTCAAGCGGCCAGCCTAATTCAATCCAGGGAAAACGGCAGGCGACAATGAACTCAAATAAACCGCCTCTGATTCTCTGCAGTTCGATAACCTTGGCTGCCTTTTCCGGTCCGTAAGAATCACGCTTGGTCTGCTTAATCTCAAAGGTAATTACCCAGCTATCTTTATGGTGACCGCCCAGCGGACAGGTAGCAAAAGCCAAGGCCATCCCGGGACAGAATTTGCAGTTATAGGCGGAAATTTCCAGTCCTTTAACGTGCATGGCATAAGCCTCAGAACCATGCCCGATTGCCCTGGACATTCTCATGGTCCCATCAGCCAGTAAATTGCCAATTTCACCTTGCCTTCTGGCCGCCATACCGAGCAATTTTTTGGCCATTTCGGCATCGCCAAACCGGAAGTCTCCTTTAATGGCTCCCTGTTCAATAGCATCAGCGTAGAAGGCCAGAGTATCGCCAGCTGAGATGGTATCAAGCCCATAGTCATCACACAGATAATTGAGCGAACCAACCTGGTCGAGCTCAAAAATATCCAGATTACTGCCCAGAGTCCCGATGTTTTCATAATCGAGCTCTGATTCATGGCCTTCGTGATCCCGAATGGCAATGCCACACCTCATGGTGCAGTTAGGGCAGCCATAGGTGGCGACGCGGGCGTTATTCAGTCTTTCACCATCTATCTTCCAGGCATCAGGATGGTGAGTCTGTCTCATGTTGTGAACGGGCAAGGCAGCCACTTCATTACACCAGGAAAGAACACCGGTTGTACTCTGAATTGACCAGCCAGTTTGTTTGTTTATCTCACCTACTTTTCTTAAATCCTCGATGCCAAGCTTCCTCATCCCTTCAGGATCAGCCACCGGAATGGGCTTTGAGCCTTTAATCACGATGGCCTTAAGGTTCTTAGAGCCCATCACTGCCCCAATCCCTGGCCGCCCTCCGGCTCTTCCTTCCAGGCTGCGAATCATGGCATAGCGGTTAAGGTTTTCTCCACCCTGGCCAATGGATAAAATGCCAACACCTTTGCCGTATATTTTATAAAGATAATCGTGGGTATCATAGGTTCCTCTTCCCCAGATTTCATCAGCAGGGAAATACTGGACTTTATCGTCCTCAATATAAACATAAATGGGCTTATCGGACTGGCCCTCAAAGATAATAGAATCATAACCAGCTTTCCTCATGTGTTCGGTCGCCCTGGTACCGAGATTGCCATCTCCAAAACCCCCGGTCAGAGGGGATTTGGCTGCTACCACCGTCTTACCTGTATTAGGAGCAGGTACACCGGCAATGGGACCAACGGCTATGATCAGCTTATTCTCAGGTCCGAGGGGGTCAATCCCGGGCCGAAGTTCATCCCAGAGAACTTTTAAGGCAAAGCCCCGGCCTCCCACCCATTTATGGGCAAATTCCTGGCCAAATGTGTCTATTTTATGAGTCCGATTAGTAAGATTAATTCTTAATATATGACCAGTCCAGCCTTTCATTCTAAACCTCCTTAGTATCACAGAATTAACTGATAACACAATCTCAGTTAGCAGTCAATAAAGGGGGGAGCTTCAAAGTTAGCTAAAATGAGATTATTCTGGTTGTAAATTTAATTGGATCAGCTAAAATGAAGCTTATTCAGAGTTAGTTGAGAATGGAAAATGGCAAAAAAACTTTACCGCTCGACCAAACAAAAAATGCTAGGCGGTGTCTGTGGAGGATTGGCAGAATATTTTGACCTGGATGTCTCTCTGATCAGACTAATTTTTGTTGGCCTGGCTTTACTGACAGCTATTTTACCGATGGTCCTTTTTTACCTTATTGCCTGGCTGGTTATTCCTCTTGAACCAAGAAATTAAATACAATTGGAGGATTGATTATCTAAAGCCGGGGCAACCATGACGATGAATATTGGCGGAGAAATAAACTTCAGACATCTGGCTATTGAAGGAGTGTTTAAATCGCGCAAAACTCTGCTGGCCCATCTCCTGTCCCAGAAAATAGGTGGGAAATTAATCCTCGACCGAACCGATAATCCTTACCTCCAGGAGTTTTATAATGAAAAGGAAGGGGCAGCTTTTCTGGCGCAGCTTATTTTTCTGGCCAATCGGTATCACCAGCAGGCTCAGCTTGTCCAGCGTGAGCTGTTCACGGACCGGATAATCTGCGACTATCTGCTGGAAAAAGATAAAATCTATGCTTATCAAACTCTAACTGACGATGAACTTCTGGTCTATGAAAGAATTTATAATATTCTGGCAGAAAGAGTGCCGCGACCTGATTTCGTTATTTACCTTCAAATTTCTGTCAAAACACTTATCAAGCGAATTGACCATGAAGGTCAGCCTCTGGAGAGAAAAATTTCTGAGAAATATCTAGAGGACCTGGTTGAGGCTTATGATTATTTTTTCTTTAACTATAAAGGGGCACCACTTCTGGTTGTTAAGGCTGACGATCTTGATTTGAGTCAGGAAGATCAGGCCTGGGATCTAATTGATCAAATTAGGAAGCTTAACAAAGGTACCCTTTATTATGTCCCGGAAAGTTTTCAAGCTAAAAAAACAAAAAGGTGATAAAATAATACGCTAGCTTGGAGGCTCCTCAGGGGTCCCGGGACTGGTCTCATCACTACTGGACAGGCTCGAGTCTTTACTTCTAGCCATTGACCGGGGCAGGAGATAAAGAAAGGAGATGTTATGGTCATAACAGGAAAAGAGAGGGTTTCTATACCTTACCTTTTTCGGGTGAAAGAGCAAGGTGAAAAAATTACTGTCCTGACGGCTTATGATTTCCCCACGGCCAGGATTCTTGATGATTGCGGTATTGATATTATTTTAGTCGGGGATTCGGTTGGCATGGCCGTCCTTGGTTATGAGACTACCCTGCCGGTAACTATGGAGGTCATGATTCATCATACGCAGGCAGTGGTCAGAGCCCGCCGCCGGGCGTTGGTGGTCGGTGATATGCCTTTTCTTTCTTTTCATCTTTCCCTAGCAGATTCAATTTTCAATGCCGGCCGCTTTATTAAAGAGGCTGGAGCTGATGCTGTTAAACTGGAAGGGGCCAGTCCTCGAAGATTGGAGCTGGTTGAAGCCCTGGTCGAAGCTGAAATTCCAGTCATGGGCCACGTTGGACTTACTCCCCAGTCAATAAGAAAAATGGGTGGATTTAAAGTGCAGGGGACAGAGGGAGAAAAAGCCGAGGAAATTTATCGTGGAGCTTTAGCCCTGGAAAAAGCCGGGGCATTTGCTGTTGTCCTGGAATCGGTGCCGGAAGAATTGGCAGCAGAAATTACAAAGAGTTTAAAAATTCCGACCATCGGCATTGGTGCCGGCCCCTATTGTGATGGCCAGGTGCTGGTTGTTAATGACATGTTGGGGTATTCTACCGGCTATATGCCCAAATTTGTTAAAAAATATGCTGACTTGGTCGAGATTATTTCTAAAGCTGTCAATGATTATATAACGGATGTCCGTCAGGGGCGGTTTCCCGATGACGAGCATTCTTATCATCTAAAAAAAGAAATAGCTGGATATTGGATAGAGAAATTAAAGGAAAAACTCAGCCGGACTGATGATCAAAGCCAATAGGGGAAAAATAGATAAATAAAATTCAAGAGGGCTAACCATGGAAATTATTACTACAGTGCCAGAGCTTCAGGAAAGAATAATGAACTGGGAAAAGGCGGGAAAGACAATCGGCTTTGTTCCGACCATGGGTTACCTCCATGAGGGGCACCTGAGTCTGGTGCGAGGTGCAAGGAGGGGAAATGACATTGCGGCCGTTTCTATTTTCGTCAATCCGAAGCAGTTTGGGCCGGCCGAAGACTATAACGTTTATCCACGAGACTTCAATCGAGATGCAGCCCTGCTGGAAAAAGAGGGGGTTGATCTGATTTTCTATCCTTCAGTTAATGACATGTATCCTGCTGGCTATAAGACTTATGTGAAAGTTGAAGATCTGGAGAATAAACTCTGCGGGAGTTCCCGTCCAGGGCATTTTCGCGGGGTGTGCACTGTTGTGCTGAAACTTTTTAACCTGATTCGGCCAGATGAAGCTTATTTTGGCTGGAAAGACGCCCAGCAAGTTATTATCCTTAAAAAAATGGTTGAGGATTTGAATCTGCCCATAAAAATCAGGCCAATGCCGCTTATCAGGGAAAAAGACGGACTGGCTCTTAGTTCTCGCAATATCTATCTAAACCAGCAGGAACGGAAGGCAGCGTTGGTGCTATACAGGAGCCTGGAATTAGTTGAAAGTCTGATTAAAGACGGCGAGAGGCGGGCAGCAAAAATAAGACAGCAGATGATAGATTTGATTTCAGCTGAGCCGCTGACCAGGATTGATTATGTCGAGATTGTTGATTTTCAAACTCTGGATCCCTTAGAAGCCATCGAAGGCGATGCCCTGGTAGCCCTGGCTGTTTATTTGGGCCGGACTAGATTAATAGACAATTTAAGATTTATTTCTGGAGTAATTGAAAAATGAGAACACTTTACCTTAAATCAAAAATCCACCGGGCTAAAGTTAGCGACAGCGATCTCGACTATGAAGGCAGCCTGGGCCTGGATTCAGAGCTGATGACAGCCGCTGGTCTTAGAGAATATGAACGAGTCGAGGTTTACAACGTGACTAATGGTGAGAGACTGGCGACTTATTTAATCAAAGAAAAAGCAGGCTCTGGCAAAATTGGCGTTTACGGAGCAGCAGCTCATAAAATCAAACAGGGCGATATCATTATTATTACTTCTTATGGCTGTCTGGAAGAAGTCGAGGTGGAATTCCATCGACCGAAGATTGTTCTCCTGGATGAAAATAACAGAATAAAGCAAATAAAGAATTGAATATCAATCCAGATGATAATTGGGGGCTTCTTTAGTAATAATTACATTGTGGACATGGCTTTCTCGGAGGGCTGCCTGGGTAATCTTGATAAACCTGGCTTTGGTCTGGAGTTCCTCTATTGTCCGGCAGCCAGTATAGCCCATGCCTGATTTCAGGCCGCCAACCAGCATCTGAATGATAGAGACAGCACTGCCCTTAAAAGGCACCCGACCTTCGATTCCTTCTGGTACAAGTTTAGAGTCGGTAACCGTATCCTGAAAATAGCGGTCGCGGCTGCCTTCTTTCATGGCTTCGAGTGAACCCATCCCCCGATATATTTTATAAGCCCGGCCTTGATAAATAACCACTTCGCCCGGCGCTTCATCTGTTCCGGCCAGCAGATTGCCCAGCATGACTGTCGAGGCACCAGCTGCCATGGCCTTGGTAATATCGCCTGAATATTTGATGCCGCCATCAGCAATAAGAGGAATTTTGTTCTTGCTAGTGACTTTATAAACATCAGCAATGGCCGTAATCTGTGGAACACCGATACCAGCGATAACTCTGGTTGTGCAAATAGAACCAGGCCCAATACCGACTTTAACTGCATCTACGCCAAGGTCCATTAATTCTTTGGCTGCTTCAGCTGTGGCAATATTGCCGGCAATAAGGTCAATATCAGGAAAATGTTTTCTTATCTCCTTAACAGTGTTGAGAACCCGCTGTGAATGACCATGAGCGGTATCAACTATTAGAACATCACAACCTGCTTTGTACAGGGCAGAAACCCGGTCAATAACCTCTGCCCCGACTCCAACGGCAGCTCCCACTCGCAGGCGTCCGAGCCTGTCTTTGGAAGCCAGGGGATACTCAATTCTTTTTAAGATATCTTTGTAGGTAATCAGGCCTTTCAGGTAGTAGTCCTTATCTACAATCAGAATTTTTTCGACTTTATGTCGGTGGAAGAGTTTTTCTGCTTCCTCCAGTGGTGTACCGACTGGCACTGTCACCAGATCTCTGGTCATTATTTCTGAGACGGGAATATCCATCCTGCTCTCAAATCTGATGTCACGGTTAGTTAGAATACCGACCAGCTTGTTATTTTCATCAGTCACCGGCAGGCCTGATATTTTGTATTTTCTCATCAATTCAATAGCCTGGCGTATTTTATCTTGTGGGCGAAGTGTAATGGGCTCAACGATCATTCCGCTTTCGTGTCTTTTGACTTTGTCCACTTCTTCGGCCTGGGCTTCAACTGACATATTACGGTGAATAATGCCAAGGCCTCCTTGCTGGGCCAGGCAAATGGCCATCCTGGAGGTGGTGACTGTATCCATGGCTGAACTTAGAATAGGCGTTTTGAGTGGAATATTTTTTGTCAGCCAGCTAGAAACATCAGCTTCTGAGGGTAAAACTTCTGATCTGGCGGGAAGAATTAAGACATCGTCAAAGGTTAAACCTTCTTTTAAATTCTCCTCGAGCATCGAACTCTCCTGCCGGCGGATTTAACGTTTTTTCTTCTTACCCGGAATTAATGGTCTGGCCTGCCTGATGACTGCCCCGGCGGCGGCACTAGCCTGCGGTCGCTGGTAATAAAGGGGACGTTCACGTTGTTGCTGTCGCGGCTGTTGTTCTTCTTCCAGTACGGGTTGGATTAGGAAGAGATAGCGGACCGCATCTTCTTCTATCCGATCAAGCAGTTGCTGGAACATCTCGTAGCTTTCTTTTTTGTATTCGATCAGCGGGTCACGCTGGCCATAGCCACGCAGGCCTATACCTTCTTTCAGGTAATCCATTTCGAGCAAATGATCTTTCCAGCGAGCATCTATCACCTGAAGGAGAATCAAACGCTCAAATTCCCGCATTCTTTCCGGGCCAAGAACCTGCTCTTTTTGCTCGTAGTGGCTTTTCAAGGCTGAAGTCAATTGCTCAAAAAGTTCATCATAAGTAATTGATTCACGGTCAAGGTTAAGCCGGTTAAAATCAAAGCCAAACTGAGAAAAAACAGCCTGTCTTAAAGCTTCCCAGTCCCAGTCATCCGGGTGCTTATCCTTATTGGCATGCTGGTCAAGATACCATTCGACCAGACTATCAATTAGATTCAAATAATAGTCGCGAAGATCTTTACCTTCGAGGATTTCCCGCCGCTGACTGTAAATTGTCTCACGCTGCTTATTCATGACATCGTCATATTCAAGCAGGTGTTTTCTAATGGAGAAGTTCTGGCCTTCCACCTGCTTTTGAGCCCGCTCAATGGCCCGGCTGACCATAGGATGTTGAATGGGAACGCCTTCGCTCATACCTATCCGGGCCATCAAACCAGACAGGCGGTCAGACCCAAATATCCGCATCAGGTCGTCTTCAAGCGACAGATAAAAACGGGAAGAACCAGGGTCGCCCTGACGGCCTGCACGGCCTCGCAACTGGTTATCTATTCGCCTTGATTCATGACGCTCTGTGCCTAGAATATGCAAGCCGCCAAGAGAGACGACTTTATCGTGCTCTTCAGCCGTGATTTTCAATGCCTGCTCATAAGCCTGCTGATACAGTTCAGGGGAGGCTTGGGTCGGATCTGTGCCTGCTTTTTTCAAGGCTTCTTTGGCCATATACTCCGGATTGCCACCAAGAAGGATATCAACACCGCGCCCAGCCATGTTGGTGGCGATGGTTACAGCTCCGATGCGGCCTGCCTGGGCAATAATCTGGGCTTCCATCTCGTGATATTTAGCATTAAGAACTACATGCTTGATATTGCGCTTCCGAAGCAAAGTGCTCAGGTTCTCCGATTTTTCAATGGAAATAGTCCCGACCAGGACTGGCCGTCCAATTTTATTGAGCTCTATAATCTCTTGGACAACGGCTTCCCATTTTTCTTTGGCTATGCGGTAAATGACATCAGGGTATTCAGTTCGGATGAGGGGCTTATTGGTAGGTATCTCCATCACGTCGAGGTTATAAATGTGTTGAAATTCGGCCGCTTCGGTAGCAGCTGTGCCGGTCATGCCGGCCAGCTTTTTATACATACGGAAATAATTCTGGAAGGTAATTGAGGCCAGAGTCTGATATTCTTCTTCGACCCTAACCCGCTCCTTGGCCTCAAGGGACTGATGGAGCCCATCGCTGTAGCGCCGGCCAGGCATCAGGCGCCCGGTAAACTCATCAACGATAATGACCTGGCCATCTTTCACCATGTAATCGACATCGCGCTTGAAAAGAAAATGGGCTTTAAGTGACTGGTTAATGGCGTGAACCAGGTCCATATAATTAAGGTCATAAAGATTCGGGACATTAAAATATTTCTCAGCTTCAGCTACGCCGTTTTCATTCAAGGTGACTGTTCTGGTTTTCTCGTCAAGGATAAAATGCTTATCTTTTTGCAGACGGCGAACAAAATTGTCAACACGGTAATAGAGCTGAGTTGATTCCTGAGTTGGCCCCGAAATAATCAAGGGAGTTCTGGCCTCGTCAATCAGGATGCTGTCCACCTCATCAACAATGGCATAGTTAAATTCTCGTTGGACCAGATCTTCCAGGCGGAACTTCATGTTGTCCCGCAGGTAATCAAAACCAAATTCATTATTGGTGCCATAAGTGATATCAGAATTATAAGCAATCTGGCGCTGGGCATCATTCAGGTCATGCTGAATCACACCGACGGTCAAGCCCAGGAATTTATAGATCGGACCCATCCACTCAGCATCTCTTTTGGCCAGATAGTCATTGACGGTAACAATATGGACGCCTTTGCCTTCGAGAGCATTAAGGTAGGCGGGAAGGGTGGCGACTAAGGTTTTTCCTTCACCAGTTTTCATCTCGGCGATTTTTCCCTGGTGAAGGACGAGACCACCAATGAGCTGTACATCAAAGTGACGCATTTTGACTGTTCGGCGGGCGGCTTCCCGGACAACGGCAAAAGCTTCGATCAGAATATCATCAAGAGTAGCACCCTGACGGAGCTTTTCTTTGAATTCGGCTGTTTTAGCCTTGAGTTGAGCATCGGAGAGTTGACTGATTTCCGGTTCAAGAGCGTTTATAGCGGCGACATAAGGATGAAGCTTTTTCAGGTCCCGCTCATTCTGGGTCCCGAATATCTTATTTAAAAGACTTTTCTGCATTTACTAATTCTTAACAGAAAGCAGTCTTAAAGTCAATTAGAGTGTCCCTTTCGAGTGCTCTCAAGCGTAGTTATTCTGTTTGGTGGCATGGATTGGGAACCGGTTTCCCGATAATATATTTGATAACTCTCTCGGTGGCCTATAGCAAACTTACCAAAAATGGTATCACTACCTGGGATAAGAATGGTGGATTTAAAATTTCGCATCTCAGGATTGGTGCATTAAGAACGATAATAGCCGTATTCTTGGTCGTTGCCTTTCTTTTGCTAGTGATGCTTGGAAAGGAATATCAAAAAACAACTTTTTAGATGTACTGTCTGACCTTATTGGTACTATATTGAATTTAATATGCATTTTATACTAAATACTTATCTGGTTTAAAAAATAGAGTTGATAGTAAGAGGAGACAAAATGAAGCTAAGAAATTGCCTGCTTTTAGCCATGCTGCTCTCTTTTATTCTGGTCGCCGTAGCTTGCCGTCAAGAAAAGGCTACCTGGCGGGGAACAATCAGTGAGGAAAATGGAGTGACCATTATTAAAAATCCCGCCGAGCCGATGTATGCAGAGCAGGTCCTGACCCTGGAAAAGGAACTAACGGTGGGGGGTGCCAGCACCGGCGGAGAAATTGCTTTCTCTTCCCTGGAAGGCGTTGACATTGACGAGGATGAGAACATTTTCATTCTGTCTGCAAAGGATGCCGCTGTTTTTGTTTATGATCGCTCCGGGATGTTTATGAGGAAATTCGGCCGCCGCGGTCAGGGACCGGGTGAGTTGCTAACTCCTGCGGCTATATCTATTCGTGCTGACAGAGTAATGATCTCTGATCTGGCCAGGAAAATTTCTTTTTTTAGCCTTAGTGGGGATTTTATAAACTCATTTTCTGTCGGGCAATATTTGCTGCTGGGAACGAGCCTGGATGCCAGGGGAAACATTTATGGCCTGGAAGCCGGCATGAGCGGAGATAATCCTGCTTTTAAGTTGCTCAAATTTGATCAGGAAATGAAGCTTAAAGGGGAACTGGCCAGATATTTAGTACCTGAGCCACAAAAAGGCCTGGACCCTTTTATGTCCTCGCCTTTCTTTCAAATTGGTCCTGATAATACAGTCATTTTTTCACGTCCGGAAAGCTATATCTTTGAATACTATGACGATAATGGAAAGCTTATACGACAGGTTAAAAAAGCTTATAAGCCGGTCAGGATCACAGATGAAGAAAAAAATGAAATGAAACAAAAGCTTCCCAGTCATCAGGGTTCCCGGTTTGCATATCATCCCGGCTGCGGAATTTTTGTCTGTAATGACCAAGGCTGGCTGCTAGTCCAAACCTTTGAAAAATCAGCGGCCGGCTATTATATTTTTGATGTCTTTGATGAGCAGGGCAGATTCCTGACCCGAATCCCGCTTCCAGGTGAACCTAAAATCTGGAAAAAGAGCAAGCTTTACTGTCGAGAGGAAGATGAAGCAGGCTTCCAGCTTCTTATCAGATATTCGCTTAAATCGAAGTTAGAATAGGCTTCTCACGCTGGTCCGGTGATAATAAAATATCCGCTCAAGGAATCTATTGCGAAAAGGATTGAATTCATTATAATTAAAGCTTAGATTGTTATTCTTGATATTATTGCTTTCCTGAACTGAAGACGGGCATCTGCGCATTTTTGACTGATTAAAAGTAAGATGCCTCTACTTCTGCCTGATGTCTTTGCAGATGCCACCGGATTTGCTGTGGGAATCTTGGTTGCACTGGTTGGTCATAGAACCGGGCAGAAAATAGAACAAGAGCCTTTCCGATAATCTAAGATAAAACAGAAACTTATGACCCGAATTGAGATTTAAAGGAGGATTAGGGTGAATCGAAATAAAAAAGATAGGAATCCAACAGTTGCCTATTTTTCAATGGAGATAGGGATCAACAATAGTATGCATACTTACAGCGGAGGTTTGGGCCTGCTGGCTGGTGATAGCTTGAGAGCGGCAGCTGACTTGAATGTTCCACTGGTAGGCCTAACGCTTATCCACCGTCAGGGCTATTTGAGACAAAAACTATCTGCTGACGGCTGGCAAACTGAAGAACCTGACCCCTGGGAGATTGAAAAAGTTTTGCAGGAGGAGTCGCCGAGAATATCAGTAACGGTTGAAGGTCGTCAGGTTCAGGTCAGAGCTTGGAGCTATAAAGTCAGGGGAATCCGGGGCTTTGAAGTTCCTGTTTATTTTCTGGATACCAGTCTTCCGGAAAATACCGAATTTGACCGGGGTCTGACGGATTTCCTTTATGGAGGTGATGAGCATTACCGGCTCTGTCAGGAGATTGTTCTGGGAGTAGGCGGAGTCAGAATGCTGCGGGCTCTGGGTTATGATCATCTAAAAATATTCCATCTTAATGAAGGGCACTCAGCCCTGTTGATTCTTGAGCTTCTGGATGAGGAAGCAAGGAGAAATTTCAGAAAAGCAATAGCAGATTCGGATAAGGAAACAATTCGCAATAAATGTGTGTTTACCACCCATACTCCTGTACCTGCCGGCCATGACCAATTTCCGATTGACCTGGTCAAAAAAGTCCTTGGAGACCGAAATGATTTCTTTGCTCTGGATGGAGTCCTTTATGAGGGCAGAATTCTCAATATGACTGGGCTGGCTCTTAATTTCAGCCGCTATGTTAATGGCGTAGCCAGGAAACATGGAGAGATCTCAAGGTTAATGTACTCTGGCTATGAAATTGAATCTATAACTAATGGAGTGCATGCTGCTACCTGGGTCTCAGGGCCCTTCCAGGAGCTATTTGATCATTATATGCCGATGTGGCGGCAGGACAATTTCAGCCTGAGATATGCTTTAAGCATTCCGAAGACGGAAATCTGGCTGTCGCATCTTCGGGCGAAAAGAAAGCTTCTGGCTTATATCAGAGAAAAAACCGGGACTAATCTGGATGAAAACGTTCTGACCATAGGATTTGCCCGAAGGGCGACTGCTTATAAAAGGGCCAATCTGTTATTCTCAGATATTGACAGACTAAGAAAGATAAGGCGAGAGTCGGGTGCTTTGCAGATCATCTATGCAGGGAAGGCTCATCCACGGGATAATCCGGGTAAAGGACTGATAAAGCAGATATTTCAGGCCAGGATGGATCTGGCCGGAGCGATAGATGTGATTTACCTTGAAAATTATGATATGCAACTTGGTGCTTTAATGACGGCGGGTGTGGATCTCTGGTTGAATACACCCCAACCTCCTCTTGAAGCTTCCGGAACAAGTGGAATGAAAGCCTGCTTGAATGGAGTGCCAAGTCTAAGCGTCCTTGATGGCTGGTGGGTAGAAGGACACCTGGAGGGGCTGACTGGCTGGGCAATTGAAGAAAACAGGTCTAATCAAAAAGGCCAGATAAAGGCAGGCGAGGCTGATGTCATATATGATAAGTTAGAGACGAGAATTATACCCATTTATTATAAGAGAAAGAGCCAGTTTATAGATATCATGGCTCACTGTATTGCCATAAATGGTTCATTTTTCAATACGCAGAGGATGATTCAGGAATATGTCCTGAATGCCTATTTCAGCGACTAAACGCCAAAAATGGGGTCGGGCCAGCCGATTTCTTTCATTATCAATAAGTTAATATTTTGGTTAGCCTGTTATTCACCAATAATTTTAATTGGCGCACGCTTTCTTCTCTGGCATCAAACTCACCGTAAAAAATTTGCTCCCTGGGGCCAAGGCCCAATCTGACTTCAGTCACTGCCACCACCACTTCTCGTTCCATGATGGTTCTCTTAGGATGGACATCAGCATCGATTTCACGGGTTAAATTAGGCTGCTCCCTTTTTAGTTTGAAACCAGAGATAATCAGTCCAGCTTTTTATTCTTTTAATCAGGGAATAAAAAAGAGAGGCCGGGCTCAGCCTTCTCTACCAATCTCATCAGGCTGAAACCCGGTCTCATCATTTTCGTTGGCTCTCTTAATTTATCTGGTCCTGGTCTTAGTTAATCAGGTTCATCTGGTTGGCAATTTTCCCAGCAGCTCGTCGGCCAGAGGTTTGGCATCATAAATCTTGAGCAAGGCTTCGATTAAAGCCTGTCCGTCGACCATAACCGAGCGGGCGACTTTTTCTTCATAAACAAACCTGGTTGGCAGTGACTGAATATTGCCATCAAAAAGGGTACCAACAAATTCGCCTTTTCTATTAACAACAGGCGAGCCGGAATTACCACCGATGGAATCAATAGTCGCGACAAAGTTAATAGGGGTATTAAGGTTAAGAGTTGATTTTTTCTTTAACCAGATTTCGGGCAAGCTGTAAGGCGGCTGGTAGTTAGATTTTTGAGCTTTCTCATAAAGGCCGGCCAGAGTGGTCTTAAAAGGAATTTTCTTTCCATTTTCTACATAGCCCTTAACTTGACCAAAGCTCAAGCGAAGACTGCCGGTAGCATCAGGTGGAATAGAAGTTCCTTTAAGCCTGAAGAGGGCCCTGGCCACCAGGGTGCCATTCTTGACTTCAACTGCGCGCACTTTATTCTCATAACGTTCTCTCAGACCGCGCGAGATAGGATCAATCATCAAGGCCAGTTTGATCATAGGATCATCTGACAGGTAAATCGCTTCAGAACCGCCCTCCATTAATTTTTTCCTATATTCGGGGTCTTTTAACTTTGTTTCGGTAATTAAGGCTCTGGCTACTTCTTCTGGAGATTGACAGCCCAGCAGCCATCTGGTTTCCTGCTGGTCAGGCAATTGTTCCTTTAATTGTTTTAGGGAATCGGTCAGCTTTAGGATTTCAAAATCATCGGGAATGGGGCCCATTTCGCCCATCATCCGGCCGCCGCCAGCAGCCGTGGCTCTGCCCTGACTATCTCTCATGCTAGCCATTCTGACCAAAGATCTGGCAAGATTAAAATAAACCGTATTGAAAGCATTTCCTCTTTCAAAAAATTGGTATTGTTTGAAGAAAGAAGCAAATTCTTTCTGAGCTTGGGCAATTTCATCCCAGGCCTGGCCATATTCTTTGGACAGCTCAGGATTGGCAGCCACTGCCTGACGGATCTGCTGTTCCTCGGCCTGCTTTTTGGCCATTAAGTTTTTGTCCAGCAGCCCTGATTGATAGCCAGTAGTTGCTTTCAAACTGTTTTCAATGCCAAAAATCGTATTGCGGGCAATTCTTTCCTGTTCTGGACCTCGACTGGCATATTCGTGCAGAATGGCTTGCCTTCTTTTAAGATTCTCAATGCTAAATGGATAACTAACGTCACGCAGAAAAAGGAGTTGGTCATAGGTCAGGAGCCTTCCCGTCGAACCAGGATTTCCAGAACAGAACACCAGATCGCCTTCTTTAAGGGGAGTAGTTGACCATTTCAAATAGTCCTTGGTTTTTAAAGGCTGGCCGTTTTCATAAACCCTGAAAATAGAAATATCCAGGTCATAACGTGGATAAGTGAAATTATCCTGGTCTCCGCCAAAAAAGGCAATATCATTTTCAACGGCAAAAACCAATCGAACATCATTGTAAGTTTTATATTTGTAAAGGTTGTACATACTGCCTGAATAAAGAGATACTACCTGACAACTAAGTCCTGTTTTCTCGCTTGCTTCTTTTTGAATTTCAGCGATAACTTTTTCGCGGGCAGCCATGATTTCCTGGGCACTCATTCCAGGCTTTTCGACAGCCGCCAGCACACGGTCAGTCACATCTTCGATACCTTGAAGAACTGACAGGACAACACCCCTGCATTTAAGTTCTTCGTCTCTTGTCCTGGCATAAAAACCATTTTTTATCAGGTCTTTCTCGGGCGTCGATAGATTCTGAATTGCCCCGCGTCCCACATGATGGTTGGTTAAAACAAGACCATCGGGAGAAACAAAAGAAGCGGAGGCCCCACCAAACCGCACCGAGGCCTGACGGAGATGATTGAGCCAGTCATCAGTTACCTTGAAATTGTATTTTTTGGCCAGATAATCTTTAGGAATAAGATTATAAGGCCACATGCCCTCATCAGCGGCCAGTGGCAGAATCAGCCAGATGACAAGAGCCAGTAAGCTTAAAGAAAGCTTTAGATGATTCGAACGAAATCTATTCATGTTACCTCCTGACTTGATGATTATCTCAAAATTCTGGTCGAATTAAAAGCTGAAAGCAAGACATGATAAGGCTAATATATCGGCTGACGGGGTGGGGCCTCAGTAAGTATATGATAATATTAGATATCGGCTGGCCCGACCCCATTTTGAGAAAAGTAAAAGTTGCAAAAGACGGCAAATGTGGTTTAATTATTCTGTTCTTTATTTTGTCCAAGAGATAGAAAAATTATGTTTGGGAGAAAAAGCCACAGTCATAATGCAGTCCGGCCATACGCTGAAGGTTTGTGCTCATTGCTTGAGGTCCCCGAGGGGCAAATTTTTAAGATTGCAGAAATAAGGGGTGGACAGGGCCTTCATCGCCGGCTTCTGGCCCTTGGCTTCCACCCCGGCGACCTGATCACTTTAGATAATGAAGCTATTATGAACGGCCCTGTTCTTGTGCGGAATTTGACCACCGGAACAAGGATAGCCCTTGGCCGGGGGATAGCCCAGAAGATAATGGTTGAAGCTGCCGGCAGCGATGAACAATAAATCACCGGTAATCGTTTTTATTGGACAGCCAAACTGCGGCAAATCAACTCTATTTAACTCCATTGCCGGTTATAAGGCCCAGACTTCTAATTTCCCGGGCACAACTGTTACTCATGTCCATAGCGAAGTACTCTGGAAAGGAAAAGTCTATTCGATTGTTGATCTGCCTGGGACTTATTCGCTGGCTCCTCATGAACCTCAGGAAAAAGTCGTTCTAACTCATATCTTCAAGGAAAAACCTGATCTGATCGTCAACGTGATTGATGCCTCTCTTTTAAGCCGGAGTCTGGAACTTACTCTGGAGCTTCTCGAACTGGAATATCCAATGGTAGTCGTTCTGAATATGATGGATCTGGCCAGAAAAAAGGGGATAACCATTAATGTCGAGGAGCTAGAAAAAAAGCTCGGTGTGCCCGTGGTCAAAACCGTGGCCTCCCGTGGACTGGGGACAGATGTTTTGATGGAGACCATAGAAAACGCCCTGAGATGCCAAACCCGCTCCATTGCTCCCTGTTATTCAAGAGAGGTAGAAAAAAGAATCAAAGAGCTTATGGACATTCTGCCAGAAGACTTTCCCATTGTGGCCAACAAGCGGTTTACGGCCATCAAAGCCATCGAGGGCGAAACCCTGGCGGCTGATAAATTTATCTCTGAGCATGATCTGGCCTTTAAGCAAGAACTGGACCGGCTTCGTCAGGAAATTTCTGCTCTGCGTGATGCTCCAGCCTATGAAGTTATCTCGGCTGAACGTCATCATTTAGCCCTGAAAATTTTTGAAGATTGCTGCCGGGTAGCTCGTCCGAAAGTCAGTGCAATTGATAAGCTTGATAACCTGATCATGGATCCGGTACTCGGTTATTTCTTTTTACTGGTCATTTTTGCCGGGATGTTCTATTTGATTTTTAAAGTAGGCAGTCCCTTAGAAACCTGGTTGCTCAAACCCTGGGAGTCCATCAGATTAAGTATTGAAAGTCACTTTGGGCGCAGTTTGCTGGCCGAGTTACTGGTTGGACTAGTTCAGGGAATTGGTGGCGGCATTGCCATTGTTTTTCCTTATTTTATTCCTCTCCTCTTCCTGATGGGTTTTCTAGAGGATGTTGGTTATCTGGCCCGGGCCAGTTTTCTTCTTGATGCTTTTATGCATCGGCTTGGCCTCCATGGAAAATCAGTTCCCATGTTTATTCTTGGCTTTGGCTGCAATGTTCCGGCCATTATGGCTACCCGCATTCTGGAATCACGGCGTGACCGGATAGTGACTGCTTTACTTATTCCATTTATTCCATGTGCTGCTCGCACGACTATCATCCTGGCTCTGGTTGCTTTTTTGCTTGGTCCCTGGTGGGCTCTCGGTTTTTATTTCTTTAATATTTTTTTGATTGCTATTTTGGCTTTAATCCTGAAAAGATGGTTTAAATATGATTCACCAGGACTGATTCTGGAAATACCCTCCTTAAAAGTCCCTTCTTTAAAGAGCATCTGGCAAAAAATTTATTTTAACCTGAAGGAGTTTGTCCGCTTTGCCTGGCCAATTTTGATTGCTGGCAGCGTTTTGCTGAGCTTCTTAAGCTATCTCCAGTTTGACCGGTTAATCAATACTATTCTTTCCCCGCTGGTCAGCGGCCTGCTCGGACTGCCTCAGAGCTTGGGCGTCACCCTAATTTTTGGTTTTCTGAGGAAAGAACTCTCTCTGTTGATGATGTTTCAAGCACTGGGCGTTGGCTATGGCCAATTAATGACTGTCATCACCAAAACCCAGCTTTTAACCTTCGTAGCTTTTGTCAGCTTTTTTATTCCCTGCCTGTCCACCCTGAGCATTATCTGGAAAGAGCTGGGGAAAAAAGTGACTATGATGTCAGTTGCCCTAAACCTCAGTGTGGCTGTAATCGTCAGCTGGCTGATCCGACTGGTTTCCTCTTTATTCTAAAGACTGAATTCTGGCTAGGCTGATTCTGATTGTATCTTTTGTATATTAGCCACTCTTAAATACTTTATTTTCAGCCATAAAATAGCCATGGCCTCAACCAGATATTGTGGCCCAAAAAAGTCTAATTAAAAATTCTTTCCGCGATCGGAGTAAGGTTTGATTTACTCAGTGTTGCCCAGGGTCTGTTTAATGATCTGAGCCAGTTTCGGACCGACGACCCTGGCCAGTTCGTCATATGAAGCCTTCCTGATCCCATCCAGATGGCCAAAAGTCAGCAACAATTTCTTTTTGCGGATCGGGCCCAGCCCGGGAATATCATATAGTTGTGAAGCAAAACTCTTTTTTGTTCGGCGCTGACGGTGGAAACTGATGGCAAAGCGGTGAGCCTCATCCCGGATTTGCTGGAGCAGCTTTAAAGCCCCAGAAGTCGGGTCAAGACGAAGCCCGGCCGGGTGCCTTTCAGAAAAAATGATTTCTTCCTTTTTGGCCAGAGAACAGACTGGAATGGATTTAAGATTAATGTTTTTCAGCACCTGAAGAGCAGCACTCAACTGACCTTTCCCACCGTCAACAAAAATCAGGTCAGGCAAAGGTCTTTTTTCCTCCAGAAGGCGTTCCAGCCTTCGGCTCAAGACTTCCCGAATAGAAGCAAAATCGTCAGGGCCTGAGACCGTTTTGAGGCGGTATTTACGATATTCAGATTTAACCGGCAAGCCATGTTCAAAAACGACAATAGAACCGACTGATTCATCTCCAGCCGTGTTCGAGATGTCCAGGCCCTCAATTCGGCGCACTGTCCTGTCTAAGCCAAGAACCTGGCTGAGTTCTGCCATTGGACTTGAAGGCTCTTCTCTTGGCAACATCAGGGAAGCATTCTGCTCAGCTAACTCCAGCAAAAATTTTCTCCTTTTATTGTCTGGATAAAGAAGCCTGACATTCGTGTTACGTATTTTATATTGGTAACAAAGAGCCTCAGTTTCCTCTTTTTTAAATCGAAAGGGTAGGAGAATTCTATCTGGCAGTTCCTGCCTATCATAAAAAGTCAGCAAGGCCTGGCTTAAAGCCCGCTGATTTTGTCCTTCTCCCTCGGGCAGGTTTCCTAGGCTACGTCCAGAGGAGGAACGAATCCGGCCAGTTCGCATGTGGAAAATAAAGACAGCTGCCTGTTCTCCTTGCCGGGCATAACCGACTATGTCCATATTTTCTTTTCCGGTGGAAATAACCCGCTGAGTTTCTTTGAATCTTTCCAGAGATCTCAGGGTATCGCGCCAGTGGGCAGCTTGTTCAAATTTTAGCCCTTGAGCAGCCTGGTCCATTTTCTGTCGAAGCTGCAGCTCCAGTTCAGTTTTCCTGCCTTCAAGCAGAAGAAGGGCTTGATCAACTTCCTGACGATAGGCCTCACAGCTGATCAGTCTGACACATGGGGCACTGCACATCTTGAGATCGTATTCCAGGCAGGGGCGCCGCCGGCCTTTGAAAACTGAGTTTTCACAGGTTCTAAGCTGGAAGGCTCTGGTAAGAAAGGCTATCATCTTTCTGGCGTCATCAGCCGGGCTGAATGGCCCGAAATATTTTGCTCCATCATCTTCTACCCGGCGGGTGAGAGACAGGCCTGGAAAATCATCATTAACCGTCAGTTTCAGGAAGGGAAAACTTTTATCATCTTTCAGCCTGAGGTTAAATTTTGGCCTATAAAATTGAATATAATTATTTTCTATAAAGCTGGCTTCCTTTTCCGAGCTAACCAGAAGATAATCAATATCATCAGTCTCACTCAGTATATTCTGGACTTTAAGGTCCGGCTGAGGCAAAAAGTAATTCTTCACCCGATTGCGGAGAGATCTAGCTTTGCCGATATAAATTACTTCTCCCTGTGAATTTTTAAAAAAATAGATACCGGGTCGGTCAGGAAAGTCTTTTATTTTTTGCTTGAGTTCCTCATATTTCATGACGGGTTCAATGACCTCAAAGCCAGATTGAGTTATTTTCTCCGTTTATGTTTTATTTTATCGCTTCTATTAATTATACCAGTTGTCTCATTGTCCCTGATCAATCTATTCAGGTTCAACGTTCGGATTCATCAGCTCCAGCTCCCGTTTTTTTAGCCGCTGGAGCTCGTCTCTATATTTAGCAGCCTTTTCAAATTCCAGGTTTCTGGCCGCTTCCTTCATAAGCTTTTCCAGTTCTTCGATTCTTTTTTGGCGTCTGGCTGGCGATAGATATATATCTCTGTCTTCAGCCAATCCGGTATAATCAACATAATCACGCTCATAGACACTGGTCAGTACCTCGTCAATATTCTTCTGGATGGATTGAGGGGTAATGCCATGTTCCTCGTTATATTTCTGCTGAAGCTGCCTTCTCCGGTTGGTTTCTTCGATGGACTTTTTCATAGATTCAGTTAGCGTGTCGGCATAAAGAATAGCCCGCCCGGCTACGTTTCGAGAAGCACGGCCAAAAGTCTGAATCAAACTGGAAGTCGAGCGAAGAAAACCCTCTTTATCAGCATCAAGAATGGCCACCAGGGAAACTTCTGGCAAATCAAGTCCTTCTCGCAGCAGGTTAATGCCAATTAAAGCATCAAATTTGCCTTTTCTCAGATCTCGCAAAATCTTTACTCGCTCGAGCGTTTCAATATCTGAGTGAAGATAACGCACTTTTAGCCCCAGCTCATGATAATAACGGGTCAGGTCTTCAGCCATTTTTTTGGTTAAAGTCGTAACCAGGGTCCGTTCATTGCGTTTCGCTCGTTCCTGAATCTCTTTTATCAGATCATCAATCTGACCCTTTACCGGCCTGACTTCCACTTCTGGATCAATTAAACCGGTCGGCCGGATAATCTGTTCGACTACCTGACCGGCCGCTTTCTTCAATTCATACTGACCAGGCGTGGCTGAGACATAAACTACCTGACCGACCCGTTGCTCGAATTCACGGAAATTAAGTGGACGGTTGTCCAGGGCTGAAGGCAGACGAAAACCATGCTCAATCAGGGTTAGCTTGCGGGAACGGTCGCCATGATACATGCCCCCAATCTGGGGAACAGCAATATGCGATTCATCAATGATGGTTAAAAAATCTTCAGGAAAATAATCAAGCAGGGTGTAAGGAGGCTGGCCGGGACGACGCTGGCTTAAATAAAGTGAGTAATTCTCAATACCAGGGCAGTAACCAAATTCCCTGAGCATTTCAAGATCAAAAAGAGTCCTTTCCTCGATCCTCTGGGCTTCGATATATTTGCTCTGAGAGGTAAAAAGTTCCACCTGTCTTTTCAATTCCTGCTCAATGCCGATCATGGCTTCTTCCAGAATAGATCGCGGGGTAGAGAAAAATGTTCTAGGATAAATAACTATCCGGTCAAGATATTGATTTTTCTGGCCGAGCAGCTGGTTGAAAATTGATATTTCTTTTAAATGGCCATCCTCAATTTCCAGCCGGTAAGTAAAATCTTCATAGGGCGGAAAGATATCAATAATATCTCCACGTACCCGAAAAGTGCCCCTTTGGAAGTCATCATCGGAGCGCTCATATTGAATGCTGACCAGACGATCGAGCAGCTCTTTTCTGGTTAGATTTTGACCGATCTCCAGGGGAAAACTTTGTGAATAATAAGTGTCTGGAGCTCCAATGCCGTAAATACAGGAAACTGAGGCAACAATAATCACATCCCGCCGGGCGTAAAGAGCATTAGTGGCAGCCAGCCGCAGCCGGTCAATTTCTTCGTTAATGGTTGCTTCTTTGGCAATATAAGTGTTGCTGGCCGGGATATAGGCTTCAGGCTGGTAATAATCATAATAACTGACGAAATATTCAACAGCATTCTCAGGAAAAAAGCGACAGAATTCCTGGTAAAGCTGGGCAGCCAGTGTCTTGTTCGGGCTGATGACCAGAACCGGACGGTTAGCTCTGGCGATCAGATTGGCCATGGTAAAAGTCTTGCCCGAGCCAGTTACGCCTAGCAACACCTGATGTTTTTTCCCGGCCAGGAGACCTTCGGTCAGTTGCTCGATGGCTTGAATCTGGTCACCCTGAGGAGAAAACTCTGAATGTAAGCGGAATGTTTTCATATTTACCCGGAGAAGTGAGGCCTCACAGGGCAGTACTTTTTTTATTTTGATCCGGGAGACGAATCATCGAATAACGATCTTATCACCCCAGTTTCTGCACCTAATCGAAAGCACGAATCATCTCACCTTCAATTATTATTATAGCAGAAAAATTTGCAGCCGCGATCAAGCCAGTTTAAGGCAAGCTATCTAAGGTTGGTAATCCTTAGAAATTTTCACTGTTCCCTTGAATTTTGCTCCGCTCTGAACAGAGAGTCTGGTAGCGGTAATATCACCGCTAAAGACAGCTGTCTCACTGATGACGATCCTCTCAGCTTTAACCTGGCCATCTAGCTGACCATGGATAAAAAGATTTTTGACCTTAATAAACTCTGCTTTGACTCGTCCCGATTTTTGAATGACCAGATCGTGAAGGGCCAGATCAATAGAACCATTTACCTGGCCAGAGATTTCCAGATCTTCATGGCCAGTCAGTTTTCCTTCTAAAACAAGGTTGGTGCCTACCCGGCTGGAAGCTTTTGGTGGGGCTGTTTCGGCTGTTAATTTTTTTTCATCTGGGCTCATATAAGTTCTCTCCATTCTTTTTTATTATATTTTATTATCAGGTTGAGTCAATTAAAAAGCCGCCCTGTCGGCAGATTTTTAATTAATTAATTAATTAATCAAATATACCTGAATGAGCTTCTTTATTGACAGAGAAAATCTATTTGATAAAATTCTTCTGTTTGGCAACCTCTAAATCTACAGAAAGAGTTTTAAGCTCTCAAGACAGAGCGAGCGGGCATAACTCAATGGTAGAGTACGAGCTTCCCAAGCTCGGAGTTGCGGGTTCGAGTCCCGTTGCCCGCTCTTTTTTTTGCTGGTGTCGCCATGTCAGATTGGTTTCTTATCTATGAGCCGGAACCACTTCCGGGCAGCTGGAATATGGCTGTAGATGAATATCTTTATCAACAGGCTCAAAAAAAACAGGCCACCTATATTCGTTTTTATACCTGGCTCAGACCGACTGCCTCTCTTGGCTGCAGTCAGGAAGTCAGCCGGGTGATCAATCTGAAGGAGTGCCGGCGGCGGGGAGTGGATGTTGTCCGGAGAATGACAGGTGGAAAAATGGTCCTCCACCATCTCGAAGTCACTTATTCTGTTTCTTCTGGCGAGACTGATGTTTTCACCTCAACGCTGGAGGGTTCCTACAGGCTGATTTCTGAAGCTCTAATGAAAGGCCTGGAGTTAATGGGATTGGAGCCATCTCTGGCTTCTTCTACCTCCAGTGCTTATGCTCGTAGTAATTTGCCCTGCTTTGCCTATCCGGCCAGAAATGAGATTGAGATCAGGGGCAAAAAGATAATTGGCAGTGCTCAGAAAAGGTCGGGCAGTGACTTTATTCAGCACGGATCAATTCCCCTGGTGACAGAGCTTGATCTGCTTATGGCTATTTCTTTCGGTCTTCCTCCAGGTCGCCAGGATAGTCTGACCTCTATATCAGATGAACTAGAGCGGGCCGTCAGCTACCAGGAGGCAGCTGACTATTTTGTTCAGGGATTTAAATCTTATTTTAGCCTCGAGTTTAAACCCCTCGTCTTAACTCCATCTGACCTGGAGCAGATTAAGAAAATTGAGGCTATTAAATATAAGCATCCGGACTGGACTCTTCGCAAATTGGCTCCCATCTCAATTTGATTTTTTGTGCCGGCGATGTTAAGATTCAAACCTAGGATGAAAGAAGGAGCCATTGATGAATGAGATTGAAGAATTAACCGGTCTTGATATCACCAACCTGCCGCCTCTTCAGCCTATGCTCTATGATGACCTCCATCAGAATGTTTTAAAGAATTTCCATCTGGAGCTGGGCAGTGGCCCGGTATTATATCTAATTTCTCCTTCTTATTCTGTTCTGAATACGGTACCGAGCGAGACAGTCATTGATTTTTTGAATAAAAAAGAAAATCTCCTTAATTATCTTAAAGAATATGTCATTCAAAATCTGGCCATTTATACGGTTATTCTCGAAATGAGCAGCTATTTTATTGAACAGAATAATTATCTGGTTCTGGCCAGATTCAGGGAAAAGGGAAGTGACGGCCGTAAATTTGAAATTAAATTCTATACCCATGAGCCCAAGGAGCTTCTATCCAGCTATAAAGACAAAATTTACATCGGCCGTGACTTCATTGATCTTTTTAATTTCAAAAGAAAATACTGGGGAATTAAGGATTTTATTGTCTCGATCAAAGACCAATATGATCGACTGCTGGACCGGGCTGAAGCCCGTCTGGAAAATCCCATGGAATATAAATCGTTTTTCCAGGAAATTAAAGAATCAATCAACGAAACCTACACAGAGAGTATGCTGATTCTTCAATCTCTTCCGCCCTGTCCTGACCTTGATAAGCTGTCGGGCAAAGAGCTGATTGAGATTAACAGCCAATACCGCAACATCACTCATTTTCTGGTGGAATTGAGGGATGAGGTAGATGAATTCGAAAATTTGTTAAGATATAAAAAAGAAACCGAATTTGTTCGTTATGTGACTAAATTTAAAAAAGACTTAACCAATTTGATCTCCTTCCTTAATATCAAAATAAATGGTGTGTTGAGTTACAGGATTGCCAATTTCCGCTTCAAGCATTCCTAACAGCCTGAGTTTATAACACCGCCTATTTTAAACTCCTTGAGTAAGCTTAAATTGACCGCAACTGTTCGATCCTGGTTATAGCCAGACTTTTATCGCCGATTTAAGACCAAAGTTAGAAAGGAAACAGTTAGGACAGAGCTTGATTTTGAACTATGAATGGTGAGTTGTGAATTCTAAATTACGAATTCTAGAATTCTAAAATTCAGGCTCATCCTCGTCCGGGAAGGCCGATGGCTCTTGCTGGGTAATTTTGATATCTCCATAGGTGGTGCTGAGTTTAATTTCAGGTGAAGCAGGGGCTGAATGAAAAGCCCTGACCAGGCTGAGACCATTGCTCGAATCTTCATCTGGTGGGAGGGGCAATTTCCAGTCGATTCGTCCCCCTTTTGACCTGGCCTCAAGGCGAGCCAGTTGGCCAGCAGGCCAGAAAAAGCTCAGATCACCATACTGCAGACTGACTGAAATGTTATCCCTCAGACTGGCTGGGAATAAAGAAGCGTCACCATGGGCCAGGTTTAAATGTAAATCTCCTGTAAAATTTTTGAGCTTGACATCTTCATAGGATGTTTCTATAAGGATTTTCTCGGATCGAATAGAACTGAGATCGATTTCAACACCTTTCCCTCTCAGAGTGACATCTCCGTTTATTCTGGTCAGGGTGATTGGCTCGTAGTCGGTTTCTATGTCAAGAGGTCCGGTTAAATTGTCTATTTCTACTGAGGAGTGATGTCCTCTGATCGCAGCCTGGCCTGATTCGATGATATAAATAGGTTCATAGCTGCCTTCCAGCTCAACCGGCCCGGTCAACCTCCTGGCTTTTATTGGCGAATGCCTGGAAACAACCTTGAGCGAGTTTTTAAGATCAGTTAATTCTACGTCTTCATGACTCGCCTTGAGGCTTACCGGCCCGGAAATCCTTATCAGGGAAACAGGAGAGTGCCTGGTTTCAACCTGGCAGGCGCCGCCTATATCCAGTAAGGTGAGCTTTTCATGAGAATTACTGACTTTGACTCTGCCGGCGATGTCCAGCATATCTATCTGGCCGTGTTCATTATCGACTTCGGCTGCGCTGATGCTGGCAATCCTGACCGGTCCAAAGGAATTAGAAACCCTGACCGAAGTGGAGGCGGGCACACTCAGCCTGAAATTAATGGAGAAATTTTTGTGCCGAAAAGTATCCCGGTTAGTTGACAGGATAAGTTTCGTTCCCTGTCTGCTGGTCAACAGTTTGAGTTCCTGGGCAAGTGAGCTGGCTTTCTTTTCACTTCTGTCCCAGACTGTCTTTTTTAAAGTCAACTCGGCATCCGGGCGGTCGCTGCCTTCAATTTCTACTCCTCCATGGCTGTTGATTATTTCCAGGGTAGCGGCCGGCTCGAGGATCAAAGTTTCTTCAAAATTATAAGCCTTGCCTTGTGATATAAAATAATTAACTGTTTGGTCGTTACTCAGAGACAAATGCCAGTCCTCAAAATAATGGAGTCCTACGCCGGCAAGAATAATGAGGATTAGAATTATGACTTCCTTAGCTCGCATCTTTTTTATCCAGGTCTTGATCCTTAATTATTTCCGGTGTGGCCGTCTGACGTTCCTTCAGACCATAATACAGTTTATAAGCGCCCCAGATGATCAGAATTAATGGCCAGAGCTTAAAAAGAAATCTCCAGGCATCAAAACCCAGATTATCGAGCAGGAATAACAGGCCAAGGATAATCAGAACGATGCCCCAAATTAAATTGTCTCTCTGCTTTTTTGACATTTGTTGCCTCTTTTTTAAGATTTTTTAGCTGAAAAGTGATCAATAACGAGCTTTAAACCAAGCCCGACAAGAATTAACGGCCAATAATCTATAAATGACTCGTAGCTGATGATATCGAAATTAGCCAGCAAGAAGAGCCCGCCTAATACAATCAGGATGATTCCCCAGGAAACAGAACCCGATGCACTTGATACTTCTATATTTCCGCCTGGCTTCACCGTCCTGACTGGAGTTGCTTCAGCTGTTTCAAGCGGAACTCTGGTCGCTTTAGCCTCATTGATAGCATCGATAATCTGGAAAATGTAGAAGCCTGCTAATAGCAAGCCTACAAATGGTTGGCCGCCTCGCCCCTGAATTGAGACCAGTCCGGCAAAAACTATGATCATAATTATTCCTTTAAGATAGTTGCCATTATACAGGGCACCTGTCCCGGGAAAAACGACCGAGAGTATACCAGCCAGGGCCGGTGATTTAGCCTGTTTTTGTTCGATCTTAATTTTATCTTCCACTTTTTAAACCTCCAGTTTAGTTTTGCTCTGACTTCTGCAGCCGGTCAGAGCCAAGAGAACCTAATAAGCTCTCTCGATAGCCATTTAACCGGTCGGTCACCACTCCAGCCTTAACCAGGACCTTTTGGACCTGACTATATGTCCGATGAACTTCAAGAGAGATGGACTTTTGAAAATTCCGGCCAGGCTGAGTAAAAATTAACAGGGAGGCGACAATCAGTATAACTGTTATGGAGACTAGGACTGGCTGAAAAGTTGGGCTCAGCCAGAATCGCCGGCTGAAAAAACTCACTTTCTTCCGTTCTCTGTAGACTGAGCCGGTCTCCACTTCCACCTGCTCCGGTATAGAGTAAAGTTTAGCCAGGAGAGCCGGCGAAGGCTCTATGTCGGGCAGGCTCGACAAAGACTTATTAATTGTCTTTAACTCTTCAGCTAATAACCTGCAGTTTTGACATTCAGCCAGATGAGCTTCAATTTTATTGGCTTCTGTCTGTCTTAACGTGCCTTCTAAATAAGCTGAAAGAGTTTCTCTAACTTGATGGCAATTCATATTTTGCCCCCGGTTTTATCCAGAATTATCCGGGCCAGATGAATCCTGGCTCGATTCACCCGGCTCTTTACCGTCCCCAAAGGAACTTTAATCTCTCTGGCGATTTCTTCATAACTGAAACCTTCTATCTCTCTTAGCACCAGAACCATTCTCAGCTCGGGCGGAAGCTGCTGGAGGCCCAGTCTGACCATTTCAGCTTTCTCTTCGTCCAGATACCTTATTTCAGGATTATCTTTTTCAACAGCCGGCAGGCTTGAGGCCTCGCCATCAAAGCGCTGAGATTTCTCTGCCTTTCTTTTTCTGAATTCGTCAATCAGGTAATTTCTGGACAGAGTCAAAAACCAGGCAGTAAAATCACGTTCAAAGTCATATTTAGATAGCGACCTGAAAAGTTTTAAAAATATTTCTTGAGTCAGGTCTTCAGCTTCCTGCCGGCTGCCAGCGAACTGATAGGCCAGATTAAAAATTCTTTTTGAATAACAATCAACGAGCATTTTCCAGGCTCCCGTCTCTCCCTGGAGACATTCTTGAACTAATTCTTTCACATTCACTCACGTCATCCTGATAGACGAAAAAATAGCTGGAAAAGTTCCCTGGCTAGGATAAGAAGCGCCCTGATAGCCTGGATGGCAAGAAACAAAAAAATCAGGCCTCTTATTCAACTGCTTGCTACACCGAGTATAATTTAATCATAATACCTAAGAGCAGAGAGCAGATGCAACTTTTTAAATAAGGCAAAGGTTAATGAATAAGAGAATGGATGAGCAGGAATTGATGGAAAAGATTAAAAAAGGTGACGAGGCTGCCTTCTCTGAGTTGATGATTATGTATAAAGACCGGGTAGTAAATTTCCTTTATCAGTTCACCGGTGATTATCAGGTAGCCGTTGATTTGTCTCAGGAGACTTTTTTAAGAGTTTTTTTTAAAGCAAAAAAGTATCGGCCAATAGCCCCTGTTTCATCCTGGATATATGCCATAGCGGCCAATTTAGCCCGCACGGAGCGAAAAAAGATAAGCAAGAAAGCAGCTATCTCAATTGACGAGATAACAAATTCCTATTCGGCTGGCAGTTATTCTCTTGATCATAATGATCCTGGACTAATGAGGAACGTAAAACAGGCACTCGGGCAGCTTCATCCCCGTTACCGGCTGCCTGTCATTTTGAAGGATGTTGAGGGTTTTTCTCAGGAAGAAATTGCCAGGATGCTCAAGCTTCCGGTGGGGACAGTCAAAGCCAGAATCAGCCGGGGGCGAGAATATTTAAGAAGATGGCTGGAAGAGGGCCGGGAAATTAAGAACAGGGGGGAAGAGGATGAGAGTTATGGTCTGAAATTACCTGATGATTAAAAAAATAGATGGAGAGTGGAAATGGAAGAAAAAAAATATACTAGCCTGTTGCCCAGAGTTCAGGCTCCGGACGGCTTTGAAAACCAGGTATTAAGAAGGTTAAGAGAGAAGAAAGCCAGAGCCACACGCCAGGTCCGCTGGGTCTGGGGACTGGCTGGTGTAGCTGCGGTCTTGCTGGTAGTAATTGTCTTAATCTTGCCCGGTACTAGGCAGCTTGAATATTCTGCCAGTCAGTTTAAGGAGGATAGTTCTGCCGTTGAAACTATTCAGATAGTTGAAGCTCTTAACCTGGAAAATGAAATAAGAAGAGCAACGGATGATCCTCAAACAGTGTTTATTCTGGAACAGGTATCTGACCGGGCGCTAGTTCAGCAGGTCAGATATTAACAGGATAATAAGGAGAAATGAGATGAAAAACAGCAAGGTAGCCAATAATCTCCTGATGCTGGTTGTGACTATTTTTTACTTAACCTCTGTGGCCCGGGCAGGAGCCAACCCAGCGGCCAGCAATGCCAAAGAGATTGTTAAAAAGGCTGCGCCCTCGGTAGTTAGAGTGGAAGTGAGAGACGGCCTCAGGCGCGTCGCCACCGGGGTGGTTATAGATAAAGATGGCTATATCGCTACCACCGCTTTAATTTCTCCCCGGGATGAAGAACTCAAAGTTATTGATAAGGAAGGTAATCAGGCTGAAGCTAATTTTCTTGGTTTTGATCCCGAGAGCAGAATTGCTTTTCTTCAGGTTAAGAATAAAAAATTACCAGCTATTTCCATGGGCAGCAGTGGGGACCTGGCCCCGGGCAGCTGGATCTGTGCCCTGGGGATTTCCCCTGAATCTGGTATTCAGGTGACCCAAGGGATCGTTAGCTCAGTTACCAATGACAGGCTCAGATTGAACATCACCATTACACCTGGTATGAGCGGTGGCCCGGTGTTGAATGAAAAGGGACAACTGGTCGGTTTGCTTCGCGGTGTCTATGCCGGCGATAGGTTATTTTTTCCCGATCTAAGAGAGAGAAAAACCTCTCCAGGTAATTACCCCTTTGAACGACTCGAGAATCCTCCCACTGGCATGGCCATGGCCATTACTGTGGAGATGCTCAATGATATATTTAAAGAGATCAAGACAAAGGGTAAGGTGGAAAGAGGCTGGCTGGGAGTCTCTATAGGTGAAGACGCTAATCGCCGGGTTATCATTACTGATGTCGAAGATGAAAGCCCGGCTTTTCTGGCCAGACTCCGGCCTGGCGACCGGTTATTAAAGATAAATGGCAAAGAAATTAAAAATGCCGACTATTTTATCTCTGAAATCAGAAAACATCATCCCGGTCAGGCCATAACACTGACCATTGACCGGCAGGGGAAGCCGCTTGAGGTGGAGATCAGACTGGGTAGCCTGCCTGAGGAAGAGGCCTTTCGGGAATTAGAACTTCGTTTCCCGGAAATTTTCCGCCAGTTTCCAAGGGATATACCTGTGGTGCCCAGGCCCAACGAGCAAAGGATAGAATTTGGGGTTCAAAACTATGGTTTTATTGGGCTCTATCTGGAGCAATTGACTCCCGAACTCTCTAAATATTTTGGTGTAGCTGCGGGCCAGGGCTTGCTGGTAGCCAGTGTTGCGCCAGGGGGATCGGCCGAAAAGGCTGGACTTAAAGTCGGGGATGTCATCATCAGTGCTGATGGAAAGAGAGTCGAGACGCTATCAGCTCTGGCCAGCATCGTTCAGAAAAAGAACAAAGGGGACAAACTGACGCTGGAGATAATAAGAGACCGCAAAATAATGAAGATTGAGATAGAAATATCTGATTCCATTCTCAATGAAGGGCGGGATTAATTTCCCGCTCTTCTTTATTTCTTTTATCTGATTTAAAGATTATTTTTTCTCAAGGAAGGGGAGACGCTGGTGTTCGTTTGCCAGCCAGATTTTTAGCAATTGCTCAAATTCGCGATCAGAAAGCCGCCGCTCTGAATACCAGCCTCTGACCAGTCGTTGGCGGAAGGCTTCGTAAAGAATAATAGCCACTGAAACAGAAAGATTGAGGCTCTGCACCAGACCAACCATGGGAATATGGATTTGATAATCAGCCAGCTTCAGGGCTTCAGCTGAAACCCCCTCGGCTTCGTTCCCGAAAACCAGGGCTAATGGCTGGCAATAATCCAGGTCAGTGTGCGCTACGGCCTGGGCTGAAAGAGTCGTCACGGCGATTTTTGATCCCTGGCTTTTTAAGAGACTCAAACACTGGGCCGTTGATTGATGAAAATGGATCAAAAGCCATTTTTCGGCTCTGGTCGTGATAGCTTCGTTGAGAACGACCTTTTCTGGGTGGGAAGAAACTATATGCAGATTTAAAGCACCAACGGCTTCGCAGGTTCGGGCGACGGCACTGGCGTTATGAGCAATGGTCACCTCTTCGAGAACGACATGAAGGTCAGGCTGCCTGCTTGACAGAACTTTTGTCAGTTTTTCTTTTCTGGCTTCTGTGGTCACGGAATATTTATAGCAAAGCTGCCCTAAGTTGACAACTACGAGACTAGAAGAAAATGATCCGGTCTTGCAAAAAGTGATAAAATTTTTTATAGTTTATAGGGTTATGTGTTTCCAGGATATGAAAAAGACGACAGTGTCAAGTTTAACAGAGTCCTCGAAAAGCTGAAAGATAAGAGACAAATCAATTAGAATCAATAACTTGCCGGAGTGGCGGAATAGGCAGACGCGCTGGACTCAAAATCCAGTCCGATTCACTTCGGGTGTGGGTTCGATTCCCTCCTCCGGCACTTATATTTCCGACAATAAAGCAGGGCGAAGGTTTTTTTGATTAATTACCTTTTTTTAAACTGAAAGTTGTTGAAATCTGGGGTGAAACTGTTCTGAACAAACCGCCATTAGTCTAAATAATAAATTAGGGTGTAAGGATTTCTTTAAATCTTTAGATCAGAAAAAGCTTTAAAACCTGCCAAAAAAGAAAAAACTGAAAAAATGTCTAATCCCCGGTCTCCTGCTTTAGCGGGAAGGCTTAATCCCAATGAAATTTTTATCTTGACAGGAACATAAATTAAGTTCTATTTATTTTATAAGGAGTAACGGTTCGGCTTTATTGATATGTATTATATCTCTTATAAGCAAAGGGTGTTTTGATGAAAAAATTTATTCAGGAGGTGTAATGACAGGTACGCAAAGAGTTTCTAGACTATAGGTTGGGAAGAAGAATTTTCTTCTTCCTGCAAGGGTAAAAGGGTATGGGAGGAGAAAAACAAAATGAAAAAAAGTAAATTATGGTTAACGGCAATCATTCTGATCATTTTCTTATTATCCGGTATCTCTCTCTTTGCCCAGATCATGCCAGAAGGCAAGATTACTGGCCGAGTAGTTGATGACCAGGGCAATCCGCTCCCTGGAGTGACAGTTGAGGCCCACAGCCCCAGGCTGGTTGGCAGGGCTGCTACTGTTACCGATGGAAACGGGACCTTCCGCCTGATGGCTCTGCCCTCTGGCACATATGAAGTTACTTTCACCTTACCGGGATTCAAGAAACTGGTCAGAAAGGACATTTATCTGGAGTTATCTCAAACCCTGGTCTTAAACGTGACCATGGAACCGGCTACCTTGGAAGAAGAGGTGACCGTCATTGGTCAGAGCCCGCTTATTGACGTGAAGAGCACCGTCAAAGGCCAGGTCATGACCAAGGAGACCTTTTTGAACCTGCCGCGTGGACGAACCTTTGATTCTTTGATCAGCATCGTTCCAGGCGTCCAGAGTGAGAGCATAGCCGGTGGCTTTTCTATGGATGGTGCCAGCGGTGCGGAAAATATGTGGTATTTAGATGGGGCTGATATAACTAACCTGCATTATGGCACCAGGGCCCAGAATGTTGTTCTCGAATTGCTGGATGAAGTAAAAGTTGTGGCCTCGGGGTATAATGCCGAATTTGGTGGCTCGATGGGTGGCGTGGTTAATGTCATTACCAGATCAGGCGGAAATACTTTCCATGGGGATGTCATGGGCTATTATGAAAACAACAAGCTCTATATGCAGGGCAAAACGCGTGATTATCTGCGGCAAAATCCCTATAACGACGATCTTTATGAACATGTCAACAACGATGACCTTTATTTTGATGGCGGTCACAAGCGCGATCCATATTACAGGATAGAAGGAGTATTCAGCCTTGGTGGTTATATTTTGAAAGATAAGCTCTGGTTTTTTGGTTCGCTCAACCCAATTTATTATCAGACAGAAGCCCTCAGAGATTTTAATACCCGCCAGGGTCCTTTTTATCAATTTCTAAACAAAAATACCTATTATAATGGCTCTATCAAGTTGACGGGTGCCCCCGTAAGCGGCTTAAGGCTTAGCGCCAGTTTTGTTAATAATTTCTATAAGTATCGCGGAGATATACCTGATATTGACGGGACTGAAGATCCATATTATCAGTGGGCGCTGGAAGGTTATGATTATCCGAACTGGACGGCAACTTTTACTGCCGATTATGCGGCCAGTAATAATCTTCTGGTTAGCCTGAGAGCTGGCTGGCATCGGCAGAATGAAACCAATCAGCAGATTAAGCCACCCAACAGTTCTACATACTGGTTCGTTTATTCCAATAGTATCTATGCCGAAGATCCATTTTATCAGGACCATCCTGAACTTATTCGCTATGCTGGCTGGGATAGCTGGGAAGATTATTTTGAAACAGAGAGAAGAATATATGAGAAAATTTCATCTAACCTGGATGTTACCTATTACCTGAATTGGATGGGTGAACATGCCATTAAAGGTGGAATTCAGTATATCAGACTTCATGAAGATGTGGCTGATATTGCACCTCATCCCCGAGTGACAGTTTACTGGGGTAAAACTTATAGTGGACTGGGCTATAAAGTTGGTGCTGGAGCCGATCCTTCCAGTCCATATTATGGACCATATGGTTATTACTATATTCGGAGTGGCTGGACCTCTGTTTACGGTGGCTTGTGGGATATCCACAGTGACAACTGGGCTATGTATCTGCAGGATTCCTGGACAATTGGTAATAAATTAACCTTAAATTTTGGCGTGAGAACAGAGAGTGAATATGTTCCTTCTATGGCTACTGATCCGGCCTGGTCTGATTCGAAATATCAGAAGCCAATAAAATTTGACTTCCTTGAGAAGCTGGCACCAAGATTCGGTCTTGTCTATGATGTTTTTGGTGATTCCAGCCTGAAGATTTTTGGCAGCTTTGGCATCTATTACGATGTTATGAAGCTCTATATGGCTGAGCTAACTTTCGGTGGCTGGAAGCATAAAAGAGATTACTATGCGATTAAAGACCCTGATTGGACCAAGATTGCAGCCAGCGGTTTGATTGATGACCGAGCTAGCCAGGAAAATGGCAATGTTTATGCTGGAACACTTGATTTCTTGCCGCCCAGCTTTGACCGGGTTGATCCTGATTTGAAGCCAGTTTCTCAGAGAGAAATCTCTTTCGGAGTTGAAAAAAAGCTGATGGAAAATGTGTCTCTATCAGCCAGATTTGTTCAGAAGCATTTAATCCGGACGATTGAAGATGTTGGCACCCTTGAATGGGTAACTGATCCAGATACCGGTGCCACCACTTTAACCGAGTTGTTTTATATTACCAATCCTGGCTACGGTTATTCCCGTCCGGAGAGTCAGGGGGGGAAATTCGCTGATGAATACTGGCCCTGCCCGAAGGCCAAGAGAGAATACTATGCCATGAACCTTACACTCGAAAAAAGATTGAGCCATAACTGGCAGGGTGGCATTAACTATACTTTGAGCCGGGTGGCAGGAAATTATTCTGGATTAGCCAGTTCAGATGAGTCGGGACGTCTTGCTCCGAATGTCGAGCTCTATTATGACGACTGGTTTATGATGTATGATGTTAACGGCGACGTGCTTAAGGGACCTCTTCCTCACGACAGGACTCATTATATCAAGATGTACGGTTCTTATATTTTCCCCTTCGGCTTGACTGTTGGTCTTACTGCTTATGGGCGTAGCGGTTTGCCATTGACGACCAGACTGAATATGAACAACAGATTTATGTATCCTGAAAACCGGGCTGATCTGGGTCGCTTACCTTTCACTGTTTGGGCTGATCTCTATCTTGAATACGCTTTAAGATTTGGAGGAAAATATACAGCCGCTATTAACCTTCAGATTAATAACATCACCAATACGAAAACTGTTCAAAGCAAAATTACGACTCTTAACCGAACCGACATATACGTTGATGATGAGGATATTCTTAGCGGTACCCTGGCCCAAAATTACCTGAACTGGGTCGAAGAAGATGGAGATCCACATCCAGCTTTTGGCTGGTGGTCAACCAGATATGGTAGCTGGTCGACCAGGATTGGTTTCAGATTTTCTTTCTAATTTAGGCCAGACAAGCTGATGAAGAGCCTGTACCTTAAAAGGGCAGGCTCTTTTTTTCCGTATACAATTAAAAAATACATCTGGCGGGTAGTGACATAGATTTGTTAACATTGGTGAGGTGGCAAGAAAACGAAAGGCAGAAAAATATATTTTTTGTAGATGAATAAAAAGGTAAGGTAAAAAGATGAAAAAGAAAACCCTGCTTTTAGCTCTGATTGCAGTTAGTTTTCTGGCGGGGACATTTTTCAGCTGCCAGAGCCGTACGGAGCTGTACGATCTGGTCATTATTAATGGTCAGATAATTGACGGCAGCGGCAATCCCTGGTTCCGGGCTGATATTGGCATAAAGAATCAAAAAATTGTGGCTATAAGAGATAAAATTCCTGCTAATCAGGCCAGAAAAATTATTGATGCTTCAGGCTTAATAGTTGCACCTGGGTTTATTGATATTCATACTCATGCTGACGAAGATTTAATCAGGATTCCGGGCTGTGAAAATTATATTTCACAGGGAGTGACGACTCTGGTTGGAGGTAATTGTGGCGGTCATGAATTTCCATTAGCAAAGATATTTGACGAAATAAAAAAGACCGGAATTGCCTGCAATTTTGCCTCGCTGGCCGGTCATAACACGATCCGCCGCCAGGTGATGGGTATGAAAATGGGAGAGCCAGACTCGGAGGAAATGGCCAGAATGAAGGACTTGCTTCGACAGGAAATGACGGCGGGTGCGATTGGCTTATCAACAGGTCTTGCTTATCTTCCAGGTACTTATTCCAGGACTGAAGAGCTGGTGGAGCTAGCTTCGGTCGTGGCCGAAAGTGGCGGCTTTTATGCTTCTCATATTCGGAATCAGGGGAAAAATATCACTGCTGCCATCGAGGAAGCCATAAAGATAGGTGAAGAAAACCAACTGCCAGTTGAAATTTCTCATATCAAGCTGGCCGATGAAGATGTCTGGAATCAGCTCGAACTGATTATCCGCCCGGTGGAGGCAGCCAGAGCCAGGGGAGTGGAGGTGACGCTCGACCAGTATCCTTATACTGCTACCAGTTCCGGCTTTGCCAGTAGCTTTCCCCAGGATGTTTTTGAAGGAGGCCATGAAAAATTTCTGGAAAGGCTTAAGGATCCGGAGACTTATAACCGGGTAAAACAAACAATCATCGCCAATCGGCTGACCTCTAGGCGTGGAATTGATAAACTCGAAGCTATTCTTATTGCCAGATGCCAGAAGTTCCCTGAATATGAGGGGAAAAATTTAAAGGAAATCCTGGCCCTGCAGGGCAAGACAGCCAGTGCCGAAGCCGGAGCTGACCTGATCATTGAGCTGGTCAAAGAAGGAGATGCCTCGGCTATTTTCTTCCAGATGGATGAAAAAGATGTCGAGGCATTAATGAAGCTGCCCTATGTCATGATCGGTTCAGACGGCGGATTGGAAAAAGTGGGAGTTGGCCATCCCCATCCCAGGAGTTATGGCACTTTTACCAGAGTTCTGGGAGAATATGCCAGAGGGCGGCAGATTCTCAGCCTGGAAGAGGCCATAAGAAAAATGACCTCTCTGCCTGCTCAGACCCTGAGACTGGCCGATCGCGGCCTCATCAAAACGGGTTTTTATGCGGATATTGTAATTTTTGATCCGGGTGAAGTTCAAGACGTGGCCACCTTCGCTAATCCCCACCAGTATAGCCGCGGTCTGGTTAGCGTGCTTATTAATGGCCGGGAAGTACTATCCGCTGGCCAGTTTACCGGCCAAAGGCCAGGCCAGATCCTTTATGGCCAGGGTTACAAACCTACATGAACAAATAGAGAAATTTTTGACCGGTAAATGAAGTTAGGATTTAATCTATTGACAAATTAAAATCAATATATATAAATTTAGGACGGCAATGGAGGCATCATAAATAAAAAACCAGGAAAGGAGGTCCCATGTCAAAGCAATTAAAATTATTGTCATGCCTGTTTTTCTGCCTTTTTTTACTGGCTTCTATCGGGTCGGCTCAGGAAAGAGGCTCGGTTAGAGGTCTGGTCAAGAGTGATGCCGGCCAGGCTCTGGAAAATGCTACGGTAGTCATTTCTGGCCCGGCCCTCCCTATGGGGAGAGAGTACGTAACAGGAAAAGACGGGAGCTTTATCTTTCAAGCGCTTCCGCCGGGTAAATATACTCTAGTTGTAACTCATCCCGAGATGATTGATTTTACGGCCGAAGTCGTCGTGGCTGTAGCGAAGGAAACTTTTGTCGATGCTATTATGCATCCCCTGGGAAAAATTCAGGAAGAAGTGACGGTGGTGGCTGCCATACCTCTGGTTGACCTTAGATCTACAGAGGTTTCCTCTAACTGGGTATCAGAGGTGGTACAGAAATTACCTCTCGGACGTTCCTATTCTTCCCTTTTTCAGTTAGCCCCAGGCGTAGCCGATAATCGTGATTTTGCTCCCAATGCCGGCGGGAACAAACAGGACAATGTCTACCTTTACGATGGTTCTAACATTACCAACCCCTTTTATGGCTTTCTGGGCGCCAATTTTTCTGAGATGGATATTCAGGAAGTTAATATAAAAAGGGGAGGGATAAGTGCTGAGTTTGGCCGGGCGGCTGGCATGGTAACCAATGCTATCACCAAATCCGGTTCCAACCAGGTCTCAGGAACTTTTCGTTTCATATTTGCTCCTTCTGATTTTACCTGGAAAAGTCATGATCCGAATCTGGTTACAAAATATGATCAATATACACCCTCCATCGGGCTGGGTGGTCCGATCATTAAGGATAGAGTCTGGTGGTATGTGTCAGCTAATTTGCCTTACTCCAGGACAACCGGCCGCATTAATAACCTTGGCCCGGTGCCTAATACCAAGACCACTGCTACTGAATTATTTGCTAAGATTACGGCTAATCCCTGGCGATCCCATTTATTTTCGGTAAGTATTAGAAACAATGATTATACTGAAAAAAATGCCGGCATCGGCGTCAATGATCATCCGGCGGTAGCTGTCAACGGAGATGGTTTGTCTAGGATTATCTATGCTTCCTGGGTCTGGACAATTAATCAATCGACTCTCCTTGAAGTCAAATATGACCACGTCAATGAGAATTACAAGAGTGTGCCTATAACAGAGCTGGAATATCTTCCAACTCCGTTCAAGTATCTTGAACCCTGGACTATGGGCTATTTCAGGACAGCAGCCGGTTATATTGGCGGTGGAGCGTCCGCTTCCGGCCAGTATGTCGGGGCAGCTTCAGAATATAATACCCAGAACTTTTATCGCGATGAATTTAAACTGGTTCTGACTAAATATCTCGATTTTACCGGCCATTCTCATGTGATCAAAGCCGGCTTCAGTTATGATGATGGTGGAGAATACCTGGAGCGACTGGCCAACGGCTGGGGCAGTATCATCACCACCACTTATAGTGGCCAGGCTGCCTTCAGAGCCCGCTATTACTCAGAACAGCCGGCTCAGGATTCCAGCGGCCGGACTTACGGTATCTTTTTGCAAGATAATATTACGATAGGTGATCGTTTTACGCTGACTCTAGGCCTGCTGGCTAACCGAGATGAATTTAGCAGCAAAACTGACCAGAAGCACACTTTCTTGACTTTCAATTTTGATAAAGAGATCCAGCCAAGAATAGGCTTTACTTTTACCCCCAGCTTGAAAGTTCAAGACAAGATATTTGCTAGTTTCGGGCGCTATAACAATATGGATAACCGCTCGATTGCCAGAGCAGCTGCTCCCATCCGAATTTTCAGAACAGATGCTTACATTTCTCAGGCTGACGGAACTATTATAGCCACAGTCATTCAGGGTAATGAAACAGGCAAGATAATTTTGCCTGATTTAAAACCGACCTACACTGATGAATTGGTGGGTGGCTATAGCCGTCCTCTAAATAATCACTGGAGTTTTGAAATCTGGGGTGACTATCGCTATGTTAAACATGTTATAGAAGATTTCCCGACTCGTAACCGTGAAACCAGCCCATCCAGTTATGTTTATGGAAATCTTGATGGTCAGCTAATGTCCTGGCAGAATCTCCCGCCAGAAATACAAGCTCTGATTCCAGAGGCTGGTTTTACTGATTTTTATAACGGCAAAGCCAAAAGAACATATAAAGCTCTGACTTTTGAATTGAAAAGACACTATGCCGATCACTGGTCATTTAACCTTTCCTATACATGGAGCCGCCTGGAAGGCAATTGGGACCTTGACTATCAGGCTGGAACTGCTCTGTTTTATGCCTCATCTTATATCGAAGATGCTCCCGGCCTTTACCTGAGCGATCCCAACCGTGAAGGAGTATTGTCTGGCGATAGAACTCACGTCTTGAAGCTATTTGGCACCTGGGAATTTGCCCGTCGTTTCAGTCTGGGCGGTTATTTGAGAATGCAGAGCGGTGCCCCATGGGAAAGACGCGGACTGGATTATTATGGCAATTATTTTGCCTACTTAGAACCTGCTGGTTCACATCGGACCAAAACCTGGGTTAATTGCGATCTGCAGCTGACCTATGAAATTCCCTTGGGTAAATTTAGAAGTGTCATTGAAGCCAGAATGATGAATGTCTTTGATACTCAGACGGCTCTCCGGGTCGATGTGCGCAGTGATCAACCAACTTATATGATGCCGACTTCCTTTGCTCCCCCTCGGACATTCGCTCTGACTTTATATGTCTCTTTTTAGTACGGGGTTAAGTGGTTAAGCTGGGTTTCAGAAGAAAATAAAATCGAGTTGAGCGGTGGATGTCGAGGAGCATCTTCCATTTTATCAGGCTTTGTTGGTTTGTTTTTTTACTGAAGCCAGCACGCCACCTGACATAAATTCGTCAGGCGGAAACTCTTGAATCCAGACTCTAATTGAGTCAATAGGGACATTAATTGACTGCTGGACAGCGGTGGTCACCGATTCCAGTAGTAGCTTTTTTTGTTCTTTGCTTCTGCCCTCAAGCAGATGAATTTCAATCAAGGGCATGATTTGTCTCCTTTTCTATTCAATATCTTTATGGCTGACCAGCCAGGTAGGCCCTTTCTCTTCGCTCAATATATCAAAGAGTTCGGCTAAGACCATAGCCGTTGCTCCCCAGATTTTATAGCCATTAAATTCAAAAAAGGGAATGCGAACTGACTGCCCTCTCAGCAACTGCCACTCTTCTTTTTTGTTGGTTGAATTGAGAAGATGAACCAGCGGCAACTCAATAATCTCAGCCACCTCGTGGGGGCTCGGCCGAAAGTCTGGCCTCGTTCTGGCAGTGGCTACCACCGGATACAAACAGTAGTTACTTGTCTTAATATATAGAGGAGTTAAGCGGCCGGCCAGCCTTATTTCCCTGGGATTTATGTTAAGCTCTTCCTGTGCTTCTCTTAAGGCTGCCTGCACTAGTGACTCGCCCTCTTCTTTCTGACCGCCAGGAAAAGATATCTGATGCTGGTGATGCCGGACCAGACCGGTTCTTTTGATCAGGACTAAAAAAATCTGTTGCAGATGAAAATAAAACAAGACAAGAACTCCTGCTGGCCAGGCCTGCAGGCTCATTTTTTGAAAGCTCAAAAAGGAGGAAGAAGGATTGACACTCATCTTTAGCTGCGAACTGAGTCCAGGTAGCGGCTGGGCTAAACGCCAGCTCAGGTAGTTTGCCAGATCGTTAATAGGGATAAAAATATTTTTCTTTCGACTCATCTTTTATATATTTATTCTATTTATCGTTAAACAGTCTCATCGACTGGTTTATTTGTTTAGATAAACTAGAGTCTTCATTAACTGTTCTGCCAGTCCAATCCGGTAACCTTCTGAATAAAAAATAATTTCACCATTACTCCTGACGGCGGCGACCAGGGGCAATTCAGCTGAAGTAATTTTCAAGGCCTCACCTAAGGCTGAGAATAATTGATTCTTAAAATCATAAGCTATAAGCGAATTAGCCAGCAGGCCAGGATAAATTGTTGATTGGAAGCCAGGGGGTAACCTGTCTTTAGCTACAGCCAGCAGCAGACGACCAGGCCACGTTGAGAAAGAAGAACTGAAAGCCTGAAGTTCTTCCATCAAATGTTTGGTCGGCTCCCTGTCAGGTTCAATCAACAGTAAGATAAAATTATTCTGAGCAGTTAGATTTTTAAGATCAGTCTGGCTTTTATCTTCTATCCTGGTTATTTCAGGATTGGTTAAAAGTTGCCCTACCACCTGAGGCGGTGATACCTGTTCTCTTAAGTTCAGCTTGATTTCTTTTTTTTCTTCTGGTTGAAGTTTAAAAAACATTAAATGACATAGAACACTTCCGTCAGATAGCCGGTTACCGGTAACCAGGCTGTATTGACCTGCTTCAAGGCGGACTTCAGCCGGGAAAGAAGCGAAGACTGGATCATTCTCATAATCGAGTGTCTGATAGCCATGACCGTCAAACCGACCCAGGGTGAAATGGGTAAAATAAATCGGCTTTTTGATGCCTGCTACTGGCTGGTAAGCTAGCCGTAGGCTGGCCGTTTCTTTAGTTCCCTGTTCTTCTGGTTTGATTTCCGGCCAGTCGTTTCCCAGTAGAAAGGCTGGCTGCCCGCTTATCTGATTGATCTTGGCCGGACAGCCGGCTGTTCTGGCCAGGGCTACAAAAAGAATTTTCCTGGAATAATCATCAGCCTGGCCCAGCTCAAGAACCCGGTCGGGGAAAAGTGGAACATTATAGTAGTTACTATCGTCTGGCTTGATGTTTTTGTCTATCCAGTTTTTTATCAACCAGGGATTGGCCTGGAACTCTTCCCACTGGTTCTGGCTGAATTTCTGCTGGAGAGCAGAACGCCAGGGGGTCAGCAGCTCACGCCCGATTCTGGGCGAGATGACATAACGGACATAGGTTTCATCATCCAGGCCCGCCATTTTTTCCGGTCTGAATCTCAGGTGATGGAGCAGGACTTCGGCTGGCGTATCTCTCAGATCCTTTTCAGTTATAGTTCCAAGCAAGATCAGTCCATAATCTTTTTCTTCAGGCTTTAAACTTTCCAGAAATTTTATGATCTCAGGCCAGTTGCCCCGGCTTTTTTGCAGGTAAACCCAGGCTATCCCGGGCGGAAAGCTTTTTTCTTCAGCCCACTGACGGGCTTTATCCTCAGTAATAAAAGAGGCTTCATAAGCCTGTCGGATGGCATCTTCCTGTTGCAGACGACGGTTGTTTTCTTCAACTTTGTCTGCTGCAAGTGGCGGAACATCTCTGGCCACTGGTGGAATGAGATATAAGTCGGCTTCCTCTCCGTCCAGGTTGCGGCTGGAAAGAACCAGAACTGGCGAGCCGTCCTGACTGACCGAAACCTTACTCCAGGCAACCCGACCATCCTTTTCAGCCCAGACAAATAGATCACCGGAGCCAGTGGTCATACTGGCTTCTCCTTTTTCATTGGTTAGGTAACTGAATAGTGGATAAAATTCGGCATAATTATACAGGCAGAAGTCGATTTTTGCTCCGGAAACCGGCTGCCCGTCAGTATCTTTAATCTGAACTTTTATTTTGGTAGTCGGGGCGTAAAAAGCTAGTTGATTAATGCGGGTGAAAAGTTCTGACCTGGTGATGATTTCTTCCGGCCCTTGATACTGGCCATAGACAGTAGTGTGAACCATCATAGCTCTACTGGCTGGTCCGGTAAACCAGCCACGATTCAATTCCGGCTCAGGTTCACAGGCCCCAAGATAGTGCCAGCGGCCATTAACCCAGACCTCTACCCAGGCATGATTATCATCGGTATGGGCCCAGCGCGGGGTATAAACCTGACGGGCAGGCAGGCTAACTGCTCTCAGGGCGGTAACAGTAAAAGTTGATTCTTCGCCACAACGTCCGAAAGCCGTTTTGACTGTAGCCAGTGGAGCTGAAGTTCGCTCATCTGTGCTCCTGTAGGTAACTTTTTGATGGCACCAGTGATTAACCTCGAGGGCCGCCTGGTACATATCTAAATTTTTTACTCTCTCTTTGAGTTCCTGAAAGAAAATCTGTCTGGCTTCATCCGGATTTTCATTATTGACCCGGTAGGGCAGAACAAAATGGCGGAAGATGTCCTCCGGGATAGTTTTTCCCCATGGAAAAAATTCTCTGGCGGCCAGAGTTGATCTAACCTGATTCAAGAAATATTGCCCGTCAAGATTGGCCAGATCACTGAGTGGCATGAAAGCGTATAAAAATTCCAGAGCTTCCTTTTCTTCGAGGGATAAAGGTTGTTTGAAGACATTAAAAAGCACCTCTTTCCGGCCAGCAGCTACTGCCCTTCGCTTCTCAAATTGCCGGTGGACCAGCTGGCGATAGGCCGGGTCAGAGATAAAATGTTTAGACTGACGGCAGGTGGTGGTAGCTCCGTAGATAGCGATTATAGTTAAAACTGAAACAAAGATTAAAAAAATACTCCTTCCCCTTAGTTTTTTCCCCATAATAAGTCTACCTTTAAAATTATTATCTTTTTTTATTTTATCCTGACCACAACACCGATTCAAGCAGGCAGAAAGCCATGGCATAATCTTCAGGTTCAGCTTTCATCTAAACTTAACAGGTAACGAAAATTATTTCTCTAAATTGGCCAATAGTTTATAATGAAATCGTGCAGGGAAATTCCACCTCTGATAATTAATTATTTTCTGGAGGATGAGGATGTTGAACAAGGGTTTGATCACCGGTCAGCATAATAACTGGTTTAAAAAATATGTCTGGTTATTTTTGACAGCTATGATCATCCTGATCTTCAGTCTGTGGACAGGCTGTCAGCCAGGTGGCCCGGGTACTTCGAAACGAGCAGGAGTTAAACCAAAGGTTAAACCTGGGGTGGAGGTCTTTCTGGAAAAACATCTCGAGCTGGTCAGGGGTAAAAAGGTTGGATTAATTACCAACCCTTCTGGTGTCGATTCCAGGCTGCAGAGCACGGCCTGGTTGTTTAAGAACCATCAAGCTATTAATCTGGTTGCCCTTTACGGGCCCGAACATGGTGTCAGGGGTGAGGCTCAAGCCGGAGAATATATTCCTTTTTATTTTGATGAAAAATTCCAGTTGCCTGTCTTCAGCCTTTATGGCCAATCGTTAAAACCAGTGCCAGATATGCTGAATAATATAGATGAACTGATGAGAACTTTTGATACTCAGTCAACAGGTAAAATTGCCGAAGAAAATATGGTTGAGGGGATAGATGTCCTGGTTTTTGATATGCAGGATATAGGGACGAGAGTTTATACTTATGTAGCAACCATGGCCCTTGCCATGGAAAGCTGCGCTGAACTTGGCCTGGACTTTATTGTTCTCGATCGTCCCAATCCGATCGGGGGAGAGATTTTAGAAGGTGCAATTTTAAAATACCCGGAATTCAGTTCTTTTGTTGGGCTTTATCCGATACCACAAAGGCACGGCCTGACCATCGGGGAACTGGCCAGGTTATTCAATGATAACTTCTTGAATACAAAAGCCAGGCTGACGGTTATCCCGGCAGAAGGCTGGAAAAGAGACGCGTGGTTTGACAGCACAGGACTACCCTGGGTCATGCCCTCGCCCAATATGCCGACTCTGGAAACAGCCACTGTTTACCCCGGCCAGGTTTATTTAGAAGGAACCAATGTCTCCGAGGGAAGAGGGACAACGCGCCCTTTTGAACTTTTTGGGGCTCCCTGGATTGATGGCTGGGAATTGGCTCAGAAGCTTAATAGTTTGAATCTCCCGGGCGTAATTTTCAGAGAAGCCTGGTTTACTCCGACTTTTTCGAAATATCAGGGTCAAAGATGCGGTGGCTGCCAGCTGCATGTGGTTGACCGCGGAGCTTTCCAGCCATTTCTGACCAGTCTATGGATTATAAAGACGGTCAGGGAGATGTATCCTGATAAGTTTGAATTTCATGTGGATTACTTTGATAAAATTATGGGCAATTCCGATATCAGACTGGCTCTGGAGTCAGGTCAAAGCCCTGAACTGATCGTCAATCAACTTCAAGTGGAACTAAAAGAATTCGATAAATTAAGGCAAAAATATCTGCTGTATTAAACCTCTTGAAGACAAGAGAGTTGTCATGACCCGGCACTGCTAATTGTCTGGCTGGTTGTTCTTTACAATCAATATTTTTTGTCAGGAGCGCCGGACAGGGTTGAATTTAGCCACTGACGGTGCAGGCTAAACTCAGGAGATAATCTTTTCCAGAGAGAGTTGTGCCTTTGATAAAGTTCTCGGTAGAGTTGAAATTGATCTGGATCAGGCTGAGCGGCCAGATGGCCTGCTTTAACCAGCCTGGAAGCGAGCTCTTTGATTTCCACCTCCTGTCCATTTTCCCCGTAATAACACCAGATGGCCTGGAGGGCAGCTCCAAAGGCGGCTGACTCTGGTTCCGCAAGAGTAATGACCGGTGTTTCAAAGACAGTTGAAATAATCTGCAGCCAGCTCTGGCTCTTAGCTCCACCTCCTGTAGCCCTGATTTCTCTTGGTTCAAGGCCAAGGTCTTTCATCCGGTTAAAACCATAATTGAGATTCAGGCTGGTGCCTTCCATTACGGCTCTGGCCAGGCAGGCTGGATTAAAGTTGTGACGAGTCAGCCCAAAGAAAACGCCTGTAGCCTCAGGCAAAGCCGGGGTTCTTTCCCCATCAATATAGGGAAGAAAAATGAGCCTGCCTGCGCCGGGCGCCCCATTTTTAACCAGATCCTCAAGTCCATCATTATCGACATTTGTCAGTCCTTTAAATAACTCAGTGGTATTGGTCACATTCATCGTACAGACCAGCGGCAGCCAGCCGCCGGTGCTATCGCAGAAGGCTGCAATCTCGCCCTCAGGATCAATAAACGGCTTTGAACTGAAAGAAAAAATGGTGCCGGAGGTGCCCAGGCTAAGGGTGCAAATCCCTTCTTCTACGTTGCCTGATCCGATGGCAGCCATCATATTATCTCCGCCGCCGGCTGAGACCAGAACCCGTTGGAAGCCGAATTCCCTGGCGATTTCATCTCTAATATAGCCAACAGGTTCGCCAGGAGGGGAGAGTGGAGGCAACTTATCGATGAGTTGAGGATCAATCAGGTTAATAATATCGATCTGCCATTGACGGCTCCTGATATCCATCAGTCCCGTACCAGAAGCATCTCCATACTCCATATGAAGCCTGCCGGTCAAATAAAAGTTCAAATAATTATGGGGTAAAAGAAGGCAGAAAAGGCGGCTATAGTTTTCTGGTTCATGCTTTTTCAACCAGAGAATTTTTGAAGCTGTATAGCCGACAGCCAGACTCAGCCCGCTTTGTTCAATAAAAGCTCTCTGCCCCCCAGCCGCGGCTATGATTTCTTCGGTTTCTTTCACTGTCGAGGTGTCATTCCATAACTTAGCCGGCCTGATCGGATTGAGGCTCTTGTCAAGAGCAACCAGCCCATGCTGCTGGCCCGAAATCCCCAGGCTGACAACATCTGCCGGGTCAATGGATGAATTCCTGAGAGCTTCTTTGATGGACATCTTCATGGCTTCTATCCAGGTTTCAGGGGATTGCTCGGATTCGCCAGGTTGGAGACCTTTGACCGTCTGGTGGCGGCTGTAGCCGCGGCCAAGTACCAGACCGCTTGCCATCTCCACCAGCAAGGCTTTAGTCCCCTGTGTGCCCGAATCAACTCCGATGGTATACATTTTGACTTTCCATTATAAGGCCTTTAATATATTTTTTTCAGGCTCTTTGCTTTTAGCTCCACCCCAGATTCTTGACATAATCTTAATCAAGGCCAAAGTGCTGATCACGAACAGTACACTCCAGAAAATGCCCAGGCTAATACGGCCATAAATATAAGCCCCCGTTCCAAACAGAGCTGCATAGACAAACAGGCAACCAGAGACCCAGCCGGCCAGGCATAAGGTCAAATTATCCGGAGATGGTTCCAGGTTAGCTTCCTGCCTTATTTTTTTCCAGCCAGGACCGGCCGGCTTGACCAGTTGATAAAAAGAAACTAATTTGCTTTTTTCGGCCGGCTTGGTCAGATAAGTGACCAGAAGCCAGACGACAGTGGTAAAAGCAATAGTGATCAAAAGCGAAATATGCTGGGGAACAGGATGTCCAAGTTTACCACGAACAAAAAATAAAATGGCCACGCCAAAGGAACTGGCCATAGCGGCAATTTCCGACCAGGCATTTATTCTCCACCAGAACCAGCGCAGAAGATAGATCAAACCCGTTCCTGCTCCGATTGATAACATCAGATCAAAACTGGCTTTGGCCGATTCGAGTATGAAGGTTAGCAGACTGGCCAGGATCATTAAAACAACGGTTGTCAGACGAGCAACGCTTACATAATGCTTTTCGGAAGCACCAGGGCGTAGAAAGCGGCGGTAAAAGTCATGGACAAGATAAGAACTGCCCCAGTTTAAATGGGTGACGAGGGTAGAAACGTAAGCAGCCAGCAGGCCGGCCAACATAATTCCCAGAAAGCCATGTGGCAGAAAACGCAACATAGCTGGATAGGCCATATCGTGGCCAATGAGTCTCGGGTCAACGTTGGGAAAGGCCAGGTGAATATCATTCAGGTTTGGATAGATAATAAAAGAACAGAGTGCGACCAGGATCCAGGGCCAGGGCCTTATGGCATAATGGGCGAAATTAAAAAAGAGAGTTCCCGACAGAGCATCTTTTTCGCTTTTGGCGGCCAGCATCCGCTGGGCAATGTAGCTGCCTCCGCCTGGCTCGGCTCCTGGATACCAGACCGACCACCATTGAATGAAGATAGGAATAATAAAAATTGATAAAGCTATTGACCAGTTGCCAAAATCAGGAAGAAAATTGATCACCTTTGGGTCAAGTTTCTGAAAAAGACCGGTCAGCCCGCCAATTTCCGGCTGTTTAAGGGCAAAGATAGCAGCAGCAAAGGCTCCGGTCATGGCTATACCGAACTGGATTAAATCAACCACCAGAACTCCCCAGAGTCCGGCTGTGGCCGCAAAGATGACATTAATAATACTGCAAAAAATTAAGGTTTTAGTCATTGGCCAGCCAAGAATGACATTGGCAATTTTGGCTGCAGCCAGGTTGACTGAAGCCATGATAACGCAATTAAAAAAGAGCCCAAGATAAATAGCTCTGAAACCACGGACAAAAGAAGCTGGTTTGCCTGAATAACGAACTTCATAAAATTCAAGGTCTGTTAGAACCTGTGACCGTCGCCACATTCGCGCATAAAAAAAGACAGTCATCATGCCGGTTAGAAGAAAAGCCCACCAGACCCAGTTGCCGGCTACCCCCCCATTATTACGGACAATATTGGTAATCAGGTTGGGGGTATCGGTGCTGAAGGTAGTAGCCACCATCGAAATCCCGATTAACCACCAGGGTGCAGCCCGGCCCGAGGTAAAAAATTCTGTGGTGTTCTTTCCTGCCCGGCGGCTTAGAATGACTGGCGGTAAAAAGCATATACCGATAGATACAAGGACAATTACCCAATCAAGCGCACTAAGCTGCATTTTCTGATCCTTTCTGTCCTAACTGTCAATCGAAATTTTATATCACAGGCCCTGAAATTATGTCAAAATAACCAGTTAAGCATCCACCCAATTAAAATTCTCGCCATTCTGGTAGTTGGTGTTCATAGGCCCACTGGTAGTAATCAGTCAGACGAAGCTCAGAAGCTGCCTCTTTATCAAGGAGGCTTATGGCTTTGGGATGAAACTGCAGGGCCGAAGCTGGAACCATAGTAGTCACCGGGCCTTCCACTGCCAGTGAAATAGCTCTGGCCTTCTTTTCCCCAAAAGCCATTAAAAGGCAAATTCTGGCCTCAAGAATAGTTCTTATTCCCATGGTTATGGCATGGTACGGAACCTGATCTTCACTTTCAAAAAAAATCGCATTGTCTTTTCTGGTTTGGTCGAATAGAGTTATAATCCTGGTGCGTGAAGACAGAGAGGAAGACGGTTCGTTAAAACCAATATGGCCGTCAGTGCCCAGCCCCAGGACCTGTATATCTAGGCCACCGGCGGCTTTGATTTCTTCTTCATATTGCTGGCAATGAGCTTCAATATTTCTGGTCAGGCCATCAGGAATATGAACATTTTCGGGTTTGATATTGACCTGGCTGAAAAGATTTTTCCACATGAAGTGATGAAAAGAGCCTGGATGTTCAGGAGGAAGACCAAGATACTCGTCAAGATTAAAACTAATCACCCGGCTGAAGTCCAGACCTTCTTCACGGTGCATTTTGACCAGCAACTGGTAGAGGAGCAAGGGAGTATTGCCAGTGGCCAGTCCGATAACTGGCTTTTCTTTCTCTCTTATTATCTTGGCAATCAATTGGGCAGCCAGCAGGCTGGCTTGCTCACTATCCGGTTGAATAATAACCTGCATGATTCTTGCCCTCCTTATTTTTAAAGATAGTTTTTATCTTTTTATTTCAGGCAAGGTAGCGGCGGCAACTGCCTGGCCCACACGGCGGCTCTTTTCATCAGAAAGGTAAATGACAATTCTTTCTGCCAGCTCAGGAAAATCTGTCTTCAGGATAAATTCGGCCTGGTGTTTAATCAACTCTCCCCCGACACCAGAAGTTACCCGCCCGAGAATCATCAGATGGCGGTAATCATAAAAAAGGGAATAAAGCTGGGTCGTATAACCGAGATAAACACCAATATCTTGAAATATCCGGATAGCAGCTTGATCGTTTTTCTCGGCCAGGGCCTGAATCTCTTTTAATCTGTCTGGAAGCTTCATCTCATCTGGAAATTTGAAGCCAGCCTGTCTGGCAAGTTTGTTAACAGCTTGCTGAGAAAAATACATGGCACCAACACCGCGATCGCCAGACCAGTCATCAATAGCTGCTCCTGGATTCAGATCAACCGGAGCGAAGGCCAGTTCGTCCAGCCAGCCCGGTAAACGACCGGTTGGATCAAGGTAACCACCAGCCTGGCTTGAACCCATAGACACCCCTAAAATAGCTGGCTGATTTAAGCTGAGATAGCCGGCCAGGGCGGTGACCTCACCATCATTTATAACTTCCAGCGGAACTCCCCACTCACGCTGTAAATCTATAAAGAAAGTTTTTACCTTTTGATCAAATATTTCCCTGGGAACTGAGCGAAAAAGAGAGGCAATCCTAACCTGATTATTGATATAAATCCCGGCGGTACTTCCGCCTATGGCTTCAACTTTTGGCAGGCTGGCGGCGGCTTTTTTCAAGCCAGCCTGGAGGTGATGATAATGATAAGCAGGATCAGCTTCTGGCTGCGGCTGCCAGGGAATTTCTTCACTAAAAACCACCTGTCCATCTTGAAGGGCAGCTACCTTAAGATCACTGGCTCCAAGGTCAAAACCGAGGCGGCAGCCGTCAAAATGGCCGCCAAGAGAAATAGCACTCTGTCGCTCTTCTGGCAGATCCTCTTTTCTGACCTTTACCACACTAAACGGTTGTTCATAGACTGTGCTCATAAAATCATCATCAAAAGCCCTCTCTCCTTCTGGAGAATAATCTTTCTTTATTTGCTGATAAATAATTTCTGGCCCATATAAATAAATTTTAAAACCGCCTTTTTGCCACAAAAGAAATTTGACCAGCCGGGCAACAAAGTACCTGGTTAATGGCAAGTTTTTTTCATTCAGGGGAAGAATTCTTGTTTTCCAGGTGGAAATCAACCCGTTTTCACGTTCCAGGGCCAGTCTAATCTCTTCCTGGCTGCTGGCTGCTTGCTGCTCATACCACCTGAAAAACAGGCCAAGGGGAAGAAATCCTGGATCATAGGCTGGAGATATCGATAGCGTAAAATTATTCTTCATACCTTTTAACCAATCCATAAATTTTAACCTAAACTTTAAAAATTATAAAAAAATTATAACAAAAATTAACGGACTAAAGGCATATTTTTTATAAAGAGGAAAAAGCTCATACTTGTTTTTTGTGGGTATTCTAATTGACATCTTTTTCTTTCTAAAATAGCATAAAATTAAATCTTGGTGCTTAAATTGAGTTTTTGGACAGTTCAATGAAACAAGCTTTAAAATCAACAGCAGGCTTGGGCCTGTTTCTAACGGTCATCTTAATTTTTAATTGGCTGCCAGCTAGAAATTTGTCCTCTGAAGAAAAGCCGGGTAAGGCGTTAAGGGCTGGGCAGGAAAAAGCTGGTAGCTGGTGGATGAAACAAACAGCTATGTCTCCTGATGGGCGGTTGGGCAGCCTCAAATCAAAAAAATGGTGGAAAAACGCTTTAGGCCTGAAAGCCGGTGAAAGTTTTATTATTCAGGAAAAAGGTGAGGCTAAAGACAGAATGATGATCAGGGCCGAAAGTTATAGCCACAAAGATGGCTATTTAGTCCAGGCTCTGGTCTGGATCATTGATGATGATGGCGATGGCAGCCTGGCCAGCGGAGGTGACTTCAATCAGGACTGTTATCTTTATGATCTTAATCGGGATGGACTGGTTGATATCATGGTTGATTATGCTGATGAAGATGGTGATGGCCAGGCAGATTTTATGGAAATAAGGTTTTATGAGGGTGGATATCTTGCCCGGGTTTGGGGTGGCTATGATTATGATAAGATTGGAGAGATTTTTAAATTTACAAGTCCGCTGGATTTAATGGCGGGAAACTTTCTGGAAAATTTATCAGGCGATAAATTATATTTTAAAAATGTTTTTAATCCCTTGACCGGAACTTTCTGGCCAGCCAATACCTGCCCGTTAGCCAGTTATGATTTAAATCAGGATGGACTAAGCGATCTGGTTATTGGCAGCCAGGTGCTGCCAGCAGGAGAAAAAGGTGATTTTATTAAACCTTTATCGGGCTGGTCAAAAGAGCTTATGGATCCGGTCATTAGAAGCCTGGAGGTCAGTTTTGATCTGTCAGGAGAGAATAATCAGGAAAAAGTTTTTAACTATAATTTTGGCTTGTTGCAGGCCGGTGGTGTGGCTTTTGATCTGGAATCGTGGAGAAACTTTTCTCTTTTAAGACGTCCTCCCCAGGAGGTTTTTTTTATACCAAGAGAAAATTTAAAGGAATTAATATACTCCTATGAGCCGGAGGTGGCTGGCTTTTCCTGGAGGGAATATTCAGATGACTCGTCAGGCAGGGCGGCTTCCAGGGAGGAAAATCAGGGAGAAGGGATTGGCTGGCTGCCGGAAAGAGTCAGGCTGCCAGGAACTTCTTCCTGTGTTCAGAAATGGAATGTTAGAAGGGAAGTAGCAGGGCAGCTAAACGGTCCGGTTGAATTCTATTATAGTGAGCTTGATCAGAAGATTCATTTGTTTGGCTCGGAGGAAGGGTGGTGCCAGATCGGAAATATGGCTGGCTGTCCGGCCTTGGGAGAGATCCAGTATTTTGACGCTGATCATGACGGATTTTACGATCGCCTGGAGGTCTATCTTGTTAATAGTGCCAGACCTGTTCTGACTGTTGCCCCGGCTAAGTTAGAAGCCAGAAAAATCCCTTTTGATCTAAAAAAACTGCAGGACTATTACCAGACTGAAGTTCTCCCTCGAGCTTTTGAACGAGACAACAGGTTGCTTCAGGCTATGAAAGGATTATATGACTTTGAACCTCCGGCCGGATTGCTGGAGGAAATGGAGAGGGCTGCCGGGAGTGAAAAGCGTTATTTACTGGATGTCTATTGTCTTTTGTATTTCATAAATCTCCGAGATCACTTTTTGGCTCAGGCCAATCAGGTACTTTTCCGACCGGGCCCGGGCACCAGCCAGGGTGATCTTGACCCCTTCCAGGTTCGCAGCCCAAGAGAGGTTGGTTCTTCTTTAAGATCTGATACAGCCTGGCAACTGGCCGGCCTGCTCAGCCGCCTGGATAAGGCCTGGAGTCAGGTGGATCTGGAATCAGTCATCCAGGTTTTACAGGAGATCAAGAAACTGAAGCTCTAAGTGAGCAGCCCTGAAGAGGGAAGATGGATGGAGATAGCCAGCTGTGGAGCAAGGCGCAGCACAGCCGCCAGGTTCAATCTTAAGCGGCGTGGTTGGCTTTAAAGCCTTTGCCAAGGACTTCATAAGTGTCATTGACAATAACAAAGGCTCCTGGGTCAGTCCTTTTTATAAAAGCCTTGAGTTCGGACAGCTGTTTCCTATGGATGACGGTGATAATAATTTCACCTTCTCGATTGAGGTAAAGTGAACGCGATTTAAGAGCACTGCCGCTCCTTTCCAGCCGGTGTAATATGAAATCGGCAATTTTTTCTGGCTGACTGGTAGTAATAATAACCATTTTGGAAAAATTCCAGCCTTCCAGTACCAGATCAATTACCCTGGTGGAGATAAAAAGTACAATATAACCATAAAGTGGAGCTTCCAGCTGCCTGAAAACCAGACCGGAAGCCGAGATGATAATAAAATCAGTCACCATAATACCCATGCCCACTGACACGCCCAGATATTTGTTGAGGATGAGACCGATAACATCAGAACCACCAGTTGAGGCTTCTCCTCTGAAAACCAGGCCGAGCCCCAGTCCGAGAAGCAGTCCACCATAAATTGCAGCCAGTAGCATATTTTCTGTGCCCTTGGGCCATTTAAGAATCTGATTAAAAAAATCAATAAAGAGGGAAGAGCAGAGCATGCCGACCAGAGTGGTAAAAACATATTTACGGCTAAGGAATCTATAACTGATCAGAAGAATGGGGACGTTTAGGATGATTATGACCAGCCCTACCGGCAGGGAAACCAAATAGTTAATCATAATAGAAATACCCGATAGACCACCCGGGACCAGATGAAAAGGAATCAAAAACAGGGCATAGCCAACGCCCATAATGATTGAGCCCGAAATGATTAATAAGGCATCCACCAACAATCTTTTTAAGGGTACCCTGTTTGTTATAGTTATTTTTTTCATATCAGTTTGCCTGCCACAAGACAATTTGATGATTTTTATCACTTTGGCTGTGGTCTGTCAAACAAGCCCCAGCTGACAGCAGCTGAGCAATTGTTGTTTACAAGGCCGATGATTTGAGCTATTTAAATAACTTACTCCTGGCCTGGTTTGAGCAACAATGGTAGAACCAAATCGTCTCAGGGAAACAGACAAGTTATGGACTCTGGATTTTGTTTTTGGAATTTTAGCTTATTTTTTCCTTTATCTTTCTATCAGCCTGTTTTTTATACTTCCGCTTTATCTAAAGCAGTTTAATCCCAGGACCAGCCAGGTTGGGTTGATCATGGGAATTCACAGCGTAACCGCTATCTTAATCCGCCCTTTTTTCGGTCGCCAGATCGACAGGCGCGGCGGTAAGAAAATCTCGATTCTCGGGCTGCTGATCTTAATTAGCGTTGTGCCTTTTTTTCATCTGGTCAGAGATGCCGGTTCTCTACCCGTTATTCTCCGGGCTATCACCGGTCTGGGGTGGGGAATCAGCATGACGGCCAATGTTGCCATGTGCACCGATCTGGCTCCGGTGGAAAGTGTGGCCAGATCAATTGGCCTGGTTGGAGTGGCCGGTTTGATAGCTAATGCTGTCGGGCCCTCACTGGGTGAGGAAATTATCAATCGGTGGGGATTTCCCTGGCTGGTTAATTCTGCCCTTTTTTTTCTCGTCCTGTCTTTAATACTCGTTCTGGTCATCAAAGAGCTGCCCAGAGATGTGCCAGTTGAGGAAGTCACTTCTGGCCGAGAAAAAAGATGGAAAAATACCGCCTGGCTTGTTTTGATCTTCATTGGCTTGATGCCGGTAGTCCATGGCTCGGTTAGAGGGGCCATGATTTATTTTATGCCATTGTTAGTTAGTTCTCTCCGGCTCGGTCGGGTTGGACCTTTCTTCATTGTTTTTTCGGTCGCAGCTATTCTCTCCCGCTTTCGACTGGGTGGGGTGTCTGATCAATACGGCCGGAAAAAAATTGTCTTTATCTCCGCGCTATTGATCGGATTTAACTTAATTTTGATTTCCAGAATTAACAGCCAGTGGTTGCTGCTGACGACTGGTTTTCTCGGTGGTTTAGGTCAGGGAATAATCTTTCCGGCCCTGAGTGCTTATTTGATAGATTTCATGGGCCGGGGCAATAAAGGCCTGGCCATCAGTCTTTATAATTCTCTATTTGACGTGGGCATGGGACTTGGTTCAATATTTTATGGCTGGGTTTCGGAGATGATTGGCCTCAAGCAGATGTATCTGGCGGCTGGCCTTTTATTGCTAGTGGTCAATTTTATTTTTAATTTTATAGCGCCGGAACCAGGCCTGTCCGGGAAAAAATGCCGTCAGGAATAAACAATTAAAGGAAAGGAGGAGGAATCTGCTATGGAGGATTTTATAAGTTTGATCAGAAAAAGGAGAACAATCCGTCAGTTTCAGCCGGCAGAAGTGCCACTTGAACTTCTTTATCAGCTGGCGGACCTGGGAAGGCTGGCTCCGTCCGCCTCTAATCTTCAGCCTCTGGAATTTCTGGTGGTGAATGATGACCAGGTAAAGAGGAAAGTATTCTCCTGCCTGCGCTGGGCGGCCTATATAAATCCAGCTGGTGATCCCAAGCCAGGGCAAGAACCGGCTGCATACATAATCATCCTGGTCAATACTCAGATCAGAAATAAGGGGTTTGAGTATGATGTAGGAGCGGCTGCCGAAAATATCATTCTTGGTGCTCTTTCGGTTGGGGTCGGCAGCTGCTGGCTGATCTCGGTTGACCGGGAACAGCTTCAGCCAGCTCTCAGGCTGCCGGACAGCCACCGGATTGATTCGGTCATTGCTCTTGGTTATCCAGCCGAACAACCGCTAGTCGAAGAGTTTTCGGGCTCAGTTAAGTACTGGAAAGATGAAAAAGGCTGTCTCCATGTTCCGAAGAGAAGTCTCCAGCAGGTAACCCACTGGAATTTTTACGGTCAGAAGTTTCCTCCAGACCTTAAAGTTTAAAGACCAGCTACTGTCATTTCGGCTATTTTGACAGATGGGCCGCAAATCTGGCTCGAAAAAGACAGATCTGAACCAATCATTTCTATCGAGTTCAAGACATTATTTAGATTGCCAGAGATAGCTATTTCAGACACAGGAAAGGCAATCTCGCCATCCTCAATCCACAGGCCAAAGGCACCCCTGGAAATATCGCCTGTGACCGGGTTTAGCCCCTGGCCAATTGTTCTGGTCAGTAACAGGCCCTTTTGGGTTGACCTGATAATTTCTTCTGGTGTGACCTGACCGCGTTCCAGATAAAAATTGTTGGGCCCGATGCCTTCTGGCTCAGCATTGCCGGTAGAAGCCAGCCCGAGCTTTCGTCCTGCATAGGTATCGCAGAGAAAATTCTTTAAAACCCCGGCTTCTATAACCTTGGTAGTCTGGGTTGGGACCCCTTCAGCATCAAATGGCCTGGAGCCAGGCTTTCCTGGCAGAAGGCCATCGTCCATGACCATGAGCTTATCGTCGCCTATCTTTTCACCCAGTCGGTCAGCCAGAAAGGTTGTCCTTTGATAAACAGCCTCGCCGGAGACGCACTGGAAAAGAAAAGCCAGAAGCCAGGAGGTCATCATCGGTTCAAAAATCACAGGCACCTGTTGAGTTTTTATTTTCCGTGGATTTAGCAGACGGACAGTTCTTTCTACAGCTTTCCTGGCTACTTCCTGCGGCGAAGATAAATCCTTCAAATGACGGGCCGATGAAAACCAGTAATCTTCAACCAGCTGGTCACCCTGGCCGGCTTGCAGCCCCAGACTCAGGCTGGCCTCGGTCTCGAAGTATTCTCCGCTAAATCCATTAGAACTGACCAGGATTGTTTTAAGTTCACTGCTTTCAAAACCGGCTCCAAAAGAATTGATAATCCGGCGGTCAGACAGGCCTATTCTTTCTGTCTCCAGAGCAAGCTTTATTTTTTCTTCAGATTTTAAGACGATGAGAGCCGGATCGGCCAATTTTAAAGACAACTCGTCAACTTTGTACCTGGCAGCTGGTGGCAGCCCGGCCAGTTCATCGGGTTGAGTCCGGCTGGCTCTGATAATGGCTTTTTTGACGAGTGAATAAAGAGTTGACCAGCTCAGATCTGAGGTGCTGAAGGTGGCTTTTCTTTTATCTTTAAATATCCGGACAGAACAATACCTGGGATCAGCTTCTACCAGATGTTCTATTTGCTGCTGTCTGACCTGAACTTCGAACTGATGACCGTCATAGATAGTGACCTCAATCTCGTCTGCTCCTGCTTTCAGCCCGGCCCCAACCAGCTTATCGGCTAGATGTCTCAGCTCCTCCCGCCGAGATTTTCTGGCTTTCATAACTGCCCTCCAATTGTCATCCCGGTAATTTTCATTGTTGGACAGCCATCATTGACCGGGACTTGCTGAGCTTCTTTGCCACAGGTTGCCGTCTGCAGGCCAAAGTCCAGATCATGCCCGACCATTTCTACTTTTTGCAGTATGTCCAGATTGGTTCCAATTAAAGTGGCCTGTTTAACCGGTCTGGTCAGCCGGCCTTTCTCAACCAGAAACCCCAGGGTGACTGAAAAAGTAAACTGGCCTGAATCTTCTACCTGACCTCCAGATAAGCGGCTGACATAAAATCCTTTTTTGACCGAATGAATTATTTCCTCAGGTGAATACTCGCCTGGAGCTAGATAGGTGTTGCTCATCCTGGGCAAGGGCCAGTGAGAATAATCCTGCCTCCGGCCGTGCCCATTAGCCTTCTTTCCCATCAGCCGGGCTGATAGTTTATCCTGAAGGAACTCATTGATAACGCCTCGGTCAATGAGGAGGGTCCTGTCTGGTCTGGTCCCTTCATCATCAATGTTATAGGAACCGCGGAAGCCAGGAATGGTTGGGTCATCATAAATAGTGACCTGGTCGGAAGCCACTTTCTGGCCCAGTTTATCCCAGAAAATAGAAGTTTTTTTCCGGATAAAGTCGGCTTCGAGCAGATGTCCGACTGCTTCATGAATAAGGACGCCGCTGTGTCCCGGAGATAGAATTATCGGCCAGGACCCGGCCGGGGCTTCAGACGCCTCCAGCAACAGGCAAGCTTCTCTGGCTGATTCTCTGGCTATAGTTTCTGGCGTCATTGAATTTTTGAAATATTCCAGACCAACCCGACCGCCACCGCCATAATAGCCGGATTCCCGATGACCCTGTCTTTCAGCCAGTGAATGGACGGCCAGTTTGATCATCGGGCGGCAGTCCTTAACGGATATTCCCTCTGAATTTAATATCCAGACGTACTGGGTTGACTCGGCATAAATTACCTGAACCTTTTTGATAGCTGGATCAAAATTTAAAGCAGCTTGATAGGCCCGCTTGACCAGATCGATTTTTTCATCCAGAGGCAGAGCTGTCGCCAATTTTTTTACTGGAGCTACTCGATTTTTTACTCTGATGGGGCGAAAGGCGACAGGCCTGGGTCGGCTGATTCTTTGGTCGGCAATAACAGCTGCTGCTCTGGCTGCCTTGATTAACTTTTCTTCGTTTAAATCGTTGGCATAGGCATAACCTGTCCTGTCTTTTTTAATCACCCTTATTCCCAGCCCGATGGTCAGAGTTTCTTCGCTCTCCTTTATAATGTCTTCTTCCATTGAAATTGAAAGAGATGTCCGGTATTCTAAAAATAAATCAGCGAAATCACCACCCCGGCTTAAAGCAGTCATTAGAACTTTTTTCAAAAGAGAGGTATTTAGCTGAAAAGGTGCAGGGCAGACAGAATTCATCACCAGTTGCTTGGTCATGGTATTTATATCCAGAACAAAATATTAAAAAAAATTCTGGCACAAATTGGCCAGATAATCAAGAGCAGCTGGCAAATAGTATCCGATCAGGAGTTTCATTGACTCACCAGCTAACAATTTCTATAATCAACCTATTATGGACATAAATGAAAAGAAACTTGATAATTTGATTGCTCTGGCTCTTGAAGAAGATTTGCCTGCTGGCGATATAACCACAGAGGCCATCGTGCCGGCCAGCCTTGAGGCTTCAGCCGTTTTTCTGGGCAAAGAGGAGGGCGTGCTGGCTGGTCTGGAAATTGCGATCAGGGTTCTGGCGACGGTTGATAAAGAGGTCAAATTGACCGAAGCCAGGCAGGATGGCTACCAATTTTCTCCGGGGGACATTCTGGCTCAAATTTCAGGTCGCGCTAACTCCATTTTGAAGGCCGAAAGAACAGCTTTGAATTTTCTGCAGCGATTATCGGGCATTGCCACCCTGACCAGAGCTTTTGTGGAGGAAGTGAGGGGAACAAGGGCTGCTATTCTTGATACCAGAAAAACGACTCCTGGCTGGCGGGAGCTGGAGAAATACGCAGTAAGAATTGGCGGCGGCAAAAATCACCGCCTGAGTTTGTCTGATATGATGCTGATTAAAGATAACCATATCAGGATAGCCGGGGGGATAACGCCTGCCCTGGAAAAGGCTAAAGAAAAGGCCAGTCCAGGTGTAAAAATAGAAATTGAAGCCACTAACCTTCAGGAAGTGAAGGAAGCCCTGGAGGGGGGAGCTGATCTTATCATGCTTGATAACATGGAACTGGAGATGATCAAAATGGCGGTCGAACTGGTCTCCGGCCGGGTTCCGCTGGAGGTTTCTGGCAAAGTTAATCTAGACACAGTCAGGGAAATTGCTCTGACTGGAGTCGATTTTATTTCAGTTGGGGCGCTGACTCATTCTTTTCGTTCAGCTGATATTTCCCTTGAATTTATATGAAAAAGTTAACTATGAGTAAGATAATTGAAGAAGAAGTATATTCAGATATTCTGGTAATTGGCAGCGGAATAGCTGGAGGAATTACAGCTCTGGAAGCAGCTAAACAGGGGCTGGAAGTAAATGTAGTGGTCAAATCGCCTGGTATCGAAGGTTCTAATACCTATTGGGCTCAGGGTGGAATAGTCTCCTTTGGCCAGGATGATAAGCCGGAACTGTTAAAAGAGGACATTCTTAAAGCTGGCGATTATATTAACAATCCTGAAGCAGTTGATCTACTGGTAGCTGAGGGGAAAAAAGCTATAGATAGAATCCTGATTCAGGAACTAAAAATACCATTTGCCCGTTCTTCGCCTGATAAGCTGGATTATGCTCTGGAAGGCGGGCATTCTCGACGGCGGATTCTTCATGTAGCAGACGCTACCGGTCGAACGATTGCTACGGCTTTATATAACCACCTGAAAGATTTCCCCAATATTCACCTATATTTTGACCACACTGCAGTTGATTTACTGACCAGTCCTCATCATCTAACTGATCCATTAGCCTCTTACCAGGAGCCGTTTTGTCTCGGAGCCTATGTTCTTGATAATAAATCTCATCTGATTAAAAAATTTATAGCCAATTATACCGTTCTGGCCACAGGTGGCTGTGGAGCCGTCTTTGAATTTACTTCTAACCCCAAAACAGCCATCGGTTCGGGCTATGCAATGGCTCAAAGGGCCGGGGCCAGAATTGTCAACATGGAATATATTCAGTTTCACCCCACGGCTCTCTACCACCGGGAGGCTGATAATTTCCTGATCTCAGAGTCGGTCAGAGGAGAGGGGGCCAGATTGAAGACCAGAGACGGTCGGGCCTTTATGGACAAATACAGCCCGCTTAAAGATCTCGCTCCCCGGGATGAAGTTACCAGGGCTATCTATCAAGAGATGATTAATACTAAATCAAAGTTTGTACTGCTTGATCTGGCCGGACAGACCAGAGTTGATATTAAAAAAAGGTTTCCTTATATATATCGGACCTGCCTGAGTTATGGCCTTGATATTACCAGAGAGCCAATTCCGGTGGTCCCAGCTGCTCACTTTTCCTGTGGGGGGGTGCTGGTAGATACCTGGGGACGCTCCTCACTCTCCAGACTTTATGCAGTGGGTGAGGTATCCTGCACCGGACTTCATGGAGCCAACCGTCTCGGTTCGACTTCTCTGCTGGAAGGACTGGTCTGGGGAACTAGAGCGGCCAGACATATAAGTGAAAATTTTCAACCAGAGCTGAGGTGCAATCCCAGCCTGATTCGTTCCTGGCGCTATCCACAAAGGGAAGAAGCCATTGATCCGGCCTTAATATATCAGGACTGGACAACTATCCGTTCTACTATGTGGAATTATGCTGGTATTATAAGGACTACGAAACGACTGGAAAGAGCCAGAGCCGACCTGGAATATTTGCAGCACCGTGTGGATAAATTTTATCAAGAGGCACCCATGGATCCCGAGCTGGTGGATCTGCGGCATGGACTGCAAGTGGCTTTACTGATCACCAGAGCCGCCCTGGCCAATCAAGAGAGCCGGGGGGCCCATTTTCGCCTGAACTGAGCCAGGGCACCAGACCGCTTTCCAACTTTTTCCAAAAAGTCCCCTGGGGATATAGCAGTTTCAATTGACCTGTTTTATAATAGAAAAAATTTAGTAACTGCTGGAGAGTAGTCAATGGCTGACAAAAATGATCTGAAAAAGACGCTTAATCTGCCTCAGACTGATTTCGCTATGAAAGCTCAGCTGGTTCAAAAAGAGCCTGAGATTCAAAAGAAATGGGACGCACTGAATCTATATGATAAAATTATAGCCAGCCGAAAAGGCCAACCAGTTTTTATTCTGCATGATGGGCCACCATATGCCAATGGGCATATTCATTTAGGTACAGCTTTAAACAAAATTCTTAAAGATTTTATTATTAAATCTAAAACCATGCGGGGTTATTTATCACCTTATATCCCTGGCTGGGATTGCCATGGCCTGCCCATTGAAATTAGAGTGGACCAGTTGCTTGGACCTAAAAAGAAAGAAATGTCAATTATTGAAATAAGAGAGGAATGCCGGAAATATGCCCTTAAATTTATTGACATCCAGAGAGAAGAATTCAAACGTCTGGGTGTTTTCGGAGAATGGTCAAATCCATATCTGACCATGAATCCAGAATATGAAGCTGACATTCTGAGATTGTTATCTGCTTTTTTTGCTTCCGGTAATGTTTATAAAGGGAAGAGGCCGGTTCACTGGTGCTTGCACTGTCAGACAGCTCTGGCTGAAGCCGAGATTGAATATAAAGAAAAAAAATCACCTTCTATCTACGTCAAGTTTCCCTTGATTTCTGATCTATCTGAGGAGTTTCCGGTTCTTAAAGGGAAAAAGGTCTCCATCATTATCTGGACAACGACCCCCTGGACTTTGCCGGCCAATCTGGCTATTGCTTTTCATCCTGAATATGAGTATGTGGCAGCCGAAGTGGGCCAGGGTGATGAGGTTTATATCGTTGCTCGGCGATTGTTGCCGGTTGTGGCCCAGCAGCTCGGTCTTGACCGCTACCAGGAATTGGCTGTTTTTCCTGGCCAGAAGCTAGAGGGTCTTAAGGCGAGGCATCCTTTCCTCGAGCGCGACTCCAGACTGGTCCTGGCCGATTATGTAACTCTCGAGGAAGGCACTGGCTGCGTCCATACTGCTCCGGGCCATGGATATGATGATTATTTGACCGGACTGGCCTACGGGCTTGATATTTATACACCTGTCGATGAAGAAGGCAAATTTCTGCCCCAGGTGGAAAGATATGGTGGGTTGAATGTCTTTGAGGCTAATCCGAGGATTGTTGAAGATATGAAGAGGGAAGGCAGCCTGCTTAAGGCTGATGAAATCAGCCATTCTTATCCACATTGCTGGCGATGTAAAAATCCAGTCATTTTTAGAGCTACCGAACAATGGTTCATTTCGATGGATAAGAATGAACTTCGAAAGAAAATTCTAGACGAGATTAAAAAGGTCAGATGGATTCCTTACTGGGGTGAAGAGAGAATTGCTAATATGATGTCCAGTCGGCCAGACTGGTGCATTTCCAGGCAAAGATCCTGGGGGGTACCCATTCCAGCTTTTTATTGTGAGAATTGCGGTCATATCCTGGCTGATGAGCAAACTACCAATTATGTTGCCGATATTTTTGAAAAGGAGGGCTCGAACGCCTGGTTTAAGAGAGATGTAGGCGATTTACTGCCTCCCGGAACTAAATGTCCGGTTTGCCAGTCGAACCGCTTTAAAAAAGAAAATAACATTCTTGATGTCTGGTTCGAGTCCGGGGCCAGTCACAGTTTGCTGGGCAAAAGCTCGGAGCTTCCCTGGCCGGCTGATCTATATGTAGAAGGCCATGACCAATATCGGGGTTGGTTTAACAGTTCGCTGGTCATCGGAGTCGGAGCCCGTCATGGTTCACCGTTTAAGACCTGTCTGACCCATGGCTTTGTCCTCGACGAGCAGGGGAGGGCTATGTCCAAGTCTCTCGGTAATGTCATTGAGCCAGAACAAATTATCAAGCAACATGGGGCGGAAATTTTAAGACTGTGGGTAGCTATGCTCAATTATAAGGAGGATGCTCGCTTTGGCCAGGAAATACTGCAGCGCTTGGTTGAAGCTTATCGGAAAATTCGAAATACCTGGCGTTTCCTTCTGGGCAATTTATTTGATTTTAATCCAGCTACTGATCTCGTTCCTATTGACGACCTTCACTGGCTTGATCGCTGGATTCTGGAAAGAGGGCGTCAGGTAGCGATGCGGGCTATTGAAGCCTATGATGAATATGAATTTCATATTGTCTTCCATTCGCTTTATAATTTTTTCACTGTTGACCTGAGTGCCTTTTACCTTGATGTTATCAAAGACAGGATGTATTGTTCAGCTGCCAGTTCACTGGAAAGAAGGTCGGGACAAACAGCTATTTTCCGGGTTCTCAATAATACCCTGCGTCTCATGGCTCCTATCCTGCCTTTTACCAGCGAAGAGGCCTGGGAAGCTATGCCAGATTACCCCGGCAAAGAGGAATCTGTCCATCTCTGCACTTTCCCGGAAGAAAAAGAAGTCTGGCTGACTGAAGACAAACTAAAGAAAGTAGAAAAGCTGCTGCAAATAAGAGCTGAAGTTCAAAAAGAGCTGGAAAAGGCCAGAGAGACCAAGCTGGTCGGCAATTCGCTGGAAGCCCAGCTGATAATCGAAGCACCCCCTGAAGATTTTGATCTGCTGGCCGAATTCCGGTCTGATCTGGCCACAATATTCATTGTTTCGGCGGTCAGAGTTGAGCCTTCTGCCAGTTCTGAATTGAGGATCAGGGTGGAAAAAGCCGAAGGCCAGAAATGTGAACGTTGCTGGAATTATTCCACGAGCGTTGGCCAGAATTCTGATTATCCCCAGGTTTGTGCCCGCTGTCTTGAGGTCCTCCAGGCGGATAGTAATAAATGAAGTTAAAAAATCATTTCTATTATCTGTTCATCATAGTCTGGATTGTACTGGATCAGGTTAGCAAATATCTGGTAGCCAGATCTATTTCTCTTTACCAGGTGGTGACAGTCATCCCCGGTTTTTTTAATTTAACCAGGGTCCACAATCGGGGCGCAATTTTTGGTTTTCTGAATAACAGTCAGTATCCTGCAGCCAGGATTCTGCTTAATCTCGGGGCTATCCTGGCCCTGGGGGTGGTGGCTTATTATTTCTTTAAGACCCCGGCTGAGATGGTTCTTTCGCGTCTGTCACTTTCTTTAATTATCAGCGGGGCGGTTGGTAATATCCTGGACCGCCTTTTTCGTGGCTATGTTATTGATTTTCTTGACTTTTATGTTGGTAATTATCACTGGCCGTTTTTTAATCTGGCCGATAGTTGCATCACGGTCGGCGTTATTCTCTTATTGTTCGATCTCTTAAGGAGTAAAGGGCGTGTATCCCATCCTGCTTAAAATCGGGCCACTGACCATCCATACCTATGGTTTTTTTATGGCTTTAGGAGTGGCAGCCGGGCTGTGGTTTGTCTATGTTCAGGGGAAGAAAGCCGGTTTCGATCCTAACCAGCTGATTGATGCTGCCTTCTGGATAATTCTGGTCTCGTTGATCGGAGCCAAGCTGTTTCTTCTTTTCGGTCATTTCTCTTTCTATATCCATAATCCGTCAGAACTTATCAGCCTGGCCCGCTCGGGCGGCGTCTTTCAGGGTGGCCTGACTTTTGGAGTGATTTTTGCCATTCTTTATTTCAGGAAAAAAAAGATTTCTCTCTGGCCGGTGTCTGACCTTATTGCTCCGGCTATCGCTCTGGGACATGGCTTTGGCCGACTGGGTTGTTTTTCAGCTGGATGTTGTTATGGCCGGGCTTGCTCGCTGCCCTGGGGGACAGTTTTTAAAAACACTTATGCCCATGAGCTAACTGGTATTCCTCTTAATGTGCCCTTGCATCCAGTTCAGCTCTATGAGGCTATTTTAAATTTTTTAAATTTTCTGGTCTTGCTAGCTATCTACAAAAAGAAAAAATTCAACGGTCAGGTCTTTTGCTTTTATATTATGAATTATTCTGTCATCCGGTTTTTTACAGAATATTTTCGTGGAGATCATGACCCCGGCACTTATCTTATACTCGGCGAAAGTGCTCTGACCAGCCTGTCGTTATCGCAGCTTTATTGCCTGATCGGTCTGGCGGCGGGGCTGGCTTTGTATCTTATTTTAAAACAGAGAAAGAATGATCAAATCTAGATTTCAGGTCACTCCTGGTGAAATAAAGAGATTAGATCTTTTTCTTAAGGAGAAAATACCCGAGCTCAGTCGATCCAGAATTCAGACCGCTATCAAAGATGGCCAGGTAAAGGTCAACGGCTTGCTTGCCCGGTCAGGGCAGAAGTTAAAGGCGGGGGAAGTGGTAGAAGTCTTATTTGAAGAAAAGGCCCCCATCAGCCAGCTTCAACCACAGCCGATCGAACTTAAGGTCGTTTATGAGGATGAACAGATTCTGGTTATAGATAAACCGGCTGGTCTGGTGGTCCATCCGGGAGCTGGCCTGACTGGCAGAACGCTGGTTAATGGCCTTATTTTTTACTATCCTGAGATCAAGATGGTTGGCTCTCCGCTGAGACCAGGTATTGTTCATCGCCTCGATAAAGAAACTTCTGGCTTGATGGTCGTGGCCAGAACTCAGATTGCTTATAATTCCTTAAGGCAGCAATTTGAGGATCGAACGGTTAAAAAAACCTATTTAGGTCTGGCCAGAGGGCGGTTTAAAGAAAAAGAGGGGATAATTTCCCTGCCAGTTGGGCGTCATCCGTTTAAGCGGCAAAAAATGTCAGTTAAAAGCAACAAGCCCCGGGTAGCTTTAACCAGATATGAAGTCCTCCGGCAATTCCATCATTCGACTTTTTTAGCCCTGAATCCTTTGACCGGCAGAACTCATCAAATTAGGGTTCATCTGGCTGCCATCGGCCATCCTCTGGTTGGTGACAGCCGCTATGGTCAGCCTGAAGGGAACAGGCGAAAACAAGAGGGCCGCCTATTTCTTCATGCCTTTAGGCTATCGTTCAGTCATCCAGTTAGCAACGAGCAGGTAACATTTGAAAGTCCTTTGCCTCCTGCTCTGCAGTCCAGACTGGAAAGGGAAGAACAGGAAAAATAATCGACCGCCATCCTTGAGTCTCCGAGCTATTTTTATTATTATATATGCCTGAAAGCCAAGAATTGCTTCTTGAGCTCGGAAAGCCAATCACGGGAGGAACTAGGATGAAGGATTATAGCCCGGAACAGCTAAGAAATGTAGCTATCATCGGACATGGATCTTCCGGTAAAACATCTCTGACCGCAGCCATGCTCTTTGAAGCCGGGGTGACCAGCCGGCTGACCAAAGTAGATAAGGGTAACACAATTTCTGATTATGACCCAGAAGAGATAGAGCGGAAGATTTCCATAAATTCTACCCCCTGCTTTGTGGAATGGAAAGATCACAAAATCAATATTATTGACACACCTGGCTATTCCAGTTTTCTGTGGGATACGCGAGCCAGTTTAAGGGCAGTAGATTCAGCTTTGCTGGTGGTCTGCGGTGTGGCCGGTGTTGAGGTCGGCACTGAAAAGGTCTGGGAAATGCTGGAAGAATTGAAACTTCCCAGGATTATAGCTATTAATAAACTAGATCGCGAAAATTCGAGTTTTAATCGAACAGTAGAACAAATTCAGCAATTTTTTGGCCGTCAGGCTATCCCGGTGCAAATTCCAATTGGAGAAGAAAAGAATTTTAGCGGGGTTATAGATCTGTTGCAGCAGAAGGCTTACCTCTTTGAAAAAGATGAAAGTGGTCAGTTTAAAGAAAGTGAGATTCCAGCTGAACTTCGAGCTGAAGCACAAAAGCGGTATACCCAGCTGCTGGAAACAGTGGCCGAGAGCGACGAACAGTTAATGGAAAAATATTTTGAACAAGGAGAACTAAGTCATGAAGAGCTCGTCCTGGGATTGAAGAAAAGTGTCTTCCAGCAACAGCTTTTTCCAATTTTCGCCGTCTCTGCCCTGACCAATATCGGGACCCAGCTTATTATGGATGGATTGGTTGATTATCTGCCCTGCCCGCTCGACAAAGGCAAAATAAAAGCCAGGATTAATGGTCAGGAAGGAGAATTGAATTTGTCACCGGAAGGACCACTGGCGGCTCTGGTCTTTAAGACGTTATCGGATCCTTATACCGGTCGTATTACTTTGATGAGAATCTTTTCCGGCAAAGTCAGTTCAGATGCGACCGTATATAATCCGAATAAAGAGACTGAAGAAAAATTGGGTGGGCTATTTTATCTACAGGGTAAAGAGCAAATTCCAGCTGGCCAGGCTAAGGCCGGCGATATTGTGGCTACTGCCAAGCTCAAAGTGACGTTAACTGGCGATACCTTGTGCGCTAAGGGTGCAGATATTGAATTTGAGCCGATTAAGTTTCCCGAGCCTTCTATTTCTTTTGCTATTGAGCCTAAAACCAGAGCTGATGAGGATAAAATATCACAGGCCACTCACCGGATAACAGAAGAAGATCCAACCATCAGGATAGAAAGAGATCCTGAAACCAATCAACTGCTGATTTCGGGTAATGGTGAATTGCATGTCAGGATCGTGACGGAAAAATTAAAAAAACGCTACAATGTGGATGTCGAGCTGAAGCCGCCTAAAATTCCTTATCGAGAAACGATTAAGGGGAGATCAGATGTTCAGGGCAAGTATAAAAAGCAGACGGGTGGACGCGGGCAGTATGGGGATGTCAAGATTAAAATGGAGCCTTTGCCGCGTGGTAAGGATTTTGAATTTGAAGATAAGATTTTCGGTGGAGCAATTCCCAAAAACTATATTCCTTCAATTGAAAAAGGAATTCAGGAGTCCAGAAAGAAGGGAGTCCTGGCTGGCTATCCGGTAGTAGATTTTAAGGTTATTCTCTATGATGGGTCCTACCATGAGGTTGACTCCTCCGATATTGCCTTTAAAATTGCGGCCTCCATGGCTTTTAAAAAAGCCATGAAAGAAGCCAGACCGACCATCCTCGAGCCCATTATGAATGTTGAAATCTATACTCCGGAAGCCTATATGGGTGATATTATGGGAGCTTTGAACGGCCGTCGTGGAAAAGTTCAGGGTATGGAGCAAAAAGGAAATATGAGGATTTTAAAGGCTCAGGTGCCAATGTCGGAAATGCTGGATTTTGAGCCAACGCTAACTTCCATTACCGGTGGCCGCGGGTCTTTTTTGATGGAATTTTCTCATTATGAAGAAGTTCCTGCTCAACTCCAGCAGAAAATTATTGCCGAGGCAGTAAAAGAAGGGCGGATAAGACCAGAAGAAGAATAAGGCAGGTACTGCTGGCCAGAGGCTGGCCTGTAGCCCCTTAAAGCACAGGTTTCGTATACTAGTCGCTTCTGGCTTCAGGCAGATAGAAAAATCTGACGTTGGATATATCTCTTTCAGAAATTCTCCTCAAAAGGATTCTTCTAACCGGCAGAAATAAGACCGGACCTCGGTATTTTTCTTTTTCTGGCTCTGACCCTGCCAATCATGTTATCATGATTTCAAAAAATCAGGAGTGAGTGCTATGAGGAGAACAAAGGCTTTATGTTTTTTATTCTGGTCGCTGGTGCTTTTCGTTATTCAGCCGGCCGGGGAGAGGGCTTCTGCCTGCACCTTGATCGTAGCTTCCGGCCGGGCGACAGCCAGTGGACGACCATTGCTCTGGAAAAATCGCGATGCTTCTAATGTCCTGAATAAATTGATGTATTTCAATGGTAAAAAATATAACTTCATTGGTCTGATCAATTCAACTGATGCCTCTGGCCAGGAAATCTGGGGAGGGTTAAATGAAAAGGGGCTGGCAATTGTCAATTCTCAGGCTGATGACCTGGCTTTTAGCCAAAAGAAGTTTGACGGGGCCGATAATGGACTCTTGATGAAGATGGCTCTGGGAGAATGCGCCACGATTGACGAGGTCGAAAAACTGTTGCAGCGGGAAAAAGGCCGGCACGATCTGGCCGCTAATTTTGGTGTAATCGATGCCCAGGGAGGGGCTGTCTTTTTTGAGACTTCCAGTGAATATTATACCCGCTTTGATACAGCCGATAAGAAAGTTGCTCCTTTTGGCTATCTGGTCAGAACAAATTTTGCTTACACTTCGCCTGATTATCTGGAAGGTGGAGGATTCATCAGAGCAGAGAGAATGTCACATCTGGCTGAGATGGCTCAAGCTACAGGCCAGCTGGATGTCCGTTTTATACTGCAGCAAGCAGCCAGAGACCTGAATAATGAAAAACTTCACTCTTATCCTCTGGCAGTCAATTTGCCTGAAGATCCGGCCAGACCGTTGTATATTAATACTAATGACACTATAAATCGTAACAGTTCGGTAGCGGCTATTGCTTTCTCCGGGGCTCCTTCTCCGGCACGAGCTGATCTGGCCACCATGTGGGTTATTCTTGGCCAGCCGATCACCTCGGTAGCAATCCCTGTCTGGCCTTATGCTGGTCAGGTCCCGGCGGCTGCTTCTGCTCCTGGCCAGGAGACCTGTCAGCTGAATGCTCACTCCCGGCAGCTGGTGAGGTATCTCTATCCTGATAAAAGAGGGCGGATGCCTCAGTATCTGAATGTGACCCGCTTGAGAACTTATGGAGGGGAAGGATTGCTGACTAAAATTCTGCGGATCGAAGATCAGGTGCTGGACAGGACAGCTGCTCAACTGGCTTTCTGGGAAAAGGAAAAGGAACCGGCTGAGAAAGTTGCTCGCTTTCAGGCAGAAATAGTTGATTTTGTCTGGCAATCTTTATTGCTGGAATTTTCTGACTTAAAATGAAGTGTGGGCTTAACATTTATCAGAAAGATTTCAGTCCCGAACAGGGAGAACAATCGAACTAAATTATGATTATGAGTGGAGGGAACAAGCATGAATTTTAAAAAGCAAGTGATCTTTGGCTTTATTTTTGTTTTGAACCTGGTTGCTTTACCCGGAGCTGCTGACATCAAAACGCCGGCCGAGGAAGTAAGATACGCCAGCTACAGTCAGAACGAAGATATTGCCAGGTTTCTTTCCAGACTGCAGAGTCAATCAGAGGTACTGAAAGTCAGGCTGGTGGGGAGAACAAAAGAGGTTGACAATTATCCTTCTAAAGATATTTACCTTTGTTTGCTGACTCAGGAAGGGGCAGTTGAGCCCCAGACTCTGAATCGCCAGAAACCAACTATTCTTTATATAGCTTCCCAGCATGGCAATGAGCAATCGGCTAAGGAAGCGGCTCTTCGTCTGATCAGGGACCTGGCTGCTGGAGATTTAAAGCCTCTCCTTAAAAAGGTTAATGTGCTGGTCATACCGCAGGCTAATCCCTACGGCAATTTTTATGATGTCAGGCAAAATGAAATTGATCTTGATCTAAATCGTGACCACGTAAAACTGGAAGGGGAAAGTACCCGGGCGATTCATCGTGTTTTTAACCTGTATGAGCCTGAAATCACTATGGATATCCACGAAAAAGGTGATGATTATTATCGTGTTTCCGTTGGCTGTGTTTCTAACCTCAATATCAATCAATCGCTTCAGGATTATTCACGCCAGGTGATTCTGACTGGTATTGAGCGGAAGCTCCAATCAAAGAATATAACCTTTCACGAATACCTGGTTAGTGATTATATCGGCCTTGATACTTCATCTGGAGCCAGAATAACTCCAGGACAGGAACGGGAACTTATGTGGCGTTACAGCACAACTGACCTGAATGATGGCCGAAACAGCCTGGGCATTTATGAAACCTTAGCTTTTATTCAAGAAGGAGCCTCGCGACATGATCTTGAAACTCTGGAAGCCAGAACCAACTGGCAATATCAGGGAATCAGGGCTCTGGCGGAGATAGTGGCTGACCGGGCCGGTGAGATGCTTAACCTGGTGCGGGAGTCAAGGACCAGCCTTCAAAAGAGAGCCGAGGTTAGAGCGGCTGACGACCCGGTTCATCTAAGAATGGATTATGTCCGCGACCCGAAACAGCCTCAACTGGTTATTAAATCCTTCGATCGCTCTGAATCCCCGATCAGGGGAATCCTGAAGGTAGATAAAAAGGCTGGTGATTTTTTGACAGCTGAGGACATCAGTCCTTATCGTGGCCCGTCTGATTTAAAAGTTGTCACCAGAGTGGAGAAAAACTGGTTCCCCAGGGTGGAATCGAGGCTGGCAGTAAGTCGGCCGATTGGTTATATCATTCCCGCTAATCGGCATGAGGTGATAGATGTGCTTCTGGCCCATGGGATCAAGGTTCAGATGATAGATAAAGCTACGCCGGTCAAAGTAGTTGCTTACCACATCACTGATCTGGTGCCGGCCAGAGCTGATTACCTTGCGCCTGAAAAAATTGAAGTACAAAAAGAAGAACAAAGCCTGCTGTTAAAAAGGGGAGATTTTTTTGTTTCCTGCTTTCAGCCGGCGGCCAACCTGATTCCCTGCCTGCTGGAGCCGCAATCTGATTATGGTTTGATTCGTTATTTTAAGTTCAAACTGGTGCCTGAAACCGGAGATTACTTCGCTTTTTACCGTCTGGAGGCACCTTCCACCTTGCAGCTGGTGGATTATAAGCCCTGGAAATAATTTCAGATCTTATCTTATAGTAGTTTTTCAAGTTCAGACCTGAACTCCTCGGGGAGTCGGGGCAGTTCTTGAAGAAGATCAGCCTGGCTCTTCTGACCCATTTTGACCAGGGCATAAACATGAAAACAGGCATAGGGCCCTTGTGGGTACTTCTGGCTATATTTGATGATATCAATGTATTTTTGACGAGCCTCTTCTTTTTGGCCGAGATGCTCAAGGCAGATAGCTTCCAGATAATCCTGCAATCTCTCATCCGGATCAAAAGGCCGCCCCGTTCCCAGCTGTAGTGGATACTCTCTCGAGCGTGCTATTTCCTTTATAGCTATTTCCCAGTTGCCTTCCAGCATCCGATCAAGAGCCAGATGCAGGTGAGTTCTGACCAATAAATCATGAAGCTCACTCGCTCCTTCATAAGGCAGGACATTCATCCGATCCAGGAGTTCTGAGGCTGACTGAAATTCATGGTTGGCCAGCAAAGCCTTAACTGTATCAGACTGAAGATAAATATTTTCAGGAAATCTTTCCAGCCCGGCCAGAGAATGTTTCAAAGCTTCCTGTCCCAGCTGATTGGTTAGTTCGAAGTTTATCAGATGATGCCAGGTTCGCCAGGCATCCGGAGAAAGGTCATTGGCCCGTTTAAAGTCGCGATAGGATTTTTCCTTCCGGTCAGAATTAAGGTAGGCTCGAGCAATAAACAGCGGATAATAATCAGCCTCTTCCAGAGTCTCGAATAACTCTCTGGCTTCTTCTATCCGACTTTTATGCCAGAAAATCAAGCCCAGATAATAGCGAAATTTCCAGCAGTCTGGTCTCTGGCTGGCGGCCCATTCAAAAACAGGAATTGATTCTTCTCGGAAAGGAAAAACCAGATAGGGCGAGGCAGAAGCGGCTTTTTCCAGAAATTCCTGGCTCTGTCCTCTGTATCTTCCCCGGTTAAGATAAGCCAGCCAGGTTAAAATTTCAGGATGGGGTGGAGACAGCTGAAGAAGTTCCAGAGCATTTTCTTCCTGACCAATTCTCAGGTAATGGAGGGCCAGCTCAAGATAAGTTTCATGAGGGAACTCATTTTTAATTGACGACACAAAAGTTTGGAGATGGCGCTTTGAATGTTCAAGAAGATAAGATTCATAGCGGGCCAGATGATTGAGTGGATCAATCGCTAATAGTCGCTTTATAAAATTTCTGGCTTCTTCTTTTTTACCGTTTAGTCGCTGAATGGTGGCCAGAAGTTCATAGGGCAGGGGATTATCCAGGGCATAACTTCCTGCCCGCTCAGCATATTCTTGGGCCAGGATATAGTCTTTTTCAGCCAGGGCCAGTTCAGCCAGCTGGAGGTAAGCTGGCCGGGCATAGTCAGCTCGGCGAGCTGCCCAGCCCAGGGCTTCTTTGGCTCCAGTTGCATTGTTTACTGTTCTAAGGGCCAGACCATAGATAAAATTAGCTTCAGGGTCATACATAGAAATTTCCAGGGCCCGCTGGCCGTATTCCAGGGCCTTTTCTGGCTCGCCTCGCCATAGGTAGAGTTCAGCTAACCGGCTTAAAGCCCGAACATGCTGTGGCTCTTTTTGAATAGCCTCAAGGTATTTTTCCAGGGCCATAGCCGGTTCTCGCTCATTTTGAAATAACTCACCGGCCAGATAGAGAGTCTCGGCTGAATCCCCGTCTGGACGATGAAAGTTAAAGGGACGGCTTAAGCTTTTTTCTTTTTGATCGTTTTGATGAATTATTTTTTTGCCCAGAAATATGACCAGTTTTTCTGGCTCAGAAATATTATCGAGCTCGAAGAATTTCTTTTCGGTTGGGTTGAGCCGTATGGTGTCGTTCAGTATCTCTTTATTACCTTCTTTGACCAGCAGGCTGTCCTTGAGCTTTTCCAGAGCATAAACACCTAGCTGGTAAGCATTGCCTTTCTTTTGGAGGCTGAGCACAGCCTGAGGGCTGGCTCCGGTCATTTCACCTATTCCGTTATATGGAAACCAGATTTCTGGCCAGTGGTCAGAAGACGCCGGGCTAAAAGTCCCGTGATCAGACTGATTGAAAAGCCGCCCGGCCTGGGGCTCACTGTACTGACCATCATTATCGGTCAAAAGGTTAACCCAGATTTCACCGGCTTGACTCAAATCCCAGATCCAGATCTTTTTCCCGGGCATATCTGAATATAAAGACCAGTGACCATAACCGGCGTCCGAATTAAGGTAATACGCACCGAAAAAATTATCATACTGACCGACTACAAAATAACTTTTTGAACCATTAAAGGCGTTATTTTTGTACCAGGCAAGGTCCCGGCCCTGGCGGTCGATTGGCCAGGTATCCAGGGGAACCGAGTAATCATGTCCGATATGATAGAGCCCGGGAACAACATAATGCAAATCCTCAGCGGCCGGTATAGCAGCGTTCATCCAGGCGTAATAGGATTGATGAAAAGGACCGGGATTAGTCCAGCGCGTTCTTGTTTCAAAATAGGCTCGGTCAGGGTAAACAACAATGGTTACTTCCCAGCGGCTGCGAGAAGGCCAGTCATAGTTGCCGACGGTACAGGCCACACTACCATCTGGCCATTCCTCGAGATGATAATCAACGGGCGTAGCCGTAGCTGGCGAATGTCCGATTACTCCAAAATTAAACTCAATTCCGCCCGAGGTCCAGGGACCACGCAGGGCTATTTCCCGGAATTTTAACACCTTATTGGTATAGATGAATTCTCGTCCGGTCTTTAAATCTTTAGCTCCCCAGACTTTGCCGCCTACTTCGGGTAGAATCGAGACTTCGAGATATTTATTCCTGAGGCGAATCACGGTCCACTCCTGAGGGCTGGATTCGTGGCTGAAACCATTAAAAACAAAATAGGGATAAATTTTAGCTCCTGCTCCCCAGATTGAGGAGCGAGCAAAGACCGGAATGGGATCAGGATCGGAAAAAGGGTAGGTGATGATGCTTTCTTTTTTTATTGAATAAGCTGTCTTATTCGGTCTGGAACAGGCCGAAGTGAACATTAATAAAAGAACAATAACTGGAACTAACCGAATAAGTAAGCTTCGTTCTCTGACTTCATTTAATACTCCTGACATGTTATTTCTCCAGAAATTATATTTCGGCCTGTCTTTCGGCTCTAATCTTAAAAGGCAATCCTGCTCTTTTATTATTATCGAGCCAGATTTAAATCCGACGAGATTAAAATAACCCATTGACTTATCCAAGGCTGGACCAGTTTCAATTCTAATCTGCCCGTTTAACTGCCTTTCTTTTCAGCCAACAGCTCTCGAACTGTTTGACCGATCCAGGCCGGGTTTTCAATTATTTTCACGCCGGCTGCAGCCAGACACTTAACCTTATCCTGAGCCGAACCCTCATTGCCTTCGATAATAGCTCCGGCATGTCCCAATCTTTTGCCTTTGGGAGCGGTCAATCCGGCCACATAGGCTGCTACCGGCTTGGGATAATCCGATTGCCTTAGATACTCTGCCGCCTCTTCTTCTGCCTGCCCACCTATTTCCCCGATCATGAGTACTGCTTCTGTTAGGGAATCGGACTTAAACATTTCCAGCAACTCAACAAATTTTAGTCCGACTATCGGGTCTCCACCGATCCCGATGGCAGTTGATTGTCCCAGTCCAAGCTGGCTGAGCTGGTAAACAGCCTCATAAGTCAATGTACCTGATCTTGATATCAGGCCAACTGGCCCTGGCCGGTGGATGCTGGCTGGCATAATGCCCGCTTTGCCCTGGCCCGGTGATATTAAGCCAGGAGTGTTCGGGCCTATTAAAGACGACTCCTTCTCTGCCAGGAATCTTTTCGCCTTTAGCATATCCAGGTTGGGAATGCCCTCTGTTATGCACACTATCAGTTTAAGGCCGCCAGCTGCCGCTTCCATAACGGCATCTGCTGCCGCCAGTGGTGGCACAAAGACAATGGAGATATCCGGGGCTTCCTGCCTGACAGCCTGTTCAACCGTATTGAAAACGGGTAGACCCAGATGTAGCCGGCCGCCTTTTCCTGGCGTTACACCGGCGACAACCTTAGTTCCGTATTCCAGCATACGCTCAGTGTGAAAGGAAGCCTGCTGCCCAGTTATACCCTGGATTAAAATTCTTGAATTCCTGTCAAGAAGGATACTCATCTCTGCCTCTTTGGTAGAATTCAGGGCTGGCTCAAATTAACGACCAGTCTGGCTGCTTGCTCAAAATCATTAACAAAATAGAAAGGGAGATTGGCTTCTCCTAAAATCTTTCTTCCTTCTGTTTCGTTTGTACCCTGGAGTCTGACCACTACCGGTTTATTAAGAGCAAACTTTCTGGCCGAGGCTACCAGGCCTCGGGCGACCAGATCACAGCGGACAATACCTCCAAATATGTTAACCAGGCAGGCCTTAACCTCCTGGTCGCTGGCCAGAATTTCAAAAGCCTGGCCAACTGCTTCCTCAGTTACTCCACCCCCGATGTCCAGGAAATTAGCCGGCTCACCTCCAACAAGCTTGATAATATCCATAGTGGCCATAGCCAGACCGGCCCCGTTCACCAGGCAGCCAATATGACCTTCCATTTTTACATAGTTAAGTTTAAAGCTTCTGGCTTTTTTTTCTTCGGCTGATAATCCCGACCAGTCCTCAAGACTGCTGATCTCAGGCTGACGGGCGAGGCCACTGTCATCGAAGTCCATTTTTATATCGGCTGCCACCAGCTGGTTATCTGTTTTTACTATTAAAGGATTTATTTCCAGGAGCTTCATATCCTTGAGTAAAAAGAAAGTGCTGAGACTTTTCAGATAATCGAGAAATGTCTTAAAAGTTGCTTCTGGAAGATCGAGAAAATAAGCCAGATTCCGGATCTGAAAGGACATAAGCCCTCGTTCCGGGCAAAAATATTCTTTCTTTATAGCCTGGGGGCTCGACTTCGACAGTTCTTCGATCTCCACTCCTCCTTGAGGGCTAGCCAGCGCAGCTAATTTTTCATTTTTACGATCAACTACCAGGCTCAGATAAATTTCCCTGGCTGGAGATACAAGTTCTTCCACCAGAAGTTTTTTGACAACCAGACCACGCCCCCCACTTTGAGCAGTAATAAGCTTTCTGTGCAGTAGCTGGCTGGCTGCCAATTCTGCCTGGTCCGAAGAATCAACCACTACAATTCCGCCTGCTTTTGCCCGTCCGCCAGAAAGGATCTGGGCTTTGAGAATGACCTGGCCTCCCAGCTTTTCAGCCGCCATTCTGACTTCGTCTGCTGTTTCAGCCAGATAGCCAGCCGGTATGGCCACTCCCAGTTCTTTCAGAAGTGCCTTCGCCTGGAATTCGTAGATAAGCATAATGCATTATTATTAAATTTTTAATTATCCAGCTTTAAAAAGAAGGCAGAGCCATTCTTTCTGGCTCCGCCTTCTTAAATTCTAATACACTCTTGACTTCAGATAGTCTCTGGTCTGCCCTGCCTCAGGTTTATTCAGATCTTACACTCAGCTACTGTCTTGCTAACCGAGGCAATGGTTTTGGCAAATTGAGCCTTTTCTTCTTCGGTCAGTTTGATTTCATAAATCTTTTCCATACCTTTAGCACTGATCAGACAGGGAACACCGATAAACAGTCCCTGGACGCCATATTCCCCTTCACACAAAGCCGCACAGGGCAGAATCCGTCGTTTGTCTTTGAGGTAGGATTCAGCAATGACGATGGCGCTCCAGGCCGGGCTGAAGAAGGCCGAACCTTTGCCGAACAGTTTGACTATCTCGGTTCCAGCTTCTCTCGTTCTGTTAATCAGCCGGTCAATTTGTTCCTGGGTGGCCAGCTCGGTCAGTGGTACCCCTCCTACTGTAGTCAAACGGGGCAGGGGGACCATATCTGGGCCGTGGCCGCCGAGAACCGTACCGGCGATATCGACCACTGACACGCCGAGTTCCATCGCAATGAAAGCTCTCCATCTGGCGGTATCCAGCGTCCCGGCCATCCCCACCACCTGCTGCTTGGGAAAACCGGTTATTTTGTGAAAAACATAAACCATGGCATCAAGTGGGTTGGTAACAATGATACAAAATGCCCGGGGAGCGTATTGTTTAACACCGTTTGCTACATCAGTTATGATCTTGATGTTGACGTTCAAGAGATCTTCCCTGGTCATACCAGCTTCTCTTGGCTTACCAGCCGTGACGATAACGACGTCGGCGCCTTCAATGTCTTTGTAATCTGAGGTCCCGCTAATATTAGCATCATAATTGCCGTGAGGGGCCATTTCCATCAAATCAAGAGCTTTCCCCTTAGCAACGTTAGCATATTCGGGGACATCCAGAATGACAATATCGCCCAGCTCCTTTTGAGCTGCCAGCATGGCCAGAATCTGGCCGATCTGGCCGCCGCCAATTAAGGCTATTTTTTTTCTCATGAGCCACTCCTTTTTATAATTTGAATGTTTTTTAAAAAGTTCTTAGCTTTTTACGTAGCTTTCCCAGGTCTCTTTTAATTTTGGATTTTTTAACCAGTCCAGCAGGTAGTCAGTAAATTCTTTGCCGGTAGCACCGGTTGGACGACCGGTAATGACCAGCTTCTTTTCGTACTGGCCACAGATATCGAGGGCCATCTCGAGTTGAGCAGCCTTTTCTTCAAAGCCAATATGAGCCATGAGCATAGCTGCTGCCCTGATCATGCTGGCTGGATCAGCATATTGAGCTCGGCCTTCTTTAACCATTCTGGGAGCTGAGCCATGAATGGCCTCAAACATGGCATATTGTTTACCTATATTGGCACTACCCGCCGTGCCCACTCCGCCCTGAAACTCAGCTGCTTCATCAGTCAGGATATCTCCATAGAGATTGGGCAAAACAAAGACCTGGAAGTCTCTTCGCCTCTTTTCATCGACCAGCTTGGCAGTCATGATATCAATGTACCAGTCATCAGCCTGAATCTCGGGATATTCTTTGGCCAGACGGTAAAAGTTTTCCAGAAAGCGACCATCAGTAGTTTTGACTACATTAGCTTTGGTTACACAGGTGATTCTATTCTTTTTATTCTTTCTGGCATGTTCAAAAGCCAGGCGGCAAATTCGTTCCGAGCCTGGTCCGGTAATCAGCTTGAAGTCAATAGAAATATCTTCGTCGACATCTATTCCATAAGGTCCGAGGGCATACAGGTCTTCTGTATTTTCCCTGAAAAAGATCCAGTCAATACCCTGTTTGGGAACTCTAACCGGTCTGACATTGGCAAACAGATCAAGTTCTTTTCTCAGGGCTACATTGCAGCTTTCAATATTTGGCCAGGGATCTCCTTTTCTTGGTGTGGTGGTGGGGCCCTTGAGAGTCACCTGGAATTTTTTAATTTCCTCCAGCACATCGTCCGGGATAGCCTTATTATGGGCGGCGCGGTTTTCAATCGTTAAACCTTCAATGGTTGCTATATAAACTTTGCCCTTCTTCAGCTCATCCTCAAGCATAAAGCGAAGCACACGCTCGGCTTCAGTAGCAATGTATGGTCCGATCCCGTCCCCCGGCAAGATGCCAATTTTAATCGGCGTGAGCTGACTGTAATCGATCCAGTCCGGTGCCGATTTGATTTTTTCCATCCTTAACATTTGATTTTCCAGCAGCCGACCAAAATGATCTTTAGCCTTTTGAATAGCAGTTTGATTAATCATTTTTCCTCCTGATTAATTTACCCAACTTAGAAAAATTTTATTATTTCGACCTGACAAAAGCAAACACTTTTTATTAGCTTGATTGTTTTTTTAAAGTCTGAAAAAGTTCAGAAACAGAGACCACCACTCGTCCAATAAATTTTTGACAAAGTTTTTTATAATTCATAAGATACTAACGGTAGGCTCTGAAAGGTAATTTCTTTAAATTTTTATTCAGGAGATAATCAAATGCTTGAGGGCTATTATCAAAAAGCTGAGGAAAGGAAAAAACTTGGTTTGCCACCCCTGCCTTTAACCCCGGAAGAAACCGGCGAGCTTGTTCAGCTGCTTGAAGATCCGCCTGCCGGTCATGAGGAGGAATTAGTCTATCTCCTCGAACAGAGAATTTCGCCGGGGGTTGATCCGGCGGCCAGGGTGAAAGCCAGCTGGCTGGAAGAAATAGCTTTGCAAAAAAGACAATCACCACTAATTAACCCGTTAAGAGCGGTCTTTCTGCTGGGCACAATGCTGGGTGGCTATAATGTTGGGCCTCTTGTCTCTTTTCTCCAGAATGAATCACTGGCTCCGGAAGCAGCCAAAGCCTTAGCGGGAATCATCCTGGTTTACGGTGCTTACCACCAGGTTGTTGATCTTAGCTCATCCAACCAATATGCCAGAGAAGTGCTGCTGTCCTGGGCAGAAGCCGACTGGTTTCGGCGTCGGCCCGAATTTCCGGAAAAAATTGTTCTTAAAGTTTTTAAGGTCGATGGAGAAATTAACACTGATGATCTGTCACCAGCCAAGTATGCCTGGAGCCGACCTGATATCCCTCTGCATGCCTTATCTATGGGTGAAACTCGTTTTCCGGGCGGCATTGAAACTATCCGCCAATTCAGGGAAGAAGGCTATAAAGTAGCTTTTGTAGGCGATGTGGTCGGGACTGGTTCTTCCCGCAAATCTGCCTGTAATTCTCTTCTGTGGCATATAGGTGAGGATATCCCGTATGTTCCTAATAAAAGGCGAGGCGGAGTGGTTATCGGTGGGTTAATTGCTCCAATTTTTTTTAATACGGTAGAAGACTCCGGTGGATTACCTATTCAGGCGGATGTCAGCCAGTTAAGAACCGGTCAGGTCATAGTTGTTGAGACTGCTGCCGGAGTTATTAAGGATGAAAACGGTCAGGTTCTAAGCAAATTTGAATGGAAGCCGGTAACTATTAAGGATGAATTCCGGGCTGGAGGCCGGCTTAATTTAATAATAGGATGCCAGTTGACGGCCAGGGCCAGGAAAGAATCAGGTCTGAAGGAAGCCGAGTTCTTTACCAGGGTCAAGAACCCCGAGATCAAACCCGGCCAGGGCTTTACCCTTGCTCAGAAAATAATCGGACGAGCCTGCGGGCAGGAAGGAGTCCTGCCTGGGACCGCCTGTGAACCAAAGATGACTACCGTTGGTTCTCAGGATACAACCGGACCCATGACGGCTGATGAGTTGAAAGAGCTGGCCTGCCTGGAATTTCAAACTGACCTTTTCATGCAGTCCTTTTGCCACACCGCCGCTTATCCTAAACTAACTGACGTCAAGATGCATAAAAGTCTGGCAGCTTTTGTCGTTGAAAGAAAAGGGGTTGCTCTCAAACCCGGAGACGGCATTATTCATTCCTGGCTGAATCGCCTTATTTTACCTGACACGGTTGGTACCGGTGGCGATTCTCATACCCGTTTTCCAGTCGGTCTGAGCTTTCCAGCTGGGTCCGGTCTGGTAGCTTTCGCGGGTGCCCTGGGTTTTATGCCTCTCGATGTACCAGAGTCAGTCCTGGTCAGATTTACAGGAAAACTGAACCCCGGGATTACTCTAAGAGACGTGGTTAATGCGATTCCATTTTTTGCTATCAAAAATGGTCTATTAACAGTAGCCAAGAAAGGCAAAAAGAATATTTTTAATGGTCGTATTCTGGAAATAGAGGGTCTGGAAGACCTGACTGTTGAACAAGCTTATGAGTTAACTGATGCCTCAGCCGAGAGATCGGCGGCAGCAGCGGTCATCTCACTTCGAGAGGATAGGGTCATTGAATATTTAAAAAGTAATATAGCCCTGATGAAAGAGATGATTAAGGCTGGCTACCAGCATGCCGGGACCTTGGAGAGAAGAATAAAAGCCTGTGAAGACTGGTTAAAAAATCCGATTCTTTTAAAGCGTGATCAAAATGCCGGCTATGCTGCCACGCTGGAAATTGACCTGGCTGAAATCAAAGAACCAATTCTGGCCTGTCCCAATGACCCGGATGATGTTAAATATCTGTCAGAAGTGACGGGAGATAAAATTGATGAGGTTTTTATTGGTTCCTGCATGACCAATATCGGTCACTTTCGGGCAGCAGCCAGGTTGCTGGAGGGGGCTCCCTACCCGGCAACCAGGATCTGGCTAGCTCCGCCCACGAAAATGGACCAGATGCAATTGAAGAAAGAGGGGCTGCTGGCTATTTTTGCCCAGGTAGGAGCGCGGCTGGAAATTCCAGGCTGTTCTCTGTGCATGGGAAATCAGGCCAGGGTAAGACCAGGAAGTACAGTCATTTCGACTTCCACCAGGAATTTTGACAACCGATTGGGAGATGGAGCCAGAGTCTATCTGGGCTCGGCTGAATTAGCGGCTATAACTGCCATTAAAGGAGAGTTGCCTTCCGCTGCTGATTATCTAAGCATGATGGAAAAGAAAATTTTACCCTATGCCGCCGACATCTACCGGTATCTCGAATTCCACAAGCTGGGTGATTTCAACTTGACTGAGCTCTGAGAAACGGGTAGGAGAGCCGAGCGGTGAAAATTCTGGATTAAGGCAGGAGTTATGAAGGCGATCGATTTAAGCGGGAAAAAGGCATTAATTACAGGAAGTTCAAGAGGGATTGGTCGGGCAACCGCCAACTTTCTGGCTGAGGCCGGAGCTGAAGTAACCATTCATTATAAAAATAACGTTCAGGCAGCGGTTGAAGCCGGGCAGGAAATTGAGGCCAGAGGAGGTAAATATCTTCTGGTCCAGGCAGATCTGGCCAGCAAGAAAGACGTGGAAAGAATGGTCTCCAGGTGCTTGGAAGTCTGGGGGGCCATAGATATTCTGGTTAATAACGGCGGGATCTGGACATATGGAGAAATGGGCAGCATGAGCGAAGAAACCTGGCGGGAAACAATGGCTATCAATCTGGATGGGGTTTTTTATACCACCAATGCCGTTGTCCCCGTTATGAAGAAAAACGGACGGGGCTGGATAGTTAATGTTGCTTCTACTGCTGCCATCAGGGGCGAGGCATATCATTCCCATTATGCCGCCAGCAAAGGTGCTCTGGTGGCACTGACCAAATCTCTGGCTGTAGAATTGGCTCCCTTCAACATTCTGGTCAATTGTGTCGCTCCCGGCTGGGTGGAAACCGAGATGAATACTGAAGTTTTTAGCGATGCCGAATTCAAAGAGAGAATCAGGCAGTCAATACCGCTCAAAAGGATTCCTGATCCAGAAGACGTAGCCGGTCCAATCCTGTTTCTCGTTTCTGAGCTGGCCAGGCACATAACCGGTGAAACTCTTAATGTCAATGGAGGGGCAGTTTTAATCGGTGGCTAAAATAGTTGAAAAAATTCAGTTTTTTTGCTATTTATAAGACAAAAATATAGGAGGGAAGAAATGGAGGAGGTGGAAGTTGGCCGAATTAGCCATTATTTTTCGAAAATTCAGGTCGGAGTAGCCAAGATAACAAGTGGCGGCCTGAAGGTTGGAGATGTGGTTCACATCAAAGGACATAGTTCTGACTTTTTTCAGAAAATTGAATCAATGCAGATTGAGCACCAGCCGGTGGAAGAAGCAGGGGCAGGAGAAGAGGTTGCTTTTAAAGTCGATTTCCCGGTTAGAGAGAATGATGTGATCTATAAAGTGGTGGAATGAAGACTCCTGGCGGAGATCAAGGCCATTCTGACGGAAGGTTGACAACAAGTGGCTAAATATGCTATTTAAAGAGGAAAGAAAATGGCTAAAAAGTTTATCTCGGTAGTGATAGTTCCTAACTGGAAAACGAATTTCAAGACAATAAATATCTCTCAAAAGGCAGTTCGCCTTGTTCTTGGAGCAGGATTGACCTTTGCTGTAATTTTTGTTTTCTTTCTGATTGATTATTTTTCGATGACTGTAACCAAGGCCAAATATAAGGATCTACTCAAGGAGACAGCTGCACAAAAGGAGACTCTGGCCACCTATGAGAATACCATTGCCCAGATGAAAGAAACTATCTCTAATTTCGAAAACTATGCCCGTAAGATCAATATCCTGGCTGGCATTCAGTCTCCGGAAAACATAGGGGGAGAACCTGGCCTGGGAGGCGGAGAAAAAACTGACCTCAGTCTGGTGACCAGAGCCAATAAAGAAGTTTCTCCTGGCGCTATCCAGTCGATCAAGCAGAGAGCTGAATCAGTTGAGAAAAATCTTACCTACATGTATCAATTTTTTGAAAATCAATCTACGACTCTGGCTACAACGCCAACCATCTGGCCAACTGTCGGCTGGGTTTCTTCGTCCTTTGGCTCTAGAATTGATCCTTACACTGGTAGAAATGCTTTCCATTCTGGCTTAGATATCGCCACCAACCTTAATAATCCGGTCGTGGCTACCGCCAACGGAGTGGTTGCTCAAGTTGGGTTTGATAAGTACAAAGGGAATTTTGTCTGTATCAGTCATGGTAATGGACTGACGACCGAATACTGGCACCTGCAAAAATATACGGTCAAATCCGGTCAGAAAATTAACCGAGGGCAAGTGGTGGGGTACGTTGGTCAGACTGGCAAGGCCCTGGGGCCGCATCTTCATTATGAAGTTCATCTGAACGGCAAGCCGATTAACCCGATCGACTATATAATCGAGGAATAGCATTAAGATCAGGCTGAAGTGATGAAGGTCGTCGTCAGCCTAGTCGGGTACCAACCTTGATTTTCCCGCCGAGACTAAAGGCATAAGCTGGCATTTCTTTTTTGCTTTCCGGTTTTATCTTTTCTATCAGATAGGCAGTATTCTGACCACAGGCAACATACACACCAGATCTATCAATCTGGATTATTTCTCCCGGAGAAGAGTTCGGAAACATCCCGGTGATGGGCTGACCGCTCAGTATATCTAATTTTTTCCCGTCCAGGAAGCAAAAAGCTCCGGGCCAGGGGGAAAAGGCTCTAACTTTGAGGTCTATCACCCTGGCTGGCTCCTGCCAGTTAATCTTGCCCTGCTCTTTGGTCAACCTCGGAGCGTAGGTGGCCAGTTCCGGGTTCTGTTCGACTCGTTCAATTTCATTAATTCTGGCTAGAGTCTCGATTAGAAGCCGGGCACCCAGGTAAGATAGTCTGGTCTCCAGTTCCCTGGCAGTTTCTCCAGATAAAATTTCAACTTCCTGCTGAGCCAGAATCGGGCCTTCATCCATCTTTTCATTGAGCTCCATAATAGTGACTCCAGTTTTCCTATCTCCGTTTAAAATAGCCCACTGGACTGGAGCCGCACCACGGTATTTCGGCAAAAGAGAAAAATGGACATTAAGAGTCTTAAAGGGAGGCAAGTAGATAATAGAAGCTGGAATTATCTGACCATAGGCTACGACCACATTGACTTCTGGTTCAGCCTGCTTTAAGGCTTCCAGTACCTGTTCATCTCGCCTGATCTTTTCTGGTTGAAGACAGGGTAGACCATGGTCGCGGGCAAAAACCTTTACTGGAGGCGGAGTTAATTTTTTTCCTCTACCCGCCGGGCGGTCAGGCTGGGTGATGACCAGTTTTATTTCATGCCCGGCCTGAATTAGACTGTTTAAAGCGGGCAAAGCGACAGCAGGACTCCCAAAAAAAGCTACCTTCATCGGGTGGTGACTTTCTCCTGCTCCTTTTTCAGCCGATTTTTGATCAGGCTTTTTTTGAGGGGAGATAGCCTGTCAATAAAAAGTCTGCCCTCAAGATGATCTATTTCATGAGCAAAAGCCCTGGCCAGAAGATCGCGGGCTTCAATGGTGATTTCTCGACCCTTAAGGTCATAGCCTTTAACCACTACTCTTTCCGGGCGCTCAAGCTTTTCATATATTCCCGGCACTGATAGACAGCCTTCTTCAGCGGTAATTTTCCCCGATTCCTCCACAATTTCAGGATTAATCAGAACAAAAAGTTCATCTTTATTTTCACCCACGGACAAGTCGACTGTGATCAGCCTGATTCCCTTATTTACCTGAGGAGCGGCTAATCCCACTCCTGGTGCCTGGTACATGGTCTCTACCATATCCCTGGCCAGGTCCACTATTTCCTGATTAATATCTTCAACCGGACTGGCTTTTTGAGCCAGTAGAGGATGGCCAACTTTTAGTATTTTCAGAATAGCCATAACGGGTTTATTTTAACCCAGAAGCCAGTCGGTGGCAAATTTCCGGCTATGGTCTACGAGCCCTTTTTCTCTGGTTCTGGCAGCTTCCCTCAGACAACGGCTGATGGTGGAGGGGGCTCATCAGGAGCACCGGCATTTCTGAGCGGAACAGCCACCAGATAAAGCCCGATCAAGACGAGGACCCCGAGCCCAAGCAAATAACTGGGATGAGCAAAAATAATCGGTATATCTTTGCCCACAACACCCTGGAGATAGAAGAATTTCCAACCGGCCCGAACCAGCCCGGTCAGAGCTTCGCCAGCAATTAGACCCGCCGCCAGAAGAATTCCAACATTTTCCGCTCTGGCTTTTTGAGCTGGGTTAAGTTTCTTCCTGGCTGTTTGACGATCGAGAATTCCCTTGATCATGCCGCCGACAAAAATAGCGAAGGTCGTTTCAATGGGGAGATACATACCTACTGAGACCAGCATGGGTGAACTGACTCTAACCAGGATCAGGGCAAAGCCCATCATCATGCCGACAATGACCAGCGGCCAGGCCATTTCCCCGCCGACGATGCCCTGAGTTATAGCTGCCATTAAACCAGCCTGGGGAGCAGGTAATTCTTTGCTGCCAAACGTAAAAGCTCCATGGAGAATCATCAAAGGGAAATAAAGAACAAGGGAAGCTACCAGGACTCCGAGAATATCACCAACCTGCATCTTCCAGGGTGTTCCTCCCAGAATATGCCCAACTTTAAGGTCCTGAAGCATTTCACCAGCGACAGCTGAAGAAACACAGACCACTGAGGCTACGCCTAGAACAGCGATAATCCCGCTGGTTCCTCTTGCTCCAATAAGAACCATTAACAGACCGGCAATAATCAGGGTGGCCAGGGTTAACCCGGAAATTGGATTGTTAGAGGAGCCAATTGTCCCGACTAAGTTTCCAGAGACGGCGGCAAAAAAGAAGCCAAAAACGGCCATAACTACTGCTGCCAGGACAGCCGGCAAATAGCTTCCAATGAACATTTTATAAACAAAAACCATAAGAATAACGGTAAAGAGCAACAAAAAGAGGACCAACCGCATATCCAGGTCTTTTTCCAGACGGCTGGTAGTTTCTACTTGACCTGAAGCTTTTTTGACATCGCTGATTGACCTCTTAATACCAGCCATCAAGTTCTTTCTCATCTTAAAAAGAGTGTAACCGGCGCCAACCAGCATGCCCCCGACAGCAATTGGCCTGATGATGAATTTCCAGACGTTGCTGATCAGATCTGGCCAGGGGACATCAGCCATAGCCACAGTCGGCCCATAGAATTGGCTCACCAGTTGAGGCCCTAGAAAATACATCAAAAGCGGTGCAAAGAGACCCCAGGCCAGCACACCACCAGCAAAGTTAAGAGAGGCCAGACGAGGGCCAATAATGTAGCCAACGCCTACATAAGCCGGGGAAATCCCGGGACCGGAAACACTCACCATCCCACCTGTGCCGACAGTGCCGGCTTCCTGGGATGAGCCCAGGCGAACAAAACTTGAGCCAATTTTGCCCAGCTTGATGACAAATTCCTTGGAGGCAGAAAATAGCTGAACCACGCCAAGGGAATAAATCAGAGCGCCAACTCCCATTGCCTGGAACAAAAATTTTGCTCCAGCACTGCCCTTTTGACCAGCTTTATGAATTTCAGCTGCTGCTACTGACTCGGGAAAAGGCAATTCCGGGTCAGTCACCATGATCCGTCTAAGAAAGGTAACAAATAGGATTCCCAGCAGGCCACCGACAAACATCAGGGCTGTCGACTGGAGATAAGCACTGACCGTATTGAATTTGGTCCAGACCCCAGTAATCAAAAAAGCAGGAATCGTAAAGATAGCCCCGGCCGCAACTGATTCGCCGATTGACCCAACGGTTCTGGCTATGTTCTCTTCCAGAATTGAGCCTTTCATCATTTTCAGAACCGCCATACCAATAACCGCGGCTGGATAGGTAGCGGCAATGGTCATCCCTGCTCTAAGGCCAAGATAAGCATTAGCTGCGCCGAGAATGATAGTCATGATGAGTCCAAGCAAGACCGCCCGCAGAGTAAATTCTCTCTGGGTAGTTTTTTCAGGGACAAATGGTTTTTCACTCATCGGCCTCTCCTTTCTGATCCAGGTCGATATTTTTGATTTTATTTATGTATATTAAAAAGTTCCAGGCTAAGTCAAGATAATTTTACACGCTCCCATCACTGAACAATTTGCTACGCCGGTCATTTTATGCTAAATATCTAAATATTCTTAATCTCTTGGATGAAAAGCGAGGAAAAGCATGAGCCTCTGGAGCTGGGTAAAAGATAAGCTATTCTGCGACCTGGCAGTTGACCTGGGGACGGCCAATACACTGGTTTATCTAAAGGGAAGGGGCATAGTTGTTCAGGAACCTTCGATTGTGGTCATAAATGTTCGGACCGGTAAGATAGAAGCTGTCGGCGGACGAGCTAAGGAGATGCTGGGTAAGACTCCAAATAATGTGGTAGCTATTAAACCCATGAGAGATGGGGTCATAGCTGATTTTGAAATTGCAGAAAGGATGCTTGATTATTTTATCAGGCAGGCGATGAATAACCATGGTTTTTTGCTCAGGCCCAGGATTGTCATTGGCATTCCAACCGGCATTACCCAGGTGGAAAGAAGAGCGGTCAAAGACGTTGCTCTCAGAGCTAAAGCCTCTGAAGTTTACATCGTCGAACAACCGATGGCGGCGGCAGTTGGAGCCAACCTGCCGATTTCTGAGCCTACGGGAAATATGATTGTTGACATTGGCGGCGGGACAACAGACATAGCTGTAATTTCATTAAACGGGGTAGTTTTTAATCATTCGATTAGAGTTGCCAGCAATGAAATGGACGATTCTATCATTCAATATTTAAAAAAGAAATACAATCTGCTGATCGGCGAAAAAACAGCTGAACAGGTTAAATGTCAGCTGGGCTCAGCTTATCCTCTGGATGAATCATTGACTATGGAGATTAAAGGCAGGGATTTAAGAGAAGGTATTCCCAGGACCATTGTCGTTGATGATCAGGAAATTAGAGAGGCAATTGAAGAAGTAGTGGCCAGCATTATCAATGCGGTTAGAATCGCACTGGAAAGAACGCCACCTGAATTATCAGCTGATATTATCGACCGAGGAATTATTCTGACTGGCGGAGGTGCTTTGCTTAAAAATCTGGACAAAAGATTGAGAGAAGAAACTCAGCTGCCTGTTTTTCTGACGGAAGATCCTCTGACCTCAGTGGTGATGGGAGCAGGGAAACTGCTGGATGACCTCGACCTCCTGCGGAAAATTTCCCTGGAGTGATGATAATTTATAAGAACGGATGTCACTTTTCCGACTGGCTAAAAATAAATATCTAGTAGGAATTCTGCTTGTTCTTTTTAATTTGATCTTGATCTCGGCCCAGATTCCGTTGGGCAGCCGTCAGACCTGGCTGGAAAAGATTATTTTTGCTACTTTTGCTCCATTACAAAAGGCTGCTGTTTCGACTTTCGACTACTTTACTCAAAGCTGGCATAATCTCCTGTCTTTAAAGGAAGCTCAAAAGGAAAACCAGGAGCTAAAAAAACAGATATTCTTTCTGAACCAGGAAAAAGAGCTTCTCCGGGAAAAATTAAAAATCGGCCTGGATAAACAAGCTCTCCAGAATAACCTGAGCTGGCTGGAAGCTTCTATCCTGCCGGCCAGAGTCATTGGCCTGGATACTGCCAACTATTTTCGTTCGGTGATCATAGATCGTGGCACGGCCGACGGAGTAACCAGAAATATGCCCGTTTGCGATTATTATGGTCATCTGGTGGGAAAAACGACTGAACCCATTTCCAGGCATGAAGCCAAAGTCATTCTTATCACGTCTGAAGAAAGTGGAGTGGCAGTGACGTCGGCCAGAGATAAGACGCCCGGCATTCTGAGCGGGGATGGCCAGGGAAAGTGCCTGATAAAATATGTTATTGCCTCCTCACCGGGAGGGGAAGTTGGCGACGAAATTTTAACTTCTGGCTATGACCAGATCTTTCCACCAGGGCTAAAGGTAGGAAAAATAAGTTCAATTTCAGCTGAGGCTGGCCTTTTTAAAAAAATTATAGTTGACCCCTATTTTGACTTCAGACAGCTGGCTGTGGTTGCTGTTCTCAAAGACAGCCAAAATTTAGTGAGGTAAAGACTGGTGAGAATAAAAAAAGGACTGATGATGCTTTTGATGCTTGTTCTGGCTTTTGCTATTTATAGCCTGTTGGGCAGGCTCAGTCCTAACTTACTGGTTTTTATTAATACCTTTTGTGTGGCTGTCCTTTTGACTGCTATAACTTATGGCGAAATAGAGGGTGCAGCGATGGGCACCGTGGCTGGACTCCTGGAGGATGCTTTTTCTCATAGCGTTTTTGGCCTGTCCGGTTTAAGCTTAACTATTACCGGCTTTTTGGCGGGCTGGCTGGCCCGGAAAATTAACCTTAATTCTCTGGCTAAGAGGAGCCTGATTCTATTTTGTTTCACTCTATTGCAGCTTATGATCTGGATATTTTTATATAATGTCATTTTTAAAAGGAGTTTACTTTCCAGCCGTCCCGGCCTTTATCTTCAACCCATTATGAATGCTATAATAACCAGTCTGCTGGCTGGCCTGTTAGCGCCAGTAAAAAGAGCCGTGGACTGAAGCCGGAAAACAGGAAACGATGGCCAAAATTTATGAAGATTTAAGTCAGCTTATAAAACGCTCCAGGCTGACTCTTATTATTTTCAGTCTGCTCCTTTTCCTTATTCTGGCTTTTTACTGGAAAATTCAGATCCTTGATCACCAGAAATACTGGAAAATGGCTGAAGCCAATCATCTTCGTTCCTTGCCCCTGCCAGCTCCACGCGGACTGATTTATGACTGTCAGAGGATCATTCTGGCTGATAATCAGCCCAGCTTTAAGGTATCTTTACTCCGGGAATCAATTAAGAATGACAGCCAGACTATTGAGCGAGTCAGCCAGCTTTTAAATTTAAGGACTGAAGAATTGAAGGCCAGAATGGACCGTTACCGCTGGCTTCAGACTTACGGACCGGTAATCATTAAAGATAACCTGAAGCTGGAAGAAGTTGCTCTGATTGAAGCCAGAAGAGAGGAATTTCCAGAACTTCAGTTACAGGTAGAACCACGGCGTTACTATCCCTTTGAAACTACTGCCGCTCATGTTCTGGGTTATTTACAAGAGGTCTCAGCGGAAGAAATAAAGAATAACCCTTATAAAAAGTGGCGTGGTGGAGAGATGATTGGCAAGGCGGCGGTGGAAAAACAGTATGATGATTATTTGACCGGTCAGGATGGTCAGCTGATAGAAACTGTTGATAGTCTGGGCCGCTCACTGGGCGAAGTAAACAGAATTGAGCCGATCAAAGGTCAGGATCTGGTGCTGTCAATTGACCTGGATTTACAAAAAAAGGCCGAAGAACTACTCGAGGGCAAGGAAGGAGCCATCATAGTGCTCGAGCCCGGAAGCGGGGAGTGTCTGGCCTGGGTCAGTTCTCCCTCTTATGATCCGAATCGATTTATCACCAGATTCTCTCCAGAAGAATGGCTATCAATTATAAATGATTCAGCTCGGCCCCTGGAAAATCGGGTAATCCGTGGTCAGTATTCTCCTGGTTCGATTTTTAAAGTGGTTACAGCTTTAACCTCGCTGGAAACTGGTTTAATCACCGACCGAACAGCTTTTTTTTGCTCTGGTTCGATTAACCTCTATGGGAAAGAGTTTGCTTGCTGGTTCAAGCCAGGTCATGGTCTGCTCAATTTGCCCGAAGCTCTAAAAAATTCCTGCAATGTTTATTTCTATCAACTGGGCCGGCGGCTTAATGTTGACACCATTGCTCGTTATGCTCGCACTCTTGGCCTGGGTCAAATTACCGGCGTGGATATGCCCGGGGAAAAAGAAGGATTAATCCCATCCAGCGATTGGAAAAAGAAAAATCAAGGAGAAGCCTGGTACCCTGGGGAAACTATTTCAGTGGCTATAGGTCAGGGGCCGGTGCTGGTTACTCCTCTCCAGGTAGCCGCTCTAACCGCCTGTCTGGCTAACCGCGGAATAAAGGTCAAGCCTCGGGTGACCAGGCTGGAGGGGAAGATGGAAGCGGTAAAAGATAAAACCGGCCTCAACCCCGAGACTTTTGAAAAGATAATAGAAGGTATGTGGCGTTCAGTTAACGCTAGTGGAACAGGTCATGGAGCCTATCAGCCAGGCTTTGATATCTGTGGAAAAACTGGTTCAACTCAGGTGATAAGCCGGGAAAAAGCCGAGAGAATGATCAAAAGAGGAGAAGAGCCAGCCAAAACCCATAGCTGGTTTACTGGCTTTGCTCCCCGCTATCAACCTCAAGTGGTGGTGACCGTTCTGGTTGAATTCGGGGGAATGGGAGGCCAGACAGCTGCTCCTATCGCTGGCCAAATGTTTAAACTCTACCGGGAAAAGTATGTTAGATAGACGAATCTTCAAGGAAATTGACTGGACGACCATTCTATTAATGGTTGTCATTTCAATCATAGGCATCATCTTTGTTCACAGTGCTATCTATTTTCAGGCCAGCAAGTATGTCTGGAAACAGTCGGCCTGGCTGGTGGTCAGCTTGCTGGCTTTGCTGATCTTACTTGTCATCGATTATAAGGTTCTATTATCCTTTGCTTTCCCCTTATATATTCTGATGAACATAATTCTGGCGGGACTTCTTATCTTCGGCAAACCCGTGGCTAATACGCGTAGTTGGCTGGTTTTTGGTCCGTTTCAATTTCAGCCTTCCGAGCTGACCAAGCTGGCCGTCATTCTCTTCTTGGCTAGACTCTTTTCAGATTATAAGGAAGACCGGATGTCTTTTAAGGCCTTCTTTTTAAGTTCAGCTATAGTCGGGCTGCCCTTTATTTTAATCGCTCTTCAACCTGATCTGGGGACGGCCTTGACTTTGATTCCGGTTTTGCTGGGAACTTATATCCTGGCTGGCTTGCCTAAGAAATATCTGGTAGTCATCTTAATTATATCCTGTCTGGTTGGCTTTATCGGCTGGAATTATGGTTTGAAGGATTACCAGAAGAAAAGGATTGAGACTTTGCTGGTGCCTGATCAGGACCCACGAGGAGCTGGCTATCAACTTAAGCAGTCCCGGATAGCCCTGGGTTCAGGCGGCTTGACGGGCAAAGGATATCATAAAGGAACCCAGAGTCAGCTGCGCTTTTTGCCGGCGCGTCATAACGATTTTATTCTGGCGGTAATTGGCGAAGATCTGGGCTTCCTGGGCATCCTGGCCGTCTTTCTTATTTATTTCATTTTCCTCTTCCGTCTGTTTTCGGCTGTTCAGGTTTCTCCTGATAGGGCCGGCGTCTATATTGCCTTCCTCTCAGCCATGCTGATCGGTTGCCAGTTTATGATCAATATCATGATGATCGTCGGGCTTTTTCCCATTACCGGTATACCAATACCATTTTTGAGCTATGGAGGGTCATCGCTTTTGACCAACTTCTTAATTGCTGGATTGGTAATTAACGTCAAAATGCGAAGATTCGCCTATGTCCGTTTCTAATCAGGATTAAATCGAAAGGAAATACAACTACGATGAACGAGCAACCAGCCTCACTGTCAGCAGAAAAACTGGAAGCACTGTGGCGGCGGGTACAGAAACCAGGCCGTTATACCGGAGGCGAATCGAATCAAATAAGAAAAGATCCAGCTGCGGTTAAAGTTCGAGTCGCCCTGGCTTTCCCGGAGGTCTATGAGCTGGGTATGTCCTATCTCGGCCAGAAAATTCTTTATTTTCTTCTTAATCAAAATCCTGACATTCTGGCGGAAAGAGTTTACGCTCCCTGGCCCGACTTTGAGCTTGAACTGAGGACAAGCCAGGTACCTCTTTATTCTCTGGAGAACAGGCTGCCTCTGGCCAGTTTTGACCTGGTCGGCTTCTCGCTTCTTTATGAACTTAACCATACGAATCTAATAAATATGCTGGAACTCGGTGGAATTCCCAGGCGATCAGCTGACCGGCAATTATCACAACCTCTGGTGCTGGCTGGTGGGCCTGCTGCTTTTAATCCCGAGCCATTGGCTGACTTTATAGATCTATTTGTCTTTGGCGATGGAGAAGAGGTTTTTTTTGAAATAATCAATAGATACCTTGAGATTAAAACCGAGGTTAGAAATCGGGAAGAACTGCTGCGAGCTTTTCTGCCTATTCGGGGGGTGTATATACCATCTTTTTATCGGCCAGAAAAACAGAGCAGAAGCTTCCTGTTGGTGCCACGGCCAACTCCTGGCCTACCGGAAACGGTAGAAAAGAGATTGGTTTATCCCCTGGATAAAACAAGGTTGGTGGAAAGAACACCTGTTCCCAATATTCAATCTGTCTTTGATCGCTGGCAGGTAGAGGTGGCCAGAGGCTGTCCTCAGCAATGTCGGTTTTGCCAGGCAACCAGTCTTTACTTTCCATATCGCTACCGTTCGAGGCACAGGGTTGAACAGCTAGCCTGTGATGGCTTAAAGCAGACTGGATATGAAGAATTATCGTTTATTGCGCTGTCGGTTGGTGATTATCCTTATCTTGAAGAGTCAATAAGAAATTTGTTGCCTTTTTTAGAACCAAAGAAAATTTCAATTTCGCTGCCCTCTCTTCGGCCAGAGACGCTGACAGGTGAGATAGTTGAATCCCTGGTAAAGATCAAAAAGACCGGTTTTACTCTTGTCCCGGAAGCTGGTAGTGAGCGTCTCCGCCGCGTTATAAACAAAAGAATAACTGATGAGCAATTAATAACGGCAGCCGGCTATGCCTTCAGCCATGGCTGGAGGTTGCTCAAGCTCTATTTTATGATCGGACTACCAACCGAGAAGCAGGAAGACCTGGAAGCAATTGTTGATCTCGTCTCACGCCTGATGGAAACGAGCCGAAGGATCAACAGGACTCTCCCCTCCATTAATCTGACACTTTCCTCTTTTATACCCAAACCCCATACTCCCTTTCAATGGCTGCCGCTGGAAAGCGCAGACAAACTGCTCCAGAAACAATATTATTTGAAAAATCAACTGCGACGCTGGAAAAAAATTGAAATAAAAGAATCAAAAATCGAAACCACCATCCTGGAAGCTGTATTTTCCAGAGGCGACCGCCGCCTGGGAAGGGTGCTGGAAGAAGCCCATCGTCTGGGAGCCAGGTTTGATGGCTGGCGTGATCAGTTTAATTTTAATCTCTGGACCCAGGCTTTTGATCACTGCCAGCTTGATTTCCATCATTATCTTCAAGCTATTGATCCTGAAGCTTCGCTACCCTGGGATATAGTTAAGACCGGGCTTAAAAAAACTCATCTCTGGCAGGAATATCAGGCTTCACTGGAAGCCAGATATACGCCTCTTTGTGAAGAGAAAAGCTGTTCTCAGTGCCAAGCCTGCGACTGGCCTCAATTCAAGCCTATTCCTCCGGCTATTAGTGATAAAGATCGTGTAATGAAGCCTCAATCTGAGATAGCTGAAAGAAGTCAGGAAAATATAGAATTCGAAAAAACGGCCACTGTTTTTCGTTATCGAGCCTGTTATGCCAAAGAGGGGCTTCTCCGTTTCATCTCTCATAACGATCTATTGAATCAAATAGAAAGAAGTTTCAGGAGGGCAGATTTTAAAATAGCTTTTTCTCAGGGCTTTCACCCCAAAATGCTTATCAGCCATGGGCCGGCTTTACCTCTTGGTCTGGCTGCTAAGGCTGAAGTGCTGGAATTTAAAGCTCAGCAGGAACTTTCTCCTTCAGAGTTTTTGTATAAAATCAACAGCTTTACGCCTGACGGATTGTCCTTCCATGGCCTGAAGAAGTGCCAGCCCGAGACTCCGTCGCTCTTTCAGGACATTAAGGGGCTGGTGTACTCTCTTGACCTCAAGGATCCGCTAGTCAGAGCAGTCAGTCAACTGGAGGAAAAACTGACTCCAGATTATCTGTCCACTTTTGCTGCCGGCTACCAGGGTCAATTAAAAATTGAATATAATCAGCAGGAAAATCGTCTGATTTTTTATCTCGCTTTTAATCCGCAAAAACCGCTAAGAATTCAGGATATAGTGGAAGAGATGCTGGTAATAAAAAATCCGGTTTACGCTTTAACTCGTGAATATCTGGTTTTCAGTCAGGGTACTGATTCGAGAGGTCTGGCCTGACTTCAGGCTCAGGGGGCAATGATTCTGGAACCTTTTTCGATGACCTGACGGGCGGCTGGCCCGCAGCAAAGATAAAGGTCAAGGGCTGACAGATCAGGCGAAAAGTTTCCCCAGAATTGGGGGTAGGGAACCTGATTGTATTTTAAAAATAGTAGTTTTAACCCGGCTGATTTAAACTCCAGTGGATCAAAATGGCGATCGGCCAGGTAAGGGAAAACTATTTCGGAGGCTTTCACCTCTCGGGCCAGGTCAATGAGAAGTTGTGGGCCACGGCCACTGAGTCCCAGTTCTGATTGTAACAGTTGAGGGGTATCAATCTTCAACCAGCTTTTCAGGCTATCCAGGGAAGAGAGGACCAGTTGCAGAAAATTATCTTGGACCGAGTCAAGGATAGCTTTAAACTCAAGAGCAACCGCTGGGTAATAAATCGAATGTCCATAGTAATGCCTGAGCAAAGCCAGAAACCTGGCTGAGAATCTTTCAGGCTGGTGCAGGCGCAGTTGCCTTATGGTTTGCAGGCCCAGGTGCTTCCTTTTAATAGGAACAGTCAGCCAGACTTCTCCTGCCGGCCCCTTTAAACGATTGCGGTTAACAAAAGTAAATCCTCGCGCAAACTCACTGTTATCCAGAAGAATCATGAGATCAGAATTGAGCTGCCGGCCAAAAAAGCCTCCATAGGGAATAAAAGCAGGCTGGCCAAAACTAATTCTCATCGCTTTTACCTTGCCTTCTTTATTTTAACCCGGCCGGACAGCAATAAAAAGCGGTCAGTCGCCGTTAATTTTAATTATTTTCTTTGTTCTGTCACTTTAATGAGAAATTTGATTGACAGAGTTAAGAGCATTTTTAATAATGAAAAAACAGCTCAATAGAGCTATTTTAATGGAGGACTGAAAATGAGGTTTAAATCAGACAAGCGGTGGCTGCCTTCAATACTGATGATTATTGTCTGCTGCCTGCTGGCTAGCTGGCAGCTAACGGGAGCCGGCGCTCATCAGAAGATAGCCCAGATCGAGAGTGAGGAAGGCTCAGGCTGTACCAGCATCATGGTTGGACGCCTGGCTTCAGTTGATGGCTCGGTTATTACCTGCCATACCTGTGACGGCAATTACCGCCAGTGGGTAAACATTGTTCCACACCGTCAGAATAAACCCGGCTCAACGAATAAATTATATGATGGCAAACTGCATACCGAAACTCCAGATGATATGAGGCGGGTCATTCTTAAGGGTGAAATTCCAGAAGTGGCTGAGTCCTATGCTTTCCTGAATACGGCTTATCCGGCTTTGAACGAAAAAGGGCTGGCGATCGGTGAAACAACGATTGAGGGTCGACCTGAGCTATATAATCCGGAAGGCATGTTTATGATTGAAGAACTGGAAAGGGTCATGCTGGAAAGATGCCAGACTGCCCGGGAAGCGATAAAGTTAGCTGGCGAGCTGGTCAAACAGTACGGATATGGAGATTATGGCGAATGCCTGACCATCGCCGATGGAAAAGAAGTCTGGCAGTTTGAGATTTTTGGAGCAGGGCCGCTGGAAAAAGGCGCTGTCTGGGCAGCCGTTCGTATTCCCGACGATCATGTTGGTATTTCGGCTAATATTCCTCGGATTGCTGAAATTAATTTAAATGATCCTGATCACTACCTGGCTTCCGATAACGTTTTTGAGCTGGCCCGGGAAATGGGCTGGTATTCACCGGAAAAAGATAAACCCTTTAAATTCTGGAAAGCTTATAGCGGTCGAAAACCTTTTGCCATCAGGGAATATTTCGTCTTCAATGAGCTGGCTCCTTCTTTAAAGCTCGACTTTAAGGCCGAGGAACTGCCTTTTTCTATCAAGCCTGATAAAAAAGTCTCGGTCAGGGATATTCTCAAGTTGTATCGTGAAACTTATGAAGGAACCGAATTTGATCAAAGCCGGAATTTACTGGTTAAAAAAAGAAATTCCGAGGAAATGATCAAAAGTCCGGTGGCCAGCAACTGGCTTGCCCGCGATTGGATAAATTTAATTAACACTTTGAAACCAGGCACAATTGAGCCGCAACGGACAATTGCCATTATGGGTTGTTCTTATGCCACAGTCATTCAAATTAAAGGTTGGCTGCCGCCGGCAGTGGGGGCTGTTTGCTGGTTCGCCTTCGATAATCCAGCTTTAAGTCCCAGAATTCCAATTTTTGCTGGAACCACTGAGTTGCCACCAGGCTTTGAGATCTGTGCTCAGCATCGCTACCGTGAAGATTCGGCAGCCTGGATGTTCAGAAGGACTAATCGACTGGCTGGCCTCAGGTGGGGCGAGAACAGACAAATAATGGAGCAGACCATCAAAGAATTTGAGGAAAAAGGTTTTAGTGAACTGTCTCAGATAGAAAAAAAGGCGCTGGAGATTATGAACAGCAAAACCCCGGAAAAGGAGCCTTTTAGCCTGAATCAGTATCTGACCAAATATACAGGCGATTTTGCCCGAGCTGCTCTCCAGAAATATCGTGAATTATATGAACTGTTCTGGACCCGCTATGCTCGCGGCATTTAACTGTAGACCGGTGGCTGGAATTGGTCAGATAGCTTTTCTTTTTAGCTGATGGTCAAGAAGATAGAAAAAGGTGGCTGCGGCCAGCTCGCCGGCCACTGAAAAGATGACGAGGGCATTTATATTTTTTTGATAAAGAAAGCCCATCAGAGCACTGCCAGCAAACCAGGCCAATCCGAAGATGGCATTGAAAATACCATAAGCTGTGGCTCTCTTCTCTGGACCGGTCAGGCTGGCAATAACTGCTTTAACAATCGATTCCTGAGCTCCCAGGCCAAGGCCCCAGCAAACCAGGCCAGCTATGACCGCAGCCCGGGAAGAAAACAGAAAGGCCAGAGGGGCAAAGGCTGATGAGAGGATCGTTGACAACAACAGAGATTTGAGGCCAATCCTATCGTATAATTTACCGAAAAACAGGGCAGCCAGGGCATCTATAGCCATGGCCAGACTGTAGATTAAAGGCAGGTGACTACCGGTCATCAGATTGGTCTTAGCCAGGTGGTAGCTGATCAGCGGGAAGTCAGCGAAGCCGGCAGCCAGAAATGAAATTCCTATGATATACAGGACAAAATTATGATCAAATTTCTGACCTGAAGTCGGCTGACTCTTTGTAGCTTCAAATTCCTGAGGAGCTGGATATTTAAACCGGCTGATAAATAAAACTATCATGGCCGCCAGGGCCGGAATCAGCAGAAAAGCGAAGGCCCGGCGGTAGCTGGTGAGTTGACCGACCCCTCTGTTTAAATAAATGATCAGGGCTAAAAAGAGAGGTCCCAGTATGGCCCCCAGTTGATCAAGAAATTCTTCCAGAGCAAAACCATACCCGACACCAACCTGAGAAGCAGCATGGGACATCATGGCATCTCTGGCTGGCTTTCTGATGGCTTTGCCTAATCTTTCGGCCACAATCAAGGCAGCAGCCAGTGGCCAGTTGCCGGTCAGAGCCAGAAGAGGTACAGCTAGAAGGTTGAGGGCATAGCCGACGATGGTCAGGAGCCAATAATTTTTCGTTTTATCAGCGATAATACCAGTTAGAAGTCTAAGAGCATAGCCGATAAATTCACCCAGCCCGGAAACCAGACCAACGACAAAGGCTGATGCCCCCAGTAGCCCCAGGTAAGGCCCGGTCAGGCTGCGGGCTCCTTCATAGGTCATGTCGCTAAACAAACTGACCACTCCCATTAGAATAATGAAAGAAAGGGCCTGTTTTTGAAGGGCACTGTATTTATTATTCATCCTGGCCACCTCGCTTGGACCGGCTGATTCATATCCCCATTTGGTCTGAAATTATAATCCAAAGCCCAGGGCCGGGCAACCAGAGAAGAAAGCTAAAGATATCAAAGAAGTGAGAGAGACAACACTGATCCTGGTTAGTAATATAGAAAACTTTTCTGTCTGAGCTACTTGACGCCAGAAGGCGGCAGGTCTATATTAAGTCGAGCATGGACAAAGCAGCTGTGATGAAAACTGATCAATACCTGGATTTTTTTTCGGGTAATTCCAGCGCGCCCGGAGTCCAGCTTTTTTTCTTCTTTTTAAATCTTAATTCCATCAACAATAATGTCCCCTTTTAAGGGGACATGTCTGTTTCTGCCTGCCTGTTAATTCTTTTCAAGTGTCGTTGTCTGAAATTGTCCACCTTAGATTAAACAAAAGGAGAATAAAAATGATTGACATTGATAAGTATCTTGAGCAACTTAAATCACCCCGCCTGCAGCTGGCCATTTCTATCCAGACCAGGTTAATTACTTATATCAGAGAATTTCTGCTCGAAGCGAGCTTTAAGGAGATTTTGCCGGTGATTATCTCACCGGTTACTGATCCTCTAACTGACTACCGGGTGAGGGGAGAAGTTGAATGCTACGGTTTCAAATATCAAATTACTAAAAGCATGATCTTCCACAAGCAACTGGCCCTGCATACCGCTCCCAGGATATTCTGTTTTTCGCCTAATGTCAGGATTGAAACGGCCGACAGGCAAAATACTGGTCGTCATTTAATTGAGTTTGTCCAGCTGGATCTGGAAATAAGACAGGCAAACCGAGAAGAAATAATTAAGCTGGGCGAAGGCCTGTTTTCTACGGTTATCAGTCGGATCAAACAGGATGCCTGGGCTGATTTGAAGACGATCAAAAGAGAGTTACCTTATTTTGAGCCGCCATTTAAGAAGATTACCTACGAGCAGGCAGTTAAGACCTACGGACAGAATTTTGAGCTGAAGCTATCAGAAGAACTGTCAGAGCCAGCCTGGTTGATTGATTTTCCTCTCGAAGAAAGGGAATTTTATGATCGACAGGACGAAACGAGACCGGGCACCCTGGTCGATATGGATCTGATTTACCCTGGCGGTTATGGCGAGGCTTTGTCCGGCGGAGAAAGGGAATATGAGCTGGAAAAAATAAAAAGCAGAATCCGTTTAAAGGGGATAGACCTCGACAGCTATGATCTCTATTTAAAGCTAGCTGAACGTGGCCTTTATCCCTCGGCCGGTTTTGGCTTTGGACTGGAACGTCTGACCAGGTTTGTCTGTGGCTTTCAGGATATTGCCGACGTGAGGCTGTTTGCTAAAAAGCCTGGCGTTTATGGACTCTAAATTGTAAGCAAAAAAACCAGACTTCTATTTTATTAACATCAGCTCGGTCTGGGGGTGACTGAGAAATTCTGCCCCTGTCTCAGTCACCACCACCATGTCTTCGATGGTGACCACCCCTCGGCCGGGGACTGTTAATCTGGGCTCAAGAGTAAAGACCATACCTGGTTCCAGAGGATGCAAAGGTTTATCCGCATATTTTTCCCAGGTGGGTCCGAGAAGAGCTGTCCCGTCATGGGCAAATCGTCCTACCTGATGGCCAAGGGCATGAGGAAATTCTTCATAGCCTGCTTCGGTCACGATCTGTCTGGCCAGCTGGTCAACGATCAATCCCTGGATACCGGGTTTCATGGCCCGCCTGCATTCTTCTACGGTGCGGACGATGGTCTCGAATCCCTTCTTCACTTCAGGTGGCACTTCTTTTTCCTCTTTTTCCATCACATAAAATGTTCTCTGCAAATCGGAGCAATAACCGTCAACTTTAATTCCGAAATCCATATTGAGCAGATGGCCTCGTTTTACTTCGCGATCAGTCGGCGAATAATGAGCCTGAGCAGTTTCCGGTCCGGTAAAAACGGCTGGACAGGTGCTTTCGCCCCAGGCAGTCTGGAGCTGCCGCCTTTTAACCTCGTCCAGCATGAAGGCCGCGATTTGTTTTTCAGTTTTACCGGGAGCAATAAATCCTTTAACCAGCTGGAATATTCTTTCGGTTTCTGAAATAGCTGCTTTAATAGCTTCAAGTTCAGACGGTGATTTTCTTTCCCTCAGGGCAGAAGTTATTTTTTCAGCCGAAATCAGCCGATCTTCATAACCAATAGCTTGGAGAAGATCATATAGAACCAGATACATACCATGAGTCAGCCCATCGCTGATTTCGCTGGTCCTTGAATAATTAATGGCGATAATCCGTGGTTGCAATTCCTTCAGATAGCGTTCAAAAGGCTCTTTGATACCGGTCACATAACTATCAACGGCATCATAGGCCCCGGTCTCTTCAATTGTTCTTTGATCGTAGAGGCCAACTATGGCCCTTTTTCTGCCGTCGGAGCTGATGATAAAAGCTGAATGCCAGGTGACGTGGCCTGGAGCCAGAAAAACCAGCGTCGGGTCACCGCAAATTTCGCTCTCTCTGGTAAAAGTAATCCAGCAGTCAATTCCCTTTTCCTGAAGTATTTTGACTGCTTGCTCTGTTTTTTCCCTGATTAAAGCCTCTTTTTTGAGCATTGGTATCCTCCCTAACTCTTTATTCCTGTCCGTATTTTTCCAGTTTTTTCATCGAAAGAAGCGCCAGCACGGCTGCAGCTGCCAGCAAGACTGCCAGCAGCAGAAAATATTGATGGTGCGGGAATCGGCTGTAAAGTTTCCCCAGCAGCCCGCTGCCGTAACTGCCTAGAGCAGTAGCCACAAACCAACCGCCCATCATTAATCCCCTGATCTTCTCTGGAGCCACCTTGGAGACATAAGATTGTCCCATGGGCGAAATCAGAATCTCGGCAATGGTAACAACAAAATAGGTGCTGATTAACCAGAGAGGTGACATAATATTCAGATCCTTGTTGCCGCCCTGAAGACAGGCCAGGACCATAATCAGCATAGCCAGGATCATAAAATTCAAACCATAAAAAATTTTTTTAGGGGTTGATGGTTCCTGCCCACGCTGACTGAGCTTATTAAAAATTGACAGCAAAAGCGGGGTCAAAGCCAGAATAAAAAATGGTTCAAAGAACTGATAGGTTTCCGGTCTCAGCCAGCTCTTTATGACGGTTGACCGGGCAGCAAACAGGGTCAGGGCAAAACCATTCTGATAGAAAGCTACCCAGAATAAGATGACTATGGTAAAAAGAAGGCAAAGAGTCAAAATACGATCAGAAAAATCTGGCTCTCTCCCTTCGCTGAGTACAGAGCTATAGTCCTGTTGCTGGGGGTGCGAATCCCGGACAGAAGATTCTTTTTCCTGAGCATTATCCCGGGCGGCTGTCTCCTTATAATTTTGCTGTCCCTTTTCTGCTTCAAATTTTCCGGCCAGCCTGAGATTAGAGTCATCAACCGGGGCCAGCAGTGATTTTCCTGCCTGGAAAATGATCAGAGCCACAATCAGACCGCCAGCTGCCACCCAGAAGGACAGATGATAGCTGTGGAAAACAGCACTGTTCACAGTAGCAATGATCGGGGCAATCATGGCTCCGAGGTTAACACCCATATAATAGATATTAAAACCGGCATCCTTAAGTTCTGGCTGATTTTTGTAGATATTACCGACCATGACGGCCATATTGACTTTGAAAATACCAGTGCCAATGGCGATTAGAAAAAGTCCGAGCAAGAAGGACGTGAGCTGATTTGCTGATGACAAAGCCAGACCAACATAGCCAATAGCCATCAGGACGGCGCCGGTTCGAATCGTCTTCATCCGGCCAAAAAGCCGGTCTCCTAAATAACCACCAACCAGCGGGAAAAAATAACAAAGCGCCAGAAAAAGCCCATACCAGTCGCCCTTTTTCGAGTCAGGCCAGCCCAGGACTTTATCCATATAAAGGACAAGAATGGCCATCAGGGTATAAAACCCGACTCTTTCCCACATTTCAGTAAAGAAAATATAGAGAAGGGCCCGCGGGTGCTTTTTAAGCATAATGGACTGCTCCTTTTTCTGGACTTAAATTAACATTCAGCCTATTTCATATCTAAAAATTTTCAACTCGGGTAGCGGTTCAGCTTTTCCCCGATAAACATCCCAGTAATATTCGCGAATATTTCTTAGCTGGTCATAAAGAGGATGGGTCTTTAATGGGAGATGCTCACCGACAATATTTAAATTATTATCGATCAGTACCAGTTTTTCTGCTCGATTAAGAATACCGGCAGTCCCTACACTGGCTATTGCAACCAGTTCGTTTCTTTTGACCCGCTCATAAAGCTCACCAAAAGTAAAAGGTCTTTCTTCAACTTTAATGTTTTGATGTCTTAAAATGGCAACCATCCCTTTAATCGTCACAGAGGGAAGGATTAATTTGCTCTCCGGTATCTTGACAACCGTGCCGTCCTTCAGAGCTAACAAGCAGCAGGAAGAGTCCCATTCAGTAATCTCTCTTTGTTCAATTGGCAGATGTGGTTTATCGTCCAGGAAAAGCACAGCCGCTGCTTCTGGTACCAGACCTTTGGCTTCGTCCAGTGCCCTGATGCTCATTAGATAGTTAACTCCCAGTTTCAGGCAGCCTGTCCCGTTGATCCCGAGGGCTCTGACCAGATTGGGAATAACGACACCAACAAATGGTTCACCGAGATAACGATCATACATGCAGGTTACGGCTCTGATCGCCGGGAAATTAGGGAAGCTCACACCCATTGAGTGTTCTTCATCCAGGGTAAAAGGCCGCAGATAGCCCTGGACCCCTTTTTCTGCCATTTCTTCCAGGTAAGGGCGAAGGGCGGGATGAGAAAAATATTTATTAATGAAGATGTCCTCGAGTTCTTCTTTGGTAGGCAGCAGAGATTGCTGCTGGCGGCTGAGGTTAAAAGCCATACTCTGACGGAAACGCTCCAGATTCTGATCCCAGTTAACAAAGATTAGCTCAAGTTTGCCTTTCTCATTTCGGCGGCAGAAGTATCTGATCCCTTCAAAGCAGAGGAAACTGGCATAATAAGCAGACCTGGTGGCGGCATAGGTCTTGGCCTGGGCTTCAAACATCTCAAAGCTTTTGTCATGTAGAAAATAACGCATCTGCCCGGGTGCCCATTTAGAATTTTCAAAATTAGCCATTTCTTAACTCCTTTCTGACTGATTATTTAATTTATTTAATAATAAATATAGGCTTAAGTGAAATAAAGCCTTATGTTAACCGTTTTGAAACCTTTCGGGCGGAGAGCTATCGCCCGGGTGATCAAAATTCTTCAGGCTGAAATTTACTGCCATCTGGGCAGACTCAAGGCTCGTTCTGACCGGGTAACTTTCTGTCTGTTCAGCAACTTGCCGGTTTACCTTCTGGCCAGAAAACTGCTTATAGATAAACTTATAGACAGCTCGAGAAGTAAATTTACTTTGTGATTTGAATCTGGTGGTGATGTCTGGTTCAATCATGACCTTAAGATATATTATTATAAATTTTTAAGGAAAAATTCAAACAAAAACTTAAGACACTAATCTCTTATTAGATAGGCAGGGAGAGGATAGCTGGTTGGAAAGTCTTCTGGTTTTGAGTAAAATAACAGCCATATTGACTGACTGTATCGCCGAATTTTATTTGGTAATAACTGGAGTGGAGGACAATAGATGAAAAAAAAGTTAGCCCTGTTTCTGATTATAATGACTGGCTTATTACCCCTAAGCGGTCCTCTCGAGTCCAGTCTTTTGTATCGAGTAGAAGAACCTGTTATTTCGCCTGTGGCTCGCTATTATATGTGCTTTCGCACTTCCCAGCCGTTAACTATTGATGGCCGACTGGAAGAAGATACCTGGAAAAAGGTTTACTGGTCGGAAGATTTTATGGATATCAGGGGTAAGAACAAGCCAAAACCGAGATATAAGACCAGAATTAAACTCCTCTGGGACGATGATTATTTTTATATCGGGGCCGAACTGGAAGAGCCTCAGGTCTGGGCTACCTTGACCAAAAGGGATTCTATAATTTATCAGGACAACGACTTTGAAGTGTTCATCGATCCGGATGGAGATAGCCACCTCTATTATGAGCTTGAGATAAATGCACTGAATACTGTCTGGGATTTGCTGCTCGTTAAGCCTTACCGGGATGGGGGACCAGCTATTCACAGCTGGGATATTCAAGGGTTGAAAACAGCAGTAGCCGTCAATGGAACTCTCAACGATCCTAAAGATAAGGATAAGGGCTGGACGGTCGAAATAGCCCTGCCCTGGGAAGTATTGAAAGAGGCCACTCCTTTTAAAAAAAGGCCAGAGCCTGGAGAGTCCTGGCGATTAAATTTCTCCAGAGTGGAATACCGGGTCAAAATAGTTGACGGCTCTTACCAGAAAGAAAAAGATCCCACCACTGGCCGCGATTTACCCGAAGACAACTGGACCTGGGCCCCTCAAGGCCTGATTAACATTCATTATCCTGAAATGTGGGGCTATGTCCAGTTTACAGCGACCGAAGCCGGTCGGGCTAAAGAATACTGTGATGAGGATCAGGACGCTGAGGTCAAATGGGCTTTAAGAAAAATATATTATCGTCAGAGAAAATTATATTCCGAACAGGGAAAATGGGCAGAAAGATGGGAAGATCTTAATTTGACCGGGGACAGGCAATTAAAGGTCAAAGATTTCGGTTATCCACCGCTGATCATGGCTACCGACAGTTTATTTGAGGCTATTTATATCGGTAAAGATGGACAGAAATGGCATATCCGTCAGGATGGTTTAATCTGGAAAACCAGTTCTGAGCAAAAATAATGAGAGGATTATGATGAAAAGCAAATTTAAAGTCTTTTCAATTTTTTTATTACTCGTTTTAGTTGCGGGGACAGCCCTGGCTGAGCTTCCCTGG
>DCDG01000043.1 GCA_002316315.1 Candidatus Aminicenantes bacterium UBA1061 | reverse complement strand
GTTAAACTCAGAAAACCAAAAAAAACACTAGTCAGAGTAAATAAGCTTGGAAGAAAATATATTTTTGGAACAGGCTTTTTAATCTTTACCTTCATTTTTGATTTCTCCTATTATGGTTAAGCCTCCTTTCACCTTCTGTCCAGGACTGATTTTTAGCTTGATGCTGGCCGGCAGGAAAAGATCAACACGGGAACCAAAGTACATCAGTCCGATTTTCTGACCAGCTTGAACTCTGTCTCCTGGCTTAACATAGCACTTAATCCGCCTGGCAGCAACTCCTACCATTTGTTTTAAAAATATCTGACCTGCTTCAGTTGCCAGCACCAGGCTATTTGATTCGTTCTGGCTGCTGGCTTCGTCCCGGTAAGCAGGAAAAAACTTGCCCGGGTTATAATCCACCTTGACGATTTCTGCCGCCAAGGGCGAACGGGTGAAATGTACATCCAGCAGAGAAAGGAAAATGCTGATTTTCTGACCAGGTCCAACTACTTCAGGCTGGTTGGTAAAAGACTCTATTTTCAGCACCTGACCATCAGCTGGTGACAGAACGAGGTCTGGTCCAGCTGGCGGCCGGCGCGCCGGGTCACGGAAAAAAAAGGCAAAAGCAGCAGCTAGCAAAAAGAAGAGAAGGCTGCCAACCCACCAGCCGGGAATCAGCAGGCCAGCGGCCAGAATGAGTGCTGGAAGCCAGAAAACCAAACCTTCTCGTGCCACTTTCATGGTTTTTCTCTTTTCTGTTTTTTTCTTTTATTAACAAAATCACCTATCGGCCAGATAGTAAATAGAGAGGAACGAAACCCGGGCGATATCGCCCATAATTTCAGGGTTGAGGCGATAAATTGTATCTCCTGTCCCGTGATAGGCTAAGTGCGGGCCGTTTGAGCCCAGACTGACCACCGGAATGCCTTTCAGAAAGAAAGGAGCGAAATCCGAACCTCTGACTCCAACTCGTCTCATTACATTAATTCCCCTAATTATGTCTATCTCCTGATTGGCTCTCTCCACAGCTTCCCTGAGGGCTGGAGGTTCGGCACTCAAGCTGCACCAGGCACCATCACCTTCTCCTTCCATATCAAAATTAAACATGGCGGCCACCTGGGTGAATCCAGCCGGGAGATGTTCGGCCAAATAATTTGAACCCATGAGGCCCATTTCTTCACCACCAAAGAGGACAAACATAATTGATCTTTTAGGTTTGGACTGACTCGTGCTGAAAGCCCTGGCCAGAGTCATGACGACAGCTGACCCGCTGGCGTTGTCATCAGCACCGGGAAACAGCAATCCAAGGTGACGACCGCAGTGGTCAAAATGTCCCCCGACTATAATCAATTCCTTTTTTAGTTTTGGATCAGAACCTTCCACCCAGCCAGCGACGTTATAGCCAGTTCCTTCCGGGAAATGTCTGGATTTGACCGAATAAGCCAGCTTTGACTTCAGAGGAAAAGATATCGGGCGCCGGTAAGTCTGAAGGGCCTTTTTCAATTCAGCTGTGGTCGAATTGATTTCTTTAAAAATAGCATCAGCTGTTTTCTCGCTGATCATGGCTGGCATGAAGCCCTGAAGCCAGTCGCCATTTGGATTGGCCTGGACTTGAGGGTAAATATAAATCAAGCCGAGGGCCCCTTTATCTCTGGCCGTTTTCATTCTGGTCCGGTGTTCATCATGATACTGAAATTCAGCTCTGCCCGGCTCAGGCGTTCCCCGGAAACAAAGAACATATTTGCCTTTGACTTCCAGACCAGCGTAATCATCATAGTTTAGTTCGGGAGCAGAAATACCCCAGCCGGCAAAAACCAGCTCGCCTGTCTTATCTCCGCTATCAGAAAAGAAGAGAGGCAAAAAGTCTTTTTCTGGTTTTAACTCAATTTTTTGATTTACTGGCTGTCCATCCTGACCGGGCTTATCCGGCAGGTAAAGAGTCATGGCTGACTCATCTATCAGAGTATATGGAGAAGGATATGGCTGGAGGTAACCAGTTTTAGCCTCCAGGGGCTTAAGTCCCCACTCTTTGAATTTCCCGGCTGCCCATCTGGCTGCCTTAGTATAGCCCTCATCTCCTGTCAATCTGCCAGCAAACTCAGCCGAGGCCATGGTTCGAGCTAGCTGGTAGGGGAGGATGGGATCAATAGCAGCCACAGCTTTTTTTAGATGAGCTGGTGTCTCGCCGGCCAGCAGGCTGACTGCCGGCCAGATTAAAATTAAACAGCCTAAAATAATCCGTGCTTTTCTATTCATTATTAACCTCTTTTGTGTATTTTATCCTAATTGTTTTAATTATAATTATATATCTCTTACAGGTTGCTGTTTCAGCTTACCTTCATCTATCTTAATTGTTGTTTCCGCACAAAAGGTTTCTTTTTTTTCCTCTTTATTTCTTTTAGAACTCCTTGATGAAGGACAAGAAAATAGTAAGCGGTAAGGAAAGCCAGCAGAATCAGCCCGGTCCCCCATCGTCCCTCAATCAAAGAATAAACCGAATAAGCCACCAGCCCCAAATAAAGAGAGAAATGAAACAGTGCAAAAACCCAGTTAAACATCAATCCGTGCTGCGAAGCTGGTTTTTTTATTCCCGGTCAGCCTGAGATAGTTTAAAGCTCATTATTGAACCCGGCTGACAGAAATGATGACGACAGGTTCGACCGGTACGTCTCGATGCATCCCTTTGGCTGAGGTCTGAACATTGGCGATGGCGTCAACAACGTCCATACCTTGAGTAACTTTACCAAAAACAGCATAACCGAACTTGGCCGGATCGCCAGGCACATGATCAAGGAAAGTATTATCAACGAGATTGATAAAAAACTGGCTGGTAGCACTATTTATATCAGCTGTTCTGGCCATGGCGATTGTCCCACGTAAATTTTTTAAGCCGTTGTCAGCTTCATTTTTTATTGGTGGCCTTTTGGCTGCTTTTTCTTTCATGTCAGATGTCAGACCGCCGCCCTGAATCATAAATCCCTTTATGACTCGATGGAAAATTGTCCCATCATAAAATTTATTGTCGACATAAGCCAGGAAGTTCTCAACTGTCACCGGTGCCTTATCGGGATAAAGTTCGATAACTATATCACCCCTAGATGTTTTCATCAAAACCTTGGGGTTAGCGGCTAAAGCAGGTATGGTCAGAGCGAGTGTCAAAAGGCCAATCAAGACGAGAGTCCATTTATTCATGTCACACCTCCAATTTTTCAGTCTAACATAACAAATTAAAAGAAAACAATCAATTACTTCCATCCAGGAGACTATGGCTGGCAAAAAACGAGAGAAAATCTTTATCCAGTAAGAAGAAAGCGGAACTTGGAAAACCCAGAGCTCTCGATGGTCTGAGTTCTGGCTTAGCCTTGACATCTATAACCCGGTGCAAATAAAATAACTGACGCCACACATAATGAGAATCTAAATTATGAAAGTATTTAAATGTTTTTTGCTGGCCGGCCTGATGTTTATCCTGACCGGGCCTTTTCTTCTAGCTGATGGCCAGTTGGAATTCAGCCTTCACTATTCAGGCTGGACTTTAAATGTGGCTAAAGGCCTGGTAGAAAATATGGTCAGCAATGTCCTGGAAAGTGATCTTAAAGATAGATTTATAAACCAGATACAAAATGATTATCCAAACCTGATGGAAAATGGTTATAGCCAGAAAGTAACCTTCGATGCTCCGGGCCATAATATTGGCTTTGAACTGAGATTTTACCCGGGCGGAAGGAATGGTGCTTTTAGTCTTGGCCTGGGTGTCGAGAAAAGTTCCATGAAAGTTTCTTTCCCCCAGGTTACAGCCGATCTTGATTTAATTGACCAGAGTCTCAATCAGGCAGCCAGTTTTAGAGCCCTGGCTCAGGGCAAGTTCATTATTAAGCCACTGTCTTTTCACTTGAACTTGCGCTGGGAACTCTGGCCGTCAAAAACAATTTCTCCATTTTTCACGCTTGGTGCCGGTCTCTCCACTGGAAAGAGTTTTTTTGAGGCCAGCTATGAATATTCTTATTCTGGCATCTTGACTTTGCCTGACAACTCAACTCAAGAGTATTCTCAGTCAGCTATCAAAACTCTTCGTGAGATAAAAGATGAAAGATTGGCTGCTGGCAAGAGCTTTTCTTTGAATTTTTTGCCCGTTGTCCAGATGGATTTTGGCTTTAGGGCCAGAATTTCTAAAACGCTCAGTTTCTGTTTTGAGGCTGGTGTTTTTGATGGCTTCTTATTCCGGGGCGGGTTGGCTATAAGAACTTAGGTCAGGGGACAGCCTGGAATCTGGCCAAATGGAGGTGTTTCATGAAATACAGACCTGGCAAAAGTTATTATTTAAGGGGCGGTCTCCTGCTGCTTCTTTTTCTCTATCTGGTGCCGGCTTCCGGCCTGTTATCAGCCCAGAACCAGAGCAGCCGGGGGGAAGACAGATGGCTTAAGGTTTTTCATCAGATTTCCAGCCAGTCTCTTTTTGACTGGGTTAAGGAACTGAGTTCTGAAAAATATCAGGGGCGCCTGACGGGAACGGCTGGCTTTAATCAGGCTGCTGACCTGGTGAGTTCATTGCTGGTTTCCTGGGGTGTCAAGCCTGCCGGCGACCATGGTACTTATCTCCAGGCCTTTCCCAATCCATATACCCTGGTTCTTGATCGGGGTGAAGTCTCGCTTCACCTGCCTGTTTATGCTCCTGGTTTAAAAATATCAGGTGAAATAAAAAAGTATTACCGTTATGAGGATGAATATTTCCCTGGCGGGACTTCGGCTTCGGGAGAAGTGACGGCCGAAGTGGTTTATGTTGGCTTTGGGATAACCGCTCCTGAACTCGGCTATGATGACTATAAAGGCATTGATGTCCGGGGAAAAATAGTCTTAATGGAAAGTGAGGTCCCGTTCGGCCCTGATAAAGACCCGGAAATATTTAAGAAATGGCGTCCTTATTCCTTTCATCAATATAAGCTTCAAAATGCTGCCGCTCATGGGGCCAAAGGCCTGCTTTATTACTACGGGCCAATAGTCAATCCCAACAATGATTATATTGAGGGTTTCATTTACAGCCATATTGGCCGGAGTGTCGTCGATGATATCTTCGCTGGCAGCGGTAAAACTTACCAGGAAACAGTTGTTACGATAAAAAAGACCCTGAAGCCTCAATCCTTTAAGACTGGAAAGGTTTTTACCATTAAAAACAAGACAGAACATCATCCGGAAGGCCTGGGCTATAACCTGCTGGCCAAAGTGGAAGGTCAGGATCCGGTCCTTAAAGATGAAATAATAATTATTGGCGGGCATCTCGATCATGTTGGCAGCTGTCCCGATCTGATGCCTGGAGCCAATGATAATGCCTCAGCTGTGGCGGTTATGCTGGGGGTAGCTCAAGCCTTGATGAAATGTGAGGTTAAGCCAAAAAGGACAGTTCTCTTTGCTTTTTTTGGGGCGGAAGAACAGGGCGTTAAAGGTTCAGAATTCTATTTAGAGCATCCGATGTTTGACCTAAACAAAACAGTTGGGCTGATCAATATGGATGGTGTCGGCTCAGGCGACAGAATTTTTGTTTTAGCCGGCAAAAATTTTCCCTGGCTGTATGGCCCGCTGGAGAAAGCCAATACCAGCTATATTCACCGCCAGATGGCTGCCAATTACTGGAATAATCTAACCCGTCCTCGCCTGGATGCTGCTCGCTTTGCTGATAAAAATATTCCTGCTCTTTCTCTTTCTGTTTCCGGGCTGGAGTTGCCCTATCCGACCTATCATAATACACGTGATGATCCTTCGATAATCAATCCAGAAATACTTGAAGATCTGGCCAGGTTGCTGTTTGTAGGTGTGATGGAGCTGGCCACAGTCTCGCCAGAAAAGTTAAGACCACAGGCTGGCGCCGATAACTGATCAAAAAAAGGTCTCGGGCTTGTTCCCCAGGTAAAAGGTCAATCAGTCATTAAGGTCAGCATTCCTACCGGCATGGGGCTATGTCTGCCTGCTGAGAACGGTAAATTTGAGACATTTTCGAGTCAGTAAATGAGAAATTTTTCCACCATGATCCGTCTTTTCTGCTGGTAAAATAATATTAAAAATGACTCAAAGTCCTCAATTTTGATAATGGATAGTCAAGGGTGCCGATAACATATTGATAATAAATAAGATAGGACCACATATTTTACTCTTTTAATGCCACTTTTTTCTTTACTTTTAGAGTGATTTAGTCTATAATTAAATTGGAAATGCTTTCAGGGTTAGATAGATTTTTCTTCAGCATAAACCATAATTTTATCTTGATAGGTGATAAATATGAAAGATGAAAAATATACAGCTGATAGTATAAAAGTTCTTAAAGGCCTGGAAGCGGTGCGTAAGAGACCGGCCATGTATATTGGCAGCACAGGCCCTGATGGACTTCATCATCTAGTTTATGAAGTAGTAGATAATTCGATTGATGAAGCCCTGGCCGGATATTGCTCAAAAATAGAAGTCATTATCCATGTTGATAATTCAGTCACGGTAATAGATGACGGCCGCGGCATACCAGTTGAAATGCATCCCAAGGAAAAGAGGCCGGCAGCCGAAATTGTCCTGACCGTCCTCCACGCCGGGGGAAAATTTGATGATAAAAGCTATAAGGTTTCTGGCGGGCTGCATGGAGTTGGGGTGTCGGTGGTGAATGCTCTATCCAGCCGGTTGGAACTCGAGATCAAACGTGACGGAGGGATTTACACTCAGGTTTTTGAGCGGGGCAATGCAATTACGCCACTCAAAAAGATAGGGAAGACCAACAAAACGGGAACCAAAATTACTTTCTGGCCGGATGAGGAGATATTTGATACAACTGAATTTAACTTTGAGGTTTTGACTCAGAGAATGAGAGAGCTCTCATTCCTCAACCGGGGCCTGAAGATTGTCATTACAGATGAAAGGATAAATAAAACCCATGAGTTTCAGTACAAGGGTGGTATCCTGGAGTTTGTTCAATATCTTAATCAGAATAAGACAGTTCTGAATCCAAGGCCAGTCTATTTTGAAGCTCAGAAAGATGACATTATGGTGGAAGTGGCCTTTCAGTATAACACCGGTTATACAGAGAATATTTTTACTTTCGTTAATGATATTAATACGACTGAGGGTGGGACTCATCTGATCGGTTTTAAATCAGCCCTTACCAGGTGCCTGAACAATTATGCTGAAAGCCATAATTTGCTGAAGGATCTGGGCTCAGGCAGTATTTCTGGTGAGGATGCTCGTGAAGGTTTGACGGCAGTTTTAAGCATCAAGATGCGCGATCCACAGTTTGAAGGTCAGACCAAAACCAGGCTGGGCAACTCGGAAATTAAAGGTATAGTCGAGTCGCTGGTCAATGAAAAATTGGCCGCTTACCTGGAGGAAAACCCGACCAATGGCAAAAGAATAGTTGCCAAGGCGATAGATGCGGCTAGAGCCAGGGAAGCAGCTCGTAAGGCGAGAGAGCTGGCCAGGCGTAAAAGCGTCCTGGAGTCAGCCTCACTTCCGGGCAAACTGGCTGACTGTCAGGAACGCGATCCTGCCCTGGCTGAGTTGTTTATTGTCGAAGGAGACAGTGCTGGTGGTTCAGCCAAGCAGGGCCGTGATCGCCGTTATCAGGCGATTCTTCCTCTGCGGGGCAAGATCCTGAATGTCTGGAAAGCTCAACCTGATAAAATATTCCATAATGAAGAAATCGGCACAATTATCGCTGCCCTTGGAACGAGCGCTGGAGAAGAAAACTTCAGCGTGGAAAAACTTCGCTACCATAAAGTTATCATTATGACTGATGCTGATGTTGATGGCTCTCATATCAGAACCCTTCTTATGACTTTCTTTTACCGCCAGATGAAGCCGCTCATTGAAAATGGGCATATCTATATTGCCCAGCCGCCGCTCTATAAGATTACCCGCGGGAAGGAAGTCCAGTATCTTAAGGAAGAGCGGGAATATGAGAAGTGGGTGGTAAAAAAGATTTCTGAGGATTTTAAACTACGGGTAAAAGGTATCGAGGAGCTAATTGAAGGCGAAAAATTCAGAAAATTTATTCTTAAAATCATGCAGAAGAAAAATTATCTGAACTATCTGGAAAAAAAGAATATACCCTCCAGTTTGACAGATCTGCTGATAAATGAAAATATCAGGGAACTGGAAGCTCTCAGTGATAAAAAAAATATGAGGAGACTTCAGGGGCTAATTTCCGGCCTTGGCTTTCAGACTGACCTCATCCGTGATGATGAGTACGATACTTACGAAATTATTGCCAGTTATCAGGTTAATGGCATGACTAACCGAACCAGGATTAATTTTGACCTGATAAATTCGATAGAGTATAAGAATCTGTTCAGAATCGTTAAGGAGCTGGAAGAATTTAAGCCTCCTTATGAGGTAATTAATACGGGAGATTCTCTTACCATCGAGAATGAAAATAAGCTCCTCGATTATCTGTTTGAAAAAGGCAAAAAAGGTGTAGCCATTCAGCGTTATAAAGGCCTGGGAGAAATGACCGCTCAGCAGTTGTGGGAGACAACCATGAATCCTGAGAAACGTTCTTTGCTGAGGGTCTCTATCCAGGATGCTGTTGAAGCTGATAAAGTTTTTTCCACATTGATGGGAGAAGAAGTCGAGAGAAGAAAGAAATTCATTGAAGAGAATGCCCTCCTGGCTCAAAACCTTGATATCTGATGACAGCCAGGCAGGAGTGAGACAGAAAGGTTTAAGATAATGGCCCGGAAAAAAGAAGACAAGGAAAAGGCGCGGGATAAAGAAAAGATCGAAGCGGCCAGTGGTCAAGGCCAGAAACCTGAGGGTGGCAGCCAGGGCGGTGATAACATAGGGGGGAATCTACCGCCAGTAGCCAAGAATCTGTCGGTGGTCAGCCTTGAAGAGGAAATGAAGAAGTCCTATCTGGATTATGCCCTGAGTGTCATCATTGGCCGGGCAATTCCTGATATCAGAGATGGTCTTAAACCTGTTCACCGCCGTGTTCTTTATGCCCTGTGGGAGACCGGCACTCTCCATAATAAGCCTTTTAAAAAATCAGCTCGTATCGTTGGCGATGTCATCGGTAAATATCATCCACATGGAGATGCAGCTGTTTATGATGCTCTGGTCAGAATGGCTCAGGATTTCAGTTTGCGCTATCCGCTGGTTGATGGTCAGGGTAATTTTGGCTCGGTGGATGGCGACCCGCCAGCTGCTATGCGTTATACCGAAGTTAGGATGACTCGCCTGGCGGAAGAACTCCTGGCTGACATTGACAAAGATACAGTCAATTTTGTTCCCAACTACGATGAGAGCTTACTAATGCCAGAAGTTTTGCCGGCTAAGTTTCCGAATCTTCTGGTCAACGGCTCCTCCGGGATTGCGGTGGGTATGGCCAGTAATATACCGCCTCACAACCTGGCTGAAGTCTGTGACGGGATGATTTACCTGATTGATCATCCGCAAGCCACAGTTGATGACATTATGAAATATATTCCTGGCCCTGATTTCCCGACTGGTGGCTACGTTTTTAACCGCCAGAATATCCGACAGGCGTATCTTGAAGGTAAGGGTGTAGTTCAACTGAGGGCCAAGAGTACAATCGAACGGGCTGAAAAAGGCGAGAAAGACAGGATAGTTATTACTGAGATTCCCTATGGGGTAAACAAAGCCAGGTTGCTGGAAAACATGGCTGCACTGGTTAATAGTAAAAAAATTGAGGGCATTGCCGACATCAGGGATGAATCTGACCGGGAAGGAATCAGAGTGGTGGTTGAGCTCAAAAGGGGAGAGCTGCCGGAAATAATTCTTAATAACCTCTACAAGCGTACAGCCTTGCAGACTTCCTTCGGGATCATTATGCTGGCTATCGTTGACAAGCAGCCGAAGCTGCTGAGCCTCCTCGAGATGATGAATTATTTTCTGGCTCATCGGCAGGAAGTTGTTATCAGAAGAACCCGCCACGACCTGAAAAAGGCCGAACACCGGGTGCATATTCTGGAAGGTCTTCTAATTGCCCTTGATTATCTCGATGCGGTTATCGACCTGATCAGATCATCCAAGACAGTAGAAGTAGCCAAAAATGGTCTGATAACCAGATTTAAACTGACTGCCATCCAGGCTCAAGCCATCCTTGAAATGCAATTACAGCGTCTGACCGGCCTCGAAAGACAAAAAATAGTGCAGGAGCACCAGGAACTTAAGGAGCTGATTAAAAAACTCAAGTTAATCCTGAAAAATCATGATATGGTCCTGCAAATTATTAAAGACGAACTAAAGCAGCTGAAGGAACAATATCAGGATACGAGAAAAACAGAAATCAGGGATGAAGTTATAACCGAAATCAAAGCTGAAGACCTGATTAAGGAAGAAGATGTAGCTATTGTCTATACCAAGTCAGGCTATATTAAGAGAACTTCTCTTAACTCTTACCGTTTTCAGAGTCGTGGAGGCAAGGGCCGCAAGGGAATTGATATGAAGGCCGAAGATGTCGTTGATAATCTGTTTACCGGGTCGACTCATTCCTATCTGCTAGTTTTTACCAACAAGGGGCGCCTCTACTGGCTAAGAGCGCTGGATGTACCAGACGCCGGGCCGTCGGGCAAGGGGAAAGCTATTGCCAACCTTCTGGAATTTCAGCCCGGGGAAAAAGTCCAGTCAATTCTGGCCGTTAAGGAATTCAGGGATGATCAATTTGTTATTCTTCTGTCTGATAATGGCTTGGTTAAAAAGACCAAACTCAGTGAATTTCGGCATGTTCGTAAGGGGGGCATTGTTGCTATGGGCCTCAAGCCAGGAACCAGCCTTTTCACGGCTGCTCTGACCAGCGTAAAAAATGATATTATTATCGGGACCAGAATGGGCAAGGCCATCAGATTTAAGGAGAGCCAGGTCCGACCGATGGGACGCCAGGCAGCTGGAGTCAAAGCTATTACCCTTAAACCAAAAGACAGGGTCATCAGTATGATTGTTGTCGGGGATAATGATAAATATATTTTTACTGCCTCTGAAAACGGCTATGGCAAGAAGACTCCGATTGAAGATTATCCTGTTCACCGCCGTGGCGGTCAGGGAGTACTCAATTTAAGAATTACAGAAAAGATTGGCCCAGCTCTGGACATGGTTAATGTCAACGAAGATGATTTGCTGGTCATCACCATAAGTGGCAAGGTCATCAGGATAAAAACGACCGATTTCAGGCCATTAAGCCGGGCTACTCAAGGAGTCAAGATCATCCAGCTGGATGAAGGCGACCAGGTTTGCTCTATTGCTAAAGTTCAGGAAGACTGAGATTTAGCCTCCCAGCCAGAAAGATAATTGCCTTCTTATTCTAATTTCCTTAAAATAGGCATCAATATTTCGTCAGGAGTAATGGATATGTGCGACACACTGGCCAGGTTGTTTTTAAAAACAGTTAGTAGCTATGCTAAATCTGACTTTATGCTTTATAAACAAAACGGTACCTACCAGACGGTTTCGACTTTTGAATTTGAGAAAAAGGTTATTCACCTGGCTCTGGCTCTGAACCAGTTGGGCCTGGCTAAAGGAGAGAAATTAATTCTCCTGGCTGAAAATCGTCCGGAGTGGGTGATAACTGACCTGGCTGCTATCTGTAACGGGGCTTTGACCGTCCCTGTTTATACTTCTCTGACCGCCTCTCAGGTTGCCTATATGATTGAAGATTCAGATGCTTCGATAGTGGTCGTTTCCAATGAGGAGCAGCGCTTGAAGGTTCAATCGCTCGGCGACCGCTTAAAAAATATCAGGCACTTTATCACCATGGAAGATAAGCCCGTTGACGGTTACCTGAATCTGACCAGTTTACTGGCTGCCGGCCAGAAGGCTGAAGCTGAAACGCCCCTGAAATTTAGAGAGCTGGTAGATCGGATAAGTCCTGATGACGAGGCTTCCCTGGTTTATACGTCAGGGACCAGCGGTATCCCCAAGGGGGTAATACTGACCCACCGTAATTTTGTCAGCAATGTCAGAACGTGTGTCTCAATATTTGACATTTCAGACCGTGATACCGTTCTGTCTTTTTTGCCTCTTTCCCATGTCCTTGAGCGCATGGTAATGTTTGCTTACCTTTATGCCGGGGCAACGATTGGTTTTGCTGAGAACCTGGAAACTGTCGCTCAGAATTTGCTTGAAATTAAGCCGCAGATCATGGTCAGTGTGCCCCGTGTTTTTGAAAAAATATATGCCGGAGTGATGGATACAATTTTAGGCAGTTCAGGGCTGACCAGAAAAATATTCTTCTGGGCGCAAAAAACAGGAAAAAGATATGCCAGTTACGAGCTTGCCAGAAAACCACTTCCGACTGGATTAAAGTTAAAGCGCCAGCTGGCTCACCATCTGGTTTTCGGCAAAATTATTGAGAAAACCGGTGGCGGGGTCAGGTTTTTTATATCAGGTGGAGCCCCCCTGGCGAAAGATATCGCTGAGTTTTTCTATGCGATTGGACTGACCATCTATGAAGGCTATGGACTGACTGAAACCTCACCTGTTTTGACTGTTAACTGTTCTGGATCCTTGAAACTGGGCACGGTCGGAAAGCCTATCCCTGGTGTTGAAATCAAGATTGCTGCTGATGGCGAAATTCTGGCCAGGGGCCCAAATGTGATGAAAGGCTATTATAAAAGAGAGCAAGAGACACAGGAAGCACTGGCCGGCGGCTGGTTCCATACAGGAGATATAGGCTACCTGGATGAGGACGGTTTTCTGGTCATCACAGATCGAAAAAAGGATTTAATTGTTACCTCGGGCGGGAAAAACGTTGCTCCGCAGGTCATTGAAAACCTGCTGTCCACCTGCCCCTATGTCAACACGGTGGTGGTGATTGGAGACAGACGCCGCTTTATTTCTGCTCTGGTTGTGCCTGATTTTGATCAGCTGGAAGGGCTGGCCAGAAGCCGCGAAATTCAATTTACCAGCCGCCAGGAGCTGGTTAATAACCCGGAGATCGTGTCCTCGGTCATGGCGGAGATTAGGCGGGCGACAGCTAACCTGGCTTCTTATGAAAAAATTAAGAAAATCGTTTTACTTGACCATGATTTTGAAATAGAAAAAGAAGAAATAACCCCAACTCTTAAAGTCAAACGGACAGAGGTTGAAAGCCGTTACCATGAGCTAATTGAGAGCCTTTACCGGGAGGAACCTTCCGGTTCCTGCTCTGATTCTTCACCTGGCGGTTCGAAATAAAGAATCCGTCCACAACTTTCACAGAGGTAAATTTTTGACCTGTCTTTTATTTCATTAAGCATCTGAGGGCGAATTCTCATCTGGCACATTGAGCAAAATTCATCAACTACCCTGGAAAGAGCTATTCCGCTTCTTTTTCGGGCAATGCTCAAATATTGCTGCAGCTGAACTTTCGGAATAGCGGCAAGTAACTTATTCCTCTGTTTATTTAGGGCCTCTTTTTGATCATCAAGGAGTTTTTTGCGCTGATTTAAAGCTTCAATTTCCTGCCTTAAATGCTCGGATTCTTCCTTTTGCTGGCGTAAAGCGGTTCTTATTTCTTCCTCAATCTCATCGGCTACCAGTAGCTCTTTGATTATTTCTTCTTCTAAAACATCTATTTTGTTCTGCGTTTCCTGAATTTCCTTCAAAAACGAAGTATATTCCTTATTGGTTTTGACTTCATTTAATTGATGCTTGAGCCTGGACAGCTGGGCCCTCGAATCCTTAACCTGGGCCTCGAGCTCACGCCGTCTTTTTTGATTTTTGCTCAGTCGGTCCTGGGCAGCCAGAACATAATCAGAGCCTGCCTGGATTTTTTTTTCGATCCCGGCTATCAGGCCGGGAATGTCAGATAGCTCAGCCGTTACCTGCTTTAAGGATACGTCCAGCTCTTGTAGCCGGATCAGCTTTTCAAAATCAACATCTTCACCGTCCACTTTACCTCTCGAACTACCTGTTGGTTTTAAAATGGGCCTACCAGGATTCGAACCTGGGACCTGCCGGTTATGAGCCGGTAGCTCTGCCGCTGAGCTATAGGCCCATGTGCCTTTTTATATCAGATAATATGCAGTTAGTCAATTCACCTTCATTTCAGAAACTGTTGGTAAAGGATTTGAGTTTCCGGCTGCGGGTCGGGTGTTTCAGTTTTCTCAGGGCTTTGGCTTCAATTTGCCTGATGCGCTCTCTGGTGACTTTAAATTGTTGCCCGACTTCCTCCAGTGTATGCTCATTGCCGTCACCCAGGCCGAAACGCATTTTCAGCACCCGCCCTTCTCGGTCGGTCAATGTCTTCAGCGCTTCCTCAATGTGTTCACGGAGGCTCTGGTGTATGACCGCCTCTGGCGGAGAGGGCAGGATTTTGTCTTCAATGAAATCACCCAGGTGGCTGTCTTCTTCTTCGCCGATAGGCGTTTCGAGAGAAATAGGCTCCTGAGCGATTTTGATGATTTTTCTGACCTTACTGACCGGCATATCCATTTTTTTTGCGATTTCCTCACAGGTTGGTTCGCGGCCAAGCTCCTGCACCAACTGCCTGCTGACCCTGACCAGTTTGTTAATGGTTTCAATCATATGGACTGGGATTCTGATCGTTCTGGCCTGGTCGGCGATGGCCCGGGTAATGGCCTGTCTGATCCACCAGGTGGCATAGGTGGAAAATTTATAACCGCGGCGATACTCAAACTTATCCACAGCTTTCATCAGGCCCATATTGCCTTCTTGAATTAAATCCAGAAATTGCAGGCCTCGGTTACTGTATTTTTTAGCTATTGATACAACCAGCCTTAAATTGGCTTCGACCAGCTGTTTTTTGGCCTGCTCACTGGTACTTTTGCCCATGGTAATTGTCCTGACAGCTTTCTTCAAGGAAGGTGAATCAAGGCCGACTTCTTTTTCCAGTTTTTTTATTTCCAGGTTTATTTTTTTGATCTCGTTTTCTGTTGCTTTCCGGCTCCGGTCTAATTTAATTCCAGTTTTTTTGGCTTCCTTGCTTTTTCCCTTGAACTGTCCGGACAGTGTCCCCTTTTTACGTGGCAGGGAATTTTTGAGCTGTTCCCGTCTGTATTCGAGTTCATTCATTTCTCTTAACCGGTCTTTAAGCTGCTCAATCACCACTTCTCTAAGGCTCGGCTGAAGATTAAGTTCTCTGATCAACTGGCTTAACCTGATAATAAGCCGGCTGCGGGCAAAATTATATTTTTTGTTATTCGGCAGGCTATCCACTTTCTGGCTGAGATCCTTGATGACTTTTATTTTATCAATAAGTTCTTTCTGCTTTTCAGCCAGCTTATTGTCCGCCAGTTCTTCATCATTGAAGTCAAAATATTTCTGAATGATTTGAGGATAATCGGCTATTCTTTGTTCAATTTCTATCAGATAATTAAGAACCAGTCTCGTTTTGGACAGAGTTTTAATGATAGCCTTTTCGCCCCGCTCTATCTCCCGGGCAATGGAAATTTCTCCCTCTCTGGTCAGCAGGGGAATATTGCCCATTTCGCGCAGATATAGTTTTACCGGGTCGGTTGTCCTTTCCAGGCCATGAAGGCAGGCCGCAGTTTTTTTGCGAGAAAAGGCCAGAATTTCTCTTTGCTGAGAGTCGAGAATCTTGATCCCGTAACTATCCATTGATGATAAAAAGTTATCAAAATCATCTTCTGGGCCGACCTCTTCAGCAAAAGTCTGATCAATCTCCTCCCACGATAAGAAACCTTGCCTCTTCCCCTTGGAAATTAATTGAACGATTTCTTCTTTCTGATATTTTTCATCAGATGCCACCTTGAAACCTCCTCCTGGTGCCTGCTGGCAGTTGTTTTTTTATATTTAGATTTAATCTGGTCATAGAGTTAATATTTGTCTGGTAATTTCATGTTTCTGGTAAAGCAGAGCGGTCAGTTTTTCTTTATCTCCTTTCTTTTCACTCAGAGTGATTTCTTTCTGGACTTCCTTAAGTTTTTTCTGCAGGCTGACTTTCTTCAGGGTATTAAGACAATCCAGCGCTTCACCCAGAGAACCGGCCGGCGCTTCTTCCTGCAGGGTTCTGGCCACATGACTGAGCAAACCTGGTTTAATTAACTCCTGAAGCTGGCTGAAATCCCAGGCCCGGCCTTTTTTAATACATTCCTGGAGACAACGGAAAACAGCTTCACTGGGCAGACCCTCAAAGCATTCAGGGTCGAATTCATTGGCCAACGGTAGCATCAATTCTGGCTGATTGAACAGAAGCTGCAGCAGGCGCTTTTCTGCCGGGCAGAATAATTCTTCCTCTTGCCAGCTGGCTTTCGGCTGAGTCGTTCTAGAACCAGTCTCGATTATTTTTCTGAGCAGATTCTCTTCAATTTTGAGAAAATCAGCCGTCTGATGAAGATATTCGTTCTGAACAAGGGCATCAGGCAGGCGCTTTATTTCGTCCATAATCATTCTGGCTACCCGGCTTTTTTCTTCAGCTACATTGAGGTCAACATTTCTGGTGTAATGATAAAGCAAAAAACGGAAGCCATCATAGCTTTTTTTAATCAGCTGCCGGTATCTATCCGGACCATATTTTCTTAAATACCCATCCGGATCAAGGTTTTCTGGCAAAAGCAGAACCCTCGTCTTCAGGCTATGTTCGAGGCAGAGCGGCACCGCCCGCAAGGCCGCCTTAATCCCAGCTTCATCACCATCATAATTAATAATAATGCTTGAAGCGTAGCGTCTAGCCTGAGATATCTGCTGGGGGGTAAGACTGGTGCCCATCGAAGCTGCGATATTCTGAATACCGGCCTGATAGAGCGAGGCAAAATCGGCATAACCTTCGATTAGAATCAGCTCTCCTGCCTTTCTGATTTCTTCTTTGGTAAAATTAAGACCATAAAGCAGGCTGCCCTTAATGAAAGTTTGAGTTTCGGGTGAGTTTAAGTATTTGGGTTGAGCATCAAAGATAGTTCTGCCTCCAAAAGCCACCACCCGGCCGGTCAGAGTAAAAATTGGAAAAATGATCCGCCCTCGGAAACGGTCACGAAATTCGCCGGCTGTTTGACCCCGGATAATCAATCCAGCTTTTTCCAGGTCCTGGGGACTATAGCTGGTCTTGAAGACATCATAAAGGGAATCCCAGGAATTAAGAGCATAGCCTAATCTTAGTTTTTTGATCGTCTCTTCTGAAAACTGCCGGCTTTTAAGATAGTCAAAGGCTTTCTGGCCTTCGGGTGTTTTAAATAGATTGTGCCTGAAATAAGCCAGGGCTTTCTCGTTGATTTCAAAAATTTTTTCTTCCAGGCGAGCCTGTCCTGAGGTCTGGTGGCTATTCTGCCACGGAATATGATATTTTTCAGCCAGGAATCGGACGGTTTCAGGGAAAGTCAGGTTTTCTTTTTCCATGACGAGTGAAAAGAGATCCCCCCCAGATCCGCAGCCAAAACAATGAAACAATTGCTTCTCTTCGTCAACCGTAAAGGAAGGAGTTTTTTCGGAGTGAAAGGGGCATAACCCAACCCATTTTTTTCCTCTTTTTTTTAGAGTGGTATATTGAGAGGCTATCTCGATTATAGAAGCCACCTGTTTTATCTTTTCGGTTATTTCCATCAGCCGAAAAATGGTCTGCCTTTTCTATATAAGATAGTTTCGAGAAGGCTGGTTGTCAAGAACCGGGCCTCAGATAAACTATTGTTTTCTATAAGTTTCATTCTAAGTGGTTGATCAGGCTGGCCAGGTAACCAGCGCCAAAGCCATTGTCAATATTTACGACCGCCACCCCTCCCGGACAAGAATTGAGCATGGCCAGAAGAGCGGACACGCCATGAAAACTGGCTCCATAACCTGTGCTGGTCGGAACAGCTACAACTGGAGAATCTACTAATCCGGCTACGACACTGGGTAGGGCCCCTTCCATACCGGCGACGACAATAATTATTCTGGCCTGCCGGAGCTGCTCATAATAGCTTAAAAGGCGGTGCAGGCCAGCTACTCCCACATCATAAATTTTGCTGACCTCATTGCCAAAAAAATGACAGGTGATGGCTGCTTCCTCAGCCACAGGAATATCAGATGTCCCGGCAGTCAAGATGGCCACCTGGCCTGTGCCGGGCACTGGCTGCTTCTTAATTACAGTCAAACATCGAGCCGCCTCGTGATATTTTCCAGCGGGCAAGCGATTTTTCAGGCTTTTATAAACTTCAGGTGAAAGCCTGGTAATAAGCAGGTTGCTTTGCTTATTAAGAATGGATTTGCCAATCTGTACAATCTGATCGGCCGTTTTCCCCTGGCCAAGTATGATTTCAGGTGAACCTCTTCTCAGTTCTCGGGCGTGGTCAATTTTGGCAAATTTCAGATCTTCATAGGGAAAATCTTTTAGTTTCTGAAGAGCTTTCTCTGGAGTTATTTTTTGCTTATAAAGATTCTCTAAGATTTCAGCCAGAATTGCTTTCACTTTTTCATTCTAACACAAAAAAATCTGAATGGTAGTCTGCCGCCCATATTATTTGATTTTATAGGGCGGGCCTAGCCAGACCTGGCGGATGGATTAAAAGACTTTTTTGCTGGTTAAATTAATGCTCAGTGACGAAACTTGTCAAACTACCCCCTCTTGTTGTAAAATAGCACAGATTTAACCTTCGATGGTCAGGAGAACAAGGTGAGCGAACTCAAGAAAAAGGATGATTACCAGAAAGCCCTCAATCTTTATAGTCAGGGGATAAAAGATTTCCGCCGCCGGGACTACGAGAAAGCAGCCTCTTCTTTCGGGAGTTTGATAGAAAAATTTCCAGACGAGCACGAACTGGTTGACCGGGCACGTGTCTATCTTACCATCTGCCAGAAGGGTCAGAAAAAAGAATCAGTTAATCTTAAGACGGTTGAAGATTATCTCTTTTATGCTCAGATGAAAATTAACCAGAGAGACTATGAAGGTGCTCTAAAACTTCTGGAAAAAGCTCTCGACTTTAAAAAGGAGGAAGCCAGAATTTATTATCTGATGGCCATCGCTTATGTCCAGGGTAGTCGCCTCGATGATAGCCTGGAAGCCTTAAAAAAAGCTATTCAGAAAGATAAAGCTCTGGCCATTCTGGCCCAGAACGAAACGGACTTTGAACCTTTGTGGGAAGATAAAAGATTTAAAGTCCTGGTTAAGCTTTTATGAAAAATAAGCTCCAGATAATTATCAGTCAATTGAGAGCTGAACGGGAAGAGGAGAGGCAACTGCCTTTACTCCTCTCGCCTGAAGCCAGACTGAATCATATGATAAAGGTTTGTCTGGGCCTCAAGCCAGACAAGGTAATGATTATCTCCAGACCGCCTCAGCGCTATCTCCCTAACAAAAAAACCGATCGCCTGTTTTTTGTTCAGCCAGAAGAAGCTCCGGCAGAAGACCTGCTATCTAGATATTCTTCCAGGCTGGGAAGGGAAGGAGACGCTCTTCTTTTATCTACTGAGTTTTTCCCGGTTAATCAGGAAATTCTATTAAAAGCTGTGAAAACTCACCGGGACAATGGATACCGTCTGACTTTTTTGGCTGGAAAACAGAAGACTGAAAATGTCCGGTCTGGCGAGGATTGTTTTGTTTATCCAGGGCTGGCGGTGATTGATCTTAATGAAAAAGCGGGGCAGTTCCCGCTGGAGAGAGGTTTTAAGCCCTCAGGCGAACTTGATGTGGTGGGGCTGACTGATTATTTGAAGCCTGATTATGATAGCCTGGGTTTTGACTGGGTTGGTGACAAGCAAAAAAAGAATTTTATGATCATAATGGGATCGGCAGACTGGAGCCGGGCAGCCTCAATTCTGAACAGATTAAAGGTGGCTGAGCTCGAAGAGAAGGGAGCGATTTTTTTATCGCCCGATGAAACCTGGATTGATCCGGAGGTTCAAATTGGCCGGGGGAGTATCATCTACCCCTGGGTTGTAATTGAAGGCAGGACCAGGGTGGGCAAGAATTGCTTCATCTACCCATATTGCCATATTATTGACAGCCGGATCAGCGACGAGGTAAAAGTTTTTAGTTCGACAGTCATAGAAGGCTGTCGGATTGAAAAGGCTGCCCAGGTCGGGCCTTTTTCTCGCCTGCGGCCGGAAACCAGATTAAAGGCAGGCAGCCGGGTAGGCAACTTTGTGGAAATGAAAAAAACGGTTTTTGGCCAGGAGTCAAAAGCCATGCATCTGAGTTATCTGGGCGATGCTCTGGTTGGGGCCAAGGTAAATATCGGGGCTGGAACGATAACTTGCAATTATGATGGCGAGAAGAAGAATAAGACCACAATTGGCCGGGAGGTGTTTGTTGGCTCCGGTACGGAGCTGGTAGCCCCAGTCAGAATAGGCCGCGGAGCCTATGTCGCGGCTGGCTCAACCATTACTGATAATGTCTCACCAGAGTCGCTGGCTATTGCCCGGGCGCGTCAGGTCGAAAAGAAAAGCTGGGTTAGAAGGCGGAAAGAGCTGAGCAAACTCAGGAAAAAAGGAAAACAGAACCAGGGGCGATAATTTAAATCAAGATTTATTTCCTTCTTGTCGCTCCTGCTTATAGACAAATATTATTCTCTGAATAGCGGTGAGATTAGAGGCAAAGGTCAGAATAATAATCGTTATGATCATGGCTTGATCAAAGCGACGAATAATCAGGCCGATGAGCGTGCCCAAAATCAAGAGAACTAATCTTTCGGCTCTCTGCATGATTCCCATCTGGCATTGAATTCCAAGCCCTTCAGCCCGCGCCTTGGTATAACTGACCATAGTCGAACCCAGAAAAGCCAGAGCTATCACCCACAGAACCCAGTGATGACGGAAGTAATAACCAAGGCCAAAATATATGGCAAATTCTGAATATCTGTCCAGGCTGGAATCAAAAACAGCTCCGAAACGGGTTTTCCTGTTACCGTTAGTAGCCACCTTGCCGTCGAGAATGTCCATCATGCCGGAAATAAGAAGGAAGACTAAAGCCCAGACTGGCAGAGCCAGGGCGTAGAAAAGACCGACCAGCAGGCCAGCCAGAAGTCCGGCCAGGCTGAGATGATTTGGATTAATTTTCAGCTGAACGAAAAAAAGAGATATACGGTCAAAAAATTTCAAAGTAAAAATAATTAGATTTTTTGGCAGAAATCTGAAGCCCTTATTCTCATAGGTGACCATTGCTTATCAATTATAGGAGTTCAGAGCTTGAATATCAATATTTTACTCAGTTGCAGCCGGTTATTTTCGCAGTCAGTTATTATGCTTTTTGACTGGTCCTGATCAGTTGGCGAGCCAGCCTCAGGCAGGATTAATCAGGCCGGTGGGGAGCAAGGGGGATCAGGAATATTTACCCGTGACTTCTGGCTGCTAAAGAGGAGGATTTCAGGTTTTAAGTTGAAGAAAAACCGAGCCTGTGATATGTTTTTTTATATTATTTTTGCCCAAAAATCTTTGCCTAGAGGAGATAGACATGAAAGATAAAATCGAAATTAAAACACCGGAAGGAAAATTGGGTGTTCTGATTCCAGGTTTAGGAGCAGTAGCCACAACTTTTATTGCCGGTACCATGCTGGTCCGTAAGGGCCTCAACCAGCCTTTTGGCTCCCTCACCCAGATGGGAACCATCAGACTTGGGAAGAGGACGGAAAAACGAGTACCTAAGATAAAAGATTTTGTCGAGCTGACTGATTTGAATGATCTGGTTTTTGGTGCCTGGGACATTTTCCCTGATAATGCTTATGAAGCGGCCCTTAAAGCCGGGGTTCTGAAAAAAGAGCATCTGGATCCGGTCAAAGAAGAAATGGAAAAGATTAAAGCCTGGCCGGCTGTTTTTGACCACTCCTATGTTAAAAAGCTTGATGGGCCAAATAAGAAAAACGGTGCGACTAAGTATGATCTCGCTCTGCAGTTAATGGATGATATAAAAAAGTTCAAGGAAGAAAACCAGCTTAGCCGTCTGGTCATGATCTGGTGTGCCTCGACCGAAATTTTTATGAAAAAGGCCGAGGTTCATCAGACAATCGAGTCTTTTGAAAAAGCCATGAAAGAAAATCATCCGGCTATTGCTCCAAGCATGATTTATGCTTACGCTGCGCTTCAATCTGGTGTACCTTTTGTTAATGGAGCGCCCAACCTGACAGTTGATATTCCGGCCATGATTGAGCTGGCCAAACAGCATAATCTGCCGGTGGCCGGGAAGGACTATAAGACGGGTCAAACCATGATGAAGACCATCATAGCCCCGGGGCTAAAAGCCAGGATGATCGGTTTAGATGGTTGGTTTTCGACTAATATCCTGGGTAACCGGGATGGCGAGGTGCTGGACGATCCCGAATCCTTCAAAACAAAAGAAGAGAGCAAGCTGGGTTCGCTTGAATATATTCTTCAGCCTGAAGTTTACCCCGAGCTTTATGGTCATTTTTATCATAAGGTGCGGATAAATTATTATCCTCCCCGCGGTGATAATAAAGAAGGCTGGGATAACATTGATATTTTTGGCTGGTTGGGCTATCCGATGCAAATCAAAGTTGATTTTCTTTGCCGTGACAGCATTCTGGCTGCTCCCATCGTCCTGGATCTCGTCCTGTTTATAGATCTGGCTCAGAGGGCAGGCTTCCGCGGAATCCAGGAATGGCTGTCGTTTTATTTCAAGAGCCCGATGTGTGCTCCGGAACTCTATCCAGAGCATGATCTGTTCATTCAATTAATGAAACTTAAAAACACCCTGCGCTATATAAAGGGTGAAGAGCTCATTACCCACCTTGGTCTTGAATATTATGATTGAGCATGAAGGCAGCCTGATAGGGCGTTTTTTTAAATTGAGAAGAGGGAATTTGTCTAATAAAAAAATTAAATGAGGTTTGTTATGAACAGCCTAAAAAATCTAAGGGGCAGGAAGTCTGCGCTCTTGTTTTTTGTTTTAATTTTGATAGGCCTGTCTTTTGTCTATCCAGCTCTCGTTCAGGCTCAGGCCAGCTCGGATCTCAGCCGGGAAAAAATTCTATTTACGGTTGGTTATGCCCATCTTGATACTCAATGGCGCTGGGATTACCAGAAGACAATTAAAGAATATATCTGGAAGACCATGGTTGATAATTTTTCCCTTTTTGAAAAATACCCGCATTATGTTTTCAATTTCAGTGGAGCTAATCGCTACCGGATGATGAATGAATATTATCCGGAAGAGTATAAGAAAGTTAAAGATTATGTCGCTCAGGGGAGGTGGTTTCCTGCCGGCTCTTCTATGGAAGAAAATGATGTGATGGCACCTTCGGCTGAATCGATCATCAGGCAGGTTCTCTATGGCACTCATTATTTTCGGCGAGAATTTGGCTTTAGCAGCCGGGAATATATCTTGCCTGATTGTTTTGGCTTCCCGGCTTCACTGCCTTCCATTCTGGCTCACTGCGGGCTAAAGGGTTTTTCTACCCAGAAGCTTTCCTGGGGCTCAGCCATCGGCATCCCCTTTAACCTTGGCGTTTGGGACGGGCCTGATGGGCAGTCTCTCATCGCTGCCCTTAATCCGGGTGACTATGTCAGTAAAATCAGTGGCGACTTAACTCAGAACGAAATCTGGATGAAAAGGGTGAAAGATAATGGCCAGAAATACGGCGTTTATGCAGATTATATGTATTATGGAACAGGCGATGTGGGCGGAGCACCGGATGAAAATTCTGTTATCAATCTGGAAAAAAGTCTGGCCAGCAGTCGCGAAAGCGAAATCAAAATTGCTGCCTCCAAAGCTGAGGATCTGTTTGTGGCCATCACCCCTGAACAGAAGCAGAAACTTCCCGTTTATCGGGGAGAATTCCTTCTGACCAATCACTCAGCTGGCTCAATTACCTCGCAGGCGGCCATAAAGCGCTGGAACCGAAAAAATGAATTTCTCGGCTTCTCGGCTGAAACTGCCGCCGTTATCGGTGCCTGGTCAGGTGGAATTGGCTACGATCAAACCAGGCTGAATGAAGCCTGGCGGCTGGTCCTTGGTGCTCAGTTTCATGACATACTTCCCGGGACAAGCATTCCCCGGGCCTATGAATTTTCCTGGAACGACGAGATTCTAGCTGCCAATCAATTCGAACAGGTCCTGAAGAACTCAGCCGGGGCAGTTATAGGTGGTCTTGATACCAGGGTGACTGGCCGGCCACTGGCTGTTTATAATCCGCTGGCTTTTGACCGGGAAGATCTAGTTGAAGCTGAAGTAGAATTTCCGGAGGCCATAACCAGCTGCCGGGTTTTTGGCCCGGACGGCCTCGAGACTCCCTCCCAGATTAAAGACATTGAAGGAAATAGGGTTAAGATCATTTTCCTGGCAAAAGTACCTTCGTTGGGTTTCAGTGTTTATGATGTCAGGCCTTCAGTTCAACCGTGTCAGCAAAATACTGGTCTCAAGGCTGAAAAAAACAGCCTGGAAAACCTCCGCTATATGGTTAGAATTAACCGTGATGGGGACGTTTCCAGCATCTATGATAAAAAGGTTAAAAAGGAGCTGCTGGTTTCGCCGGCGCGTTTATCTTTTCATTATGAAAAACCGCAGCAGTGGCCAGCCTGGAATATGGACTGGGAGGATAGAATTAAACCTCCGGTCGGTTATGTCGAAGGTCCGGCCGAAATAACCGTGCTGGAAAATGGGCCAGCCCGGGTAGCTATTAAAATTGAACGGGAGTCAAGACATTCAAAGTTTGTCCAGATTATCAGGCTGTCTGCCGGTGAAGCAGGTGAGCGGGTTGAATGGAACAATCAGATAGACTGGTCCACAGCCGAATCATGTCTTAAAGCAGTTTTCCCCCTGACCGTGTCTAATCCGATGGCTACCTATAACTGGGAGGTGGGCACTCTGGAAAGAGGCAACAACGATCCGAAAAAATTTGAAGTTCCGTCCCACCTGTGGTTTGATCTGACAGACAAAAACGGTTCCTATGGCGTATCGGTTCTGGAAGATTGTAAATACGGGTCGGATAAACCGGCCGACAACATCCTTCGCCTAACTCTCCTTTATACTCCAGGGGTCAGAAACTGGCCAAAAGAGCAGGCTACCCAGGATTTTGGCCGTCATGAAATTATTTATGCCCTTTATGGACATCAAGGTGATTGGCGTCAGGCCGGGACGAGCGAGCAGGCTTTGAGGCTTAATCAGCCCTTAATTGCCTTTGAAACGCAGGCTCATCCGGGGCCGTTCGGTAAAAAATTTAGCTTTCTGTCCGTTGAGCCTAAAGGTGTAAGAGTTCTGGCGATAAAAAAGGCTGAAAATTCAGAAGAGATTATAATCAGAGTAGTGGAAACCAGGGGGCAGTCTGTAAAAAAAGCCAGTCTGACTTTTCCTTCGCCCATTAAAGCGGCCAGCGAAATCAATGGGGTGGAGGATAGGTTAGGAGCAGCTCAGTTTAAAGCCAATAAGTTGACCTTTGATCTTGAACCTTTTGGCTTGAAGAGTCTGGCGGTGGAAATTAATCCGCCAGGCAAACTGTTAACTCAGCCAGTCTCCAGGCCGGTTGATCTGCCTTACAATATTGATATCTTGAGCTTTGATCACAACCGCAGCGATGGAGCTTTTGAGGCTGCCGGCTGGACTTACCCCGCCGAGTTAATTCCTGATTCAATTCAGGTTGATAGGGTGCATTTCAAACTTGGTCCGAAATTTGATGGAGCAAAAAATGCCCTGAGCTGCGAGGGCCAGGTACTCAGCCTGCCTCAGGGAAATTTTAATTGCCTTTATATTCTGGCGGCAGCTTCCGATGAAAACCAGAAGGGAGTATTCAGAATTGTCCAGAGGGAAGTCGAGATGCCAGTCGGCTACTGGTCTGGCTTCATTGGCCAGTGGGATAACCGGTTGTGGGCGGAAGGACCGGCGGCCAGTCTTGACTTTGACCAGGACCGGTTTACTTATGCCGGTCTGACGCCGGGTTATATCCTTCAGGATGAGGTGGCCTTTTTTACCACCCATCTTCACCGTCCGCTGGCTGGCCCTGATGGCAATGAACCTTATATTTATGGCTATATCTTTAAATATAAAATTGACCTGCCCCTGGGGGCTAAAGAAATTGTTCTGCCCAGAAATAGCTCGATAAAAATCCTGGCGTTAACGGTTGCTTTAAATGATTATAAAGAGCCAAAACCAGCTCAAGGTTTATTTGACCGTCTTGACCGGAAGCCAGAAGATTATGAGAGGTGGGCGGTTGTGCCTCAACCAGTCATCACACCGGCCACTGCTCATGTCAGTCCCGCCCGGCCGGCTTCAGTCTCGATAACTGTTCCCCTGGATGGAATTGAAATTCATTATACCCTTGATGGCAGCGAGCCAACAGTTAAATCTCCGCTTTATACAGAGGAGCTGAGCATAAGCGGAAATAAAATTCTCAAAGCCAGAGCTTTCCATCCGGTGAGATTACCAAGTGTGATAGCTACCGCTTATTACAGCCAGTCGCTACCCGTAGCTGAGGTTATCTATTTCAATCCGCCAGCCAAAAACAGAATTGGTGCCGGTGAGGACAAGACGTTAATTGATCTGGTTAAAGCCAGGCCAGAGGCTTCAGATGAAAACTGGGAGGGATATGAGGGTGACGACCTGAAGGTAGTTCTTGATCTGGGTGAAAAAAGAGACGTTTATGAGCTGGAACTCAGCTGTTTCGAAAATAATAGTGCCGGTATCTTCCTGCCAGCCGCCATTAAGATTGAGCTTTCTCTGGATGGGAAAAAATTTGAGACCATTGTTGATCAAAAATTACCTGCCTCGGAAGCCGGAAAAGCACGTGAGCCAGCAGCCAGAAACCTGGGCTTTAGCCTGAAAGGCCGCCAGGCCCGCTTTATCAGACTAACAGCTTCTAATATTGGCACTGTGCCTGAGGGCTTCCGCGGGGCTGGCCGCCCGGCCTGGCTGCTCATAGATGAAATCTATGTCAGATAAGCTCTGTATAAAACAAAAAAGGCTGAGACCGGCGGTAAAGTAGCTATTAAGTTCTAGGAATTAAAATTCTGCCTCGGAAGCCGTAACCCCGGGTTTGTTTTCTTTAAGAAGCTGATCATAGAGACTGATGATCTTCTTAAAAATAGCCAGCTCATAATCATTGAGAAGTTCTTGAGCTCCCTTTTTATCCCCGGGATAAAGAGAAAAAAACCTGGCTTCAAATTCCCGGCTGTTATTTTGACATTCCCTCTCAACCTGCCAGAGGTCTTTTCTGACCGACTCGATCATCTGACCATAGTTAGATTCAACCAGATTTTCATACTGGCGAACTCTGGTGGATAGAAGCTGGTGGCTGGCCGCCTTGATCTCGACCGGATTAAAATGCTGCTCATAAAGAAGCTCATAATCATGGTCATTTGATCCAAATCCTGCCCCTGGAGGCAGGCTCTCCAGGCCGTAATAAACTGGCAGGAAAACAGTTGTATCGGGCTTGCCAAAAGCCAGCCAGGTCAAAACGGAGATGGGTTCTGGCTTTTGCCCGTTTAAACAGGCCACAAAAGAATTGATGGTTGAAGCTGTGCAGATCGTTCTGAATTTAGTTTTATTGGGGCTGCCCTGCTTATAACCGGAGGTAGCATCATATTCTGTTCTTTCATAATGATCGCGGAGCACAGCCATTAGATTATCCACTGTGATTTTGCTGGCTGGCCGGAAAGAAAAGGGAAAATCTCCGGTTATTTCCCATTTTTGCCCGCTGAGTAGAGACAGTCCGCGCCACATCCTCAGCGTGTTTCCATCAAAAACTGGCTCCCGTCTGGCTGGCCGGTTGAAGGTTTTTTTGAAGTCAAAGGGCCCGTCCTTTTTTTCATCATACCATCCGTTTTCCCGGGCATAGTCAATGAGGTCAGCGCTGCCCAGAAAGTTTTCCGGATCGTCAAGACGAATCTGTCTTATGGTATAAAAATTAGGAATAATAGCTACTTCATTGTCAGGTACTCGCTGAGCAAACCAGTGCCGTCCCTTAATGACGGCCAGCATCCAGGCTTCATTTTTATCAGCAATGGAATAGGTCCGGCCTGAGCTGCGGTAGCCATATTTTTCAATTAATTCTCCGGCCAGCATGACCGCTTCTCGAGCACTGCAGGCTTTTTCGGCCACAATTCTTCGCAACATGTAACCAACCCCGCCATCGGTGAAATCTTCTCGCTCCTCCCGGGAAGGACAGCTATTAGAGGTAATGACCACACCATACTCATTGACGAAACTATCAGCAAATTCCTGGCCAGTAGCCTCAATCCAGAGAAAGCCATTTACCTGACCGTCAGTCTCAAATACTCCGCCCCGCCCGAGATTTATTTTGACTGCCTGGCCATAATTTTTTGGAGCTATTTTTCTGACGTTAACAATGATCTCACCGTAGTCATCCTCATTATGGGCAATCATGACCGAGCCATCGGCACTGGCCGTTTTCCCAACGAGAATCGTGTAGCAGTTGAACTGGCCGTGGTCAGGGACTTTATGGTCAGCCGCTTTAGAATAGAAACCAAGAGTAGCCAAAAAAATTAAAATAAGGATAAGAGCTGGAATTGTTTTCTGTTTAGCCTTCATCTCTAACCTCCTCAGAACTTTAATTGGCCCGAATATTTTATCTTCGGTCTTTCTGACTGATTAAATATACTATCCAGGTGGTCAGTTATTCAAGCTGTTTGATTATTTATCGGTGATGGATATTTAGGAAGTAACGGCTATCTTCTGGCTAGTGGATAGAAGTCCTCTGATCGTGTTCGGACTATTATCTATATTAAGACTATCGGACAAATAGAGGATGAACTGCCTGGGCAGCCGGGTATATTCTTCTATCCTTGGTGCTGTTTAAAGCAGAGTTCGGCCAGTAATAACTTTGGCCTGAAGGCTGCTTCTTTTGGTAAAATAAAACGAAGGTATTAAATAAAGTCTGAAGGACGGTGCTGATGAGTGCTAAGGACCACGATAATAAGCTGTCTATTGTGGCTGACTGGAAAAATGGCCTGGCTTTTGAAGCGGCCATTGGCCGACACCGCCTCGTCATGGACTCTGTTCCAGAAGCCGGGGGTAAAGGACTTGGCCCGCCACCCAAGCCGCTGATGCTGGTGGCTCTGGCCGGCTGCACCGGGATGGATGTCATTTCGGTTCTGGATAAAATGCGGGTAGTGGTGGAAAAATTCAGGATAACAGTCGAGGGTGAAGTGACAGAAGAACACCCCAAACAATTTTATAAAATGCACGTCATTTATGAGTTTACAGGCAAAGATTTGCCAGAAGATAAATTGAAAAGAGCCATAGAGCTTTCTCAGGATAAATACTGCGGAGTCAGCGCCACTTATAAAAAAGCCTTAAAACTTACCTGGGAGATGAAAATAAATAGCTGAATGGGGTCGGGCCAGACTATCATGAAAAAATGTCTTCACCGGTAAAAAATGTCAAAAATGACTTTTAACGGCATCAGGCCAAAAATGCGCAGGGAGAAGAGGTGCGGCTATCCTGGCAATGATCAGTTAGACGGCGGTTTTCTGATGGATTTTATAAGAATGGTGATTGGAAGAACTGAGCCAGGAAAAATAAAGTCTCAAAAAAGATCGAGGATCTGAAAATGAAACCTGAATTTAAAAGGCTTATTGAAGCCATTCAAACAGATAACTGGAAGAAGATTCAGGTTGAATTTGGCCATGAATATCTGGAAATTGAGGTGCCGCCTGATTGCCATGAACTGAGTATGAAGGAAGTTTCACCTTTAGCCAATCCCCGACAGAAGATAGAAGAAGCCCTTTCTAGTCCCATCGGTACTCCCCGGCTGGCAAAAATCATAAAAATGAAAGATAAACCGCCAGAAAACCTGTCTGTGGCCATAGCCGTCTCGGATATCACCAGGCCGGTGCCTTACAAGGGAGAAAATGGTCTCCTGCCCCCTCTCCTCAGGCAGTTAGAAGCAGCGGGTATTCGAAAAGAAAACATCAAAATCATTGTTGGTACAGGTTTGCACCGTCCAACTACCACTCAGGAAAAGCTGGCTATGTATGGTGAGGAGGTGGTCAGCAATTACCAGATAATAGATCATAACGCTGACGATCCAGACCATTTGCTTGGCCTGGGTAAAAGCAGACGGGGAACACTGGTTTCTATTAACAAGGATTTTTATTGTTCTGATCTGAAAATAGCCACCGGGCTGGTGGAGAGCCACTTTTTTGCCGGGATTTCTGGTGGACGGAAAGCTATCTGCCCGGGTCTGGTTGATGTTAAAACTATAGAAAAATTTCATGGCCCGGAATATCTTGAGAACCCACTGGCCACCAACCTCATTCTTGATGGCAACCCCTGCCATGAGGAAGCCCTGGAAATTGCTCAAAAAGCTGCGGTGGATTTTGCCATTAATGTGACTCTTGATAAAGATTTGAAGCTCACCGGTGTCTTCGCTGGAGATCTGGTCGAAGCCAACCTCCAGGCTTTTCATTTTATAAAGGATTATGTGGCTATTCCTCTTGACAGGGAATATGATGTGGTTCTGACTCATGGTGGTTATGTCGGCCAGAATCATTATCAGACGGCTAAAGCGGCGGTGGGGGCCTTGCCGGCGGTTAAAAAAGACGGGATGCTTATTATTGTTGCCAGCAATAGAGATACTTTCGACCCGGTTGGCTCACCTGAATACAGAACTCTTGTTCACCTTCTGAAGCTTCAGGGACCGGACGGCTACCTGCGCCTACTTCAGTCTCCAGACTGGAAATTTACCAAAGACCAATGGGAGCCAGAAGTCTGGGGGAAGGTTTTAAGAAAAGTTGGTGAAGAAGGGCTGATTTACTGTTCTCCAGAAATCAGCAGAAAGGATTATAATTTGTTGCCGGGGGTAAGTGGCCTGGACTTAATAGAAAGTAGTAGTCGGGTAACGCCAATGGCAAAAGCCAGGGACATGACCCAAAAGGCCGTTCTCCTGGCCCTGGCCAGGCTCCGGTTAAAAGGTCTTCGACCAGCTATGGCTTTTATCCGCGAGGGCCCTTATGCTGTTCCTTATCCTGCTTCAAACTAAGGCGGGTAGCTGATAGGATAATGATGATAAAGGCAGTCAAATTTTTGCTTGCCGCTGGCTGGCAGTGAGCAGGACAGCGTAATATTTTCTGCTAATTAAGACATGCTTGAAATAGTTTTGTTAGTCGCAGGTTCCTTGCTTCAGTTGCTTGGATTGGCGGGAAGCATTTTACCCGTGCTGGCCGGGCCCCCTCTTAATTTTCTGGGTATTATTTTGCTTTGCCTGGCCAGGGGCTGGGATACTTTTAGCCGGCCATTATTATTCAGTCTGCTCACACTTGTTGTTATTTCTGTCCTTGTTGATTATTTTCTACCAATCAGAGGAGCAAAAAAATATGGCTCTACCAGGTGGGGTGCCTGGGGTGCTTTTTTCGGAATGCTTATTGGCGTCTTTTTCTTTCCACCTTTTGGTCTGATCATTGGAGCTTTGACCGGGGCCATCATTGGTGAGTTGTTGGCCGGCAAAAGTGAGTCTGCTGCCCTGAGAGCTGGCTGGGGAGTTTTGCTGGGCTATTTTGTCTCTCTCATCATAAGACTCATTGCTTCCGGCCTGATGACTTTTTTTTATTTCCAGGCCCTTTTTTAGGCAAGAATCCATCTATCCTATCATGAATCGATTTGTCCTATAAAGATTAGCTTTTCAGGAAAGATTTCTCTGAGAACCAACTTTTCCCTATCCTTATCTTATAAGCTGTAATCCACCGACCGGTTCCCGATGAGTCCAAAACCAATCATGTCATTATCCCCGATAAACTCTTTTTTATATCCAAAGATAGGTGGAGAGAGTCCGCTATAAAATCTCCCGTCTAGCTGAAAGCCGCAGCAAGGGGAGGGGGAAACTGATTAAAACAGCAGCTCCTGAGCCCAAGCCATAGTTTTTATATCAATATTCTCTAGCTGGCTGTTTCCCAGCTTATAAATTTTATCGGCAGCTTCGATGCTAATTGGCGGAGGAGAGATAGGCCAGGGCTCACCCCTCAACTCATCTCTTTTGGCCTGAATGATTTTTAACCCGACAGCATCGAGGGCGACCGGATCAGTCCCGGCCAGCAGTCCTTTATAGGGCCATCTGTATCTTGGATCAAATTGTGGCCCTCGATCACAGACCGGACGCAGAGCATCTACAATTATTAATCTCGTTTTACCTTTGACCTTCGGCAGATGCCAGATCTCGCCAAGTTTAGTACTATCTTCATAGTGATAATTTCTGGGGGTGCCCGAATATAAAATATAATTTTTTATAACTGTGCCAATACCGGTCAGCCAGTGAGCTTTTAAACCGGGCAGGGAAATCAAAGCAGAAATAGAACCAAGCTCTACCGAGCGTCCCTGGGCAGGCCTGATATTGGCCCGTGGAATGCCAGCCGCCACCAGCGATTCTGATATTATTTCAATGAGCTCGTTATGGGTAGGATTCATCACCGAGGTTGGCACCAGTCCGATGACATCTGTGGGGCTGAAGAGCTTTGACCAGGCCCTGTTTACCTCCTTTTCGCCAGTCAGGCTGGTCATAATCTGTCCTACCATGGATGACAAAATCTGTCTGTTAACTTTAAAGCTGCTATCCAGAACATTTTCATCACGGATGACCAGAACCAGGCTTTTCTCGCCAGTTGCCTGTTTCGTTTCTTTCTTTATGTCGGCCTGTAGCCAGTTCGGTAACAAAGTCAGGCCCAGGGCTGTTCCGGCTGTGCCGCGCAGGAAGTCTCTTCTGGTTATGGCCTCCTTTTTAATTTTCATTTTTCTTCCCTCCCTTACTCCAGAGCTTTTAAATTATTTCCTCTTCAGGGGAATTTTATCTGACTCAAAAGCTCAGCTACGGATTCCTGGTCCGGGCATTCAAAGACCAGAGCCAGATAATTGTTTGATAGTCTCCAGCCAAGCCAGCCATCTTCAACCCTGGTACTGCCTGTTTTTTCCCGGGCCGAGCTGATGTCAATCAGCTCCGCCTTCTCTGGTAAATAAGACTGAAAGAAGGACTTGACAGCAGCCAGAGCGGCCTGGGCATCAGGGTAGAACAGGGCAAAAAGTTTAGCCAGCGGTCCTCGGGGCTGGCCATCCTTTTTTTCAAAGCAAACCAATAAGCCTTCAGTGGAGTGATTCAAATTTAGAATATTTTCATGGCTGAGATAAAAAAGAGAGTTTAAAACGAGGTGTGAATGAAAGTAGGAAGTTCTATCACGGCGTATTTTCCAGCCAGATTCGGCTGAGGGGTTAATAACCCCAAGTATAGCCGGTAAGGACTGAGCCTGGTTTTCCCCTGCTATACTTTTTGCCAGTTTTAGAATTGTCTCTCTAACATCGGGTGTTTCCCTGGAAGCGAGTATTCGCAGATAAAGGCTGTCGGTCCGGGCGCGTAGCAGCCCCTCCCCATAGAGAGCAGTATAACCGGGACAGACCGGATTTTCAGTCGGTGGTAAGCTTGAAGGATGTAAGCTTACCGGTTCGCCTGTCCAGTCAAGGGACAGCAAACCGAAAGCCTCGTCAGGATTTTCCATCTGATATATTTCTACCAGAAGCTCTTCATCAGCTTCTCTGGTATAACGGTAGACAAGGAGGCTGCCAAATTTATAGGCCAGGTAAAGCTCGCCACCGCCATTCATATAATCAAAGATGCTGTTCCGGTCAATATTAAGGGGAGGCTCTATCGCCTTCCAGCCGTCAATTGTTTCAGGCAGATTAATCTCCTGACTACTGTTCATGTCTGGAACTCCTCTCGCACAGGTCGAAAATAGACATAAAGAAATTAAGAGAACGAATAGGCCAGAGCCAATACACAAGTTATATATATGATGACTCCTCATTCCTGATTCTATTCTAATTAGGTTTCATTTTATAATCCAGAAAAATTTAAGCGACTTGTCGTAAATAAAATAGCTTTCGGGCGAATTACCTCTTACCTTCACGGTTTATGACCAGAAATTCCCGCCTTTCCAAGTCTCGAATACTCAAGCGGTAGCGGGAACTCACTGGCAAGCAAAGGCAAGCCTTGAGTTGATTAGCGGGTCTTTCTCCTGAAAAGGCTGATGATGAAAAGAATGATTAGAGCTCCGATTATGGCCCCAATAAAGCCGGCTGTCTCTCCTGGCTCATAAATTTTCAGAAACTGACCCAGATAAGTGGATAAAAATGAACCAGCAATGCCCAGCAAAGTCGTCATAATCCAGCCCATGTTTTCTTTGCCAATAATATTTTATTCAGCCCAGAATTGCTTTTGTAATCTGGACTGTATCTGTTACAATAAGCAAAAGTCAGAACAAGTGGTGGTAAAGATTTACATCGCCGTCAGACAAAGAAGAATAGGTTAGTGAGTATGGCCATATTCAAATCGGCCAAGCCGGAGAGTCTGGCTAGTGGAGCCAATCTGATTACGCTTCTGCGCCTGGTGACTTCACTTATTTTCTTCTGCCTGGCCGCTATCTACCATCTAGAACTTTACAACTATCTCGGGCTTGGCATTCACTGGCTGGGCGACTGGTTGGATGGCTTCTGGGCAAGAACTTTCCAGCAGAGAACAATCATCGGGGCAGAAATTGATATTATCGCCGATAGAATCGAAAGCCTCTTTTTCTTTATCAACTTCATTTTTTTCCATCCCGGGCTGGCCTTGCCCGTAACTCTATATATCATGAACTTTGCTTTTGTTGACTTTTATCTGAGCTATCAATTCATCAAGTTTGATATAATATCAATTGATTTTTTTTATCTGGTTGATCAAAAAGTCTACAGGCTTAATTTCAGTCAGTCAGGTAAGTTCATTAATTCAACCGTTATTCCTCTTCTGCTTATCCTTTTACCGGGCTGGTGGCCGGTAACGCTCATCCTGACCGCTGGACTGATGGGAGTGAAACTCTATTCCATATTTCTGTTGAGAAAAAAGGAAAGCCTGGCTAGACAAGCCAAATAAATCAGGTAAAGATTTCCAGTTGCGGCAAAGAATATAAGATTTATCACCCGGCCGGATCTTTTTTATCGGGCTCGTTTTACCGGCCGTCTGAATTCGGATCCAGGCCTGGCCAGCTAGGCTGTTTTCCTATCAATCAATGTAACCGAGGGATCTAAGCTTTTCTTTTTCAGCCGGGCTGAGCCAGCGGCGCTGACTTCTAAACACCTTTTCTTCTGCCAGGCTAATTATCTTCTGGAGAGATACTAGCAAACGCTCTTTTTCTTCAGGATAAGTGGTGGACACATCGCTTTTTTCTTGAGGGTCATCTTCTAAATTATAAAGCTCCGTCGCTTCTTCTGAACCAAAAACTGAATGGATGATCTTCCAGGGAAAATCAATCAGAGACCGGGCCCTTTGTGAACCCTGAGTGAGCTCTGAACAGATAGGTTCTTTTTTGTCTGGTTCTCTTTCCTGGCGGAGAGCGCGGCTCAGGTCTTCTCCTTCCAGAGGGTAGGGCAGAGTGAGTATTTCATGCAGGCCTGACAGGGAAAATAAGGTTGGAAATAAATCTAACAGGGAGACTGGTTTTTTGACCTTAAAGCCAGCTGGTAAAAAGCCTTCTCCAAACATGATGAGGGGAACTTGAATTAGTTCTTGATGAAGGGAATGTCCATGTCCCCAGCCATAATGATCAAAGAATTCTTCTCCGTGATCAGCAGTGACTATCAAAAGTGTATCTTTTAATCTGTTTTCGGCCCGTAGAAATTTGACTAGCTGGCCAAGCCAGTAATCATGATAAAGAATTTTAGCGTCATAAAGAGCTATCATTTTTTGCCTGTCGGTTTCAGCCACAGCCGGGCCTTCTCTAAAAGGTAGAAACAAACCCAGGCTTTGAGGAAAGGTGGTTGGCCAGCTTTCGGTCTCCGACAGGTTTTCTTCCGGCCAGAACTTTTTTAAGAAGGAAGTCGGGGACAGATAAGGAGTATGCCCGCCTTCCAGGTGAGCTAAAAGGAAAAAAGGCTTCTGGGCATGATTTTTAATCCAGTTGATCATCCTGATGGTCATTGTCTCCGGGTCAGTCGAGACCAGTTCTGTTGCGCCAAAGCTAAGAGTGGCAAGCTTCTGACTCAGTAGGTAGACTGGACTGATCAGCTGGCTGACGGCAGGCAGGCGAGTAGACCGGTCAAGGATATGGCCAAAAATCGTTTTGTAAGCTTTTATAGAAAAATCGCCAGGGGCAAAAAAGCGATCAAGCCCTTTATTGTATCCATAAGCAGGTGAAAAATATGGATTAAAAGAAAAAGCAGCTGTATTGTAGCCTGTAGCCTTAAAAACCTGAGGGATAATGATCAGATCGGAAGGGAGATAAGAAGTAATGTCGTTCATCTGGTGGGAAGTAGGCAGGGTGGAGGAAAGCAGAGAGGCTATAGATTCAACGGTATGAGAAGAAGCGGCTACAGCCTGCTCAAATATTATTCCCCGGCTGGCCAGGCCATCCAGAAAAGGGGAGGTCTTCAAGGGATAACCATAGCAGCTTAAATGATCTGCTCTGGCTGCATCCCAGATGACCAGAATAACATTTTTAAATGACTGCTCGGGAACCTGCTGTGACACTGGCTGTTCATTCATTAACATGTGTTTACGAACATCGACAGGATTCAGAAACATGACCAACCCGGCCAGGAGAACAGCCAGGTGAATAGCAAAATAGCTTTTCCAAAAAAGATTAAAGGACGGTGCCTTTTTCTTGAATAACCGTGAGAGCAGTATCAGACCGATTATGGCCAGGCTGAAAAATATAATGTTTATGATGATAGCAGACCGATTCAAGATACCGGCAAAAATATATGTATTAATAAATCCCTGTCCAAGGACCCAGGCAGCAAAATAGCTGAAGACAATAAACCAGGCTAAGAAATTTATTCTTTCTGGTCTTCTCCTGAGTTTGTGCCAGATAACCCAGACCAGAGCGGCGACCAGTCCAATGACCAGCCAGAGCAGACCATGCCAGATGGAAATACCGGCCAGGTCCGAGAAATCGAAAATTGATTTCCCCTTCACAATCTCTAGAAGAACATTCCATTCACCCAGAAAGACTCCACTTAGAAAGGCACTTAAAGGACCAATGAGGAGAGGCGTAAAACCTGTCTGCCGTGGCTTCTGAGTCATTATATTAATTATAAATAACAGAACTATCTAAAAGAGACAAATTAAAAAATGAAAACAAAAAATTAACTTGACTTTTATCAGGATATAAATATAAAAAAGCCAGAGACTAATTTAAATGCAGAGTAACGGCTGCAGCAAGGGGTGGTCATAATACTAAGTCACCAACATCTAAAAGGATAGAGACTTAGTCTGCTTTTCTGAAGAGGAGGGCAAGATGTCTGATTCTCATCCAGGGAAGCCTAACAAGGAAGGTGCGGAATCAAAAAAACCGGCTATAACCAGAAGAAAATTTTTATCCTATGCGGGGATACTTGGAGCTGCTCCTCTTGTGGGACAGCTTAAAGAAGTTCAGAAAAAAATACTCCCCCAGGCAAAAATTGAAATACCCCGGACGGGACTGATATTTAATCTTCTAAGACCGGATGATCTGCTCTGCCTCGACTTTGAGTTTATCAACTTCCGCCTGGTCAACTTACCGAGACCTCATCTGGTCAAGGAAAATCGCCAGCAGCCCGCTTATATGATTGTTCATTTCCCACCACAGAGTCTGGCAGAAGAAGCTTTCTATGAGACGACTCCAGAACTAAAAGATAGCCGTCAGCCAGAGCCGCCCAAACCTCCTCCTGTTTTTTCAAGAATATCGGGGCCAACCCAGCTGAGCTTCATTATTCCGGACGAAATGAATGAAATTCCTCTGACTCTGGAATCTCTCTTGGCGTGGCATCTTTATCAGCCTAGCTTGGTCATGGCGGCTCTACCACCAGCCGTTCCCGGACCAGCACCGGGACGAACTGCTGTGCCCAGGAAAGGCACTTCGACCGCTGTCTCCAGGTCTCCCTTTATCTTCACCGGTCTATCTGGTCAGAATCTTTATCTGCAAAAATACCAACTTGCCCAGACAGAATACAGTCGACTGGTCAGATCACGCCTGAAGCCGGCACCGCCAGAAAAATATCAGACGGCGATCGAGATGCCTTACCGGCTCATCCTGTCACCAAATGTCTACAATATCTGGGTTCATGCGGTTAAGCCTGTTTCGATTAATGGCTGGACAGAGCTCTGGCATACGAGACTGGCAGCTCTAAATCCCGATGGCTCGATAAGTGAATCAGATAATCCTTATTTAGCCCTGAGAGCGGTCTGGTCGCCAGATGTAGATCTGAATAATTTGACCGGCCCTTCTTCATCAGAGGAAGTCCGTCTGCCCCTGACCGCTGATGATCGTCACCAGATCGTTCACCTCAGCAGTAATTTTACACTAAAAAAACCTGACCAGAGTCCATACGAACCGCAGCCTATCCGGGTTAACAGAATGATGCTCAGCCCTCTCGGGGCCTGGCTTGATTCGATAGGTAACTGGTCTCCGGTTTCACCTCTATCAGTAGTTACCTGGCAACACCTGGCGACAATGGGTCGGGATCATTATGTCCGGGTTGTCTATAAGGGCTATCTGCTGCCTTTCGGTCATCGAGCCTCCCTTGTTAAGGTAACTGAGAGAAAATTTTATAAGGCCTCAGATGGTCAGAATTTTGCCTACCTCCTGCAGAAAATGTATATTGTGGTCAGCCAGCCGGAGAAGACCTTTCCTGCTCCTTTTCAGCCCAACGAAGGTCGGGAAATACCATTTCGGCTGGTTAAAATTACCAGTCTCCAGACGCCACCTCTCGACCACCCTGAAGATAGCCAGGTTCTTTCCAATTCGGGCCAGAAGGCTTTCTGGCCAAGAGTCGGCAAAAAAGACTTTCAGTTTCAGGTCACGGCAATTGATGTTGAAGGTCATGAAATTGAGTTTCAGCTGCCGATGATGTTTATTGACAATCGATACGCCTTTGATGCGACCAGCCTAAAGTCCCTAGCCGGAGTTTATAATTCTGAGGATGAAGAGGCAGTTAAAAGAAGAAAACCTGACCTTCGCGGGCAGAGTCTATCTCTGGCTGAAGAGCGGATGGAAAAAGATACCACCTTTGAAACCGAGTCTATGACTTTCGAGTTGAGAGAAGCTGTCCAGGCTGGATCCAAACAGGCTTTTGAGCTGGCCGATCAGCCCATGTGTTTCCCGGCTATGGACAGGGCGGTTATAGCCATTCCGGCTCTAAAAAACCTGCTGGATTTGGGCCGGACCACTGTCAGGTTCGCCGAGACTTATATCCAAGATGGTTTCAACCCTTCAGCTAATAAAGGGGAGATTTTTATCCAGATTCTCGAAAAGCCACCGTTGCTGGATTTTACAGCTGGCGGTCGGGCAGAGAAATCAGGCGGTCTGGCTACGCCGAATTTTTATCTGGTCGGGCTGTCCAGAATCCTGGGCCCGGTGGGTGGACAGATTGGTTCTGCTTCTTCTGAACCACAGCCCGATTGGTCTTCTGGCCCACGAGCAGACGCTGACCGGAAAGTTCTGGATGAGAAGGATATAAAGGAAGCTCTAAAGGAGGCGGTTGAAGGTAAATTCTATCCGGAAAAATTCTTTGACAGTAAGGCCAAAATACTGGGCGGCATTTTGCTCAAAGATGTGGTTGATAAGGTCGAAGATTTTGCCAGTCCAGTAAAAGACGCTCTTGACAAAGGGCAGCAGCTGGCCGGAGATTTGTCTCCGGCTCTCAAAATTAAAACCGAGCCGGTCTTTGAAGGTAGTGGTCAACTGCCGGTTGGAGTCAAAACTTTTCTTAAGTGGACACCAGGTCTGCATGACTTTTCTATTTTCATAGCCAGCCGCGACAGATCTAAATCCAGACTCACCCTGAATGTCGAAGCAGTATCCTATTTCAATGGGAAAGAAGCAACTTATCAGGTCAAGGGTGAATTAACTGATTTTACGCTGGACTTGATTAAAGATATCAAGACTTTTGTCCGGGTCAAATTCTCTCGCTTTACCTTTACCGCCCAGAATGGACAGAAACCAGACGTTAACCCGGAAATTGCTTCTCTGGAATTCAGTGGTCCTTTTAAATTCATCGAAGGTCTTCTCAAGGCAATTCCACTCCCTGGTAACTTCGGCAGCCGGTCGGGATTTGGCGGGAAGCCCGTGGTTAAGGTTGAACCGGAAGGAGTTAGGCTGGGTTATTCTCTTTCAGTACCTGATGTTGGTTTTGGCGTCTTTAGCCTGCAAAATCTCAAATTCGGCGGTGAAATCAGCTTACCTTTTACGGGGGAACCGGTTTCTCTGAAGTTTGCCTTTAATGATAAAAGCAATCGCTTCCTGGTGACAGTAGCGATGTTTGGTGGTGGTGGATTTTTCTCCCTGGTCCTGGAGCCGAACGGTATTAAGCTGGTGGAAGGCTCACTTGAGTTTGGTGGTAGTTTTGCAATGAATTTAGGGGTGGCCAGCGGCGGAATGGCTTTAATGGCTGGAATCTATTTCAGATATGAAGAAAATGCCGTTGCTATTTCAGGTTATGTGCGCTGTACAGGAGAACTTGATGTCCTGGGTCTGATCAGCATTTCAGCTGAATTCTATCTTGAGCTTAACTATGAGGAACTAGAAAATAAAGTCTGGGGTCAGGCTTCGCTCACAGTCAAAATCAAACTCTTATTTTTCAGTACAAAGGTAACTCTGCATGTCGAAAGAGAATTTGGCGCCTCGCCCCCACCGCTTTTCAGCGACCTGATGGAAGAGAATGACTGGCTGGCCTATTGTCAGGCCTTTGCCTGAAAGGGAAGACGAAAATGCCAAAATCAACTGTTATATGGACGCTATGTCCTAACGGTGTAAAAGATGGGAAATTGCAGTTGTCGGCGGCAGTCTCTGTCCGCCTGGAAGAGGAGGGCAGAGGGAGAACGCCCAGCCTGAATTTATTTCCTGATATCCTGAACTGGCCGGAAACTGTTCGAGCTTTAAATTTCGGGGTGATCTATGATAAGAAAAAAAGCCGGGAGCCACTGGCGATAAAAAGAATTTCTCCCGAGCCTGAGCTGGAACTCTGGCAGGCCATATTCAAGCCAGAGGCTCCGGTTTTCTCCTACCAGCTGGCTGACCTCAGTAAAAACCTGGTCATTTCCTATCCGGTGAGAAATGTTATGACCTTCGTGGCTGCTCAGTACCTGAATGTAGCAGCTGAATCTCCGGAAGAGCCGCCGCCTATAGCCAGAGTTTTTCATACTGATGGACTGGCTCAGATTCGCCTGAAGCCAATTACCGACCAGCGCTATGCTAAGACCGTTCAGCTTAAAACAACCCAGCCGATTATGGCTCAGTCAGTCAGGCGCGAAGCCGAAGGCCAGAAATTCAAAGCTGTTCAGGTTTATCCTTTGCCTCAGCCTCCCCGGGACTTTTATCTGCTCAGAGAATTCTACAAGCCAAAAAACAGGGTGACCATTGATCCCAAAACCAGACAACCGATAGCCCAACGAGTCCCTGTTACTCGACCTCGGCCCGATTTTCACCAGGTTCTGGCCTTCCTGACCAGCTATCCAGCCCTCGAAAGGTTACTCGGTTTGGTGCTTGACTTTGAACTGGAAGTCCCGCCTGACTTTCCAGCAGCTGGCTGGATTAAATTAATTCCAGAAGGAAGAAGTGATGAAACTCTAAGGACTGCTTATAACTATGATGCCTCCGATGGAATTTTTGAAGCTGCCAGCCACCAGCAGCCACCTGAAGTTGTCCATGGTTTTCTAAACCTGGCTGATGAGGAAAGATATGAACTGATCCAGCTCGATGTTGACGCTGTTGCCCTCCAGACGGCTGAGCTGGCCGACACAGCTGAGACCAGAGAAAAGGCTGACCTTCCCGGCCTGCGTTCAAGTGGGCTGGGGGTGATCAGAAATGAACAGGCAAAAAATGTAGCTGAAATGCTGGTTAAAGCTGTCGAACTCAATAACGATTTAACCAGGAAGCAAGAAATCACACTTTTTGCTGAAGACCTGATCCAGGGCTATCGGATTGATGTCTGGGATGATAAGTCGCAAAAATGGCACTCTCTCTGCCAGAGAGAAGGAACTTATCGATTGGTCAGGCTAGATAAGGAAATCACTCTGGAGGATGAAGGCTTCCTGTCACCGGCTGTCACCCAGGCAGCTGATCAATCATCCAATGAAATCTATGTTCACGAAGCTCTGTTTCACTGGGATGGCTGGAGTCTGGTAGCTACCAGGCCCGGCAAGACTATTGACCGGGATGATACCCCCCAAACTATAGAAAACAAAGCCCTGAGTGATTTTTTGCTCGAAACCAAATTCAAGCCTGTCTCCAGATCACTGCCGAAGCTGCGCTACGGCACCGGCTACCGGCTGAGAGCCAGAACGGTAGATCTGGCTGGAAACAGTCAGCCGCTTGAAAACAATGATGATCGGCAGGCAATCCCGGGGCCAGCCAATCCGCCTTTTGTTTTCAGTCGCTTTGATCCTGTTGCTTCTCCAGTTATTATCCCCAGAGAAGAACCAAAAACAGGCGAGACGGTGAGCCATCTGGTTATCAAAAGCTTTAATGATTCTATTGACAGGGACAATGAACCTACCTCTCAGACATCTGACCGGCATCTGGCTCCGCCCAAAATCTCTCAATTTGACTCTGAACTTCATGGGCTGTTTGATAGTCCTTCCGGTCTTAAGCCTGAGGTTTATTCTCTAATCTGTCAGAAAGATGCTGGTAGATTTAATGAACTCGAGCCGGGAGATGAGGTTGAGCTACCCTATTTTCCAGACCCCTGGGCGAGAGGAGTTTGTCTGCGTGGCTTACCTTATGGAGCGCCGGATCCCTGGCTGATTCCTTTTGTCGGCGACTGGCCTGATTTCCGGCCTTTCCGCCTGAGACTGGAGGAAGGTAGCCAGCCTGCCCGCCGGTCTGATTCTTCGCGAGTGCTAACAGTCTATCTTAAAAAGGGAGAGTCGGTGAGGCTTCGTCTCAGCTGCTATTTCCCGGAGAGATATCTCGAAATTCAGGGGTTTTATCGTTGGCTGGAAAAGCCAGAAAGAATACTGCCACCCAAAGTGCTGAAGCCACCGCGTGGCTTGCCCGCAGGACAGGTACAGACATTAAAGACTCTTCAGGTACCAAGAATAGACCTGAACCGGCTCAGGACTATTTCTCTGCAGGGAAAAAACTGGCTGATAACACCTTTTGAAGAGATTACCCTGAGTCATGCCACTCTTCAGCCAGTGGGTCGCCCTCAAGCCAGATTTCTGGAGGCTCAGAAAAGTTATGGGCAGACCGCCGCTGTTCTCTTCGGGGAATTTGGAATTCATGGCCAGAGTACTTCCAGAGTTGAGTTGATGGCCAGCTGGTCAGAGCCAGTTGACGATCTGAATGAACCGGAACCAAAAGTTCTTGAAAGCCGGGCTCATGTTCTCGAGTTGACCGTCACTCCCGAGATGAACTCAATCTCACTTACTCCAAAGACAGGGGAGAGACGGATCCAGGATTCAGATAATCAGCAACAGGTACCCAGGCCGATAACCAGTGCGGCGATCATCGGTCTGCCTACCCCCGTTTACCGACAGGAGTTTGGAGATACCAGGTTCCGACGGGTTAATTACAGCCTGATAGCGACGACCAGATATCAGGAACAATTTCCAGCCAGCGAACTGGCCAGGGAAGCTATTTATACCAGAAGTAGCCAGCCAGTTGAAGTCAAAGTATTAAACTCAGCCCCACCGGCCATGCCCAAAATTGCTTATGTCATTCCATCTTTTAAATGGGAAAGGGAAAAGGCCCGAAATCAGGTACGGAGTGTCAGGAAAAGTGCTTTGCGGGTATATATTGAAAGGCCCTGGTATTCTTCCGGCGAAGGCGAACTGCTGGCTGTTATTCTGCCACCGGGCCTGCAGGTCACTCCCAAAAAACGCAGTTCAGAAACGGTGACCGGCGTGGCCGAAACCCCGGGCTTAACGGCCAGCCAGACGCGGGCCGAAGCACAGATCCGGCCGGAGGTCCAGAAAAAAATTGTCACACCGCGGGTTTCTATAAGTGTTCCTCCTGTAGCAGAACAATACAGGCCATATGTTACCATGTGGGGAGCTGATCCGATTTGGAAATCAGGCAGCACCTGGCCTCCGGAGTATCCGCTGCCTGAGGCTTTTCCATCGGCGGTAGAAATAATGGGGGAACTGCCTCTGCTTGAAATGCCCCAAGAAAAGAAGTTCATCGCAGTTGGCCATGAAGTAGAATATGATAAGGAGCGGGGACTCTGGTATTGTGATTTAGAGCTTGACCCGGGTCAGGCTTATTTCCCATTTATCAGACTGGCTCTGGCCAGATTTCAGCCGGACTCAGTACCCGGAGCGCATCTGTCGAAAGTAGTAGTGACCAATTTGGCGCAGATTTTACCTGAACGAAACCTGGCCGTAACATTCAATCCGCAGAATCTGACCGAGATTGGATTTACTCTCTCCGGTCTTTCCTATCTCAGGGGATATGCCGGAAATGGTCCGGGGGTGGTGGAAGTCAGCCTGGAAACAAAAAAAGTCAACCTGCCTGAGGAGCTCGGCTGGGAACCGGTTCAAGGGACCATGGTCACCCTGAGTCCTCAGAGTAGCGGTGCTAGAGAATCCAGTTCGTATGTCTGGAAGGGGACTCTGAAGCTGCCTCGTGGAATAAAAATTCAGGATTACCGGCTGGTGGTTAGGGAATACGAAATTTTTGAAACTGATGAGCCAGATAAAGCAGCCAAAACTGTGGCGGCGGTGGCGGTGATGTATAAGAAGTACAAACGATTGATCTATGCTGAAAACATCAAGCTACTCGACCTTTAGCTGCCGGCTGCTGGACATGAATAACAGCTGGAGGCAAAGGGGTGAGTTTTGAAATGAGAATCAAAAGAGCGCTCTGGAAGGAACCTGCCTGGATTTAATGGCTAATAAGATCAGCTTGATTATTGATATTCTGCCCAGTGCTTGATTTTTAAATCATCGATTTTCTTAGAAACAAAAGCCTGAACAAAAGCTTCAGCCAATTGCAGGTTGGTGATAACGGGCAGGCCCAGATCTACGGCTAATCGTCTCATTCTGTAGTCTGAATCGAATTCTATTCTTTTCCCGGTATGAGGAATAGAAATTAGAAAATCAATTTTCTTTTCCATTAAAAAATCTTTAAGGTTCGGCTGGCGGTCCTGGTGGATTTTGTAAAGGCGGGCGGTGTCGATCCCGTGCCTTTTCAAGAATCTGGAGGTGCCTTCAGTGGCATAAATTTTAAGCCCGGCCATGGCCAGATCCCGGGCTGCGGGCAAGAATTTTTGTTTGTTTTCCTCTCCACCCAGACTCAGCAGAATCGAGTTTTGAGGCAACCTGAAGCCAGCGGCCAGCATGGCCTTGAGCAGTGCCTCGTGAAGGTCATCCCCCAGACAGGCGACTTCACCGGTCGAAGCCATTTCCACTCCATGGCAGGGGTCAGCCCCCTTCAGTCTGGAAAAAGAAAATTGAGGAGCTTTGACACCGACATAATTCAACTCAAAGATTGAACGGCCCGGGCTAATCGGCAGCCCAAGCATTGACCTGACAGCCAGCTCAATGAATGGAATCCTGGAGACTTTGGAAACAAAGGGCAGTGAGCGTGAAGCCCTGAGGTTACACTCGATAACCTTGAGAGCATTATCTTTAGCCAGAAGCTGAAGGTTCAGCGGTCCTGTTATATTCAAAGCCCGGGTAATTTTTTCCCCAATATTTCTTATCTGGCGGATGGTTTCAAGGTAAAGTTTCTGAGGGGGGACAACCATGGTGGCATCACCAGAATGAACCCCGGCATTTTCAATGTGTTCGATGATGGCTGAAGCTACGATGTTGCCCTTACTGGCCACTGCTTCCAGTTCAATTTCCTTGGCTCCAATGATAAATTTCGAAATTACCACCGGATATTCGGGCGAGACAAGAGAAGCGCGTTTCAAATATTTGTCCAGATATTTTTCTTCAAAAACCAGGCTCATAGCTGCTCCGCTCAGGACATAAGAAGGACGGATAATGACCGGATAGCCGACTTCGTGACAGAATCTTCTGGCTTCTTCCAGACTGGTGACTTCCTTCCATGGCGGTTGATCAATCTTGAGCTCATCTAATAGCCTCGAAAATTTACGGCGATCTTCGGCCCGGTCAATATCTTCGGGCGGGGTGCCCAGCAGAGGCAGGCCGGCCCGGTGCAGTTTTAGGGCTAAGTTGTTTGGCACCTGGCCTCCCATGGAGACAATAATTCCAGCCGGCTTTTCTTTTTGATAAATATCGAGCACTCTTTCCAGGCTGAGTTCATCAAAGTATAGCCGGTCGCACATGTCGTAGTCGGTTGAAACTGTCTCTGGATTGTAATTGACCATGATGGTTTGATAACCGAGCTGTCTTAAAGCCAGCGAGGTATTAACGCAACACCAGTCAAACTCCACTGACGAGCCGATACTATAAGGACCCGAGCCCAGAACCATAATTTTTTTCTTCGAGTGGTTATGGTTCAAATCATCTTCCGAGCCGTGGTAGGTGAGATACAGGTAATTGGTCCTGGCCGCATACTCGGCAGCCAGAGTATCAATTTGTTTGACCGCCGGTCGCAGCTTGAGGCTTCCCCTTTTTTCACGGACATCTTCTTCAGTGGTCCGGGTGAAAATGGCCAGCTGCTTATCCGAGAAGCCTTTCTTTTTAGCTTCCAGAAGAAGGTCGGTCGGCAGATCGTCTAACCGGTATTTTCTGATTTTTTCTTCCAGCTCAACCAGCCCTTTCATTTTATATAAAAACCAGGGATCGATTTTGGTCAGACTTGCCACTTTTTCGACTGTCCAGCCTTTTTTAAAAGCCTCAGCCAGGCCGAAAAGCCTTTCATCAGTTGGTTGAAATAATTCCTTTTCAAGATTTTTAAACGAATAGTTTTCATTGCCGACGAAACCATACATGCCGATCTGAAGCATGCGGATGGCCTTTTGTAAAGCTTCTTCAAAACTCCGACCGATGGCCATGACTTCGCCCACGGATTTCATTTCCGAGCCGATCTTTTTGGAGACTCGGGCAAATTTCTTCAGATCCCAGCGGGGAATCTTAACGGTGATATAATCGAGAGCTGGCTCAAAGCAGGCGGTGGTCGTTCCTGTTACTGAGTTTTTAAGCTGAGGAAGCGAGTAGCCAAGCATTAGTTTGGCAGCAATAAAGGCCAGGGGGTAACCGGTCGCCTTCGAGGCCAGGGCCGAAGAACGCGACAATCTGGCATTGATTTCAATTATCCGGTAGTCGCTGTTAGCCGGATTTAGAGCAAATTGAATATTACATTCACCGATAATACCCAGCTTTCTGACCGTCTTAAAGGCAATTTCCCGCAGAGCGTGGTATTCCTGGTTGGCCAATGTTTGAGAAGGTGCGACGACGACACTTTCTCCGGTGTGGATGCCCATTGGATCAAGATTTTCCATGTTACAAATAGCCAGACAGTTATCGGCCGCATCCCGGATGATTTCATATTCAATTTCTTTCCAGCCTTCTAAATATTCTTCGATTAGAACTTGATCCGACTGAGATAGGGCCAGGAAAAGCTTTTCGGACAGTTCTTGCCGGTTAGCGCAAAGAGAGCTGCCCTGTCCGCCGAGAGCGAAAGCTGACCTCAGCATTACCGGGAAGCCGATAATTTCCGCTGCCTTCGAGCCTTCTTCGAGCGAAGAAACCGCCTGGCCGCGGGGAGTTTTAAGAGAAGCTGAGGCGAGAGCCTCGTTAAATAAAGCCCGGTCTTCGGTAATTTCTACCGCTTTGAGAGGCGGGCCAAGAACTTCTATCTGATATTTATCAAGGAGACCCTCTTTGGCCAGCTTCAGGCCGCAGTTAAGAGCCGTTTGACCTCCAAAGGACATCAATAAAGCCTGTGGTTTTTCTCTGGCTATGATTTTCTCGACAAGCGATAATTCGACAGGCATGAAATAGATTTTATCGGCCAGGGAGTCTGAAGTCTGAAAAGTAGCAATATTGGGATTGACGAGAATAATTTCAATGTTTTCTTCTTTAAGGGCTTTGATGGCCTGACTGCCTGAATAATCAAATTCGCCGGCTTCACCTATTTTGATGGCTCCGCTACCCAGAAGAAGGACTTTCTCTGGCTTTTTCATCCAAATTGCTCCAAAAAAATATCAAAAATGAATTCTGTGTCAGTTGGGCCGGGACAGGCTTCAGGATGGAACTGGACGCCCAAAAAAGGCTGGTGGCAGTGTTTTATGCCTTCATTAGTGCCATCGTTAGCATTGATGAACCAGGGCATCCAGTCAGGGAGCAATGATTCCTGGTCAACGACATAACCATGATTCTGACTGGTCAGGTAGCAACGTGAAGTGCCAATTTCGAGGCAGGGCTGATTCTGGGAGTGGTGGCCAAACTTGAGCTTGTAGGTTCTGGCTCCGGCGGCCAGAGCCAGAATTTGATGGCCCAGACCAATGCCAAGAAAAGGCAGGTTCTCTTTTAACAGAGAAGAAACGGTACTGACAGTGGAGCACAGCTCCGGGTTACCAGGACCATTAGAAATGACCACTCCGTCGGGCTTAAAAGACAGAACTTTTTCAGCTGGAGTATTGTGAGGAACTCTGATGACACTCAGGCCTCGTCGGGTCAACTGACGGATAAGGCCCAGTTTTGTTCCACAGTCAATGAGAACAATTCTCTTTCCGCAGCCAGGCTGATATATATGAATATCAGGGCTTGAAACTTCTGCCACCAGATTGGAAGCATTTGGATCGGTCAGGCGCCTGGCTTCACGGATAAGAGGTGAGAGTTTCAACGGTCTATCCGAAACAACCAGAAGGCCTGGAATCACTCCATGCTGGCGCAGATGTTTGGCCAGGCCCCTGGTGTCAAGGCTGGAAATAGCTGGAATTCGGCTGGCTTCTAACCAGCGGTCAATGGACAGTCGGGAACTATGATGTGATGGCTTGTCAGTATAGTCTGAGACAACATAGCCTTTAATCCAGGGGCGGGATGATTCAAAGAAGTCAGGATTGACACCGCAGTTACCGATGAGAGGATAGGTCTGAACGAGAATTTGACCGTGGCAAGAAGGGTCAGTGATTAATTCAACATGACCAACCAATCCGGTATTAAAAACAACTTCCCCCCAGGTTCTGGTGCAGGCTCCAAATCCTTTACCTTCAAAAACCGTGCCGTCTTTGAGAGCCAAAACTCCGTATTTCGTCGTGGTGTCCTTTAAAATTTTTTTGACTTTAGCACATTTTGTCCGGCGAGGCAAGCTTTAACGGGGTCGGGCCAACGCATATTATTCATTATCAATAACATATCAGCTACCACCAGGGCTCAGGCAGTTGGTCCAGCAAACAACTTTTGCACCAACTGATTAAGGGTAATGGCGGTTTTCTGTTTTTCTGGGGAGAAGGTAAAAACAGTGGAATTTTTCTATCACGCGGCTAAGTTATTTATAACAAATGAAATCGGCTGGCCCGACCCCATTAGTTGCCAGGCAGGCGGGGTTTTTTTATAATTGATGAGAAAATTCTGGGAAAGAAGGTCAGGATGAAAGTTAGTAATTTGCAAAAATATCTTCTATCCGGGGTCTCATATGCTATTCCTTTTGTAGCCTCAGGTGGGATACTGATTGCCCTGTCGATAGCTTTTGCCCCGATGGGTCCTCATGGTCCAGATTTTAGCCAGGCTCCTTTTCTAAAATTAATAAATGACATTGGCACAGCCGCCTTTTCTTTGCTGGTTCCTGTTCTTTCTGGCTATATTGCCTTTGGCGTGAGCGATCGGCCCGGTCTGGTGCCTGGTTTTGTCGGTGGCTACATCGCCAATCAGGTTGGAGCCGGTTTTCTGGGCGGTCTGATTTCCGGCCTGCTGGCTGGCTTTCTGGTCTTTTTTCTTAAAAAAATCAAAGTCCCAAGATCTATTCGGCCAGTCATGCCTATTCTGATTTATCCGGTGATCTCGTCGTTAATCGTCGGGATCATAATGTACAGAGTGGTGGGGGCACCGATTCATGATTTAATGGCCAGTATTACCAGCTGGCTCCAGGTTATGCATACCGGTAATAAAATTATCCTGGGGATTATCCTCGGTTCGATGATTGCCTTTGATATGGGCGGGCCTGTCAACAAGGTGGCTTTCTTTTTTGGAGCCGCTATGATTCAAGAAGGAAATTATCTTATTATGGGAGCCTGCGCTTCAGCTATTTGCATCCCGCCCCTCGGCCTGGGCCTGGCCACACTGATCAACCGGAAGCTGTGGACCCAGCAAGAACGGGATGCCGGCCTGGCGGCGCTGGCCATGGGGGCTATCGGCATCACCGAAGGAGCCATTCCTTTTGCCGCGGCTGATCCCTTACGGGTTATTCCAGTCATAATGGCCGGTTCGAGCCTTGGTTCTGTGCTGGCCATGCTGGGCCAGGTCGGAGATCACGCTCCTCACGGTGGGCCAATTGTCCTGCCGGTAGTTGATAACAAACTGATGTATATAGTGTCTATAATTGCCGGCACTCTGCTGGTAGCTGGTTTGATAACTTTAATCAGAGCCAGGAGCAAGAAGCAAACAGAAGGTTCCTCTAAATAAAGGCCAGGCAGGATAGAAGAGCTAAAAGAGATAGAAAGTGCCAGCAGCCTTTTAAATTAATTGATAAATGCTAAAATAAAAGCTAATCAATTAGATCGTCAAGAATGGAGGCATCAATGAAACTGGTGGCCGTTACTGCCTGTCCAACGGGCATTGCTCATACTTATATGGCTGCCGAGCAGCTCGAGCGGGTGGCTAAAAAGATGGACCTGTCACTCAAAGTTGAAACTCAGGGAGCAATGGGCATCGAAAATGAACTTGACCCTGATGACATCAAAGAAGCAGTCGCAGTCATCATGGCTGTTGGCATTCCTATTCAGAAAAGCGAAAGATTTGAAGGAAAGAAAATTTTTGAATTTTCTGTTCAGGAAGCCATTAAAAACGCCGAGGGGATTTTGCAGAAGGTAAAGGAACAAATTGGCGGTTGAATTTACTTTTGATTTTCCTCTGCCTTTAGGACTCCATGCCCGCCCGGCAACTTTTATCCAGGAGTATTGCCGGAATTTTTCCGGACAGATTATCTTTGAAAATCTCCGCCATGGACGGAAAGGCGACCCGAAGAGTATTCTGTCTCTCATTACCTCTGATACTCAGTTTGGAGATTTATGCCGGATTGTTATTTCGGGTGAGGGAGAAAAAGAATTTGCGGCCAATTTTAAGCGCTTCCTTGTTGAGGATTTGAAGTTAAAAGAAGAAAAAGCACTGGAAATAGCTCCGGCGGCCGGTGCTCTGATTCCGAGATTGGTCCTGGCTGAGAAAGAAATCTATCTTACCGGTCAACCAGCCTCGCCTGGCATCGTTTCGGGAGATGTTTTTCTCCTGGAGGCCGGTTATGACTGGGAAAATCTTCTAGCTGAAGAGAAAAGTCGGCAGCCTGTTTCTCACCAGGCTGAAAAAGAAGCTTTCGGCCTGGCCAGGCGGAGAGTCCAGCAGGAAATAGAACGCCTTCTGCCCGAAAAAAACGGTGTTGAGAGGAATATTCTTCAGGCTCATCTATCGATAATTACTGACCCGGCTTTTATTGAGCGGGTGATGACACTCATCGAAAAAGACAGATGCCAGGCCAGCCAGGCTATTTATAGGGCGGCTGAGGAATTCAGCCATCAGCTTCTTGAGGCCAAAAGCCAGTATCTGCGAGAAAGAGCAGCTGACATTCAGGACGTAACCGGGCGGCTTTTAGAGCAGATGGGGACTCCGGCACCAGTCAGGCTTAAAGCCGGGCTAAATCAACCAGCCATCATTGTGGCTGAGGATCTTTTTCCTTCAGACTTTTTAAGTCTTAGACCAGAGCTTGTCCAGGGATTGATCCTGGAAAAAGCCGGGCAGACCTCCCATACTTTAATTATGGCCAGAAGCCAGGCCATACCGGCGGTGACTGGTGTGGATCAAGCCAGCCGCCGGCTTCGAGCGGGTGAAGAGGTGATTCTTGATGGAAATCGGGGAGTCATCGTTGTTTCACCGGGTGAAAATGTCAGGAGATATTATCAAAGGGAGTTGGAAACGGAGAGCCTTCTCCTTAAGCGTCGCCGGCAACAGGCTGCCCTGCCCGGCCTGACCGCTGATGGGCAGAAAATGGAAATAGCGGCTAATATCGGGCGGCCGGAAGAATTGGACAAAGCCTGGCGGGATGGAGCAGAAGGAGTGGGAATATTCCGCACCGAGCTCTTACTCTACGGCCAGCCGGTGCTTCCGACCGAGGAAGAGCAGTACCTGCTTTATAAAAGGGTAGCAGAAGAAGCTTCCGGGCGGCCGGTAATTATAAGAACATTTGATATTGGCGGAGATAAACCCATTCCATCCATCAGCCTGCCTCAGGAGCCAAATCCTTTTCTTGGTTATCGGGGAATCAGAATTTACCAGGAAAATTATGAGCTTTTTCGCCACCAGGTCAGGGCTATCCTGAGAGCAGCTGTCTTTGGCCAGCTTAAAATCATGTTTCCCATGGTCGGTCTTGTAGAAGAGGTCTATTGGCTTAAGGAAAAAATGACAGAATTTTCTGAGGAACTTAAGGCGGAGGGCCTGCCTTTTAAGGACAGGATCGAAACGGGTATTATGCTAGAAGTACCCTCAGTCGCTCTTCTGGCTGATAAGTTTGCTCAGGAAGTTGATTTTTTCAGTGTTGGCTCGAATGATCTCATTCAGTACTTTTTTGCTGCTGACCGAAGCAACCCGAAGGTCAGATATCTAAGTCAGCCATTAAATCCGGCATTGTTGAGGCTTTTAAAAGGGGCAATCGAGCAGGCTCATAAAAAAGGCAAGTGGGTCGGACTGTGCGGAGAAATAGCCAGTGATTCCAGTCTGACACCTGTTTTTGCCGGCCTGGGTTTTGATGAACTGAGCATGAGCTCCGGTTTTATCCCTGAGGTCAAGGCAGTTCTTTCCAGGCTGAAGATTGATGACTGCCGGGAGTTGGTGGCTGAAGCCATGGAAGCGGCTACAGCCGCTGAAAATGAGGAACTACTCCAGCAATTTTATCAGGAGCATTTTTGTCAAGAAGTAATAAGCCCCGAACTGGTTGATCTTGGGGCAGACTGCCAGTCAAAGGCTGAAGTCCTGCAGGAAATAGCTATCAAACTTCAGCTGGCCGGGCGGGTAGACAATAGAGCCAGGTTTGAACAGGCCCTGTGGAAAAGGGAAGATGATGTGGCTACTGATATTGGCTTTAGCTTGGCCATCCCTCACTGCCAGTCAGAAGCCGTGCGCACGCCGAGCATTGTTGTTCTGAAACTGAAGCAGCCTGTTGATTGGGAATCGAAAGAAGACCAGCCGGTCGATCTCATTATTTCGCTGGCCATTCCGGCTGGCGAAAAGGTCAGCCAAAAACTTGCACTTTTGCCCAAACTGTCAAGAAAGCTAATCTATGAGGACTTTCGGGAAGCCCTGCGGCGGGCCCAGGATCCAGGTGAAGTTGTTTCCCTCATAAAACAAGCCACGAGCTGATTAAAACCCTGCCTCCGCTTCTTGGCTTTAAATTTACCGCTTAGTCTAAGTGACCAAAACTTATTTTTGATCAGGTTCTTTTTTATCCATCTTTTTGAAGTCAAAAACTCCATTGGGCTGGATGGTTTCAAGCCCGGTAACTTCGCCCTTTGGCCCGAAAATAAAGCGAACTCTAATCACTGGAACCTGTTTTAAATAAAACTCATCTCCAAGATCAGGAACGAGCTCATACAGCGGTTGTCCGGGAACATAGAAAGTCAGGGTATTACCCTGTAAGCTAACTGTCGAAGCCTGATTCAACAGAACATAATTACCGGTGAACTTTTTAAGAAATTCCGGATCATAATAGCGCTCGTCCGGTCTTTTTTTGAAAACGATATCATCAGCTGTTGGCTCCAGAGGAACGGTGAGGCCAGCCACCCGGCCATTGGGGTCAGTCTGAAATGTCAGTTTGGCATCTTCAAAAACCGGGTCATCGCTTTTCAAGCCATTAAAAGTGTCATAATGCCAGTGGTCAAGCGGAGTGGTTATCTCATTATAGGTAAAGGACAGCTTTCCATCCTTCAGGTTAACCTTAAGCTGGCCATAGCCTGGATGAAAATAAGTTCCAGCATAGTTAGCTATAGGATGAGAAGGCCTGGTGCCGGCCACGCGTCGAGCAGCCGCTTTTTCTCCAGCCTTCTTGCCGAGTTCTTCACCCTTAGCCAGATTCTTGACAGCTTCACCAATCCAGTCAACAGGCTCAAGGTCGAGCAATTTATCGGTTATGGTCTGGACCAGAAGATCTGGCAGCACACTGCCATTGCTGTTGGTCAGGACGACAAAGCCGTAGCCATCTTGAGGCAAGAAGTTGACCAGAGCCGAGAAGCCATCAATATTGCCTCCATGATAGACCCGCTGGTGGCCTCGATAATAGTCAACAAACCAGCCCAGGGCATAACTGGCCGGACTGATATAAGTCGTGGCTGGAGTCCCGGCGATAGGCATATAAGGGAGATGCAGGTCTTCGAGACTGGCTGGAGCCAGAAGCTGTTTTTCTCCAAATTTACCGCCATTGAGATGGACAATGACCCAGTTGCTCATTTCCCGGACAGTCGAATTTATCGAGCCGGCCGGCCCCATATTGGTCAGCTGGCGGAAGGGAATTTTTTCAATCTTTCCATCACGATAAAGATAGGGCTGAGCATAATCCTTATCCTGCTGGGAAATTGAGACTGAAAAGTTAGTCCTGCTCATGCCGAGGGGTTCAAGGACTAATTCACGAATAGCTTCTTCCCAGGTTTTTCCGTCTAACACTTCCAGCAGATAGCCTGCCGTCAAAAACATCAGATTGTTATATTGAAACTTTTGCCTGAGATCAGCTGTAAACTGCAGATAAGCCAGACGTCTGACCAGCTCTTCCCGTGAAGCCCGGTAGTTGTTATACCAGAGAAGATCGTGGCGTGGAAGGCCAGAGCGGTGAGTGACCAGATCACGTGGCGTAATCCTTTCGGTAATGACCGGATCAGATAATTTAAACCAGGGAATATAGTTCCTGACCGGCTCATCCCAGCTCATCTTGCCTTCATCTGCCAGCCTGGCCAGGGCAAAAGTCGTAAAAGCTTTAGTAGTTGAACCGATAGCCAGTAGAGTATCAGGCGTCATCGGCAATTTGTTTTCTACATCTCGGAGTCCATAACCCTGAAGAAAGATCACTTCTTTATTCTTAACGACAGCCAGAGCTAAACCCGGGACTCTCAAATCAGCCATGGCTTTATTAATGGTTCCGTCGAGAGAAGCCAGCATATTTCTGGCTTTAGCCACCGGATCTTCGCCTTTATTAAGAAAAAAAGGAAAAGTCTGACCAGACTGATTATACTGGCCGCTGATTTTCTGTCCGCTGTCATCAAGCTGCCCCTTAAAGACAGCATTTCCGGGGACGCCATAAATGGCAAAAGTTATCTCTTTATCAGACAGAACTATATCAGTCAGTCGCAGGTCTATGGCTTTCTGAACAGGAATCGAAATTAGCCCTTCCAGTTTTTTGTCCGCTGTGAGTTTAAAGTCAACCAGAATCTCGAGTTTCATTCCTGGAAGCTCAATGGCTCCTTCCCAGTGACCGGCCAGTTGCTGACTGAGATCGGCAGCCTGAGAAAGAAGGCTGGGAAGGGTGGCCTGAAAAATAATTAAAAATAAAATTAAACTTTTAACTTTGATTTTTCGGTATGTCATTACTTCCTCCAGACAGCAGGCTGCGAATTTAATTTCAGGCAAATTAAACTTAATCTATTTACGATGGGAATTCAAATATAAAACAGCGACCAATGAACTTTTTTCTGATGATTTTCGTTTAAGATCATGTAAGTGCTTGATTATTTTTAGGAGGAAGAAGAATGCCAGCCGACAAGAAAAGCTTTAATAAGTTGAGGGGAAAGAGTTTTGTACTGATTGCCTTAATGCTGCTTATGATTTCAACCCTGCTTATCAGCTGTGATGAATTTATTGATTCAGATTACAGGTTTGAGGAAACTTTTTCTAAGACGATTGCTCTTAAAGAAGCTGGCTCTTTTTCGCTCGAAAACGTTAATGGCTCGGTAACCATCACCACCCTGCCCTCCAGGGAAGTGGTTATTAAGGCCACCAAGTATGCCAAACGAGAAAAGAGCGACCTCGATAAAATCAGGATTGAAGTCATCCAGGGAGAAAAATCAGTCAAAGTTGAGACCGTCTATGAGAAAAAAAATCTCCGGGTAAAAGTTGATTATGAAATCACCCTGCCTGAGGGTATTGCCCTGGAACTGGTCAGGACAGTCAATGGCAAAATTCTGGTTTCTGGAAAATATGACCGGGCTCAGCTCAAAACAACCAATGGAAGTATCGAAGCCAGAGGAGATTTTGGCTGGCTGGAAGCCGTTACGACCAATGGTTCCTTGGCCATCATCGGAGTCAAAGGGAAGATTGATTTAAAAACCACCAATGGCAGCATTAAAGCCGAGCTAAATGAACTCTCAGCTGATTTCAAAGCAAAGACGACTAACGGAAGTATCAGATTGGCTCTCGGCCATGAGGCCGATGCTTATCTCATTGCCCGGGCGACCAATGGCAGTATTAAGGTTGAATATCCGGTAACCGTGGAAGGTGAAGTGTCGAGAAGAAAACTGGAAGGTAGACTGGGTAAGGGTGGAGAAGTCAGAGTTTCCCTGGAGACGACTAACGGCTCTATCAGCCTGGTGAAGTTATAGCTAATACAAACGCAATAGATAATAAGATGACAATCAATGGTTGACACCGGGATTTCCATCAAGTCTTCCTGGCAGAAGAGACGCCCTTCCGTTTTTGAGACGGAGCGAACAAATGGGGACAGTTCCTTTTATTTACCACTTTTGTATCAATAGGAACCATATCACCAGGTATTTAAAAGGCCGGTTGTTAATGAGCTGAATTAGCTGGCGAAAAAGGTGAGATGTCACGGAGTTTTTTGATTATGCCAGGTAAGACTTCAAGGACATAATCCACTTCTTCTTCAGTGTTATAGATGCTCAGGGAGAATCTGACTGTGCCGTGAGCAAAAGTAAAAGGTATCTTCATGGCCTGCAAAACGTGAGAAGGCTCAAGCGAGCCGCTGGAACAGGCCGAGCCGGTGGAAGCACAGATCCCATAATCGCTTAGGAGAAGCAAGATAGATTCACCTTCGACAAATTCAAAGCTGACACTCAGCGTATTCGGCAGGCGCGGAGCCCGGGCTCCGTTTATTTTGATATTGGGAATCCTGTTCAGCAATCCTTTTTCCAGCCTGTCTCGCAGGCTGCCGACATAACTCTGTTCCTTTTCCAGGTTGTTCAGGGCCAGTTCACTAGCTTTTCCCAGGCCAATTATTCCGGGAACGTTTTCCGTTCCTGCTCTCTGTCCATTTTCCTGATGACCACCCCGCAAAAAAGGCACAAATTTAGTTCCCTGTCTGACATAGAGTACCCCTATCCCTTTGGGAGCATGAAGCTTGTGGCCGGAGATGGAGAGCATATCAATCTGGCTACCTGCCAGGTTAATTGGAATTTTACTAGCCGCCTGGACGGCATCTGTATGGAAAAGAACACCTTTCTTGTGGGCTATTTCAGCTGCTTTTTCCACCGGCATAACCACGCCGGTTTCATTATTGGCCCACATGATAGAGACGATGGCGGTCTCCGGGCCGATGGCTTTCTCCAGCTCTTCCAGGTTAAGGCGACCTTCTTCATCCACCTTTAAATAAGTTACCCGGTAGCCCTGTTTCTCGAGATATCTACAGAGATTATAGATAGCTGGATGCTCGACAGAAGTGGTGACAATGTGTTTTTTTTCAGGATAAGCGTTTAGGGCTGAATAGATAGCTGTGGAATCGCTCTCGGTTCCACAGCTGGTAAAGATGATTTCTTCCGGCTGGCAGCCCAGCAGACCAGCTACCTGACTTCTGGCTGCCTCCAGATGTTTTTTTACCTGACCCCCGAACTGATGAATGCTGGATGGATTGCCATAAAGCTCGGTCAAAAATAAATCCATAGCCTCTTTGACCTCGGGACTAACACGGGTGGTGGCATTGTTGTCAAAATATATGATTTTATTCATTGGCCTTCCTCAGTGACCCCTGCTTTGAGCCTTTTAATCTTAAATTTAAGACTGAGCATATCTTCCCCGGCCTGGACTTTATAAAATACGCTCTGACCAACCTTAGACCAGGACTATTTCTAAGTCTTCTGCCGCTTTGCCTCTCAAAGCCTTTTCCACCACTTCCTTAAAGGTCTGATTGGCCAGCAAACAGCTGGAACAGGCTCCTAAAAACCTGACTTTAACCGTCTTTCCATCAAGATCAATAAGCTCCAGCCAGCCGCCGTCTTCCCTCAGTTTTGGATTTATCTCCTCGTCGAGGATTCTTTCTATTAGCCTGATTTTTTCGACGGTGGTTAATTCCTGATAAGGAGTCTGACGCTGCCTGGCCCAGTAATCTTTGAGGGTTTTTTCTATTTCCCCTTTACACTGGCCACAGTTGCCACCGGCCTTGGTATAATCGGTGACCTGTTCAACGGTCTTCAGGCTGTTCAATTCGATGGCTTTTAAAATTGTTTTCTCAGAGACATTAAAACACTTACAGATGATTTTTTCCTGCTCCCCGGGGAAAACTTTCATGCCCTTTTTGGTGTAATAATTTTCAATAGCCGCCTGCAGAGCTTCCATGCCCATCACCGAGCAATGCATTTTCTGTTCGGGCAGTCCACCCAGATAATCAGCAATTTCTTTGTTGGTTATTCTGGCCGCTTCCTCCACTGTTTTACCTTTGATCATTTCGGTCAAAACGCTGGAGGAAGCAATAGCACTAGCACAGCCAAAGGTCTTAAACTTAGCATCTTCTATTAAATGATTTTCAGGATTAATTTTCAGGGTGAGTTTCAAAACGTCGCCGCAGACAATACTGCCAACTTCGCCCACGGCATCAGGATTCTCAATCTCGCCGACGTTACGTGGGTTCTTAAAATGCTCCATGACTTTATCAGTATAGTCCCACATTTTTTCTCCTGTCTATTTATCATCCAGACTCATTATCCAGTATAGATTCGGCCAGAACGACTGTCAATTTCTGGCGGCCAGCAGCTATTTCACCGGCGTTTTATAAATAACAGAACAGAATATAACGGCAGAAAAGCAAACCCGGGATAATCTTTTTATTTACCCCCGGCCAGTTGGCTCAGGGTTTGCTGAAGATCCTTGACGACAGGAGGTGTCGCCAGGTTTTCATTGAGAATTTTCTGGCCAGACAGCTCACTTCCGTAAAAAGCCTTATTGGCCTTTTTATCCACCTGGAGAGTGCCACCTTTCAGAGCCAGTCCGGCAAAAAGCCCCTTGCTTTTTGAATAAGAATAAATTTCAGCTTCCATTTCGAGGTCGGTGCTGGCCTCGGCGCTGCGTCCGATCGGGCCAGCCGAGACACTCAGATCAGCGCCTAGAGTGATTTTATTCCCGGCTATTTCTTCCACTCCGCGGCGGTTTTTAAAAACAAGGACGAGATCGGCCTTTTGAATACCGAGCTGCAAGCCAAAACTTCCACCAGCCAGCTTGATAAAAAGTGGATTGCTCCAGCTGCCGTCTTCCTTTTTAATGATGACAATCCCACTCCCGTACTGTCCGCCCAGTGCCCAGGCAGCTTTAACCACTCCCGGCAGGATGGCCAGGCCCTGAGCTTTTTTCAACAGACTGACTGGAATGCCCTCATCTTTCAGGGCAGCCAACTCTTTAATCACCTCCATGGATCTTTCAATCTTGTTTTCTCCAGCTTTGGAATCGGGCTGGTCATCAGCCAGAGAAGGATTTAAGATCAAAACAAGAAAAGAAAGCAAAATGACCAGAAATAAAGCTGTTCGGTTTGCTTTTTTGTCCATTTTTTTGTCTTTCATCAATGATTTTATTATTATTGAAAAAAATCGGCAATCATAAAAACTTCTCTTTTTTTGGCTGTACTGGCTGAAAACTAAAGCCAGTTCAATTCACGAACCGGTTTTTTCTAGCGCGCTTTCCTTGCCTGAGGATCGGGGGCTGAGGTAATAAAAAATCAGACCGGTCAGAGTCAGTACTATCCCGGCCAGGGATTCTTTTGGGCGGTAAATCAGACCGTAGATTAAGATCCAGGCCTGGAAGGCCAGAAAAATAACAGGTGTCACCGGGTAACCCCAGGTGCGGTAGGGGAGAGTTACCTCCGGTTGAGTCTGCCTGCGCTTCATAACTCCAAGAACAGTCAGGAAGGTAAAAAGGTTAAGAGTAAAGCCGGTGAAGATAATCATTTTTTCAAAACTGGAGGTTAATATATAGACGACGGAAATCAAACCCTGCATCAAAACGGCCAGATAAGGAACCTCTTTAGAATTAAGCCTGGCCAGCCAGCGGAAATAGTGGTAGTCCTCTCCGACCGTCATCGAGACCCTCGGGCCGGTCAGAATCATTGAAGAAATAGAAGCCAGAAGAAGTAGCGAGATTATTGCCGACATTATAGCTCCACCCTGCTGCCCAAAGATAGCTGAGCCGAAAAGGTGACCAACTTCGACTTTGCCAGCCATGACCGAAAGAGGAATATTCCTCAAAAAAACATAGTTGAGCAGGACATATATCACTATGACCAGGCTGGTGCCGGTAATCAAGCTGAATGGCAGGTTTCTCTCGGGTCTTTTTACTTCGCCAGCAATATAAATAGCCGCATTCCAGCCAGAGTAGGAGTAGGTTACGAAATACATCGAAATGGCAAAAGCCGGGCTCAGAATATCCTTGATTGCCCGGTCATCCAGAGCGAAACTGACCAGTCCGGGCTGAGCGTGTCTTAAGCCGATAAATATCAGGAAAGCAATAACTGAGATATCAATAAGGGTGAAAACTATCTGAATCCGCCCGCCGAAAACTTTGTTCATAGCGTGTATGACGGTAAAGATAATAACTACAGCCAAAGCCAGGAATTTTGTGGTATTAAGACTTGGCAGCCAGCCGTTCATTGAGGCCAGAAACTTTTCACCGGTTGCCCTTTGAAAATAAGCAGCAAAAGCCATGGCGGAGGCGGCGACTGGAGCCGCAAAAGTGACCAGAATGGACACCCAGCCGGCCAGAAAGCCAATTGGCCCGCTGAACATGGTGGAAAGCAAGTGATATTCACCACCACATCGCGGCCATCTGACAGCAGCTTCAGCATAGGTCAGAGCTCCGGTTAGAGCCAGGACTCCGCCCAGAACCCAGAGCAGGATGATGGCCAGTCCAGAAGACAGACTGACCACTTGAAAGCCAAGGCTGGTGAAAACACCAGTCCCGACCATATTGGCCATGACCAGAGCGACGGCTGTCCATCCGCTGAATTTAGTTTTCATTTTGACCCCGACTTTTGATTTTCATTATGTTGGCTAGCATTATAAGCTAATGAGTTAGGATAGCCAAGGCAGTCTAGGACTGTTAATCTCAAAAAAGTCCATAAATAATAAAGAGGACCAGATTAATTGGTCATATTCCTGTGCTGAAAATATTTTCTTGACGACTTGATGAGTTAATTATAAAAGATAAAGAGGTATTAACACCTTTCGAAAGGGAAATCTAATCGCTGTGATGAGACTGATTTTAACCAATAATAAGCAAGTTGTTTCTAAGATAAGTTTTAAAAAATATTTGCATCTAATTATCGGGCTGGCTCTAATCATGCTGGTAGGAAGTGAACTGTCTGGCCAGAAAGCCGGAAGAAATTTTGATCCTAAAAGACCTTCTCAGAACCGACCAGCCAGAATGGACAAAGTAATTATCGGCTATTATCCAAGCAATAAAAGAACAGTTGTTGATTACCGTCAAATTGAATTTGGTTATCTGACTCATCTAGCTGAAGCCTTTACCTGGCCCGATAGCCAGGGCAATTTGATAGTTAGTCCTGATTTCATTTATCCTGAGTTGCTGGCGGCTGCCCACCAGAAAGGGGTTAAAGTCATCATGAGCATCGGTGGTTGGGGAAATTGTGCTGGCTTTCCACCGATGGCGGCCTCAGCTGAAAAACGTTCACGGTTCATTTCTCAGGTTTTAGGCTTCTGTCTTCTTCATGGTTATGATGGAGTGGATCTGGACTGGGAATTTGTGTCCAACGAAGAAGAAAGAACCAATTTTTCTACCCTGGTCAAGGAGTTAAGTGCTGTTCTAAAAGCCCAAAACCCGCCTCTACTTCTGACCATGGCTGCCCCGGCGGGGCCTTATTGGGGCCGCTGGATTAATTTTGAAGAACTACATCCATATTTTGATTATATTAGCTTCATGACTTATGACTATTATGGTCCCTGGACCGATCATGCCGGTCATAATTCACCTCTTTATACATGTCTTAATGATCCTTGCGGGTCGGTTGATGATACTTTTAGCTACGCCTTAATCAGGGGAATTCCACTAAAAAAAGTTCTGCTCGGGATTCCCTTTTATGGAAGATCGTTTGAGGCTGCCGGTCTGTATAAACCTGCTACCAGCAGCCAAAATTATGTCTATTCTGAAGTTAAAAAGCTGATGGCCTCTGATTGGAAATACAAATGGGACGAATGTGCCGAGGTCCCCTATCTGATCAGCCCTTCAAAGAAAACTCTGCTGTCATTCGATGATCAGAGGTCAGTTTTAAAAAAAGGCCGCTACTTACTGGAAAAGAAAGTGGCCGGCTTTATCATCTGGGAAATTACCGGCGATGTGGTGAATGGACGTCCGGAATTGCTCCCGGTGGTTTATCAGGCCATTAACTATCAGGGAGACAAATAAAAAGACGTCTGGCCAAAAGTTCTGGCACATTCCGTGGTTAAGACCGGGGACGGGGAGAAAGGTTAATGGGGAGGAGGAGGGGGTGATGTAGAAAGGCTGGTCAGCCGGTAAAAATTAATAAACTCTTAATAATAATGGCTGGCAGGGAGGTCAGCCGACAGGGCAAGACAAGATGCTAATTTATGGCAGTAATTAAATAAGGAGTGAGATTTATGAGGGGGAAAAATATTTTATGTTTAAGCTGGTTGTTATTGGCCTTAATAATTCTCACCTGGTCAGCCAGCGCTGACCGGTCGGGGACCGGGGTCTCAGGGTCTCCAGTCCTAAACCAGACGGCTGATTTCCTTCCGGTTTCAGTCTGGTACACCGGAGGAAAAGTCCGGGCTCCAATGATAGAAAATGTCACCCCGGCTTCAGCTGCCGCCTGGAAAAGGGATCTGGAGCAAATAAGAAAGCTCGGTTTTAATACCGTCCGCTGCTGGATAGAATGGGCTTATAACGAGAAGCAGGAAGGACAATATGATTTTTCAGCGCTTAAGCTCCTGACGGATTTAGCCGGAGAGGTCGGTCTGAAAGTTATATGCCAGGTTTATATAGATTCTGCTCCTGACTGGGTTGGCCAGAAATATCCCGACTCAGCCTTTGTGGCCTCTAATGATTTGAAAATTCATTCACAGGCAGCTCCTGGCTTTTGTTTTGATCATCACGGAGTTCAGGCTAAGATCCTTAACTTTTTGACCGAAGCGGCCAGAGCCATCAAGGGCAAGCCGGCTTTCTATGGCTGGGATCTGTGGAGTGAACCCCACATCATTAACTGGTCTGAAGTTTATCATCTCGGCAACTTAAATTATCTTCAATTTTGTTATTGTCCATCAAGCCAGGCCAGATTCAGACAGTGGCTGGAGAAAAAATACCAGAAAATAGAAGCCGTTAATGAAGCCTGGCATCGGACATTTAAATCTTTTTCTGAAGTTGAGCCACCTCGCTTTGGCACCATTTTGACCTATACTGATTATATTGACTGGCAGGAATTTATTACCGATAAGCTGGCCGAAGACCTGGCCCTGAAGACTCAGACCATCAGGAAAGTTTTACCGGAAACAGTCATTACCAGCCATTCAGCCATTCCCGGGCTATTCAGTCAGCCATCCTGGGATGGTACGCCTGATGACCGGAAGATGAATAACAGTGTTGATTATTACGGTGTTTCGATTTATCCCAAGCATGCCGGCGCTCTGCGACCATGGTCGCCTTATTTCAGAGCGGCTGGTCTGGACTTTGTCCGTTCTATGGCCTGGAAAAATGAAGGTTTTTATGTCGGTGAATTGCAGGCCGGTTATGGCGTCTTCGGCCTGAAAGTCAGCCTGCCAGTGACAGCTGATGATTTGCGGGACTGGATGTGGAGTCTGGTGGGAAGTGGAGCCAGAGCAATAAATATCTATGCCTACTACCCGATGTCTTCAGGCTATGAAGCCGGTGGTTATGGTCTGGTCGATCTGGACGGCCGGATTACTCCCCGGGCTGAGGCGGCCGGGAAAATTGCTCGCCTCATCAGCCGGAATATGAATCTGTTTTTGAAGGCTCAGCCAGCTAGGGCTCAAGTAGCTTTAGTTTACAACAGGCTGGCTCAAATGGTCGGCGGGCAACAGACTTTTACTGCCGAGGGTCGGCCGGTCGGCTATAACAGCCTGGGTGAATCGCTGCAGGGTCTCCACCGGGCTTTTTATGAGCAGGGGATTCGGGTTGATTTCCTCCACGTCAGCGATTTAAAAGAAAAGGCTAAGGACTACCGTTTTATTATTGTTCCTTACCCGGTGATGATTTCCCGGCCATATATTGGCGAGCTGATAAAGTATGTTGAGCAAGGAGGGACTCTTCTAGGTGAAGCCAGAGCCGGTTGGCTGGACGAAAGAGGGCAGGCCTTCCCGGTCATTCCTGGCGGTGGCCTGGATAAAGTTTTCGGTTGCCGGGAATCAAGGCTTCTGCCGGTGGAAAAAACTGGCCGTATGAAGATCAGCCAGAACCATCCGGCATTACCTTTTCTTCGGAGCGGTGACGAACTGGATACAGTCTTTTTTGAAGAAAGTTTTGAAATAGATGATGACCGGGCAGAGGTTCTCGGCACAAGCCAGGATGGCCAGCCAATGCTGGTTTTAAAATCATCTGGACGAGGTCAGGCGATAGTAGTCGGTTCTTTTATAGGATTGGCTTATCATCATTTTGGAAACGCGAATAACAGGCGCTTTCTCACTGGCCTGGCTGACTGGTTGGGTATCAAGCCAGATCCAGAAATAAAAGCTGTCCCTGAGAATTCTCTGATTGAAGCTAAATTCCTGGAAGGTCTTGATTATCGTCTGCTGTTTGTTTTTAATCGGGGTGAGGAAAAGGCCAGAGGGCAAATTTCAATGATTCTTCCCTGGAAGGAAGCTGGTTGGAAGGATCTGGAAACATCTCAAGCCATTTCTGTTAAAAGACAGGGAGACCGGGTTTCGGTCGGGTTTGAACTTGAGCCAGGCCTGGTCAGGGTCTTTCTGGTGGAAAAGGTCGATAAAAAATGAACAGATCAAGGCTTAGTGGGAAAAAAGAAAAAATGAAAATGAAAGATAAAAAATTAGCGCTGGGGGCCGTTGATATTGGCGGGACAAAAATTGCCTCTGGTCTCGTCAGTCCTTTGGGCCGTTTGCTTTACCGGGCTCAGGTTGAAACTTCAAAAACTGGTGGCCAGGAAGCGGTTGAACAGGTTATTTCCTTGAGCCTTCAATTACAGGCTGAGGCCAGGAAAAGAAACCTGGAAGTTGAGGCCATCGGGCTCTGTGTTCCCGGCCTGGTCGAGCCAGCCTCGGGCCTTGTCTGGGCGCCAAACATCAAAGGCTGGAAAAACTTTAAGCTCCTGCCCTGGCTGAGAAAGAAGATTAATTGCCTTATGTCGGTAGTTAGCGACCGGACAGCTTATGTGGAGGGCGAGGTCTGGCAGGGGGCCGCTCGTGGCAAAAAGGATGTTATTTATTTAGCGGTGGGAACAGGAATCGGTGCCGGGATTATGATTGAGGGTCGGGTCATTCATGGTCGGTCTGACCTGGCCGGGGCAGCCGGCTGGCTGGCGCTTAATCCGGAGTTTAAACCGGCTTATAAAAGAACAGGCTGTTTTGAGGCCGAGGCCAGCGGGCAGGCTCTTTACTGGAAATCGAGGGAATTTATCCGCAGGTATCCGGGTGCCCTTACTCTCAACGGCCAGGCCAAATCGGCAGTAATCAAAAATCCGGTTGAAATTCTCTGTGAAGCAGCCAGATCAAGCCAGCCAGAAGCAGTTAAACTCATCAGTGAGATTCAAAATTATCTGGCCATGGGTGTGGCTAATCTGGTCAGCCTTTTTAATCCAGAAATGATTGTTCTGGGCGGAGGCGTGTTTAAGTCAGCGGATCTTTTTTTCGAGCCGGTTAAGAAAAACTTTAAACTCTGGGCTCAACCGCTGGCCGCGAAGGAAGTGGAAATTGTGCTGTCTTCTCTGGGACAGGAAGCAGCCCTATTTGGCTGTGCCCGGTCAGCCTTGACCTGTCTTGGTAATAAGAGTCAGGTTTAATGAAAATATAAAAAATTCAAGAAGGCATAAAACAAGGAGTTATAAAGCAAAAAATAAAATGAAAGGAGAAAACCATGTCTGGCGGAAAATATATAGAAAAAGTTAAGGATATAATTTCTAAAATTCAAAAAACCCAGCTGGACAACATCGGACGGGCAGCTAAACTGATGGCTGAGGCGATAGCCAGCGGAAACCGGGTTTATCTTTTTGGCAGCGGACATTCGGTTATACCGGTCATGGATGTCTTCCCGCGTTATGGCAGCTTTGTTGGTTTTTATCCTCTTTATGATCCGAGGCTCATGTGGCACAACGTCATCGGGCCGGGCGGAGCCAGGGAATTACTCTGGATTGAAAGACAGGAAGGCTATGAACAAGTTTTTCTTCAGAGCTACGACCTCAGGCCTGGAGATGTGATTATTGTCTTTTCTCACGGGGGAAGAAATGCTGCCCCAATTGAGGTGGCCCTTGGAGCCAGAGCTAAAGGAGTTAAAGTCATCAGTGTCTCGAGTCATGCCAATCTTAAAGTTTCCAGTCCGTCACATTCTTCTGGTAAGTTTTTGCCTGAACTAGCTGATATCGCCATTGATAATTGCGTTCCTCCGGAAGACGCTCTGGTTGATGTCGGCCGCCCTGAGAAAGTTGGAGCCGGTTCGACGGTGGCGGCGGTTTCGGTGGCCATGTCGCTGGTAGCCGAGACCGGGGCCCTGCTGGCTTCCAGTGGTCAGCTGACGCCAACATTTGTATCTCCCAATGTACCGGGAATGGCTCCTGACCACAATGACCGCGTTTATGAGGCTTTTACCCGCTTTTTTTATAGCCGACCTTTGAAGCCACTGGCGGCCAGCCGGGCGGTCACTGGTAAAAAGGCAACCAACCATCCAAAAGGAAAAGTCAGAAAAATTAAAAAGGCTTAAAGCTTTGAGATTGAGATAAAATTAAGCCAGGGATAAAGATGAGCCAAGAGGCAAATAACAGAGGAACGTATGGAAGAGAGAGAAAAAAGAAATGGGCTTGTTTTGAAGATTGCAGCAAGCACTAGAAGGAAGGGAAAGAGAGAATGAACAACATCAATCATGATGAAGAGAAAAAGATGGGAGAAGGAGCTGACTGGAGGGAAGAGGGCAGTCCAGCCCGTGACTTAACCAGAAAATTAACGGCAGCCAGCTCAGCCGGAATTTTTATTTTCGGCATTGTTATGGCCATTTTGGGGGCCATCTTACCCCAGCTCACCTCTCTTCTGCACTTGGATAAAGCTCAGGCTGGAAATCTTTTCTTTTTCATGAACCTGGGTATGCTGCTCTCCTCTCTTTTTTTTGGGCCGCTGGTTGATAGATTTGGTTTTAAAATCTTTTTGGCCGGAAGTTGTCTGCTGGTCAGCCTGTCTTTTGCCGGCCTGGCTTTTTCGGCCAGCTATTATCCTGTGCTTTTTTCTGTAGTTGTTCTCGGTCTGGCAGGCGGTGTCCTGAATGGCGGCAGCAATGCTCTGATCAATGACCTTCATCCTTCAAGACGAGCAGCGGCTTTGAATTTTCTGGGTATTTTTTTTGGTATCGGAGCGATGTTTATTCCCCTGATTATCGGCAGTTTTCTCCACCAGCTGGAACTTCGGTTTGTTATCTTGATAGCGGCTGTTTTGAGTTTTATTCCTTTTGTTCTTTTTTCCGTTTTTTATTTTCCCCGGCCGAAACAGCCTCAAGGCTTTCCTTTGAGAGAGATTAAAAAAATTGCCAGCTCAAAGCTTCTCTGGCTCGGAGCTTTTATTCTTTTCTTCGAATCAGGCAATGAATTTTCTATTGGCGGCTGGTTAAGCAGTTTTCTTCAGGAGAAATTTCAGTTCAGCCTGAATCAAGCGGCTCTGGTCCTTTCCGGTTACTGGTTTTTCTTGATGATCGGGAGACTGATTTTTCCGCTTATCAACCGGCTGGTTAAGCGGGAAACAATTGTCTTTTTCAGTGCGACTTTAGCCCTGGTTTCAGTCAGCGGGTTGATTATCTCACCTCTTAAAGGGCTGGCGGTGATTTTTGCCCTGCTAACTGGTCTTGGCCTGGCAGCGATCTATCCGACAACCCTGGCGGTCATTGGCGAACAGTTTCCATCTTTATCCGGGACAGCTTTTTCTTTAGCCATTGCCACCGGCCTGGTCGGCGGGATGATTTCTCCCTGGCTGGTCGGTCAACTCAGCCAGCATTATTCTCTTCAAATCGCCCTGCTTATTCCTCTTTTCAGCCTGTTCATAATTATGGCCTTGCAGACCATTCTTACCAGGAAAATGTCACCTGCGCCAATTAAAGAAGCTCAGAATTAAAGGCCGGTTGGTGATTCCTGGAGGGAAATAAGAAAAATGAATTTCAGCCATTAAGAAGAGAGGGAGGAAAAGATGCCAGCAAAACCAATCAGGCGAGATCGGCGTGTTGCCGCCTCAGTTTTTGGGCTGCTTCTCGGACTATGGATTATCATGGCCAGCCCGGTCTGGACTGAAGGCCAGACGGTCGAAATCATTGTCAGGGGAGATGACATGGGCATGACTCACTCGGCTAACGAAGCCTTTGAGTTAGCTTTCGAGCGGGGAATTATCACCTGTGGCGGGCTGATCGTCCCGTCTCCCTGGTTTGAAGATGCAGTTAGAAGGTGCCTTGAACATCCTGACTGGTCATCCGGCATTCATTTATGTCTTAATGCAGAGTGGAAAAACTACCGTTGGCGGCCAGTTCTGCCTTTTAACCTGGTCCCGAGCCTGGTGGACAGGGATGGGTTTTTCTATCCTACGGCTGAGGCCTTTCTGGCCGCTGGTCCTAAGGTGGAGGAAATTAAAAAGGAACTCAGAGCTCAGATTGACCGGGCCTTGGCCTGTGGTCTTAAACCTGATTATCTCGATACCCACATGGACAGCCTGGAATCAAAAGAAGAATTCAGACAGGTGGTCAAAAAACTGGCTCATGAATATGACTTACCCGTCTCCGGCTGGTGCGGTGAAAACCGGGAATTCTTTGATATTTATAATGTTCCGCCGGAAGAAAAAGAAAAGGTTTTAATTGAAAAGCTGAAGAGTGTTGAGCCAGGTCTGTATCTCCTGGTTGTCCATCCCGGGCTGGATACACCGGAGGAGAGGGCCTTGGTTGACATGAATCCCGATGGGCTCAAAGATGTCTACCGTTACCGGTCGGCTGAAGTCCGCGCTATCACCAGTCCGAAGGTAAAAAAAGTTATCAATCAAAGAAAAATTAAACTAGTCAGCTACCGTCAGTTAAAAGCTGAGGGAAGAGCAGCTATTAATTGAAAGCTGGCAGACCTAACTTAGCTGATGGTCCTCGCTCTAAAACCTTCAGATTCATGCCGTTCAAATAAAAGTGGTAAAATAAAAGATAAACCAGAGATTAGAAACTGGAGTGAAGCGATGTCCAGGAAAGTAATTAAGGGCAATTTGGTTTTGCCTGACAGGATAGTGGAAGATGGCTTTCTTATTATTGAAAATGGCCGGATTATGGAAATTGTGGGAGGGGCCGGGGCTGGCTGCTTGCCTGAGCCCCTGGAGGTTATTGAATACCGCAACTACTGGGTAATGCCTGGCTTGGTTGATGTCCATCTTCACGGGGCCCGGGGAAAAGAGGCTATGGATGGGAAGGCAGAAAGCATCAGAGAAATGGCTAAGCATCAGGCCTCCTGCGGCGTAACTGGCTTTTTCCCAACGACACTGACGGGCAGTCAGGCAGCTCTTCTGCAGGCTATCATGGCTGTCAAAGAAGCCACCCAGGAAAGTTTACCCTCAGAAGTTCTGGGCATACATCTGGAAGGTCCCTATATCAGCCAGAAAAGGAAAGGAGCTCAGGATCCGAGCTATGTCCGGGAAATTGATCCGAAAGAAATTCAAGAATTAAAACCAGCCCTGGAAGGTTTAAAAACCCTGATTACGCTTGCCCCTGAGGTCGGACAGAATTTAACTTATATACCCGAGCTGGTTAAAGCCGGCTGGACAGTTTCACTCGGCCATACTGATGCTACTTATGACGAGGCCATTAAGGCCTTTTTGGCTGGAGCCAATCATGCTACCCATCTTTTTAACGCCTGGCGTGAATTTCATCATCGCGAGCCGGGTGGAATAGGAGCTGCTCTGGATGAAAATCAGGTCTTTGTGGAGTTAATTGCCGATGGCGTTCACATTCATCCTTCTTTTATCAGGCTGGCTATTTCCAGCAAAGGTTCTGATCGGGTCTGCTTGATCACTGACTCGCTCAAGGAAGTTGGCCTGCCTGATGGCACTTATGCCTGGGGCGGATTGGAAGTAGTGCTTAAAGGCCAGGAAATAAGACTCAAGGATAGCGGCGTTCTGGCCGGTTCTGTCCTTCATCTTAATCGTGGTGTTCGCCATGTGCTAGACTGGACGGGACTGGCGATACCAGAGGTAGTAAGAATGGCAACTTTAACTCCAGCTAAAAGTGTTGGGCTGGAGGCGGAAATAGGGAGTCTTGAACCTGGCAAAAGGGCGAACGTTGCTATTTTGGACAGCAATTTTGAGACAGTGGCGACTTTTGTCAGGGGAGAAAAAGTCTATTCAAGAGAAGGTGATCGCCGGTAGCCGGGCCAATGAAGATGCGGAATCTTAACGGGGAAGGGGGTAATAATATGAGAGAAAAAATTCGGGTAGATTTTCACTGGCTCTTATTGACCACGCTGGTATCTTTATTACTGTTTGATGCTGCCTGGTTGAGTGCTGCCGAGAACGGCCATCCAAAAGCTTCTCCATCTAAAGCGGCCAGTACAAAACCCTGGTTTAGCTTTAAATATCATCCCGCTGGTCATAACTTCGCTGGCTTTCCTGCTTGTTCCTTTACTCGCCCTTTCGGTTTTAAGATGAAATCTTTTGGTCACACGGCAGCCGCTGGTAACATTGATAATAATCCAGAGGGCAGTGCCTGTCCGGTCGGCGGCTTGGGGGCTCCCGGCTTTGAATGGACCATGAGCGGTAATTTCCGTTACTGGTTTTTAAAATCAGGCTGGTATGTTGATGATAACCTTCCGGTTGATGCTTTTCATGTTTATCTTAAAAAAGGAAAGCAAAAGATTGTCCAGACAATAGCCACCGACAGGCCGTCGTCTGTTCTTAAGAGCTGGCCATATCTTGAGGCCTCCGTTTCTGCTGACTATTATGCCCTTTATCCCCGAAGCGGAGTTTCCTTCGAAAAAATGAAGGGCTGGCCGGTAAAACTGGTAGTTGTGCAATTTTCGCCCATTATCCCCCATAACTATAAGGAAACAAGCTACCCGGTGGCCATTTATAAATGGCTGGCCAGAAACACTTCCTCTGAACCCGTGGAAGTATCTATTATGCTGACCTGGGAAAACATGGTCGGCTGGGAAGCTATCTGGCCAGAAGGAGAAGTGCCTCCCACCCAGTTTGCCTGGGATAAGAACAGTCTCAACAACTACAGTGAGTTTCTAACTGATGGGGAGATGAAGGGAATAATTTTTAAACGCCGTGGACAGGACATCCGGCGTGATTCTGGACTGGCCGGCACCATGGCTATGGCCACTTCTGAAGTTCCCGGAAGCGAAGTGACTTATTTAGCTGATTTTGATCCCGCTGGAGATGGGCTGGAAGTCATGGAGTCTTTTTCTTCTTCCGGGAAGCTACCTTCAAAAGGGGCAGCTAACAATAAAAATTCAAGAGTAGCTTCGGCACTCTGTCTCAACCTGAAATTAAAGCCCGGTCAGCAAGTGGAAATTCCATTTGTCATCAGCTGGGATTTTCCTTATTACGAGTTTGAAAAAGGGGTTAAATACCGGAAAAAATACACTGAATATTTTGGAGCTGATGGACAGAGGGCCCTGAATATTGCCTTTGAAGCCCTGAATAAATATCAGGAATGGGAAAAGTCCATCGTCGGCTGGCAAAACGAAATCTTGGACCGGCAAGACTGGCCGCTGTGGTTCAAGCAGCTTCTTTTTAATGAGCTTTATATTTTGAGCGAAACCAGCCTGTGGGAAGCCACGACTGATTTATTTACTTACCTCGAGAGTGCTGATTATTTAATGTATGGCACTTTTGATGTGGATTCTTATTGCTGGCAGATACTGGAGCTCTGGCCGGAGCTGGAGATGAAAAATATCCGGTTTTTTGCTCAGGCTTTAAACCAGCTTGATCCGGCCTATAAAATTTATCAATACAATGAAACCTTTCCTGAAGAAGTGCCAGCCAGCAAAAAAGGTTATTATTGGAATATCAATAAAGAAAAGGGCATGATTCCTCACGATCTGGGCTCTCCGCGAGTTCGTCCCTGGGTGGTGCTCAATGCCTTTGACTGGCAGAATGGGAATGTCTGGAAGGATCTCAATCCCAAATTTCCCCTGCGAGCCATCCGTGACTATCTGGCTTCTGGCCGGCAGGATGTCGATTTTCTGGAGGAACTAATGTCGGCTTCGGTCCTGGCTCTGGATACTCTTGAGAAAAAATTTGGCGATCCGGTGTCTCATCTTCCACAAAACGAAGGCATTCCAGATCAAACCTATGATACATGGCGAATGAAAGGGACCAGTGCTTATGTTGGTCTTCTCTGGTTGAGTTCGCTTCAGGCGACAAACAGAATGGGTGAGCTGTTATTGGCTAGCGGTGTCGAAGGGATAGGTCGTCAAAAAATCAAAGATATCCAGAAAAGGTATGCTGAATGGATAGAAGTTGGCTGGAAAGGCCTCACCAAACTCTGGGATTCCGAGCGCCATTATTTTCATATTGATGCCCAAACTGACGACATTATGACTGACCAGCTTTTCGGGCTGTGGTATGGAGCGATGATTGGCCTTGACAAGCCCGAATCATCGCTGCCAGCTGAGCAGGTCAAAGCGGTCCTCGAAACGATTTTTAAAAATAATGTCGCCGGCTATGGAGATGGGTTGATGGGGGCGGTTAATGGCCGCTGCTCCGATGGCAGTCAGCTCTTGAGTCAGCAGGGTGATGAGGTCTGGGTAGGAACAGCATATGCTTTTGCTGCCAACTGCTTCCTCCACGGGCTGGAGAAAGAAGGCTGGCAGACGATTTATGGACTTTACCGGGTAGTCTGGAGCCCGGAGGGACAGGGCTATTTTTTCAAAACGCCTGAAGCTTATCTTAGTCCTGACGAAAAGCTCTGGAATGACCCCTCTAAAAATTATGGTGAGAATCTTTTCCGGGCAATGAAATATATGAGGCCGGGGGCAGTCTGGGCAGTTTACCGGGCACTTCTTAATTCGGAATCAAGATAAGATTAGATAAAGAGAGGCAAGAAGATAAGATTGATAAAATGAGGAGAATAAAAGATTAACTATTTACGGAAGGCTGCCCTCTTATTTTATAATTAGGCGGCCAGATGATGGAGTTTGGTAGATGAACCAGAAAAAGGCTAATAAAAGTCGAGCCAAAGCACCGTCCCGGAGAGCTGCCTGGAGAATGACCCCAAAGCTCGCCATCTTGTTGTCGATTATTGCTCTGGTCGTGATCGGCGCTTTTTTATATCAACGTGTTTTTCACCCCTCATCCTCTATTCAGGATTTCTGGAAAAAGAGAGGTGTTGGCCAGCCAAATATCCTGCTGGTAACCATGGATACGACTCGGGCCGACCATTTGCCTCTCTATGGGTATTCTGCCGTTGAAACGCCGAATCTCAATGAGCTTGGCTCGAAAGGGGTAGTCTTTGAGCAATGTGCTACAGCTTCGCCTCTAACTTTGCCGGCACACTGTTCGATTTTAACTGGCTTTTATCCCCCTTATCACGGTGTGCGCGTTAATGGCAATAATGCCCTGAGAGATGACCTGACTACCCTGGCTGAAGTTTTTTCGTCTGTCGGTTATGGAACTGCCGCCTTTATAGGCGCTTTTGTTCTTGATGGTCGATGGGGTCTCAAACAGGGCTTTAATTATTATGATGACCACTTTGATTTAAAAAAATACAAGCAGCTTGACCTTGGCCTGGTTCAGAGGCCGGGTAATGAGGTGGTTGACTCAGCACTGAGCTGGCTCGAAAAGAATCAGAGGGAGCCTTTTTTTGCCTGGGTTCATCTTTATGATCCTCATCTCCCATACCAGCCGCCTGAACCTTATTTTTCCAGGTACAATTATTCACCGCCGGTCAGCCTCTACGATGGGGAAATTGCCTTCATGGATGAGCAGATTGGCCGCCTTTCTAAGTGGCTGAAAGCCAACGGACTCGAAGAGAAAACCATTATCGTTCTGGTCGGCGATCATGGCGAAGGTCTGGGCGAACACGGTGAACTGGCCCACGGCTACTTTATTTATGATTATGCTGTCCATGTTCCGCTTATCATTTCTACTCCCGACCAAAGGTTTCGGGGTAAACGGGTCTCTCTCGAAGTCAGTACAGTTGATATTTTTCCGACGGTAATCGAACTGGCCGGTTTGAAAGACAGGGCTTCTCAGGGCCGTTCTCTGGTTCAGATGATGGCGGGCCGGAAAGAAAAGGAAATCCCTGCCTACTGCGAATCAATGAGTCCCAGCTTACACTATGGCTGGAGTCCTCTACTGGGCTTAAGAACCAGCCAGTTTAAGTTTATAGATGCCCCACGGCCAGAACTTTATGACCTTAAAAATGACCCTGATGAGTATGTTGATGTTCAGAATAAATTTCCTCAAGCTGGACTCAATTTTAAGAAAGACCTGGATTCTCTGCTGGAGAAAATCGGTCAGGGGGCACCTGAACCTCAGGCCGCTGACCTTGATGCTGAGACCGTCCAGCGGCTGGCGGCTCTGGGTTATATTGGTGCCTCAGTCAAACTCAGAACAAAGCCGACCAGGGAACTGGCTGATCCCAAGGATAAGCTGGAGGTTTATGAATTAATTCAAAGGTCAGGTGATTTGATCAATCAGGATAAATACCAGGAAGCTGCTGCCTATCTGGAAAGGGCTCTCAGTCTTGATTCAGCTATCCCTCAGGCCAGGCTGCTGCTTTCTACCTGTTATGCTGAATTGGGCCGAAGAGATGAAGCCAAGCGGCTTCTCGACACTATCCTGATAGAAGATCCCGATTCTATTCAAGCTCTAATTGGATTGGCCAATCTGTTGCTGGCAGAAGGGCGCGATGAAGAGGTTATTTCTTTAAGCAAGAAAGCTCTGTCGCTTGATGACAGAAATATCCAGGCTTATACCCTGATCGGCGAAGTGTATCTGAAAAAAGAAGAGCCGGATAAAGCCTTACCCTTCCTGGAAAAAGCTCTTGAGATTCAGCCAAAAATTACCAGAAATCAATTTAATTTAGCCTTATGTCTGGCCGGTCTCAAAGATTATGCCCGAGCAGAAGAACTCCTTCTGAAAGTTCTCGATGATTACCCCCGATTTCCACTGGCTAATTACCATTTAGGCTTGCTTTATGAAGAACAGGGGAAACTGGCCGAGGCTCAACAGGCCTATGAGAAGGAGATAGAATATTATCCGAATCATTTCCGGGCAAGGTTTAATCTGGGTAAGATCCTGCTGGCGCGGGGAGATTTCGATGGGTATATGGAACAAATGAAAAAGGTCATAGAATTCGCTCCGAAGGAAGCTGAAGGCTATCTCTTTTATGCCCGGGGAAAACTTCTTCGCCAGGACAATCCCGAGGACATTCTCAAGCTGATTAATACCGGTTTAAGTCTGGCTAAAACCTCTGAATTAAAAGCCCTGGGTTATTATCTTCTGGCTGATGTTTATAATCGGCTTGGTCAGATGCTAGGGGTGCAAGAAGCTCTGGCCAGAGCCAATCAATATAAAAATCAAACGGAGAATAAAAAAAATGAAAAAACCGATTAAAATTTTTCTGATCCTGTCAATGTCTGTTCTCAGTGCTGGCTTGCTTTTCGGGCAATATCGAGAATATTATCTTTTCGGTCTGGTTATCGATTCCCAGCAGCAGCCACTGGCCGGGGTGGAGCTCCTCCTCCAGGATGTAAATACCAGCCGGAACTACCGGGTTAAAACTGATAAGAACGGAAAGTATGTTTTATCAGGATTACCTCATGGAATATATCATGTGACCGTAAAGAAAGAAGGCTATGAAACCAGGACTTTCGACTGGGATTTCTCTGCTCCTCAGGAAAGGATGCAAAAGGTCGAAATGGAAACCATTGTTCTGGCCAGCGAGCAGCAGGTCAAGCTGGCCGCTCAGGCCAGAGAAGCCCAGCAAGCTTTGTCTGAGTCCATGGAAAAAATAAAAAAAGGAGATCTGGAAGGAGCCCTGAATATTCTGACAGAGCTGGCTAAGACATATCCTGACGACTCTAATGTCCGTTATCTACTCGGCTTAACACTTGGCCGTCTGCAGCGTTATCAGGAGGCGGTGACTGAATTGACCAGAGTCACTGAACTGGCACCAGAATTTGCTCCTGCCTATCTTCAGCTTGGTTATTGCTATCAGAATCTGAATGACCAGGACAAAGCTCTCCAGTATTATAAAAAAGCGGCTGAACTCGATCCCGCCAATACGGCCAATCTCTACAACCTGGGACTTATTCTTTTCGAGAAAAATCAAATAGATGAGGCTCTGGGTTATTTTGAACGGGCCCTGGCTATCAAAGCCGATGATGCTGATACACTCGAAATGATAGGCAGATGTTATGTTAATAAAGGTGATTTGCCCCGGGCGGTGGAATTCCTGGAAAAAGCCCGTGGACTTACCCAGGATGAAGAGAAGATCAAACTTCTGGATAAATTTATTACTACTCTGAAGGAGCAGATTAAGAAATAACCAGTAGCTCGGTTTAGACGAGGCTAACTGAAAAAATTTATCAGCAGGAAAAAGGTCTTGACAGAGGATAGTTTTCGTAGCTAAATAAGACAAGCTAGCTATTTCAGTAAAGGAAAGGAGGTGGGAATGTCAGTATATCAAAAAAAGGGTCTTAGGGTATCTTCCTGCCTGCTTTCTAAAGCAGGCAGAGAGGGCAAGGCTAAGAACAGGAGGGAAAAATGAAAAGTTTTAAATGGCGGAAAAGTCTTTTCTGCCTGAGCCTGGTCATAATTTTGTTAGCTCCCTCATTAAGATCCCAGACAATCGAATATGGCAAGGTTACCGGAACGGTAGTGGATGAAGAAGGTGCTCCACTTCCTGGAGTAACAGTTGAAATTACCAGTCCTGCTTTGATGGGCGGGAAGAGAGCTACCCAGACCTCAGCCCGTGGCGCGTTTGTCTTTCTGAACTTACCACCTGGTAAATATACTTTAACCGCTTCACTCCCGGGATTCAAAACTACCAGACAGGAAAACATTGTTATTACGGCGGGTTCTTCATTGGTGATAGATGTCAAAATGGAAATCGGGAAGCTGGAAGAAACAGTGACGGTCACCGCGGCCGGTCCGGTCGTCGATGCCAAGGCCTCAACTGTTTCTACTAACCTTCAAAGCGAGCTCCTGGCCAAACTACCGACCAGTCGTGATGCTTTTTATGATCTGGCTTTGACCACGCCAGGCATGGTAGCTCAGGGTAAGGATGGCAGCTGGCTGCCCAGCCCCAATGCTTATGGTGGCACCTCTAATGAGAATGTATTCTTAATCAATGGAGTCAATACAACCAATCCCAGATCAGCCGCTTATGGTTCACTGGTCAATGTTAACTACAACGCAGTGGAAGAAGTTAGAGTAATCGCTCTTGGTTCCAGGGCTGAATATGGCAGCTATTCAGGTGTGGCTATCGATGTTTTGACTAAATCCGGGAGCAATGATTTTCACGGTAATTTCAGTGTCTATGGGGTTCCCAAAGACTGGGTAGCTGACAATCAGCCGAAACCATCGACAACAGGAACGGCAGTGGAAATGGGCAATTTCGGGCCCTATGGTGAAACATTTTACATCGGTCCCGGTGATGATATCCTGAATAAAACTACCAAAAATTATGAATTCAATTTAACGGCGGGTGGACCGATCAAAAAGGATAAAGTCTGGTTTTATGGTGGGGTCGACTATGTTCGCAGTAATTCGAAAACGCCATTCTGGCCAGTACCCAATAGATACTGGGGAAGGCTGGCTGACCTGAAATTAACAACCGAGCCATGGGCCAATCACCGTGCCTGGATTGCTTACCATTATGAAAAGAATAAAGGAGATGGCTGGACCTGGAATCCCCACT
>DCDG01000040.1:48583-133695 GCA_002316315.1 Candidatus Aminicenantes bacterium UBA1061 | reverse complement strand
CTTTTTTCAGGTAAAAAAGAGCGCTTCTAGTCTTCTCTTGCCCAAAAACCGGTTACGTCTTTGCTTTTTTGTTGTCCCTTTTACCTCATTTTGTTGCTTCCTGTTGTTGTTTCCAGTTTCTTTACTCTACTATATATCTTTTTTCTTCCCTTCTCTTTACTACCTAAAAACAGGCTCGACTTTTGTTTTAGTAGCTTATTCAGTATAATTTTTTTGCCTTGATTCTGATGGAGTCTCAGATGCAATCTGGCCAAGGCAGGAGAGTAAAAAATGACTGATTTTGGCGGCGCTCTAAAAAATCGCAGTCTTCATCCCGATTTTGTCCTGGGAATAATAGGTGTCCCTTTTGACGAGAAATCAAGCTTTATCCGGGGAGCGGCCGGGGGACCGGCTGCCATCCGGCGGGTTTCAACCGGCAAAACCTATAATGCCGATACAGAACTGGAAGTTGATCTGGCCGAAGAAACGGTGCTGGTTGATCTGGGTGACGTTGATACTTCGGGTGATGTGGACAAGAGCTTTGCTGAAATTGAAAAAACGGTGGCTGGAGTAGTCGAGCGCGGAGCCATTCCCATTATTCTTGGCGGTGATCATTCGATTACTTATCCAGCAGTCAGGGGTATGGCCAGCCGATTTAAACGTCTGGATATGCTTCATCTGGATGCTCACCCTGATATGTACGAAGAGCTTTATGGAGATCGTCTATCGCATGCCTGTCCGCTGGCCAGGATCCTGGAAGATGGCCTGGTCGAGCGGCAGGTTCAGGTAGGGCAGAGATCGTTTACACCAGAGCAAAGGGAAATGGCTCAAAAATATGGCGTTAAAACCATTGAAGCCTGGAATTTGGGTGATGACCTTATCCTCGAATTCAAGAACCCGCTTTATATTTCGCTTGACCTTGATGTTTTCGACCCGGCTTTTGCTCCCGGTGTTTCACATCATGAGCCGGGCGGTTTAACCCCGAGGCAGGTTTTTAATTTAATCCACCGCCTCCGGGCAACCATTGTTGGTTTTGATCTGGTCGAGCTCAATCCAGTCCGAGACGTGTCGGATATCACGGCGGCCCTGGCTTTTAAGCTCCTGAAAGAAATAGCTGGCCGGGCCATTAAACCCGAGCCGGCTGAATAAAAGGCTGAAATAAAATTGAGGGGAGGCCAAAAAATGAAAAAAATTAATCTTTTGCTTCTTTCCTTACTGATCTTAACTCCGCTTCTTTTTGCTCTGGAAAATCAGACAGAAGTTGATTTCAACCGGTTCTTCTTCGACCGAACGATGAGAATTGATTATTATCACCTGGGCGACAACCAGCAGGAGGTCATAGCCCTGGATAAAATTTACGATCAGGGACAATGGGCCGGGCCGGTTAAAACTCTGATTGATCCCTTTATGAGAGGGCGCTATTGTGCCCGGGTTTATGACCAGGCCACCGGCCAGTTAATTTTTGCCCGGGCTTTCGATAGCCTGTTTGGCGAATATAAAACGACGGATGAAGCCCTGAAAGGTATCAAGCGAGCTTTCCAGGAGTCCGTCTTAATCCCGTATCCAAAAAATAAAATCACTCTGGCCATTGAAGTCAGAGACAAAAATAATAATTTCCATCAGATTTTCTCCCAGGAAATAGACCCGGCTTCAATTTTTATTATCAAAGAAAGGCCTGAGCCCGGGGTGAAGGTCTTTGAGCTTTTAAAAAACGGGCCGCCTTCGCAAAAAGTGGACCTGGCTTTTCTGGCTGAGGGCTACACCGCCGCCGAAGAAGGAAAACTCAAGCAGGACTTGGATAAATTTGTGGCGGTCTTTTTCTCGCAGGAGCCATATAAGAGCCTTAAAAATAAGTTTAATATTTATGGGGTTTTTAAGCCGTCAGCTGAAAGCGGTTGTGATGAGCCGGGCTACGGGCAGTTCAAGCAGACTGCTCTGGGCTGTAGCTTCGATTCTTTTGGCTCAGACCGTTATCTTCTGACCGATGATAACCGGAGGCTGCGAGACATTGCCTCCAATGTCCCTTATGATGCCCTGATGATCATGGTCAATCATAGCCGCTATGGTGGCGGTGGCATTTATAATCTTTACTGCACCTTTACCACCGACAATCAGTGGTATGAATACCTGATGCTCCATGAATTTGGTCATTCCTTTACCGGCCTGGCTGACGAGTATTACACCTCCCAGGTTGCTTATAATGAATTTTATCCAAGGGGGATAGAGCCAGTTGAGCCCAATATAACAGCCTTGCTGAATCCAAAAGATGTCAAGTGGAAAAAGCTGCTAACACCTGGAATAGCCGTTCCCACTCCCTGGGAAAAAGAAGAATTTGACCGTTTTGATCTGGCCTATCAAAAAACCAGACAGGAACTGAATGAGAAAATTGCTAGAATGAAAAGAGAAGGCGCTCCTGTCGAAGAGATAGCCAAACTCGAAATAGAGAGCGAAAAATTATCGTTGGAGCAGGGCAAGAAGGTTGAAGAATTTCTGGCTAAAAGCAAATATGCCGGGAAAGTTGGCGTCTTTGAAGGAGCCGGTTATGCCTCCACCGGTCTTTACCGGCCAGCTGTTGATTGTATTATGTTCACCAAAGGCAAAAAGCCTTATTGCCCGGTCTGTCTTGAGGCGGTCAAAGAGATGATCGAATTTTATGCCAACTGAGTGGCCGGTGGCTGCTCAAAAAATATTTGATCACTTCTATAAAAGTTTAGGTGACGCATAACAGGCTGCTTTCTTCATCTGGCTTTTTTCGGCAACTCTTGATCCCGGCAGCTTCGTCAATCAACTTTTAATTTCAACTACCATCAGACACATACTGATTTATTTACCCCGTTCAGGAGAGTGCGGGCTGTTGTCAGCAAAAGGGGGGTTGATGATGGGAACCAAAAAGGTGGGGGCTTTCCCCAGCCCGCCCAGGAAAGCCATTATTATTATATTCTAATCAGGTCAAAAATCAAGGATTTTTTTTATTTTTAAATTGTTTAATATCAGCACTTTAATAAAAAGGACAAAAAGTTTGCGTTAACGTTATCTCTAAAAAATCATATTAGCCAGAAAACAGGAGGCAAATTTTCTTCTGAGATGGAAAATTGCCTGTCGTCGACTGGTCGCAGAGCCTGACTCGCTTCCTGATTCAATTTGGGTTAAAATTAGCAGCAGTTTGAAGCCGGACGATTTCCGGAAATTTGAAGTCCGGCCAAGGAGGTCGCCATGGCTCAAAATGAAAATCCTGAAAGAAAGATTGATATCAAGGTGGATGAACAGACAGCTGTCGGCCAGTATTCGAATCTGGCCGCTATCCGACATAGCCGCGAAGAATTTATTTTTGATTTTGCTTTTATTTTTCCTGATGGACCAATGGGAAAATTGGTGGCCAGGATGATCCTCAGCCCGGCCCATGCCAAGAGATTTGTTCAAGCTCTCGAGGATAATTTGAAAAGATACGAAGAGAGCTTCGGGCCAATAATCCCGGCTGAAGTACCCCCTGGTGTTGGTTTCATCCAATAGATAAAAATTTGGGTCTAATCTTGACATGGCCAGATAAATTTAATAAAAAGTAGCCAGATCTTATTTGAACCGAATAAAGTTATATTAAATGGAGGGAAGGATAGTGAAAAAGTTCTTAGCTTTAGGTGTGCTTGTCCTGCTTAGCTGTTCTCTGGCTTCGGGCTCTGGTTTTTTAATTTATGAACATGGAGCGGCTGCCATGGGTATGGCTGGTGCTTTTGTGAGCATTGCCAACAATCCAACAGCCATCTTCTATAATCCGGCTGGAATAGCCTGGCTCCGCGGAACTCAAGTCAATGCAGGGGGAACCTTTATTTTTCCGGCTGGCTGGTTAGAGCTACCCAACTGGCCTGATCCTGCCTATAAAAAGGTTTATCAGCTGGATCAGACCTTTTTCCCTCCTCACTTTTATCTAACCCAATCACTGGGGTCAAGAGTTACTGTCGGAGTGGGAGTCTTTGCTCCTTATGGGCTTGGAACCGCCTGGCCAGTAAACTATCCTCTGCGTTACATCTCAACAGATACTTCACTCGAGACATTGTTTATTAACCCGGCCATTGGTATCAAGTTAACCGATCATCTATCAATTGGTGCCGGGATCTCTTATATTCACGCCACCCTTTCTCAGAACCTGGTTCAGCATGCAGACATTCCTGATATCTGGGCAGGTGACATTTCCGCCTCGATGGATAAAGCCACAGGAGATACAGTCGGGTTTAATGCCGGCCTGTTGTTTAAAAAAGATAAATTTTCTGCTGGCTTTAACTGGAGAAGCGGTTTTACCATAGATTTCAGCGGGCCGCTGAGCCTCGATACCAGTAGTGTTCCTGCCGCTCTTCTACCATATCTGCCATCTTCGGCCGATGTTGCCACAAGTTTTAAATATCCCAATATTTTCGGGCTGGGTTTTGCCTATCAGGCGACACCTAAGCTTCTCCTGTCTGTCGAAGGACAATATTTCACCTGGAGCTGCTATGAAAATTATTTAATCCAAATAAATTATGATAATGGCGGTTCGGAAGAACAGCTTGTTGAGGAAAACTTTAAGGATTCGATTATTCTCCGGGCCGGAGCTCAGTATATGGTTAAAGAAAATGTGGCCGTGAGGCTCGGTGCTCTCTATGATCAAACTCCACAGCCGGTCGAAACGATGGATCCCTCCCTGCCGGACGCCAGTCGTGTGGCTTTTACGGTTGGTTTTGGCTATACTAAGGGTAGATTTGAAGTTGATTTGGGTTATCAATATGAAATTTTCTCGGATCGCACCTCGCCCAACAGAAATATTTATCCCGATTCGCTTGGCGAAGGAAAGTATCATACGAGGGGCCAGCTGGTTGGCTTTACTCTTGGCTACAAGTTTTAGTTTATGATTGAAATTTTTTTGGAGGTTTAATTCATGCCTTACGAATTCAAAAACACAAAGGGAGTTACTTACTACCTGCATTCACGCGAAGTTGAACTACGCGGCGGCAAAAAGCAAACTATCTACTTTTTTGCCAAAGATATCAGACCCGGAGCCCTCGACGAGGTGCCAACTGGCTATAAAGTAGTAGAAACAGTTAAAACTGGAATGCCGATTCTAAAGAAAGCCTGATTAACTTTAAAGTCGATAGGCAGCAAGATGGCTTGCCTGCTCTTGCAGGAGGGGCTATTCTGCGGGGGAAAGTAGCTCCTCTTCATTTTTGTTTTACTTCCTTCCAGCGTGATATCTCAGGCCTAATGTTTATTCATTCTTATTAAGATCCTCCTGAGATTTTTTTCCATATAAGTTTCTTTGACTTGATTTTTGGTTAAGAATTATAGAGTAGTACGCCCGGAATCCTGATAGGCGTCTTTATTATGTCCTTTTTCCATAATGGCTTTACGATGATGTGAAAGATAATGGGTTGGCCAAATTATTTTCAGGAAATAATTTCGGGGCCATTGTAAACATTGCCGTAACCCTCGACCGGCCGCAACATGGCCAGAATTAATTACAGCAGGCAAAAATATTTTCCAAGGAACCAGAATTTGAGTTGTCTATTTATAATGAATGGCCGAAAAAAACGATCAACGGAAAATAAGGAGGAAGAAATGAACAGGAAAAAGATAATTGGCCTGCTGGGTTTTGTCCTGATGATTGTCTTTATCTATTCGACGGTGAGTGCTCAGGCAGTCCACCCGGCAAAAACTAAACGGATGGGGGTGCATTCCCGGATACTAAAAGATGCATTGCAACTGACTCCTGAGCAGGAGAAAAAACTCGAAGAATTCCGCCAGGCGAGGCTGGAAGAAGCCAAAGTCCACCGGGAGAAAATGACCCAGATGAGGAATGAACTAAGAAAGCTAATGGCTGATCCCAAGGCTGATGAACAAAAAGTCAATAACCTTATTGATCAGATGGCCAGGCTCAGAGCTGACCGGATGAAAGCTTCGTACAAAAACAGAAAGGCTTGGGAAAAGATATTTACTCCCGAGCAGCTCAAAAAGCTTGAAGAATATCGCCAGGATTTCAAGCTCAGGCGGGAAGCACGGCGAGACAGGCCAGAAGGAAGAGGCGGATTTATGATGAGACATGGCGGTTTTGGTCTCAGGAATTATTGATCGCAAATAATTTAAATAGCCTAAAATGGGGGCAGCCAGGTGGCTGCCCTCTCTTTATTTTCACAAAGATAAATTAAAAACCTTGTCTGTCCTGTTTTTAGGACGAAAGGCCTCTTTTTTTTGATGCCTCGAGCAGTACCCTCCCTGTTATGTCTGGCATATATCTTGCATAAATAATAGGTGAAAGGAGAAGAAGATGAAAAAGATAAATTATTTAAGTCTGATTGCTGCGGCCCTTCTCTTCTTCTCGCTTTTTCCACCAGCCCAAGCTCAAGATTCTTATTATCCCTATTCTTATGCCAGAATCAGTTACCTCCGGGGAGAAGCCATAGTTGAACGTGCCTCTGACCTGGGAGTGGAATCGGCAGAAGTTAATTTTGCTCTGAGTAACGGTGATAAGATTCTGATTGAGAATGGTCTGGTTGAATTAAGTTTCGGCCGTAACAATTTTTTAAGACTCGACTGTTATTCAGTCTTAGAACTTGCTCGCCTGCCTGAGAATCAGAATGGAGAATTTTCTCTTTATCTTCATCAGGGACGGGCTTATCTCAGGATTAGTTATTTAGAGCAGGACAAACAGTTTTCCGTTCATACCGGAGACGCCTCTTTTTATGTTCTGGAAAACGGTCTCTATCGTTTTGAAGCAGATGGAGAAGAAGGGACGCTGGCCATTGCTCTCAACGGGAGCCTGGAAACTGCCGGTCAGGCTCAATCCCTGATTCTTCAGCCAGGAGAATCAATACTGGCCTATGAAGGAGAGCTTGAACCTGGAGCGAGCGACCTGGCATATCAATGGGATGAGTTAGCCAGCTGGAATCAGGAAAGAGACAGATTATTAGAAATGGCTGCATCTTCTGGTTCAGGCTATCTACCAAGAGAAATCCGGGAATATGAACCTGAACTTTCATCCTATGGCCGCTGGGTTTATGAGAGGCCTTATGGTTATGTTTGGGTGCCAGCAGTAACCGTTATTGACTGGCGTCCATATCTGATCGGGCGTTGGACCTGGTATCCACGTATTGGCTGGACCTGGATTTCGGCTGAACCCTGGGGCTGGGCCGTTTACCATTACGGGCGGTGGCACTGGCGGCTCGGCCTTGGCTGGTACTGGATTCCCACAGTTCGCTGGGGACCGGCCTGGGTTCACTGGTATTATGATGCCAATTATGTTGCCTGGTGTCCTCTTAGCTACTATAACCGGCCGGTGGTCGTTATCAATAATTATGTTTATGAGCGATACAATGAGGCTTATTATCCTATAAACTCTAGAGCTCTGGTCATGGTTAAGAGAAACCAGCTTCAATTGCCAGATTCGGTGAGGGCAGCGGTTCGGCCGAGTGAACTAAGAGGGGTGGAGAAAATCAGGCTTCAAGAAAGACAGCCCTCCCGGCAACCGGTAGCTAGCGCCAGCCTCAGACCTTCCTCCCTGTCTTCTACAGGAAAAACACCCGATAAAACGGTTAGGGAGCTGCGGTCAGTTTCAAGAACAGAGCTAAAATCTGCCGTCAAAGCCAACGTCCGGCAGCCATCAAGCCCGGTGCCTGCTCAGCCACAGAGAAAAACTACCATCAGCAACCGGCAGAGTTCAAGTTTTCCTTCAAGAACGAATTCCGAACAAAGAGTTATCAGAGGTAAAGATAGCCAGGGTTACTACCCTTCTTCAGCCCAAGCTGTCAGAAAAGTCAGGGCGACTGAAGTTCTAAGGGAGAAAATTGAAGTGCGGTCAGCCAATCAAGATAGAACTACTACTTCAAGTTTAAGGGGACCTGAAACCAGATCTTCCAGCCAATCTCAGGTAAAAACTATAAATAATAATCGTAGGGCTTATTCACCTGAGAAGTCTTTGCCGGCAGACAGGCTCAAGAGCACAACTTCGACCACCACCAGTTCCAGCATCCGAAGCAGTCCCGGTAGTCCCAAGGCCAATACTGTTCAGCGGCAAACTGTTCGTCCTGTAAATAAAAAGGGTTAAGCTAACCACATATTTTTCTTTACTTTTAATAAAATCAGTGATATAAAGATTTCTTCTAGTCCATTCTAAAGGAAAGGACAAAGAGAAGAAGTTTAAATATCTTTAGTTTTATAAATGTGAAATGGAGGTATAGGAGATGGCTTCCTGGAAAAAAGTTGCTCTTAGTATTATCCTGAATATTAGTCTCATTTGCCTCGTCTCGGTGGCGGTCTTCAGTCAGCAGGCAGATACTCCGGCCCAGGAAAAAATATTTGAAGGCACGGTAAAAACAGCTGTTGGCAAGTATATCTATCTACCAGAAGCTCAGGGCTTGGATATTATTATTGCTGGTAATGTTGAGGGCGGGGTAGAAAACCTGATAGGCAAACAGATTAAAGTGGTAGTTACTCTTATTCCCGACAAGGCTAATCTGGCGGTGGCTAATTCTATTGATCTGAAAGAGGGTGGTGGTTACCACAAAGTTTATTCTCGTGTCGATGAACCTGACTTTAGTGACTATTTCCCGCCAAGCGCGAGAGATCAGTATGTAGCCCTGAATATCACTACTATTAACAAGTCGGATGAATGGCAGGGGAAAACCAATGTTAAAGTTTACGGCCTGCTGCAGACGTCGGAAGCCAAGCAGGGTACAGCCACTGTCCCGGTTACTCATATTGTGATCCAGGATAAAAAAGGCAAAGAAATCGCCAGAATTATTGTTAATAATATAACTGATTATGCCAGGTTTTATCTTTCTAAATTAAGGCTTTTTGATCGTTTCTGGTTTTACATGAATATCAAAGACCAGGTTGATAAAAAAGTCACTGTTAAAACAAAAGAAATTTTCTCGGCGGATGTTGTTTTCTGCGGCTTATATTAATCTTTATTTAGTAGTTATAAATGAAAAGGGGAGATTTTTTTCTCCCCTTTTTTGATTTTTGGATATTTCGATTAGCACCCTATAGATTTCTTACCACTTCATTTAAAGTAAAAATATTTTTTACCAGATTTCCTTTTAGATTCAAAAATACAACCTTCCTTTTTCTGGCCTGAAGGGTGGCCAGATCGCCGAGAGCTTGTGCTCTAAACAGGTGATTAAAAGAAGGGGCGGTGGGTGGCCAATCCGGCTCAGCAGGAATAGCTACCTGGCGGTTATCCTCATAAAAAAGACCAAGAAAATGCCCCTGACCGGAATCTCCCTTATGGAGTTGACCGGTGGAGTGAAGGTAGGCTGGTCCATAATTCCAGGTGCAGGGCAGATGGGTTTTGTCTGTAATATGCCTGGCTAAATTGTCCAGAGCGGTATTAAGGTTGTCATCTGATGGCAAATAGACTAGCAGACTGATATAACCTGAAAAATCATGATGGCCAAATAATAAAGATTTAATTGCCTGCTCAATCTCCTTCCCGTTTTCACTTGATAAATAGCCTTCCAGGCTGCTGCTTTCTGGCTGCTCGAGGATTTCTCTGGTTTTCTTTTTAGTTAGCTCGACATCAGGCTGATCGAAAGGATTAATCTTTAAGAAATATCCAGCTATAGCTGTGGCTATTTCCCAGACGAAGAAATCCTCAGCTAATTCCAGGGGAGAAATACTTAGATGGAGACAGGGGAGGCCAGACTTTTCGATAGTTTCCAGCCGCTTGAGCCAGAAGGGCTCATTTTCACCTTTCAAGCTAAAGGTGACGAATATCCTGTCTCGTGAGTAAGCCTCAGGCGAGATAGGCAGGGGTTCAAGAACTGGCACAATTCCCTGGCCTTCTTTCCCGGTACTTTCAGCTATCAACTGTTCAAGCCACCGGCCAAAGGCCATCAACTGGGAAGGCATGACCAGGGTCAGTTTGTTAAAGCCGGAGGAGTAAAGGGTGCCCAGAATTGTCCCGAGGATTACCCCCGGGTGCTGGTCCTTAAAGGCTTGAAGAGCAGACTGGCTATCTTCAGCTGCAGCGGAGAAAGCTTCAAGATCGGTACCCATCAAGGCAGCCGGCAACAGGCCGAAAGGCGACAGGGCAGAAAAACGGCCTCCAACATCGGGTAAACCATTTATGATCTGTTTTAACCCGAGTTTCTTCCCTAAAGTTTCAAGCAAAGTCTGGGGGTCAGTTATAGCTATAAATTCCTCCGGAGCTCTGGGGCCCGATTTTTTTTCGACTTGATCATAGAAGAATCTAAACAGGTTAATGGTTTCAGCTGTTGTGCCGCTTTTCGATGAGACCAGGAAAAAAATCTTTTCTTTCTGTAAGGCAGCTCCGACCCGCCCGACGGTCAGGGGACAGGTTGAATCGAGAATCGAAAGAACAGGAAAGTCTGATTTTAAAGGATAAATCTGGTTGATGACGGCTGGTGCCAGGCTTGAACCGCCCATCCCTAAAAGCAAAATCCGACTATAACCTGAATCCTTAATGTCTTCAGCCAGTTGCTCATACAGGGGGAAGAAAGGCCTGGTCCTCTGAAGACTGTTCAGCCAGCCCAAACGGTTAGATATTTCCTCATCTCTGTCTTTCCAGACAGTAAAATCTCTTTTGAGGATTCTCTCCACAATCTGATTTTCTTTTAAATTCTCAAAAGATGTCCATAAGACATTTTTAAATCTGTCGATATTTTTTAGCTCTGTAATTTTCATCGTTTTTTGTTTTTAGCTTCTAAATTATATAAGATAGACCTGAATTTCAATCTTTCTGAAACAATCAGTCTTCTTCCTCTTCTGGATGAGGAGAATCTTTCACCTGATCGAGAAGATTAAGGTCAGGGTGTTTCAGATGAAAACCAGTGGCCTGCTGGTAAGCTCTGGCCAGCCGAATAGCCTGACCCTCTTCAAAAAGATTGGCGATAAAAGTTATACCCAGCGGGTGTCCTTTATCATCAAAACCGCAGGGAACGACTACTGTTGGCTGGCCGGTTAAATTGGTCAGAAGAAGGCTGGGTCCAGATGGTGTATCCAGATAAACATCAATTTCTTTAAGCTTTGAGGTCAGTTGCTCAATCAGGAGGCTTCTCAGCCGGTTGGCCTGAATATATTCTACGGCTGGGACAAATCTTGCCTGCCTGAACACATTTGGCCAAGCATCCTGTCCCTGCCTGACCATCAGCTCATCCTGATTTGTTCTGGTTAGTTCGTCAAAAGCGGCGGATGCTTCCACATTTAAAATGAAGCTGATTATCTCCGGGTCAATTTCTGGCAGTTCTATTTCTTGCAGTTTAACTCCCAGGGAGGACAGGACATCAAGCACAGCCTGATATTTTTCCTTGTGGCGGCGGGCCTGGTCAAAACTCTTTTTATAATAGCCGACTCTGATTGTTTTTAAATCAGACTGGCCATCATAAGAAAAAGGCAGATCAAAAACGGTCCGGTCTTTTCCATCGGGGCCAATAATTGCCTGGAAAATAAGAGCCAGATCCTCTACCGAACGGGCCATGGGCCCAATCTTATCCATACTCCAGCTGAGAACCATAACTCCATGGCGGCTGACCCGGCCAAAGGTGGGCCTGAGTCCTGAGATGCCACAACGAGTCGAGGGGGAGACAATCGATCCCCAGGTCTCGGTGCCAATGGCAAAAGCTACCAGACCGGCTGCCGTGGCTGAAGCTGAACCGGCCGAAGAGCCGCTTGAACCCTGATTTATATCCCATGGATTTCGCGTCAATCCGCCAAACCAGACATCCCCCCAGGCCAGTTCACCCATACTCAGCTTGGCCAGCAGGACGGCTCCTGCCTCTGTTAATTTTTTATAAACAGTTGCCTCCTCATCCAGTATCTGGTTTTTATAGATTGGTGAACCCCAGGTAGTAGGGTAGCCCTTAACCGCCAGTAAATCCTTCAGCCCGTAGGGGATGCCATGAAGAGGCCCACGATAAATACCACGGGCCAGTTCTTCATCAGCCTGCCTGGCCTGCTTTAAGGCTAAATCCTCAGTCAATGTAACAACACAGTGAAGCTTTGTTCCATATTTTTTCAGGCGGTCAAGGTAAACCCTGGTGAGGTATTCTGAGCTGATCCTTCTGTTTTTTATCAGCCAGGCCAGGTCTGTTACCGGATAGAAGGCCAGTCCTTCCTCACTTTCTGGCACTTCCACATTGGTTGGTTCATCGTAGATAAATTTAGCTTCAGCTTCAACTGATTTTAGATCAAAACCGGCAGGTAGGGGGTTGAAAATTATGGCGGGGGAGACGGAATTTTCTAAAGGAATCTGACGTATTTTTTTGTAGCAGGTCAGATTTTCCTCGAGGTTGGGTAGCATCATCTTTTTTTCCTGGTGGGTAAAATTAAGGCCGGACAGTTTAGAGGCGGAAGAGATATCCTGGACAGTGATAGATTTGCCCTTGGTGTAATGGAGAGCAAATGCTCCACCGATAATCAGGAGGATAGATAAAATGAAAGCTATTGCCGGCCACGAGGCCGAACCTGAATGAAAACGGGATTTCATTATTTCTCTCCTTCCTTCTTTTTTTATTGATTATATTTAACTTTAAATTAACTAAACAGGTCAAGGCAACAATTGCTGTCAATTGTAACTCCATAGAATTGTATTTACTTATTGCCACTTCTGGTATATTTTTTCTTCAACGCCTTTGGAAGGAGAAAGTTACGGTGGCTGATCCTGATGCGAGGAGAGTTGGTTTACTCAATCCTGCCAGCAAATTTTACCGCTACCTGGTTCTGGCTTTTGTTGCTTCACTTTCCTTCGGCTGTTATTTTGCTTATGACATCGTCTCGGCTATTGTCCCCTCTTTAATTGAGGAGCTGCAAGCTGCCCGTCAAACAGTTGGCACTTTTTTTACCATGTACAGTCTGGCAGCGGTGCTGGCGGTTCTCATTGGTGGGGTTCTGGTTGATGAGCTTGGAACCAGAAAAGCCAGTTTGCTTTTTTCCTGCCTCGTTCTGGCCGGAGCAATTATCGTCTGGAAAGCCAGAAGCATTCCTGTTTTTTTCGTTGGGCGGTTTATTTTTGGTGCTGGCTCGGAACCATTGATCGTGGCGCAAAGTGCCATGCTGGCCCGCTGGTTCAGGAATAGAGAACTAGCTTTTTCCTTTGGTGTAACTCTAACCATCAGCCGTTTAGGCTCGCTGTTTGCTTTCAATACCGGTGAGCTCATCTCCAGCTATTTTGGAGGCTTTCGCTATGCCTTGCTGGCTGCTGTTTTAGCCTGCGGCTTATCTCTTCTCGGGAATGTATTTTATGTGATCCTGGACAAACAGGGTGAAAAAGTATTGAAACTCAAAAACGAGAATGTTACCGAAAAAATTAATATTAAAGAGATAAAAGAATTTAAACCAACTTTCTGGTATATAACTGCCCTCTGCTTTACCTTTTATTCTGCTATTTTCCCCTTCACGGTTCTTTCTACCGATTTCTTTGTGGATAAATGGGGAATAGCCAGAACAGCTGCATCTTCAGGTGGGTTTTTGGCTCAGGTTTTTAATAATTTTCTGCACATGTTCAGTACGGCCGGTGGCATCAGCTCTATCATCATCTTCGCCTCTATGATTTTTGCCCCCCTGGCTGGTGGATTAATTGATCGTCTGGGCCGGCGGGCCAGCCTGATGGTCTTTGGCTCTATAATTCTTATCCCCTGTCATCTCTTAATGGGCTTAACCTCAATTTACCCTGCTTACCCGATGATTTTTCTGGGATTGGCCTTCGTTCTCGTTCCGGCTGCCCTCTGGCCATCTGTTCCACTGGTCGTTAAAGAGGAAAGAACAGGAACAGCTTTTGGCCTGATGACTGCTATTCAGAACGTTGGTCTGGGGCTTTTCCCTTTACTCAATGGTTTTCTCCGGGATTTGACTCATTCTTATACGGCCTCTTCCCTGATGTTTGCCAGCCTGGGTTTCATTGGTCTCATCTTCTCCTTGCTTTTAAAGAAAGTTGATTCACGTGAAGGAGGAAGACTGGAAATAGCTCGATCGAAAAACTGAACCTCTCCGGCGGTTTTTTGGCAGACCATCTCCAGCTTAGCTGAAATAGATTAGAGCTGGCTGCTCTGGCTGACTTGCATCCAGACATGTCTTTTCTTCGGCCCATCGAATTCACACAGGAAAATTCCCTGCCAGCGGCCGAGCTGGAGCTCTCCGTCTTCGACCATAATCTGGAGTGAACTGCCGACAATGGAGGCCTTAATATGAGCCGCCGAGTTCCCTTCAAGATGGGCATAAGGCACATTGTCAGGCACAACTCTTCTCAAGGCCAGCAGGATGTCGGCCGCGACATCAGGATCGGCGTTCTCATTGATTGTTAAACCACATGTCGTGTGTGGAACATAAATCAGAGCTATTCCTCTGGTGAGGTTAGTAGTTCTAATGGCCTGAGCCACTCTCTCCGTTATGTCAACAAATTCATCTTTCTTAGTGGTCATAATATCCAGTTTAAGCATTTTTTCCCCCTGAAAAAAATTTTCTAAAAAATTGACTTGACATCCAGCTTGGACTGGAATTATATTTAAGCACGAAAGCACAACATTTAGTATCCAAGGGCCTGTTATGACGCAAGATATTGTTTTTCAGCATCTTATGTCGCTTTTTATTAATAATAACATAAAAAGGGCCTTCAAAGGCAGCATATTGATTAAAATTAGAGAAAGATAGAAGGAGATTCAGATGGTTAAAACCAACAAAATATCCAGGATCAAGAAACGGGATGGTACCATTGTGGATTTTACCCAGGAAAAAATAACCAGGGCAATTTATAAGGCCATGTGTTCTCAGGGAATGGATGATTTGATGGAAGCTCAGCATGTTTCCGATATCGTTGTCTTTATGCTCGAAGAAAAATTTGGCGGTTACACCATTCCCTCAGTCGAACAGATTCAGGACATAGTGGAAATGGTCCTGATGAAGCAGGGTTATCATGATGTGGCCAAATCATATATCCTTTATCGGGAAAAACATAAGACTATCCGTGAAGCCAGGGAAACCGGACTCAATCTGGAGCGGCTAATCAAGGATTATATTAATGACCAGGACTGGAAGGTCAGGGAAAACAGCAATGAGGGCCAGGTCAGCTTCTCTGGTCTTAATGCCAGGATTTCAGGTGAGGTGCTGGCCAATTTTGCTCTTAATAATTTATACTCAGAACGGATAAAAAAGGCTCATCAGACCGGGGAATTTCATATTCATGATCTCTCTTACCCGATTGTCGGCTATTGTGCCGGTTGGTCGCTGGAAAATTTGCTTCGCCGGGGGTTTGGCCATGTACCTAACCAGGTTCATTCCCATCCGGCTAAACACCTTGAAACTGCTACCCTGCATATGGTCAACTATATCGGTACAATGCAAGCTGAATTTGCCGGGGCTCAGGCTTTTTCGAGTGTTGATACTTTTCTGGCTCCTTTTGTCAGAGCTGATCATCTCACCTATGAACAGGTAAAGCAGGATATTCAGAAGCTGGTCTTTGGCTTGAATGTTCCCTCCCGCTGGGGCTGGCAAACTCCCTTTTCCAATTTGACTTTTGACTGGACAGTGCCCGACGACCTCAAGAATAAGAGGGTCATAGTTGGGGGAGAAGAACTTGACTCCTGCTATGGTGATTATCAGGCTGAAATGGACCTGATTAATCGAGCTTTTCTCGAATTGATGATAGAGGGTGACCAGAAAGGCCGGGTCTTTACTTTTCCCATCCCGACCTATAATCTCACCAGGGATTTTGACTGGGATAGCCTGAATGCCCGCTTGCTGTTTGAGGCCACAGCCAAATACGGCATACCATATTTTCAGAATTATATCGGGACCAATCTCAATCCTGGTGATATCAGAGCCATGTGCTGCCGGCTAAACCTTGATATGAGGGAACTAAAAAGACGTCCTGGTAACATGTGGGGAGCGGGGGACCAGACTGGTTCAATCGGGGTGGTAACCTTAAATTTGAACCGTATCGGTTATGAAGCTAAATCAAAAGAGGAGTTTTTTGGCAAGCTCAGGGAAATGATGACCCTGGCTAAAGAATCTCTCGAAACCAAGAGGGAAATTGTCAACAACATGTTGGAGCGAGGACTGATGCCTTATACCAGAGTCTATCTCGGTCATTTTGAAAATCATTTTTCTACCATCGGTATCTGCGGGATGCATGAAGCCTGTATTAATTTTTTGGGCCAGGGGATAGGCGCGCCTGAGGGCAAGGAATTTACCATCGAAACGATGAACTTTATGAGAGAAGTCCTGAAGGATTTTCAGGAAGAAACCGAGCATCTTTACAATCTGGAGGCCTCACCGGCCGAATCAACTTCTTACCGCCTGGCCCGACTGGACCGGGAAAAATATAAAAATATCTTTACTTCAGGTACCGATCGGTACCCCTATTTGACTAATTCCACTCAGCTCAATGTTGATGCCACCAGAGATATTTTTGAAGCTTTGAGGCACCAGGAGGATATCCAGCCCCTTTATACCGGCGGGACAATTTTCCATGCTTTTCTACCAGAAGCCATAGACTGGCAAGCCTGCCGGCGAGTGGTGCAGAAAATAGCTGAAACCAGGTTGCCTTATTTCAGCATTACTCCAACCTTCAGTGTCTGTGAGCGCCATGGCTATATCCGGGGTGAACACCGGATGTGCCCCGAGTGCGGCAGCAAAACAGAGGTTTATTCGAGAATTGTTGGCTACCTGCGGCCAATAGGCACCTGGAATGACGGTAAGAAGCAGGAGTTTGATGAACGGGCTACATTTACCAAGATAGGGTGATTAAAAAAAGCAAGTTTAGACACCTGATAAATTTTAAAGATAAAAGAGGAGCACAAAAAATGGGTTTTATCATTTTTACTCTTCCCGGCTGTTCCAAGTGTGACAATCTAAAGGAATTTATGCGGGCCGGCCAGCTGACGGCTGCAGAGTATGATGTTAGCACCAAAGAGGGGCGCTCTAAAATCAGGGATTATATTAAGATTCTGCAGCGGGATGAATCAGGTGCGATCATTATTCCTACCTTGATTATTGAAGAAAACGGCCTGCCAGCCAAAGTTTTAAACTCAGCCCAGGAGCTTGAAGAGTGGTTGAAATCAAAGGCTTAGAAAAATTCGCTTCGAAGGATTTTCCCGGGCATATCTCTTCAACTGTATTTTTGCCTGGCTGTAATTTTCGCTGCCCTTTCTGTCATAATTCTGACCTGGTCCTGTGTCCTGAGAGCCTGCCGTCCTTTGACCTGAATTTTTTCCTGGGTTACCTGGATTCAAGGAAGGGCTGGCTCGACGGATTATGTCTGAGCGGTGGTGAACCCCTTCTTCATGGAGACCTGGAAGTTCTGGCCAGAATAATTAAAGATCGCGGTTATAAATTAAAAATTGACACTAATGGCAGCTTTCCAAACAGGCTCGAACAGCTCATAGAAGAAGGGCTGGTAGATGCCATTGCTATGGATATAAAGGGGCCTTTGGACCGCTATCCGGGGATAGTTAGAGTGGCCGTGGATGTGGAAAAAATTAAACAGAGTGTCAGAATTATTAAGAATTCCGGGCTTGATTATATTTTTAGACTGACAGTTGTACCGGAAATTCATCAGGAAAAAGATCTGCGGGCCATCGGCGAGTGGCTAAAAGGAGCCAGCGTTTTTCAGCTGCAGCAATTTTTTCCGCAAAAGACAATTGACCCTGCATACCTGAAAGTCAAGCCCTACCCACCCGAGCAGCTCTTAGCCGGGGCTGAACTTCTTAAACCTTTTTTTGCTGAGGTCAGGGTGGAAGGTGTTTGAAGAGGAGAAGAAAATGAAAGTTTTGGTCAAAAAAATAAATCGGGAAGCCAGGATGCCTGTTTATAATCATCCAGGCGATGCCGGTCTGGATATTTTTTCCTGTCAGGCGATGACCATCGATCCAGGGGAAACGGCAGCGGTGCCAACCGGTTTGCAGCTGGCTATTCCTTTCGGCTATGCTGGCCTCCTCTGGGACAAGAGCGGCCTGGCTCTTCGGGGGATTCACTGCTTGGCTGGCGTGGTTGATGCCGGTTACCGGGGAGAAGTCAAGGTCGTTCTGACCAATCTAAGCCAGAAGCCATTTGTTATTACCAGCGGGATGAAAATTGCTCAGATGCTTATTCAGGCAATAGAAACGCCTGAACCGGTAGAAGTCGATACTCTCGATGAAACAAGACGGGGAGAAGACGGATTCGGATCTACTGGCCTTTTTTAGCTCCGGGAGCTTATTCGTTTAAAAGCAAAAGTTAGCAGTGGCTGGCCCGTAGATAAGTTCTGCAGATATTTAAACTCAATCAGTCGAAATAGCCGGTCAGGTCATCCCGATTGAGCCCTTGTTCAAGGGCCACTTTGGCCACAGCCCGGGCTACACTCCGGTGTAGACCTTTGTCCAGTGGATCAGGGACAATATCACTTGCCGGGGTATAGTCGGCAATGGCCCTGGCCGCAGCTACCAGCATCTCCCGGGTAATCCTGGGGACATTGGCATCTACAGCTCCTCTGAAAATTCCGGGGAAGCCAAGAACATTATTAATAGTCTTGCCATCAGCGGCAAAAATTGCACCTGCCCCCAGAGCTTCCTCTGGCTCTATTTCTGGATTGGGATTGGACAGGGCCAGAATTATCTGGCCTTTTCTGACCAGGTCTTTTTTTATTAAACCTGGTGTGCCGGTCGTGGCAATGACGACATCGCTTCTGGCCATTATTTCCTTTAAGTCTGAAACCAGCCCGCCAGCCTCTTTTAACCTTTGGCTGGCCTCGGGATTTATGTCGGCACCGCGAATAGGTTTATTGAGATAAAACATCAGCATCTTGGAGATAGCCAGGCCTGCTGCTCCAAGACCGATAACACCAATCTCGCATCTGGCTAAATCGCAACCAGTCAGGCGGGAAATATTTATCAAAGCAGCTGTGACGACACAGGCAGTGCCATGCTGGTCGTCATGCATGACAGGAATCTGCAGCTTCTCCTGAATTTTTTCTTCAATATAGAAGCAGCGTGGAGCCGAGATGTCTTCTAATTGAATGGCACTGAAAGTTGGAGCAAAATTGACGACACTGTCCACAATCTCATCCTGGTCTTTGGTATTAAGTAAAACAGGCATGGCTGATAACCCGGTCAATGTCTCCATCAGACTGGCTTTACCTTCCATGACCGGCATGGCCGCCAGCGGCCCGATATCTCCCAGGCCGAGAACAGCGCTGCCGTCAGTCACAATAGCTACGAGATGCCTGATGGCCGTATAGCGACGGGCGAGGGCTGGATTGTTCTTAATTAACAAGCTGACTTCGGCTACACCGGGGGTGTAGACTTTCCTGAGGACACTGATGTTATTAATTTCATAACGGCTGCGGACGGCTATTTTCCCGCCCTGATGGAGTTCCAACACTTCATCTCTTACTTCCAGAAGTTCAACCTGAGGAAAGGCTCGAACTGCTTTGACAATGTTTTCGAGATGAGTTTCGTCATCAGCAAAAATCGTAATGTCGCGAATGACAAAATTAGAGCCCATGTGGATGGTTTTGATTTCACCCACATAGGCATTTTCTGAGCCAAGAATAGTTAACAGGCCACCCAGAACACCGGGCTTCTGACGCAGCCGGCATCTTAAAGTGCGAACTAATTTGTCCTCCCACCACATAAATCATTCTCCTTTTTTTGTTTTTGTCTTTATGAATTGAGCCCTTAGATTATATAACTTAAAGCGGTCAGAGGTAAGATGAGATGTCTGAGATATTCAGGGGTTTTTAATCCTTTTTCCGGCCAAACTGGTAATAAAAGATGGGTACGACCAGAAAAATAAAGAAGGCCGAGGTGGTCAGGCCACCCAGAGTGGCCAGAGCCAGGCTTGACCAGATTTGCCTCTGGCCGGTATCAAGTTGAATTAAAAGCATGGGCAACAGGCCCAGGACAGTGGTCGAGGTGGTCATAAAGACCGGGCGTATTCTTTCTCTGGTTCCCTTTACAATTGAATCAACGAATCCCAGCCCGGAATTTTTTCGCGTTACATTGATATGGTTAACCAAAATTATGGAGTTGTTCACCACTATTCCAGCCAGAAGAATGACACCTATATAGGCGGAAGAATCGAAAGGATAGCCAGCAATGACAAAAGCCAGAAAAACGCCAACCAGAGAAAGCGGCACGGAAAGCATAATGATAAATGGCTGAATAAATGACTCATATAACGAAGCCAGAATTATAAAAATGATGACAAGGGCAGCGATTATGCCAAACTTAAGCTGGGCCTTTTCACTGCTGGTCATCATATAACCATATTCCATTGTAGCTGAGAAGCCAGGAGGAAGACTTAGCGAAGAAAAAAGAGCTTTGCGGTAGTTTTCGGCAGCCTTATAAGGCCCCTTAAATTCCCACATGACCACCATCTGAAATTGCTGATTTTCCCGGTAAATTGAGCCTGGTATTTCTTTTTCCTCAACTGTAATCAGGTCCTTTAGCCTGAGGTGCTGGCCAGAAATAGTAATGAGCTCTGACTCCTGTAGAGTCAATAAATCCATATTCTCCGCCTCGGGAAATTTCAGGTCGATTGATCTTTCTTTGTCATTAATAATAGTCTGCAGAGGCACACCAAATGTTCCGGCCAGTAAGCTCTGAAGCTGATAAGAAAGATAATTCGGGTCAAGGTCATAGCGGGCCAGGGCTGGCTGGTTAAGTCTTAAGACATATTCAGTTGAGGAAGCATCTCCCCAGTAATACCTGCCGGTGACTGATTTTATGTCGCCTATCCGGGGATTCTTTCGTAATCTGGTTTCCAGGTCGGCAGCAATATCCTGCAGTTTTTTTAGATTATAGCCATAAAAATTAATGAGTGAGTCATAATAGCGACCGGCGCTCATGGAGGAGTAGTACCCCTGGGGATCAAAACCAGAGACACCAACACTGACGCCGGCAAAATTGGTGGCCAGCCGGATCAGCTCATCTTTGAGGATATAGGGGTGAGCAGAATACTCAACTTCGGTTGGGAAAGTTATACTGATATAAGCTGCTTCCCGACCGACCTGAGTGTTGATAGTTTTTTCGCAGGGATAAGCCAGTGATTTTTCTTCAAATTTCTTGATCAGATCATCAGTCGCCTCGAGGCGTGTGCCGGTGGGCATACGGACCGAAACAGTCAGCCGGTCTTTTGAATACCAGCGAAACCATTCACCGATAACCACATTCTTTTTGAACAGGCGGTAGCTGCCATAAGTTATCAGACAGACGATTAAAATTATCTCTACTGGATGCTTAAGGCAGAAGCGCAGGACTTTGTCCACGCTTAACCTGCCTGGTCTGGCTGGTCTTTTCTTTCTGACAAATAGTAGCTTGGGACTGAGGGCCGGGATAAGAGAAAAAGAAACAAGTAATGAGGTGGCCAGGGCTATTGCCATGACTATACCCAGCGGAAGATAGTAGATTCGCAGACGGCCCTGAAAAAAGGGAAAGCAGAAAAAAACTCCAATGGTAGTTAGAGTGGAGGCTAGAACAGGGGTGAAGACTTCTCGTGCCCCGCGGATGGCAGCCTCAACCGGCTCCAGGCCCGCTTCACGCAGCCTTAGAGTGTTTTCAAAGACGACAATGGCATTATCAACAAACATGCCAAAACCAAGAGCCAGGGCGCCCAGAGTCAGCATGTTCATGGAAATATTAAAAATATAGATAAAATTAAATGAGATTATGGTTGAAAAGGCGACTGAGGAGAGAATCAGCAGAGAGGGGAGCAGGCGGCGGATGACCACAAATATCATCAGAAAAATTAGAACAGTAATGGTGACAACCAAAAGATAAAGGTTATTTATATTCTTTTGAATTTCCTGACTTTCATCATCCACCACTCTGAAGACCAGATCAGAAGGCAGGTTCTTTTTGATAGCTTCCAGCCGGGTTTTTACCTCCTTGGCCACTTTGAGTGTATTTTTACCTTTTTCCTTGAGGACCTGGAGCATAATCGTCGGCTGTCCGTTTATCCGGTTTAGATAATAGATATCTGCATATTCCAGCTTAACATCAGCTACATCTTTGATTCGAATAGGAATTCCACCCAGCTGGGTGATAACTATTTCTTCGATGCCTTTAATATCTCTGGGTGAAATGGCTACCCGCAAGAGGTATTCTTCCTGGCCCATCTTAATTCGGGCTGAAGGATAAACAGACAGAACGCCCCTTAGAGCCGTAGATATCAGGTAGGGATGAAGCCCGAGGTCTTTAAGCTTTTTCTGGTCAAGAGTGATCCTGACATTAAGCTCTGACCCGCCGCTGACTTCTGCCTTTGAAACACCGTTGATTGAACCGAGACCATTTTCCAGCTTGTCTTTAACCAGTTCTCTTAAAGTTTGTAGGGGATAACTGCCCGAAATATAATAAGTCAGGAAAGGACGCACTCTGAAATCCTCCGGGACATAAGGCACGACCTCCGGCTTAACGCCATAAGGTAGCTCAGGCAATGCCCGGCCTAAGGCTTCTCTTAAAGCCAGATTGGCTATTTCAAGGTTAGTTTTAGGTTGAAATTCAATGGTCAGCCTGGCTGTGCCTATTTCTGAGGTCGAGGTTAATTTCCTTACCCCTTTGACTGACAGAACTGCTGATTCCAGAATGGAAGTAACCTGGGTCTGGATAACTTCAGGTGAGGTGCCGGGCCAGCTGGCGACGACATCTACCTGAGGAAAATCTTCCTGCGGGGCCAGCTCTAACTGGATATGGAAAAGTGAATAAAGGCCAAGAGCCAGAAAAGCCAGATAGACCATCAGGGTGGCAACCGGGCGGTCAATAAAGAATTTCATGGTCTCTAATTATCTAATAAAATCAGGCCTGATTCAGGCCCTGGCACTTTTTCTCTTCAAAATGATATCTTCAACATATTCATAGAGAGCCGGGATTAAAACCAGCGTCAGGAAAAGCGATGAAGTTAAACCGCCAATGACGGCTATGGCCAGGGGTTGCAACAGCTCTGCCCCGCGGCCGAGGCCAAGTGCCATGGGTATAAGGCCAGCAATGGTGCTTAAAGAAGACATCATAATTGGCCTGAGGCGAACCCGGCTGCCTTCCACCACAGCTGTTCTTAGGTCTTTTCCCTGGCGGCGTAGCTGGTTAATATAATCAATCTCAACTATGGCATTATCAACGACAATGCCGATCAGGACAATGACTCCGATGATGGAAATGGCATTGAGACTCTGCCCGGTCAGAAAAAGCAGAATAATTGTTCCAATTATGCCCATGGGAACAGTGGTCATAATCAGAAAAGGATGGAGGAGAGACTCAAATTGAGCGGCCATAATCATATAGATAAGAACCATGGACATAATGAAGGCCAGAAGAAGAGATCTGAAGCTGGTCTGCATTTCTTCTCTTTCGCCACCAAAAATGATCCGGTAATCGGCTGGCAAATCTATCCCGGCTATAGTCCGCTGGATGACCGGAACGACCTGACTGAGCTTTTTACCACGCAGGTTAGCCGTGATAGTAATTTCCCTTTCTTGATTTTCCCGTCTAATTTCGTTCGGGCCCTGAACGGGCTCATAACTGACCAGTTCTCGGATGGGAATCAAGGAATTTTTATAAGGGAAAAAGGAATTCAAAATTTGTTCAATATTCTGCCGGGAGTGACTTTCGAAAACAACCCGGACATCATATTTTTTTTCAAGCTCGCGGTACTGGGTGGCCACATTACCCCTGATGGCTTCTACCAGATAACTGGCGATATCACTTGGGGAAAGTCCGGGATATTTTTCCAGGTTTTCCTTACTTATCCTTATTAAGAGCTGCGGCTTGCCCTGCTGAAGGTTAGGATTAACATCAACCACCCCTGGTAATTGACTGAGCTTCCCGGCAAAATTGAGAGCTATCCTTCTGAGTTCTTCGAGACTCTGTCCCTTAACTTTTAGATTGACTTCATTTGAGCTTAAGGCCAGGAATTCCCCGAGGGTAGTTTGCTCTCGGCTAACCGAGTATTTGAGCTCTGGCTGCCTGGCCAGATAGTCTCTGGCTTCAGCCATCATTTTATTCAGGTGGCCGGGGTCTTTTAGTTCAATTGAAATTTCAGCTGAGTTAACTGACAAATCAGGCCGGGAGGATTCTCCAGCTGAAACCAGGCCAACCTGAGAAAAAACTTTCCTGATGCCAGGCTTATCTTTCAGCCAGTTTTCCAGGCCTGAGACAATCTCTTCGGTTTGTTCAAAAGAGTACTCAACCGGAGTCTGAAGGCTCAGATGAAAAGTCGAAGTCTTAAGTGGGGGCATCAGCTCGCGAGGCAATAACCAGCCCAGTCCAAAAACCAGAAGAAAGACAAGAATGGTCACATAAAATGTCTGACTTTTGTGATCGAGAGTCCAGATAAGTGTCCGTAAATGGTCCTTAGTGAACCTAGCATAAAGGCGGTTGAACCAGCGAAAAACAACGGCCAGGAGAGGTTTAAAAGGAAGAGAGATCAGTCTGGCCAGACCAACAATAGCTTTAAATAAAAGACTGAAAATAAGTTTGATAATGAAAATTAGCAGATTGACTATATTATATATAATGAATTTAAAGCCTGCCCAGAGTAAGAAGAAGACATTGCCTTTTCCCAGTTCAGTTTTGAATTTTTTAAAAGACATAAACGGTAAAGCAGGCAGCCCGGGTCGGGTTTCTGGCTTCTTATATGTTCTTGAAGCCAGCATGGGCAGAAGTGTAACTGAAACAAGAAGAGCTGAAAGCAGGGTGTAGGTGACAGTGAGAGCTGTGTCTTTAAAAAGCTGTCCGGCCACACCCTGAACATAGATAACTGGCAGAAAGACAACAATTGTGGTCAGGACGGAAGCGGTGATAGCATTAATAACCTCAGTGGTCCCGCGGTCAGCAGCCACTTTAAGGGGATGACCCTGCTGTCGGTAGCGAAAGATATTTTCAGAGACGACCACGGCTGTGTCATCGAGCATGCCCACCCCCAGGGCCAGGCCGCCGAGCGACATCAGATTCAGGTTGATATTTTTAAGAAAAAGAAGATTAAAAGTTCCAATAATTGATATAGGGATAACCGTGTCAATGATGAGGGGTGATTTCCATTCCTGAAGGAAGAGGAGCAAGGTTAGAAAAGCCAGAATAGCTCCCTCAATAATTTCCTCAATGGTGGTGTTAATCGCCTCCCGAATATAACCGGCTTGTTCTGAAATTACTTCTAAGTTTATTTCGGGATTTTCTTGTCTGATCTGGTTAATGACTTCTCTGGCTTTACCGCTAACTTCGACCGTGTTTGCTCCATATTCTTTTCGGACGAGAAGGCCGATACTTTCCTGTCCGTTCAGCCTGGTTACTCCCTCACGCTCTTTGATGGTGTCTATTACCGCACCAATATGTTTTAAGAGGATAACACCACCATCAGCTGTAAATTTAATCGGAATATTTTCTATTTCTTTAACCTGTTGAAATTCTCCAGCCACTCGCAGGGAATAAATAAATTTACCCTTTCTGATGTTTCCACCATGAAGGCTGAGATTAAAGGCGCTGATCTTGTTACCCACCTCTTCAATTTTCAATCCGAAGTTAGCCAGTTTTTCCGGATCAACTTCGACCTGAATTTCTCTTTCCACCCCGCCGGTAATTTCTACTTCGGCCAGGCCTTCGACCTGTTCCAGCCGCGGCTTAATTAATTCTTCAGCCAGCTCTTTTAACTCCAGCAATTTATGTTCTCCGGTTAGAGCCAGGGTCATAATCGGCTGGCTTTGGGGATCAAGGGCAATAATGACCGGTTTATCACAACCTTCAGGCAGTAAATCTCTGACCGAATCCAGTCTTTCCCGGGTGTGAAGCAGGGCAAAATCCATATTTGTTCCCCAGGAAAATTCAATAGAGATAAAGGAATAGCCTTCCTTCGAAATAGACTCGACCCGGCGCAAGCCCGGGATGCGGCTGACTGAAGTTTCCAGCGGCATGGTGACCAGGGCTTCGACTTCTTCGGGGGCTACACCGGGATACTGAGTGACCACAGATAACCGTGGATAGCTGATGGATGGCAGAAGATCCACGCTTAACTGGCTGAAAGAGACAATACCCAGCAGAACAATGGCCAGATAAAACATCAAAATAAATACTGGCCGCTCAATTGAAAACTTAGCCAGACTCATCTGCTGTCCTCCCGGCCATGCTCTTATTCAACAATCCGGACGGCGGAATCATGGGCCAGAGTCATATGACCTTCGATGATGACTGGCTCACCTTCCTTTATACCATCAAGGACTTCCACGTATTGTTCATTTTCCTGACCAGCCTCGATGTATCGCCATTTAGCCAGGCCGTTTTCCACAACAAAAACCAGGGGGCGACCGCCTCGAACCAGGACTGCGGCTTGAGGCACAAGCAGTCGCTTTGGAAAGATTTCGGTCACGATTTCTATTTCGGCATGCATGCCGGGTTTAATCTCTTCGGCTGGATTATTCAGCCCGATAAAAACGCTGCAGGTTTTATCTTCTTTATTTATAATCGGACTGACAGCTACTACTTCTCCTTTGAAAACACGCCCTGGAAAAGCGCTGAAGCGGACATCGGCTTCCCGGCCCACTTTAATTTTACTAACTTCTGTTTCCAGAACTTTGGCTGTAATCTTTAACTGGCTGACATCAACCAGCGTAAATAATTCCCGGCCGGCGTCGATTGTCTCTCCTGGAGCAACCTTAATACCGGTGATTATTCCAGAGAAAGGAGCAGTTATTTTTGTTTTTTCAAGCTCCAGGCGGGCGATTTTGGCATCGACCTCGGCTTGAGTCAGACCCCTGGAGGAGGCGATAATTTCGTCGCGCTTAAGTCCGCTGCTGATTTGTGCCAGTTCATAATCAAGGCGGGCTCGCTCCAATTCTGCCTGTGAAATCAAACCCTCCCGGTAAGCACTTTCAGCTTTTTTTAAAGCTTCTTCTGCTTTTTTAATATCAAGGCTTTCCTCTTTATTAGCGGCGGTCAAACCTGGTTCCTGAAATAACCTGTCGAGCAGTAGCTCGGTCAGAGCTTTCAGCCTGGCCGCTTCCTTCTCTTCAAGTCTTAGCCGATAGGAAGTATCGTCCAGCTCAGCTAATAGCTCACCCTGGCGGACATGTTTCCCTTCCTGGACGTAGAGTTTTTTCAAAACCCCGCCAACTTCGGCTTTAAGAATTACATTTCTTTCTGTATAGACTTCACCTGGCGACTTAATCCTTTTTTCCAGATCCATCACTTCCGCCCTGGCTACCTTGACGGAGATAGGAGCAATGGACTGAGTTTCAGCTGTAGGTGGAGTTGACTGATTCTCAGCAACAGTTGATTCTTCCGCTGATTTCTTTTTGCTTAGCCAGTAACCACCGGCTGCCAGCATGATGACGATTATCGCCAGAAGGGTTACTAGAACTGTTTTTCGACGTTGGATCATCTTGCCCGCCTTAATTTTCATTTTATAAATACCTTTTATAATATAACGACGAAAAAAGTCAAAATATTTATCAAATTGGCAAAAAAGATGAATTTTTGACCGGCAGGCTATTTTGTTATTTTTTTGATTTTATAAAGACTTTTTAGCTGACAAAAGTTATAATAAAAACCGCTATTAAGGCCGTTAAAATTTTATAAGGCAGGCTACAGAACGCAGAAGGCAGCCAATGTCAAAGCGGAGGCGAGGTTCCTGGCTGCATCAGTTTTATTAAATTCATAGTTTTAATTATAAGCTGGGGCGAGAAAGCTCCTTTTCTATAGTAAAGCGATAAAAAAAGTGAGAAAGCAAGTGAGGAGAGCAATGAGACTTAAAATTTCGAAGATAGCCGGTGGGGTTTTTCTGGTTCTGGTCCTCGTTTTGGCCTCTACCATTTTTAAAAAAGCTGATTTTTTAATTGCATGGCGGTCGAACCATGACAGCCAGAAGAAAGTGACGGACGCCGAAGCGCGACTGAATCTGGCCGGGATATTGTTGCCTTTCGTGGCTAATGAAGGGCAGTGGAACAGCCAGATTAAATTTCAGGCCGGGCTTTTTGGCGGAAAGTTTATGGTGACCGAGAATGAGCTGGTCTATTCCTTGGCTAGGGCTGGCGGCAATAAAGGTAAAACGCTGGCCGCTGATCCTGAACTGCCAGGCGACAATGCTTCTTCAAGGGTGGAACCAAATAATATTAAAACTACTGATAACCCTGATAACCAGCAGCATATGTCTTTCCGGGAAAGCTTTTTAACTGCTCATGGGTCACCGGCTGCTTTTTCTTTTCGTGACCGGGAAAAAGCCGCAAGCCACGTATCTTATTTTGAGGGTAATAACCCACAAAATTGGAAAAAAGGGCTGGCCAGCTATAACAGCCTGTCACTTGGTGTGATTTATCCAGGGGTAGAAGTCAGGCTAAAAGCTTCGGGTCAAAATGTCGAAAAACTTTTCTATCTTAAGCCCGGGGCTAAGGCAGAAGATATAAGAATCAGAGTAGAAGGTGTTGATTCTCTGGAGATTAATGAGGCTGGAGAATTGATTCTGGCTATCAACCAGGGTAAGCTGGCCATGATGAAGCCGGCCGGCTTCCAGGAAGAAGATGGGCAGAAGACCGCAGTTGAGGTGGTTTATGAATTAAAAGGCCAGAATGAATATGGATTCAAGATTGTCGGATCATATGACCCACAGATGACGCTGGTCATAGACCCAGCCTTAAGCACCCTTTCTGCCTCAACCTATCTTGGCGGTACCGGTAATGACCGTGGCTTCTGTCTGGCTACTGATAATTCAGGTAATGTCTATGTGGCTGGCTACACTCTGTCCTCAACAGCTGATTTTCCGACAACTGATGGAGCATATGACCATACCTATCATGGTCAATACGATATTTTTGTTTCCAGATTTTCTGATGATTTGAAAACGCTTGAAGCTTCAACCTACCTCGGTGGGATGGGGGCTGATTATGTCTATTCAATGGCTCTCGACAATAATGGCTGTGTTTATTTAGCCGGAGCTACCAGTTCTAATGATTTCCCAATAATTCCTGGAGCTTATCAGGGACTCTATCTCGGTGGAGATTATGATGCTTTTGTGGCCAAACTATCTCCTGACCTCAACAACTTGTTAGCTTCCACCTATCTCGGTGGTAGTGGCGCTGACTATGTGGCCTCTTTAATCCTGGATAGTTCGTCCAATATTTATCTTACCGGAACCACCGATTCGGCTGATTTTCCGATTACGCCTGGAGCATACAGTCAGGTTTATAAAGGTGGGTATGATGTCTTTGTGACCAGACTATCTAACTCCCTTAATTCTCTATTGGCTTCAACCTATATCGGGGGAGGGGATTATGATATCGGCTCAGCCCTGGTTTTAGGAGATTCTTATCTTATTCCGGGCTCGATTAAAACTTCGGTTTCCAGCCAGAGCATGACTGTTTCCGGGCAAAGCAAAATAAGATCAGAGAGAAACGCTGGTGAAAAACCAGTGGTCAGAAGGCAGGCTGAAAGCAGCTCTGGACGCGAACATTCTGCTCTCAGGAAAGATTACGTCCTGGATCAACCTTCGGTCGGCAATGGTTATGGATATACCATTTATGTTGCCGGTCGGACTAAATCCAATGACTTTCCGGTTAGCACCGGGGCCTATGATCAGTCTTTCAATGGTAACTATGATGGTTTTATTTTTCAGATGACCCCGGACCTGAGCGAGCTATATGTCTCAACCTACCTGGGTGGAAGTGGAGATGATTTTATCTATGCCCTGGCTCGTGACCACCAGTCGAAGATTTTGGTGGCTGGCTATACCGCCTCAACTGATTATCCTGTATCGTCTGAGGCCTATTTAACCTCCTTAAAAGGCGGCTTCGACCTTTTTGTCTCGAAGCTGTCTGGTTCCCTGGATTACCTGCTTTCTTCTACCTATTTTGGCGGAACCAGCGATGACTATTGCCGTTCAATAGCGGTTGACCCTTATGATAATGTTTATCTGACTGGCTGGACAGAATCAACAGATTTTCCGACGACCAGCGGAACTTATAGTACGAGTCACAAAGGCGGCTTCGAGGCTATGGTCAGCAAAATTTCGTCGAATCTCCAGGTGCTTTTAGCCTCAACTTATCTCGGCGGTGCCGCTAATGACCTGGGTTATGCTCTGGCTCTTGATAATAGCGGGAATGTTTATGTTACCGGCTATACTTCTTCCTCTACTTTTCCGATGACGGATGAGACTTATGATGATAGCCTGAGCGGCACAGATGTTTTTGTGGCCAAATTTGGGGCAGTTGATCAATATCTTCTAACAGTTAACCTGATCGGTCTGGGCCAGGTCATCAGTCATGATGGCGGTATTGATACCAGTTTCGATAATTCTCAAGTCTATGATGCCGGGACGAAAGTTGTCCTGGAAGCTACACCGGCTACCAGTTATCTTTTTGGCGGCTGGGGCGGGGATGTGTATAGCACTGAAACCTCAGTGACTGTCACCATGAACTCAGATAAAGTCATCACTGCTAAATTCGCACCGGAAGGAACCATTTACACACTAACTGTTTTAAAATCAGGTTCAGGAAGTGGCACAGTTACCAGTGATGACGAAGCCATCAATTGCGGGACAGTTTGCACTCAGACCTACGCTTCAGGTACTCTGATTAAATTGACGGCTGCGGCCGATGAGAATTCCAGCTTTCAAGGCTGGAGTGGAGATATTTCAGCCACGACTGCCACTGTGCCGGTGATTATAAATGGCAATATGACAGTTATTGCGGTTTTTGGCCCTCCACCCCTGCCTGATCTGACAGGTGAGTGGCAGGATCTTAAAATCACCCGGTTTTTAGGCCGGACAACAATCATTACCGGCTTTTTCGAGCTAAAGAATATTGGCCAGGCGGCAGCTAACTATGGTTATGCGGTTTCTTATTATTTGAGTTCCGACGGAATAAGCCTGGACATACCTTTAAATACCAGAGCAATTACGCTGAATCTGTTGTCAGAAAGCAGTCGGAAACTGATGTTTACCCGCTATGTGGAGGGGAGCGTCAACGTTTCGGGGAAATATCTGGTGGCGGTGATTGATCTGGAAAATGTTCTGGCAGAAGAAGACAAGACCAATAACCGGGTGGTTTTTGGACCGCTCCCCTAGAGAACAGGTGAAATTAGAGATAATGATGCTGGAGGTAAGAATGAAAATAAAAAAGCTGATGATTGCCCTTCTGGTCATGTCCACTCTGGCCTATGCTCAGGAAGACAGGCAAAAGTTTTCTTTCTCCATAAGGGGAAGTTATTTTATTCCTTATTCCAAGACGTTCAATAAACAGCTCAGGCCGGCCATCAATAGTGACCTTGGTGCCCTCGATTCTTATCTTAAGGATTTAGGCTTAACCAGTTATCTGGGTGAGATGAGTAAAATGGGCGGAGCTTTTAATTTTGGGGGAGAATTTGAAGTTCGGGCCAGTGAACAGGTTGGTCTGGCTCTGGGGGCTGATTATGCCTTTAGGACGCTGATTGCTTCCCTTGATTCGGGGGGAACAGTAGGTCTGATAAGCTATGGTATAACCGAGACCGGGAAAATCGGCCTGTCAGTCATACCTATAACCGCTACCGTCAGAATTAATCTGCCCTTTTCTAAGGTTAGAGCTTACATGGGAGGTGGCCTGGGCTATTATTTTGCCCGCTATACCGAAAAGGAATCCTGGGCCTGGATGGAAGGTGATGAGACAGTTGATACTGGCTCAAGAAAAACAGTAGCTACCGGAGATGCTGTTCTGCCTCATGCTGAAGTCGGGGTAGAATACAAATTGTCGAGTCGGGTTTCTCTTATAGCTATGGTCAGGTATCCTTTTGGCACAATTAGCTCCTTTAAGATTAAGAAAGCATCTGATGACCCGGCGGCAGTCGGGCAAAAATTAACTTTCTTTGATAGTAATGGTGTCCAGAGAGATTTTAAATGGGAACTTAGCGGACCGGTGCTGGGTGTCAATTTAAAGATAAAAATTTGATAGGATTAAGGTAAAGATAGGTAAAAAAGGATAGATTTTCTGGTTGCTTGAAAATATTATTTGTGTTGACCATACCGTTAAAATCGTGTTATAAGTTGATAACAATATAAACAGGCTGAAAAGTTTCTTAGCTAGGCGAGGAGGGTAAATGCCCGAGACAGGAAAAAAGGGCTTATCAGGCAAACAACTGGAAACAATTATTGCTATTATTATTATCCTGGTTATTCTGGGAGCAGGTCTTCTTGTCCACTATAAATTCATCTTACTCAATTTCTTTTTCTTGCCAGTAATTTTTTCTGGCTATTACCTCGGCCGGAAACGTGCTCTTCTTATTGCCATCACCTGCATTTTGCTTGAAGCGTTATATCTGGTTTTTTCCTATGAAGTCATCGGAGTCAAATTTCTTTTAGGTCAGGATGATTTATTTTTTCTGATTTCCTGGGCAATTTTCCTGGTTTTAACTGCCTGGATTGTCGGCACGCTAAGTGAGAGAACCGAAAGGGAAGTCTTAAATTTAAAAAGGGCTTATCTGGGCATTCTGGCTATAGTTCTTAAATATTTAGAAGTTGGTGAAGAGGACAAGTCACAGGCAGAAAAAATAGCCGATTTAGCTGGAAAAATTGCAGGAATTCTCGAATTGAACAAAGCGGAGGTGGAGAATATAAAATCAGCGGCTTTATTGAGCGATATTCAGGAGCTTCAAAATTTCCTGCCGCTTTTCAGTCAGACCTCTAAATTAATGAGCGAAGAGAACTTTGTTCAGAATAATCTAACGGACCGGGAAAAAATTATGCTCAAGACAGCAGCTCTTATTCTGGATGAGGTTCAGCCTATTCTCCAGACTTATTTTGTTCATTACCGCCAGAAAGCTACCGAACTGGAAAAAAGCCTGGCGGTCATCCCCCTGGGAGCTTCTATCATTGCTCTGGCCGAGCTTTATATTAAGCTCAAACAGCAGGGTAAAGTTAGAATTGGGCCGGAGGAGATTTCCTCGATGGAGGATATCAGGCGTCTGCGGGGCAGCTATTTTCCGGAAAAAGCCGTAGATGCCCTCTTCTTAGTTGCTTATTAGCTTAAACAATAAAGGTAATTCCTCATCTCTTGTGGACTCTGTTAGACAGCTGGAATCCAATAATAAGCTTAACTGGCTAAAAGCTGATGCCAGCCATAATAGAAAAACCGCTGTTTCTGGCCTTGTCAGTCATCTCCAGTAATCTGGAAGTGTCAGATAGAATGTTATCAAGGCTGTAATGATAGCGGGCTTCGAGTGTCACCCTGAAGAGCAGAGGTATTTTTAGATCAGCTCCGAGGCCGCCAACAATAGCCAGAGATGAATTCTTTAAATCACTTTTAATATTTTCGGTATCAGTCTGTCCACCAGTGGTGATGTCAAGATTGGCCTTCAGTAGAATATCATAGGAAGGACCGCCAAAGGCGTAAACTTTAATTGGACCTAAAGGTATTATATTGAGTCTGGCTAAAAGCGGGATTTCAATATAGTCCAGCCTGGCTGCACAAGGCGCAAAATAAGCAGAGCTGTCAGCTGCAATTGGTGGCGTTATTAGCACTTGACAATCCAGGCCACGCCTCGAATAAAGAACTTCTGGCTGCAGGCCAATTGGCCCGAGATTAACGGTCAAAAAAGCGCCAAAAGTCGCCCCCTGCAGGTAACTCTGATTGGAGAAGCGATCCGAAGGGCTGAACAATATCTTCGAATTATTGATCCCGCCCTTAATTCCAAAATCAACCAGAGCTTGGGCTTGAGAAGCTAAGATTAGAATGAAAAAAAGGGTCAGAAAAGAGATGGTTGTTTTTTTCATTTTCGTCTCCATGGTATTTATACTAACATAAACTCACATCTAATACCTATGGTTGCGAGCTGATAAGCACCTTCTTAGATGAAGATCAGGCTGCTGGTGCCGGCTTGGCCTGACGTTCTGTTTATTGAAATTTATATAGAGAGGTCACTCTCGTCCGAAGAGTGAGGCTTTAGGCGAACCTACGCAAATAAAGAAACAGTCACCTGCTATTTCCCTGAGCAGGCAACTCAGTACTCGGCCACCGGCTCAAAAGGCGATGCCGATGGTGGCTGACCAGACGCCATTTTTTATGTCCGGTGATGTGTCGTCTTCAATAGCTGTTATAATTTTCTGTAAGCCCAGGCTATAGCGGACATCGATCATAAAGTGACGGCCAATATCAACTCCTGCCCCAAATATAGCTCCGTAATCATTATTTTTTAGAATTTTCTCCTCGAGCGGTATTTCTTCGCCGTTAAGCTCATATTTTTCCTTTAGTTTGAATCCAACTGCCGGTCCGACAAAAACGACTGGCTTTATTCCAGGTAAAGGAAGCTTAACTTTGATGAGAAGAGGAATTTCCAGATAATCAGCGGAGATTTTTTCGCCGTATTCGCCTTCGACAGTACCACCTTTCATAGTGTAAAGAATCTCAGGTTCAATAGTCAGCATCTTGCCCAGATTAAAAGCCACAAAAACACCACCCACAAAACCAACTTTGCTTTTGACTGTAGCTTCAAAATCCTTCAGGTCATCTCCCGTTAGCTTGGCGGAGTTACCACCCAGCCTGAATCCAAATTGGACATCGGCTCTCAAGATGGAAGGGGAAAACAAAAGAAACAAAAAAGCAGCTACCAAACAATAACTGAGTCCTTTTTTCATCTAAACCTCCTGACAGAATATGCAGTTAGAATAAGTTAAGAAAAAAACGGAGTCATCACCTGCAGAGGTGATTTCGATGGGTAAATCTGGGAAGAAAAGGGAGAGGAAGAGTATCTGGTCGGCAGGATAGCTATTGCCCCCTCTTGATTATAGTGTAAAATAAATCTTCTAAATATCATCAGGGAGGTTTTCTATGAACAATAAAGACATCAGGGTAACCTTTGGTGAGGGTTTCCAGGTAAAAGCTGAATGTCGTGGCCATCTAATTACCACCGATCAACCTGTTTCAGCCGGCGGTCAGGACTCAGCCCCGACTCCTCTTGAACTATTTCTGATCTCTATTGCTACCTGTGCGGGTTTCTTTGTTCTGGCCTTTTTAAGGCAACGCCAGATTCAAGCCGATGGAGTTTATCTAACCATGTCAGCGGAGAAAAGCCCGAATTCCAAATTGATAGAAAATATCACAATAGATATACATCTGCCGGAGGGTTTTCCAGATAAATACCGGGAGGCAGTGGTTAAGTCGGCTGACCAGTGCGCCGTTAAGGCTCATTTACTCCAGCCGCCAAAGATTGAAATTAGAGCTGTAAAGGGTTAGGCAGAGAGTTCAATCGCTGACTGGAGGACAGGAGTGGGGTTAAAAGTCAGCCATCAGACTGATGGCGAGCGGCTGGTAGTTTATACACTTGTGTTTTTCTCTTTACTGGCGGTCATTGATTATTTTTTGCACCGGAGCCGGTCAATTTATTTTCTACCGTTCAATTTGCTGATTATTTTATTTTTTTTGAACTTGCCTGGTTGGAGACAGAAATATCAGTCGAAGCCTGAGCTCGAATTCTGGCTGCAAGCTGCGCCGCTGGCTGGTTATGCTTATCTATATAAACTGGCTGGCAGTCTGGTTGCATTGGTTACTTCTAATCCCCGTGACCCGTGGCTGGCTCGCCTGGATGCAAGTATTTTTGGCATCAGCCCCAATGAGTGGGTGAGTAGCCTTTACCGGCCATGGCTAACGGAACTCCTGATACTAGCCTATGTCGCCTATCTGCCGCTGGTCGTGGTCCTGGCTTACTTGCTTTTCAAACAGAATGGCGAGGAACAATCTAACCTGTATATTTTCAGCCTGGGCCTGGCTTATCTGGCTTGCTTCATACTCTTTATTATTTTCCCTGCTTACAGCCCGAGGTTTTATATCCCCGATATCAAGCCGGCTCCAGGTTACTTTTTCCGCGGGCTGATGAACAAGGTAGAAATCTGGGGCCAGTATCGAGGAGGTTCTTTTCCTTCAGCCCACTGCGCCGCCGGGACAGTTATGATTTATTATGCCTTTAAAGCTGGCCACCGGACTTTCTGGTTTGTTTTTCCTTTGATTTTACTTTTTTTCTTCAGCACTGTTTATGGGCAATATCACTATGTAGTTGACATCCTGGCTGGGATAATCATTGGCTTACTGGCTATTGCTGCTGCTGGTCTGATGGATAGAAAGAAAGCCAAAAACTTCAGCCCGCCCCAAGTCCAATAAACAGAACCAGAAAAGTCCCGATCAGCCAATGAATGACCACCCCATACCAGATTGATTCAGTTCGCAGGGCCAGATAACCAAAAATCAGGCTGGCGATAATGGCAGCCAGAACTTCATTTAAAGGTTTGCCGATATGAACCAGACAGCAGGGGATAGCCTGAATCAACAAACTATTCAAGCGACCGACAGCTGGCTTCAGGCCATAAAGAAGAAAACCCCGAAAGAAAAACTCAAAGGTCACGTAATACAGGAAAAAAGCCGCAGCGTAGATGATAAAAGCCTGGAAGGAGAGCGGGTTATCCAGAAAGGCAGAGTATTCATGCTGGAAATCAGGCTGACGACTGGGCAGCCATGAAGCCAGCAGAACGACCGGCAGTGAAAAAACTACAGCCTTCAGACCAAATTTATAATCTCCTGCCCGGAAGCCGTAGGTTTTGAGCTTTTCTTTGAAACCAAGTTTGATAAGCAGGCCAGGAATCAGCAGAAAGAGGACAAAAGCCGCCAGAAAATTATAAAAATTCCGGTAAAAACCAGATAAATAGGAAGGCCGAAAGCAGCTGACCAAATTGACGTCATAAAAAGCTGGCAGGCCAAAATAGCTATAAAAGGTTAACAAAAAAGGAGTCAACAGGAGAATAGAAGCTGTCTTTCTATGAGTATTAGCTAATAATGTTTTACTCATAAATTTCTGGCCAGACCCATCTTTCTATTTAAATAACCGAGCCATTCACAGGTTAAATGCAATCCCTCCCGCAAGCTTCTCGGCTGATACCCGAGTTCTTCAGCAGCCTTTCGGTGAGAAAAAGCCCAATTCTCCAGGAAAGTCTTAACCCAGCCGGTAGTAATAAGGGGATATAGCCCTAAACTTCTGGCTTTAATAGTCTCCAGCTTAGCTATCATCAGAGCTAAAGGAATGCGTATTTTTAGTTTGAGAGCTTTTCGCCCGGAGACCTCCTCCAGGAGCTGGTAGAATTCATTAAGAGATACATTCTCGCTGCCAAGGATATAATCTTCTCCCGGCCGCCCTCTGTCCATAACTAACTGCAGTCCCTCAGCCACATCATCCACATAAACATAGTTGCCAATTTCCTGGCCGTGGTTAAGGATCAGGCAGATTCTGTACTTCAAATAGCCCTTAATTAAACGAGTAACTGAGTTAGCCTCGGTCAGCGGGCCCGGTCCATAAACTCTCGTTGGCCTGGCGATGACCACTTCAAGTCCCTTATCGAGATACTCGTTAATGATTTTTTCTGCCAGAGCTTTGCTTCTTTCGTAGTCGGTAAAAAAAGGAATATCAGGTCTCAGATTGCTTTCCGAAATCGGTTCCTGGCAGCTTGGCCCTTTAACTACTGAGGAACTGACAAATACCACTCGCTGGAGGCCGGAAGCCAGAGAAGCCTCAAGGAGAGAACGGAAGCCATTGACATTAACCCGGTAAAAATTTTCTGGCTCCGGGTCAAAAGTTTTAGCCAGGGCAGCTAAATGATAAACCTGATGGCAGCCTTTAAGAGCTGCCTTCAAAGTGTCAACCTGGTTAAGATCAGCTATAACATTCTCTGTAGGTAATTTTCTGCCTGGATGGGCAGAACCACCTTTTCTGGTTATTAATCGTACAGGCTGACCCCGGCTGATCAGCTTTTCCACCAGTACCTGACCGATGAAACCGGTTCCGCCAGTTACCGCTACTGTCATCTCAGCACTCATGATTTAAAATCAAGTCTCTCGAAATTATAGTTTTAATAGCGGTCGAGTTCAATTTTTTCTGGTAGTAGAAAGGCCCTGGTAATCCTTTCCTCTGATGAGAGTCGCAAAAATTTTTCGCTGGTTAGACCTGGTTTAATCTCAGTTAATATCTTCGGTCTCGACCAGGAAACGCCTGGCCTTTTTCTCATTGGCCATGACCTTGAGGCTGGCCGGCAAAACTCTGGCTTTGACTGTACTCAGGCTGTTCAGATACTCGCCGTTGTATTGAACATCAAGGTTCCGACCCCTGATAGTTATTTCTTTAGCTTTGAAATGTCGCAGGTTTTTCTGAAGAAGACCAAAGTAAATCAGGGGGAAGCATAGAATATATAGAAGAGGAGACATCTCAAACAGGACCAGGTCAAGATAACCATCATTCAGACGGGCCTCGGGCGCCACCAACCAGCTATAACCAAAATAATTGAACTTGCCGATGACACCGTCGAGAAAGTGTGAAGACAATTCCAAATAATCAAATTTATTGCCATGCTGGTCCAGGCCATCATGTAGTTCAATAATTTTTTCTTCTCTTTTATAGAACAGAAGCCGTCTGGCTGCCAGCAGATGGCCAATCAGCCCCGGAATCGAATGTTTTATTTTTTCTCCCGTTACGGCTGCTGTTGAACCCACACTGGCAAAACCAGCCACCTTGTCTTCTATCTGAATCAGATCGACAGTCAGGACATCTCCTTCCAATAAATGTTTAATGGCCTTAAACGGCTGGCGGGGAAGTCCAATGGACTTTCGAAAAGCATTGCCGCTGCCGAAGGGAATAACTCCAAGGGCTACCTCTGGCCGGCGGGGAGATTCAAAAATGCCTTCGAGAACATCGGCGATGGTTCCGTCTCCACCGACAGCTACAACCAGCTCAGCTTCCTGGCAGGCTGCTCTGGCCATGGCAACTGTTTCTTCTTTACTGCCAGGTGCATCCAGGCATTTCCCGGGCAAACTCTCTATCAATTTAGCCCGTAAATGCCGGCGTCTTTTCCAGCGCCTATTAGCTGCCGCTGGATTGATGATGCAGACAATTTTTTTATCTGGCCGATTCTTACTTTCCATTATTTGTCAATCAGGACATATTTCAATTTTATCTGGATAGCTTAATTTTATATCATGCCCTGAACAGTCTGTCAAAAAACTTAGCTTGAACTGGCAGTGGCCTTTTCCTCTTGCTCAGGTCTTAGGGCCGGAGATGATTCCATGTGCTGAGCTCCGGCTTTTTTCCTTTTTTTATTAAATCTTACGCTTGGCAAATAGCCAGCCAGAATCATGATTAGGAAAAATCCGACGATAATCAAGTTCGGTATCTTGAGTACCCGTCCAATCAAAGCCAGAATTAAAAATTTCGGAAAGCGGGCCGTAACAATAACTGCCAGGTAACCTGCCAGGGGTAGATTGGTCATAACGGTCAAAAAGCGAAAAGGGTAAAACGGAACAGGCAAAAAAGCGGCAACCCAGAGGGCCAGGTATGGCTGGCGGCCAAAAGCATTAATCAGCTTTTCAACCAGCCCGCTTTTCTTAGCTTTTGACAGCAACTTAAACTCTTCTACCAGCTTAAGAGTTGAATAGTCGAGAGCTTCGGCCAGAACGGTACCGGCCAGAGAAACCGCGGCCACTGTCAGGGCACTATAATATTTGCTGAAAAATAGTATGACCGGTTCATGGGGCACAAAAGAAATCAGAAATTCTGATGGGAAACAATAAAAGAAGAGGACCCAAAGGCTTTTGTTATGTCTGATGGCACTTGAGGATATCCAGAAGACCATCAGTCCAACTACCAGGATAATTTCGAGCGAAAGAATAATTATCTTTGCCCGCCTGGCTCTTCTGGTCTTTTTCAGAGGTAACTGGGTAAGAAAATCAAGATCCGACATCAGAGTTTTTTACCCACTCTGAAAACAAGAGTAATGTTGACAAAAATCATGACTTAAAAGCTTTCGCCTCCTGGCTAAAAATCTCTAATCTGACTGTTTAGCTTTAAATCTTATCAGATTTTCCTTAATTGATAAACAGACAGTCTTTTTTCCAATAGCCAGAATGGGTTTTGTCAGCCCTCCAGCTTTCGGTACTGAAAACTATTTTTATCTGGCCCAGGCGAACGCCTCAATCCTGAAAAATTTTCTGGTAGAAACAAATTCGGCTTTAAAAACCAGGCGTCAGAATGATAAAATCCAAATATTATGATTAACCTGCCTGAAAAGCTAATCGTCAGCGGAGATAAAAAATTTCTGCTGAGGGTTGAAAATTCTGATCAGTCCGCCGATTATCAGAAATATGAAAATTTACGCCAGGCCATTTGGGAGTTTGCTGATGACCATCTGGCCGGCACCCGGAATCTGATGTGTGAAAATTTTTTGCACGAAGGCAGCAGTTTGTTTATTGGTGCTTTTGAATCGGATGATAACGGGAAATTTATTTTTGATGAGCCTCATCTGGTTGGTTTCAGCTATGGCTTTGTCGGCCTTAGGGATAAAAGTCTTGGTTTTGAGTCGGGGGACAATCTGTGGTTTTATTCCCAGTTTTTGGGAGTCAGAACCGATCGGCTGAATTTTGGCCTCGGAACCAGGATCAAAGAATTTCAAAAAGAAGTTTTGCTGTCCGTTTTCCGGGTCAAACTGGTCGTCTGTACTTATGACCCGCTGACGGCAGTTAATGCCTACCGGAATATCAGGCAATTCGGTATGCAGGTCATCGAGTACCGCCTGGCTCCTTATGGTGAATATGGAGGGCGTCTTAATCGCCGTGATGTGTCTTCTGATCGTTTTTTTATTGGCTGGGATTTGCTTAAAAGACACCAGCCCTTTATCCCTGAGGAAGAAATTGAACCTCTGATCAACCGCCTGCCTAAAGCTCTGGAAGCTGAGTGGCAAACAGTTAAAGCTGGCCAGTCTGAAATCGAACTCCAACTGGTTAAAAGTGTCAGGCTTGATTTGAATGAGGAAAATATTCTGCTGGAAGTGCCGGTTGATTTCTACCGTCTCCTGCATGAAACCGCCAGCGGGCCAGAGGAGGTTAGGAATATTCCTGCTGACTGGAGGCTTAAAAGCAGGGAGGTTTTTTTAAATTATTTTAAGCAGGGCTACGAGGTGGTTGATTTTCTTAAGGCCCGTTCTGGCCGATCAGCCGTCTATTATCTATTAAAAAAGAAGTGATAAGCCCGACTTGGTTAAATGGAGTTTTTTACCTAATCTTGCCAGGAAAATAAAATCAAAAATGAAAGGATATAATGATGACGACAAGAAAATCAGCCTTGGTGGGAGTCTTATTGATAATGCTGTTTTCTAACTTACCTGCTGAGACTCAAAGTTCTGCCCAGCTCAGTGATCAGGAGCTTCTCGAGCGGGCCAGGGCTATTCACCAAAAAATCTTAACACTTGATACTCATTGTGATACGGCCATGAGACTGGTCAGGGGAAACTGGAATCCAGCCGAGAGGCATGACCCTGATTCCCCTGGCGCTGGTAAAATTGATCTTCCCCGGATGAAAGAGGGCGGGCTGGATGCGGAGTTTTTTGCCGCCTTTGTCGGCCAGGGGCCACGCACGGCTCAGGGCTATCAGACTGCCAGGCAGATAACAGAAAGCCTGGTTGAAGCTGTAAAGAAAATGGTGGTGGCTAACGACCGGTTGATCGGCCTGGCCTTCAACCCGGAAGATGCCTATAAATTCAAAAAGCAGGGTAAACTGACGGCCTTCCTCGGGATTGAGAATGGCTATGCCATTGGTCAGGATCTAAGCCTGATTGAACATTTTTATGAAGAAGGAGTTCGCTATATCACCCTGTGTCATACAGCTGATAATGATATTTGCGATTCGTCAACTGACCGGAATGATCCTGAGGACAAGGGTTTAAGCCAGTTTGGCAGGCAGGTGGTGGCCGAATGTAACCGCCTGGGCATGATTATTGATATTTCTCATGCCTCTGACAAGAGCTTCTGGGATGTTCTGGAGAGCAGTCAGGCACCTATTATTGCTTCTCATTCCTGTGCACGGGCAGTCTGTGACAATCCGCGGAATCTAACGGATGACATGATTAAAGCCCTGGCAGCCAGAGGAGGAGTTATCCAGATCTGTTTTCTCTCTTCTTATGTCAAACCACCCAGACCAAATCCAGACAGGGATAAAGCCTTACAGGAATTCAGAGCTAAATATGGTAACTTGAGAGATGTCAAGGATGAAGCTCAGAGGGAGAAAATAACGGCAGAAATGCAGGAATTAAACCGGAAATATCCGGTCGAAGTGGCTACTGTTCAGGATCTGGTTGATCATATTGATCATGTGATCAAACTGGTTGGTGTTGATTATGTGGGAATAGGCACTGATTTTGATGGAGGCGGGGGAGTCGTCGGTTGTAATGACGTCAGTCAGATGATTAATGTCACCGTTGAGTTAATGAAGCGGGGCTATTCAGAATCAGATCTGGCGAAAATCTGGGGGCAGAATTTTTTCCGGGTTTTTAACCAGGTAAAAACAGTGGCCGAAAAATTGAATAATAGTAAGAGGTGATTTTCAGCCAGGATTAGGTTATTATTTATTAGTAATGAATAGCCTGGAGAAAAAGAGGCGGGGCGGTCTTTTTGCCCTGCTGGCCATCCTGCTTTTCTTTTGGCTGGGTGAAAATCCGGCCAGGGCCTTTGGCCAGGAAAGGAGAGTCAAGCCACGAACGGGTGGCGTGCTAAAAATTAAAGCTTATAGCCAGAATCTTAATACTGACCTTGATCCAGCTGGCCATGGCTATCCCCTGATCATTGAAAACCTGTACGAAGGGCTGCTCAAGCTTGACCGGAGTATAGAGATTTCACCGGGACTGGCTGAGTACTGGGTCATTGATAACGGCGGACGTAGAACAGTCTTCTATCTCAGGAATAAAGCCACCTTTCATAATGGCCAGCCGGTGACCTCAGGCGATGTTAAATATTCCTTCGAAAGGCTCTTCAGACTGAAGGGTAATCCATATTTTTATTTATTTGCTCAGAGAATTGAAGGCGGTGAGGAGTTCTGGCAGGGGCAGGCAAGTGAAGTTGCCGGGATAAAAATCATAGATGATAAGACGATAGAAATTGACTGGAAATACTCAAGTGCGGCTAATTTGTATTTTTTAGCCTCAAGTTTTGCTAAAATCTTGCCCCAGCAGCTCGTGGAGAAAGATAAAAAGAAGTTTTTTAACCGCCCGGTCGGAGCTGGCCCTTTTAAATTTGACCACTGGCTGAGGAATTCAAAACTGGATATTACGGGTATGAGTCTGGCAAGAAATGACCACTACTTCGGCCGGAAAGCCTATGTCAATCGAGTTGAAGTCAGCCCCTATTTTTTGCTCGAGGGCTTTTTCCGAGATGAAGTTCAAATTGTCCCTTATTTTTCTTATCGAATTTCCAGGGACAGGTATCAGGTTCTCGAAAGTAATTCTCTTAAAATGAGTTATTTGTTTTTTAGCTGTCATCTGCCGCCCTTTGACCAGCCAGAGGTCAGAAGTCTGTTGAGCAGGTTGATTGAAAAGAGCAAGCTGGCCGGCCTGGTTTCTTCTCCCGCTTATTTTGCTCAGGTTTTAGATAATTATATTCCTCCTTATCTTCCTGGTTTTTTGCCTTCTCCTCCGCCTCAAGAACTGAGCTTCGGGCGGATTGCCGAGAGATTAGCAGCACATGGACTGGGCAGCTCAGGCCAGACCTTGCCGGTTAATCTTTACTTTGAGTTTTCTTTTAATGAGCTGGCGGAGAAACTCTATCGAGAGCTTAAAGGCGAATTGCGACCGGCTGGAATTGATCTGCAGCTTAAATTGATAAAATCTCTGGATGAAATAAAAAACGACCGCATTCCCTATCTGGTCTATTTTGATTGGTCAATTCCTGTACCCGATCCGGAATTCTTGCTCTATCCTCTTTTTTATTCTAAATCCTTCCTCAACTTGAATTATTTTAAGTATAAGCATGAACAGCTCGATGTCTGGCTTGATGAGCAGCGCAATGCCAACCTCCTCGAGAGACGGGTAAGGCTTTTCAGACAAATGGAGGATCTCTTAACAAATGAGGTGCCAGCTATTCCCCTTTATTATTTCAAGCAGCGGGTAGCCTATCAGCCCTATATAAAAAATCTTAGGCCTCAGCCAGCCGGGGTTTTTTATCTAGACCTGAAGGATGCCTGGATAGACCAATGAGCCTGAAACGCAAATTCAGAATATCAATCTATGTCCAGCTGGTCTTCTGGGTGTCTGTCATTCTGGCTTTGTTTATCATCGGGGTACTGGCGGCCATTCAGAATCGGGAAGCGAGATTCATTTATGAAGAAAAAAGGAATCGTGGTCTCCTCATGGTCAGATATATAGCCGGGATGAATGCCAGGCATTTTGCCCTGTGGGAACTGGAATCAATAGATGAAAATATTGCCGGTCTTATCAGAGATGATCTGGCCTATGTCATTTTTTATGACCGCAGCGGGCGGCCAGTGGTGGCCAGTGACAGTATCATCGGCAACACCGAGATTATCAATCAGACGAGATGTGCTGGCGAGGTGCCGCCGGACGCGGTCTTTTATCAGAATATAAACTTGACTGATGGCCAGCAAAGTTGTGAAGTCATGCAGATTGAGATTCCTATTTATGTGGCCGGTTCAGATATCAAATGGGGTTCGGTGAAGATAGGCTTAAAACTCGACGATGTTAAACAACGAATAAACCAGTCCAGGCTGACGCTTTTCGGCTTTGGCTTTCTGGCCTTGCTCCTGGCGATTGTCGGCATCAATCTTCTGGTCAAGCGTGTGACCAGACCAATACAAAATTTGCTGGAAGGCACCAGAAGAATATCCCGGGGAGATTTCAGCTATCATATCCCCTTGATTTCTTCAGATGAGATTGGTGCCCTGACCAAAAGCTTTAATCTGATGACGGAAGAATTAAATGTGGCCAGGGAGCAGATGCAGGAAGCTAATAAAAAGCTGGTTCAGGCTGAAAAACTAGCCTCGATTGGCAAATTATCGGCGACTATTGCCCACGAAATTCGCAATCCTTTAACTTCAGTTAAGTTAAATATTCAGAAACTGGCTGATAACGACCTGCTGGATGAAATAGAAAAAGAGCATTTGTCAATTGCCCAGGAGGGTATTGACCAGATAGAAAAATTTATCAAAGAGTTGTTAAGTTTCACCCGGATATCGGTTCTGCAAACTGACTACTTTGAAATGGATCAGATTATTGGTGAATCGCTAAAAGTTCTGCTGCCTTCACTGGCCGAGAAGCACGTTCAGGTCAGAAAAAATTATCAGCAAGGGCTGCCTCCAGCTCTTGTCGATGGCGACAAGCTCCGCCAGGTATTCTTGAATATTCTGCGCAACGCCTATGAGGCGGTGGATGAAAGTGGCGAAATTGAAGTTTCTCTGTTTTTTATGTCAGAAGGAGACAGATCATTTTTTGAGATCAGAATTTGTGATACAGGTAGCGGTATACCCGAAAAAGACTGGGAGAATATCTTTGAGCCTTTCTTTACGACCAAGGGATCAGGAGCCGGGCTGGGCCTGGCTAATGCCCGCCGGATTGTTGAACAGCATGGAGGAACAATCAAAGTAGTCAGGAAAGAAGGGCGGGGCAGTTGCTTTCTCATCAGAATTCCCTGCGAAACACAGGAAAAGGAGAAAGACCTATGACTAAAGTTCTTGTTATAGAAGATGATCCTCTCGTTAACCGGACATTAATCTCTCATCTTAAAAAGAGGGGTTTTGAGGTAAGGGGAGCTGAAAACGGGCAAGAAGGTCTGGCTCTCTTTTGCGATTTCCAGCCGGATCTGGCTCTTCTCGATGTTAAACTCCCGGATATCAACGGACTCGATGTTTTAAAGCAGGTCAAAGCTGAAAATAAATCGGTGACAGTCATTATTATGACTGCCTTCGACGATATGAGAACGACAGTTGAGGCGGTCAAGGCTGGAGCTTTTGAATATCTGGTTAAGCCGCTGGATAATCTTGAACTGGATCTGACCATAGATAAAGCCCTCCAGATGAAAGCTCTGGAAGAAAAAGTCAGCTATCTTCTTGAGGAAAAGCAAAAGGAATATCAAATTGATAATATCATTGGGCGTTCACCGCAGATGAGGCAGGTCTTCAAAATGATCGGGGTGGTAGCCAATACCAAAACAAATATTCTGATCCTGGGGGAGAGCGGCACAGGCAAGGAACTGGTGGCCAAGGCCATTCACTACAACGGTCCTTTCCGGGATGAACCTTTCATAGCTATCAATTGTTCGGCTATTTCGGATACTTTGCTTGAATCTGAACTTTTTGGCCATGTACGGGGGGCTTTTACTGATGCTGTCACCGAGACCAGAGGCAAGTTTGAACTGGCCGGCAAGGGCACGCTTTTTCTGGATGAGATAGGCGATATTTCTTCCAGCCTGCAATCGAAACTTCTCCGGGTGATAGAAACCAGGGATTTTATGAAGGTCGGCGGTGAAAAAGTGCTTAAAACAGAAGCCCGGATCATCGCTGCCACTAATCAGAACCTGAAGGAAATGGTCGATCAGGGTGAATTCAGAGAAGATCTTTATTACCGGCTAAAAGTGGTTGAAATTAATTTACCACCTCTTAGAGAGAGACGGGAAGATATACCGGATCTGGTGGCCTATCTTTTGGAAAAAATTAACCGAGATTTAAAGAAAAATGTCAGAAAAGTCCCGCCAGAGGTTATGGATTATCTGGTTAATCAGCCCTGGAAAGGCAATGTGCGCGAACTGGAAAATGCCTTAATTAGAGCAGTGATTCTGGCCAAGGGGGATGTTGTTTTAAAGGAATACCTGCCACTGGAGCCGGCTCTGCCTGTCAAGACTGAAGAACAGGCGCTTTTTACCCAGGAGCTTGTCCCTTTATGTGAAATAGAAAAAAGGTATATACAGTATGTGCTGGAAGCAACTAAGGGGAGCAAAAGCCGGGCCAGTCAGATTCTGGGCATTTCGCGGCCAACGCTCGACAAGAAAATCAAGGATTATGATTTAAAAATTGATACATCAGAATAAAGTTCCCTGTAAAATAAATTGACAATTATTGGTAAATTCAAAAGGGGTTTTTGTAACTGTCAAGTTTTCTCCCTGTAAACCCGGCTTTAGCCTGGCACAAAATTTGCTGTAGGTTCAGGAGAGCCGCTATGTCAAACAAGAGAATTGTTATCGTTGATGATGACGAATCTATTCGTAAGACATTCTTTTTACTCCTGGTCTCGAAGTACAATGTTTACTTAGCCAGGGATGCGGCTGAAGCCCTGGATAGATTTAAAAAGGCAGATATAGATCTTATAGTTGTGGATTTCCGGTTGCCAGGGAAAAATGGCTTGCAAATGATTCAGGACTTCCGACAAAGCGGTTATGAGGGCAAAGCAGTCCTGATTTCAGCTTTTCCTGATCAAATAAAGCCTGAAGAAATTCAAAAGCTAAAAATTGATTGTCTTTTTACCAAGCCTCTTGATTTAAAGGCTCTGACCGGCACCATTGACCTTCTCCTTGGCCAGCCATAAAACAGGGGACATAAACTATATTTCCTATTTTTTGCCTTAACGGTCAATGCCAAAAATGCTAAACTCTGAGAATGCTGGCTGAAACTGAATGTTATCTCTGTCATCTCTCCCAGGTCTTGAGAGTTCTGGCTGTCCAGAAAATCGAAGGGCCTGAAGCTCTCCGAATCACCAGAGAGTCGTGCCGTTTTCTGGCTGAGATTAATTTCCACCGAACACCGCCAGAAATCTCAGCTGACCTTTATAAATGGCTGGCAGAGTTGACCGGTATCCAAGATCCTTATTTTGAGATTAAGAGACAGGATATAGGACAGGCTTTAGCTCTTTATCCAGAGCTTAATAGAAGAGTCTTATTGGCGCCGGACAGGCTGAGAAAAGCTATGATGTTTTCACTGGCCGGAAATGTCATTGACTTTGGGGCGGGAGAGGTCAGCGGCTGGCCGCAGGAAAAAAACCTTTTGGAAGAAGAAGAGCTGGCCATAGATGACTATGAACTTTTCATCTATGATCTTAAAAAGGCAAAAAAGATAATTTTTTTGGGTGATAATTCTGGAGAAACAGTTTTTGACCGATTATTTATTGAGCAAATTGGCCGTCAGGTCATCTATGCGGTCAGAGAAGGGCCCATCATCAATGATGCCACCGTGGAGGAGGCCAGACTGTCAGGCCTGGAGGAAGTGGCCAGAGTCGTCTCTTCTGGTTGTCAGGCTCCGGGGACTGTCGTCGAGCAATGCACTGAAGAATTCATCGAGATTTTGAAACAGGCTGATTTAATAATATGTAAGGGACAGGGAAATTATGAGTGTCTGGAGCAGCTACCTGGGCCCTTTTATTTTTTGCTTAAGGCTAAATGCGAGGTTATTTCCAGACATCTCGGGGTTGAACAGGGCGGGCTGATCCTGGCCCGGTCAAAAAACTATAGTTCTGCCCTGAGTTTATAAATAGTTCCGGGAGGCCGGGGCTGGCTGTAAAGGTTTTTTACGGCTTTTGTAATATTTCTTATGTTTAACTTGAGATCTATTGTTTTCCCCCCGAGAAGAATCTGGCACAAAAATTGCTATAAATAAGAGTGGAATGAAGAAGAAGATGGCTAAAGCACTTACTCTGAAGACGGCGGTTAAGACATCTTCTCTCATTTTTTCCGATATAAACTATATTGTTCGACTCTGGAGGGAGAAGTTTAGGATACATGGGCCAGTAAGTAAATCGCATTCTCCCTCCTTTTATTCTCAGCAAGGCGATGAGCGCACCCAAAAATTTATAAATGCCTCCTTTTTGCCCTTCTTTGCCCTTCTTTCCATTCCCCCTTCCTTCAATTAATTAGAGGGGTGCTAAGCAGCACCCCTCTATTTCTTCTTTATCCAGAAAGACATCAAAGGTAGCCAGACGCCTGGCTTTAAGATTGCTTTCTGGTTGCGATTATTTATTTATTCTTATAAACTCAAAACCTAACAAGGCTTTTGAAATGGTCTTTTTTAGATGAATAAAATTTTGCTCCTGTCGTTTATAATCCTCCTTATTTACCTCGGGATAGAAGCGGTAAGACATTACCGGCTGGTGAAAAAAATTCCTCACAGGCTGGCTGTGACCGGCATCAGGGGAAAGTCGAGCATTACCAGGTTATTAGCCGCTGGTTTGAAGCAGGCTGGTTACCGGGTAATGGCTAAAACCACAGGTTCCAGGCCGGTGATTATTTATCCTGATGGGCATGAAGAAGAGATAAGGCGGCGGGGGAAGCCGTCTATTCTGGAGCAGAAAAAGCTGGTCAGAAAAGCAGCAGAACAAAAAGCAGATTATTTAGTCTCAGAAATGATGAGTATTCAGCCGGAGTGCTTGCAAGCGGAAAGCCGCTATTTTCTCCAACCTGAATTATTGGTGGTCAGCAATATCAGGCCTGATCACCTCGAGGCTCTGGGAGAGAGTGAAGAGGATATTGCCCGGGCTTTTACCAGTGCCTTTCGGATGAAAACGGCTGTCTATATTCCTGAGGAAGAGCATTTTCCTGTGATGCAAAAAAGGGCTGGAAAGAAAGGGACAAAGGTTATACAGGCGAAAAAAGAGGCAACTGCTGAACAGCTGGCAAATGAACTTCCTTATCCCGAATTTGAGGCCAATGTCCGGCTGGCGGTGAATGTCCTTCGCGCCTGTGGCCTGAGTGACGAAGTAATTGTTCAGGGCATAAAAAACGTGAAACCGGATAGCGGCTGTCCCAGGATGTGGGAAAAGAACTTTGACGATCTGGACATAAAACTTTATTTTGTTAGTCTTTTTGCGGCTAATGACCCGCGCTCATCGCTTGAAGCCATGCTAAAAATTTTGGAAAGGACAGGCTGGTGGCAGCGGGCTGTTTATGGCCTGCTTTGCTTTCGCTCTGATCGGGGGGACCGCACCAGGCAGTGGGTTGATTTTCTAGCTGAAAAGTGGCAGGAAGGTATCCTGACTGAGTCAGGAAGCGGGCGCCAGCTGGAGTTTTCCGGTCTATCTTTACAGGGTCCCGGGGCAGCAGCAGCCCACAGGTATCTGGAGAAAAAATTAAACAAACACTTCTCCAAACAGATGATCTGCACCGTGAATAATTCAAGACCCGAAACTGTTTTGCGGGATATTTTAACCCGTTTTTCCTTATCTTCTTCGACTAAAGGCTTAACAGCTCAACATGACCTTCTGGTTTTTGGCCTGGGTAATATTGTTGGTTTTGGACAGAAAATGATAGATTATCTCGAGAGGAAGGCTAATGCCATCAAGTTATAGCTCTTTTTTCCTGGGCCTGGTGCTGGCTCTCATCTATGTCGAAGTAACCGGTATTTCTCCAGGTGGGCTGATTGTTCCTGGTTATTTTGCCCTCTATCTTAACCAGCCCTGGCGCCCGCTCAGCACGCTGGCCGTTGCTTTTCTAACTCTGCTTATCTACCGGCTTCTAGCCCGCTATTTTATTCTTTTCGGCCGCCGGAGATTCGTGCTGATGATTTTAGTTGGCGCCTGCCTCGGGCAGGCCTGGAGCCTGGCTCTGCCTCATCTTCTGGTTGAGCCGGTTGGTCTCAGAGTGATTGGTTGGGTAGTCCCCGGTATTCTGGCTTCCAGCCTCGAGCGGCAAAAAATTATGCCTGTTCTTTCATCTCTGGTCTTTGTTTCGGTCTTAACTTTTTTTTTCAGCCAGCTATTTGTTTAAGAGATGCGCCCAGCAAAATTCAGCCCTCAAACAATTTTTTACTTAGCGGCGGTCAGCCTGATTTTTTATCTGATCTTTTTTTTCTGGCTTGAACCTTCTGGAGAGAAATTGGCCGCCGATGAACTGGAGGCAGCCCGATTAATGCAGGAAGCAGAAAAGGAAATATATAGCTGTCAGCAAAATGTCGGTCTGTTGCCTGAAAAAAATCCCTTTGACCCCATGAAAACCGGCTTGATTGGTCTGGAATCAAGTCCTCTGACCACCACTCTCGGGCAGTTGGAAGCCAAGCGCACTACAACCAATCCCGCCATGGCTGCTCTTCTCGTGCGCCTTCTTCGCCAGGCCGGGGTAGAAAAGGGTCAGGTGGTGGCAGCCGACGCCTCGAGCTCTTTTCCAGCACTTATTGTGGCCACCTATTGTGCCACCCGGGCTATGGGGGTTGACCTTCTGGCTATCGTTTCTATTGGCTCATCTCAGTGGGGAGCAAACCAGCCTGAATTTAGCTGGCTGTCCATGGAAAACTGTTTACGCCAGGCCGGCTTTAATCAGCACCGTCTGCTGGCTGTTAGTTGGGGAGGAGAAGATGACTCCGGCCGTGAATATCCTGATGATTTAAAAATCAAGTTGAGGCAGGAAGCCCAAACCCTGGGCCTGACGTTTCTGCAGCCAGCCGGGCTTAAAACCATGGTTGAAACACATTTCCGCCTGTTTAAAGAAGCGGCTGGTGGTCAGCCTATCCGGGCATTTATCAATATCGGCGGCAGTCTGGTCAATCTTGGCCGTGATTCGTCTATTCTGGAGCTTCGCCCCGGACTGACCCAGGTTAAAAAAATACCACCCGAAGACCGTTGTGGACTGATTCAGTGGATGGCCAGGGAAGGTGTTCCAATTATTCATCTCCTGAATATCAGGGGTCTGGCTGCTCGTTATAATTTACCCTGGGATCCGCAGCCCCTGCCCCAGGCAAATCAGGATTTAAAGCTTAAGATGGAAAACTCCGGTCAAGAGAAGCTCTGGCTTCTCTTTGCTGCTTATGTTCTGTGTTGTGCGGCTGGTTTGGTTTTTAACCGCCTTATTCATAAAAAAGACGGTTAGCTGGAGTCTCGGCCGGGTTTTTAAGATAGAAGCCTATCGTCTTTTCCACAATTTCAGAGTAGCGAGGAATCTCCTCAGCCTCGATCAAGCGGTCAGGACGAAGCTCTGACCAGGTCTTTAAAATGACAGCAATGGAGGATAGATGTCGGCCAACTCTGACGTCAATTGGCCAGCCTCTTTCATCGAGTTTTTCAAACAGCAACCCGTGTTTTCCGGCTTTCATAACAAATTCGTCCTGGCCGGTGAGAAGGAGATTTCGATCGGTTTTCCCCCGGGTAGCATCCAGGAATGGCTCGGGCGTTTCCATCAGCAGTGGAATAGCTTCTGTCCAGTCGCCGATTTCTCGGTGGGATAGCCCGCGGAGAGCCTCAGGGGAATACTCCACTCCGATATCAAAGCCCTCCTCGGCACTGATCGTCATGGAAGCCAGCGCGGCTAAATCCTGGCCCTTAGGATGGACAACAATCGTGCTGATGACCGGATACTGCAGCTCAGCTTCGTGGAGGTCAATGACCAGATCAATTCTTTCTTGCCGGATTAGCTGGGTCATAGCGTAACAGGTTTTTTCAGTCATCAGACCATCCGGCCGCCCGGGCCAGGTACGATTTTGATTTCTGATGTCCATATAAGCCAGCTGTTGCCTTGACGGATAATGAATATAGACTTCTGGATCAGGCCACTGGTCGAGCGGGTTGGACCACCTGTCTCCCTGTCTGAACTTCTGTTCTCCCCAGGAGGTTTTAATTGAATAATCCGGCGGATAGGCTCCACCGGGCCGGGTTGAGGTCGAAGCGCTTGGATTAGCCGTTGGGATAACGAATATTCGGCCAGCTTTCATCCTGGTGTTTTCGATGATGATCCAGGCTGCCAGCCGCCCGGCTGGTTCCTCGGGGTGAGAGCCGCCCAGAATTAAGACTGAGCCTCCATCAGTTTCCTGTCCGAGGACATAAATTCTGGCATCATTAATACTGCCCTTTATTCCGGAAAAATAATTGCTTAATCTTTTAACTTCAGTAACTCCCTCGCCGAGAACGACCGGCTCGGGCAGGTGGCGGCTGCGATAAAAGCTAATTCCAGCCAGTATAAAAACGACCAGAAAAATCAAACCAAATAGCCATTTTCTCTGTTTGACTGTAGAGTTCATCTCGACCTCATTTCAGACGGAAAAGTCTCAACAGAAAGGGCAATAGAACAATGAGATAAAGCAGCTCCTCTGCCCACTTCTTGCTTTTGATAAAATTGTAAATGAAACAGATTGAGAAAAAGGTCACCATAAAATAGTAAAGGATAGTAATTAAGGTTGCCATAATAAACCTCTAATTAAAAAACTGCCAGAAAGCCAAGTTTTTTACTGAAGATTACCATCAGTGTTCCCAGGGCGATTATGATTAAGCCTGGAATCAGGCATTGCTTTAAAAATTTTGAATAGGGTTCCTTCACCCCGACCACATCCACAGTCAGACGCCCGATGATAGCTGTAGGCGGGAGAGCATCACCCAGGGGCCAGATGATGCTCATGCCAGCCAGCGCAATCACCGGGTTAAGGCCCCTGGTATTAAATAGAAGAACCAGCGGTACACCCAAAACCGGAGCTGCTCCCCACATTAAAACTGCCTCGGAAACGGGAAGAGTAATAAAGAGTGAAGCGATGACCACAGCTATTGGCAGGGTCACGACAGAAACCGCGATTAATCCCCTGACTCCAGTTAGAGTCATAATTTGAACCAGAATCCCAACACAGGTTAAAGTCCCGATCAGGGGCAGAAGCTGCTTGGTCGTCTCCAGAGAAATTTTCCAGATATTTAGCTTTACCGGTGAGGCCAGATAAGCTGTCAAAGCGGTCAGGGCAAAAATCAATGGCAAACCAAGAACAGGAAAGCTGAAAGGAAAAATTCTGCCGGCAATGACCAGGAGCAGGAAGACCAAAAACGGCAGGCTGATTCTCCACCAGTTCATTTTTTCTGGAGGCTCAGGAATTTCCTCAAGGGCTTTTTGTAAATCTACCGGTCTGGCTTTCCAGCCAAGAATAAAAATTACCGCCACTGCTCCCAGAAGGCAGGGAATGAGAAGCGGTAAAAAAAAGCCGACATATGGCATATTTATACCGGCAGCCGTCATCATGGCCCAGAGGCTCACCGGTGGAGCGGCGGCGCTCAAACCGGCGATCAAAAAAATGATAGCTGCAACTTTCGTTTCAGGCAATCCCATATACTTAAGAACAATAGCTACCAGAGAGCCGGTGACAAGAACCGTTACACTGCCGGCCCCGGTCAGAGCTCCGGGGATGAGGAGTAAAATGACCAGCAGGAGGAAAAGAACAACTTTCTGATGGTGAAATCTTCTGAGAATTGATCTGACGGCAAAAGCCACTCCACCTGCTTCCCGCACCAGATTCATGAAAAGAGTAGCAGTTAAGAAAATCAGACAGATATCGAGATAAGTAATTGCCCCTTCAGCCAGATGCCTGATAGGTAGCCAGTGACCACCAGCCAGGGCGCCAGCTACGGCGGCCACAAAAATCGACAGCTCGGTAGAAAGTTTGAATAACTGGGCAGCAATGTAAGCAGCTACCATAACGAGCAAAATAAGTAAGGCACTTAATGTAGGTGACATAAATCATTCTCCCTGGAGTAAATAGCCTGTTTAATATTTTCTGCTATCAATGATAATTCTCGAGATGCAATGATAACTCAGGACCACCTTTTTGTTTTGAAAAATGGACCTTTCTACCGTCAAGGTTCCCAGGGGGTAATCATCGAAGCGGTAAATCCCCTGGTCGAGACGGTTTCCAGTCAAAGTGGATAGTTCGGGCACGCCCCGCTTGACCGGAGGTAGATTGAGCTGCTCAAGGACAATATTCAAAGATTCGGGATCCTTCAAAGTAAAAGTTTGACCGCCCGGGTCCATCTCCAGCTTAAGTTCAGGTGGTGGAGGGACTTCGACTGTCCTTTCCAGCGAACTTTCAGAGGGAGTCAGCATAAAAGTGTAAATCAGTCGGTGAGAATACTGGTTATCCACTTCGGTTTTCGTATAAGAGTATTGAGGAACGTTTGGCGGGAAAAGATCGTTTTTTACGGCTTTAAAAGACAGATACTGCAGGCTGGTCGTTTGAAGATAGTAAAGAATTACTCCAAGAACAAGGCCGGTCACAATCACTCTGACCAGGCTTTCTGTATAGCCTTTAAATAAAATGTAAATCAACCAGATAACGTCAATAGCCAGAAGGATGGTGACGATAGTTTTTACCGTTGATGCAGCGACCATTTTTTCTCCTGAAAACTTGGTTCTTTATATCTGAGTTATATTCTAACAAAAAGAAAAAGGCGAAAACAAATTGAAATTTATCTTTACCTTAAGATAGCAATAAGGATAAAATCTTATTCTTAACTTAGATGAGGAGAAATCGAATGAAAAAGAAGCTTGTTTTCCTGCTAATGGTCCTCGGGCTGACCTTTTCTCTTCTGGCTCAGCCTCAGGAGAAGTTACCTCGAACCCTTCTTCCCCTTTCTGTTCTTCAGGATATTATCAACGAATCATCAGGAGAGCTGGCTCTCCAGAATGAAATATATCTAACGGGTGTTAACCGTAATCGGCGGCCGGAAGAATACCTGAACGGATATTTCGAAACCAGATTTATTCTCGACAGACTAAAAGAATACAATTATGACGAAGCGGCCATTATTGAACTGCCGACTTCCAGCCAGACGACCTGGGATGCCGAACAGGCTGAACTCTGGCTGGTGGAGCCGCTCGAAAAGAAACTCTATGACCTCAAAGACATACCGGCTACACTTTGCTCGGGGAGTGTTTCTACCGATACCACGGCTGAACTCATTGATGTCGGACCGGGTTCCAGTGAGGCTTTTTATCAGGGAAAAGAGGTTAAAGATAAAATTGTCCTTGTCTATGGCTCTCCCGAAAGAGCCCGGCAGTTGGCGGTCGAAAAATTTGGGGCCAAAGGCATCATTGCCTGCACCTCCAGCCATCCTGAATTTGACCGGGAACAGCTTGGCTGGAATTCAATCCGGATAGGAGAAAAAGACAAACCGGCTTTTGCCTTTATGGTCTCGGAGAGAACTTATTATGATTTAAAGCAGATGCTGGAAAGAAAAATCAAGGTGAAGGTCAGGGCAGTGGTTAAGAGCCAGATGGTGCCCTACCGGGAAGAGATGGCCATGGGCTATCTGAAAGGAACGGAGAAAGCAGACCAGGAACTGGTTTTAACTGGCCATTTGTTTGAGGGTCTGGCCAAGCAGGGTGCCAATGATGATGCCTCCGGCTGCGTGGCCATTCTGGAAGCTGGGCGGGTAATCAAAAAATTGGTTGCCGATGGTAAAATTCCTCCGCTCAAGCGCTCTGTCCGGTTTCTTTTTGTTCCGGAAATCTCTGGCACTATGGCCTATATTAAGAAGTATCCGGACATCGCCAAAAAATTTTTTGCCAACCTGAATGAGGACATGGTTGGTGAAGCTCTGATTAAAAACCTCAGTGCCTTTCGTCTGGAGACCTCTCCTTACTCACTGCCTAGTTACCTTAATGATGTCGTGGCCTCTTTTGTTGAATGGATGGGGGCCAGCCAGAGGATTGCTCAGGATTCTGGCTGGAAATACTATGAGGTTCTGTCTCCGGCTGGTAGCCGGGATCCCTTCTACTATACCATAGACCGTTTCTCAGGCGGCAGCGATCACATCGTTTTTGTTGATGGTTCGGTTCGTGTCCCGGCGGTAATGTTCATCTGCTGGCCCGATATGTGGTACCACACCAGCGGTGACCTGCCTGACAAATCAGATTCTACCCAGCTCAAAAGAGTTGTCACCCTCACTGTGGCCTCGGCTATCTTTTTATCCAATGCTGGCCCGAAAGAAGCCATTCTTATCCTGAATGAAGTGGCCACCAAGGGCCAGGAACGCCTTGGCCAGGAAAAAGGACGGGCTGAAGCTCTGATCATGTCGACTGGTAAAAATCTGGCCAGTACCAGAAAGGAAGCCGTTAATATTTTGAACCAGGCTTTTGAGCGGGAAAAAGAGGCTCTTAATTCGGTCAAATTTTTTGGTGAGGATGACCAGCAATTTTTGACCCTCCTTAAGGCTAAATTATCAAGCCTTGACCAGATGGAAGATGCCTGGCTAAAAGAACTGGAGACGGTTTATCTCACGGCCTGTGCCATTCAGAAAGTAAAACCTGAAAAACTGACTCTGACTGCCGATGAGCTCAGGTTGAGCCACATCGTCCCGGTCAGGAAGCCACTGCCATCCGGGACGGAACCCTGGGCAGTGTTGATGAAGCTAAGGGAAATGAATGTTCAGGTCTCTCCTTTAATTTTCCAGGCTGAGTTTGAATTAAGGAATTTCATTAATGGACAGCGTTCGATTCTGGACATCAGAAATGCAGCTTCAGCTGAATATGAGCCGTTGCCCCTTCTTGATATAGAAAAATATTTTCTGGCCCTGGAAAAAACTGGTCTGGTTGAGTTGAAGAAAAAATAGACAGTCGTTCTTTGAGCTATCTAAACCAGACTGGTCAGGCTTGTTACCGGCCGTAGATCCGGGCTAGCTCAGTCATCAGGTCAACATTTTTTTCGATTTCAATCAGTGGAATATTTTTAGCTTTGGCTATAGCTGTGAAACGCCCGTCGCTGTTGCCATCTTTGTTAATCAGCAGAAGTTGGCAGTTCGGGGCGACGCCATCAATGCTTTGCTCGTCAGTTGTGTCACCGGCTGAAGCCCCTTGAGATCTTCTTTTCATGCCCTCTATGTGGGCGCCAATGACAGTTATTCCTTCTTTTTTGGCTTCTTCGATTAGCTGGGATATTCTTTTGATTTCATCATCGATTGAAATACCGGCGGCTCCCATGCCTTTCAGACTGGCTCCCATAACAATAATAACTGAGCCGTAGGGCTGGCCAGAGGCCTTCTTATCATTCAGGCTGGCGGCCGTAGCCAGGGGATTCAGCTCGAACTCAATGTTTAATTTCTGTAAGAATACCTTGATCATAGCTGGGCCGGGGCTTTGTCCGCAGGAAGTCAGAAGGACAGGTGGGTTGGCCAGAGGCTTCGGCTGAGCTAAAAGAAAAGCAGCCGGCATTAATAACATCAGCCAGAAAACTATCAAAACAGAAACTTTTTTCATCTTTTATTCTCCTGTCTTCAAAATATCCTTGAAAAACCATCAACTCTGGTTATTCACTTTTAGTTTAGATTTTCCGGTTAATAAAATCAAACACAGCAGGTGATTACACCACCCGGCTTCAGCACTGCTTTTAAGTTAAGGCTGGCGGATTCTCGTCTTGAATATTTTAAGTGCTGTCCGAGGCCCGCTTAGACCTGGCTGGCAGAAAGTAATTCCCTTAATTTCATAGCATTAAAAACCGCCTGAGCCCGGTAGTCATTATTAAAATAGATGTAGGCCTCCTCTGTCTGCAAACGGGCAATAATTTCAGACCATTTTTTCAGCTCATCATCTGAATAACGATAGCGATAACTGCCGGTTAACCCGTGGAAGCGGAGATAAGCCAGATTGGAGGTAATCACCACCTCGGGCTCGAACCGGCCAGAAGAAACAATACAAAGGGTAACCTGGTAGTTTGACAGCAGGTCATAGACGTCAGTTGAATACCAGCTTTGATGTCTGAATTCAATTACATGGCGGAAATCAGCCGGTAAGACCTGGAGAAAAGATGAGAGCAGTTCCAGGTCTTTGCTAAGAGAAGGAGGCAGTTGATAGAGCAAACATCCAGCTTTTCCTCTAAACTGTTTGGCCAGAAAAGCCAGATGTTCCAGGTCATGTTCAACTTTTCTAAGCTTTTTAAGGTGAGTAATCTGACGGCTGGCCTTTAGACTGAAGCGAAAATCATCTGGAGTTTTTTCTACCCAGTTGTGAATCATTTCGACCCGCGGTGAACGGTAAAAAGTCATGTTAATTTCGACGGTATTAAACTGCCTGGCATAAAACTCCAGCCAGCCAGCCGATTTTAACCCCGGGGGATAAAAATCACCGGCCCAGTCTGGGTAACTCCAGCCAGAAGTCCCGATCCAGAATTTCATTTTCGCTTATATATAATCTATTCACAACCGGAATGTAAATCAATTAAAAGATTTATCTGGAAACAGTTAACCGGAGGCTTCAGGTTGTCCGATTCTCCCGAAACCGGCTTTTGACAGGATAGCTTATTTGTGATAAATTTTTTGACTTAAATCCGGCTCCATTGAAGCGGAAAATCAGGATTTAAGCGAGACATATTCAGACGTTCAGGCAGGAGGTGAAGGTATGTTGCATCCAATGTTTTGGTTAGCACCACTGGGCTCAGTCTTAGCCCTGTTTTTTGCCTGGCTTTTCTATCATCAGATGAGGAGAAAAAGCGAAGGCACAGAGAGAATGGCTCAAATCGCTTCCTATGTCAGAAAGGGGGCTATGGCCTATTTGAAGCAACAATACACGGTGGTGGCTATTGTTTTTGCTTGCCTTGTAGTACTCCTCGGTTTTCTGGCTTTTGTCCTCAAAGTTCAAAACAAGTGGGTGCCAGTAGCTTTTCTTACCGGAGGTTTTTTCTCAGCTCTCTCCGGGTATCTCGGCATGAAAACTGCCACTTATGCCTCCAGCCGGACAGCCAATGCAGCCCGCACTTCGCTCAATAGTGCCCTGACGATTGCTTTCAGAAGCGGGGCGGTCATGGGTCTGACCGTGGTCGGGCTGGCTCTCCTGGATATATCTTTGTGGTTTTTAATTTTAAGACATTTTTATCCTATCTCCAATGAGAATAACCTCATCATAATTACGACGACTATGCTGACCTTTGGTATGGGCGCTTCTACTCAGGCACTGTTTGCCAGAGTCGGTGGCGGCATTTTCACCAAAGGAGCTGATGTTGGAGCCGACCTGGTTGGAAAAGTTGAGTCGAATATTCCTGAAGACGATCCCAGAAATCCAGCTGTTATTGCAGACAATGTTGGCGATAATGTTGGCGATGTGGCTGGCATGGGAGCTGATCTTTATGAATCTTATGCCGGGTCAATTCTGGCCACTGCTGCTCTCGGGGCTTCTGCTTTTCTAGGACAGGGAGATATGCAGCTCAAGGCAGTGATTGCTCCTATGGCTATTGCCGGCATTGGGACCATTCTTTCCATCCTTGGCATTTTTCTAGTTAGAACGGGCGAAAAAGCCAGTCAGAAAGAGTTGCTGAGCTCGCTCGGCCGTGGAATTAATACCAGTGCTGTTCTTATCTGTATTTTTTCTTACCTGATTATTCGCTCCTTGGGCCTGGCTGTGGGCAACTGGTTGGCGGTAGTGGCCGGTTTGCTTTCGGGCATTATCATCGGCAAATCTACTGAATACTACACCTCACATTCTTATAAACCAACCAAGCGGATAGCAGAAAGCGCTCAAACCGGTGCAGCTACCGTCATTATTACCGGCATTGGAACGGCTATGCTTTCCACCTGGGTGCCTATCATTGCGGTCGCTTCGGGAACTGTCCTGGCTTATCTTTTTGCTGCTAATTTTAATTTTCTTGATGTTGGCCACGGGCTTTATGGCATCGGCATTGCGGCCGTAGGCATGCTTTCTACTCTCGGGATTACTCTTTCGACTGATGCTTACGGGCCAATAGCTGACAATGCTGGCGGCAATGCTCAGATGTCTAACCTTGAGATTGAAGTCAGGCAGAGAACTGATGCTCTTGATGCTCTCGGCAATACTACCGCCGCCACCGGCAAAGGCTTTGCCATTGGCTCAGCCGCTCTGACTGCACTGGCTCTGCTGGCTTCTTATGTCGAAGAAATAAAAATGGGTCTGGTCCGCATCGGACAGTCCACCCTTCAGATGCTGGATGGCACAGTTGTTGAAACGGCTAAAGCTGGCTTTCTGGATTTTATGCAATATTTTCGGGTTAATTTGATGAACCCTATTGTCCTGATTGGCATGTTTGTCGGGGCGATGATGGCCTTTGTCTTCTGCGGTCTGACCATGATGGCTGTCGGGAAAGCAGCCAGCAGTATGGTGGATGAAGTCAGGCGGCAGTTTAAAGAGATTCCTGGCGTGTGGGAAGGAACTGCTGAACCAGATTATGCCCGCTGTGTGGCTATTTCGACCAAAGGAGCTCAGAAAGCCATGATGGTTCCCTCGCTTCTGGCTATCATTGTTCCGGTCGCTACCGGCCTTCTCCTTGGAGTAGCCGGCGTGATGGGTTTGCTCATTGGGGCCACCTCCACCGGTTTTGTTCTGGCTGTTTTTATGGCTGATGCTGGCGGTGCCTGGGATAATGCCAAAAAATTTATTGAGGATGGCCATCTGGGCGGCAAGGGCTCTCCGGCTCACAAAGCGACGGTCGTTGGCGATACGGTCGGCGATCCTTTTAAAGACACTTCCGGACCGAGTCTTAATATTCTCATTAAGTTAATGAGCATGGTTTCCATCGTCATGGCCGGTTTGACCGTTGCCTTCTCTCTGATCAAGTGAAGACAGGTTAAAAGATAAAAAAGGCTGGCGAGGCGGGGTAAAAGCCGCTGAGCTATTTATCTGAGAATTAAATCTCAGAAAATTGAAGCAAGCGGCTTATCTTGACGCGAGTGAATTTGAAAAAGGGAGTCATGACCATGGCCAGGACGAGATTATTTTTCCCGGGGATTTTTAAACCAGCAGTTTTACTTTTAATGATAGGTGTTTTGTTTTCTGGCTGTCGGCATGGGGACCGGCCAGTCGAAATAACGGCAGAAGAACTTCTGAACCATATCAGGCTTTTATCCGATGATACCTATGAAGGACGGGGGCTCGGTAGCCCGGGAATTGAACTGGCGGCTAATTATCAGGAGAACTATTTTAAGCAGTTTGGACTTAAACCCTTTTTTGACAGCAGTTACCGACAAAAATTTGCTTTAATCGGGCTTCAGCCTGATTTAAAAGCAACGATGGAGTTGATACCGGTCAAAAAAGGTCAAAAGCTTGAATTGCTGCCTCCGGTCCTCCTCGACGATTTTGTGATTAAATCTGAGAAGGAGGATTGCCCGCCAGAAGTTGAAGCTGAGCTTGTTTATGGTGGTTATTTGATTCAGGCTCCAGAAAGAAACTGGGATGATATCAAAGGAATAGATTTGAAAGGGAAGGCTCTCCTGGTCGAAATCAATGAGCCAGGCAATGTTCCGGGTGGAATATTTGATGGCGAAGATTTAACCTATTATGGCCGCTGGACATATAAATTTGAAAAAGCGACTGAACTGGGAGCGGCCGGTGTCCTGATTATTCATAATGATAAAGGTGCAACCTATGGCTGGAGTGTAGTCAGGAATTCCTGGGCTAAAGAGTCATTTTTCCTGCCTGAAAAAGTCAGGACACTTGATTTTGAGGGTTGGGTAACGGAGTCTCTGGGTAGTAAAATTGTGGCAGCCGCCGGATTTGATCTGAAGGAGCTTCGGGCTGTGGCCGAAACTTCTGACTTCCGGCCTCAACCGCTTGGAATTAAAATCAAAGTCAAACAGGAGCCAGCTTTCCATCAGGTGGAGGCGGTCAACGTAGCTGGTTGGCTGCCCTCGGCCGAGCCAGAGGCGAGAGATAGATATGTCATCTTTTCCGCTCACTATGATCATTTGGGCCGGGATCCTAATCTTGAGGGAGACCAGATTTATAATGGAGCAATTGATAATTGTTCAGCTACGGCCTGCCTACTGGCCCTGGCTGGCTACTATTCGCAGTTTAAAGACCGGCTACCTGTCAACCTGGTTTTCGCTGCGGTGACGGCCGAGGAACAGGGACTTCTGGGTTCTGATTACTTTGCTTCTCATCTTCCAATTGAAAATTCATTTGTTCTGGCCAATATTAATTTTGAGACAACCAATGTCTGGGGAGAAACTGAAGATGTTTATGCCATTGGAGCTAAATATTCTGACCTGGACGATATTTGCCGGCGGGCGGCTGAAAGCCTCGGCTATCGCTATGTACCCGAACAGGGAGGAAACTACGGCTTTTTCTACCGTTCTGATCAGCTGAGTTTTGCCCGTCATGGGGTTCCAGCAGTCTGGCTGCATGAGGGCCTGGTCGCCAGAGGAAATGATAAAAACCTCATTGTTAGAAAATCAGAAGAATATCAGAAAAAGTACTATCATCAGGTAACAGACGAAGTCCAGCCTGATTGGGATTTAAGCGGAGCGGTCCAGATTATTCGCTGGGCCAGGGAGATAGAGGAGCTTTTGGGAAAAAATTCCAGCCTCCCTGCTTTTAAGGCTGATAGTCCCTTTCAAAGACCAGAAACTGACGTCAAAGAGGTTCAGCCTCATTAGTACCAGATAAAAATTGTGTTTATGACCTAACTCTTGAGTTGCAAAAATCAAATTTTATGTTAGAATAAAAAACGCAACTGACAATGAACTTAAGAGAAGCTTCTTTTGGTGAGTTTTTCAAGCCGGCTCAAGTTATTTTTGAGTTAAAAAGCCATGAAAAATTAGAAGCGATTGAAGAGCTTCTCGACAGTCTGGTTAAACAAAAGCTGATCAGCAGTAAAAATCTGACTCTGACTAGGATTGTTGACCGAGAAAATCTCGAATCGACGGCTCTGGGGCACGGTATTGCTGTGCCACATGCCCGGGTTGACACCGAAGGTCAAATGGCCGTGGCGGTTGGCCGTTCGGCTGAAGGGATAGATTTTTCAGCTCCTGATGGCCGCCCAGTTCACCTCATAATTCTGGTCGTCTGGAACCCAACTATTCCAGGGCTTTTTAATCACCTGTTTGCAGGACTGGCCAGTTTTCTGATTAAGCTTGAAAACCGTGATCGTCTGTTCAGTGCCAGGGATAAAAACGAGTTATACAGCGTGTTATCCCGGATCCCTCTGACTTTTCCCTATGAGGATAGAATAGTTAATCGGGCCAGCCTGTTGAAAAAACTACAGGAAATAGAACTTAAAATCAGGCGGGCGCCAGAAGCCAGACAAGAAGAACTCCAGAAGCACCGAGCTCTTATCAGGGAGGAACTCGATCAGTCGCTTTTGGCCCGATTTGATCTGTTGATGGACCGGTATGGCTATGCTGTCTCGGAAGTAGTCGATGGTGTTTGCCAGAGTTGCAACATGAGTGTTTCAACTCAGATGGCTTCAGCCATTGAAGAGAGCAATGATATCTATATCTGTGAAAATTGCGGGAAGTATTTAGTTTCACCTGAAAAAAGGGAAAAAACTCTGGCGAAGGAAAGGGCTGGAAAAGAAAAGGCAGAGAGTGAGAAAAAGGTGTCTGCCCCGGCGGCTGCCAGAGTTAGCCTTGCCAAAAAAGCATCATCTGCTAAACCTAAAGCCGGCAAAGTCAGAAAAACCAAATAAAACCTTATCCTTATAAAATCTGGCTTTTTGCTTCTAATAAATTTTTTTAATTTCTAGTTTTTAATTCTTATAGCCGGGACATTAGCAGGTTCCAGCAGGCGATAGACCGGAAGCTCGGCGAAGCCTCTCTGCCATTCACGGTAGATATAGCGGTCAAAGAAGTTCCAAACAGCCAGTCCGTCATCACTTTCAGTCTCCAGGAGATAAGCAGCCAGAGAGCCGAGTGGCTGGCCAGTCGGAACAAAAAGTGAGCCAGCTGGAAAAGTTCGCGATTCTCTTTTATATTCGCCTTTAATTTTTTCCAACCGGTGACCCTGAAAAGGCCGTTCAGCCGCCTTGACCTCGGTTGGTAAAAAGACTTCTACTTCCAGTGTCATCTCAGAAGTTAAGGATTCTACCAGCAGCCCGTGCTGAAGGAGAATGGCAATAAGATCATGATCAGGCTGGCTGATCAGATAACCGTAGGGCAGATTAACAGTCCTTTTCGGTACATAGTTGGCATAATAGGGAACAGTCACTGGTTTTTTCCTGTCGGTGGGCTTAACCTGGGGAAAACCGCCGCCAGGCCGTTCGACCACTTCCATTTCATAAGCTAGTATGGTTACTGGCTTGGGCAAAGGCTGGAGATCAAATTCCACAGCAAAGGTCTTTCCTGATGGATTAAGGCCACGATCAATTGTCCGGCGGTCAGTTTCTTCCACCAGTTTTTGAATTTCCTTTGCTTTGTCCGAAGTATAATCAAGGATGGATTTAAGGAAATTAAAGCAGCTTATAACTCTGGTCTTATAATCAGCATGGACATAGTTTTCGTCGAGGATGGACAGGCGATTTCTGAGTCCGGCATAGTTGGTGAAATACCGCGGTTGGGGTTCAAAGGTCTCCCAGCCCTTGGCTGGATCCCGCCAGTCGCGGAAGGTTCCATAAGGAGCAGCCAGAGTGTTGTATTTGTCTTTCAGGTTTTTGACTATGGCCGGTAGCATAACATCTCGTTGATAAGCCAGAAGCTCAGGGTCAATATTGGGGTTAACCGGCCAGGAATAAGTTACAGTTTCTTCATGATAGGCACCATCAGTCGTGTGAAGGTCAAGAACCAGGGCTGGATCCCAACGATTAATAATCTCCCTGACCACTGCCGCCATTTCCGGGCTTTCGAGTTTGATGGCATCGCGGTTGAGGTCAAGATTCTGGCCGTTTGGCCTGACACCAACGCCTTTTTCAGGACCCGGCTGCTGGGTACGGTTCTTGGGACTGATCTTATCATTTCCATCGGGATTAAGGTCCGGGACGATCAGAATAACCAGATTCTTAAGATAAGAATGAGAAGGATTAAGCACCAGTTCCCTGGCCAGCATTAAAGACGCTTCCTTACCCTCAACTTCCCCCGCATGAATGTTGGCTTGAATATAAACGATGGTCTTATTCAAATTACGGGCAAAAAGAGGTGAATGGACCGGCGGATTGCTGATGATTAACATGGGGATTGGCCTTCCCTCGGTGGAGGTCCCAATATTCTCAACTACCAGATTTGGACTGAGCTTTTGCAATTCATTAATAAAGGAAAGCACCTCAGCATGAAGCGAAGTGGCCGTATAATGACTGCTTTCAGCCACTGTCAAAGGGGCGTTTTGAGGTGGGGCAAGAGGCGCCGGTTTTGATGAGCCGGTAGCCTGTGGAGCTGGTAGTGCTTCTGTAGTAGCAACCGCCGCCTTCTTGGCCGGAGGTCGCTTTTCTGCATTAACGGGGAGAAGTGATATGAAGACAATGAGCATTAGAAAGCTAATAAAAGACAGCTTAAATAATTTTTTCTTTCCCATTTTTATAAAAGTCCTTTCAGGCACTAAATTTCAGTGATTTCAGGGTTAGCTGGATTATTCAAATATAATCCCGGTCAACCTGTTCTGTTTTCCTACAGCAAAGGAAAACTTAAGCAGACTTATATTTATATTTCTTTTTGACAGATTTATCAACCGGGATTTTGATGGCTGCTCTTTTTTTATCTTACTACTCAACCAGGTTGAACAGGCTGTTTTATAGTTAAAGGCTCTGCCCGGAAGCTATCCCTTGCCCAGGGTAGCAGCCGTCCAATTTTTTTAATATAATTTAGACCGCGGGGAGATAAAAAATGGGCTTATTTCCTGTCCGGCCAGAGAAAGAAAAAGATCTTTTGGAAAGAATGGTACGGCTTGGTATCAAAGATTCTGAACTGGAGGAAAGGTTCATTCACTCCCAGGGAAAGGGCGGGCAAAAAGTTAATAAGGCAGCCACCTGTGTTTATCTGAAGCATGTGCCGACAGGAATCGAAGTAAAATGCCAGAAGGAACGGTCTCAGGCTTTGAACCGCTTCCTGGCCAGGCGGATTCTGGTAGAGAAGCTGGAAGAAAAGGTTCGCGGTGAGGAAAGCCTGGAAAAGCAAAAAATAGAAAAAATCCGTCGCCAGAAAAGGAAAAGATCGAAAAGGTCGAAGGAAAAAATGCTGGCTGAGAAAAAACACCGGGCATTAATAAAGGAAATGCGCCGGATATTCCACACATCTGATGATTCTGACTGAAAGCTGATTAAGGCTTTAAAAGCTTCTTTGGCTTTAATCCACCACGACTCAGACCGAAGCCAGATCAAGCAAGGTTCTAAGCAGGAGGTTGGCTCCCTTCTCCAGATCGGAAGGATTGATCTTCTCCTCTGGCACATGACTTAAGCCGTCGACGGATGGAATAAAAATCATACCAACGGGACAGATAGAAGCCATAATCTGGGCATCATGCCCGGCTCCGCTGGAAATTAGCCGGTAATCATAGCCCAGCTTTTCACTTATAGCTTTAAGTTTATTCAGGATGGATTCAGATATGATCACTGGCTCAGTGCTATCCAGAAGTTGCTGATAAAAGGATAGGCCACGGGTGGAAGCTACTTCCCGGGCCAGGGCCAGGACTTCTCCTTCCATTTCCTCTAATTTCTGGTGGTCAAGGCTTCTGAGGTCAAGGCTAAAATTAGCTTCACCTGGAATAATCGAGAAAGAACCTGGTTTCAATACTACTCGCCCGATAGTCAGGGTATCATCCTCATATTCTCTCAGCACCAGTTGATTGGCTCTCAGGGCGAAATCAGCCAGCGAAATAAAGGCATCCTGTCTGAGTTCCATCGGTATTGTTCCAGCATGCCCAGAACGGCCAACAAAAGTGGACTGAAAATAACGTTTGCCGGCTATAGCGGTGACCAGGCCGATGGGCACTTCTTCCTCTTCGAGAACCGGTCCCTGTTCGATGTGGAGCTCAAGATAAGCCAGGATTTCAGGCCGCTCTTTGGCTGCCAGCGGAATATTTTCGACCTTTAACCCGGCTTTTTCCACAATTTCAATCAGCGGCGGTCCGAATTGAGTCCGGACGTTTTTGAGCTGTCCTTCATTTAGCTGCCCGGTAAAAGCTCTGCTCCCCAGAAAATCGCCAACCAGATTCCCTTCTTCATCGGTGAAAGAGGCCACCTCCAGTGTCCGGTCAAGCTCGAAATTCTCTTCTTTGAGTCGTCTCAAACATTCCAGAGCTGACAGGACACCAACCGAGCCGTCAAACCGGCCACCATTAATGACTGTATCAAGGTGAGAACCGGCCATAACCACCTGAGAACTCTTACCAGGCAGACGACCGAAAATGTTGCCAGCGCTATCCTGACGCAGAGCCAGGCCGGAGGCCTCGATCTTCCCCTTCAGCCAGTCCCTGGCTTCTAAATCAGGCAGACTGAAGGACGGCCTGGAAATTCCCCCTCTAGGATCCTGACCAATCCTGGCCAGTTCTTCCAGGTCTTGCCAGAGACGGTTAAAATTGACTTTTAATTCTGTCATTTTTGGAGAAGTTCCAGCATTTCTCTCACTGCCTGAGTCAGACCTACCATGACTGCTCTGGCTACAATGGCAAAGCCGATACTGAGCTCGGAAATTTCTTTTATGTCTACGATTGGCTGGACATTATGATAATCAAGACCGTGACCGGCATGGACCTGGAGACCTAGACGGCAGGCAAAAGCAACTGCCTGTCTGACCTCTTCCAAATTTGCCTGTCGTTCTTCTTCTGTTTGAGCCTCAGCATACTTACCTGTATTGATTTCAATCAGGTTAGCTCCAGCTTCCTGACAGGCCTTGATCTGGTTTTCCAGAGGATCGACGAAAATGCTGACCCTTATTCCAACCTTTTTCAGTTCCTGAATATAAGAGGTAAGGTGTGATTTCTGACTGATGACTTCCAATCCACCCTGAGTTGTAATTTCGTCAGGGCTCTCCGGGACAAGAGAAACTGTATCTGGTTTAACCTCTCTGGCTATCTTTAACATCTCTTCTGTGGCCGCCATTTCCAGATTGAGTTTAGTGATGATAACCTTTCTCAGTAGTTGCAAATCTATTTCCTGAATATGACGCCTGTCTCCCCGCAGATGGCAGACAATCCCCGAGGCCCCGGCCTGTTCAGCCAGTAAAGCCGCCAGAACAGGTTCTGGCTCCCGGGCAGCTCTGGCCTGTCTTAAAGTGGCGATATGATCAATATTAACTGCCAGTTTCATCCTTGCCTCCAGAATTTATATAATCTTATTTTTTTTGATTTATTTTCTAATCAAAGTTTAGTTACAGGCTACTTTCTTATCATCAGCTATTTCTGGCCACAGAAGCCATCAATCAGGCTGGCAATTCTTCTGGCCAGGGGCTGCAATTTTTTTTCGTCAGGTCCTTCCATCATGATCCGGGCCAGAGGCTCTGTGCCTGAATAGCGGACTTCCAGCCGGCCCTGTGGCCCGAGTTCTTTACTTACGTCTTCAATTATATCATTGTAGCCAGGTATATCTTTTAAGGGGACTTTTTCCCTGACCTTGAGGTTGATCAATATCTGAGGATAGAGTTTAAAGCCCTTGACCAGCTCTGACAGACTCCTCCCGGTCTCCAGCATAATTTCCAGTATTTTAAGCGAGGTAAGAAGCCCATCTCCTGTCACGGCATAATCAAGTAAAATCGTATGACCCGATTGTTCGCCCCCCAGGTTTGTCTGGCGGTTAATCATCTCCTCAAAGACGTATTTATCCCCGACTCTGGTTCGGATGAGTTTAATGCCATTTTCGGCCAGGCTCTGCTCCAATCCCAGGTTGCTCATGGTGGTGGCCACCACCAGATTGTTTTTCAAGCGGGACTTTTCCTTAAAATACAAAGCCAGAAGATAAAGAGTGTGGTCGCCACTAAGGATGTGTCCATGTTCATCAGCCCAGATAGCACGGTCAGCATCGCCATCATAGGCAATACCAAGGTCTGCCTTCTGTTCAACCACTGCTCTGGCCAGGTTTTCTGGATGAAGAGAGCCACAGACGGCATTGATATTTCGGCCATCAGGAGTATTGTTAATGGCCACCACTTTAAAATTAAGCGCCCTGAATAGCTCTGGGGCCAGCTCTGAACTGGCGCCATTAGCACAATCTACTACCAGTTTTAATTTATCCTGTTTATTGCCTGACCAGCTCTTTTTCAGTGAATCCAAATACTCAGCCTTCAGGGTATGATCAACCTCCACTGGTTCTATCTTGATTTTGTCTTCTTCAAGCCTGCCCTTGGCCAGGGCCTGTTCTATCCTGTCTTCCCAGTCTTCGGGAATCTTAGTACCGGCAGGCGAAAATATCTTGATGCCATTGTCATCATAAGGATTGTGAGAGGCAGAGACGACCACGCCGGCACTGAAGCCTCCTTTTCTGGTCAAAAAAGAAACACCGGGGGTAGTAATCACTCCGGCAGAAATGGCCTGGCCCCCAGCCTGAACAAAGCCTGAACAAAAATACTCTTCCAGCCACTGGCCTGATTCTCTGGTATCACGGCCGATGAGAATCCTTGGCTCCTGGCCTCTTTCTTTTAAAAAAACGGCCAGGGCCTGGCCCAGCCGGTAAACAGCACCTTTCTCGAGCGGAAATTCTCCTGCCCTGGCTCTTAATCCGTCAGTTCCAAACAACTTTCCCATAGTTAACTTTTATGGCTCCTTTTAAGGTTTAAGTCTATTTTAGTTTAATTTTTAAAAATAAGAAACCCGCGTCAACCCTTATCTTTTTACTTCCTGATTTGGGTTGGGGACCTCTTTCTTTTCAAAAATAATATTCACTCTTGCCCGTGGATAAAGTGCCAGTAACCTAAGCTCGGGGCGAGGCAGAATAAGATCTACTTCCAGAACAGCGCTATCGGTGAGGTTCGAGACATCTATCGGGCTGGTGATGACTTTATCCCGCGGGCGAATCTTACTCTCCGGGCCACTGACTGTCACCTTGGAGGGGGTAATCTCAACTTTGACCAGCCGCAAATTTTCTGGCGGCCGACCGACAATGGTCGGTACAACTTCCAATTCCACCGTTTTGGTTTTTTCCAGCTTGACATGGACATAAACGGGAGAAAAGCTAACAATCTCGACTCCTGGCGGGGCTTTAATCATGCTGCTGTTAATTGGGTATTCCTCCTGATAGATACTGGCCTTGCTCATATCAAGTTCAGCCGAAAAATCAGCCGGGGCCAGCTCGTTAATCACCCGCTTACGGGCACGTATTTTCAGATTAATCGTCGTGTCAGACTTTTCCACGACTTCTATATCATGAGGGAGATTGACCAGCTCCAGATTAAGGCTTAAGGTCTTCTCGGCAAAGGTCTTCTCTTCTGGAATCATGACTATCCACAGAATGATGGCCAGAATGATGGCCAGAAGTTTTAGTTGCCAGTTTCTCGTCAGGAAATCTTTTAACATCTTCTTATTTTATCCTTAGATATTCAGCCAGCCGCTCCTGAACAGAGTCCTTTTTAGATAATTTTTCTATTTTTCCGCGGCTGGCCAGTGAGACCTCGCCGGTCTGTTCCGAGACGACAATTACCACTGCATCAGTTTCCTGGGCCAAGCCAAGGGCAGCCAGGTGCCTGGTTCTGGTCGCAAAATTTTCTCCCAGCGTGTGGGTCGGAGCCAGCGGTAGCAGACAGCCAGCTGCTATTATTTTGTTGCCCCGGATAAGTACTGCCCCGTCGTGAAGAGGTGATTTTGGAAAAAAAATGCTGACCAGTAGATCTTTCGACAGATCAGCATCAATGACAGTTCCGCGCTGAGCATAGGGTGATAAATCAATATCTTTTTCAATTGCGATTAAAGCCCCTATTTTCTTCTGGGACATATAATCAACCGCTAAGGAAATATCTTCCAGTTTTTCCTTCAGGGGACGAAGCTTGAGCGGCCGCCTGAAGGTGTGAGAGCCAATACCGGTGAAAAATCGCCTGAGCTCAGATTGAAACAAAACAATAATGGCTATAATCAAATAATTGATAAAGGAACGGATAATCCGGTTAGAAACATAAAGGTGAGCCCACTGGGTCAGCAGGAAAAAGAAAATGACCAGGATGATGCCACTGGCTAATTGATAGGCCTTAGTATCTTTAATCAGCACCATAATCGAATAGAGAATAAAAGCTACCAGAAGAATATCCAGCACATCGGTAAACTGCATGTGCCTCAAGATAATCCAGATATTTTCGAACATCTTACCTTGCCACCTTTATTTCCTTTACAATAGATTCCGCTACCTGTAAAGCTCTTTTTGCCTCCAGTACATCATGCACACGGAAAATAATCGCCCCCCGAAGGTAACTGATCACAACTGCTGCTATCGTTCCTTCCAATCTATTTTCAGGCGGTGTGCCCAGAATCTTTCCGATAAAAGATTTTCTGGAAGGCCCAATCAAAAGTGGCCTCTTCAGTCCATCAAAACAGCTGAGATTATTAATTATTTTAAGATTGTCTTCGGTCGTCTTGCCAAAGCCGATACCAGGGTCGAGAATAAGGCAGTCTTCCTGGATGCCTGCCCGTCTGGCTTCCCTCATTCTGGTTAAAAAAAAGTACTTGAGATCGAAAAGGAGGTTATTATAGTAAGGAGCCTGCTGCATGTTTTCTGGCTCGCCCAGCATATGCATTAAAACCACCGGTACCTGATAGCTGGCCACTACTCGAGCCATGTCCGGATCATGCCTCAGGGCGCTGATATCATTGATTAAATCGGCCCCTTCCTCCAGAGCGGCCTGAGCCACCTGGCTTTTTCTGGTATCTATCGAAATATAAACCGAGGTCTGTCTCCTCAGCTTGCGGACAAGTGGTATAACTCGCTTTAATTCCTCTTCGAGGGGAGTTCCTTGTGAGCCCGGCCTGGTACTTTCTCCGCCGATGTCAATTATTTTTGCTCCCTGTTCAATCATGGCGAAGGCCTGGTCAAGAGCTGCTTCGGGCCTAAAGAATTTTCCCCCATCGGAAAAGGAGTCAGGGGTGACGTTAAGAATACCCATCAGCCACGGCTCTGATCCAATAGCTACAGTTTCCCCCCTTATCCTTAAATTGCAGTTAACTTCCGGGATGGTTTTTGAGGTCTGACTGCTTCTATCCCGGCACATGTCCTTAATAATAATCTTTAAGATTCAGGCTGCTTATCGAGCTTCAATTTCCCGCTCATTGGCTCGGCTGGCTGCGACTCGGCTGGCTGCTGTTTTGATTCTATGGCCTGTGCTTCTGGTTCAGACTGTTTTTCATCAGGTTGAGCGCCAATTAAAACATTGATTTCATCAGAACTAAGAATTTCTTTTTCGAGCAGAGCCTCAGCTATTTTAAATAGTCTGTCACGGTTAACCTCGATGAGGCTTTTGGCCCGGTCATAGGCATGCCCGACTATTTTTTTGACTTCACCGTCAATAAGTTCTGCTGTATGTTCACTGAAATTCTTATGAGCAGCCAGTTCCCGCCCGAGAAAGATTAAATCATCTCGCTCACCGAAAGACAGCGGTCCAAGGTCTGACATGCCCCACTGGCAAACCATTTTGCGGGCGATTTCTGTCGCCTTTTCCAGGTCATTGGAGGCGCCGGTGGTGATCTTACCAAGAACCAGCTCTTCGGTTGCCCTTCCAGCTAAAAGAACAGTCAGCTGAGCCTCAAGATAATCCTTGGTATAGGTATAGCGGTCAGAGAGTGGAAGCTGCTGGGTTAAGCCCAGAGCCAGGCCGCGCGGAATGATGGTAACCTTATGAATTGGGTCAGCTTCAGGCAAAAGGGCTGCCACCAGAGCGTGACCGGCCTCATGAAAAGCCGTATTGCGCTTATCCTCATCACTTATAATCATGCTTTTACGCTCGACACCCATCAGGACCTTATCTTTGGATTCTTCCAGATCGTGCATGTTCACGCAATTCTGCGATTTTCTGGCAGCCATCAAGGCCGCCTCATTGATCACATTGGCCAGGTCAGCTCCGGAAAAACCGGGAGTTGAACGGGCGATGACCTTTAAGTCGGCATCTTCACAGAGGGGAACCCGCCGGGCATGGACATGTAAAATTTCTTCGCGGCCCTTGACATCGGGCATGGGAACAACAATCCGGCGGTCGAAACGTCCCGGCCTCAGCAAAGCTGTATCCAGAATATCTGGCCGGTTGGTGGCTGCAATGACGATAATTCCCTCGTTAGAATCGAAGCCATCCATCTCGACCAAAAGCTGGTTGAGGGTCTGTTCCCGTTCGTCATGACCACCACCCAGCCCGGCTCCTCGCTGCCGGCCAACGGCATCAATTTCATCAATAAAGATCAGGCAGGGTGCATGCTTTTTAGCCTGCTCGAACAGATCTCTGACTCTGGAGGCACCAACTCCAACAAACATTTCTACAAAATCGGAGCCGCTAATGGAAAAGAAAGGCACATTGGCCTCACCCGCCACCGCCCTGGCCAGAAGAGTCTTGCCTGTTCCAGGGGCCCCGACCAGAAGAACGCCTTTTGGGATTCGTCCACCCAGCCGCTGGAATTTGCGGGGATCTTTCAAAAATTCAATAATTTCCTGTAATTCAACTTTAGCCTCATCTACACCAGCCACATCTTTAAAGGTGACTTTCTTCTGCATTGGTGAGAAGAGCTTGGCCCGACTTTTCCCGAAGGCCATAGCTTTATTGCCGCCCGACTGCATTTGTCGCATGAAGATAAACCAGAAAAAGATAAGAAGTATGATCGGAAACCAGTTGAGTAGAATGGTCAGCCAGCTATTTTTGGAGTTATCTTTAACCACAATGTTGACCTGGTTTTCCCGCAGCTCTTTAATCAGGTCAGCATAAATAGGGGGCAGGGTAGTCTTAAAGGCTGTTCCGTCTTTCAGTTTCCCTTGAGCCTGAGCGTCCTGAATGGTAACTTCCCGAACCTCTTTCTTCTCCACCTGGTCAAGAAACTCCGTGAAGGTATATTCTTTAATCTTGGGGCCAGCTGGAAAGAGGCTCCAGAGGATGACCAGCAAAACTAATGAGGCCACCCAGAAAATCAAATTTTTAGCCGATTTATTCTTTTGAGCCATGATAGTATTCCCTAATTTACACCTCATTTTAACATGTTTTAACTTTGATGTTAAGATAAAAATCCGACTATTTTAATAATATAAACGCCAAAAACAACCCTCTAACTACCAACTTGAGTCTTATAAAGTAAACTTTTTTTAAAAATTGTATTTAAGACCGAGATAATAGCGTTTTTCTAAGGTTCGGTCAGTTACCTCATGAACAATACCCCATCTTCCGACCCATTCTATCGAGCTAAAGAGCGATAAATTATTGATGGGCAGGTGCCACTGCAACTGAAAGCCGGTATGCCATCTGGAATCCTTAACGACTGAATCATCGGTCATTTCGTATTGCAGCTCAGCCAGGCCCTGAATTGACCGGTAATAAATATAACTGGCGAAACCACGGAGACGAAAAGGGGAATGAGCTATTTCGGCCGTTGCTCCCAGGGCCGGGCCCAAAGCGTAATGATAGCCATAGCAGGTGAGTGTGGTTTTCATGCCCTGAACATCATGGTCAAGAGAATATTTGTTGAGGGCCAGGGCATTAATCATGCCGAAACTCACGTAGGCCTCACTGCTGAAACGAAAAGACCAGTCGCTGGCATAAAAAGTGCCATCAAAGACGGGCCCGAGGAGGTGAACAGAGCCCATCTTATCCCGGAAATTTCTTGGCTCTTCAAAGTGAAAACCGGCGGTGTCAGTTATTTTAACGTGGCCGGCATCATAATCGGTGACTGGCCTCTTGACATAAGTGTGAAAGGCCGAACCCAGGCCATAAATGAGGCTGTAGCCACGCTTGTCTTCGCTGATTTTCTGAACAAATTTACCCCAGGGAATGACCCGGGCCTGGAGTTCTAATTCTTCCTGCGTTTTTCCATGATAGGTCAGGGAAAAATTCAACTGGGTGTAAATAGGGTTGTTAAAAGTTTCAGTGACTTTTCCTGGCAACCCGTAGACCGGCTCGGTAAATATTTCAGAACCAAACCTGAAAAACATATTGCCTTTGTTACCGTTACTGGTCGAAGTGGGTGAATTCCTATAGCCAAGAAAAAGAAAAACATCCTGCGCCTGATAATTAAATGGATGGAAGTGGGGAGAAAGAGGCTTATCTCCTTCCAGCCGGCCATTGATTATATTAAAGGGATTTAACCAGCTCAAATAATAGCTGGTTTTCCGCGGTGAATTTAAAAAGTAGCGACCAATTTGAAACCAGGATTCGCCCAGAACGTAGCCTCCGAATCCAGTCGTTATATTGTCACTGATGGAGACAACTTCCCGCCATTCAACGATATATTCCCAGTAAAGAGAGCCGCCCAGCGAATAGAGCATGGAGTTCCACCAGGGAAGATTGTTGCTTCGAGCCAGTTCGTAATAAACCATTCCGGCCAATGAATGGCGCCAGTTCAAGTTGAAATTATTATGGTCAAATCGGTAAGCCTGGAAAGAAAAAAATCTTTTCTTCTGATCACGCCAGACCGGCCGGTACTGCCAGTCTTCTAAAAACTTGCTATATGTATGCCAGTAGTCAGCACCAGAAATAGTCATCAGAGTCAGCAGTTCAATCGTGGCTCTTGGCCGGTTGGGAGGCTGGCTGGTCAGCCGATGAAATTCAACCGGGTCAGTGATCATGAACCCAGGTAAAGTTGGAGAGGGGCTCAGTTTGAAATTTATGTCAAATTTATTATGACCGGAGAGCGACTTATTTCTAAGATAAAAAGAATTAAGAGTCAGATCAAATTCCTCCAGCCATTTTTTGTTGTTCTCCTGGTTCACCGACTGGTTTTTACTTAGTGGAGTAGCCGGGACACTGGCCAGGGCCTGGCTGGCCGCTGGCAAGAAAAAAAGCAAAAATGGCAATAAAAAACAAATAATGACTTTCTTCTTCATAACAGGTTTTTCGGGCTCGCTTTTATTTTGTTTTTTAAAGGTCTTGATCCTTTAGGTTTATTTTTAAAAAAATACACTTACTGACCACCTCTGTCAATCACCAGCTGGAAGAGCCGGTTAACTGGCCAGTCGTGGCCTGACTTAAAAAGGAACGGCCGGCTTGGCCGGCAGGGACACTTTTGAGGTTATTGTCCGGTTGCTTCCCGGATAGCTTTGAGCAGAAGATCAATTTCCTCAAAGGTGTTATAAATGTGGGTCGTGACGCGTAGAGAATTCAGTCCGCCTTCGCCGACCCCTCTTATTCTTATTTTATATTTTTCCATGAGCCAGCTCTGAAATTTATCATAGGGCATATTTTTCAGCCGGAAGCTGGTCAGGGCACAACGTGATTTTTCTTCAAGCGGGGTGAGAATCTCAACCTGTGGAATGTCCTGCAATCCCTGGAGGAGCTTGTTGGCCAGGGCCTTATCGCGTTTGGTAATATTGTCAATTCCAATACCATTAACAAAATCAAAACTGGCTATAAGACCGTAGTAAAGAGCTAAACTTTGTGTCCCGTAGTCGTAACGGTGGGCTGTGCTGTTCCAGCCATGAAGGCCTCGCTGATAATCCCAGCCCGAATCGGAGCCGCCGCCAGTCATAATTGGCTCAACCCGGTCAAACAATTCCTCTTTAACATAAAGAAAACCCGTTCCTTTCGGTCCGAGCAAAAACTTATGGCCGCAGGTCGCATAGAAATCGCAACCGAGGTCTCGCACATCAACCTTGAACATGCCAGGCGGATGAGCCCCATCGATCATGACCAGAATTCTTTTTCGATGAGCCAGCTCGACAATTTCTTTAGCGGGCAAAATCTGGCCATTGGTACAGGTCATGTGGGGAACGGAAATGATTCTCGTCTTTTTGGTGATGGTTTTCTCAATATTGCTCAGAGTCTCGACCGCATCCCGACCAAGCGGGGCCACTTTGACTACCACCCGGTCTCTTCTCGCTCTGGTGTACCAGGGGATAGCATTGCCGGCATGCTCATGATTGGTAATGATGACCTCATCTCCTCGCTTGAGCTTCAGTCCCTGAGCAATGATATTTATGCCTTCGGTCACGTTATGGGTCAGGACAACTTCTTTTTCGTCACAGTTAATAAACTCGGCCACTTTAGCCCGAGCGATATCATGTCCACCGTATATACCATTAAAATTCACTTCCTGCTCTTTGCTAAAAAACATCCACTGAATGTAGTAAGGGGATGGGCCCATGGTGCCATTGTTCATATAGATAATGTTTTTGTTTTTGGTAATCGGGAACTGCTCCCTGACAAATGACCAGAATTTATTATCGGCCGGATCGATTGCACCGCCTGCCTTGGGGATGGGTGGGGCCTGTTCTTTCTCCTGGCCACCGGCCACCTGACCATAAGCCTGACGGGCGAGGGGCCAGCTGGCGGCGGTTATAAAGCCTCCGCCCAGCAGCTTAAAAAAACGCCGTCTCGAGTTTTCGTTATCCACGCCGGGGCTTGTCTCTTTCATCCCTCTCTCCTGAAAATGGTTTTTATCAGACAGACTGGTATTTTATAATGTTTTGGCTCGGAAGGAAAAAGGTATTTTATTCCGGGCGGCTGTCGAACCCGAAATATTGGCCGGATGGAAAACGGCTCCCGTTCTTCAATTTTTATTGATAACAAAATCCGGACATGCTACGATTTTTCTAAATTGCCTGTCTCCCTGATTTTTCCTCTGATGGAGGAGAAAGGATAAGGGAGAATAAAACAGGCTGGTGCGGAGTGGCGGTGAGGAAAGCAGGTTTATAAGTTCTTTTAAAATGAAGGAGAAGGGGCCATGGCCTTCAGATTGTCAGAAGTTGCCTCGCGGATGGATCAACTCTATGAATTCGACCGGGAGCCGGTGACAGCGGAGAGCCTCAAACCGGGTGTCCTTTTCGCCAGTGTTTTTGCTGGCGAGCATGTGGCGGCTACCGAGTTTGTCATAGGAGCTTTTTTTGTTCTTCATGGCGTTACCGCCTCTGATTTAATTTTAGGTCTGCTTCTCGGTAATCTCCTGGCCGTTTTGAGCTGGACCTTCATCTGCGCCCCGATTGCCGTTGATACTCGCTTAACCCTTTACTGGTACTTGAGGAAAATTGCCGGACCTGGTGTTACCCTGATTTACAATGTAGCCAATGCCTTTCTCTACTGCATTCTGGCCGGGGCAATGATTTCGGTTTCGGCCACGGCGGTCGGGCTGGCTTTCAAAATGAAAGTCCCGGGCTTAAACGATATTTTCCCGAACAGTGTTTTGTGGGTCGTGGTTTGCCTGGTTCTGGGAGCCTTATTTACCCTGCTGGCTATTTTAGGCTTTGAAAAATTGAGCCGGTTTGCCGAGGTGGTTTCACCCTGGATCTTTCTGGTTTTTATCGCCGGAGCCTTAGTCAGCCTGCCCAAGCTCGGGGTGAGGGCCGACTTTGGAAATTTCTGGCAGGTGGCCACCACCAAAATCTGGAACGGAATAGCGGCCGCCGGGCAGGAAAAGCTTGGCTTCTGGCATGTCGTCTTTTTTGCCTGGTTCTGTAACTTAGCCATGAATGTTGGCCTGTCGGATATGGCCATTTTCCGCTATGCCAAAAAGTGGACTTATGGTTTTTATTCAGCTTTTGGCGTCTATTCTGGCCACTTTTTAGCCTGGCTCTGCTCGGGAGTCATGGTGGCGGCTATCGGCCGGGAGATGCATCCGGGTAAGATGGCTTTTGAAGCCTTAGGCCTGGCCGGAGTGCTGGGCGTTCTGCTGGCCGGTTGGAGCACGGCCAATCCGACCCTTTACCGGGCAGGGCTGGCTCTTCAAACCATAACGGGCTGGCCGCGCTGGAAAATCACGCTGCTGGCCGGGGCGGTGACCAGTGTGCTTTCCTGTTTTCCGCTATTTTTTATGAAACTACTCGATTATGTGGCCATTTACGGATTGGTGCTGATGCCGGTCGGGGCGGTCGTTTTTACCGAGCACTGGATTTTCCCACGCCTGGGAATAACACGCTATCAGGCTGAAAAAAAGAAGATAGCCTTTAACTGGAAGGTGCTGGTGGTCTGGGCAGGGAGCCTGGCTTTTGCTTTTGCCCTACCGGTGCATCTTTATTTTCGCTGGCTACCAGCTTACGTTTTTGCCATCCTGTTTTATATTGGGCTGAATCTTCCGCTTCGAAACAAAGGCAGGGTAGAAGAAATAGCGGGTGAAGCTGGGGCCAAAGCTTAAAAAGATAAACCTGAAGGCATAAATACATAAGATTGAAAAATAAAAAGCGAAGAAAGAAAGGAAAAGGACAACAAAAAGATCGAAAAGCAATTCAAAAAAGTTAAACAAAACAGCAGGAGACAAAAGGATGAAATAAAGAATGGGGGATACAGAATTTAAACCAGCAATAGTCAATACAAACAGATGAAAGTAATGAAAAAAACAGAAGGAAAGAATGGAGAATAGGAAATAAGAAATTAAGAAATAGAGAACTTTAAGATAATAGCGGGATAAACAAGCTCAAAAAAAGAAAGAAGGTAAGAAAAGAGAAAGATAGAAAATAAAAAGGAAAAATAAATGAAGAAAAAACTTCTCCAGATAATCTCAGTAGCGGCGCTTTTAGGTTGTCTGCTTCTGGCCTGGCTGAATTTTCGAGGTCAGATCTCGACGCCAGTCCTCAAGCTGTGGTTTCTGCTGGTTTCTCTGGTCTATTTTGTGGCAGCAACCTCTTATGTTTCCAGAAGGGCCTGAAGAAGCGGTCAGAGCCAGAACTTTGGGCCGGTAGTATTGTGGAGCAGGCGGCTTGAACTTGAGGCGCATCAACGGCCGGTCATGCCTGGCCGGCAGCCGGCACCCGGCATCAGCCGCAACTATCTTTTGCCTGCCCTACTATTAACTTACTACCGCGTTCTGAACAAAAGCATATTCGGCGTCTTTAATATTTGCCGTAATAAATCCCTTGCAATAAAGACAGTAAAGCACCAGGAGAGAATTTATTCTCCGGTCAGCTTAAAAGAATAGCGGCCGGAGCCAACCCGAACCATCAGACTGCCGCCTTTTTGTTCAATGCTTTTAATGCCGGGAAGGGAAGCCCTGAGCTGGTTATCTGTAAAGACTATCGTCCCGCCTTCCATCAACTGGAGATTTCTGAGCTTGAAAACCGGTATATAAATATCAGCGTCACTTCCAACCGGAATGACTGCTTCGAGCTTGACCTGGCGCTCGCCCCTTGACCAGGTGCAGCTGACTTCGCCATTTATGGCGTTAATTGAGCCTGAGGCATGGGTCAGGTCTCTTACCATCTGCGGCTTGATGACAAGCTTTTTATAAGCTGCTGAGTCGGGTGCAATGTTTATGCCGGCCAGGGCGCGGTAGAACCAGGCCCCTATGCTTCCAAACATTGGATGATTGTGAGAATTCATGGATGGCCCCTCGCGCTTCTGCCAGATCTCCCAGAGGGTCGTGGCTCCATTTTTAAGCATATAGCCGTAGCTCGGAAAATCGGTTTTGGTCAGGATATCGTAGGCGAGGTCGGAGTTGCCGGTTGAGGTCAAAACATCCAGGATGTATTTTGTCCCTATAATGCCAGTAGTTAAATGTGAATCGTGTTCATAGACCAGGTCGTTAAAGAGTTCGCTCCAGGCGGGAGCGCGTTCTTTATCAGTGGCCAGGCCGATAAATAGCGGGAGTGCGTTGGCGGTCTGGGTCGGGCCGTAGCTTCGGGTTTTCGGGTCGAAAAACTCGCGGTTAAAAGCAGCCTTGATGTCGCCAGCCAGTTTGTCGTAAGCCTGGGCATCGGTCGGCCTGTTGATGAGGCGAGCCATATCAGCCAGCACTTTGGTGTCATAATAATAATAGAAGGTCGAAACGAGGCTCCCCGGACATTTTTCTATGGCTACCCAGTCACCGTAGTAGCTGTATTTGAGGAGGCCGTTTTCTGATTTGCTTCGGAGGAATTCGACGTATTTTTTGAGCGAGTCATAATAGTCTTCAATCAGGCGGCGGTCACCATAATATTGATACATATACCAGGCAATGAGAGGGTAAGCAGTACCCCAGGCCGGATCAGCCGGACGCTGACCCCAGACGTGAGGCACAGTATCGGTGATCGAGCCATCGGCTGCCTGTTCGTCGCGGATATTCCGCAGGAAATTAGTGTAAAAAGCGGCCATATCGTAATTCATCATGGCTTCCTCGCCAGTGACCTGAGCGTCGCCCATCCAGCCCATGCGCTCATCACGCTGACAGCAATCGGTTGGAATGCTGTGGAGGTTGGTTTTCTGGCCCCAGAGGATAAGGTGCTGAATGTCGTTTAGGATTTGAGTTGAGGCAGAAAAATTGCCGGCTGGTGAAACGGCCGTGTGAACTACCCGTCCGCGGACCGAATCGAGCCTGGGTGTTCCAGGAAAGCCGGTCACCTCGATGTAGCGGAAGCCATGGTAGGTAAAGCGCGGTTCCCAGACTTCGGTCGTCCCATCGCCGCGCAGAATATAGTGATCTTCAGCCCGGGCCGAGCGCAGGTTTTCCTGATTGATCATTCCGTTGTCGTAGAGAAGTTCGGAAAAGCGGAGGCGGACATTGGTTCCGGCCGGGCCACTGACTCGAAGCTGGGCCCAGCCGCTCAGGTTCTGACCGAGGTCAAAAACATAGACGCCTGGTGCCGGATTGGTCATGGTGAGAGGAACAATAGTCTCAATGACCTGGATGGCCGGCATCATCTGAGAGGACAGAACCCCGCCCGGTGCTTCGACAGCGGTGGCCTGATGCCAGCTGCCAGTTGCGGCGGGGGTAGGAGCGGCAGGCGCGGCAAAATCAGGGCGGTCCCAGCCCGGTTGCTCGAGGCGGGCATCATAGGTTTCGCCGTGGTAGATGCTGTCTTCAAGGACAGGCCCGCGGGCAGTTTGCCAGGATGTGTCAGAATGAATTTCGGTCACGTTGCCGCTGGCATCTTCAATATAAAGCTGAAACATCAGGGCGCGCGATTTATACCAGCCCTGGCCGAGCATGACGCCAATGGCATTTTTGCCTTTGCGGAGAAGGCGGGTCACATCGTAGGTTGCATAGAGAACTCTTTTCTTGTAGTCAGTCCAGCCCGGATCAAGCACATGATTGCCGGCTCGGCGGCCATTGAGGTGGAGCTCATAGTAGCCCAGACCGGAGATATAAGCTCTGGCACGGCGCGGCTCTTCCGGCAAAGTGAATTCGTGGCGAAGGAGACCATCGCTTCCAATCCACTGTCCCTTCCAGTCTGATGGCGAGAGAAGCCCCGTATCAAAGCGGGCCACCTCGCTCCACGGGCTGGGCTTATCGTCGGAGTCGTAGATGCGGACTTTCCAGTAGTAGGTGCGGTTGCTGGCGAGAGGTTTTCCCGCATAGACAATCTGGATCGAAGAATCGCTGCTCGTTTTACCTGACTCCCAGAGATCGCCGGTGTCAGCGGAAGGAGATGAAGAGACAATTAACTCAAAGGCGGTTTGAGATTGGCCGCGTTCGCTGTGCCTGTTTTTCCAGAAAAAGCGTGGTTGTGGCGTGTCCACGCCGAGGGGGTTGGTGAGATACTCAACGCGGAGGTCGTAGGGGGCGAGGGCACCTTTGGGCGGGGCGGCGGCATGAGAAGGCTGAGCGATAAGCGGGGAGGCCGCCAGAAACAAAGCGAGCACAACGGCAGCTGATATTGTCAATATTGCCGATATTGCTGATATAGCCCCAGACCTTGAGGATTTAGTAAAAAAGCCCCATGCTTTCGATCCGGTATGCTTGAGGCTCAACTTTGAACCGGACGAAAACCGGGACGAAAGCCTGGAGGAAGGCCTGGGTAAGCCGGCCGGGCTGGCTGAGAGATTCATTCCTGTCTCCTTTGTGTTTGTTTTTTATTTTTTTTATCTATAGTTTGTTCCATTATGTATCCACATGTACGTATCCACATGTATGTATCCACATGCATCCAGAGTTGACCATTGCCCTCAATTTTTATTAATTTCTCGCCTATTATAACCCAATCGCCTCGCCCTGATTCAAACTTTATTTCGGCAGATGGGGCAGTCTATTAAACCAGTCTGCTCTCCGAGCCAATTATCATGTTTAAAGGAAGTAAGGAAATATTACTTGACAGATGCATTACCAGAGCTTAATATTACTGTGGAGGCTGACAGATGCTTTGCAAAAGGACCTATAAAAACCAAATCACTTTGCCCAAAAAAATAATGGAGAATCTGGAGGATGTCGAATATTTTGAAGTTCATCTCGAAGACGGCAAGATAATTCTTGAGCCAGTGAAGATTACCCCGGTTGGTGAAGGTCCCTTAGAAAAAGTCAGGAAGAAAATGGCCGAACTTGGTCTAAACGAGCAAGATGTAGAGGAAGCCATTGAATGGGCCAGAAAAAAGTAAAAGCGAAAAAACCGCCTCGTGTCGTTATTGATACCAGCGTGTTTATCTCTGCGCTGCTCTTTGATGGGGTGCCGGGGCAGCTTGTTGACTTATGGCAGCAGGGGAAAATTGTCTTTCTGGTTTCTGGAGAAGTCCTGAAGGAATATCTGGCGGTTCTTTCCTATCCAAAATTTAAGCTAACAAAAGAGGAGATCAAATCTCTGGTGGAAAGCGAAGTAGTTCCATTTTTTGAGCCGGTTAATGTTACTACCAAGGTTGAGATCATAAATATAGATCCGGCTGATAATAAATTTCTTGAGCTGGCGGAAGATGGCAAAGCGGACTTTATTTTGAGCGGTGATAAGCACCTTCTCGATTTAAAATCATATAAAGATTTCAGGATTATTCCGGTAGCAGAGTTTCTCCGGAAATTCAGTGCAAATTCAGGCACTCAGTCAAAATAGTAAATTGATGGGGAAACGCCTGGCAACTTAAGATAGAGTCTTAGAGTCTTATAGATCCAATTGTCATAAAGCTAGCGGCTAGCACTAAGCAGAGGGTGGGGTGGGCGGCTGTGTGGAAGGCTGGGCTTCTGCCTGCTCAGCAGTCTGCTGGGTTGCCTGTTCGGCAGCCTGTGCTGCTTGTGTTGTTTGCGTCACTTGTGCCTGCGCCGCCTGAGCTGATTTGGGCCGCGGCCTCAGCTGTTCAGCAACCGGCGCCCACTTCCTGGCTGCTTCTCGCGTCTTGGCAGTGAGTTCCTCCACATCCTCCGGGGCCTCCATGTCGGTTGACTTAGCTCCCGACTCTTTGACCATGTCCACCAGAATTTCCGGGTTGTCCAGCAGCGGGCAGGGACGCAGCGGATTGTCATTAAAAGGCTGTCTATGCCGATAAGCCATAAAGATGGGCGACTTCAGGGCTTCGAGCAGGCTGACGTTATGGATATTGACGTTTGAATAGTGGATAAAGGCACAGGGCTCAACATCGCCGGCCGCATTGATATGAAGATAGCGTTTGCCGCCCGCTATGCAGCCATAAGCATATTGACCGTCGTTCCAGAAGTCCATGGCAAACAGCGGTTTGGTGGCCCGGATTTCATGGATACGCTTGTACATAAAAGCCCGCTGCTCGGGGGTAACCAGCAAATCGGTCCTGGCGCTTTTTCCTATCGGGATATAAGTAAAATACCAGGCATAGCGGCAGCCACGGGCAATCATATCGTCAACGAACTCATCGGAAACAACATTCTCAGTATTATAGCGGTGATAGCAGGCTGAGTAACCGAAGAAAAGCTTATGAGCCTTCATCCTGTCCATGGCCTCTATGACCTTTTGATAGGTGCCCTGGCCGCGTCGGAAATCAGTTTCCTCGCGGTTTCCTTCAATGGAGAAAGCCAGAGCGAAATTGCCGAGTTTCTGCAATTCCTGGCAGAATTCATCATCAACCAGCGTGCCATTGGTGAAAGCAAAGAAATAGCAGTCCTGGTGAGCACGGCACAAACGCAGAATATCTTTTTTCCTGACCAGCGGCTCTCCGCCTGAGAAAATATAGAAGTGCATGCCAAGTTCTTTCCCCTGGCGGATGATCGAGTCCAGCATCTCATAAGAAAGATTGTAGTTTTTCCCGTACTCGGCCGCCCAGCAGCCCACACAGGATAGATTGCAGGCACTGGTCGGGTCCATGAGGATTACCCAGGGGATATTGCAATCATACTTTTC
>DCDG01000040.1:0-48379 GCA_002316315.1 Candidatus Aminicenantes bacterium UBA1061 | reverse complement strand
CACTTTGGATCCACTTCCTCGGCTAGTTTTTTGACAAACAGATGCCAGTTGTTGTTTTCATCCATCAGTATTTCGCGAAGCCGCCGGATCTTGTCAGTTCGCTTATGCCCGCGGTCGAGAGTTTCAGCCAGTGTAAAGAGTTTAGGCAGCTTCGGCAGAGGATCGTTGGTAAAATAATTTAATAAAAGGCTAACCGCCGCTTTTGGAACTTTTTTCATCCCTCTACCTCCTTACTTCTTAAAATATCCATCTAATCTGCCGGCAAGCAATTGCTAACCGGTCAGCCGGTCATCTGGGTTCCTCCTTCTGTTTCAACCAGATTTCATTACCAGAAATGAACGAGGTAAAAGTGGTCTGAAAAGCCCACAGGAAAAGGTCCCGCAACCGAGAATCGCTCAACCCCGAAATCTCCTTGTAGTCATCATAATAAGCGGCGAAGGTGATGAGCGGAACCGTCGTGAAAAAGAACCGGAAAAGAACCATTTCCTCTGAATAGGTGAAATCGCGGTCGGCCTCAGCAATCGTTCTGAAGATGGGGTTGGCTTCGTCGTCTTTACTCAGATGGTCAAGCAGGTGGAAGATGCTCTTGTGATGCTTGCCGTGCTTTAACGACTCTAACATTAATATACGAAAAATAGATTTATATTCAAGTACAAAATCCAGGAGACGTTGATAGTAGAGCTGAGAATTCTTGACAAACTGATCAACGGCCGCCTTATCTTTAAAACGCAGCCGGTCTCTGGCAATCTCCAGGCGCCCCTCATCTATAAGCTGGACGATGTTGAAGTGGACAAAATCCATGGCCAGGGAAGCAGCTTTATCCATAAGGGAATGAACAATCTGGTCGAGTAGATCCTCTTTGCTTTTGAAGTAGTAGTAAATCAGGGCTTTATTGACGCCAGCCGCTTTAGCAATTTCCTCGATGCGGGTAGAATCGAACCCCTTCTTCGAGAAAAGCTCAGTTGACATTTCGATGATTTTCTCTTTGGTAGCTCCGTTTTCTCTGGGGTGCATGCTTCTCTGCCCCTGTTAACTAACCGTTCAGTTAATAAAATAAGCCGGCAGCTGCCACTTGTCAAGGAAGAGTCTTTTTTGTGGGAAAAAACCAGTTTTTATAGCCTGCCCGTGATGTTCTTTGCTTCAGATAGGACAATTTGAATTTTCTTTGCCAGTCTTATAAAATAAAAATAATCTTTATATAAACTTTGACACAATGTTTGTCTTCTGAGGGCTAAAGGGCGAGAAAAAATCAATGGGCAATAAAGGCTTGAGAAATATCTTTGATCAATACCAGGTGCCCGAAAATCGCGTGACCAACGCTTTATTGCAAACCCTGCAGCGAGATAAATGGCTTTTAGACGCTTTTCTCAAGAAGGTAATGGGCAGAACGGTAGCCAAAAATGAGCACATTGTTTTTGAAGCATTTAAGAAGCCTGGAGCTGATGGAGATCTAAAGAGCTCTGACGAGCAAACTCAGTCCATTCCAGATGGCCTCATCAAAATCGGGGAAAATATTGCCGTAGCGATTGAATCAAAAATAGTTAAAAATGAAATAAGACCAGAGCAGCTGAAGTCTCACCTTAGAGAAGTTGAAAGCTATAATGAAAAATATCTTTGCGTGATTACACCTGATGATTCATCACCTATAGAAGAGCTTAAGGCCAGGGGCGAAATTGGTGTCAATTCGATCTGGCTATCCTGGCGTGAAATCTATGAAATGCTAGGGGATTATAAGAGCCCAAAGAACGCCGAGGAGTTTCTTCAAAGTCAGCTAAAGGAGTTTTTATACATGCAAAATGATTTAATCGGGTTTTGGGGGATTAAAAAGTGGGAAGAAGGATATGATCTTGAGCAGGCCAATAACATTGTCAGGAATTTAATCCGGGCTATAAAACCAAAACTTCAAGAAATCTATCAAGGTTTTATATACGAAAAACAGTATTACAAAAGGGCAAAAAATCCTTACCAGATTTATCGTGAATGGGCCTGGGGTTACCTGGCTCCTCAGGAAGATTTTACTAAGGATCTCCATTTCACATTCTCACTGAGCGAGACCAATTTGTTCATCGGTCTGACCATCCCCGACAAGGCAGGTCAAAGGTGGCGAAGGCTAAAGCAGATATGTAAGGATGATAATCTTTTCCGGGAGTTTGAAAGCCAGCTCTTTGAGTTAAGAAGCATGTTACCTAATGTCTACCTGGAATTCCTGCAGCGTCATTATGTGGGGAGAAAAGATGGTCTCATCGACGGGATGATTGAGATGAATTTGGACACGATAAATGGCAATCCCGAAAAAGGCATCAAAGAAAACAAAGCATTGTGGGAGGGGCTAAGAAGCACCATAAATCGCAAAAAGCATCACAAGGAATACAACGGTCAGCTCATGATCAGAACCAGATATTTCTTCAAAGATCATCCGGAAATGGAAGATGAGAATTTCAAGGACGAAATAATCCGCGCTACCGCCTCCTTCAAACCGTTGTATCAGTTTCTGACTTAGACACATCAGTCCGTTTCTATCAACATCGATGGTAATCATTTGATATATTTATATTCTTTATCTACCAGAATGGTATGGCGGCACCAAGAAGGTGGCTTATCTTTTTGTAGAGAAGCATGGAACGGATATCCCGAGGCTAAGCGCTGTCCGCGGGAGTCACTTGCGGACTCCGCTGGAGTTTTACTTTTTCCTGCGAACAGACAAACATCGTATCTCTTTCGCCAACAGTCTGGAAACAGCTAGTCGCTAGATTTGGTACACGGACGCGCAGGTAGGATTTTCCCTTTCAGTTGAGTCTTATTACCTCCTACCTCATAGACTACTCGGAGGACTGAGCGAATGAAGTGCCTGGATCACGGCAGATGGGTTTTGTCAGCAGTTAGAATGAGGCCGGGCCCAAGCGTCTGAATAGGGTGAGGATGAGAGACTTTTCGATGGCCAAATAATGAGATTAAACTTGACATGGCTTTGAAATATTCGAAGGAGTTGAAAAAGCAATATTAATTTCATGTTTTTACTTGCGTGTGTTATCATTATGAGGAAACGCTTCTTCGGAAAGAATGATATTTGAGGAAAAAATGCTAAAGGAAAGAGAATACTTAGAAACAATAATAAATCAAATTATCTGTGGCGATGCGATAGAGGAACTTAAAAAAATACCAAATGGCTCAATAGATCTAGTAATTACGAGTCCTCCTTACTTTCACCAAAGAGACTATGGCTCAGAGATGTTAGGAATTGGCAACGAAAAAACCTTGGATGAATATTTAAATAACTTAATCAAAGTCTTCAGAGAATGCCAACGAATAATAAAACCATCGGGAAGTATCGTATTTAATCTTGGCGATAAATATGAAAAAGGAAGCTTATTGCTTGTTCCTTATAGGTTTGCGATTAAAGCAATCCAAGAAACAAATGTTAAGCTAATAAACGAGGTTACGTGGGTAAAACTGAATCCAACCCCGCGGCAAGATCCTAAAAAGCTAGTTCCCGCAAAGGAGCCATTCTTTATTTTTGCTAAATCTAATAACTATTATTTTAATAAAGAGTGTTTTTTAGGCCCGGCGGATTCAAGAAGAACAAAAAGTAAAAGAGCAGGGGAAAATATCGGGAAAAAATATTTTGACCAAATAAATGATTCAAACCTATCAGACGAACAAAAGAAACTCGCTAAAAGTGAGCTACTGAAAGCAATAAGTGAAGTAAAAAGCGGCAGGATCGATAGCTTTAGGATGAAAATTAGGGGAATTCATTCAATGCCTTATGGTGGACAAAACGGCGGGAGAAAATCACATCTAGAAAAAGATGGGTTTACAATAATTAAAATATCTGGCAATTCCATTAAAAAAGATATAATAGAATGCCCAGTAGAAACAATTAGGGGGAACATTCATCCAGCAGTCTATCCAGAGTTTATAATTCAACAATTCTTCAAATTATTAACTAAAAGAGGAGACATGGTTTTAGATCCATTTATAGGGTCTGGAACGACGGCTGTGGTAGCCAAAAGGATGGGAAGAAATTTTATAGGAATTGAGATAAACCAAAAATATTGTCTTTATGCAAGGCAACGAATAGATAATCTTTGTGAGGGATCAGATTTGGAGTTTGTATGATGAAAGCCTCAAACATTTATCAATTGACGCTAGAAAAATATTTTGGGAAAGCGTTAGAAATTGTGAATTCAGGCGAAAAAAAAGAATTTCTTTCTTCTAAAATGAATAATGATCAATTAACTCTTGTTACAAATATAATTGAAAAGATAGAGAAGCAAAAATCAATTCTGGCCGTTTTAATTACCAGCCTTATAAAAAAAATAGTAGATCAAGGCCAGGATATCAGGCTTCACAGAGAGGAATTTAATGGAGGATATAGCGGCAGGACTCTTGACACAAATGTTATAACTCCGTGGTTAAAGAGAGAGTTTCCTCGGTATGCGCCAAAAGAATCTGGGTGGTTGACTAGATCTATCGAACAGCCACATCCCTTCACATTGGATTTTCCTGGAAAAATAAGAGACAAACAAGTAAAACAATCATTTTTATCTATTCTCAATGATATAGAAATTAACAGGGCTAGTCCCTCGAATTATCTAATAACGTTGTTTATATTTTTGATTGAGAAGAAGAAGGCCGAATTAACAACGGCTGCACATATCTTGGATAAAGCAAATAAACACTTTTTAACAATAAACCAAGTGCTCTCTCTACTAAATGATTGTTTTTCTTTGCCTAATAGTTCTCGCTTGCCTGTTGTTGCTATATACTCGGTATATCAGATTTTAATAAAAGAGGTTGACTTTTATAAAAACGCAACATTAAACCCACTTAAATCGCATACGACTTCTGATAGATATAGTGGATATGGTGATATCGAGCTATATGACAAAGAAGGCAATCCATTTGAGATTGTAGAAATAAAGCATAACATCCCAATTGACTCTATGATGATTTCAGATGTGTTAAGGAAGGTAGAAGGTACCAAAATAAGGCGCTATCTTATTTTGACAACCCATGAGCCTAACTTTTCAGAGACCGATTCGCAAATTTATGATCTCGTAAATAAGATTAAATCACAATATTCGATTGACATAATTCCAAATGGGGTTATGCCTACCTTGAAATATTACCTCCGTCTCATAAATAACTTAGAAGAGTTTATTGAACTATTTGTAGCAAACATAAAGGCCGAGTTCGAAAGTTCTACAGATATCAAACATAGCCATCTCGGAAAGATTATGGACATTATTAATGAATATCCTAGACGAGGATAAAAAAGTGTGAGATCGACGTTGTCCTACCTCAAAGAACACTCATAGGATCGGCCCGATGAGTATACATACGTCAGGGCAGATAACCTTGGTCAGCTATTAGAGTCAGAGCAGGCCCAGGTTGCTAGCTATTGTTAATAAATGGAGATTTTGCGATGGCCAAATTGCGAACTAAACTTGGCATGGCCAATTTCGCCGCTATTCATTCATTGCTGTTAAACCTTAAATCAAGCTTTTTTTCAAGTTGTTTCAAGAGATATTCGGCTCTTGCTTCATCATTTGTGAACTCGAGAAAAAGTTGAAAAGCTTGTTGTATTATTTCGTTACAATATTTTTCATAGCCCTTTACCATCTTAAATAACGTAAGGTTGTCTTTTGGTATCTTTATCTTCTTGGACCCGACATTATTTGCGTAAAGAATATATTTTGCCTCAGGAGGGTTCTTCGCTTGATAGCGAAAATAACCCTTTCGGGAAACAATGGTAGTATTGGATAAGGGGGCAAGCTGTAGTTGTATTCCTGGCAGTTCTAACTCATAAAACTCGCCGCAATCATTATTGCAGAAATCTTCGGGAAATCTCTTGGGCCCATTTGGAACAACTTCGTCAATAACAAGCTCCAGAAGCTGTTGATCTTCAGGCTTCGGTAGTTGAGTTTCATCAAACAAACGTAATTCATGAACATCCTGTAAGAAAGACTTATCTAATAGGCCCATTTTAGATAAGTGCTGCCTACCTTTTTCTGTAATTTTCCACAGGCCGCGGGCAGAATTGTCTAAAAGGCCCAATGAGCAAAGCATGTTTTTGGCGGCCTGAACATGGTTGTCAAATTTTTTGTAACGGCCTGAAGGTAGAGTCTCATCCATCTCTTCTTTACTGAGCTTAAAATATTTGGCTAGAGCATCACAAACGATGCGAGCACTTCCAACCCCACCCAGAAAGTGAATAAGATGTAAAAGAGGGATTCTTATCTCTTTCTCTGGAGGTATAGCCATTCCTCTAAGCTCCAATTGCTTTCGTTATATCTCCGTTAAATTTTACAAATGTTAAAGTACCCCAGCGGTCAACATTGAACCTTACTAGCTCTGGTCTTTCCTTCTGAATGGATTTGAGTATTTCTAAGCATTCTGAGAGTTCAAAAAATGTTCTGTTCTCTGTAATTGAGTTAATCGCTGCCAGAAGCGACACTTCCAAGATTGGTGCATAGCCGAGTGGGCTTTTTAGCGTTATAAACGCTTTTTGGATTGCTGGTAATACTATATCCCTTCCAGTATGGTGAACAGCATCAAGCTTGTATGTACTATTTACTGTGCTAAAAAAAGAATTACGTAAAAAAACGTCTATGCCATCTGAGCATATCAAAGGTTCAAAAAAACTTTTCGTTGCATCTGTAGACCTATATCGATAGGCAAACGGATCAGGTTTTAAAAGGAGGCCAAGATCTACGAACGGTTCGAGTCTTACTGCGATGGTTTCATGTCTAACACCTCCACCTCCTGTACTTGGTTTCCCTTTAACTGTCTTAAGTCTTTCTATGGTTTTTTCAATTCTTTGTATTCTCTTTATATCATCTCCGCTACGTACCCTGGGCCTTGACTCTTTTAATAATCCTGAGAATATTTCGTCTAAAGATTCTGAGGCTTCGATGTCAGAAAAGGTATTGTCTTTTTTTATTATATCTTTATAAAGCGGCTTTAACATTTGGCCATCATTATCAACGAGGCAATATAGTAACAGAAGCTTTTGTTTCATCGACATCTTAAATGGATTGAATTCTTTATCATATTGTTTAAATGCATCAATTTCTTCTTTTATAACTAGGCTTAAAAAAGAGACTCCTCTTACCGATAGAGAATACGTGCCTTTTTTTATCAAAGCCAGCCCAATTGCAAGTGAAGGATATTCAAACCACTCATCTTTCGCTAATCTTCCTCTCCGCGAAGGTAAATCAAAAGAGGATAAGTAGGCATCTTGCAACTCAACACTTATAGTCTTTTTTATGTCCCCTTCATTTTTTTGTTGATTTACTTGTGCAAATATCCCGCGATGAACGGGGGAAACTAGGGCTGATTTTATATATAGGATTAATTCTTCAGTAACGGGGACTAGAATTTTTTTGGAAACAGTAGATATTAGATTATTTCCTAAAATAGATAGATTTGACGTTGCACTCTTCGAGCAATAGAAGGCTAACCACTTTAAAAATCCAAGTCGTTGCATACATTTCCTGGGATTTTCTATAGCCCTGATAAATTCCATTAGACTCCAAAGCCCCCATGAACACTTACTCGCGGTCTGACATCTACAATAAAAGCTCTGTCTGCTTCAGTATTTGAAATGACTGCCTGTCCGGTATCCAAAGACCTCAACAAGTTGTCAAAGGGAAGAATAGTGTTTCCATATTTAATCTCTTCTGGTAATCCAGATTTTAAATTTCGCCTTATATATTCAATGTCTCCTTGGACTGTTAACTTATGAACCATCAAAGTATCAACTTGCGCAAGGATTCGCGGATCTATTGCAGATGGCTGCTGGGTTGTAAGCATAAATGAAAGCCCGAAGTTTCTTCCTTCTCGAACAAGCCTTATAAGGATATCGGTTGCCGTTGTCTTTCTCTCAGATGGAAGAAAGTTTTGAGCTTCGTCTGCAACGATCCAGGTCGGAGGAACACCATAGCATATTTTTTCCTGCATGACCTTTATCTCTTCATCCCTTAGGTTAGGAAGAATTCTTAAGTTCTTCTCTATTTCAGAAGTTTCTATTCGTGCTTGCATGATCTTGCGGATTAAAGAGACTATAAGAACAAAGCGAAGCTCATCTGGCATCTTATGCAAAAGGAGTACGCTCAGATATCCAGGCTTTAACAACTCTGTCAATGATGTGCCTTCAGTAGATTCATAGGCTTTGATATCTTGTGCAGAAACCAGGTCTTTATCTGTTAGCCATTTCAAAGCTTCTGGGATTTTTCTTTTTGGCTGAAACAGTGGATTACGCCAGTAAACAGAAAGTTGCTGAACTATAGCTCTTCTGGTCTCATTATGATAGTTATTCAAGAGCTCACTATCATTTTGTATACAATCTAAAAGATCTTCAATTGCATATTTTGGTCTCGGCGGAAAGCTTGATGAACCATTGGACCACCCTTCATTTACTACTTTTTCATAGGCATCATTGAGAAGCTGGCCCATCCGGTCTTGAAGAATATCTACACCAAAAAGATAACCCCAGTCTGATGCAGTAAAGTCTGCACAGTTAATAGTAAATTCCTTATGATCACTAGATATTAATGATGCTCCTCTTGGTTGCCAGATTTGAACATCTAAGGCTTCACTTTTTATATCCCATCCTTTCTGGAATAAAGCCTGTTCTTTCAGTAGCTCCTGGGGAGAATTTTCGGCGAGAGGAATATTTATCCACTGAAAAATGCCTAATGTATCGAATAATAATGCAGCTTGAGTTTTCGTAATAGTTGAAATGCTATTTATTGGATCCTTAGTACATAATCCCTCAAGGAAACTTCCTAAGGTGTAAGATTTCCCTGATCCTCTTTTACCAAATATTGCAATGACATGAGGAGAAGAAACATCGAAATCAATTCTTACGAGTTGGCCTGCCTCAGCAAGTCTGCCAAGGAAGATATGCTCTTTTCCCTCGTCTATATTTCCGACAAGGAGCCGCTTTAAGTGAGTTAGCTTGGGTTTTACAGTAAACCTTTTCATAGTTATCATCCAAAAATAAGAGGAGCAATTTCGTTAACAATGTTCGGATCAATGATAGGTTTCCTCTCGTCCCATGCGGAAATAGCGCATTCATTGACAGCTTTGATCAAGTTTCTTGGTAGCGCTTTAATGGGATCCTGAGAAGCATATTCACAAAGTATGCTAAAAGATTCTGCCGTAAATGGATAAGTCTCGAGACTTACCCCAAGAGATTCATTATGGATCTTTTCTTCCGCCTGATTTTGATTTATTAATTCTAAAAGAAGCTCTTTTAAGAATACCTGGACGTCATGAATAGAAGGAAGAGGAGGGATCTCAATAAAGTTATTCTCGCCTATTCGTGTTCTAACGTCCGCTCTTACAATAAGTTCTGCCATATCGTCAAGCGTTAAAGCATAAGAAGCTAAAATATAACCCACAGATGAATTTGAAGGTTCTGCCAGTTTTCTCAAATAAGTATGGAGAGACTCAGTTGCATCACCAGTTTTTACATTTTTGAACTGCTCTGCCTCGTCCATGAGAAAGATAAGTTTTTCCCCGTTCCTTTCTGCAAGCCGTCCTATACCGACGAGAGCATTTATCATGTCGCCCGCACCAAGATCACCTAAGGATCTTGTGACGTTTAAGCGTTCCAGTTCATTTGGCTTTAATTCATATCCACAGAACCATCGCCAGGCAAGTAGCCCCATGTCTCCACCCACTCTTAAATTTTTTGCTGCTTCTGCCATATTAACGTTCCCAAAGATATTTTTAAGTTCTAAATCAAGGTTTTGAGTTTGACTGAAGAGCTTATCTATCCAATTAGAAACAATAGGCTTCCCCAAAGTCTCTAGTAATTGAAGATGCCAATTTTTATGGTCAGATTTACTGTTCATCTCAAGGTCTAAGTGAAGAAGTTTAGGAATCTGATGACAAGCCTCGGGACGTTCATTTTGGAGTGAATATTCCAAATGAAAAAGTGTCTGCGTTTTTCCAGAGCCGAAAGAGCCATAAATGACCATCTTGGGAACACCCGGTTCAACAAATGAGCGTCTTAGTTGAGCTTTTATACGGTTTTTAATCTCTGCCCTACCGAAATAAAATTTTGCATCCTTTGGATTCACCTTGGGATCGATCGTAAAACTTTCCCTCCCATTAAGACAAAACCATTGTTTAAAGTCCATAATATTGCCTCCTTTGCACTTTTATCTTCTTTATTAGTTTCGTCTCATTTAGTGTCCTTAGCCTTTCGAGGCCCCAGCGAGAGAATTCCTTCAAGAGTTCTCGCCCAGGACCTTTTCCATAAATCATCATAGCAATTTCAATATTTTGTTCTATAGAGTTTCTAGTTAGGTTTGCTGATCCTAGGAGTGCAAAGCTCTTTGACTCATCATAACACAAACAAAAATAAAGCTTGGCATGCAACGATTCGTTAAATCGAAGCTCCACGTAGTCATAATTAATAAGGGTGTTTATTGCATCTTCCTGATATTTTTCTTCTGGAGTCCTCGTGATGACATAAATCGGCATTTTTCTAGTAGCTGCCTTTTTGCACACACTATCTAAAGTGATCCGATTTCCTTCGAGATTACCGATGAAAGGACTAATAAGGACGAGATTTTCCATAGGATAATCAGTCAAATAAAACTTCAATAAAAATTTCTGAATGGGCTTATCTGTAACAATTTCTACATAATCAATTTGCATCATTAACCTTTTTTAGGTTAAAAACCTTCTTGACCCCGCAAAAGGATATATTTATTCCATTATTTTCCTTCGGTGTCATAGTGCTTGCAAGTTAATAGCAAATTTTCATTCCCCTATTGGCCCAATATTTATTATTTTGTAATCAGTGTCTTTATTTAAAGGCCATTATCAAGCTAAGTTTCTCCTCATTCCCGATTTAAATATACTTATATAAATAAACATTTAAAAAGTCAAAAGAAAAAATGTATTCACTGGGGGTGGTGTTCGAGAATAGGATATTTATCAAATTGTCCTCGATGCCAGAGTCCCCATAAGATCTTGCTTTAATAGATTTAACATCGAGAAAGAGGAAGTTTATTTGCAGTCTGTCAGAGAAACTATATAATAATATACTGACAGCAAAGGTCAGAGTCAATCCGCCAATTTAACATATTAAGGGAGTAATAATTATGAACCAAGAAGAGACTTTAGAGGTTAAAGGCATAAGGGCTATGGATAAAACAGTGAAGGACATTCTAAATAATGTGAAATATACAGTAGATTTTTTCCAGAGAGAATATAGATGGCAGCGAAAGCATATCGAGCAATTAATAGAAGATCTTACTGATAGTTTTCTATCAGATTATGATAAAGGTCATGATAGAAGAGAAGTTCAGAATTATGAGCGGTATTTTTTAGGACCTTTTGTTCTGAGCCAAAAGAAAGATGGTAAATCCATAATTGATGGCCAGCAGCGGTTGACTTCGTTGACCTTACTTTTGATTTATTTGAACAACCTACAAAAGGGTCGAGAAGAAAAAGTCTCAATAAGCGATTTAATATTTTCAGAAAAATTTGGGCAAAAATCATTCAATCTTCAGATACCCGAAAGACATGATGTCATGGAAGCGTTATTTAAGGGGGATGAATATAATAATAATGGAAAGGATGAATCAATCCAGAACCTAACTGAAAGGTACAAAGATATTCAAGAACTCTTCCCAGACGAACTAAAAGGTGAGGCGCTACCTTATTTTATTGATTGGTTGATTGAAAATGTGGCTTTGGTCGAAATTTTGACATATTCAGATGACAACGCATATAAGATCTTCGAAACAATGAACGATAGGGGGCTCAACCTTACCCCTTCAGAAATGCTAAAGGGATATATAATTTCAAATCTTACAAATGGGGAACAGAAACAACAAGTTAACAATATCTGGCGAAACATTATATTTGATCTAAAAAAGCTTTCAAAAGAGGAAGATTTAGAGTTCTTTAAAGCCTGGCTCAGAGCAAAGTATGCAGAGACTATTCGACCCGGAAAAAAAGGAGCTGCCAATGAGGATTTTGAAAAAATTGGAACTAGATTTCACCAGTGGGTAAGAGATAACAAGGACAAATTAGGGCTTAAAAAAGATGAGGATTTTTTCAAATTCGTAGCCCAAAAGATGAAGTTTTATGCTGAAAAATATGAGGTGATAAGCAAGGCAGCAAATAATTATGACCAAGAATTAGAAAGTATATTTTATATAAATGAAAGAGGATTAGCCTTATCTATATATTACCCGTTATTGATAGCTCCAATAAGACTTGATGATACGCAGGATGTAATTAAAAAGAAATTGAAACTCGTATCAAAATATCTAGAAACATATGTCGTTTTAAGGGCGATCAACTATAAATCTTATTCTCACAGTGCTATCAGATATACTATGTATTCTCTGGTAAAAGAGGTGAGAGACAAGGATTTAGGTGAATTAGCGGATATATTAAAGAATAGAATAAATAAAATGGAAGAAAGCCTTGAAGGCTTCAGTAATCTCAGATTACATGGACAAAATAAAAGATTCATAAAATTTTTATTGGCAAGGATGACATCTTATATAGAAAGAAATTGCGGGGAGCCTGATAATTTCAAATACTATATGTCAAAGCAAATTCAAGTAGAGCATATCTGGGCCGACAAATTTGAAGAACATCGTGATGAATTTAACCAACGAGATGAATTTGAAAATTGGAGAAATATGATCGGCGATTTGTTGATACTTGAAGAAAGCTTTAATAAGAGCTTTGGCGACTTGCCATATATGGAAAAAAGAGATAGATACCTTAATCAAAATCAAAACTATCTTGCTAAAAGCTTAGTACCAGGTTTTTATTCAAACAACCCAAAGTTTATCAGGTTTATAAAAGAAAAGGGGTTTCCATTTGAACCACATGAGCATTTTAAAAAAGATGACATAAGAAAGCGCCAGAATTTATATCAGAAAATATTAGAGCAGATTTATTCGGTTGAGAATTTCAATAACATAATTGAGTAGAGATTAATATAATGGCCTAGCATATTCAGACCAAAAATGGTCGTCTTCCCACCGGAATGGGTGGCCGGCTTCTCATCGGAATGCCCGGCCGACTTGCGTCGGAATACGCACCTTAGTATCAATTCAAGTCAATCTTTGAGCAAAGACCGATGAATCATCCCTCCAATTAGGTACTCTTCATCGAGTCCACTAAAACTTGTCTTTGACTTTAGCCCGCCTGGCGTCCCATTCTTTATACTTACTCGGGGGTAAATTTGGATAGATATAGATCTCGAAGAGCCTAAACTTTTCTAAATCCGATTTAATGACCTTATTTACTCCATCTTTCTTGCAAACCGAAATGAAATAAACTTTTCCCAGGTTTAGTTTTCTTATGCATTGGTCTAAGCTGTCTCTATCCTTTTTCGATATCCTTTTTCGGTTCCATTTGAGTTCAAAGGCAATACGCGGATCTGGAGACTTATTGGGGAAATCTCTAAAAATGACCATATCGACAATATGTTTTGTCTGTTTCGAAGGTCTCTCAGCGAATACTTTCAGGGTTTTGTCTGAACCTATAAATCTTCTCAGATGGAAATAGACGCAGCAGGCAATGTCAGCTTCTCTGATGATACGAAGATCTTGAAGATCTTTTTGTAATTTCTTCGGTAAATCATTTTTTATGAATCGCTCAAGAGAGCTTTTGTTTATTCTTTTGACCATAACTACCCTCCCCCGGAACAGTATATTTTTAGCATGAAGAGGTTGTCAATGGTAGTTAAAGTCAATAGCTTTATGAGTCTTGATATGCATGAACAGCTTTTTACATTCATGGATTCAATCCATAAAAGTGTTAAGTGGTCTTGGTTTGGTCAGAGCATAAAAAGGTCTTGCCCAGGCGGCGGGAAATAAGATATATTAGACATCAGAATAAAATAAATAATATGCCACAGGAGAAGTGAAATGGATGGTATAATCGCCAGAATTTCTGACGTTATCGAGTCATTAAAATTTTTACAGATATTCCGCCGCTCTGCCTCCTTTACCCTTGCCTCTGCCGCTCTTGCTCTCTCCCTGGGCTTTTTTGCCTTGCCGCCCCTCTTCGCCCAGACTTTTGTCCAGCCAGCTGACCCAGACGCCAGGACAATTCAGCAGAAACTGCTTCGCGCTACCCCCGTTCCCCTTAATAAAGTCAGGCTGACTGGCGGTCCGCTCCTCAAAGCTCAAGAGCTCACCAAACAATATCTTTTGACTCTCGAACCGGACCGGATGCTGGCCCTCTACCGGAAAAACGCCGGCCTCCAGCCGAAAGCTGAGCCCTACGGTGGCTGGGATGGCCCGGGCCGCAATCTGACGGGTCACATCGCCGGCCATTATCTCTCGGCTGTAAGCCTGATGTATGCTGCTACCGGCGACACCCGCTTTAAGGACCGCGCCGACTATATTGTTAAAGAGCTAAAGGAAGTTCAGGATAAAAATGGCGACGGCTATCTGAGTGCCCTCGAAGGCGGACGCCGCTGCTTTGAAGCTCTGGCCCGCGGCGAGATAAAAGCCTCGAGCTTTGACCTCAACGGAGAATGGTCACCCTGGTATACGCTCCACAAAACTTTCGCCGGCCTGCGCGATGCCTATCGCCTTACGGGCAACAAAACTGCCCTCGAGGTCGAGACGAAATTCGCCGCCTGGGCCGAGAAAATCCTCTCCGGTCTGAGTCCCAAGCAGATTCAGCAGATGCTGGACTGCGAATATGGCGGGATGAATGAGATCTTAGCTGACCTCTATGCTGATACCGGTGACCGCCGCTGGCTTCAGCTCTACAGCAAGTTTGAGCAGGAAATTTTCCACCGGCCGCTGGCTCATCATGAAGACATTCTGGCCGGCACCCACGGCAACACTCAGATTCCCAAGATGATCGGAGCTGCCGTCCGCTACCTTTATACCGGCGAGTCGGCAGATTTGATGTCCTCGAGCTTTTTCTGGGACATAGTGGCCAATCATCACAGCTACGCCACCGGCGGCAACGGGATGAACGAGTATTTTGGTGCAGCCGAGGAACTGGCTTTTCAGGTTGATGGCCGAACCTGCGAAAGCTGCAACGTTTACAATATGCTCAAGCTGGCGCGCCTTATCTTTGCCCTGTCGCCCGACGCTCATTACGCTGATTTTATGGAGAGAGCCCTTTTCAACCATGTGCTCGCCTCGATAGACAACGAAGATGGCCGGATGTGCTATATGGTTCCGGTGGGCCGCGGTGTCCAGCACGAGTATCAGGATATGTTCCGGAGCTTCACCTGCTGTGTTGGCTCAGGCATGGAAAACCATGCTCTCCACGGTCTCGGGATTTACTACGAGGATGAGAGCAGGCTCTGGGTGAATCTTTATGTTCCATCCACGGCCGCTGCCGACCGGGTCGGAGCCAGGGTCAAGATGGAGACCGACTTTCCTGAAGGTGAAAAAGCTACCCTGAGAATTGAAACTGATAAGCCGAAAGAATTCACGCTGCTCCTGCGCCGTCCCTGGTGGGCCCGTCAGGGTTTTTCGGTCAAGATAAATGGCGAGGCTCTATCCGAGGAAGCCCTTCAACCGACCTCATCTGTCGCTAATCCACAGTATGCCCGCGCCGCTAAGGAAAGAGACCGAAACGGCTACTATGTCGAGATCAAGAGGCAGTGGAAGACAGGAGACACGGTGGAGGTCATACTTCCCAAGTCACTCTATCTCGAACCGGCTGCCGGCGACGCGAGAGTCGTGGCTCTGATGTGGGGCCCGCTGGTTCTGGCCGGCGACCTTGGCCCCGAAATCGACTGGAGACAGCGGGGGATTGAAGATGAGGATGAGGCCGAAGCTCAGGCTGCCTTAAAGCGTCCATCTGTGCCGCTACTGGTTGCCGCTCCGCGTCCGGTGAGCGACTGGGTTAAGCCGGCTGGGGATCGCCCCGGACATTTTTATATCGAAGGTGTGGCCAGAAGTCTGGCCGAGCCGGATAAAGCCTTTAAGGTTGATCTCTTTCCTTTCTACTCCGTTCACAAGCGAATCTATGCTGGCTACTGGGATTATATAGATCAAAAAGAATGGGAAAAGAGGCTGAGCGAATATCAGGCCGAACAGGCCCGGCTCAAGAAGCTCGAGGCCGCTACGGTAGTTATGGTCGAGCTGGGCAACCCCAGAAGTGAAAAGGGATTTAATTTCCAGGCCGGCGAAAGAATTACCCCTCAACGGGTCCTGGGACGGGGAAGCCGCCGCGGGAGTACCTGGTTTTCTTGCGAGCTGCCCATCAAGGGAATTAAGAGCCCTGTCCTTCATGTCACCTATTACTCTGAAGAAAGACTGCGACCGTCGAGCTTTAAGCTATTGATTGACGGCGAGGTGCTGGCTCAAGAAGAGATAACCCGCGTTCCATCGCCACGCTTCATCGAAAAGGACTATGTGCTTCCGGAAAAGCTGGTCAAAGGCAAGGACAAGATCACGGTGAAGTTTGAGGCCGTTCGGGGCAGTGAAATCTCGCCGGTGGTAGCCCTCAGAATTCTGCGGTCGCTCTAAAAAATATAAAAACAAAATAAAAAGGGGACACACTTTTCTTCTTCAGTGTGTCCCCATGTTTTTTTGCCTGCCGGTGAGAGCTAATGTGCTACTGACTATTTTCAGCCAACCACCGGTTCAAAACTTACATTATCGGTTCAAGACCCACACGGCTTAGCGTTAATTGCTTGAGGCCTTTCACTTTTTTATTTATTTCTTTATCTGCTCTTTACTTCGTCTCGGGTGCAGCTGTGGCTCTGGCTCTGTCTTCAGGGGACATTTCAGCCAGGCGTTTTATTTCGGTGAGATCAAGATGCAGCCCTTCCGCCACGCGGCGGCCGTATTTTTGATCGGCTGAAATTTAAAGCCCGGGCCACCCTACCACTGTTCTTGCTGAGTCGGTGGAGACTGCTCTGACGACGGCTGATCCCAGGGACGAAGCGGTTGGCCGGCGGCTGCTCTGGCCGCATAGACTTCGGCCATCAACTGCTCGGCCACCGGTGCCCAGCGGCTGGCTGCTTCTCTGGTCTTGGCAATGAGTTCTTCCACCTCTTCCGGCGCTTCCATGTCGGTTGACTTCACATCAGATTCCTTGATGATTTCAATCAAGATCTCAGGGTTATCAAGGAGCGGACAGGGACGCAGCGGGTTGTCGTTGAAGGGTTGCCTCTTGCGGTAAGCCTTAAAAATAGGGGATTGCAACGCCTCCAGCAGAGTAACGTCATGGATATTGACATTTGAGTAGTGAATGAAGGCACACGGCTCGACATCCCCGGCCGCATTGATATGGAAATAGCGTCTGCCACCGGCAATGCAGCCATGGGCATACTCTCCATCATTCCAGAAATCCACAGCGAAGAGGGGCTTGGTAGCGCGAATTTCATTGATGCGCTTGAACATCAGGGCCCGTTGCTCGGTGGTGGCCAGCAAATCAGTACGGGCCTGCTTGCCGATCGGAATATAGGTAAAATACCAGGCATAGCGGCAGCCGCGCTCAACCATATCATCTACAAATCGGTCAGAAATCACATTTTCGGTGTTGTAACGGTGATAGCAGGCTGAATAACCAAAAATAAGCTGGTGCTTTCTCATGCGGTTCATGGCTTCAATGACTTTCTGGTAGGTTCCTTTGCCACGGCGGAAGTCAGTCACTTCGCTGTCACCTTCGATGGAGAAAGCCAGCGAGAAATTACCAACCTCCTTCATTTCGCGGCAGAGTTCATCGTCAACCAGCGTGCCATTGGTGAAGGCAAAGAAATAGCAGTCTTGATGGGAGCAACACAGCCGGATAATGTCTCTTTTTCTGACCAGCGGTTCGCCTCCAGAGAAAATATAAAAATGAATGCCTAATTCTTTTCCCTGACAGATGATGGAGTCTAGTGTCTCATAGGAAAGATTGTATTTGTGCCCATACTCCGCCGCCCAGCAGCCAACGCAGGACAGGTTGCAGGCGCTGGTTGGATCCATAAGGATTACCCAGGGGACATTGCAATCGTACTCTTCCTCTATTTCGCGGGCACGCGGGATGCCATCGAGCATTGAATTAACGAAAAAACATTCCATAACCTTTCTGAGGCAATTGACGTCGACTTCCTCCGATAATTTCCTGGCAAAAACATGCCAGTTATTATGCTCATCTTCAAGAAAACCGCGTATTCTCCGGATATCAGAGGTACGCTGGTGACCACGATCGAGAGCCTCAGCCAGAGCGAAAATCTTGGGCAGCTTTTTCATCGGATCGTCAGAGAGATACTTTATGGCTAAATTAACAGCCTTTTTAGGAACCATATTCATCCCTTTACCTCCCTGAATTATTGACGGCAGGCATCGATGCCTGTTAATGGGTTGTCTTCTTTTTCCCTCTCGAGACAATGATAGATGAGGGCCTGTCTGGCGCCTGCTTCTCTGGGTATCACGCCAATACGGGAGATATCAAAGATGTGTTTTGATAAAAGTCCGGTAGAAGGTGTCTGGGTTTTTCCCGTGGCCAGTTCGTTTTCTGTCGGGGACATCCTTCTTTGCCCTCTTAACTAACCAGTCAGTTAATAAATAAGTCCGAGAGTGATGGTTGTCAAGTGAAAAAGGGCAAATTGGACTCCAATTCTTTGCCTTGTTGGTGAAAACGAATCAGAACATGTCAAGAGCAAGATTAAGACGGCCAGAGAGCTTCTCTGCCGGGGAGAAATCAAAGTCATCACGGCGGAGACCATATTACGACACTTGCCAAACCTGAGTTTGAAGCTGCCCTCCTGGAATTTCTGAGAGAGGACCGTCTGCAGTAAGACTTGTCGCAGTCAGCTGCCACCGGGGAAAATGTCCATCTGGCCTTCGCCACCGGCCATGATTTCCTTCTTTACCCTGACCATAATTTAAGCAATCAGCATTGATTCCTGCGTTCTGGAAGAGCAGGCTTTATTGCAACTCTATTTTCGGGCAGCTGAAGATGGTCTGGCCTACCGGGCCCTGATCATTAATCCAGCCATCCATTGCACTGGACTGGGAAAAGCGATTTTGGCTTACCTTCCAGAGGAAGACCTGAAAACCATTCTCAGCCGCTTGCCTCTCGTCCGGCGGACGAACAAGTCCATAACGGACAAGAATAAATTGCTCCAGGACCTGGAGAGGACGAGAAAACGGGGATATGCCATAAACAACGAAGAATATATTAAAGGGCTATTTACCGTAGCTACGCCCTTTTTTAATCTGGAAACAGGCCGGCCAATAGGTGCCGTCTCTTTTGATTTTCTGGTTTCACAAGCCTCACTGAGAGAAGTTGAAAAGAAATATATAAAAGCACTTCTCAAACTGGGGAAGGATATATCCGCTGTCATAAAATGAAAATGAACAAGCTAATCTCCTTGCCGCTTCAGACCCGAATAAACCGGAGGGGAGAAGGCTGTTTCAATTAATCAATTTGTGGGAGGTGTATTATGTTTCGTGGAAAGTGGATTTGGGTCATGGGCTTTTTGATCCTCGCTGCTCTGGTTGGGCCGCTGCTCGTAGCTCAAACCAGGGAACTGGCTGAAATTAAGGGGAAAGTGGTGGATGACACCGGGGCTGCTCTTCCCGGAGTGGCGGTGGTTGCCAGTTCCCCCAGCGTAATGGGGAAGCCATCAGCTATAACCGACCGGGAAGGCTTTTATCGAATTCCCGGGCTTTTTGCCGGGACTTACATGGTTGAGGCCACTCTAAGCGGCTTTGTGCCGGCCAAAGTTAGCGGTGTCGAAATTCATGCTGGCATGACCGCCACTATTGATATAGTTTTATCCCAGGCGAAAATAGAAACTGAAGTTACCGTTATTGGTGCTGCCCCTATTGTGGACATCTCTAAAGCCACTCTGGCCAATACCTACATTTCTAAGGAGCTGTTGACGAGCTTGCCAACTCAGCAGGATACCCACCAAATCCTCAACCTGGCTCCCGGAGTCACCCAGTATAGTGCCTATGGGGGAGGAGACCAGGTTGGTAACACCTGGGCTATTGACGGTGCTGATGTCTCCAGCGCCTGGTTTGGGGGTGGTCAGTATTCAACGCCAATTGACTATAATACTGTCGAAGAACAGCAGATTATCGCTCTAGGTGCTCCGGCTGAATATGGTGGATTTACTGGTGCGGTTATTAACATCGTTACCAAGTCAGGCGGCAATGAATTTCACGGCGACGCCCAGTTCCTCTTTAGAGCCAGAAGCTGGCAGAGTGAAAATGTCAAGGCGGGTGACCCCTATTGGAGGCTGCTGGGCGAAACTCCGACGACCGAATACCTCAGTGGCAGCGAATCCGTTCTCCTTGAGGATCTCAGCCAGCGTTTTCTGGTCAGGTGTCAGATAATAAGAGCCATTGTTCCGGACATGGTGAACAAAGGGATATTTCCCGGTAAAAATTGAACAATGTGCCGGCAGGGTGAGGGGAGCTGGGGTGTAGGCATTGGCAAATCGCACCCCCTGGGTTGCCAGAGAATCTATGTTAGGAGTCCTGGCCTCTTTATACCCATAACAGCCGAGATGATCAGCCCGGGTCGTGTCCATCGTTATAATAAGCACATTCCAGTCAGTCTGGGACGCAGGCTTAGAATAGACTCTATCATAGGCCAGAGAAACAGAGCTGGTGACAGATATAAAAAGCGTGATCATAAGCAGGAAGGTTAATCTGTGAATATCTCTCGCCATTTTTTAAATTATAAAGCTGCCTATAGTTACTGTCAAAAAGTGTCTGACCTCTTATATCATCGGATAACAAAATGTAATAATATATTACATAGCTTGACATATTTTCTTACATCATTTATTTTAAATTATGATCATATCAATTCTTAAAAAGGAAATTTAAGATGAATAAGAAAAGTTTAGGGGAAAAGATAAGGAAACTAAGGGAAGAAAACGGGCTAACCCAGGAAGAGCTGGCCAGGAAGCTGGGTATTCCTCGCCCTTCGGTGTCCCAAATTGAGTCCGGTCAAAGAGAAGTGACGGCCAAAGAGCTCTTGGCCTTATCCCAAATATTTGAAACATCTACTGACGAACTCCTCCTCGAGGATAATATGCAGAGAAAAGATATCAAATTGAGGCAAATGGGTAAGTTGCCACCGTTTAATAAGGAAATGTTCAAACAGGTGTTGCTTTATATTCTGGCTAAGTGTGGAGGGAAACCGAATGTTGGTAAGACTGTATTGTATAAGCTGCTTTATTTTTGCGATTTCAATTATTATGAAAAGTATGAAGAGCCTCTAACTGGCGCTGCCTACAGGAAAATTGTGCATGGCCCGGCTCCTTGTGAATTTGAAGACATAATTGCTGAGATGAAAGACAGGCAAATACAGGAGATTCATTCTTCTTACTATGATAAGCCGCAAATAAAATACTTAGCCTTAGTCGAACCTGACATTAATAAATTGTCTGCTAGGCAAAAAGAAGTGATTGATAAAGTCATAGAAACTCTATCTGATTATGATGCCAATAAAATAAGTGAGTATTCTCACGATGATGTGCCCTGGCAGGCCACCGAAGAAAAAGAAATTATTGACTACGAACTCGTTTTTTACAGGACACCGGCCTATTCGGTAAGAAGTTATTCAGAGGATTGACAGCGGGCTAGATGAATTTTTCGACAATTCCTGAATTTGACCGAGAGTTTAAGCGACTTCTAAAAAGCTGGCCCAGCTTGGAAGAAGATTTAGAGATATTAAAACAATTCTTAAATTCATTTCCCTGCGGCCACACGGATAGTGTAGTCAGAATAAGTAATCTTGGTATTAAAAGTGAGGTCTATAAGGTCAGGCATTTCCGCTGTAAAGACATGAAAGGAAGAGGAGGTCGCAGCGGGATAAGAATCATATATGCCTATTTTCCTGATGAGCAGAAAATAGAATTTATTGAAATCTATCATAAAGATAAAGGTGACCGGGACTGTGATGGTGATAGAATTAAAAGATATTACCCATGAGATTCGATGGGGGCCGTTCTAATTATACTAAAGCTTCAGGTCAGTCATCTTAAGAAGGAGGGAACATGTTTTCAAAATTATTGGCAAGGAACAAGGTTCAGCCTGATCAGGCCGAATTTGTCCGCCGCGGGCTGGCTTTCGCCATAGATGGCGCAATTATAAGTATCCTTTCCATCCTGGTTTATTCTGGCTATGCTGAATTAAAAGCCAGGATTCAACACCAGCCATCTCCGGCCGGCCAGGTGATGGAAGCCCTGAGCAAAGGTGAGGATGTCACTGTAAGCGCTGAAGGTGGAATAAAAGTCGAGCAGGACGAAAAAGCCGCCTTACTTGACCTCCTTAAAGGCAGAATACAGGATGAAGAATATCAGAAGGCGATGGCGATGACTGATGAAGAAATTTTAAATAAATACCCAAAGGAAGTAGCGGCTGCCACTATCGAGAAAGCCGGAGAAGAGGTAAAAGCCAGACAGAAGGAAAGAAATGATGCTTATAACATCATCAAAGAATACATCATAACGTTGCTCTATTTTGTCCTGTTTTTCAGGTATGGTGGCCGGACGCCGGGGAAGAGGTTATTCGGACTGAAGGTCGTTGACCTGGAAGGCAAACAGCGGCTCGGCTGGTATCAATGCTTTGAGCGCGCCCATGGTTATTTTTGTTCTGGGCTATTTGTTTCTCTCGGTTTCTGGCAGGTGCTCTGGGACAGAGAAGGCCTCTCCATGCATGACCGAATAGCCACCACGACAGTTATCAGACTCCCCGAAAAACTGAAAGAAAAAAAGGTGAAAAAAAAGGTACCATCAGACCGTCGCAAACGGTCAAGGTCAAAATAATTTTTTTCAAGTCTCTTTTAGTCATGTTAATCCCTTTTTAGCTCATTATAGCCAATCATAATTCAATACAGCAGCTATGTCTTTTTCGTGTATTGCCAGCTATTATCTAAGACAATAATATTTCAAGTCAAAACTTTCAAAACCTTTTTGTCATTATCAAATTTGCTATTAGCCAATGATTAGCTCTTTATTGGTCAGTCGGCAGTTCAAGTTTTATATGGAAATTCCATCCGGTCGACTTATGAGATATAAATATCAGGATGGAAAAGTTTTTGTTCTAAGATTGTTCGACTTTTTTTCCTTGACGAATGGATGGTAAATCCGTTATTATATCTGTGTGAAAAGTTCATGTAATTCTCTTCGAGTCTTTAAACCCAAGGACAAGTTCTATGGTTTTAAGACCGTTAGGGTGTAGCTGGAAACGGTTGTGCCTCCCGGTTGGAAAGAAGAGAAATACGGATGGCCATAAGCTTCGCCGTCTTAACTTAGGGCGGCGGGTTCTTCCGTAGACAACTTAGAGCCGGGATTCTGGCTCTTTTTTGTATCATTTTTAGCCTGCCGGAGGGAATGCAACACAAAATAACAGCAGGAGGTATTGTTATGTCTAATGCACTTTTTTACCTGGAAAAATCCCAGAACGAACCGACACTGGACTACAGGCCAGGCAGCCTGGAAAAGGGGGTCCTAAAAAACCAACTGGCAAAAATGAGAGGAACTGAAATTGAAATTCCTCTCATTATTGGCGGGAAAGAAGTCAGAACGGGAAATACCGGGAAATGCATCATTCCACACAACAAGCATCATGTCCTGGCCACTTACCATAAGGCAGGGGAAAAAGAGGTTCAGGCAGCTATTGAAGCAGCCCTTGACGTCAAACACGAATGGGAAAACGTCCCCTGGGAGCACAGGGCGGCCATATTTCTGAAGGCAGCCGAAATGATTGCTGGAACGTGGCGACCTGTTTTAAACGCAGCTACCATGCTCAATCAAAGTAAAACTGTTTATCAATCAGAAATTGATGCAGCCTGTGAGGTGATAGATTATTTGAGACTGAACGCTTACTTTATGACCCAGATATATAAAGATCAACCGTTTTCCTCGCCAGGTGGCTGGAACAGAATGGAGTACCGGCCCCTGGAAGGATTTGTTTTTGCGGTCACACCTTTTAACTTCACGGCCATTGCCTGTAATCTGGTAGCCAGCCCCGCTCTGATGGGCAATGTGGTACTGTGGAAGCCGGCTTCGACAGCCATTTATTCCGGCTACTATTTGATGAAAATTTTTGAGCAGGCAGGGGTGCCGGCTGGCGTTATAAATTTCCTGCCGGGTAGTGGCGGGCAGGTAGGGACTCCGGCCATGAACAATGAATGGCTGGCCGGAATACATTTTACTGGTTCGAACGGTGTTTTTAACGACATGTGGGAAACGGTAGCGGCTAATATAAGAAAATACAGAGCTTATCCAAGAATAGTTGGAGAAACTGGAGGTAAAGATTTTGTCTTCGTTCACAATTCGGCTGACATTGATTCTCTGGTGGCTGCACTGATCAGAGGGTCTTTCGAATATCAGGGACAGAAATGTTCCGCTACCTCGAGAGCTTATATTCCAGAAAGCCTCTGGCCGGAAATAAAAGGTAAGCTGTTGAGTGAAATTGCATCTATCAAAATGGGAGATGTAGAGGACTTTACCAATTTCATGAGTGCTGTCATTGACCAGGCCGCTTTTAATACCATTAAATCCTACATTGATTATGCTCGCAACTCTTCTGAAGCAGAAATAATTGCCGGTGGCAAATGTGATGATAGTCAGGGCTTTTTTATTGAGCCGACAGTTATTTTGACTACCAATCCGAAGTTCAAGACAATGGAAGAAGAACTTTTTGGGCCGGTGTTAACTATTTATATCTATAAAGATAATGAACTGGAGCAGGCGCTTAGACTGTGTGACGAGACCTCGCCCTATGGTCTGACCGGTTCGATCTTTGCCTCCGACAGAAAGGCAATCGTAGAACTGGAAAAACGGTTGAGGCATGCCGCCGGCAACTTCTATATTAATAACAAGACTACTGGGGCAGTCGTAGGACAGCAGCCTTTCGGAGGCAGCCGGGCTTCAGGCACCAATGACAAGGCTGGCAGCAAAATCAACCTGCTGAAATGGACTAGTATCAGGACTATCAGCGAGACATTCATTCCACCAGCTGATTACAGATATCCATTTTTGGCTGAGAAGTAACACCTGTTACCGGGGTAGTAATTAGAAGGCAGCGTCTGTTCTTCCTCTTGCCACGACAGGGGAACCAGTCCTGTCGGTTTTCCCATCGTTGAAACGATGGGTATTCTCACCGCTATGGGGGCTTTGAGGAAGAGACAGACGCTGCCCTTTTCTCTGACATCACATAATTCATTTGTAATAAAAGGGTTTTTCCCCGTGCTTTTTACAAAATCGAAGCTATGAAACTTTGGGCAGGTTATGGGCCTCTATTTTTTGGATTTCTTAAATGAAGAGGGTTTTAACTCAGTGACTGCCCTGGTTGACCCTCAGACAACTTCGTTTGATCGGATCAGCAGAGAACCATCTACTGCCCGGGCTTCAACCTGTTCAGATCGGCTTGATGACCAGATTAAGCCTGCATACTCAATACGGATAATCCAGGCTCTCTCTTCTAATCTCAGGCCCGAAAGACTGAGTGAAATATTCCCCTGAGATGGTAATGGATTCAGATAACGCCCGGGACACCAGCCAGTTACTGGCTGAGGACCGCAGCTCCCGGTTCCTTCCTCCCATTGGATCTGATACCAGATAAGGCCGTCAGCGGTTTGAGGTCCTCCCACCACTGTGCCTGTATTCCTTCTGCTGGCAGCACAAATTTGCTGGCTGCTCGCTCCAGCCGCCTGTCTAATTTCCAGGCTATCGGTTATAGCCATAACCCTGTCGCCTATTTTTAAGTGGTTTAATAAATTATATCTGTAGGGAGTATAGCGGGAGAGCTGGTAAGAATAATAGGAACGGTTTGAAACCTTCCAGTCATTTCCTGATGATTCATAAACATTAAAAATCCCGTCTGAGTTTCTCATGTAAAAAAGCATGACATGACTTCCTGGCCGGTCTAAGATATCACCAGTGGTCAAATCATCTTTGGTATCTAAAAGCCAGGTGATGGAGTCTTGTGACAGCATGGAGGTGCTGTGATGACTTTCCAGCCCCCAGACCTGTGAGACAAAACCACTGCAATCAACACCAACTGCACAGCAGACTCCATAAGTAGTGCTGGTATTTTTATCGCCGGCGAATTTACAGACATTAAGCCCTGATTGATAAGAATATCCACAATCGGTGTATGTGCCATAGCCATCGAGGCCGGAAAATCCTCCCCATTTATATCCAACCCCCGTATAATAGCCAGGTGTGGTCACTGGTGTTACCACTAATTTACCTTCGCAATAAGTTCCAGTGGTAATAATCGGCATAGGCCCGGGCTTTATATATAATCTCCGCCGGGCTCACCGGCTGGCCTGGTGTCCGGATAGTCTCTGCTTGAGCTTCTATTATTTCCGATTCTCCTGGCTTAAAAAAAAGCGATTTTTATTTATATCCTGGAAATAATTTAAGGATAATTCGACAGCTCCCCGAGACGGCCTCGCTTCTATTGTCCAGGACAGAATTAGGCAGGCCTCCGGTAAGGGCAGAATCTGATAAACCTGGCCGCTATCGCTAAGCCTAAGATCCCTGAAAGTGTCAACCAAAGTGCTGTAAGGTATCTCAGACTCGCCCAGAATTATTCCGTTAAAATCTAATTTTTTTAAAACTCTCTTTAAATCTCTCTGACCACTTTCCTCTTTGACGACTACATAAATATTCTTTTCCTGGTCGAGGCCGAGAAGGTTGACAGTCTCTATCTTTCTGTGTTTTTGGGGTATATTAATTTTTCTTAAAATATTTCCCTGGCTGTCCAGAACTTTTAAGCTGGCCGAATCGGCTTTCCTCTCCGCCAGAAATCTTGAACCCTGCCGGTAAAAGCCAGTAAATTTCAGGTTGCCTTCTTTTTCTTTGCCCGCGGTGATTGTTTTTTGTTTTACCAGGAAGGAGAGGCCGCTAAAAGTTTCGGCCAGCAGTCTTTTAGAGGTAGCCCGGTTTCAGGTACCAATGACTGGGCCGACAGCAAAATCAACTTGCTCAAGTGGACAAGTGTCAGGACGATCAGCGAGACATTTGTTCTACCAATGGATAATAAATATCCAGTTATGGCTGAGAAATAAGATTGAAAGACTTTTCTGATTTAACCAGAAAAATTCAAATTGAAGCCTAAAAGATATAAAGGCTGGGTGGTAGTTAGCTGGAGCGAACGACTGGCTGTTTTTGTGGTCATCTTCTTTTTGAAGCTCCTGCTGGCTTGAACGTTAGTTGACTTTATTTGCCATTAGTAAACCAAGAGGGAGTCTTTCGCCGGTCAAAAAACCAGCCAGCCAGAAAGCGCAAAGGGCTTGACAATAGTCTTAAATAAAAGTATTAGTAGAAAACGTTTATAGATTTAGCTTAGATGTTTTTTGGCCTGGCTTCTGTCAACATCCAGGCTTGACGGGTTATTTTCTGGCGGCCAAGGCCAGGATTTTAGAGAAAAAAATTAACTTTATATTTTACGAGGAGGTTTTCATGAAAAATTTAAAAGTTCTGGCTGGTATCTTATGTCTCATTTTAGTGCTGGCTACCTTTGGTTTCTCTGCCCAAGGTCAGAAGAAAGTTAACTTTTACGCTGGAGCTGGAGCTCAATTGCCATTAGGTGATTGGTCGAATGTAGCCGATATGGGCTTCCATCTTCAGGCCGGGATCCTTTATCCAATTTATAAAATGGTAGATATCCAGGCAGGAATGGGCTTTTTTTATAATACTGGCGGCGAAGAATACTATGACCTTAAAGTATCAAATGTGGTTGTCTCCGTGGATGGAAGATACAATTTACCACTCGGGAAAACAAAGCTATTCTTAGTCGGAGGGCTGGGAACTTATTTTCGACATGCAAAACTCACAGCGGAATATGTTGTGATGGATGTTGTCCAAAGTGCTGTTATCCAGGCTGCTGACTCAGTTACAGCCAATGAAACTAATATTGGATTAAGACTGGGAGCAGGAGTAGCATTAGGCAAGAACTTTGAGGTGTCAGCCATGTTTCATATTGTGTCTGATGCCAATATGCTAAACTTGGGAATTGCATATAAATTTTAATAGATTCTAAGAATCTATACCTTTGACTGGGCGGAAAAAACTGTTAACTTCCGGTTGTTAGGCGGGAAGCCAGCTGAGCTGCTTAACCAGATTGGTTTCATTATTTCTTTGTTTTTGCTTCTAGAATAAATTAAAGCGTCAGCTGGCTGCTGCCGCCTCTTATGAATATGTCAGGCTAATCGAGATCTTTCAAAATTTTATCGAGAGTCTCGACGAATAAATCTACGTTGTCCTGGTTGAAGATTATGGCGGGTTTAATCTTTAATACCTGATGATAGGGACCTTCGGTTGTCACCAGAATTTTATTCTTTTTCATCTTCTCGGCGATGAGTTCAGCTTCTTTGGTGGCTGGGAGCCTGGTTTTTCTGTCTTTGACCAGTTCTACACCTATGAATAATCCCAGCCCGCGGACATCACCTATTAACCGATGGGATTTCTGGAGTTTTTTTAGTTCCTTCAGAAAATAATCTCCCACGAGGCCAGCATTTTCCTGGAGATTTTCCTCCTCGATCGCCTCGAGGACAGCCAGACCGGCAGCACAGCTTACCGGGTTACCACCAAAGGTATTGAAATATTCCATGCCGGTCACAAACAAGCGGGCGATTTCTTCTGTCGTGACGACCGCCCCAATTGGATGGCCGTTGCCGATGGGCTTTCCTAGCGTGACAATGTCCGGTGAAGCCTCCTGCGATTCAAAACCCCAGAAGAAACGCCCCGGACGTCCGAAGCCAACCTGAACTTCATCGGCAATGCAGACTCCGCCGGCCTTATGAACCTCATCGAAGACAAGTTTCAAATAGCCTGGAGGAAAAATGACCTGACCGGCACAGCCCATAATTGGTTCGGCGATCAGGCCGACGAGCTTTTTGTTTTCAGCTTTTACATTCTCGATGACCTTCTTAGCTTCTGCGGCATATTTCAGACCGGTGGCCTGGCTGTGGCCGCGAAAAGGACCACGGTAGGGATCAGGAGTCGTCAATTTATGCACAAACGCTGGGGCTCCCTTTCCTCCCGGCCCATCAAATTTATAAGGACTGATCTCAATTAGCGAGGTCAGATTTCCGTGATAGGCCCCATCGAGAACCAGCATTTCACTTCCGCCAGTATAATTTCTGGCCAGACGCAGGGCCAGGTCATTGGCTTCGCTCCCCGAATTAACCAGGAAGCAGTACTGAAACTTCGCCGGAAACTTTGATAAAAGTTTTTCAACATAAAGGGCTAATACGTCGTAAAGATAGCGGGTATTAGTGTTAAGCCTAGCCATCTGGCGGGCGACAGCCCGGGCCACGCGCGGATGGCAGTGTCCCAGGTGGCAAACATTATTGACACAGTCCAGATAGGCTCCACCCCGGTCATCAAAAAGATACTGTCCGGCGCCTCTGGTTATGTGCAATGGCTGGCGGTAGGTCAGACTCATGGCCTCGGAGATATGCTCGTTCCTGAATTTGAGAAGCTTCTCGCTTTCGAGCCAGAGAGGGGCCGGCTCGAGCTTGCAGCTTTTATAAAAAAGCCGCCGCCATTTTTCCGGGTTTGAAGTGAGCAGAGAATTAAGCAGTTTCCAGCCCGGCTCTTCTGACACCGTCATATACTTATTCTCTGGTTCGGACTGATGCCTCCAGGCAGCCATGGTCAGGCTGATAACAAGACGCGACAGAATCAGGTAATAAAGAACATCGAGTTCGGCCGGCTGCAGCGGGTTGATTTTATGATAGGCAGAGAGAAGCACTTTTACGGCTTCTTCGGGCGCGGAGGTCTTCATCATGGCATAGGTCAGGGCAATAGCTGGCTCAGCGGCCAGAAAGCTGTCGCTCATATCGCCAAAATCAATCAGGCCGGTCAGGCGATAAGTGTCTTTTTTTACCTGGAGGATAAAATTATGCTCATTGCCGTCACCGTAAATGACCTGGCGGCGAAGCCCGGTCGAAACAGGGAGGAGGTAAGTCTCAATCTGGAGAAGAGCATAATCAAGCTGCCTCCTTTTGACCGGGTCAGTTACATATTTCAATCTATCTTTTGACCACGGGACATTTTTCACATCCCAGGGCAGCTCGCGTCTGCTTCCAGCGTGGTAAAAATCCTTAAGGACGAGGTCTATTCGAGCCAGCAGACGGCCAATTTCTGACCAGAGTGATAGCGGCACAGACTGCAAATCGGCCAGGCTTGGTCCTTCCACATAATCAAAAAGCCGGAGATAAAAGGTTTCATCTCTGGTCTCATAGCAGCTGAGGAGCTCACCGCTTAGATCAAACTGTGGAAGCGGGAAGCGATAATCAGGGAGTTCCTGGCTCAACTTCAGGATGACTTTGTTCTCAAAGTCGAGTTCTTCTGGACGATCAAATGAAGATGAGATTTTTAAAACATATTTCTGGCCTGACTCAGTTCGTATCAAGAAATTCTGAGAGCGATCGCCAGGGAGTGGTTTAATTTCCTCTGGCTCCAAACCATAGATTTTAGAAGCCATAGCCCTGGCTTCTCTTGAGGTAAAGTCCGGTTTCTTATAATTTTTAGAATTCATGATGTTTTCTCAATACCTGTAGAAAATGAAGTATTTCTATTCTAAGGAAAACCCGTCTTTAATTCAAATACCTTAAGGGGCAGGGGCAAGATTTCATTCAGTTTCACCCTTTGAATCATTCTCTGCCTGAAAAAACTGCCGTTTTTGCCACCTTTTAAGGAAAACAAAGGCACTGGTTGTTTTAAGCTTTTAAACGAAGAGTAGTTTATTTAGTTGAGTAAACCTTCGCCTCCTGAAGGCTCCGGTCAGAGAAATAGAATTGGGCATGGAATTTTCGAAACCACTTGTCATCATCAAGGAGTTCTTCCACGCCGGGCTTGAGTTTTATTACCGGTTTATACAAGTAAAGCCTGACAAAATCAAAGAACAGGGCATTCCACCCGAATAGTTCCTTAAAGTTTTTTCTGGCTTTTTCTTCGGTATAACCCATAAAACAATCACCGTCAGCCACGAAATAGTCTCTGTTTGGTCGAAGAAGCTTAGAGTTAAAAAGGCCGTACCCTTCAGAGCGTCCGCCACCCCAGGGGCAGGTAGAAAGCAGACCGTCACGGCTGCGGGTAAAATTATTGCTTTTAAGATAGGCTTCTACTTTTTGAGGATATTTCAGATAGGCTCGCTCGAGACTCTTGAGGCGAATAGGAACGGTGGTGCCAGTCAGGCGAGTTCCTCCCTCCAATAATTCGGGCTCGGGGTAGCACTCATCGTCAAACATAATTGTATTTATCAGCTCCGCGAATGATTTTCTGAGACTATTTTCACGGCTTTCATTTTTAAGGTCAGTCATTTTTGTTCCTCCTTTGATGATTTTAAAATTTAACACTTCGAGCTTCTGTCATCCCTATCTCCAGCGGAGGCTCTGGCCAGGCTATTCTTTTCACACAATCTGGCCCAGCCCGGCCTAACTTCCAGCCTGTTAGGAAGTGAGAATTCAACAAAATAATGCTGGCGGAGGTAGTAAAAGGAATCGAGCCAGATCAAACCAAGCTTTTCCTCCAGCTCGGCGCAAGCTTTAACCAGTTCTTCTGGAAATATAAGGCCAGCCGACTCGCATCTAAGCCTCCATTCGCTAATCGAGGCACATGATTCTGGCTTGACCGGTAGAAACTCAATCCCGTTGTCGTGGTCATACTTATATTCATCCCAGTAATATCCATGGCCGACTCTGACTACTTTTTTCCCGTCGAGAATAGACAGATTTTCTTCTCCGAAATTGAACCCGCCAGATTTATTGGTAATTTCTGAGATATCAATCCCTCGGCGGCGGAATTCCTGCCCGAGTTGATGTATATAAATTGCCCGGGCGCAGCCCCAGGCATAGCACAGAGCTTCTCGGTTGAACATTTCGACCAGTTCGAAGTCTGAAACCTGTTGTAAAAGTTCTTTTGTCTCCCGCTCATAGGTTATGGGGTTAAACTGCGTGAATCTGGAAGACGACCGGGCCTCCTTGCTTAACGGGTGAATAAAATGAATTGAACCAAGCACTTTTTTCCTGGCCTTATCCCTGTGTTTTTTCATATTTGTCCTCCCTTTAAAAAGACTGAGATATTCATTTTTTAAGATAGGACCTTAAAGCTTCCATCCGATCAGTGTACTCCCAGGTGAATTCCGGCAGATTTCGGCCAAAATGTCCATAAACTGACGTCAAGCTGTAAATAGGCCGCTGGAGTTTAAGTTCATCAATTATTTTGCCCGGAGTTAGAGGAAAGATTTTTCTTACTGCCTCTTCTATTTCCCGGTCGGGAATATTTCCAGTCCCATGGGTGTTGACCGTGAGTGAAGTTGGTTGGCTCCGGCCAATGGCATAGCTGAGCTGGACCGTGCAGCGGTGGGCCAACCTGGCCGCCACAATGTTTTTGGCTATGTAGCGGGCGGCGTAAGCACCAGAGCGGTCCACCTTGGTTGGGTCTTTTCCGGAAAAGCAGCCACCGCCATGAGGACAGGCCCCGCCATAGGTGTCAACTATGATTTTTCTGCCAGTTAGTCCGGTATCGGCTTCAGGTCCGCCGGTGGTAAACTGTCCTGAAGGATTGATTATAATTTCTGTCTTTGAGGACAGCAGCTCGGCTGGAATAACTTTTTCAATAATTTCCTGTTTTATTGCCTGAGACAGAGTTTCAGAGGGAATGTGCGGCTGATGCTGCAGGCTGAGCAGGACCGACTCGATGGCCACCGGCTTTTCTCCTTCATAGCGGACAGTTACCTGGGATTTACCGTCGGGGCAAAGCCAGGAGATTTTCTGGGCATGCCTCAGCTCGTCAGCTTTCATGACCAGCCGGTGAGCTAGCATAAGAGGCAAAGGCATGAGCTCAGGTGTTTCATCAGTGGCATAACCAAACATCAGACCCTGATCGCCAGCCCCAATTTCGTCATTTGCTACTTCTTTTTTCCCTCTCCCGATTGAAATTTCCCCGGGCTTTTCCTCGACAGCCCGGGCGATCTCTTTAGATTGCTGTTTGAGGTCAAGCATTAGAGAGCACCGGGAGAGAGCAAAGCCTGTTTCCTGACTTCCATAGCCAACTTTTTCTAAAACTTTTCTGATAATCTGAAAAAAGTCCAGATGTGCTTTTGAGGAAATTTCGCCGGCAATAACTATCAGGTTATGACTGACCAGGGTTTCGCAGGCAACTTTTGATTGGTCATCCCGGGCCAGAGCTTCATCCAGAACAGCGTCTGAAATCTGATCGGCTAACTTATCAGGATGGCCTTCAGTCACTGATTCGGAGGTAAAGAGATAAGAGCGGCAAGTGGACATAAAGTCAAGCTTATCCTTTTTGCGATCCATATTAGTCTTCATGTTTAATTCCTTATTTTTTATCATTTTTTGATTGATTCATTTCTTGTGGTGTGGCCCGACGTCCGCCTTTGGTTGGGTCGCCATAAATAAAACCGTTGTCGATTAAAAGCTCTTCTATGTTGTGCCACTCTTTTATTCGTCTTTTTAGGTCAGGGTCTTCAGGTAGCGGATAGACTGGCTGAAGCCGGCTGGAAACGAGCTTGCCCCAGGCAGGTGGTTTTTTGACAAACTTGTAATTATCACTATCACGACCCGGGAAATAGATGAAAGTCATTTCATTTAAGACCAGAAAAGTGTCCAGCTTGTTTTGAGCAGCCTGAAGTTTGGCCAGTTTAAAAAGAAAATGTCTGCACCACGTGGCCGGAAGTAAAATTAAATGATAGAAGCTTCTGACAATGTAAGTCATAAGGTAGGGGAAGGCTGTCAAAACGTCAACCCCATTAATGCTTACAAGGTCGCCTGGAAACATATTGGAATTCATCTGGCACCTCCTTTGTTAAATTTGGGACGAAACCTGGTGCCAGCTAACCTGGGGAGAGAATGTGGAGAGAAACAGCGGCGGGCAAGAGCGCTTGTGAGATGCCAGAATTAAGGCACAAAAAAACCCGCTTCACCTGGCATCAGGTGAGCGGGTCGCTGCGCTCCGGACATTTTGTTGCCGTTTCTCCCAGCCGGTCCTACGGCCAGCCACGGCCACATCCTCGCCCGCAGGCGAGCTGGCACCTTGGGTGTCCGTCCCAGGTTGCCGGGCTCTCACCGAGAGCCTCTCCTGATGCCAAGTTAATATATAGATCAAGAAAAAGCAGTCTGTCAAGTATTTTCTTTCCGGATCTTTATCAGGAACCGTGACGAGAATTGAGAGGATCAAATATCGTTTATGGATCTAAGTTTTTAGCGGTGGCTAAAGGCAGAATTGAAAAGCAAACAAAAAACTTTAGCTTAAAATCTTTCGACCTGATGAGCTGATCAGGTTAAAGTAGTTGGCCCGCTGGCACTACAGCCGAATAATCCCTTTTCTCAAAGGGTTATGAAAAGAAAAATAGAAAATATAGATGGCGTCCCGAGCTTTTTCTTAAATCAACTTGAAACAAGGGCAAAGCGAATTAGTTTCTGTCTAAATTAGAGACTCGCTTTGGTTCTCCCAGCTCTTCAGGCAGCAGTTCTAAGAATTTTTCTACGACGCGTGGATCAAAGTGATGCCCGGCCTGTTCCCTGATATAGTTAAGAGCTTTTTCCTGCGGCCAGGCGGCGCGATAAGGCCGGTCAGAGATCAGGGCATCCCAGACGTCTATGATTGCAAATATCCGGGCGGCGAGGGGGATCTGCTCGCCTTTTAATCCTTGAGGATAGCCTGTGCCATCCCAGCGTTCATGGTGGCAATAAGGGATATCAATTGCCGGGTGAAGATATTTGATGGGGAGGAGGAGCTGGCGGGCATAAATTGGATGCTTTTTCATGATGTCTCGTTCTTCCATGGTCAAAGGTCCTGGTTTAAGTAAAATTTGATCGGGGATACCCATCTTTCCGATATCATGGAGAATAGCACCCCGGCGGATATGAACCAGTTGCTCAGCCGGAACATCCAGTGCCCTGGCCAATCTGACGGTTAGATCAGCCACTCTCCTGGCATGTCCCTCGGTTTCCTGATCTCGAAGTTCGAGAGCCTGGGCCCAGCCTTCGATCGTCGTATCGTAAGCCATGGTCAATTCCAGATGGGATAGGTTCAGCTCTTCAAACATGCCGATATTATCAATGGCAATAGCCAGCTGCCCTCCTATGTTGGTTAGAAATTCATCCAGATCTGGAGAGGGATAAAGCGGTGAGCGATTAAAAACGAGCAAAGTTCCTTGAGTTTTACCTTTGGCTTCCAGGGGGATGGCGAGAAGAGACTGGAATTGTTCCTGCTTGACAAGAAGAAGAAAAGAAGCCAGCGGTTCTTTTCTTAAATCGGCAATAAATAACTGCTTTCTTTCCATAACTACAGAATCCAGCGTTCCATTGCCGAGCCTGAGACGGACCGGTATGGCTTCTGGGTGAAGAAATCCAAGGCCAGCTTTGTAATGCAGCACTGAGGAGGAAGAATCGATCAAATACACACAGCTGGCATCAACTTTCAGGTGATGCATGGCCTCCTGCAGTGTAAAATCAAGAACCATTTGTAGATCCAGGCTGGAGGCAATGGTTCGTTCGATAGAGTACAGGCTCCTCATCATCTCGATGTACCTCTGGAGTCTGGAAAAAAGTCTGGCCTGCTCACCAGAGGTAATTATCTGCTGAACAAAAGTCTGAACAAAGGCTGCTAAGTCAGAAGACAAAAAACCCGGTTCATCCACCAGCCAGATTAAAGCTCCCCATGGTTCTGAAGATTTTCCGAGAAGGAAGGCTTCTACCGCTTTCACCGGTAGTTTTTTAACTGTTTCTTCTAACCGGGGATAAGGAGATGGTACGGTTAGATTAACTTCCAGTGGAGAGTCTCTGTGCATCAAATTGATTATGAACCGGTTCTTTTCCTCTGTATTGAGCCAGCCTTGAAGTACCTGGGAAAATGAATCAGGAAAGACAGAAAGAGTCTGCCATTCTTTTCCCTCATTTTGAACCAGGAGAAAAGCCGATCTGGCGCCAAACTCCTGGACCGAGTAGCGGACAGCCAATCCGGCCAGTTTTTCTAAATCGAGAGTTTCAGATAGAGCGCGAGCTCCTTGATAAAGCCGACTTAGCATATCGACCTGAAAGGCGATCTGTTCTTCGGCCAGTCTGAGGTCAGTCATATCCATCAAAGAGGCTACTGACTGGCTGGTTTGCGGGATAACATCTACGCTGACCAGAACTTCCCTGATCTTTCCTTCTTGATCTATGAGGTGTGAAGTATATTTTTTGGGAACAGCCTCAGGATCTATCCGCCGCTTCTGATGGTATTCAACCATCCGGAAGACATCGGGAGGTATAAAAAATTCTGTAAATTTTCTTTTGCCTTCAATTTTTTCCTCAAGAAGACCGACCAGCTCTTCAAACTGATGATTGACGAGAGAGATGGTCATGTCTTCTTCAATTAAAATCGTAGCTGAACCGGTATTTTCAAAAATTGTTCGATACCTCATTTCAGATTGAGAAAGTCTTTCCTGAGCCTTTTTTAGCTCGGTAATATCTCTAATTAAAGTCACCCAGGCTAAGACTTCGCCCGATGCCTTCTGGATGGGAGAAAGCGAGGCTTCAAGAAAAAGCTCTCTGTTGTCTTTCAAATTAAACGTAAAAGAGCACTTGGCCCTTGAACCGTTGTCCAGTGCCAATTGAATTTCTCTGGAGCTAAAAAGGCCCGGTAAGATGGTTCGGGCTGGGAAGCCTTTTAACTCATCTTCTTTTTTCTCCAGCAGCTGGCAGAAAGCGGGATTTACCAGTTGAACCAGTCCTTCACGATCGAAGACCAGGAGGGCGTCGCTCATGTTATTTATGATTTCCTGACTGGCAAAAGCCGGGGTAATATCCACCAGATGATACCGCCAGATAACCGGGGCACCGAGAAAGGCGAAAGAGAGAATAGGGATAAAGCCCAGAGGTGGAAGGTTAATTCCTAAAGCTGGCAAAAAATCAATTACAGCCAGACCAGCCGTTGAGAAAGCGCGAGAAAAGAGCCTTGTCCTGAGCTTAACCAGTTCGGAAGTTGCTCGTCGGCTCTTTTGGTAGTATTGCCAGAAACTGGAAACAAGCATGAAGAAAAAGAAAATTAAAAAGGGAATGCCTATCCATGTATAGCGAGGATAATATCCCCAGCCATATTGCTGCATCCCCGAGTAAAACCTGTCGCTGGTCAAGGCCATAGCTGAGAAAAAGAAAGAAATAATCCACCCCAACCAGGCCTTTTTCTGGTTTGAACGAGAGGTTCTGAGGGCGAAAACCGTAAACTGGAAAAACGCTGAAGGGATAAAAGACACTCCAATGAATGACAATCTAGACCAGCTGAGAGCTGTTTCGGCGTCCGGGGAAGCATACATAAATGAGTTAGAACCTAGCCAGATTAATATGGCTAATGTAATAAGGAAAAAGAGAAAACTCTCCCTGGAGGCTTTTTCCCTGATTAAAACCAGGATGCCAATGGCCAGGGCTAGCCAGCCGGTCAGAAAGACGGTCAGGGCGAAGGGAGTAAAATTGTAATTAAAAATAGACAGAATAACGCTTTTGAAAAGAGTTTCATACATTCTGATTAACCCTGGCTAAATTAAGTGATTCAATATAAGTCTTACTTTTTTAAATCCTCCGTCTTAGCTCCGCGATTTTTATTATATATTTTTATAAAAAATCTTGCCATTATAAATCCAGCTTGAAAAGCTCGAGGTAGCTCATCAAATTTTTGTTTTTCTGGTCTGGCCGAAATTAAGTATAATCTAAAAAAAGGAGCGGTCAGAATGAGAATCAAAAAACTCTGTTTTCTGATGGCTTTAATTTTAGTTATATCAGGATTGACTATTACCTGTCGCACCCAATCTTCGGAGGCGCTTCCTGATATTAAATCCCTGCCAGAGCTTAAAGTTGAACTTGTCCTTAATCTCTCTGAGACTATAAGGCTGCCGGATTTACCGGATTCTCTCCAGCCTTTAAATTTAGTTATTTTGTAAAAGTTACCCGTCGGGCACCCCGTTGGTGTTAGGGCCATTAGACCTTCCTCACGACATCGTTCAATCCTTTCCCGCTAATAAAAGGTTGGCATCAATGTACCTTCGTCCTCTGTCCAGTTTTTTGGGGGATATTAAATTTAAGGCTGAGATTTTTAAAGGATTGAAGAACCTAATGGAGAGGAAATTTAAAAAATTGACAGGATGGACAGAGCTTAAATATAATCACGCTGGCTGTAGAAATTATAGAGGAGGGTTTCGATGAGCGAGAAAAGAAAACGGCGGTATTTTTTTCATGGAGTTATGGCGGTTAGCTTGATTTTATTCCCCGCCACTAATCTGCTGGCCCAATCTGATGTGTACTTCGGTCATCCACTGGGCAGCACTAATATTCTGGGTATATATTCTCCACTGGCTTCGGCTGCCGGCGAGACAATTCTTAGCTTTCCGGGGCCATACACGGCCTTTTTAAACCCGGCCAGTATGACTCTGACCTCGGGATTTAATCTGGCTGTTTCCACCAGGCTGTCCCATGCTTATGCCAGGAATGATTACAATTATGATAACCAGTTGATGAGCTACAAACGAACAACCTTTTATCCCGAATTTGCGGGGTTGATGGCAGGTAATGGAAAATGGAGAATTGCCCTGGCTTATTCTCTGCCTGAAGAATATAACCGGCCGAAAACATTGACTTATGACAATTTTGAGGAGCAGGATGGGAAGCTCTATAATTTTGGGCTGTCTGTAGCCCGGAAGATAACCGACAAAGTTTCGATCGGCCTGAGCGCTGCTTACCGTACCGGCCAGATAAATCACACTCGTTATTACGATTCATCCCAGGAAAATAGATACTGGGATGTAGATATTCATTCTTGCATCTTTGATTTTGGGCTCATCTGGGAAGTTAATCAAACCGTGACTCTTGGCCTGGCCCTCAGACCCCCTTATAAAATGACGATTAAGTATTATAGCTATAGCGAGCTTCTGGAAACAGGCGATATAATTAATACGCAAAGAATTAAAAGTTCCTACAGGTTCCCGCTTGTTCTTACCGCCAGCAGCCGGATAAAAGTCCTGGATAATCTGAGCTTTTTCTCTGATATCTCTTACTGGGACTGGTCTTCTTCTCAGACCGGTCGCGATCCACAACTTTTAAGCGAAATTTATACACCAAACCCGGGAAAAGATATTGTTAAATTTTCCGGTGGTCTGGATTATGCCTTGAAGATTCAATCAAACCTTGAAAACAGACTCCATATTCTTGCTGGCTATATTAATGATACTCAGATTTATCGTTCCTTGCAGGGAAATCGCGTGGCCAATGATTATGTTACTTTTGGCCTGGGACTTGAGCTCAAGAAGTTTCAGATCGGAGCTTCGGCCCGGTTGCCCTTAGCGGCAGTCGATGAGTATGGGCACATTTATTCTAGCCGCTTCCAATTTGGAATTGGGCTAACTCTGTGATAGTGGTGCAGCTCATGATGTTTTTCTGTCGCAGCCGCAGGTTCTGTTTCAGAATGTATACCACCGGGTCCAATCTTACGTCGTCGTCCCGGTGCATTTTTGTGTTAGAGGGGCAGATCTGTTCTGACTGAAGCTAAGTTACAGGGAACTCTTATAGACTCTGAGCCAGGCTTTATGGCAGTTACTTTATGCGGATGACGATGGCTGCCTCACTTGGTATGGTTACTTTTATTCTGGTTGTGACCAGGGCGGCGGGATCGAGCAGGACAGCGGCTTGCTGACCGGAGCTGCTTGTTAAAGAGGTGGTAATCTGACTTCTGGAGCCGGGCCCCATGACTTTCGAGCGCACTTCGGGATAATCAAGAGTGGAATTATTGAAACAATTTGCCTTATAATGTAAGCAGCCAAAAGGAAAAGGAGCAAACCATGAAAAAGGTTTTTGCCATTCTGTTTGCTGCGGCAATTTCGTTTTCTCTGGTTTATGGACAGACAAGTGGTACGAAAAACGAGAAATTCAAATACCTGGGTAAACTCTCGGCTAATAAGCATGATCCCGAGTCAATTTCTAATCCCTGCGGTCCGTATGGAAGTAAGTATTCACCGCTGAGTGTCAATAATCCCTATTCACCCTACGGCTCACCATATTCACCTTCGAGCGTGAATAACACTTATGTCTCTGGATCGAGTTCCCCAATTCTTGTCGGTGAGGATGGTCAGTATCTCGGCCGGCTCAATTCGAACAAGTATGATCCTGAATCGGTGTCCAATCCTTATGGAGTCTATGGAAGCAAGTACTCACCAGTCAGCATTAACAATCCTTACAGCCCCTATGGTAGCTCTTATTCTCCTTACAGCGTCAACAATCCTTATACTACCCAGGCCCCAAAAATCTATGCACCTCAAAATTCTTTATCATTGCCAGGTATTGGTGGTAAGAGCAATATGCTTAAGAAGGATGATTAGTCCAAGATAAATAGTTCAACTCTGATCAATGATGAGAGTTTAATAAATTTTTTTAAATTTGCGGATTAAATTTAGGAAGACTTGTCTATTGCCCATGGTAACCTGACAAAAAGGGCTTGTCCGCTGCGAGAGACGAAAAGTCAATAATAACCATAATGAGGAGAAGATAAGATGGCTTATTCAAGCTCAAGTTGTGGGCTAATGCTCAGGACCGGAGGCAGCTTTTTATCTCACGGATTATTATTCGGGCGAAACGGAATTCAGTGATGAGTATCTGATGAAAAAAGATAGCAAAGAAGAAAAGGTGCTTGGCGGTTTGTTGGGCCTGGCCGTGGGCGATGCGCTGGGTATCCCGGTTGAATTTACCACCAGAAATGAGCTAAAAAAGAATCCCGTGACTGACTTTAGAGGCGATGGTACTCATGGGCAACCGCCCGGAACCTGGTCTGACGATAGCTCGCTGGCTTTCTGCCTGGCTGAATCACTCTGCCAGGGCTATGACCTTCGGGATATGGCCAACCGATTCTGTCGCTGGTTGGATGAAGGATACTGGACTCCCCATGGACAGACTTTCGATGTGGGAAGTACGACAGAGAAGGCCATCAGGCGGCTGAAAGAGGGAGTCAATCCGGTTGAAGCCGGAGGAAGAGATGAGTTCAGTAATGGAAACGGCTCATTGATGAGAATTTTGCCACTGGCTTATTATGTTGAGAAAATGAGCCGACCAGAGCAATTTGAACTGACCCATCAAGTTTCCTGCTTAACCCACGGTCATCCGAGGAGTCAGATGGCCTGTGGCATGTATATTCAGTTTGCCGTTAATCTTCTTCAAGGCCAGGAGCCAGAGGTAGCTTATAAAACGACAGGTGCTGAAGTAAAAAAATATTACACTCGCCTGCCATACAAGCGCGAGTTGCCTCATTTTGCCAGAATCTTAGAAGCCAATATCCAGGAGCTGCCCGAAGAATCCATAAACTCCAGCGGATACGTTATAGATACGTTAGAAGCCAGCCTCTGGTGCTTTCTGAACAGCAAATCATATGAAGAAACGGTTCTAAAGGCTGTAAATCTGGGTGATGATACTGATACGACTGGAGCGGTGGCTGGCGGCCTGGCCGGACTTTATTATGGCCTGGCCGCTATCCCGGAACGCTGGCTCAACAGCCTGGCCAGAAAAGACGACATCATGGATCTGGCCCAACGGCTTTATAGATGTGTCTACGGCCTCTGACTTAATAGTCAAGATATTTCCTTTTTCTGGTTTCTGAGTTTGGTCTTGAGTGAAAAACGCAGGGTGTTCAGAATTCTGGCGGCAAACTGGCTCAAAACCTGTCAGCGGGCAGGGAAACGGGAGAGATATTTTCTTTTCTCAGGATTTGACCAGAAAAAAATAGCAAATGCAGGTGGTGTCCCTGGTTTTCTCCCCTGGTCTTTAGTCACTTAGAAGAGAGAGTACCTGGCGGGAGACATAGAAATTTTTGCGATTATAAACATTAATCAGCTTTGTCTGGATTCTGGTTCCGTTCATTTCGACAAAATCTTTGTTAGCTGGAATGATGAGATTGCGGTTGCCTTTTTTGACTTTAAGCACCGGGTTGTCCGGATCGGTAACTGTGTCAAGTTCAACCTGAGCTTCTCTGGCTTTGAAGGCGGCCTCAGCTTCAATGAAATATTCTCTGGTTATAGCTTCAAGATTTATCTGCATTAATCCTGCCACATAACGGGCAATATCTATATTTTCAATTACACCAGTTGGTCTGAGCCCTTCCGGGTGATAAACAGCCAGGGCAACTTCCTCTCCTGTATGGCCGCCCGTTGTCCAGTCAATCATGGCCCTTGTACTCATCATTGGACCGACGATAGATTTTAGTTGTCCTGACTGCTTTGGATTTCTGGCGGCTTCAGCCAGATAATCCATGATTGCCTTAAGCTCTTCTTCAGTCAGGTCGCCAAGGCCATAACGATCACTGACGATGGCTTTGACTTCAACCTCAGTCATATCTGGCCGAATGAGCTTTTCCAGACCTTCGGCACTTATGCTGGCCGCTTTTAAAGGATTGATGAAGTTGCCAACTTTTTTTCCATCGGATTTTGACGAACTCCTGTCATTGCCGATGGTTAGCCCGCCCGTTGAATGGTCGGCCACCACAATTACCGCCGTGTTTTTTTCTTTGAGGGCATAATCAAGAGCTACTCTGACCGCCCGGTCAAAAGCCATCATATCCGTCACTGAGGCCACCGGGTCATGGTCGTGGTTGGCCCAGTCTATTTTGCTGCCTTCCACCATTAAGAAAAATCCATTTTTATTTCTGGATAAAATTCTAATGGCTGTCTCTGTCATTTCGGCCAGAGAAGGCTCTCTGGTCGGATCGCGGTCAAGATCATAAGACAGTTCTACTTCAGCAAAAAGCCCGGCCAGCCGCGAGCTACTGGCTGACTTCAACTCTTCCGGGCTTGAAATGATGATGTAACCTTTCTGCTTAAGTACCTGGAGTAGGTCTTCTCTGTCCTTTCGCCCGGTAAAATACTTCAACCCGCCGCCTAGAAGAACATCCACCTGGTTGTAAACCATCTGTTCACAGATAGCTTCATAATCAGAACGGCGGGGATAATGAGCAGCAAAGGCAGCCGGGGTGGCATGCTGGAGATTACAGGTAACGACCAGGCCGGTTGATTTACCGCTCAATCTCGCCCCTTCCAGGACAGTGGCCACTGGAGCTCTATTCATCTCATCTGGCAAGACGCTCAGAAAGCCGGTCTTCGTTTTGTGCCCCGTAGCCATGGCCGTGGCGGCGGCCGCTGAGTCGGTAATGGGCTCATCAGCCGAATAGGTCCTGGCCAGACCGCAGACATATTGATCCCAGCTCAAAGGCTGACCATCTTTATACCAGCGAGCCAGGCTCATGGTACTGACGCCCATGCCATCACCAATAAGCAGAATGACATTTTTAACCCTGGCCGCTTCGGCCGGAGCCAGGATAAACAAAACGGTCAGCATAACCGTGATGAAAATTGTCCTGACTTTTGCTTTTAGTGCCTTAACCTGCATTTGTTACTACCTCTGGTGAATTTTAAATTTAAATAGGATAGATTTTATTATTTATTGAATCGATTTGGTAGATGACCTGGATCATATTTTTATAGCCAACCTGATATTTTGATTTTTTTGTCTTCTCAGACCAGACCTCAAGTAACCGTCTGTTTTTCAGACTGAGCTTTGAGATTTACACTTAATTCCTTTCTATTATTGGCTAATGAGTATATGATTAGGGAGAACCATTTCAAGAGTGAGGTGTAAAAGCCAATGTTTTTTTTACCTGTACTCCTTTTATTTCTGATTGGCTACTTTATTCTTCTTGGTGGGTTGTTCTTTTTCCTGAAACTGGGAGTTATTTCCTTTGCCTTCCAGAGGCTGGGCATTCCGCCTGATTTAGTTTTTACGCTCCTTCTTCTGACTTTAATTGGCAGCGGTATTAATATCCCTATAAAAAAGCTTCACTCGGGTCAGGTGATGGAGCAGCAGGTGGTAAATTTCTACGGCTGGAAGTTTCAGGTACCGGTAGCAGCAGCCAGAGAAACAACCGTTCTGGCGATCAATGTGGGCGGTGCAATTATTCCCTCACTGATAAGTCTATACCTCATTTTCCGCTGGGGAGGCCTTTTCTGGGAGTTTGTTATAGCCACGGCCATCGTAACTTTTCTGGTCAACAGAGTGGCCCGACCGGTCAAAGGTCTTGGTATCGCTACGCCGGCTCTTTTTCCCCCGCTGGTGGCAGCCTTAGTAGCTTTTCTCGTTTCGCTTATCTCACCTGATGGTATTCAATCTGCTCCGGTCATAGCTTATGTTTCGGGCACACTCGGAACGCTGATCGGTGCTGATTTGATGAACCTAAAAAAAATACCTGAGCTGGGAGCACCGGTAGCATCTATCGGCGGAGCCGGAACTTTTGATGGTGTTTTCCTGACAGGTATAATTGCCGTCATTCTGACCTCTCTTTGAAATCGAGCGCAAAGCGGGTTGGTCACTGGCTATCAGGGATTAACAGCCTGATTTAATTTTTTCTTTCTGTATCTGGCTTTAACCTGTTCGACGAAAGCTTCCAGCCGGCTGTTGGCGCTGCTGTTTTCTGTCTCACCATAAATCAGAGTCGGTATGGGCAGATTCTCAAAATCGCTTTTGATTCGGGAAGAAATAGCAGCTGAGGTCAGGCCTAACATACAGTTAAAGCAAATTACATTGATCAGGCCATCCGCTCCCTTTCGGGCAAAATCAACCATTCTGGCCACGTTCAAAAAGAGGCTCTGGTTATTGTCATAATTGAGATAAGTCGTGGTAAATTTGACCAGCTCTTTAAAATCAGGTTCTTTAATCTCGAGGTTCGTCACTTCGAGCTTCTTCTGTACCTCGCGCCTCTTGCGTTCTTTAATTAAATTCAAGCCAGCATAAGCCAGGCTATGTATCAATTTCCCTTCGGATAAAGTTTCATACAGACCGCGGCTAAAAGTAAAATCGACTTCTTCAATGATAAAAGGAGATGGCCAGACTTCGCAGCCCAGTGCTTCCAGCCTTTCAAACAGGTAATTATTGGCGAAATAGTTCTGACGGGTGTAAATATCACCGGCTACCCCGATGATTGGCCTGTCTTCCTGCCTGACTTTTATATTTTTGAAGTCAGCTTTTATTTCTGCCAGGTTGGCCTTTAACCGATCGGTGGCCAGTCCATCCTCAATCAATTTAAGCCCTCTTTTAAACGCCCTGGCCGTCTCCCCGCGGTGGAGTTCATAGGGACGCAGGTGGCAGGCAATTTTATTCAGCCGATCAATAGCTACCAGCCCCTGCCAGAGGCTTTTCAACCCATCAAAACCGACCAGTTTCCAGATGTATTCGAGGCTGGGTGTTAAAACCAGAATATGCTTTTTGCCAAGTTCCAGCAGCAGATTGCGCATGGCGGGGCCGTATTGCTGGAGAAGACAGGAGTAACGGGCCCCGGGGAAAAAGAAGATCTGCGGCTCATGATCAGTGCTTTTAATAGCCAGTTTTAAAAGATCTCCGAGTAGAAAGGAAAAGGCATGACATTCTTTGCCGGATGTGTATTTCTCGCCCAGCTCAAGACTTTTTTCATCGGGTGGCGGCAAAACCTCAGCCTGCATACCCGATTTTTTCATAGCTCCGGCAAAAGCCAGGGCGTGGTCAGCAAAATATGGAATCTTAAAAGGGTATTTTCTGAGTTCTTCTATCGGCAGATTTTCCGGGTCAACTGCATTTTTTATTGAAGTTGATTTTCTGGACTGGCTACCAGACTGGCTGATTTCATCAGCAAAAGCTTCCAGGCGGGTAATGAGTCCTGCCTCAGCCCGATGCTCATCGAATTCCAGCAGCAGATAAGGGATATCTTCCATAAGGTTTTTCAGATGCTTGACGGCAAAGCCATCCACTCCGCAGCCGTAATTGCTGAGAAAAACAGGAAAAACTCCCGCCTGACGGCGGCACCAGGTAGCTGTTTTTAAGATGTTCTGGGGGTATCTCCAGGGCGGAATATCAGAGCCAGTCAGTGGAATGTCGGCCGGGCTGATTTCCTCCACTGGCAGGTAATCCATCGGGATAGCGGTTATCCCCAGCTTTTCTAAATGAAACCAGAGATTAAGGTTAAAAAAATTGTCGTAAAGAAGATATGGCCGGCCAGCAATAACCCAGATCTGCTTTCCGGACAGGGTTGCTTCCCTGAAAAGAGCTTCCCCCTGTTTTTTTAGTTTCTGATTAAATTTGATTTGAGCCTGCCAGGCTGACAGCCAGGCTTCTTTGATTTTTTCTTCGGGGAGTTTAAGGCTTTCGGACAGATTTTTGAAGGTTGTTTTCCGGCTCCTGGCATCCGGCGCTAAGTAAATCGGGACCGTCAGCAGTTTATTCCTTATTTCTCCTGGCAGCATGTGGGGGAGATTTTCTGTGTATGGACAGAAATAAAATGATTCCTTTTTCCAGTTATGAAAGTCCACCAGACTGGGTACAAAGACCAGGTCAACTTCCGGATCGGCCTGAAGAAATTTAATCTGGCCTGAAACTATTTTTATTGGAAGGCAGATTTCTGCCGGCTGGAGCCTGAGCCCGGCTTCCAGGATTTCAGAGTTAGTTTCGGGCGACAGCTTAACCCGATAACCCAGATTGGAAAAGAAACATATCCAGAAAGGTAAAAACTCTTGCAGGGCCGAACCACGCGGCAGACCGATGGTTGGCCCGCCGCCAGACCTGGCGGTCAGGAGTTCATCCACCAATTTCTGCCTGAAAACAAGAGGGTTGTGAAAATCAGCAGCCGGGTTTTCCCCGGCCAGGGCTGAAGTGTAACGCTCGCAGATATCACCGAAAAAGACTTTTTCCTGGCCTGTTTCAATCGAAATAACCTGGCAGCGGTTGGAGCAAATCTGACATTCAAAACTTCTTGGTTCAAAAGACTGCTGAAGGATCTGGCGGATAGCATTGAGGTCGGGTGACTTTTTCCCGGCCTTCTTGACGGCTTCCCGGGCTTCGAGCGCGGCTCCGATGGCCCCCGATAGCCGCTGATAAGGATGGACTTTGATCGGACGGTCGAGCAGAAGTGAAAAAGCTTTAACCACCGCCGGGTTAGAGGCCACCCCTCCCTGAAAAATGATGTGCTGGCCAACTGGCCTTCGTTCGACTACTTTTTCCAGATAATTTCTGGCTATGGAATAGGCCAGACCGGCCACCAGGTCAGGCAAAGGCTCATTACGGGTCACTGCTTGCAGAAGCTCTGATTCCATAAAAACCGTGCAGCGGCTGCCGAGATTATAAGGCCGGGTGGAGAAGGAAGCTAAGCGGGCAAAATCATCTTCGACCTTAAAACCGAGCTGGCTGGCCTGCTCTTCTAAAAAAGAACCGGTACCAGCCGCACAGATTTTATTGAGATTGAAATCAACGACCCGGCCCTGCTCCACCTGGATGAATTTGGAATCCTGTCCGCCGATTTCAAAGATGGTGTCAACTTCGGGAAAATAATGAACTGCGCTTTTCATCTGGCTGGTGATTTCATTTTTAATGATATCGGCTTTGACGAGCCGCCCGGCTAAGTAGCGGCCGCTGCCGGTGGTTCCGATACCGAGGATTTCCAGGCCGCCCTGAAATCTTGATAAAATCGTGGACAGGCCTTCTTTAATCACTTCCAGAGGTTGCCCTCTGGTGGGAAGATATATGCCATTTAATATTTCAGCATTTTCAGCCATGACCACCAGATTGGTACTGACTGAGCCAACGTCAATCCCAAGATAACCTTTGACCGGGGTGGTAAATACCCGGTCAGGTTCGGTGGCCTGGACAGCCGGTAATTCACCCAGCGGCTGGAGATTGAAAACCTTCATTTCCAGGCGCGGCCTGGTTTTCCGAAGAAAATCAGCGATTGAAACAGGTTCAATATTTTCTTTTTTAATCTCGGCCAGAATGGCTCCGCCCATAGCAGTCAGGTAAGGTGACAGGTCAGAATAAATAAGTTCACCTTCTTTTGTCTTGAGGATCTGTTCAAAAGCCCGGATAAGACCCTGATTTCTGATGGTGTTGCCGGCCAGAACAACAGGCAAGGGGCAGGATTTGCTTTTAAGGAGGGAGGAAGTAACTGATCTAACCAGAGCCAGGCAAACTCCATAGGCAATCTCCTCCACCGGTACGCCTTTTTGCTGGAGATGAATCATATCTGATTTAGCAAAGACACTGCAGCGACCGGCTACCGGTGCTCCTTTCCTGGCCCGGGCAGCCAGAGCAGAAAATTCCTCTATGGTCAGATTCAAGCGATAGGCTTGCTTTTCGAGGAAAAGACCGGTGCCAGCGGCGCATCTTTCATTGAGTGAGAAATCGATAATTTCTGGAAATGGTTCCTGAGATGAACCTGGCTTGATTTCCACCCAGCGCGCACTTTCTGCTCCGATATCAAAAACAGATCTGGCCTGAGGGAAAATCAGGCTCGAGCCAAAAGCCAGAGCCGAAATTTCATTGACCTTGATAACGTTTTCGGGAAAGATAAAACTATTCTGACCAGCTCCGGTCACGGCTACATATAATTTAT
>DCDG01000012.1 GCA_002316315.1 Candidatus Aminicenantes bacterium UBA1061 | reverse complement strand
ATTTGGTGCCAGGAGAAGAGATCAAAGCTCAGTTAAAAGCTCAACTGGCCCTTACCCGTGAACATCTCTACACTCAGGAAAGTTTGCTGGCCAACACCAAAAAAACGAAGATAGTTTAGGGTCGCCAAAAAAATTATTTGATTCTGAGAGAAATTGACCAGGAAAAAGTGCTTAAATTTAATTAACCAGGATCTAAATAAGGAAAAAAGAGACATCAGGATCAAGCTTCTAACAGAAAAAAATTAAAGAGATAGCCAATGTTAATTAAGGAAGGAGGTTGCCATCATGAGCCAAACTTTTGTTAAACACAGAGAAAATAATTTCCGGTCATGGCTTTTTATTTTTTGTTTTTGTTTGAGTTTAGCTCTTATCTTTTTTTATTCATCTTTGGCTGGTGCTCAAACCGAACCGCCTCAGAAGACCAGGCCGCAACTTACCTTAGAAAAAATAATGGCCGGCGAAGAATTTTATGGCACTCCACCTTCCAGCCCGACCTGGGCGGTTGACGGAAAGACATTATACTTTCAGTGGAAAAAGCCAGGTGAGAAAAGTTCAGAGATCTATGCGGTAAGCCTCAAGAATCCAGTCCCGGTCAAAATCACCCGCGAACAAATACTTCTTAACCCACCCGATGGCGGACAGATTGGTGGAGGACGCTTCCGCGGACGTGGTGGTTTCGGTTTTGGCCGCTTTGGTTCGCAATGGAGCTGGGATAAGAATCATCAGCGGTTGCTCATCACTCAAAACGGAGAAATTTTCCTCTACCGTCTGGCTGATAAAAAAATTCAACAGCTGGTGTCCGGGACAGAAAGAACGAGTGGTGCCAGCTTTACCTTTGACGAGAAAGGCGTTTATTTTTTAGCTAAAGAAAATCTTTATCTTTTTTCTCTGGCTGACGGGACTTTGAAGCAATTAACCTCTTTTACGAGAGAAAAACCGCCGGCTCCGAGGACGCCGGGAGAAGTGGAAAAATGGTATGAAGATCAGCAACGCGAATTATTCAAGGAAGTCTTCAGAGTGGGCTTTGAAGGTGGCGAGCAGTTAAGGCGTGGCCAGGACTTTTTGCCCCCTTTGAGCCAGCAGACAACCAGGAAAAAGCCTTTTTATCTGACTGAAAAGCAGCGGCTGCTGGCGGCTGAGCCATCACCCGATGGGAAGTATGTTCTTTTTACGCTAAGCGAGGATCTGGGAGCAAAAATGGCTATGGTTCCAGCTTACGTGACGAGATCAGGATATACAGAATCACTCCCCTCTCACACCAAAGCCGCTGAGAACCCAACGGCTTATAAGCTGGGCATCATGAAGACCGACACGGGTGAAGTTATCTGGGTTGACTATGGCCAGGGCGAACGTCAGATAAATCCCGGCCTGTGGCTCTGGTCTCCAGATGGCAAGAAATGCCTCCTTCAGGGAGAGGCAGAAGACCGCAAAGATGCCTGGCTCTGGCTTCTTGAGCCAGCTACGGGGAAAACCACGCCGGTTGAAAATGTTCATGATGACGCCTGGGTGGGGCCACTGGGGTTGACTGGTATTTTCTGGTGGCCGGACAGCCGCCATATCTCATATATTTCCGAGAAGTCAGGTTATGCCCAACTTTATGAACTGGCCATTGATACCCGGGAAATAAAACCCCTCACTCAGGGTAAATATGAAGTGACCCAGGCTTTTCTCTCCAGGGATGGCCAGAAAATCTACTTTGTTTCGAACGAAGTTCATCCGGGCGAAAGGCACCTTTATCAACTGGACCTAAAAACGCGGAAGAAGACGCAGCTTACAGCATTAACCGGGCTCAATGAATTTTATCTGTCCCCTGATGAAAAAGCGGTGGCCATCATTCATTCTTATTCCAATCTCCCGCCGGAGCTTTATCTTGAGAGCCTGCTGCCGGCTGCCCAGCCGCGCCAGATAACGCTTTCGACGACCGATGAATTCAGGGCCTATCCCTGGCATGATCCGGAAATTGTCACTTTCGAGGCGCGGGATGGGGTCAGAATTTATGCCAGGCTGTTCAAACCGGATAACCCTCGTCCCGGGCTGCCTGCTGTTGTTTTTATTCATGGCGCCGGCTACCTTCAGAATGCTCATCGGGGCTGGAGCACTTATGACCGTGAGTATATGTTCGACAATTTCCTGCGCGACCGTGGATATTATGTTCTCGATGCCGACTACCGCGGAAGCAGCGGCTATGGACGTGATTTTCGTACCGGCATTTATCGTCACATGGGCGGGAAAGATCTGGACGATGTGGTGGATGGAGCTAAATTCCTGATTAATAATTACCAGATCAATCCAGAGGCCATCGGCTGCTTTGGCGGAAGCTACGGCGGTTTTCTGACGCTTATGGCCATGTTTAAGACGGACCAGTTTAAAGCGGGTGCGGCGTTGCGTCCGGTGACCGATTGGGCTCACTATCATCCAGCCTACACGATAGATATTCTTAATCTTCCACAGAAGGATCCCGAAGCCTATAAACAGAGTTCTCCCATTTACTGGGCAGAAGGCCTCAGGGGTGCTCTGCTCATCTGCCATGGTATGATGGATACCAACGTCAATTTCCAGGATACCGTGCGCCTCGTCCAGCGCTTAATAGAGCTGGGCAAGGAAAACTGGGAAGTGGCTTTTTATCCGGTCGAGAATCACTCTTTCCGGACAACTTCCTCCTGGCTGGACGAATATCGCCGTATTTTCAAGCTGTTTGAGACCAATCTTAAAGGAAAATAAAAAAAGCAGGCGGGGCTATCTGGAGCTGCTTTTGAGTTGTTTCTGGCAGAATTCTATGGCCTTATCGGGAAGAGCCAGTAGGCCCACATCGGTAAGGAAAATTTCATCATAGACACTTACCCTGGTTGTCACCTGCTGTGGAAAAACACTCAAAAAGGCAGCTAAAGAAACGGCATTAAAAAAATCTTCGTTTTCTTTATCTGAGCCAATCTTCATTATTAGCTCAGCTGTCATTGCTTGTGGCGTAATCTTCGACTTATCAGGCAGGCGAGCACCATGAGTCGGAAGGTAGACTGTCAGAAAGAGAGCACAACCTGTAAATACAAATATCGCCTTAAAAAGCTTCGAGTTTTTTTGTTCCGCTTCCATGGCCATTGTTTTTATTTAGGATATACCGTTTTATTTTTATTTGCAAAAAACTTTCTGTTTGTTTACTGGCGTCCCCTCTCTAAATCCTTAATAGAGAGGGGACGCAATATCATAAATCAATTAGATGGTCTGCACGGGAAGTGCGTGCTCGGCTGACAGTTCAGTATACTCCTTGAGGGAGTGTGTTAGGTCAGACACATCTGAAAGATAGAGTTTATACTGAGCAAAAAGGCGCTGGGATGAAGCTACTGAAATGGAGTTCATGGAATAAGGTGGTCATAATGCCGGATGACTGAGAGAGAAGTCGGCAGCTGGAATAAGTCCGGGACATCAGATAAGCCGGGAGTCGTATTATCGGTTGCGGACAGGTTTTCTATGGCTGGCCAGAGGGAATTAAGCAATGCGGGTGGTCCCCAGGATGAACCGGGGGTATTTCAAGTTCAGACAATGGGTCGCATCCGACGTGAGTACCCTTTGTGACAAAGAGAGCCTGCTTGATATTAATTGGATTTTATGTGCCTTTAACAATCCACGATACAATGCTCAGACTGAGCGAATTTTTCAGACCCAAAAAAAACTGGTGTGGTTAAATGAGTTAGGCTCTTTTGAGGAAGCTGAGGCCAGAATCGGTGCCTGGATAGAGGAAGACTATAACCGGCTCTAGGTCCACTCTGCTCTGGGGTATCTAAGCCCGGAGGAGTTTGCTCAGCAATGGGCTCAAACACAGGAAGCTACATCGGCAGAAGCTCAAATATGAACCGGGTTAAAGCCACAGCCTGTAATCCAAACGATATGGATTATTTTTGTGAAAAGAACTCTATCTCTCAAAGCGAGAAAAAGTGTCTTGCCTTTCGGGGTTCACTACAATTTATTTTCATATGGGCTCATTGAGCATTGACAACTATTTTCAGATAAGAGATATTATCAGCGAAGATCAAATAAAGGGGCTATAAATTGTCTTTTAAGTAACCTATGGAGAATATGAAGTGAAAAAACTTTTTATTATGATTCTGTTTTTCTCATGCTTATTCTCATGCTTATTGTTACCTTTAGACTCTTTCTCTGGAGAGAATAAATTTGAAATGAAATTAATTAAGAGTATCGGAGATAATACAGATGAATATATATTTTTCAAGATAACTTCAGCCCTTATTACGCCTGATAAGGAAATATTTGTTGGCGATAGCGGAGGTCATTTTATAGCCAAATATAACTGGGAAGGAAAATTCATTAAGAGAGTTGGTCAGCCTGGTCAGGGCCCCGGTGATTTTAATGTTATCTTCGATCTTAATTATCTGGACAAAAAAATATATGCTTATGATGGGGACAGCCTTAGAATTACTGTCTTGAATACCGATTTAGAACCGATTAAATTTATAAGGCTATCACAGCCTGTACTGGGCGACATATTTATTACCAGGGATGAGAAGATACTATGTTGTGGCGTAGTAGCCGGGGATTCTGCCCAATATGGTACGGAGAGAATAAAATTATTAAATTCGGATGGAAAATTAATTAAATCATTTTTTAGCCAGACCCAGTTTGGAGAGCTAAAGCCTCAAAAAGACCTGCTTCAATGGGCTGTCAATCAATGGACAGCAAGACTAATAACCGGGTATTCGTCCGATAAATCGGAAATTATCATCAGCTTTGAGTATCCTGTAAACCCGGTCAAGTTTTTTGTCTATAACCTTGAGGGCCAACTTAGTAAGACTTTTAGTTATAACGCCGATAAAAAATATATATTTCCTGATTTTCTTAAATCTTTTCCTTTAAAATACCCGGCCAAAAAAGTCTATTACCTTATATTATCTTCACTTTTTATCTATAAAGATTATTATCTGGCTTTTATAAACTATTGGCTGGCAGATAACGGCCCAGGTGGCATTGAGAAGAGTACCTATCTCATTTTCGATCAGCAGGGTAACTTATTAGCAGAAAAAGAGATTGAGCAACCTTTTAAGTTTTTTTATTTGACCGGTGACGGCTACCTGATAGGGACAAACCCTGATGCTGAGATTCCTAAAGTATTTATATATCAGTTATTATTTTAGGCAGACTTTAAAAATAACGGCTGGTTTGAATGGCTAATTATCAGGTTCTGGCAAAAAGCGTCTCAGCCCTCATGCTGGGTGTATTTCTAATGTTTGCCTTAACCAGCGATCAAATAGCCTTAAGCCTCCAGGAAGACACCAGGCTTAAAGAAGGAATGCAGGTTATGAATTTAGCTTTAGAGAAAATGAGGAACAAAGACTACCCAGGGGCTCTAGAACTTTTTCTGAAGTGTCTTGACCGGGCTCCGGAATATGGACCTTCATTCAGCGATATAAAGAATTCGTTTCTCATGATTTATCTAAAAAAAATGATCGTTGATTATCCACCGACGGAAAAAGAACTAGTTGATCGCTTCGTAATAATAACAAGTAAAGTAAAATCCGGGAAATTCTGCCAGTTAGAGGCAGATTGTCTGCTGGAACTGGCTGACATTCTAGGGAAAAAAGACGAATTAATCATTGTTTATGAGGCGGCCAAAAAAAATATTACTGACGATTCCTCTCTTAAATTCCTGGTGGAAGAGCTATATCCTGTCCTTTACAAGAATAATAGATACCTGGAAATTTATGAAAATATGGACTTATTAGCCTCGGCCAGGGATCTGGTTAATAGATGGAATGAGCTGGGGAAAATAGGACCGGCTAAAGAAAGTATCCTTGGGCGATTAGTTGAATATAAGACCATATTAGAATCTTTAAAAGACATTGATAAGGCTAAGGAAATTGAAAAATTAATTGCGGTTCTCGATCAATAGCCCATTCAAAGCAATCAGGATGATAGTCAACATCAGGCTATTATAATTCAGTCTTTCCCACTTTCATGTTTCTTAATTTAATTCCTTGATAATGGAGAAAATTGAGAAATTTCTTATATTCGCCGCTCTCCTTGATATTAAACAAAGGAAGCAGATTTTTGATGCTCCATTTTGATTCTTGTAGACCAATCACGATAATTTTCCTTAGCTCGTCTTTCGAAATCTCATGCCTTATATAAGGAACGTAAATGACCTGCCAGAAATCTTGGTGCTGTTCTTTCATCAGTTTCAAAATTTTCTCACATTTAGTCTGCTTTTTATCAAGTTCTTCCTTATATTTAGCACTGTTCCATAATTCTTTTTCATTATCTATCACTCTTCTCAAAATCTCAGATCTGCTTCCTTTAAAGGACTTATTCGACCAGCCTATGAAAACCCTGCTTAGTACAGATTCCAATTGGCGCATGTTGCCCGGGAAATCGTAACTCAAAAGTATCTGTAATTCTTCCTTGGTCAACAGATCTTCTGCTATCCGGCTATTTTCATAATCCAGCTCAGGCTGATAGTAGTTCTTAGCTATCTTATTCCAAAGTCCATTAGCTATCTCTGCAAAGTCGCACTTTCTTTCTCTCAGGGGTGGTATCTCTAAGGTGAACTTCCCAATTCTATACAACAAATCTTTTCTAAAAGTCTCTTCAGCTGCACAATGCCATAGGTCCTTATTGGTAGCAAAAATGAACCTAACATCTACTTCCCTCTCTTTATTTTCCCCAACCCTCCTAATTTTTTTCTCTTCGACGGCCCTCAGTATTTTAACCTGGCACTCAGGCAAAATATCTGCCACCTCATCCACAAAGGCTGTGCCTTCGTTTGCCATTTCTATAAGACCAATTTTGTCTTCTCTGGCATCAGTAAATGAACCCTTTTTATGTCCAAAAAGCTCTGATTCAAAAAGAGAAGGCGTGATAGAAGGAATTTCTATTGTTATGAATGGACCATCTTTCCTCGCCGACTGATTATGAATGGCTTCTGCAAATAACCTCTTCCCAACCCCACTCTCTCCAATTATCAGGATGTTGTCTGCAATTGCAGCTAATACCCTGGTTTTATTTTTTATTTCTTCATATCCAATAATCTTACCCCATACTGTCTGAGCACCCCCCCCATTTTTTCCTCCAAGGCTATTATTAATTTTTTTATATGTTAAAAAAAAACTCCTTTGTCAAATTGACGGGAGCATTTCTTCTGGCATCCTCATTGCCCGGCAGATAGACTATTATGGTTCGTTAAGGCGTCTCTTAAACGCTTAAGCCAGTTTTTGGAAGGTTACTGCTTAGTTGGTCTGGATTATTCTACCCGGCATCATTAGAAAAGAATTCCATTGACAATTTGAAAAAAATTGCTGTTTATAAGAATATATAGGCATCGATAAGTTATATGGTAACAGGGGAAAATTTAAAGCGGCATGACCGACGATCATTTCCGTCATTAGAAACAATGTTAGTCTTCTTATCTCTAAAGACAACAGAGCAAAAGAGTTTTTGCTTTGCCATTATAAAACCATGAGGACACCTTTTATAGTTACATTCACAAAGGCAGGCTTGATTAAATAGAGGGAGAAATTATGCCTGACACCAAACATGGCCACCACGACTTCGACAAAAAGGGTTTAAATCTGTTGGGAGTAATATTATGAAAAGGAAAATCTGGTTAATGACCTGGATAATTTTTCTCTCTATTAGCTGGCTTGGGGTCAATAACAGGAAAATAGAAGCCGGAATAATCCCGGTTTCTGACTCGTCTCTCTCGCCCGGACTCTCTACTGAGATACTGCCGCAGGAGAAAAAGAAGAGGCAATTTTCAGAAAGCGAGCCCGCCCTGATAAAGGAAATAAATCTGGATGAATTAAAGAACCCGCCATATCGGATAAGCTTTTTAAAGTTTGATGAAAACGGGTCTCTTTTTATGCTCGATTACAGACAGGGCCTTATTTATAAAATTACTTTTTCCTCGGACTGGAAGAATTTTCAGCATTCTTTCTTTGGCAAGGGAATAGGCCAGGGGCCGGGTGAGATCTCGCAGGTTCTGGACTTCAAAATATTTAATGGCGATATCTATGTGGTTGATGAAGGCAAAGGGGCGATTGAAATCTATACAACAGATGGAGCTTATAAGACAAGCCTGAAGATGAGGAATTTAGTCCCAACGAGATTGACAGTTCTTAAAGATAGTCTGGTAATGGAGGCTCTGGTTTCAGCCGATCATCTCTTTTATCTCTTCGACCTGTCAGGTAATTTCAAGTCTTCATTCGGTGAATACATTGAGCAAAGGGAAAAAGAGAATAACGTTTATCAAGACAATTCGCTTTCAGAAAGCTTCTCTGAAAAATACTTTTATTACCTGCCCCGCTTATTTGGCTTTGTCGCCTTATATGACGGAGATAAATTAGTCATGGTGAAAGAGACAATTGATGGTATAAAGAAGGGAAGCCGCAATATGCCCGTGGTTGAGAATATAAAGGGAATTATCGTCAGGAAAGCAGATAGAAAATTTCAAACCGTTTCCGAGTATTCCCTTAGCGATAAATATCTATTGATCAGAGCCTATGACTATGAAGAAAAAGAAAGCTACTGGGATATTTATGAAGCCAAAACTTTTGATTATTTGCTCAGTGTAAAAAATGAGCCTTCAGCCAGTTATTTTGCTCTTTATGGAAATGTCATAGCTGCGTTGTTAGAGACGGAGGAAGGTACCAAACTTCAGATTTATGATCTCGGCCAGGTTCTAAAAGAAGCCTCCTCTTTAATAAAACAATAATTCACCTGTCAGATGTACATCGGCCATTTTAAACTGTCTCAGGCCAGGACCGAAGCTGGTATGGTGGCTCAAAATCCTATGATAGGCAATATAGCCCAGGATTAACAACACAAACGAACAGACCGTTTTCAATTTCTTGACATTAACCACAGATTTTCATAGAATCTCTGTGGTTAATAACCACAGAGATTAGGGAAAAGATTGAAGTTATGAACATCGATGATTTAAAAAGAGTTATTGTTGAGCAACGGGAAGAAATAGATGAAATATTAAGTAAAGAAAAAATTATAGAGAGAGAACTACCTGCCGGCGAGCTACTGAAATCTCTAACTCACCCGAATATCCTGGTAATTTCAGGAATAAGAAGAAGCGGAAAATCGATATTATCATTATGCCTTTTGAAAAGAGAATCTTATGGTTATATCAACTTCGATGATGAAAGATTGGCCTCTATTGAGACTGAAGACTTAAACCGAGTTTTGCAGGCATTTTATGAACTATATGGCGATAGATTAGATTATCTCATCTTTGATGAAATCCAGAACATTCCCGGCTGGCAGCTTTTTGCCAATAGGCTGAGGAGAACTAAAAGAATAATTTTAACCGGCAGCAATGCCAATCTTCTATCCGGTGAGCTGGCCACTCATCTTACTGGCAGATATTTAGATTTTATCCTTTATCCATTCTCTTTCCGGGAGGTTTTAAAGCTGAAAGGTATTACCTTCGACGCAGATAGCTTGTTATCGACCAGAAACATAGCAGCCATTAAGAACCTCATGAATGAGTACCTGACCTTAGGGGGCTTCCCTGAAGCTTATAAATTCGGTAAGGCAATTATAAGTAAGGTTTATTCAGACATAATAGCCAGAGACATCCTCTTCCGATACAGAATCAGAGATAAAATGACTTTCCGAGAATTAAGTAAATACCTGGTTTCAAATTTTGCTAAAGAGGTGGTCTTTGCCAGATTATCAAAAACTTTTGCTATCAAAGATGTTCACACCGTGCGGAATTATGTTGGCTATCTTGGAAACAGTTATCTTATCTTCCTGGTAGAAAAATTTTCTTTTAAGCTAAAACAGCAAATCCTCGCCCCCAAAAAGATATATTGCCTGGACACAGGCTTCATCAATTATGTTGCCTTTCAGTTTTCAGACAATAAAGGCAGATTGATGGAAAATGCCGTGGCGGTTGAGCTTCAAAGGAGAAAAGCTTATTTTAACCGGGATTTAGAGATTTATTACTGGAAGGATTATTCTGGAAGAGAAGTAGACTTTGTTCTAAAGGAAAAACAGCGAGTAAAAAATCTTCTACAGGTCTCTTATGATTTAAACGATATAAGCGTGAAAGAAAGAGAGTTTAGATCTTTAATTGCAGCCAGCGAGGAATTAGGCTGCGACCAGCTAACCGTGATTACCTGGGAGGAAGAAAGAGAAGAAAAATACAAAGGCAAAAAAATTCAGATTGTCCCCCTGTGGAAATGGCTCCTTTTTAACTGACTATCTCAATAGCAACCCAATAAGGTTGAAGAGACTGAATTTTAACACTATTATAATTTATCATATAAAAATATCAGGGAGGGAGGCCATGAGGCACCGGGGTCGTCTGGTATTGATTGTATTAGTCTTATTATTCTTATTCCCCTGGGGCTGTTCTCGACAGCCTAAAGCTCCTAACTCACCTCTATCTTTATCAGAAATCAAGGTTTTGTCCTCAGCCAGGAAACTGGAAGACATATTTTCGAAGACCACAGAAACCCAGCTGGAATTGACTGAAAACAGCGCAATTAGCACCATAATTGATTTCGTCCGTGACTCAAAGGGAAATTTCATCATAGCTGACGGGGCTCAGCAAAACAATGTCTGGATATTCAGTTCTGATGGGCATTTTATACAAAACTTAGGGCGGCACGGTCAGGGACCAGGTGAGTATTCAGCTCCGTGGAGTTTGGCTGTAAGCCCGGAAGGGGATATCCTTGTAGATGATTATCTAGGAAGTCGCCTTATCTTTTATGACCGTGATTACCAGTATAAAAAGCAGATATCAGTTAAAGAGCGGATATGGTGCTGTGTTCACGTCAATCATAAGAATGAAATATTCACCTATGAAGGAACAGTCCCTGCTCCAGTTGTCATGGGACTCCAGAAACCCTGGATTTTTGACACCATTAAAAAGCTCAATAATAATGGGGAAACAATCATGAGTTTTGCCCCGATTCCTGAAGAAGTTTTTAAGTTTTTCTTTTCCTGCGAATATGACGGAATAGCTATAGATAAGGACGATTTCATTTATGAAATGAATCCCTTATTTTATCGGATAAGGAAATATACCTCAGACGGGCAGCTGGTTAAATCATTCGTCAATCCCCATTTCCAGCAGCCTGAACTAAAGCATGGGCAGCAGGTTATTCTGAATGGCCCCTATTACTTAGAAAAAGGCTTGTTGCTTGTTCAGCTCCAGAACCATCTTGATATATTTGATACTGAAGGCAATTTTCTTGTCGGCGGAATCCCCTTATCTCTGAACATTATCTATTCTGACGGGAATTCTTTTTATGTCGAAAAATGGGAAGAACCACAGTCCAATCAAGCTCTTCCCAATCCTGCCATCATTTCCTATAAACTAAATCTTTGAGCTGCGGAAATTTTTCGGCATTTAACTCCCTGCTAAATTAAGTTAAACAGGACAACAGTTTCAAACTCTAAGAAGAACCAAAGAAGATAGATTATAGGAAGAAACGTATTTATTTGACCGGCAAGAATACTCACCGCTCAGACCGTGTTCTGTGGCTAGACAAGAAAAAAATATTCTTTCGGCTATCCACCGCGATGCGCGCCCTACTCCTCGATCCACCCTGGATAATATGTCTTATCCTGATGGAGACTTTTTGTTGACAATTTTTAGGTTTTGATTGAACATACTGATAGATGAGATTTTTCTTAAGGGGGTAAAAGTGCAGTCCAGATCGTGTAGATAAATGGGATCTGGCAGCGCAAACGACGGCTAGTACTGCGATGGCAGTATCTTGAACTCATGACTGGGGGTATGGTCATGGCCAGGCATTCGGGTCAAATATCAGAAGTTCGAACCGAAGACAGGCAAAATGGGTTAAAAATACTGATCACTGTCTTCATTTTACTGGCTCTCTCACCGGGCTTTATTTATGGAATCCAGCTGGAAAAGGTCGGAAGCTGGAAGCATGAAGAAAGGTATCAAGGTCCTATTTCTGGAGCCTTTTTTGATTCTCAGGGGAATCTTATCTTAACCTTTAGAAAGCATCCGGTCGCTGTGAACAAAGAAAAAACTATCCCCTTTGCCACTTATGGCCAGGGGCCTGATGAAGCTACACGGGTTTATACCATCTGTGACTATCGGGGGAACGTAGCTCTCTTTGAAGACATTGACAAAATCAAAGTTTTTCAAGCTCAGGGTGAAAAGTACGTCTCTAAACAGACCATCTGGCTCAAGAGAGATCCATTTCCCTTTTTCCTCAAGACGGCTTTATTCTACCAAAATTATTTCTTTTTAGCCGGTCTGAAGATAATGAATGTTCCGGCTTCGGCCGATAAGATGGATATAGCCAATATGCAGATTTTTGACGAAAGCCCTAAAACTCCGGGGAAAAACATACTCTTAGAAAACGGAGTTAAAATAGATCGTCAATATGAGATTGAACGCTTTCTTATCCCCTACGATGATTATGTTCTCTATCTAAAACAGAGCGAGCCAAAGATTTACTTCATTTCTCTAAAGACGCTCGATGTGGAAAAATCAGTAAAGCTGACGGTTCCGGAAATTTATAAACCCATGCCAAAAGATTTCTATATGAGGAAGGACTACCAGGGCGATCATACAGCCTATTTAATTGACCTGGAAACGTGGGCCACTTCTTACTCAGCTATAACCAGGGCTATTCTCTACCGGAACAGTTATCTCCTGCTTCAAATCAGGACATGTGCCGAGAAACCCACGAGATTTGCTCTTCTTTTCTATAATCTAAAAAATGATTGTTCCTTAGAAAAGGTTATCTATTTAAATGATCTGCTGCTGGCCGAAAAAGATGGGCTACTTTATTGCTATAAGGACGGGAATCCGGATCTCGATGAAAATGTCGAGGATTTTGAAATTATCATCTATAAGCTCCAGGGCCAGTAAGAGCCTCAGATGTTGCTATTTTGGCCGGTAGACAGAGGGAGAGCTGAGATGAAAAAATTTGCACTTCTTTTTTATAACATCAGAAACAATTTCTCTCTGGATAAAATTATTTACCAGAATGATTTGCTGCTGGCAGGAAAAGGAGATCTCTTATATTGTGTTCATAATGGAGATCCAATAATTGATCTGGAAGCTAATCCAGTAGTTATCGATTTATATCAGGTCAGCCACTGAGCAGCATAAACAAAACATGACTGAAACCCCCGGTGATGAAAGCCGGACAATTTTCTTGACAGCTTGAGGCGCCATGCTAGAAAATATTAGCGATAGGATAGAGTAAATCCAGCCAGAAATAGGGAGGTTTATAATGATGGTTAAAAAGGCACCGTTTCTTAACCTTAACCAATCGTCTTTAGCGGCCAGGATCAGGCGGAAGAAATTAGAGCCAGTGCTACTGATTTTCTCAGCTATCTGCCTACTGTTTGTTTTATTTATATTTGCCATGGCCACCGGCACTGCAGCCTCTCCAGATCAGAAGCTACCATTAAAGCTTATTCCCGAGCTGACTATAGGCCAGGAAACTGAGGAATACCCAACATTTGCCTTTATTGGCTATGTCGACACAGATGCTAAAGGAAACATTTATGTGCTTGATACGAAGTACCGCCAGCTAAAAATCTTCAAAAAAGATGGTCAGTTGCTGCGCACCATCGATATCCCTCAAGGTCAGGGCCCTCAGGAACTCAATCAGTTCAGTGGCCTGGCGGTTACTCCCTCTGGCCGCATTTTTATCAATGGCGATCGAAAAATGATTCTTTATGAGGCGGAAGGAAATTATCTTCGTACTGTCTCGGTTAATTTCCATGTGAGCTGCATCGGTTCCCCCGGAACAGAAGAAATAATAGGCATTGGTCCTTATGAGGGAAAAATTCTCCATGTTTTTAACGAGGAAGGCCAGATTATTAGCTCTTTTGCCGACGTCTTTGATGTTCCTCAGGAGTTTCAAGAGATGAAGATGCTGACCATGTTTGGAGCGCCATTGATTTTCAGTTGTTCAAAGGATGGCCGCCTCTTTGTAATGAATCCTCACAGCTACGAAATATTGATTTTTAGAAACGAAAAACTGGAAGGGAAACTTAAAGGCAAAAATGAGTTTTACCATCCAATAATCAAAAAGCCGACAAAAACAGGCCTGGCTTTTATCTCAACAGCCGCTCAGGTCTCCCCTGCCGGAGAATACATCCTGGTCTATTTAATTACTCCTGAAAAAAAATCCATAATGGCCGATGTCTTTCTTAAGGGAAAACAGATTGGCAGCTTGGAGCTGCCAGGAGAGCCGAAGGCCATAGATTATGAGGGAAAATTATATCTGATTGACCAGCAAGAATATCCGCGTCTCATCCGCTGTGCCCCGAAGGTAGAAACAAAATAAAGTTGACACGGGCCGCAAAACTTCATAAAACCTTTTTTGACATTTA
>DCDG01000038.1 GCA_002316315.1 Candidatus Aminicenantes bacterium UBA1061 | reverse complement strand
GCCTGGGGGTATATGATACGCCTTTCGAGGCTTATTATCAGCTACCAGTGAGTGCGGCATGTTAAAAGAAATACACCTTAAAAGAAGGCTATATTTGGTCTTGACTACTAGACCATCTCAGTCAAAAGTATCTCATAGACTATGTGTATCTTGCTGTTCTCTAACGCTGGCCACCCCTTCTTCCAGCTCAATAACCTTATCAAATTCCTCAATATCTTGCCGCTGATGAGATATTACCAGGCAGGTTTTATGCCTGAAATCATGACTGACGAGCTCTTCGATTCTTCTTTCTGATTCTTTATCAAGATGGGTCGTAGCCTCATCGAAGATCAATATGTCCGAATCCTTAAGGAGCGCCCGGGCTATGGCTATCTTCTGCTTTTCACCGCCAGAGAGCCTTTTCCCTGTCTCACCAACCACAGTCAGATAACCGCTCTCAAGCTTCAAGGCAAATTCCTCTACCCCTGAAAGCTTAGCCACTTTCTCTACCTCCTCTGCTGAGGCCTCGGGCCGGCTGTAGAGGATGTTATTCCAGATGGTGTCGTTAAAGAGAAACGTATTCTGTGAGACAATACTTATCCTGTCTCTTAAAGAGGAAAGAGATATATCCTGGGCCCTATATCCATCTATTAGAATCTCTCCCTCCGATACTCTGTAAAGCCCCAGAATGAGTTTCACCAGAGTGCTTTTCCCTGAACCATTGGGCCCGGAGATGAGAATCTTCTCTCCCGGGTTAACCTTAAAGCTCACTTCCCTCAAGGCTGGCTTTGAATCATAGGAAAAAGAGACTCCTCTAAACTCTATCTCACCTTGAAGCTTGCTAAGTTTAATTCCTGAGTCCTTAGCTTCTCTTTCTAGGTCCATTAGCTCCGATACCCTCTGAAGGGCAGTAAAGGCTGGTTGAAATGATAAACCGACCGAGGCCAGCATCTGAGTCGGGCCATAAAGCTTGGCTAGATAACCGGAAAAAGCAATGTAGCTTCCCAGAGTAAAACTTCCCCTGATTATATCCCAGCCGCTATACCAGAGAACCAGAAACCCTCCGGCTGCCCCGATGAGTGAAAGAAGCTCGGAAGAAAGGGAAAAAGTAACAGTTCGTTTGATACTGGCCCGCTTATAATCCTCAAGAAAATTATGGATTCTGGCCGTTTCTCTCTCCTCAGCCGAAAACACCTTGACCACATCCACTCCAGACAGTGCCTCCTGAACCTGGCGGTTCACAACTGCTCCTTTCTCCATCACCTCCCGGCTGACTCTTCTTATTCCCTTTGAATACAAACGGGTTGCCAGGAAGAGAAGAGGCAGGATGCAGAGAGAGATCAAGGTTAATTTCCAGTTTAAATGAAACAGAATAACCAGAGAGAAGATAAACTCAAAGATGCCGATAAGTATACGAACCATGATATCAGAGAAGAAAAAATTGAGTCCCTCTACCTCACCAATCCTGGAGAGGACATAGCCTGTCTGATTCCGGTCAAAGAAGGAAAGGGGCAGGCTAAGGAGATGTTGGAAAAGGTTCTTCTTGAGGCTGGTTAAAGCTTCCTGGCCAAAGATCCCAAAAAGATAGCTGGTGAGGAAGGAAAACACCAGTTTTAATATCTGAATGCCCACCAGAAGGAGGACGATGATATTTAACAGTCGGAGATTCTTTTTGGCCAGTACCTCATCAATGATGTATTTCATCAGGTAGGGCGTAGGTAGGGCAAGAAGGGAAACAATTATCAAACAAACTGACCCGATTATAAGCTGCTTCTTATGAGAAAGAATGTAAGGAAGAAGCAATTTCAGTCTGTTAACTGCAAGACCCATGAATAACCCGCCTTCCCCCTTTTAACCCCTCCAGCACTATGGCCATCTTCTCCTCCGAACTCCATTGCATAAGCTTCATCCCAACACCTCCTTACTCAGTATAAACTCTATCTCTCAGAGGTGTCCACCTTCTCACGGGGTCAGTATAAAAAAGCTCATAAACGCTTACCCAATTCAGCTGTCTACTACCTCTCCAATTTTACTGTTTGTACAGGCCTCGATTCAGCCTTAATATTCAATTCAACTTTTTTATCTCGCCATTTTGATAGATAAATTTGTCTCCTTTATTTAAACAATAACAGACTTTTGTTTTAAGGCTTTTCTTTTCTGCTTCTTGAGCAAATTCTTTATAAAGATATTCTCTCCCGCCGGCGTGCATGGGGAACATAACTTTTGGCCGGAGTTTTTCAATAGCGTAGAATATTCCTCTAGTAATGCTTTCACTTCTTTGACCAGTTCCTGTGGCTAAAGCTAGAAAAACGATGTCAATCTTATCTTCTACCTTAGCTAAATAATCTATTTCCCGGGAAAAACTATCAATCGATCCGCCCCAATAGGCATGATCTCCACCATGAAATACGACCAAACCATCAACTTTGACCAGGAAGCCTACACCTTCATCTGTAGATTTTATCGTCCATATTTCCAAACCGTTTAGGCTCTTTTTCTCCCTGGGTCCCAGGCACAGACAATAGCCACCCGTCTCTAATTTCCAGCCAACAATATAATTTATCTCCCTAATACTTTTGCGCCAATCAAAAATAGCTGGAGAATAGTGATCAGGATGATCATGGGAAACAAATACTGACACCTTTTTCCTGTTTACTTCAGTTAGATTGATAACTTCACCGAGTGACCTTTCGTTGTATCCAACACAATCGAATATCAGAATGTGATTTTGTGTTTTAATGGCCCAACCGCTATGGCCGAGATACTGGATTATTGCTTCCTTTTCTTTGACATCTTTTTCTTTAAAGGGCTTACTTATCATTGAGGCCTCGCCAGATTGAGCCAATAAGATTATTATCAATAAAAGGACTGAAAAAGTCATCCGATCAGCTGGAATTGACATAATAGCTTATTCCTTTGCCCCGATTAGGCTTTCTGTTTCAGACTTATCTCGATAATTGAAAATCCAAAGATCCACATTTCCTTTCTCTTTATTTGCCTTCTTGAACAAAATATCTAACCACCTGCGGAACATCTTCACCTTCAGCGCAATAGATTCGTCCTTTTTCATCAACGGCGTAAGCAAAGCCTTTAAGTTTTACTGAGCTGGCAAATTTTCCATTTTCGAAGATATCTAATTGATTGGGCGTCTCGCTGTTTAAATCATCGATAGTTACGTAGAGCCTGTTTTGATATTTCAGGGCAGAGACCCAGGGAAAGACCATACTAATCATCCCTTCTCCTTGCTCCTTTATTTCAAGCGGCCTGAAAAAATCTGATTTATAGGAGATAATCCCATCTATTTTGCTCTTCTTATAAGTTACTATTTCATATTTATAGGGATTGACTAAAAGAATGGTCCCATCTCGAGAAAAATCAGCTCTCTTCGATAACTTTATTTGAGGAAAAATTTTGTATTTAGCACAAGACGCCGGGACCTCAAATGGCACCCCAAATGAATTAAGATAAACTCCATCTAAACTAAAAACATGCAAAATTAGATCCCTATAAAAGCCCAGTATGACCAGCTCCTGGTTTGAACAGGAAACAATATTGGTAGCATTAAATTCGAGATTAAAAGATTTTTTAAAATTACCTTTTTTATCGATTATGAGTATTTTTCTCCCGTCTCTATCTAAAGCATAGATTCCACCGATCTCCGTAACTGCCATGGATAGTATGGCAGAGACTTCATCCGGACCCTGGCCCCTACCTATAATTACACTGCTTAAAAACCGACCTTCGGGACTAAACTTTTGAATTCTGAAATTTTTTCTATCTAGTACATAAATATTCTCCTCAGAGTCAAGGGCTATATTCTCAACTCCGGCCAGCACCAGGTTTTGATCTCCGCTTTCCTTTCCTATAACCAGATCCTGTTTTAACCAAAAGGTCTTAGGAGGAGCTGTCTTAGAAAACCCTGAAAGCGAAGAGAAAAAGATGAAGAATAATAGAATAAAAGAAGTTAAATAAGCTGTCTTCAGGCAAGCAAAAAACTGCTTTTGTTTCTTAATGGTCACGGTACCCCCTGCCAAGGTTAGTAATTTCACCCTTTCCGCCGGCCTCTTTAAATGCCTCAAAATTTCTATTAACAAACTTTAGTGCTTGTTCAAAGGTCAAGAGCCTGTATATCGGCTTTAATTCTATCCAGTCTAACTTGGACATCAGTTGCCTAACTGTAGAAGACCCTCACTATTTATGTTTCAATATTACAATAAAAAATATTTGCCAGCAAAATCTGTTGATCCTTTACCATATTCATTAAAATCTTCAGCCAAAATTCTCAAGCCGAAAATATAATTTCTATGGTGTCACAGTGATCCTTGCAAGATATAAAATGAAAAGCTCAGGTTTCAGTAATTCCAGTGGAGGCCATATCTTTTGATAACATAAAATCCTTCCTGATCCCTCTCAATTGTATAAAGCTTATTATTTTTCCAGACTAAATCGCTGGCCGTTATATTGGACAAAAATTGTCCTATATACCGTCCTTCAGGATCATAGATATCAATATAATAAAAACCTGGCTTTTCTTTCTCTCGGTCAAAGGTAAAGACAAATATCCGTCCCTGTTCATCGACCGAGATATCTCGAAAATATGGAAAGTACTTCGGAAAAATAGGTTTATAACCAGCTCGACCCATTCTCGACTGATTATGTCTTTCTTCGAGTTCCTTCTTATCCTGGTCTGAAACTCTGACCGGTTTACAGCTACGAACTATTTTTTTGATCAGTTTCCCTTCGGGATTAAGAATCTGAAGTTCGTATTTTTTGGCCGCTCCCCATATCACCAGGTCATCTCTCGAAAGGGCGCAGCACGGTTCAGGTTCCAGTAACCTGATCTTTTTCTTTAGATATGAATCGTCTTTAGCTACAACGTAGATGGTCATCATTGTCTTCAGATTATTGCTTAGCCTGACCAGTTGAAGGCCGCTCACGGGCGGGGGAGGCACCAGGTAGGCCATCAGATTTCCCCGGCTATCCCAGCCGATCGGTTCCAGTGGATAAATTAGATGAGTGGCCGGAATTTCTCTGAGATATTCTCCAGCTAAGGAAAAAATAACAAAGCGGTTGGTGTGAAGATCCCAGACCCAGAGTTCTTTATCATTCATTATTTGAATAAAGTCAGGGCTCTGCAGTTCTCCTGGCCCCTGACCAAAAGAACTTATGGACCGGAAATATTTTGCATTTTTGTCAAAGACTTGAATTTGAGCAACTTTATTATCTAAGGCATAGATATTTTCTTCATCATCAATTGCGAGGTCAGACAGGCGTTCAAAAGTATATTCTTTTCCTTTATTTGCTCCACCCAGCGACAGTTCTTCTTCTATCTCCAATATGTCCGTTTTATAAAGTGGATAAGCAGGGTTTTTGACGATAACGACTCCGTCCTTCTCTTTAATTTTACCCTTCCAGCCCGACTGATCACTCTGACAGAAGACGGATATCGCTGAGATACTAAGTAACAATATGATGAGGGAAAATATTTTTTTGCTTCTACCAGCCCGGACCAACATGGATTACCAGTCCTATTAAGAAAACAATATCCTTTTTTCTAAAATTTAGCAAAGTTCTATATTACAGGCAAATATCATGACCTCTCCATATATGTATCGTGTTGACCTCCACCCAGGATATTTGTCAGTTTATTCATTTCCTTTATTTACCTATAATTATGATGTATTTAAGGGATAGAAGAGAGGAGCTTAAAAGATGAAGATTCCTATTTATCAGGTAGATGCTTTTTCCAGCCGGGTATTCGGAGGCAATCCCGCGGCTGTCTGCCTCCTTCAATCCTGGTTAGAGGATGAGATCCTCCAGGCCATAGCTGCAGAGAATAACCTTTCGGAAACTGCCTTTCTTGTGCCCAAAGGAAACGGCAGGTACGCCCTGAGGTGGTTCACTCCGTCAGTTGAAGTTGACCTTTGCGGGCATGCCACCCTGGCCAGCGCCTTTGTAATTTTATCTTTTGTAGAGCCGGCTTTGTCCTCGGTTGACTTTGAGACCAGAAGTGGTCAGCTTAAAGTTACCAGTTCGGGAGAGTTGCTGTCGATGGATTTCCCGTCTCGAAAGCCAGAACCAGCAGTAGCTCCACCTCTCCTTAGCCAGGCACTTGGAGAAACTCCTCTTGAGGTTTTAAGTTCCAGAGACCTGATGGCAGTCTTCAAGGACGAAGACACTATAAAGGAGATGAAGCCTGATTTTGAAAAGTTAAAGCAGCTTAAGGATATTTTCGGAGTTATTGTGACTGCCAGGGGCGAAGAATATGATTTTGTTTCCAGGTATTTTGCTCCTGGTATTGGTGTCCCGGAAGACCCGGTTACCGGTTCAGCCCATTGTACTTTAATTCCATATTGGGCTGAGAAGCTCGGGAAGGAATATCTTCGGGCCTATCAACTTTCAAAGCGGGGAGGGGAAATATTTTGCCGTTACCAGGGAAAACGGGTTCAAATATCAGGTCAGGCTGCTCTGTATGCCAAAGGTGAGATTTGCCTCTAGACGTGGAATATCTATAGGGAAATTAGAGAAGTCTGTATATTGCCCCCCTGAGGGGAGGGACTCCTCTAACAGACAGAGGTCATACTGGATAAGGAGGTGTTATGCCTTTCATCGTACGTTTAATCATTAATATGGTGGCTGTCTTGATCATCTCTTATCTTTTTCCAAAGATTATCCGGGTTGATGGTTTTTTAGCCGCTCTGGTGGCCGCTTTTCTACTGGGGATTGTAAATTCAATTATCAAACCCATCCTGGTCTTGCTGACTCTTCCCATCACTGTCTTGACTCTGGGACTTTTCTTGCTGGTTATCAACGGATTGATGCTCTGGCTGGTCTCAGCTTTAGTAAAGGGATTTTATGTCAATGGCTTTTGGGGAGCAGTGTTTGGTTCGATTTTAATCAGCCTGGTCAGCTGGATTCTAACGAGATTTCTTCCTTCCTGAACAACATTTTTGAATTTTCAAGTCTCTACTCATAGAGAACCAGTATTGATTACAAGTTAAAATACCCATAAAAATCTGGACTGAATATTTATCTAACTGTTTTTAATTTACCCGATTGTTTCTAAGGATGAAAATCAGGCTGAATAGATAGTTAATGGACAAAATAGGGTAAAATGGAAGAGCAATAAAGGCGATAAAATAGATAGCCAGGAGGAGGAAAATGATGAAGAAAAAATACTGGTTTGGGCTAATCCCGCTTCTGCTTTTTTATTTAGCCGCCTGTTCTCCCCATTTCCATCTCGACTTTCTCGGTGAGGATAAGCTGCAGGAAGTGGTGCTTGTCCCGAGCCGAGCTAAAGCGAAAATTACCGTTATTGATCTCGAAGGAGTCATCAGCTCGAATCAAGGCGGGCTTTTTTCAAGAGAAGGTGATGCTCTTTCCAGAGTTTATCAGCGCCTGGAAAAGGCTTCCTCCGACCCACAGGTCAAAGGAATCATTCTGAGGCTGGATACACCTGGTGGCGATGTTACTTCGAGTGATATTCTCTACCACGAAATTCTCCGCTTTCGCCAGAAGACCCGAGTCCCCGTGGTCGCCCTGATGATGGGGGTGGCTGCTTCCGGCGGTTATTATGTGGCCTCGGCCTGCGATACAATTGTCGCCCATCCTTCCACTCTCACCGGTAGTATCGGGGTGATTTCAGTTTTCCCTGATGTCGAAGGCTTAATGAACAAAGTTGGAGTGAAAACCACCGTGGTTAAATCCGGCCAGATGAAAGATGCCGGCAGCCCGTTTCGGGGTATGACTGAGGAAGAAAAGCAGCTTTTCCAGAAAATCATAGACGAGCATTATGAGAAATTCCTCAAGGTGGTGGCAGCGCGAAAGGAAAATGGCCCTTCACTGGAAGAACTAAAAAAATTGGCTGATGGCCGGGTCTATACTGCCGACCAAGCTCTGGAGCTTGGGCTGGTCGATAAAGTAGGCTATTTCCAGACGGCACTCGAGGAGGTTTTGTCCAGAGCCGGTTTGAAAGAAGCCAGAGTTGTGGCCTTCTCTTATTATCCCAAAAGGCAGAATAATCTCTATGCTACCTCACTCGCTGCTACAGATCTTATGAGTGAACCGGTGGAGAAAATCGTCTCCGAGCTTAAGACCGGCTTTTACTATCTGTGGCTTCCCGCTCTGTAAATTAAGTCCTGCGTTTATCTTTCGTTTTTGCCAGGTCGGTATAATCAATAACAGGCAGGTAAGTTCGACTTCTGTAGACGGCGCGAATTGGCAACGCCATTATGAATATCTCAGGTATCTGGCGACCTGGCAGCTGGTCTTTAAAGCTGACCGCTGTTATATAATTTTATCTTTTAATAGACTTTTTCAATCTATCTAACTATCCGGGCTTGAAAGGGCAATCGGCTTACCGTATGATAATAATATCGTTGAGATGAGAGGCTATATAGTGAGGTTGAATTGTTTCTTTCGCCAGAGCAACCTTATATCCCTATGATATTTTTCTCTACTGAAATTTCAGCAGGCATTATTTAGATAGATTTTGCTTGTTTTCAGGTTGTTTTTCCAGTTATAATAACTGTCTTCTGTTAGAATGATGACAGCAGCAATACCAGAAGGAAATAGTTTTTCAAGGCAGTGGTGTTGCTAAAAACGTTTTTGGATATATGCCTTACCGGTGGTTTGACTTTTTTATTATAAATAGCAAAATAGCCAGTCTGACATGACTGGAAAAATATTGTAAGGAGAGGTTAATGAACGGGACTGATTTTTTTGCCGAGAAAAGACCCGTCCTGGGAATCAACAGCTTAGGAAGAATTGGCAAGCTCACTTTGTGGCATCATGTCGGTAGAAAATATTTTAAGGAAATCGTTGTCAACCAGGGCCGGGAAATCGGGATGGGCATGGAGGCAGTGGCCCAAACCATCGAGAAGGATTCAACCTATGGGTTGATCCACACGTTTTTATACGGGATTAATGCTCAGCCGATCATCAAAATCGTTGATGAGAAGCAGGGGAAACTGCTTATAGACGGAATCCCGGTTACAGTCTTAAGGAAGGCCCGGAATCCCAAGGATATTTCCTGGCGGGACTATGGAGTCGAACTGGTGGCTGAGTGCACGGGTGAATTCCTCGATCCGACAGCCAGTCCGGACAGTGAAAAAGGTGCTATCCGGGGTCATCATCTGGCTGGTGCCAAGGTGGTTATCAATTCAGCTGCCTTCAAGATCAAAAACAAGGCTTTGCCGATGCCTGAAGATGCGGTGACTTTAATTTATGGAATAAACCACGAGGCGTTCAATCCTGCTCAGCATACCCTGATCTCGGCTGCCTCCTGCACGACTACCGGTCTGGCCCATATGATGAAACCCCTTCTGGAAAATGAAAAGACCCGTTGTATGCTGACAGCCTCCATGTCCACCGTGCATGCGGTGACAAATTCTCAGTGTGTACTGGACAGCGTTCCCAAGGCCGGAGCCAAGGATTTGAGAAAATCAAGGAGCATCCTCGATAACATCATCTTGACCTCCACTAATGCGGCTGAGGCCCTGGCCCTGGCCATACCGGAAGTGAAAGAGATTGGATTCATGGCTGATTCCATCAGAATTCCTACCAAGACAGAATCACTGATTATTCTGAATGTAACTTTTCAAAGCCGGATTGGCAAAGATGGGGAAATCAGCCATATTGATACTGCAACTATTAATGATATCTACAAGCAGGCTGAAACTAAAGGCCCGGAGCGTCTGCTTGTTTACTCTGAAGAGCAAAATGTTTCGGCGGACGTAGTTGGTATTGATGCCTCGATCGTTATTGAGGGACAGTTTAATCATACCAGAACAGCTTTTATCGATGTTGACCTTGCTCATATTCCTGGCCTCTCCCGTGAAGTTCTGGATTCCTTTCCGCTCAAGACTCTGAAGATCCCGGTAGTTCACGCCAAGATTTTTGGCTGGTACGACAACGAATACGGAAGCTACACCAACCGCATGGGCGATTTGGCTGTCTACGTTCACAAAATGATGAAATAAGATCGGCTAAGTTTCATATTTGGGCAGGGGTTATTACTTTTTCTTCTATCTGGTGCTTACCGAGGTAGACAGAACCGCTCCAGCCGTCAATGCCGATAAAATCGCCGCTATTGATTTTGTACCCGTTGATCAGGCTGTAGCCGTTCTTCTCATAGACTTTCAGATTTCTGAGACCAACCACCCCGACTTTTTTCAGCTGAGGAATTATAACCGCAGCATGGGAGGTGCTTCCCCCTTTAGCGGTCAGTAATCCGTCAACCTGCCGCAGGAGTCCAATGTCGTCAGGAACAGTATCCGGCCGAATCAAAATCAAAGGAGTCAGAGGCTCCTTTTGGCTGAAGAATTTGATTTCCTCCTCGGAGAAAACGCCTCTTCCACAGAGTGCCCCCCCACCAATGCCGATGCCATATCCGATCAGAGACTTCTCCAGCTTGGGTGTTCTGGTGAAAGACTTCAATTTGAAGCGTTCCGGCGGCGGCATATCACGAGTCTGCAGGATATATAGTCCTTCCATGGAGTTATTTTCAAAGGTAAATTCAATCTCCTGGTGACCGAAACCCTGGTCGTAAATCAATATTTCTGCCAGGCGCTTCAACTCGGCATAAACAGCTGGAAACTTGTTTTCTAAAGAAATTTCGCTGTCTCTTTTTTCGCTTTTCCTTTGAGCTTCGGAGATAGGATATGTTTCCACGAGTCCGGCTACAATGTCATCGCCCTGACCACCAAAAATAAAATCACCAGAAAGAAGAACAGAGCTTGCCAGGCCCTTGGGGTCACGGGTAAAGGTGACTCCCGAACCAGACCATTCGTCCAGATTTCCGAAGACCATAGACTGAACAACAACAGCTGTCCCCCACTTATCTGATATGTTCATTTCATGCCGGTACAATTCAGCCCGGGGAGAATGCCAGGACTCAATCACTTTGAAAACAGCTTTTCTTAGCTGCTCGTTCGGGTCATCCTCAACAGCAATTCCATTGTTTTCCAGCGCTTTTCTATAAGCTAAGGCGATCTCGCGCATTTGATCTGGTGTGAAATACAGCTTTTTAGAAACCTTGTATTTTTCCTTAAAATCATCGATGATTTCATCAAAGAAATCTCGGTCTAATCCTTCTGACATACCCCAAAACTGAAGAAAGCGGCGATAGCAGTCCCAGGCTGCCCAGGCATAACCCTTTTTCTGACTCAAACCTTCAGCAATTTCCTCGTTGATGCCGACATTCAAGAATGAGCTCATCATTCCTGGCAGAGAGATGGCCGAACCGCTTCTCACGGAAAGCAGTAAAGGATTCTGAGGGTGGCCATAGCGCCGGCGGGTTATTTTTTCCAGCTTTTTGAGTTCTCTTTCCAGTCGCATGTTCATATCCCTGTAAATTTCCTTGTAACCAAGAATAGCCTCCAGACATCTAAAAATTTCTGTGGTCAGCACAAAACCTGGAGGAACAGGAAAATTGAGGGAATAGAGTTGCTTGAGAAAATAACCCTTATTACCAAGAAGAATTTGATCATCTCTTTTTTGGGGCTTTTTATATAGGGGCGTGATGATTATCTCTGGATTATAACTCATCAGGATATTCAACATGTGGCCATAAGTTTTGAAGTTCTCTTGTTCAGCGCAAAGTGTTTTGAGAATATTGCTGATAAAGTTATCGAGCGTCTGAAGCCCAAAACTTGAGGCAATAATTGACCGGAGAAAATTCTCAGTCTGCATATAAACTGCTGCTTCCTCTTCCTCTCTGGACAAGCTGGTCATTTTATCCCCATGCTGCTTGGCCAGAAGTTGCCGAATTACTACCCGGAGATTGGCCTGATGAGGGTCTATGTAGTAGAGCCGGATGATATCCTGGATACCCCTGGAAATGAAACGAAAGATATCGATGTATTGATCGAGGCTGAAGCGTTTGATTTTGAGGGCTCCCTGAAGATATTTCGTCTTTGAATCAAGCCCTTCTGTGGAAATTCCTTCCAGTTGAAGGGCCTTGATAAACAGACGAAGATATTTATCAATTTTTACCAGAGTAGTTTTGGTGATGAACTGGATATTGAGGGAATTGATGAGCTGTTCCAGAAGGACGTTGGCCAGACATTGTAACCTTAGATAAAGGCCAAGAGCATCGAATTTGGGCTCGCGATAGACACCATACATGGACGGGATACCGGCCGCAATGTGTCTTTTATGATAAATATCTTCAAAGGCTTCTGTTTTTTCCGGGGAAACAATGCGCTCTTTTAAGAAGCTCAGAAAATCCATAAGTATAACCAGACTCTGGTAATAATCCTTTCGTAAAAGGGCTTTCTGCAAGGACATCAGTTTCTGCTGGTCAAAAATATATGAAGACTGCAGGCTTTTGATCACATCCTGATAATGAATGTTGTATTTTTTATAGAGCAATTGATAAAAACGCAGAACCAGAACGGCTTTTTCTTTATCATCGTCCGTTACCTTGGGAATTTTCTGGACCATCCTCTGGATTTTAGATGGTTCCCACTGGAGAAAAAGGCGCGGATTCTGATGAACCTCCTTGTAGATCACCCGAAAGATTTTATGCATACCTTCGTAGATCTCTGAAGAGTCTTCAATTTGTTCATAGACCTCCTCAGGCACGAATGGGCGGATATCTTCTTTGTTTCCAGAATACCAGTAGTGAAAAATAGCCTCGACAAAAGAAATAAGCGTACTGTTACTTTCCACATGTGATTGTTTTCTGACAAAATGAATTAGAGGATCGCGGCGGCCGGTGATGTCATCCATGCGGATGGAGACCTCCCGCAGTTCGCCTTCAGCATTGATTTCATTGAAAAAAACGGGAAGCAGTCTGGCCAGTTGCATGACCAGGTTAAAAGCAGGAGTGATATCAGAATTCAGAAAGGCGGAAATATCTTTCTGCAAAAGATCTGTGTCCCGGACAAAGACACCTCCGACTTTGAGGTTGATGATCAAGGCTGATAGCAGCTGTTTAGTCCAGCGTGGTTTCAGGGCAATGATCTCGAGCCAGGAACGAATATTCTTGATATGCAAGGGGTTGAATTTTATTTCCCAATCAGTGCTTGTACCTTGAATATCTGGTGATTGAAATCCGAAAAGAACAATTTCTTCGATAAGAATATTGACCAGAGAATGCTGGTTGAGCTTAAAGACTTCCCGGGCGGCAGCATTAATGAAACCAAAAATGGTCTCAGTCTGGTGGCTGGAGGCAGTGTTTTCCCGCAGTACCTGGAACATCTTTCTGATAAATTCTTCGGCTTCTGGTACGGATTTCTCTGCCAGGGCACGACCGAATGAACGGTTGATTTCCATCAGCGCTTCACGATGAATGTCCTGGAGGGCAGGTAAGCTGATGATTTTTAACAGAAAATCAACATGGAAAGATTCCCCTCGCTGGTTATCTAAGGGTGCTACCTCTAGCTGGTGGGCGATTCTTAGATAGCCGTCGGCGATTTGATAGTAATCGGGAAGTTCTAAATAAATTTTCAAGCCCTCATAGTTTTCCAAACTGGCCGGGGGAAAAGCCTCTTCCAACCGCCTCAACAGTGAGCGTAGATGATCATGGCTGATGGGGGCCACCAGTGATTGATATCTGGCCTGGGCTTCGGCCTGTCCATTGAACTCAATAAATTGACGAAGTGGATCAGGCTGCTGCAGCCAGAAGTCAAAAGATGCCCGGAAGGCCCGGTAACTTAGCTCTGCCAGATTATAGGCCGGAACCCGGAGGCCAGCATCGATGAAAAATTTCAGAATGGCTTTCAGGTCTCTGGTGATTTTTTTCATCGCTCCAGCTTCTTCCTCAGGTCTCTGCCGCAGGAAATCCAGAGCCCAGAGAACAACCGGGATATTTCGGGAAAGATGCTCTCTACTGTCCTCCAGTATTTTCCTTAGATATTCAAGAAAATAGCCGATAATTTTTTCTTTAACCGGCTCGCTTTTTTCCCGATTAATCAGTTCGGCATAAATTTCAGCCAGGATTTGCAGGGCCAGCTGCCCCTGGTCATTAAAGTTATATTTGTAGAAATCCCCCAGGCTGATGCCCCTGAGTTCTTCTGCCAGCTGGTCGCTCTGAGCGTGCGGTTGATGAAACTTTTCCAGAAATTCTTTTAGCCGCTTATGAGTTCCATAAAAGTCAGTGAACAACTCCAGAAGGCTGAGATGTCTGGCTGGAATGGTTAGGCTACCAGCAGTCCCGGATGAAATGCTCATTGCTAACTGTAAATTTTCAGTTGTTTTTTCTTCACTCATGATCCTTGGTTTATATCTAAATTTTTTGGTGGTTGAAGGCTTTGGAAGAGAGCCTGGCTGAGCTCAGTTTCTCTGGCTGCTACGACAGCTTGCGATGAGAAATAATTGAGGATATTCAAAATTGAAAAATCTCCGTGAGCCGAATCTTTTTTACCGGTGAAAGGAAAAAGATCGGGACCACGCTGGCATTTGGTATTGATATTTACCCGCGACACCTGGTTTTTGACCAGATCAATCAGTTCTATCAATGCCTTGGTTTTTGTACCAAAAATGCTCAACTGCTGTCCGAAGGGAGAATTACTGATATAAGTTACCGGTTCTTTTATATCATGGTAAGAGACAATGGGTATAATTGGTCCGAATTGTTCTTCCCAGTAAATCCTCATTTTTGAATTGACTTGATACAAAACAGCCGGGACAAAAATTGATTCCAGAGATCTTCCACCATTTTTGTTACCTATCCTGGCTCCTTTATTGAGGGCCTCCCTGACCAGTTCATGCAGATAGGGAAGCCGCTCGGGGTCAACTATCGGTGTGATCCTTACCCTTTCCATCCAGGGCATCCCCAGGTTAATTTTGCTTACGGCATCAAGCAGCCGTTTTCTGAAGGTCGCCTCAATTTCTTTATGCACAAAAAATATTTTCAAAGCCGCACAGCGCTGGCCGTTGAAAGCCAGTGCTCCTAAAACCGATTCCGACACAACCACATCGAGGTCGGCATCAGGCAAAACTATCGCCGCGTTTTTTGCACCGAGACCCAATAAGCTATGTAATCTATTTTTTCTGGGGTACAGACTGATCAAGCGGTTAGCAGTCTCAGCTGAACCGATAAAAGCCAGAACATCTACCTCTCCACTTTTCATCAGCGGTTCAATAATCTTTTTACCATCGCCAGAAATGATGTTCACTGCACCCGGCGGGAAGCAGTCCTGAAAAGCTTCTAACAAAAAGTCAAAAAACAACACTCCAAATTTGGGGGGTTTGATTATCACCACATTACCCGCTAAGAGAGCAGGTAAAACCAGGCTGAAAGTTTCAAAAAGGGGATAGTTATACGGTCCCAGACACAGAGCAATTCCATAGGGTTCATCATGGATAAGGCCTAAGATTCCTTTTTCCTTTTTTAGCAGAAGGGAATCTTCTTCTTTCTGGCAGGCAACCTTGATTACCTGTTCAATATATTGCCTGGTCCTTTCAAATTCATCTTCCAGTTCATGGTAAGGCTTGGCGATTTCCCACAGGAGAGTTCTGAGAATGTTCTCTTTCTGGTTTTCTAATCGTTCCAGAAACTTTTCAATCGATTCGATCCGCCTGGAGAGAGGAAATGAAGGCCATGTTCCGTTTCCAGAAGAAAAAGCCCATCTGGCGGAATCCAGTGCCTTAAGTGCCGCCTGGCGGGTCATTGCAGGATACGAGCCAATCCTTTTTCTGTCTAAGGAACCACCGTTATTGATATAAATAGGAGAAAATACCTCAGCTAGAGCCCCCTTCCAGGGAATAATCTGTCCATCGATGAGAACCCGTTGCTGGTCGAGATTAGAATTCAAGCGGAATTTTTCGGGAATATCAGACTCGGACGGAAACAGCTGAGTAAGCTCTCCTCTTTGTTGCTTACTCGCCTTGTCTCGCTCGGCCTGAAGCTTTAGAAAATTATAGGCCTGTTTTTTCAATTTATCTTAATTTGGCTCGCTGAATTAATATTTGTTGAGAAGATAATCTAACATTTTAAATAGATTCCGTCAATTCTATGTATTCACCCGAATATTCGGGTAACTTAGGTAAATATTTTATTGAGGTAAGAAAAAGGTGCCTCTATTCTCCAGAAGGCTGGTAAAATAGAGGCGATGAAAAATAATTTAGAGATTTCACCCTTTGGGTGAAACCCCACGAGGTGAGTTTATGATACGACAAGAGGTTGAAAATTTCAAACTTGGTTCTCTTCATCGCGCCAAGGTGAGTGCTTCCAGCGGTCTGGTTCTGCTAATGACCTTTGCTAAGGACATTGGACTGGCCAAGCAACTTGACCGATGTTTTTCTCATCTAAAACGTCGGCAGAGAGGGTATTGTGTTTCGGCCAAGATACTTTCCTTTCTGGAGATGATCATCAAGGGAGGCGACCGGCTGTCGGATATTGATGTCTTGCGTTCCGATCCGGGTTTGATGAGTCTTTTGCGGCTGGAAGGGGTACCCCGGCCAAACACCTTATCGGATCTGGCTCGCAGGTTCAGTCTGCGGGACATTCATCGGCTGGCTGAATGGACGATGCGGCTGGCGGTCAGAGCGTTTAGAGCTAAGAAGGTGAGGCGAGTCATTCTGGATATTGACTCAACTCTGGTAGAGAGTGAGGTGCAGATAGCTGAGCGGACCTATGAGGGTTTCCGGGGCTTTAATCCTTTGCTGGGGATGGTGCGCGGGGTGGGGGGGATGAAGCTGGCATCTTTTTCCCTTTTCCGCCCGGGCAATGCTTCACCTCAATCGAACAACTTGAGTTTGGTGCGGAAGATTCACTCCTATTTAGACAGGCACCTTCCCTCTGTTCAGGTGCTGCTGCGTTCAGATTCGGCTGGTTATAGCCACCGGTTGATGGGCTACTGCGACCAGAGGGGGATGGGATTTGTCATAGGAGGCCGCTGGTCAGAAGCTACCTTTCAGATAATCAAGGGGATAGAGCACTGGGAAAGACTCCGCGGCAGCCGGGAAAATGAGGAAGTCGGAGAGAGCCTCCATTTTGTTGGTCCAGAAAAAGAAGGAGCTGTCTACCGGCTGATTGTGGTGCGTAAGAGGAATGAACAACCAGCTCTCTTCCCTGAATTTGAGTATAGCTATCGCCTCTATGTCACCAACACTGACTGGTCAGAGCCCATAAAGTGGTTCGCTTCTACCGCCAGAGAGGTCAGGCAGAGAACCTTATCCGGGAACTTAAAGAAGGCTATGGTCTCAACCATATTCTCTCAGAAGATTTTCTGGCTAACGCAGTTTTCTTCCAGCTTCAGCTTCTCGCCTATAACCTGGTGGAGGTCTTCAAGTATACCTATCTGAGCCCTACCTGGTGGCCACTCCGGATAAAACAACTGCGCTTCCGGTTACTGAACATCGCTGGTCTGGTCGTCCATCATGCCCGCCAGACTGTCCTTCGCCTGTCAGTTCATTACCGCTACATCAACACTTTCCGACAAGTCTTCCAGAGACTTCAGATTCTACCTTCAGAGCTCAGGCTGTAGCCGCCCCTTCCCCTAACTCCAGGTTAAGACTCTCTCAGAGAAGTCTGCCAAAACCCCAGAACTTAAGAGCCTGTCAATGATTCCTTTGCCTGATCACCTCTACCTCAGGCCCTTCTCCCTATCAACTCAACGTCATATGCCAAAATATCTATGCTCTGGCCAGACCCTTTCAGCTCTACTACCTGGTTTCGTTCCTTATCCGAATATTTGGGAATCAGGAGAAGCCCTCTTGACAGGTAATCTAACTTGTGTTAATTAAAAAGCACTATGAGTAAATACTCCCTGGGTGAAAAAATCTTAAGAAGCCTGATTTACTTTCCATCCAAAGAGCGCTTCTTTTCTTATAAAATCAAAGAATTTTGCTCCTCCATGATAATGTCTAACCCGGGCACGGGAATGGCTTGAAAATAAAGCCTGTGCCGGGTTCCTTTCCCAGGTTGTATTAGCCTGAAATTCTGCTTTCGTCTGTTGTCAGCGGCTTTCTAAGGCTTTCTTTAACGGCCATGCCTGCGTTCGGGATTCCTGCCAGAAGTTTTTCTACGGGATTTATTTCTCTCTTCTTAAGAATCTTAGAGCAGGAGGCGAAATGAAAGTAAGCGAAGCCCTGATCGGCAGAAAAAAGCCAGTCCTGTCGCTTGAAATTCTGCCGCCAGATAAAGGTTCAAATGTCGAGGACCTCTATCGCCTGATTGATCCTTTTCTTGAATTTGATCCTCTCTTTATCAGTGTGACTTTTCACCAGGCTCAAAATTGGTGGTCGGTCGAAAATGGTCAGGAAATTAAGATCCGCCGCCAGCGAAGACCAGGAACAGTAGCCATTTCGGCCGGCCTGAAGCACAAATTTGGGGTAGAAACGGTGCCGCATCTGATCTGTGCCGGTTTTAACCGCTATGAACTCGAAGATGCTCTGCTTGAACTTCACTATCTGGGACTCGAGAATATATTTGTCATCCGTGGTGATCCGCAACCAGGGGAAAAAGAATTCAGACCGGAGCCTGGCGGCCACGCCCATGCCTGTGAACTGGTCAGGCAGATTGATAATTTAAATCATGGTTATTACCTGGAAGGGGTGAAGCCAGCGGCGGGGACTGATTTTTGCTGTGGAGTGGCCGGCTATCCGGAAAAGCATCCTGAGTCGCCGAGTATGGAGTTTGATCTGTTACATCTCCAGGAGAAAGTTGAGGCCGGTGCCCGATTTATTATTACGCAGATGTTTTTTTCAGCCGAAATTTATCAAAATTATCTTGGCCGTTTAAAGGAAGCCGGGATAAAGGTGCCAGTTATGCCCGGTTTTAAACTGCTCTATAATCAAAAGCAGCTGACCAGAATACCGGCGACTTTTGGAGTCAGTCTGCCACCGGCCATGGTTGAGGCTTTCGAAGTCTGCCGGACGGCTGAAGAGGAGAAGAAAACAGGCTTGAAGTTTGGTCTGGAACTGGCTGAAAAATTACTGGAAGGTGGCGCTCCTGGGATTCATGTTTTTACCATGAGTCAAAAGGACCCGGTCCTGGATTTGCTTAAGATTTTGTTTAAAAGGTAAAACCAGCAGGTGAGAGTATGAGCAGAAAAAAAGAAAATAAAATTGAGAAAAGGGTTAAAGAGAAGGTCATAGTTTTTGACGGCGCTATGGGTACCAGTCTCCAGAAATTCAGTCTAACGCCAGACGATTTCCGCGGAAAGGAAGGTTGCTATGAAATTCTTAACCTTTCCCGGCCGCAGGTGGTAGGTGAAGTCCATGCTTCTTTTCTTGAAGCCGGTTGTGAAATTATTGAAACTAATACGTTTGGAGCTAATCGCGCTGTCCTTGAAGAATACGGCCTCGGGGATAAAGCTTACGAGATTAATCTGGCCGCCGCCCGGCTGGCTAAGGAAGTTGTCTCTTCTTTTTCCACCGCTTCGCGCCAGCGATTTGTTTCGGGCTCAATTGGACCGGGGAAAAAGTTGCCCAGCCTGGGGCAGATCGGTTTTGATAAATTGAAAGATTCTTATTACGAGCAGGTCTCGGGTCTCGTCGAAGGTGGGGTGGATCTTCTTCAGATCGAAACTGCCCAGGATCTTCTTCAGATAAAAGCCGCTCTGGCTGCTATTTTCAGGGTTCAAAAAGAAAAAAATCAGCGACTGCCGGTGATGGTCACGGTGACGGTGGATAAGGCGGGGTGTCTTCTTCTGGGAACAGACATGCTGACCCTCATCACGGCTCTTTCCAGTTTTCCTCTTTTTTCTTTAGGACTGAATTGCGGCGATGGTCCACAGGCTATGGTTGAGGCGCTGCGGCAGTTAAAAAAGAATTCACCTTTTCTTCTTTCGGCTCTGCCCAATGCCGGACGTCCGGTTCTAGAAGGTGGAAAATACATCTATGATCTTTCTCCGCCGGGGCTGGCCACAGAAATCAAAAGATTTGTGGAGGAGTTCGGGGTGCGTCTGGTCGGTGGCTGCTGTGGAACAACACCCGAGCATTTAAAAGCGGTGGTAAGAGAAGTTGACGGTCTTCATCCGGTCCGGAGACATTACCGCTTCTCCCCCGGCTGTGCTTCGACCTTCAGAGCTCAGCCTTTTCGGGTCAAGCCGCGGCCTTTAATTATTGCCGAGAGAACCAATGTCAATGGGAGCCAGGCCTTCCGGCGGCTACTGCTCTCAGAAAAATTTGAGGGGATGCTGGAAGTGGCTGTCGAGGCCGAGCGGGAAGGAGCTCATCTGACTGATGTCGCTCTGGCCACACCCGGCCGGGAGGAAGCAGCGGACTGGAAAGTTTTTACGCCGAAATTAAATCTCCAGCTCAAAATTCCCGTCATGATTGATAGCAGTAATATTTCGGCTCTGGAGACTGCACTTAAAAACTACGGTGGTAAAGTCATCATTAACTCGATTAACCTGGAAGATGGAGGGAAGCGAGCGCAGGAGACGATAGACCTGGCCAGGGAATTCGGGGCGGCAGTTGTTGCCCTGACCATTGATGAGAATGGGCTGGCGCTTAAGGCCGAAGAAAAACTGCGTATTGCCTCGAGACTTTATGATCTACTGGTCAATAAGAATAATTTCAAGCCTTCTGATATTTTCTTTGATCCGCTGACTCTTTCGCTGGCCAGCGGAGACCATCACTATGCTGACGCTCCGCGGGAGACTTTAACCGCCATCAGGCTTCTTAAGGAAAGATTTCCAGAGTGCCAGACGATTCTGGGCATAAGCAATGTCTCTTATGGTTTGCCGACCGAGCTCAGGCCTTATATAAACTCTATTTTTTTATCCCAGGCGCTAAAGGCCGGTCTCGATGCGGCTATCATTCATCATTCGAAAATAAGGCCGCTTCAGAAAATACCGGAGAAAATTTTAAAGCTGGGCCAGGATTTAATTTTAAACCACCGCCGCCCCGGTTATGACCCGCTGGCTGAGCTTCTGGTCGAAAAATTTTCGCTGAGTTCAACAACTCCGTCATCCAGCAGGGGAAATATCCGACCGGAGAAAGCCCTGGTAGAAGCAGTGGTAAATGGAGAATCAGTTCAAATGGAGGTGCTTATCCAGAAGCTTCTTAAAAAATATTCACCGCCCGAGATAATCAATAATTTTCTTTTAAAAGGCATGGACAGAGTCGGTGAGCTTTTCAGCCAGCAGAATTTACCGCTGCCTTTTGTTCTTAAATCAGCTGAAACGGTTAAAAAAGCTTTGACTGTTCTCAAACCATATCTTCCGGCGGGGAGCGGCGAAGAAAGAAAAGGTAAAATTGTCCTGGCTACGGTTCAGGGTGATGTCCATGATATCGGCAAGAATCTCGTTGCTTTGATTCTTGAAGCCAATGGTTTTGAAGTTATTAATCTTGGTATAAACCAGAAGGTCGAAGAGATTATCAAAGCCATAGAAGAATTCAGGCCACAGGCCGTCGGTTTGAGCGGATTGCTGGTAAAATCCTGCTGGGTGATGAAAGATTATTTAGAGACACTGACTGAACATGGTTTTAAAATTCCTGTCCTGTGTGGCGGAGCAGCTCTGGAGAGAAGGTTTGTAGAGAAAGTTTTAAAACCGGCCTATCAGGGTGAGGTCTATTATGGAAAAGATGCCATGGAAGCTTTAGAGATCATGAAACATCTTACAGAAAAAAGGGGAAAAATCATTTAGGCTGACTTCTTTATAAAAGAAGAGAAATATATGGAGGATTTTAATCATGATTAAACGGGAAATTGGGGCAGCTGATGAATTTCTTAAACCTGGGTGTTGGTCTGATTTCCTATCGGGCATTATCTTTCAGGCTGAAAACAGTGAACGATCTGTCTAATAAATTAGATGAAAAAGGGGAGAAATGGATGAAGAAGGCAGAGGTCAGAAAGATCTTCAAATAATAACAAGCAAAGGGTTGGGAAGGAAAGCAAACGTCATGAGTCACAGGAAAGCATTAAAAGAGACCGGTAAAGTCAGGCGATTACAGCCAGAAGAAATTCCACAGCCGCCTTTCTGGGGTAAGCGGCGGTTAAAGAAAATATCTCCGGAGAAAGTTCTGCCTTTTCTTAATAAAAAGGTTCTGGTCTGCAGTCGCTGGCAGCTAAAGGAAAAGGTGAATCTGCCCATTAATTCGCGTCTTATTCCTGAGGCTCTTCTCTCCAGTTTTTTAGAGGAAGCCAGGCAAAATGATTTACTGCAATTTCAGGCTGCTTATGGCTATTTCTCTGCCTCGAGCCAGAGGAATAAACTTCTGGTCTTCCGAAGCGAAGAAGACAGTTCTCCTCTGGTCTTCGATTTTCCGGGTCTTAAATCCTTTCCGGCCATCAGCCTGGCTGATTTTTTTCTGCCGGAGTCAGAAAATCAAAAAGATGTGGTGGCTTTTTCCCTGGTGACCAGTGGCCGCAAACTTGATGAATTTATTAAGGACAAGTGGGCCAGAGGCGATTATGCCGATTATTTTCTCTGGCACGGTTTTGGCGCCGAATTAACCGAAGCACTGGCTGAATATATCCATTTTAAAATAAGGCAGGAACTGGGATTAGAGGCTAAGAAGAGGCCGGATTATGCTGCCAGCTTGAGGAAAAAATACCGGGGCAGAAGACTTAGTCCCGGCTACTCTGCTTTTCCACAGCTTGAGGACCAGGAAAAGATACTGGAACTTTTAAACGGAGAAAAAATCGGCGTTTCGCTTACCGAGACTTTTCAGCTTGTGCCGGAGTTAACTACCACCGCTATTATTCTTCATCATCCCGATGCCTCAAAATATTTTTAAACCTTCGGAAAAATTACTTACAGAAAAATGGATCGTAATTGGCTGACTCCTTTTTGGGATCGGTATATCAATAGTTATTTGTTGTTGTGATCGGGCATCATAACCTGTTTCTCTCTGCAACCGATGAAAATAATCCCGTGGCCAAAACAACTCTTCAGAAATATAGAAAATTCACAAGAATTCTCCGGTGGTAGAACTAAGCAAAAACAGGTGTAGCCCTCTTTCCTTTAATGAAAAATATAATTATAAGCGACAGCCTTTTGATAAAGGCTAACTTACGATGACAGCTCAGGTTTCTATCTCCAGCTTTTCCAAATAGAGATCGCGGCCGGCGACCAGCTCCATGTCCCTTGAGCCGCAGGCCGGACAGACATAAGAAAAAGATTCATCCATGATATTTCTGGCAGTAATTTCCCGGCCGCAGCTCCGACATTTGAACTTAATTTTGACCATTTTCAGCTGAAGCCTGGATTTATCGGCAATTGTTCCTTTTTTGTAACTCTGGAAAGCTGAGCGAAAAAGATCCGGTACAACTCCCGATAACTCTCCAACAGAAACACTGACTTTTGTAACCTTTTTAGCTCCCGCCTGGCGGGCCTGCTCTTCAATGATGGTAAAGAGGTCAGCTACCAGTGATAGCTCGTGCATTTTGGTGGCGCCTCAATTTAAGTTCAGCCTCTAAAAAAGCGCAGAGCTCGTCCAGACCTTCGCCGCTTACTGCCGAGGTTTTGAAGACTTTAAGGGCTGGATTAATTTCCAAAGCTTCCTTGATGACGCGGTCAGTGTCAAAAGGAAGATAGGGCAGAAGATCACATTTGGTGAGGGCCAGGACCTGCGAGGTTATAAAGGCTTCCGGGTATTTTTTGGGCTTATCATCGCCCTCTGGCACCGAGAGCAGGACAAAACGCAGGCCTTCACCCAGGTCAAAGCTGGCCGGGCAAACTAAATTCCCGACATTTTCTATAAACAAAAAATCCAGGTCGGCCGGTATTTGATCGAAAATTTTAGCCAGCATTTTTGCTTCGAGGTGACAGGCACCGTGAGTGGTAATCTGCCAGGCTGGCAGGCCAATTTTTCTGATTCTTTCGGCATCTCTTTCTGTTTCTATATCGCCTTCAATAACCCCCAACTGGTAATTGTCTTTAAGTTTCGAACCGATTTTTTCAAGAAGCGATGTTTTACCCGAGCCAGGCGAGCTTAGCAGATTAACAGCCAGGATGCCGTGCTCTTCCAGTTTCTTTTTAATCTCTCCGGCAATTCTTTTGTTTGAGCCGAGAATATCCTCAAGTACCAGAAGTTCTTTTTTCTTTTGCTCCATATTTTTTACCTCGGGATGATATTTCAGCTTCAAACTCAATTATAGCAGAAGCCAGCCCAGAAGTTGTTACGATTTTTAAAAACTTAATAAAAAACTTATAGGCCTGATCGAAATTGTGCCTGGCTTCCGCACTGAGTTTTTCTCCGAGCGAAAACCGGTATCCCCTGATACCAAGGAGCCAGGCTTCTGGTCTTTTCTCATAAAGAAGTTGAGTCAGGTAAATAAGAGCTTCTGGTGAAAGATTATGAGTGGTAAAGCTATAATTACCAGCCGGTTTTATCTTTTTAAAAACAAAGGGCTTATTGCCTGATCTTATAGCATCAACAACCACCACCAGTTGCTGTTCAGAAAAGAGTAAGGCATCCTCTACCTGAAGCTGGTAGTCAGCTTCAAGAGTTAGCTTGGGACATCTGGCTTTTTCCAGACAAGCAACAAACTCCGGGCCGAGTCCGTCATCCTGTCGTCCCGGATTACCAATACCGAAAACAAGAATTTTATTATTTCTGACTTCCGGTTTCGTCGTTATTTCCTTTTTCTATCCAGGAGCTGGCCCTGGGCATCGTAAAGATCAATCTCGAGCGGCATTTTCCCAAGAGCATGAGTCGCACAGCTCAGACAGGGGTCATAAGCCCGGATAGCCACTTCCACCCGGTTGAGCATCCCTTCAGTAATTTGCGGCTTTTCAGAAATATAATTTTCAGCTACCCAGCGAACAGCCTGATTATATGCTTCGTTGTTATTGGTCGTAGAGACAATCAGGTTAGCCATCACTATCAGATCATCACGGTTAATCCGATAATGATGGAAGAGCGTCCCACGCGGCGCTTCGATCAGGCCAACTCCTTCCTGTTTCTTTTTGCCTTTCTTGATCAGCTTTTCTCCTGTAATATCTTTATCATTCAACAGATCTTTGATTACTTCTGCTGCATGGAGGAGTTCAATCAGCCTGGCCCAGTGACTATGAAGAGTCATATTGTTCGGTTTGCCGCCAGTATAAGATTTGTATATCTCAAATTCCTGCTGAGCCCGCGGGCTCGGAATATAATCGCAGGTATTCAGCCTGGCTATTGGCCCGACACGATACCAGCCTTTTTCTTTTCCTTGTTTTTTGAGATAGGGGAATTTCATATAACTCCAGGGTCTGACTTCTTCTCCGACGTATTTTAAATAATCCTGATAATCAACGTCATTAAGAATTTTCCGCCCCTCGGCATCAACGGCCCTCAGGACTCCATGATAAAAATCCAGAGCACCGTCTTTGCGCACCAGGCTCAAGTGGTTGGATGGGAAGGCGGCAAAATTATCCATGACCTCTTTGTTTTCCTGGTGTAATTTCTTGAAAAATTCGACGGCTTCTTGTGCCCAATCAATGATGGTGTCGATATTGTAAGGAGCAGCCGAATTTAAAAAGTAATCTCTTTCTTCTGGAGTGAGGCTTTTATTGACTCCTCCAGGAATAGCACCGGTTCCATGTATTCTTTTGCCGGCTGTCACCTTAATTATTTCTTGCCCGAATTTTCTGAGAATAACGCCATGAACAGCCAACTGGCGGTGAAATTTAGCCACGCCGATAATATTGCGCACAGCCGGATCAGCCTCAAAGCCAAAGAGAAGATCAGGTGAGGCCAAGTGGAAGAAATGAAGCGCATGTGACTGGAGCATCTGCCCGTAATGCATCAACCGTCTGATTTTTTCAGCTGCTGGCGGTAGCTTCTCAGGAGGCACACCGACCATGATATCCATCGCTTTGGCAGCAGCCAGGTGATGGCTGACCGGACAGATGCCGCACAGGCGCTGGACGAGAACAGGAATCTCCCAATAGGGCCTCCCCTGAACGAAACGCTCAAAACCGCGAAACTCAACCACATGAAAACGGGCCTGAGAGACACGCCCCTCATCATCAAGATGAATCGTGACCTTGCCATGTCCCTCGACTCTGGTCACGGGTTCTATGGTTATTTTTCTGGCCATGGTCTTAATCCTCAATCATATTTAATCAATTGATAATCAAGCTTCATTGACCTGTTTTGGATAAGCGCTGTTAGAGCTTCCCAGATAAGGTCGGCTGACGGCGGGCAGCCTGGCATAAAATAGTCTATTTTTACTATTTCATGGCAAGAATAAACCCGGTCGAGGAGAAGTGGCAGCTCTTCATCATTGGGAATTAACCTATCCTTAGGAGCTACGGTGGGCGAATTCAAATAGGCTTCTTCCAGGCATTCTTTAAGAGAAATAGTGTTGCGCATGGCCGGGAGTCCACCCATGATGGCACACTCGCCAACTGAGATTAGAATCCGGCAGTTTTTTCGGAAGGAACGAAGAACTTCAACGTTTTCTGCATTGCAGCAGCCACCTTCAATTAAGCCAATATCAACTGGTCTGGTAAAAGTTTTCAAATCGTCGATAGGTGATTTGTCAAACTCAACCAGTTCAATGAGATCAAGAATCCTTTCATCTATATCAAGAAAGGACATGTGGCAGCCGAAGCAACCAGCTAATGAAGCAGTGGCAATGACTGGTTTAGCACTCATCTTGAGACCTCACTTTTCCCCCTCGATTTCACTGCCGATGGGCTGGCGGTCATATTTTCTCTGACCGATCGGGCGTATAAACCCAACGCCTTTTTTCAGAATAGCGCCTACCGGACAGATATCCATAGCCTTCTGGATTTGATCCTCGCTAAGTTTTGCTGCCAACTTTCTATCAATATTTATCCGGATATCTTTTGAACGGTCCTTCATGGCGAAAATCTTCCGGCCATCCTCAGTCTGAATAGCCCGGACGCAGCGCTGGCACTGAATGCAACGGTTATGTTCGAGCAAAAACCCGGGGAAGGCTTCTATCTTTCTTCGGGGAAATTGATAGGGGAAGCGGGGAACCATAATCCCGTAGCGATAAGCTAAAGCTTGAAGTTCACAGTTGCCGCTTTTTTCGCAGGTGGGGCAGAAATGGTTGCCTTCGGCCAGCAGCATCTCAATAATAGCTTGGCGGTATTCGTTGACCAGAGGGGCATCATTTTCTATCACCATGCCTTCAGATAACGGCTGCGTGCAAGAGGCCATCCACCGGCCATTGACCATCACCGAGCAAATGCGACAACTGCCAACAGCTTTGAGTCCTTCATAATGGCAGAGAACCGGAATATAAACCCCATTGGCTTTAGCCGCCTCGTAAATGGTCACTCCCTGGTCGGCCAGGCACTCCTGGCCATCTATGGTAAATTTTACTTTATCAGGCATGCTGACCCCTCCTCCTCGAATTCTCTGTCTGTTATCAGGCATGCTTCCTCCACTGCCCGTCTTAGATCAAACTCAGACATAAAGTCTGTTTCTTTATTAATTTGCTTATCATATAGCCCGCGGAAATTAGCCAGGGTGGTCAAAACTGGATTAGGGCTGGTTTGACCAAGGCCGCAGCGGCTGGTCGCCTTGATCAATTTTCCCCAGGTCTCGATTTCTGCCAGATCGCTGGCTGTCCCCAGCCCGGAAACAATTTTCTCAAGCTTTTTCTTGAGAAAAACGTTACCGGCCCGACAGGGTGTGCACCACCCGCAACTTTCTTCGATGAAGAAGTCGAGAAAATTTCGAATAATGTAGAAAACATCCCTGGTTTTATTGAAAATAATAATTGAACCGCCGGTAGCCAGATCCGAATAACAGAATTTGCGCCCGAAGCCAGTTTCGGACAGGCACTGGCCGGAGGCCCCGCCGACCTGAATAGCCATAGCTTCCCTGGCCCCAGCCATTTCGAGCAGCTTTTTCAGAGTGAGTCCCCACTCAACTTCATAAATTCCTGGACGGTCACAATCGCCAGAAACACTAAGCAGCTTGGTCCCGGCTGAAACTGGTGTCCCCATCGCTCTAAACCAGGCTGAGTCATGATTCAGAATCTGAGTTGCCGTGGCCAGTGTCTCAACATTATTGACCGTTGTCGGGCAGCCAAGATAACCATTTTGTACGGGGAATGGAGGCCGGTCACGTGGATCGCCACGCTTGCCTTCGGCTGATTCAATCAGAGCAGATTCCTCGCCACAAACATAAGCACCAGCTCCCAATTTTATTTCGATTTCAAAGTCAAAGTTCTGTCCACAAATTTTTTTGCCCAGAAAACCTTCTTTATGCATTCTATCCAGAATGTGTTCGAGATATTTTTTAAGATAGCTGTACTCGTGCCTGAGATAAAAGATTCCCAGCTTAGCCCCGACAGCGTAACCGGCAATGACCATTCCTTCAAAAACCATTTCGGGCCTTTCGGTTAAAAGAACCCGATCTTTAAAAGTGCCTGGCTCGCCTTCATCAGCATTGCAGATGACATAATGTTCGGAAGCCTTTTCCTTGCGGCACAACTCCCATTTGAGTCCGGTCGGAAAACCCGCTCCGCCTCTGCCCATCAAATTAGCCTTTTTAATTTCGTTTATTACCTCTTCTGGTGTCAGCTTTAAGGCTCTATCTGTCGCCTGTCCAGCCTTATAATCACCAAAAATGACCGGACCTTTTTTCCTTATATTGTTTTTAACCATGGACCTGACCAGATCATGCTGGTTGGCCCCGTCGCCATATTCTTCAACCATCTCTTGAACATCCCGCTTTTCCCTCATCTGAGCTATGATCTTCTTAACTTTTTCCGTAGTCAGAGAAGTGAAAATCACACCATTAATAATAGCAGCCGGTTCCTGATCATTCATTCCAATACAGGAAGTCTCAAGCAGAGTTATAAGTCCGTCGGGAGAAGTCTGGCCAAAGATACAATTAGCTTCTTTTTCGAGCACCCTGGCTATTGTTTCGCGCCCGGCCATCTCAGAAGTAATCGAATTGTTGAGGTAAATGACATATTTCCCCATTGGCCGGTCCGATAGGAAATGGTAAAAACTGATGACACCCTCGATTTCAGCTCGGGAAACTTTAAGAGCGGTGGCCACGGCCTTAATCGCCTGATCAGAGATTTGCCCTTCCGCGGCCTGAATTTCTTTCAAAATCTCAATGAGCCTTAACCGGTCTTTTTGGTACCTGGAGATTGCTTTTTTTATAGAGTCCATAACCATCCCCTGTCTAAAAATAGAATTATTTATATCATAATCAAAAGATTTTAAAAAGAGAAACTTTCCTTGTGAAAGGTCATCTTATTGCCTATAATGTTAGGCATGAAATTTGATTTAAACCATTTAAGCCAGCTGGCGAATCTGAAACTGACAGAAGAAGAAAAAAAACAGCTACCCGAACAGATCGAAAAAATTATTGACTGGGTTGGTCAGCTCTCCCTGTTGGAAACAGGAGAAGAAGAAAAATTTGCTCCGGTAAATTTTACCCTTCGGCTGGAGGCTGACGAACCAGAAAATCCCTTGCCGCAGTCAGAAGTCCTGGCTATGGCTCCTGATAAAGAGGGCGATTTCATTAAGGTGCCCAAAGTCCTGACAGGAAAATAAATCAATTTAAATGAAGCAAAAACTTTTTGAGCTTGGATTGACCGAAGCAGTTAATCTGGTAAAAAGTGGTCAGGTTCGCCTGGTGGAGATAGTTGAAGATTATTTGAACCAGATAGATCGGGTAGATAAGAAGGTTAAAGCTTATTTGACCTGTAATTTTGACGCAGCTCTGGCCCGGGCCAGACAAATTGATTCAAAACCGGAAAAAGGGAAATTGGCTGGTGCGGTTCTTGCAGTTAAAGATAATATCGTCACCAGAGGTCTCCGCACCACCTGTGGTTCTAAAATTTTAGAAAACTTCATCCCGCCATATAACGCCACCGTGATTGAACGGCTCGAGGCTGAGGACGCCATTATTATCGGCAAAACAAATCTTGATGAGTTTGCTATGGGTGGCTCAACCGAAAATTCGGCTTTTTTCGCAACCAGGAATCCCTGGGATCTTGACCGGGTGCCGGGTGGTAGCAGTGGTGGTTCAGCTGCGGCCGTGGCAGCCAGAGAAGCAGCGGGAGCTCTTGGTTCTGATACAGGTGGCTCAGTCCGGCAACCAGCGGCCCTTTGCGGGCTGGTTGGCCTGAAGCCGACTTATGGGTTGGTTTCCCGCTATGGGCTGATAGCTTTTGCTTCTTCACTTGATCAGATAGGCACTTTTGCCAGGAATGTTCGGGATTGCGCTTTGCTGACCTCAATAATTGCTGGTTTTGATCGTCGAGATTCAACTTCAGCCGATAGGCCAGTCCCTGACTTTATTGCCAACCTGGAATTACCACTGGCCAAAAAGAGGGTAGGAGTGCTGGCTGAAGCTTTGCTGACCGGGGTAAATTCGGAAGTAGCCGCCAATTATAAAGCAGTTGTTCGGAATCTGCAAGAACTGGGTTTTGCGATTGAAAGGTTTCCTTTTCCTTCCTGGCAATATGCCCTTCCCTGCTATTACATTATCGCACCTTCAGAAGCCAGCTCAAATCTGGCTCGCTTTGATGGGGTTCGCTATGGTTTTAGAGCCGATTCCCGGGAGCTATCTGAAATGTATGTGAAGACCAGGACTCTCGGGTTTGGATCTGAGGTCAAACGTCGGATTTTGACCGGGACTTTTGCCCTGAGTTCTGGTTATTATGATGCTTACTATGCCCGGGCAGCCAGGGCAAGGCAAACAATAATCCGCGAGTTTCAGACAGCTTTTAAACAAGTCGATTTTATTCTGACGCCAACTACACCAGAACCGGCTTTCAAGCGAGGCGAAAAACAGGATCCGCTGTCGATGTATCTTGAGGATTATTTTACAGTCACGGCTAATCTGGCAGGTATTCCGGGCCTTTCCCTGCCTTCGGGGATGACTTTAAATGGCTTACCAATCGGGACACAGCTCCTTGGACCGGATTTTTCTGAGCTCGAATTATTTAAACTTGCTTTTCTGCTTGAAAAAATTTTTAATTTCAAAAATAATATAGATGGAATTACAACCGTTAGGGAGGAGGAAGAATGAAACATAAAAATCTATGGTTTCTTGGTTTAGCTCTAATGGCAGTTCTGGCGTATACCGCCTGTTCTTCCAGTCCAGAGAAAACTTTGCTGGATAAATATTTCCATGCAGTCTCTATGAATGACAATCAGACTATGGCTTCAATGGCAGTAGAACCTCTGGCCATTGAAGCTGTTAGTCACAAAGTAATCAGTGTTTCACCTGAGATAGTTGAACTGTTTGCCCTGCCAGATTTAAATAAGAAAGAGATTGACTCCAAGAAAATAATGGACGACCATGTTGGCCCTGTTGTCGAATCTAAAGATGCTTTAGATGCAGCCAAGGATGAACTTGATAATGCCAGGACTTCTGGTGCCCGGGCAGCCCTGAAGAAAAAAGTGGAAGAGCTTCAGGGTAAATATGATGAGGAATATAACGCTCACAAGGAACTGCAGGCTGATTATAGTGCAACCAAAGAAGCTGCGGCTAAAGAAGAACAGATCGCGTTGTTTTCTCTTGGAGTTAAATCAATGCCTGGAATCAGGGAAATGACTGGAGAAGTTCACTCCAAAACTGTTCGGATTAGTGTTAAAACGAAATCTGGGGCAGAAAGACAATACGATGTTCTTTTGAGAAGATATGTCTTGAAGGATCAGACTGGCAAGCCCGCTAATGGCCGCTGGATCATTGTTAAGTTTGAGCCAGTTGCCTGATTAAAACCAAGATTCCAACTGCAGGGAAATTGTAAGCCGCCTTATTGACAATTATCAATTTTTAGCTATAAATAACCTTTCACACGGTCAGGACTAAGGGGCCGTTAGCTCAGAGGGAGAGCACCGGCCTTTTAAGCCGGGTGTCGCTGGTTCGAGTCCAGCACGGCTCACTTGCGCCCCTGTCGTCTAGCCCGGCCTAGGACATCGCCCTTTCAAGGCGGCAACACGGGTTCGAATCCCGTCGGGGGCGCTATTTTTTTTTGTGGGTGGTGAAAACAGCAAAAAGGGCCAGGCTGCTCTTTAATCAAACGAAAAGGTTCCTTTGAGAAATAGTCGCTGGCAGGCATCGACTACTTCCGGTTCATAAAGAATTCCGCTGTTGAGGCTTATTTCTTCCATAGCCTTATCCAGTCCGAACGAAGGACGATAGGGGCGGTGAGAAGACATGGCTTCGACCACATCGGCCACCGACAAAATCCTGGTTTCAAGCAAGATTTCTCCGTTCCGGAGACCGGCTGGATAGCCCGACCCATTGAGTCGCTCGTGATGCTGTAAAACAATGTCGGCAATCGGCCAGGGGAATTCAATGTTTTTTAAAATCTCATACCCGGCCTGAGGGTGAGTTTTGATAATAGTATATTCGAGCTCGGTTAGTTTCGTAGGCTTGCTGAGAATTTCAGCTGGAACATAGATTTTCCCGATGTCGTGAATTTGAGCTGCAAATTTTAGGCCTTCAATCTTGACCTCAGCCAAATTCATTTCCCTGGCGATAGCTTCAGCTAATTGAGCGACTCGCCGTTGATGGCCAGCCGTGTAAGGATCGCGCATTTCGATGGTAGTGGAAATAGCCTGGATAGTGCCTTTCAGGGTGCGCTGGAGTTTTGCCCAGCTTTCTTGAAGCTCCCGCTCGGCTTGCTGGCGCGCGGTAACATCTCTAAAAACTATCACCAGTCCAGCCAGCTGGCTCTTTTCTTCTGGAAGCGGGGCCAGGCTCAGTTCGACTGGGATTTCCAGGCCAGTTTTAGTTATAAGACTGACTTCCTCCAAATTTGAAAGCATGGTGCCTGGCTCATAATCTATTTTTTCTTTGAGATTAAATACCCTGTCTAAAGGTTGTTCAATTGCTTCCGGCTCCTTCCAGCCGGTGATTGTTTGAGCGGAAGGATTTATAAAAGTAATTTTACCTTTATCATCAGTAACGATAATGCCATCATTTATTCCCTTTAGAATAGTAGCTAGCCATTCTTCTCTTTCCTTTAGAAGCCGCTGTATTCTGGCTTTATAAAGAGCGATCTCAATGGTTAGCTCCAGTTCCCTTTCTTCATAAGGCTTGATCAGATAGCCAAAAGGTTCAGTTAGCTTGGCCCTCTCGAAGGTCAGATCATCGGCAAACGAAGTTATATAAACTACCGGTATATAGTATTTCTCCCATAGGATAGCTGCTGCTTCGATTCCGTCAACGCTGCCCTTGAGGACTATATCCATGATAGCCAGATCAGGCAGGTTTTTCTCGACGCTCTGGACGACTGCTTCGCCATTCTGGACGAGATCAGTAACCTCATAACCAAAAGACTTAACCGTATTTACCAGGTCTCTAGCTACCAGGGCTTCATCCTCGACCACCAGAATTCTGGCTTTAGCCAATCCAAACCTCCGCTGCTATTCTATAAGTTAATAGCGAAGCCTGCAAATTATTTGAAAAATTTTTTTAGTTGATAGCAGGAGGCTTTTACCCCCTTTTCCCCTGTCATATTCTGATTTAAAATCTCTGAGTTTCCAATTCAGCAGTCTATTCCTCTGAAACCATAGCAATTAAAGGAAGATGTTTATTAAAGCAGGCTCTTTCTTCAAGAAAACTTCACTCTTTCCAGCTTATCCGGCTTCGGCAGTCAAGCCTTGATTCACACTTTAGCACTGCTTTAAGATAGTAGCTGAGTTTGCTCCGAGCGGATCTAAAGACAGAATGAGAGGTTGATGCTGCCCGGCTAATTAAAAAATAGGAAATATAGTTTG
>DCDG01000037.1 GCA_002316315.1 Candidatus Aminicenantes bacterium UBA1061 | reverse complement strand
GTGCCGGTACTGTCACCGAAATTCTGGAATAGAGCTGAGAAAAGGCCTTTTATGGAGAACGAGGAACGAAAATGGAAAAGATAAGAATTAAACTGCAGTCGTTTGATCACAGACTTTTAGACCAATCGGTGAAGGACATTGTCATCAAGGCCAGAAGAACAGGAGCTAAAATCTCCGGTCCAATCCCGCTGCCGACTAAAATTCAGCGGTTTTGCGTTCTTCGTTCACCGCATGTCGACAAAAGGTCGAGAGAGCATTTTGAAATGAGAGTTCATAAGAGGGTGATTGATATCAGTGAATACAGCAATGAAACTATAGAAGAACTGCAAAAACTTGACCTGCCAGCTGGAATAGATGTTGAGATTAAAGCCTTTGGGGCAGGAGAATGAAGATGATTGAAGGAATTTTAGGTAAAAAAGTTGGTATGACCCAGATTTTCGATGAAGCTGGAAATGTATATCCTGTCACCGTCATTGAAGCCGGACCTTGCACTGTCATTCAGAAGAAAACGAGGGAAAAGGATGGTTACGAAGCTCTGCAGCTTGGTTTAGTTGAAGAAAAAACCAGAAAACATCCAAACAAGGCAGAAAATGGCCATTTTAAAAGATCTGGCAGCCCGGTTCTCAGGGTTTTAAGAGAAGTTAAATACCACGGCCCCGAAGAAATCAAAGAAGGCGATCAATTACTGGTTGATATGTTCGAAGTCGGAGAGAAGGTCCAGGTTACTGGAATTAGCAAGGGCAAGGGTTTTCAGGGAGTCATGCGGCGTCACGGCTTTGCCGGTGGCGAAGCAGGACACGGGTCTATGTTTCACCGGGCTCCGGGTTCAATTGGTGCTTCTTCTTATCCCTCTCGGGTTATAAAAGGGATGAAAATGGCCGGCCGCATGGGGCAGGACAGGGTCTCGGTTAAAAATTTGAAAATCGTTCAAATTGATAAAGAAAATAATCTGATTCTGGTTAAGGGAGCTGTCCCGGGAGCTGATGGCGGTCTGGTTATGATTAAAAAGGGTTCCTTTAAGGCCAAGAATTCATAAATAAAGAGTATGCCATGAAAGTACAAGTTTTAGATCAAAGCGGAAAGCCAGTGGAAGAAATGAGCTTGCCGGAAGGGGTTTTTAGCTATCCGGTTAAGGATCATTTGATCTATGAAACTGTCGTCAATTATCTGGCTAATCAAAGACAGGGTACAGCTTCCACCAAGACGAGGGCAGAGGTCAGCGGCGGTGGCCGGAAACCGTGGAGACAGAAAGGAACAGGCCGGGCCCGGGCGGGCAGTAACCGTTCACCTATCTGGAGACATGGAGGCACAATCTTTGGGCCAAAGCCAAGGGACTACAGTTATGAGCTTCCCAAAAAGGCCAGAAGAAACGCTTTAAAATCAGCCCTGGCCGCCAAGCTGGACAATAAATTTTTGCTGATTATAAATGAGATCAATATTGCTCAGCCAAAGACGAAAGAAGCAGCTGCCTGGCTAAAAAATATGAACCTTGACTCAGCCTTGATTGTCGATTCGAGAGAAAACAATAATCTCTTCCTGGCAGTTAGGAATATTCCAAAAGTTAAAGCTGTTGATGATGAAAAACTTAATACCTATGATGTGCTGAGATATAAATGGCTGGTGTTCAGTCAGAAAGCATTCAATTCACTCGTGGAGAGATTGAAATGACCAAAGAAGTCAAGCAAATAATTCTCCGTCCCATTATTACCGAAAAAAGTACCAGGTTGAAGGATACTAATCGTGAAGTCTGTTTTGAGGTTGCTCCCGGAGCCAATAAGATAGAGGTTAAAAGAGCAGTGGAAGAGATGTTTAAAACCAATGTGGAAAGCGTGACCATTGTCAAGTTGAAGGGTAAAGTAAAAAGATTGGGGCGCAGCCAGGGGCGGACAAAAGATCGGAAAAAAGCTTATGTCAAGCTGAAAAAAGGCGAAAAAATGATTGAATACTTTGAGGCAGTATGACCATGGGTATTAAACTTTATAAACCAGTCACTTCCAGCCTGCGGCACCGGACTGGCTTAAACCATGAAGAAGTGACCACCGAGCGGCCATATAAACCACTGCTGGTCTCTCTTCCGAAAAGCGGCGGCCGGAACAATAAAGGGCGTCTGTCTTTCCGTCACCGTGGTGGCGGTCATAAAAGGCTTTACCGGATTATTGATTTCAAGCGTGATAAGATAGGTGTTAGCGGCGTGGTAGAAACGATTGAGTATGATCCTAACCGCTCTGCCTATATTTCGCTTATCAAATATCGGGATGGCGAGCGGCGTTATATTCTAACTCCCCTGAATTTGAAAGTTGGCGACACCGTCATCTCGGCCGACACCCAGGTCGATATTTTGCCTGGAAATTCCATGCCTCTAAAATATATCCCGGTTGGAACTATTGTTCATAATGTTGAACTGACTATAGGGAAGGGCGGACAGATAGCCAGAGGGGCGGGAGCTGGAGTTCAGATTTTAGGCAAAGAAGGCGACTATGCCCAGTTGAGGTTGCCCTCTTCTGAAATCAGGAAGGTTCATCTTAATTGCCGGGCAACCGTTGGCCAGGTGTCCAATCTTGATCACCAGAATGTTAGTCTCGGCAAGGCCGGGCGCACCCGTTGGCTGGGGATCAGACCACATGTCCGCGGGACAGCTATGAATCCGATTGACCATCCACATGGAGGCGGTGAAGGTAAAACTAAGGGTGGACGCCATCCGGTCAGCCCGCAGGGTATTCCGACCAAGGGCTATAAGACAAGAAAAAATAAAAGAACGCAGGCTTTTATTGTTAGAAGAAGGAGTAAATAACCATGGGCAGGTCAATTCATAAAGGCCCCTATATTGAGCCGAAATTAATGGAAAAAGTGCAAGCGGCGCAGTCAACCAAAGAAAAGCGTCAGATCATCAAGACCTGGTCAAGGCGTTCCATTATCATTCCAGAAATGGTTGGGTTGACCTTTGGAGTTCATAATGGCCGGAAATTTATCCCGGTTTTTGTGACCGAGCAGATGGTTGGTCATAAACTGGGTGAATTTGCACCTACCAGAACCTTTAAGGGACACACTTCTAAGACTGCCCGTCAGCTTAAAGTGGGTAAATGATCATGGAAAAAGAACAATATTTAGCTAAGGCTAGTGCTCGCTATGTCAGGATGAGTCCCCGGAAGGGCCGGCTGGTGGCCGATTTAATCCGGAATAGACTCGTCGGAGAAGCCCTGACCATCTTGAAATTTAACGAGCGAAAGAAGATCAGTGCTATTCTGGAAAAGGTTTTGCGGTCAGCCATAGCCAATGCTCAGCAGAAATCTCCGAATGTTGATGTTGATAATCTTTATATAGCCAAGATTCATATTGACCAGGGCCCGGCTATGAAAAGAATCAGACCTGCTCCTCAGGGTCGAGCCTATCGTATCCTGAAGAGGATGAGCCACGTAAATATTTATTTAGATGAAAAGAAAGGGAGATAGACTTTGGGACAGAAGACGCATCCAATCGGTTTTCGTTTAGGCTTTAATAAACAGTGGACCTCTCGCTGGTTTGCTAAGGGCAAAGATTACGCCCGCCTGATCCATGAAGATCTTCAGATGAAAAAGGCGGTTAGAGATAAATATTCTCACGCTGGGATTGCCAGTGTTGATGTCGAGCGTGTTGGCCCAAAGGTCAGAGTTATCATTCATACTGCCAGGCCAGGCATTATCATTGGCCGTGGCGGGAAAGAAATTGAGAACCTGAAAAACCTGCTGGAAAGGATTGCCAAAAGAGAAGCCTATGTTGATATCAGAGAAGTCGATAAGCCAGAGCTTAATGCTACCCTGGTGGGTGAAGGCATTGCCACTCAGCTAGAGAAGAGAATTGCTTACCGGCGGGCGATGAGGAGAGCCGTCGACAATGCTCTTAAAATGGGTGCCAGAGGTATTAAGGTTATGTGTTCAGGACGTTTAGGCGGAGTAGAGATTGCCAGGACAGAATGGTATCTGAAAGGGCAACTTCCCCTTCAGACTCTAAAGGCTGACATTGATTATGCTTTTACCGAAGCTTTTACCACTTACGGGCAAATTGGTATCAAAGTCTGGATTTATCGTGGGGATGTGGAGAAAGCCAGAGTCTCTTCTCAAATTATCGAATCTGAGGAGATTTAACCATGTTGATGCCGAAAAAAGTAAAGTACCGGAAGCAACATCGAGGCCGGATGCGCGGCCAGGCCGAGCGAGGGGCCGAGCTGGCTTTTGGCGAATATGGTCTTCAGGCTCTTGAACCATGCTGGCTGACGGCCCGGCAGATAGAGGCTGGCCGTGTTACCATAACCAGGTTTCTGAAGAAGCGCGGCAAGATGTGGGTTAGAGTTTTTCCCTGGAAGCCGGTGACCAAGAAGCCGACTGAAACGAGAATGGGGCGCGGTAAAGGTGATCCTGAGTTCTGGGTAGACGTCATCAGACCCGGACGGATTATTTTTGAGGTGGAAGGAATTGATTTTGAGACTGCTCAGGAATGCATGCGCTTAGCTGGCCATAAATTGCCGATAAAGACCAGGTTAATCTCAAGAGAACACAGGGAGCTAAGATGAAAACAAGAGAAATAAGGGATCTTTCGGCTGATGAATTAAGACAAAGAGTTATCGATCTTAAGGATCAGCTATCCAGACTGCGTTTTCAGAAAGCTATGGGCCAGCTAGATAATCCGATGAAAATAAGAAATATCAGAAGAGATATTGCCAGAATAAATACTGTTTTGCTGGAAATTCAGAAAAAAGAGGCAAAGTAAAACATGGAAGCTAAACAGAAAAAAAGAGTGACAACCAAAGTGGGGACAGTGGTGGCCAGAAATTCGGCTAAAACGGTCAAAGTCCTGGTCAAAACTCTCGAGAAGCATCCGCTTTATAAAAAAACCATCAGATCAAAAAAGATATTTCTGGCTCATGACGAGCAGGAAAAATGCCAGATTGGTGATGTGGTCAGGATTGCTGAGACCAGGCCAATTAGCAAGCTGAAGAGATGGCGGGTAGCAGAAATTATCGGTTTAACTTCCAAAGAGATAGAATCTGAAATTAAGGATGAACTATCATGATTCAGATGAGAACCAAGCTCAAGGTGGCCGACAATTCAGGGGCTAGAAAGATTATGGCGATTACCCCATTAGGGGGAAGTGTAGGCAGTGTGGCCAGCATTGGTGATATCATTTCTGCCTCAGTGAGAGAAGCTGATCCGGATAGCAAAATTCAGAAAGGGAAAGTAGTCAGGGCAGTCATTGTCCGAACAAAGAAGGAAGTCAGGAGAAAGGACGGCTCCTATATCCGTTTCGATGATAATGCGGCGGTGATTATTGATAAGTCCGGTGAGCCACTCGGCACCCGTGTTTTTGGACCGGTAGGCAGAGAGCTTAGAGAAAAGAAGTTCATGAAGATTATTTCTCTGGCCCCGGAGGTACTCTGATGACAAATTTTCCTTATAAGAAGAATGATCTGGTGATCGTTAGAAGCGGTAAAGACCGGGGTAAAACCGGCAAAATTCTTAAGGTCCTGCGCGAAGACAATAAAGTGGTGGTGGAGAAGATTAATTTTGTTAAAGTTTTCGTCCGGCCTGACCGCAGTCAGAATATCCAGGGCGGCATAATGGAAAAAGAAGCACCTTTACCTATTTCCCGGGTTATGCTCTATTGCCAGGATTGTGGACGTGGTGTCAGGGCCAAATACAGGATTTTAGAAGATGGCTCAAAAATCAGAGTCTGTGGCCGGTGCCAGACAAATTTGGAAAGGTCCTGAGAGGTTAGAAGATGAGCAGGCTATTAGATCGTTATAAAACCGAAATTATTAAAGATCTCCAGAAAGAACTGGAAATTGACAACGTCATGGCTGTACCCAGACTGGAAAAAATTGTGGTTAATGTAGGAGCAGGAGATGCTATCCAGAATATTAAATTGCTTGATACAGCTAAGGTCGAATTGAGTTTGATCACGGGTCAATATCCGGCAATTCGCCGGGCGAAGAAATCCATCGCGGCCTTTAAGCTGAGAAAAGGCCAGCCAATTGCCTGTTATGTAACCTTAAGACGGGGGCGGATGTATGAATTTTTCGATCGCCTGGTTAATATCGTTCTTCCCCGGGTAAGAGATTTCAGGGGTGTCTCACCTTCAGGTTTTGATGGACGAGGGAATTATACCCTTGGCATGAGAGATCAGCTGGTTTACCCTGAGATAGATTATACTAAAGTAGAAAGGCCCCGTGGTATGAATATAACTATCGTCACCACGGCCAGAAATGATAAGGAAGCCTATGCTCTGCTGAAAATGCTGGGCATGCCTTTCCGTGAATCTTAATGAAAGGAAGGATAAAAAGTGGCGACAATTTCAAAGATTTTTAAAGATCAATCAAAGCCGAAGTACTCTATTCGCCATCGCAACCGGTGCCGGCTTTGCGGCCGGCCCAGGGGCTATTATCGCCAGTTTGATCTGTGTCGTCTGTGTTTCAGAAAACTGGCTTTAAAGGGAGAAATCCCTGGAATCACCAAGGCTTCCTGGTAAATTTGCTTGAAAGGATGAAGTCATGAGTGTGACTGACCCGATTGCTGATATGTTAACGAGAATCCGTAATGCTGTAAGGGCGAAAAAGAAAGAGGTTAACTTGCCTTCTTCCCAGCTGAAAATTGAGATTGCCCGCATCTTAAAAGAAGAGGGTTATATTAAAAATTACAAGATAATAGAAGATAATAAACAAGGCATTTTGAATATTACTTTGAAATATGTAGATAATAACCAGAGTGCTATTTCTGGACTTCGCCGGGTGAGCAAGCCAGGTTGCCGGATCTATTGCAGTCAGGATTCGATTCCAAAAGCCCTGGATGGCCTGGGCATAGTTATTATTTCTACTTCTAAGGGAATTATGACCGGCCAGAAGTGCGAGGAACGTGGTCTCGGGGGTGAGGTCCTGTGCGAAATCTGGTAAAACCAGAGCGTGAGGTAAGAACATGTCAAGAGTAGGAAAACAGCCCATTGAAATACCGAAAGATGTGAAGGTCACCATTCTGTCCGACCGGATAGAGTTTGAAGGAAAACTGGGCAAGCTATCTTCTCCTCTTTATGCCGGCCTAAAGGCTAAAGTAGAAGGTAATCAACTGATACTGATGAGAGAGAATGAAGAACAGCAGGTCAGGCAATTTCATGGCCTGTGCCGTTCTCTGGCTCATAATGCAGTGGTTGGCGTCACTCAGGGATACAGCAAGCAGCTGGAAATTACTGGAGTTGGCTACCGGGCCAAGGTAGAAAAAAATAAACTCGAGCTGAATGTTGGCTATTCCCGTCCGATTATTTATGAAATTCCTGAGGGAATAGAAATTATTGCTGAAAAGCCGACTCTTATCACCGTCAGGGGAATAGACAAACAAAAAGTTGGCCAGGTTGCAGATACAATTAAAAGATTCCGGCGACCAGATCCTTACAAGCAAAAAGGCATCAGGCTGGTTGGAGAAACTCTGATTAAGAAAGAGAGAAAAGCGGGGGTGGCCAGTGCTTAAGTCAAAATCAGAAGTTAAAAAAATTAGAAAAGAGAGAATAAGAAAAAGAGTCAGAAAGCAAATAAAAGGTGTCCCTTCAAGGCCAAGGCTGATTGTCATTAGATCTAACCGGTACATTTATGTTCAGGTTGTTGATGATCTGTCGGGCCGGATATTAACCTCGGCTTCCACTCTCGAAAAGGAATTCCGGGAAAAAGCCAGGAATACAAAAAACAAAGAAGCCAGCCAGCTGCTTGGTTCTGTCCTGGCGAAAAGATTAAAGGAAAAGAGTTTAGAGACAATAGTCTTTGACCGTGGAATTTATCCCTACCATGGTCGGATAAAAGCTTTAGCTGAGGCCCTGAGGGCAGAAGGAATTTCTTTTTGATTGAGCATCTAAGGAGGAATTAGCGTGGAACACGAAGAATTTGAAAAGCTCGATGAGGCACTGAGCCCCGAGATTGAATTAAAAGACCAGGTCATTTCGATCAGAAGAGTTACTAAAGTTGTTAAAGGTGGCAAAAATCTCAGTTTCTCTGCCCTGGTGGCAGTTGGCAACGAGAAAGGGACAGTGGGCGTTGGCCTGGGTAAGGCACGTGAGGTTCCTCAAGCCATAGCCAAGGCGGTCGAAGATGCCAAAAAAAGTATGATAGAAATACCACTGAGCGGGACAACTATCCCTCATCAGGTCAAAGGTCAGTCCGATGCCGGTTTAGTTATTCTACGTCCTGCTTCCCGCGGAACAGGGGTGATTGCTGGCGGTGCTGTCCGGGTGATCCTCCAGCTGGCCGGTGTGAAAGATATTCTGACCAAATCAATCAGAAGCAGCAATCCAATCACTGTCGCCCAGGCTACCTTAGATGCTTTGAAAAAATTAAAGAGACCGGAAGAAGTGAGCAGATTAAGAGGAAAAGAAAGCGAACAAATTCAAGCTTAGAGTGAGGTTAATATGCAGAAGAAAAAGTATCTTAAAATAAAACTTGTTCGCAGTTTAATCGGACACCCTGAAAAGCAGAAGATGGTCGCTTATGGCCTTGGCTTGAAAAAACTTAACTCGGAAGTGATCAGACAGGACTGCCCGGAAATAAGAGGGATGGTCAGAAAGATTTCTCATTTGCTCAAAGTAGAGGAGATTGAAAAGCCATGAACCTTAGTAAATTAAATCCAGCTCAAGGCTCAAGAAAAAAGGATAAAAGACGTGGGCGTGGTCCAGGCTCAGGTCTGGGCAAAACAGCAGGCCGTGGCCACAAAGGTCAATTATCCGGTGCTGGCTATAAGAGAAAATGGGGTTTTGAAGGTGGCCAAATGCCCCTGCATCGTCGTTTACCCAAGCGTGGCTTTAATAATAAATTCAGGGTTGAGTATACAGAGGTTAATCTTGATCAGCTGGATAAGCTGCCCATGGCTGAAATTGGACTGAAGGAAATGGTTGATTGCCGGCTTATTCATAGCGAAGGTGAGCGGGTTAAGATTCTGGCCAGAGGTCGTTTGTCTTCAGCTAAAACTGTTCAGGCTCAGGCTTTCTCTCAATCTGCGGTTCGAAAGATTGAAGAAAGTGGTGGTAAAGCGATCGTTATTGGGAAGGAATAATGTTAGAAAGTATCCGCAACATCTTCAGCATTCCCGATTTAAGGAAAAGAGTAATATTTACTCTTCTGCTACTGGCTGTCTACCGCATTGGTTGTCATATTCCCAATCCAGGTATCGATGCTAATGCTCTGAAAGACTTCTGGACGAGCCAGCGAGGTTCAATTCTTGGCTTTTACGACCTTTTCTCTGGCCGGGCTATGTCGAGAATGACCATTTTTGCTCTCGGCATTATGCCATACATCAGTGCCTCCATTATCCTCCAGCTTCTGACTGTGGTCTGGCCTTATCTTGAACGCTTATCCAAGGAAGGCGAACTGGGGCGGAGAAAAATTACTCAATACACCCGGTATGGAACCCTGGTAATCTGCATTATTCAAGCTTTTGGTATCTCCATCTTTCTGGAAAATTTGACCAGTTCGACCGGAGCCAGAGTAGTCCCTTCTCCGGGCTGGGGTTTCAGGCTATTGACTATTCTGACCCTGACTACCGGCACAACTTTTATTATGTGGTTAGGAGAGCAAATATCGGAAAGAGGCATAGGTAATGGCATATCGCTCATCATTTTTGCCGGTATTGTGGCTGGACTGCCTCAGGGAATTAACAGTCTGATTAGCGGTCTTAGATCAGGCAATCTTGATCCTTTGAGGATTATCTTTCTGATAGCCTTTATGCTGGCCGTTATTGCCTTTATAGTTTATGTCGAGCGGGGGCAGAGAAGGATTCCGGTGTCTTATGCCAAACGGGTGGTGGGAAGGAAGGTTTATGGCGGTCAGAGCACCCATCTGCCTTTGAGAGTTAACACCGGTGGGGTCATCCCGATTATTTTTGCTGCCTCGATTATTACCATTCCTTCCACGTTGTCCACTCTTTCCAAGGCTCCGATTTTCCAGACTATTGCCAGGCAGTTTGGGCCCGGTATGCCCTTATATGTTTTGATTTATATTGCAGCTATAATTTTCTTTACCTATTTCTATGTTTCGATTATCTTTAACCCCAACGATGTGGCTGATAATTTAAGAAAATATGGCGGATTTATACCCGGGATCAGGCCAGGTAAGAACACAGCCGATTACATAGATCAGGTGCTGAGCCGGATTACTCTGGCTGGAGCAATCTATCTGGCGGCCATTGCTATTCTCCCGGAATTTCTGATGACCGGTTTTAAGCTGGGGGCCTTGCCTCTGGTAGGTGATTTTCTGGAGCGCAATCTTCCCAGGTGGATTACACAGGGACTAAACATTGATTTTTACTTTGGCGGCACATCTCTGTTAATTGTGGTCGGCGTGGCTATGGACACCATGCAGCAGATTGAAGCTCAACTGGTCATGCGGCATTATGATGGCTTTATGAGGAGTACCCGGTTAAGAGGGAGAAGGGGATGAGGGTAATTCTTCTCGGTCCACCCGGTAGTGGCAAGGGGACGCAGGCTGATTTGATTCGCCAGAATTATGGTTTCCCTAAAATTTCTACCGGTGATTTATTAAGAAAGGAAGTTGAGGCCGGGACCGAGCTAGGCAAGAAGGTAAATCAAGAAATGAAAGCTGGCCAGTTGGTTTCAGATGATTTGGTTTTGAAACTGGTTGAGAATCGTATTTCTTTGGCTGATTGCCAGTCAGGCTATGTGCTTGACGGTTTTCCCCGGACGCTTAACCAGGCCAGGCTGCTGGAAAAGCTTGAGAGTAAAAGGAGAGAGACAGTTTTTGAGTTTAGGGTGAGTGAACAGGAAATTTTGAGGCGTTTATCGGGGAGGATGGTTTGCCTTCAGTGCGGGGCCGTGTATAATATAAGCAATAACAAGCCTCAGAATGATGGGCTGTGTGATTTCTGTGGTTCAAAATTGGTGGTCAGGGAAGATGACCGGCCAGAGGTGATAAGAGAAAGAATAAGATTATATCTTGAAACCATAGCCCCGCTTGTAGAGTATTATTCCAGCAAGAAGGTCTTGTTTGAGATTAATGGTGACGATGTGACAGAGAATATATTCAAATCTATTAAAGCTGTGCTTGATCGCCAGCTAACACAGGCTGGGGAGCATTGAATTAAAGATGATAGTCTTGAAATCTGAAGCCGAGATAGCCATGATGAGAGAAAGCGGGCGCCGCGTGGGCCTGATTCTGGCTGAACTCAGAGAAATGATTAAGCCAGGTCTGGAAACGAGACAACTTGACTGCTATGCCGAAAAGAGAATTCTCGAACTGGGAGGTGTCCCGGCTTTTAAAGGTTATAATGGTTATCCGGCCTCGCTTTGTGTGTCTATCAATGAAGAGATTGTTCATGGAATTCCATCAGGCCGCCGGCTAAAAGAAGGTGATCTGGTCAGTCTTGATTTTGGTGTAATTTACGGTGGTTTTTACGGAGATGCGGCTATCACTGTTCCTGTTGGAGAAGTATCAGAAGAGGCGAGAAGACTGATAGAAGTGGCTGAAAGGAGTTTTTACCAGGGTCTTGAATATTTAAAAGAAGGTAATCACCTGTCCGATATTTCGGCTGCCATTCAGACAGAAGTGGAAAAAGCAGGTTTTTCGGTTATCAGAGATTTTGTCGGCCATGGGATTGGCCGGGAATTACACGAAGGTCCGCAAATTCCCAACTTTGGCCTGCCAGGCCATGGTCCCAAGCTGAAAAAGGGTATGACCCTGGCTATTGAACCAATGATCACCTCAGGCCACTATGAAGTAGCTATTTTGAGTGATAACTGGACAGCCGTAACCAGAGATCATAGTTTAGCCGCTCATTTTGAACATTCAGTCGCCATAACTGAGTCAGGCGTGGAAATACTGACGGCGAATGATAAGAAGTGGCGGCCTTAGACAGGGAGCCAGGTGAATGCCTAAGCAAGATGTGTTTGAAATGGAAGGCGTGGTACTGGAGACACTGCCCAATGCCATGTTTAAAGTCGAACTGGCTAACAAGCATGTCATCCTGGCTCATATTTCAGGCAGAATGAGAAAAAATTTCATCAGAATTCTTCCTGGAGACAGGATACGGGTAGAGATTTCGCCCTATGATTTAACTAAGGGGCGAATCACTTACCGTTATAAATGAGGTGATAAAATGAAGGTCAGAGCATCGGTCAAGAAGATGTGCAGGAACTGTAAGATAGTCCGGAGAAAAGGCGTGGTTAGAGTCATTTGCTCTAATCCGAAGCATAAACAAAGACAAGGATAGAAAGAGGAAACTATGGCAAGAATAGCAGGTATAACACTCCCGCCAGAAAAAAGGATTGAGATTGGCTTGACCTACATCTATGGGATAGGCAGGTCGAAAGCCAGCCAGATTCTCGACGAGGCCAGAATTGATAAAAGTAAGAAGGTTAAAGATCTGACAGAGGATGAAGTTAACAAAATCCGCCAGATTATCGAGAAGAGAGAAAAAATCGAAGGCGAGCTGCGGAAAGAAGTTTCAACCAATATCAAGCGGTTAATTGATATCGGCTGCTACCGCGGCTTGAGGCACAAGCGGAATTTGCCGGTGCACGGGCAGAGAACCAGAACTAATGCCCGGTCGAGAAAAGGACCTCGGGGCCACACCATCAGGAAACTAAAAGAGAGAAAAGCCTAAATAATGGAGTAATTCAATGCCTAAAGCTAAAACCAAGAAAAAAAAGATAAAAAGGGAAGTTTCATTCGGGGTAGCTCATATCCAATCGACATTTAACAATACGATTATTACCATTGCCGATCAACAGGGTAGTACCATTTGCTGGGCCAGTTCTGGAACATCGGGTTTTAAAGGAGCCAGAAAAGGAACGCCATTTGCTGCCCAGCTGGCGGCAAAAGATGTGGCCAGCAAGGCGAGAGAATATGGAGTCCGTTATGTTGATGTCAGGGTTAAGGGTCCGGGAGCTGGACGGGAATCATCTATCAGGGCTCTCCAGGCAGCCGGACTGGAAATAAAATCAATTCGAGATGTCACTCCTATACCTCACAATGGCTGCCGGGTGAGAAGGAAAAGGAGAGTCTAAGAGAATGAAGGTTAAAGGAGATTGACCATGGCCAGGTATCAAAAGCCAGATTGTCGTCTATGCCGGACGGAGAAGACCAAGTTGTTTCTGAAGGGGAACAAATGCTTAACTGATAAATGTCCTTTAGAGAGGCGCTCTTTTCCTCCCGGTCAGCATGGCCGGCTTCGGAAAAGAGTCCTCGGTTATGCTATTCAATTAAGAGAAAAGCAAAAACTGAAAAGATATTATGCCATGTCTGAAAAACAGTTTCGATTGTTCTTCGAGAAAGCTGAGCAGCAAAAGGGTGTAACGGGCGAAAACCTGTTGATTCTGCTGGAAAGAAGGCTCGATAATGTGCTTTTTATGCTGGGGTTTTCTCTTTCCAGGGCGCAGGCCCGCCAGCTGATCGCCCATGGGCATGTCCAGGTGAATGATCACAAGGTGACCATTCCTTCTTATTTGGTGAAAGAAGGGGACATCGTCGGCCTTAAAGAAAAGGCAGCTCAAAATGAAGATTTTAAAGCGATAGTTGAAGCTAATAAAGGCAAGACTGTTCCAGGCTGGTTGCAGCCTGACTGGGATAACTTTCAAGGCAAGGTCGCTTCACTGCCGACCAGGCAGGATGTTACCATCCCGGTTGAAGAACATCTGATCGTAGAACTTTATTCTAAATAAGAGGGAAGGCTGCTCCATAATTAAACCTTCCTTAAAAGGAGGAACCATGATCGAGCTTGGTTTCCAGAAGCCAAGATACTTGGAATGTGATTATGAAACGTTAACAGATACTTATGGCCGCTTTAAAGCTCAGCCATTTGAGCGTGGATACGGGATTACAATTGGCAATTCATTACGTCGGGTGCTGCTGTCATCTATCAATGGAGCAGCTATAACTGCCGTTAAAATAGCAGGGGTTCTTCATGAATTCTCCTCTATCCCCGGGGTCGTTGAAGATGTAACTCATATCATTCTGAACTTAAAGATGATTCCTTTAAAGATGAAAACCAACGAGCCGAAAAGGATGACACTGAAGATAGTAGGTCCTGCCGAAGTTAAAGCCAGGGATATTGTTCATGATTCAGATGTCGAAATACTAAACCCTGATCTTCATATCGCCAGCCTGGACACTGACGGCAAGCTGGAGATGGAAATGGTTGTCAGGAATAACCGTGGCTATCTGAGTGCCGACGAGAACTATAGCGATGATTTAAGTGTGGATTTTATTCCTCTCGATTCGTCTCACTCTCCCGTAGTCAGAGTAAATTATACTGTCGAACCTGCCCGGGTAGGCAAAAAAATTGATTATGAAAGTTTGACCCTGGAGGTCTGGACTAACGGAGCGATTAAACCTGGAGATGCCGTTTCCCAAGCGGCAAAGATTCTAAGAGAGCATCTCAGCATTTTCCTTAATATCGTTGACGAGCCTGTTCTGAAAGAAGCGGCTATTCCAACCAAGGAGATACCCTATGCTGAGATGATTGAGGTTTTAGCTAATAGCATTGATCACCTGGAACTTTCGGTCAGAGCCAATAACTGCCTTCGAGCGGCTGGTATCAGCTATGTTTATGAATTGGTTCAGAAAACTGAAGAAGAGCTGCTAAGAACTAAGAATTTTGGCCGCAAATCCCTTATGGAGATCAAAGAAACCCTGGCTAATCTTGGACTGGGCTTAAACCTTGAGCTTCACCCGAAACTGCTCGAGCAGATCCAAAACTTAATAAAAGAGAGAAAGAATGATAAGGAGCTGGAAGCATGAGGCATCAGGTTAAACGCTATCAACTAAGACGCAATACATCCCATCGCCGGGCTCTACTTCGCAATCTGACCACTTCTTTACTCGAGAAAGAAAGAGTTACAACCACCCTGGCCAAGGCCAAAGCAACCAGGCCAGTGGCCGAAAAGCTGATTACTATCGGCAAGAAGGATACTCTATCTGGAAGAAGGCGGGCTTTAGGTTATATCACTAAAGAATCGGTCGTACAAAAATTATTCACCGAACTTGGTCCGAGGTTTAAAGAGCGGCCGGGAGGCTATACCAGAATTGTCAAATTAGGCTTGCGCTCGGGAGATGGAGCTCAGATGGCTATGATTGAGCTCCTGGGCGCCGAATATAAAAAGAAAGCCAAAAAGAAAGAAAAAATCAGTCCAAAAGCAGGCAAATAAAGATTAACCTCTGCTTTTTTGCCTGGCCCTCAGGCTTCCTTCATCTCTGGTGATGGTAAAAGTTTTTTCTGTTAATTATTCCGGGCTAATTTCTGCCTGTCTCCGTTTTTTCGAGAATCATTGCGGGGCTCGCCGGCAACCCTGATAAATCCGCTGCCAGTAAGCGTCGCGCAGGCCCGAGATCTGAACCACCGGTTTTTCGTGGGTGGTGGCATGAATAAATTCATGGTCGCTAATCATCATTCCCACGTGGCTGATGCTTTTACCACCAAAGAAAATTAAATCTCCAGCTTTTTCCTGCCCTTTGGGAATTTCTAACAGGCCGGAACTGGTGTATTGAATACCGGCATCTCTCAGAATTTCCACTCCGCTAAGTCTGTAAATTAACTGGGCAAAGCCAGAACAATCCACCCCCAGCGGGCTCGTTCCGCCCCACAGATAAGGAATTCCAAGAAATCTTATAGCCAGTGCCACCATCTGTTCAGGACTTAACCTGGACCGTTTAAACGGGGCCTGTTTGATTTCACCGTCACCGACCTGGATGAAGCCTTTGTGTCCACAGGGCAAAGTAACCGCTACCCACCGCTCTTCAGGCTGACCGATTTCGAGGACCGTGCTGATGGGAGCCATTTTTAGAGGCTTTTGTTCAGTCACATCAGGTGTGGCATAAACAAAAGCCATCAGGCTGGTAATTTCGATCACCTGGCCGCTAGCAGCATAGGGCTTTTCACCTGGCTTATATAGTCTGATGGCCCGGCTGTCAATCCAGCCCTGATAGGTATCAGGCGTTTCGATATAATACCAATCTTTTCCCTGCTCATCTTTTTCAGTCTTTAGAATTTTAACCGTGGTGCCAAGTAGAGCCTGGCTAACCACATCCAGCTTTGTACTCGGTTTAGAGAACATATTTTCTACCGATTGAGTAACGACTCCCTGAGCGGTCTCAGCCTGGGCATAAAGACAAGTGGTTAAAAAAGTTAAAAAAATGGCGGAAACAAATGAAATAATTCTTCTGTCCATCACAACCTCCAGGATAAGACTATTAAATATATTATATTAAAAAAGCGCCAGGCAGCAAAATATTTTTGGCTTGGAAAAGGGAAATTGATTTTATATATTGAAGCATGAAGGAGGGAAAAATGGATCGCAAGGAATTTTTTAAAACCTCTGGCACTATTATGGTTTCTTCTTTTTTAGTTAATCCTTTATCAGCCGGTTTTTTGGAGAAAACCGTTAGTTCTGGCCGGACTAAAATTACAACAAGAATCTATGAACTGCAGCTACGTCAGGCCTGGACCCTGTCGCGTGGTACGTGGGACACCAGGCGGAATGTTCTGGTCAAGCTGGAGCGGGACGGGCTGATTGGCTACGGGGAAGCAGCGCCTATTCCCAGGTATGAAGAAAGCGCTGAGAGCAACCAGGCTTTTATAGAGAAAGCCAGACCTATTCTTGAGAAGGATCTGTGGGAGTTTCAGGAACGCTGGCATGAAGTTAACCAACTGGCTCCTGGCCAGAATGCGGCCAAGGCTGCCCTGGATATGGCCATTCTCGACTGGGTGGGCAAAAGCCTGAAAATTCCGTTGTATAAATATTTTGGCATCAATAAGAATAAAACAGTTCCTACTACCTTTTCCATTAGCATGGCCGAAGTGCCGGTTATGCAAAAAACTGTTCTGGAGGCGAAAGATTTTCAGGTCCTCAAGATAAAACTCGGTTCTAAAGATGATAGAAAGATTATTGAGGGCTTGAGAGAGGTAACTGACCGGCCAATCCGGGTTGACGTCAATGAAGGCTGGAAGGACAGGCAGCAGGCTCTGGACATGATTAACTGGCTGGCGGATAAAGGGGTACAATTTGTCGAACAACCTATGCCGGCGGATAACCTCGATGATTATCGCTGGCTCAAGGAGCGGGTCAGGATTCCCATCATAGCCGATGAAAGTGTGCATAAGATTCATGATGTGCCAGCGCTGGCTTCAGCTTTTCATGGCATAAATATCAAGCTGATGAAATGCGGAGGCCTGCAGGAAGCCCTGAGGCTGGTGGCGGTGGCCAGGTCTCTTGATTTAAAATTAATGATTGGCTGTATGATCGAAAGCTCACTGGCTATTTCGGCTGCGGCCACTCTCTGTCCTCTTTTTGATTATGCTGATCTGGATGGAAATTTACTGATCAATAATGATCCTTTCCGGGGATTAAAGCTCCAGGGCGATCGCTGGCTGCTTTCTGATAAACCGGGTCTGGGCGTCGAGCCGGCTGTTCCCCTCTGGTAAGCTAACCGATAAGCTAAGTGGCCGCTTTATAGATTTGTAACTGAGTTTATTTTTCTGAAACGATCCGGCCATGTTCGCTTGACCGCTCCAGGCGGTCGAAATAGCTGAAAGTCAGTTGGCCAATCTTTTTAATGGCGGCATTGCCATCTGCTTCCGATTTAAGATAAGTTGTCATAACACAAATGATATAGGGATGCTTTTTTAGAAAGACCAGACCGGAATTGCAGCGAACAGCTTCGAGCTCCCCGGGCTTGTCAGCTACTACAATGCCCTCTGGCACAGCCTGCTGCAGCGGACTTTCCTTGGGAAGTGAAAGAATATTAAAGAATTCCTGCCTCATGCCGGGAGATAGAATAGGCCCTTTATAGATTTTGTCCAGCAGAGTCATCATCTCAAGTGGCGTGGACAGATTTTCCCGGCCTTCATCGGCCGCTTTTACGTCCATCATTTTGCGCTGAAGTTTGGTCTTTTTAAGGCCCATCGACTGCAGGCGGCTATTGACATTTTTCATACCAACCCGGTCTATCAACAGGTTAGTAGCGGTGTTATCGGATAGAACCACCATCAGGACACACAGATCGCGGATCGACAACTTAAGGGAAGGATAACCAAGGTAAACCAGAATAAGCCCTCCTCCGACCTTGGCCTCTGCCGTCAGATTGATGAAATCATCAAGCTTTAACTGACCTTCATCTGCCTGTTTCAAGACCTCAAGGAGGATGGCAATTTTTATCGAGCTGGCCTGTGGGAATATTTCATTTTCATTGATAAAAATTGTCCGGCCGGTAGATAAGTCCTTTATGGCCAGTCCCAGCACGCCATCGAGCTGATCATTAACCATTTTTATCTCGTTAATCAGACGTTTTTCGAGCAAAATAGCCTTATCATCGGCACCAAGCTGACCAGCAGAGACAGTGATGATTAACAAGGCCATGAAAATGCAGGTAAATTTTCGATTTTTAGAAAATCCTGCCATATCAACCTCCCTCCTGAATCTTGACCAATAACTTCAATCAGTTAAAGCGAATGGTTAATTTCTGACCGACACTCAGCAGGTCGCTCTCGAGATTATTATCCTTTTTGATTTTATCTACACTCAGCCCATAGGTGCGAGCTATCTCATAGAGGGTATCACCTGGTTTAACGACATAATTGACATCCTGCCCTGATCCCCGTTGACTGGTCTGGCTTGATGCTTGAGTTGAACTGGTTGCTGCCTGACCGGTCTCGTCAGCTGAGGCTAAATCATTCCCCTGACCTGGTATCCTCAGTCGCTGCCCGGGGTAAATAAGCCTTGAATTTTTGAGATTATTTAACCTGACAATAGCATCGACTGAGGTACGATAACGGCGGGCAATCAAGCCAAGAGTTTCTCCCTTTTTAACCGTATGCCAGCCATAAACCACATCAGGAGGAATCCAGTTAGGTAAGTCATTCAAACAGGCCATGGTTTGTTCCCCATAACCGGCAGGCACCCGCAGCTCATAAGGATAATTGGGAGTTGAGTCATATCTTAACTCTGGATTAAGCTGACTCAAAAGATCCGTCTGCAGGCCAAGTTTTGAGGCCAGAACAGAAAGTTTAACCGGTTTGGTCAAACTGACTGTTTCGAAAGATAAGGGAGAATAAACAGCAGGCAGGTTGAAGCCATATTCTTCAGGGTTTTCTACTATCAAAACAGTGGCAATAAACCTGGGCACATAGCGGGCAGTCTCATAAGGCAAGTTGGAAAACAAATCCCAAAAGTTGTCGAGATAATCAATTTTTTGATTACGGATAACACTCTGAACTCTAATTTCGCCGCAATTATAAGAAGCGATAGCCGTGGTCCAGTCACCGAAGAAATCATGCAGCTCACTGAGGTATTTAATAGCTGCTCTGGTTGATTTAACCGGATCCATTCTCTCGTCAATATACTTGTCCCTTTTTAGACCATACCTGTAACCGGTGGAGGCGATAAACTGCCACAGGCCGAGAGCTCTGGCTCGTGATAAGGCTCTTGGTTTAAAACCACTTTCTATCAGGGGCAACCAGGAAAGTTCTTCCGGCAAACCGGCTTTTTTCAGTTCTTCGACGATCATCGGCCGGAAGAGCCCGGATCTGGCATAAGACTCTTCAAAAAATCTCTTTTCTACAGTTTGAAATGATTTTATTTCCGATAGAACCCAGTTATTTTCTATGAGTGGAATGGTTTTATGATTGATACCAGGTGGTGTCAGCCGAAAAGCATAAACCTGCTGGATTTTCTGGACAAGTAAGATTCTCAAATCGTTTTTTTCCTGATCGAGTGGTGAGCCTGGAGAAGCTTCGATTTTTAGCAGGGCGGCATAGGCTTTATCCAGACTGGCCAGTGCCTGGTCAAGCTCTCCTTTCTCCAGTGCCACCTGAGCCTCTTGATAGAGGGCATAGACCTCTTCGGTGAGTGAGCCATTCTCCTGAGATTCTCCTTCCATGGACAGCGCTTCAGATTGAAGTTCAGCGCCGGAGGAACTCGTCTGGGCCGAAGTCAGGTTCTGATTTTTGTTCTCCGCTGGTTGTTTGACTGGATCTTTCCCGACGTTTGACTCAACAACGACCGCCGGGGTCTGTTTTACCGGTGTCTGGCTCCGATTAGAAGAACAGCCGGCTACCAGTAAGATTATAATAAGGGCCGGAGAAAAAATTCTTATAATTGATTTACCATCAGTCATTTTACATACTCTCATAATAATTTAAGATGATATTTAATTTATAGCATCAAAACTGCACTTAAATCAACACTGGCCTGACTGGGCTCTGCCGATCTGATGACTCCGGTGCCACTCCCAGGCAGTTTTGATAATTGTGTAAAGCTCTGAGTATTTCCTTTGCCAGTCAAGATATTTCTCAGCCTTTTCGCTTGAAGCTAAAAGTACTGGTACATCTCCCTCTCGCCTCTGGCCAAAGTTTATGGGCCTGGTCAGGCCGGTCACCCGCTCAGTTTCCTTGATGACTTCGAGAACAGAATAACCGCGGCTCGAGCCAAGATTGAGAACCTGACTGCTGTTTTCACTGACCAGCCTATCCAGAGCCAGAACGTGGGCCCTGGCCAGATCGGTCACATGAATATAATCTCGGATAGCTGTCCCATCCCGTGTCGGGAAATCATAGCCGTAGACCATAAAATTTTCTTTTTTCCCCAGGAAGTAGAGAAGCAGATTGGGAATCAAATGGGTTTCTGGTTGATGGCATTCTCCCAGCTGACCCTCTGGATCAGCTCCGGCAGCATTAAAATAGCGAAGTGAAATGTATTTCAGTCCATAAGCACGATCATAGTCCTGGAGCATCCTTTCCACCATAAACTTGGTGGCCCCATAAGGGTTGATTGGATTAAGTGGATGCTCTTCAGGAATTGGCGTCTTAAGGGGTTGTCCATAGACAGCAGCACTCGAAGAAAAAATAAAATATCTGATCTTAAACTCCAGCAGGCAATCGAGCAGATTAAGCGTGGTCCTCAGGTTGTGGTTGTAATATTTAGCCGGATGAGCATAAGATTCAGCCACCTGAATCAAAGAGGCAAAGTGCAGAACAGCTTCAGGCTGGTAAGCTTTTAGGGCCTGCTGGATGTCTTCTTTCGACCACAGGTCGCCTCTGATCACTTTACCCCCGACAATTAGCTCTTCCCGGCCTGAGCTAAAATTATCAAAAATAATCACCTCGTCATTTCTGTTGAGAAGCTCTTTAACAGTATGAGAGCCAATATAACCAGCACCTCCGGTGACCAGAACTCTCATGGCTTTTTCTCCTCAATTAATTTTTTAGCCAGTTTGAGTCCTTCAGCTCTGGTCTCGAAACGGTTATCGAGCTGATAATGGTAGAGTTTTTTAAGCAGCTGACCCATAGCTGGACCGGGAGCGACACCGAGTTTAATAAGGTCGCGGCCCATGATTAGAGGTTTAATCGATTCTTTATTTATCTTTAATTCCGTAAATTTTTTAAATAACCAGATAGCCTGCCGGTCCAGCCCGGTGACCAGCTTTTTCTTGCGGCCAGCCCGGTCAGCCGCATCGAGATAAATCAAAAGATCAATTTCGCCTTTAACAGCGGCGGCCAGTCGGTTGAAGGCTTTCTTGGTGACGTTGGCCCGGTTAAGCCATAACTCTGAAACCCGATGGTGGTGACGGATGATCATGGGAACTACGGCTTGAAGGTTAAAGCCATTCCAGGAAAAGAGTTTCTGGCGCGAAAAAAATTTCTTAGCGATCTTCTCACTTAAAATATCATGCCCGTTATTGGTGATGACCAGTCTGTCCTTCTTGTATTCCCAGTCGGCCGTGGCTGGTTTGCCGACATCATGATAAAGAGCAGCCAGCAGCAAGGCTAACTCTCTGGTCGTTTCCAGGCCGGCCAGCCGGCTGATGACTCTGGCCTGATCAACTGACAGTAGGAGGTGAGCCCAGACCGTGTGATGGCCTGCTTCGTCCTTTTCTGGATGAAAATATGAATCTTGAATTGACAGGCTGCAGCGATAGAGCTCGGGGAAAAGTTGTTTGATAACCGTCAATTTGAGCATTTCCTGTAAACCGCGGGATGGCCGGGACGACTGAAGGAGTATTTTGAACAGTTCTTCGTTAACCCTTTCTACACTCAGTCCGCCCAGATCAATCTCTTTGGCAGCCAGGTAAATCTCGTGATCAATCCTGAACTCAAGAACAGAAGCAAATCTGGCCGCCCGCAGGACGCGCAAGGGATCGTCAGGGAAGGAGCGGGGATTGGTCAGCCGGATAATCTTTTGCTCAATATCGGCCTGGCCATTAAAGGGATCAATTATTTTCCCGTCAACCAGACGGAGGGCCAGGCTGTTGCATCGGAAATCTCGTCTTTCCAGATCTTTTTCCAGAGGCAGGAAGGGATCGGCCTCGATCAGGAAATCCTTATGTTTCCGGCCTGCTTCCTGAGTTCCACCCAATGGCTGGTCTTTGCGGGGAAGAGCCAGATCATAGGTGCGTCCATCAATAGTTAATTTTATTACTCCAAAACTCCTGCCGACCAGGTCAACCCGGCCATATGGTCTGAGCCTGTCAATAATTTCCTCTAAGGGATGGCCTTGAATAAGGAGATCAACTTCATGAGGTGGCCGGTTAAGCAACAAATCGCGTACGAACCCCCCGACTGCATAGATATCATGACCAAAAAGGCGAACAAATAGCTCCCGATGCACAAAATTGGACTGAAGAAACTTTTTCATCACAAACTATTTTACTGATTTTTTGGCTATCTTGAAGACCCGCAGGCCAGTATAGTCGGAAGGAGGTGGCGCATAGTCGCCTTCATTTGCAGCCTGGGCGCGGTGAATGGCACTCAGGCCATAAACCTGGCCCTTGCCCTTATCATCAATTGCCCATTCAGCCACGCTACCGGCCAGCCCATAAATCAGGTTTTCCCCAGCCGGCTGAAACCGGTCGACAGGAAGAAGTAGTGGGGCCGGCCCCTTGAGACCAGCAATAACGGCCAGAAGGGCTCTAGACTCATCAAAATTGACCGGATAACCAGCCCAGTAATCAAGAATATTATCCTGGTTGCTCTTCGCTTCAGCCGTCAGCTTCTGAGCTTCAGCCACGGACGGTAGCCGATAATCATCTCCGGTTAACTGACTGAGCCAGCCGACATATTGCCTGGCTTCCTCGAAAGAAATTCCGCTTACCGGATAATTTTCGGTTCCTGCTTGAAATTGGTAACCGGGCCGAAATGCCTGCCACTGAGCCCTGGTGACTTCAAACCGTCCGACCAGCAGGTCCTGCCAGACAACTGTTTCCGGAATGAGCTGACCTTTAATTTTAAGCCCATAGCTTGAACCAGAGCGAGCATAGGACCGGGCTCTAAGAGTAAGGTCAAGTGGCGAAAGCTCTTTTAGAGCTTCATTTTTTGCTGAGCCCACTTTAAAAAAGTGCCGGTCAAACCAGGCTAGTTCCTCTTCCATTTTGCGGAGCTGATGAGATAGTTTTCTAAGTCCATGCGGCTCGCCAGGGAAAATAATAAATTTGACCGGTGCCTGGCCCAGTTGCTGGAGAACACGGTAATGCTCCATCCCCTGACCGAAGGGCACATTGGTATCTTCTGTTCCGTGAAAAATTATAGTTGGCACCTTCATGTCTTTGAAATGGAAAAGAGGTGATAGCTGTTGATAATAATCCGGCCTTTCCCAGGGGGCTCCCAGAAAATAATAATTATCAAAGCTGACACCAAAGGCGCAGGTCCCATAGTCGCTGATCCAGTCAACATTAGCTGCTCCAATTCCGCCCACTTTAAAGCGGTTCGTCCAGACGAGCAAGGCGATACTCAGAATGCCGCCATTTGACCAGCCCATGGTTCCCAGCCGGTCAGGATCAATTAGTCCTTTGGAAATCAGATAATCGACACCCTTGATCATGTCTTCCAGGTCGTAGTCATAGTAGTGGCCTCTGATTGACTCAACAAATTTCTGTCCATAACCGGCGGAGCCATGATAATTGGGGCGGAGCACAAAACAGCCTTTCTGGGCCAGAAGGTTGGGATAATAAGCGTATGATTCGTCGAACTCATCCATATCAATGCCGGTTGGTCCGCCATGAATATTTAAAAACAACGGATATTTTTTGCCAGGCTGATAATCATGGGGATAATAAAGAATCCCTTCAATCTCATCCTCCATGGCGCCCTGCCATCTTATAACTTCTGTCCTGGCTATTTTTTTATTCTTAAAATTGAGATTGAGTTCAACCAGTGGTCTGTCTATGACCAGCTTATTCTTTTCCAGGTGGCCGAAATACCATACTCCTGGCCTGGAGGCAGTAGTGTAATTGTAAACTACCCAATCGCCATTTTCCTGACCAGTTAAGTTATAAATCTGTGGATAATGCTCGCCTTCAATTTCTTCAAAACTGAAATCTTCGGCCTGGCGGTAGTATCTTCTCCACTTAGGCCTGGCTCCGGCTGCCAGAGGAGCAATAAATCCGTCGTTTTTAACCAGTAAATATGGCTCCATCAGCCCGGCTTCCCAGTTGAGATTGATTTCCCGGTAGCCATCGATTTTGAGGTCATAATAATACAGGAAGTCAGCTCCAGCCGTCTCATTGACCGGATCGCTGGTTTTCATAACTGAAAAATAAAATCCCTGATTGTTTTTATCCCAGAAAATCCCATCTGGCTTAAAAAAATCTTCAGGAAAGATCTCCCGACTGGATTTGTCTTCGAGTTTGATAAGGAAAAATTTCGGTTTTATTTTTTTATCATTTTCATAACTCAGGCTCTGATTGTTGCTGGTGATGACCAGTTTCCGGTCAGGCGACAGATAAAAATTGGTGATCTGGTCACGGTTTTCAGTCAGCCGGTGCCATTTTTTTTCTTTCAGACAATAGATGAAGAGCCGCTGTGGAATAAGATGTTCCTGATCTTCAAATATGATTGAATCATCCTTTCTTTCTTTTTCTTTAATTTCTTTTAATGTTCTGGTTTCACGGGCCAGAATCAGGAGGTGATAGTCGTCTATCCAGGCAAAATTGATCAGGCCAAACTCCAGGTCGGTTATCCTGACCGGCTCGCCGCCTCGGATGTCGAGCAGCCAGAGCTGCTGGCCGGTTACTGCCTGGTCGGACTCAGCCTGGCCACTTTCCTGACGTGCCGAAAGAAAGGCTATCTGCTGGCCGGAGGGGGACCAGCGAGGCCGGCTTTCAGAACTATGTCCCCTGGTTAACTGAACAGGTTGACTGTTTTTCTGCTGGCCGGTTAAACTTAAAAAAAGATGTGAAACTCTGGTATCTTTCTCCCTATCAGGTGTGTTTTTTACCCAGACAACCTTCTGACCGTCGGGTGATAGGTTAAAATCAAAAGCTCTTTCCTGATAGATGATATCCTCAATTGTCCAGGGAGCTGGCAAGGTTTTTTTTTCTTGAGCCTGAAGAGAGAAAGCCAGAACAAAAAAGAGGGCAGAAGCCAATATGAGATAAGCCTTCCCGTGATTAGGTTTCATTTGGCCTCCTTGATGGTTTAATTTCTTTTTATGAGTATATCCGATCAGTTGAAAATATCCAGAGGAATCTTGGGCTGACTTGTAAATAATCGATTTTTGGGGTATTTTTAGACCTTTAGGATTAAATTTTCTAAGTCGATAAAATGTACCAAAAAAAGCTAATCTATTTGCTTCTGATTATTCAAACCGCTCTGTCAGTGTTTGTGATAGGTGGGGAGTCTATGGCTGCTTCGGCCGCCAGAAATCTGGTCATCAGTCTTCAGGAAAAAAAAATAACCGAGCTCAGTCCTGAAGGATTAACTTTATCCTTTTACCCGGCTATCAAAAATAATTCCGATAGAAACTATGTCTTGATTTCTTACTTTTACCGGGTGATGATCAATGGCCAGAATTTTTTTGAACAACAGGTCTCCCTTGATGAAAGTGTAACTATCTTTTCAAGGCAGTCCATCAGCCTTCTTTTCCCGGTTAAAATTAGCTATCAATACCTGCCGGCTGCCCTGTCCGAAAGGCAACAACAGGCCAACTGTCTGGTCACAGGGGAAATGTTCTTCAGGAATGAAAAAAATAAGGTGGAAAAAGCTCCTTTTACTTTTTCGATGGAATTCCCCATCTTCAAGTTGCCAGACATAATCTTCCTACCCCTGGCGGTTAAAGATTTAACACTGGGCGGAGCTGAATTTACGTTCAGTTTTCAACTGAAAAACCCAAATCCCTATGATTTATTGATCAAAGACCTGCGCCTTGAACTGTGCCTGGGGAACCGCCTGATTTATCAAGGTGGGCTAGCCGGAGATAAGGCTCTAGAACCAGGAGGAGTTAAGACCTTTCATCTGCCTTTAATGCTTGATTTTTTTGAGATGGGCAGGGAACTGAGAGACGACCTGGAGAAAGAACTCGTGCCATTTATTCTTAAAGCTCATATTACTGCCGATTCTGCCTGGGGATTACTGCCTTTCGGTCTCGAAAAATCTGATTCAGTAAAGAAAGAGCAGGTTCACTGAACTCTCCTTTTAAGACCTATGATAACGGCCATTATCGTCACTTATAATCGCTGCCGATTTTTAGTTGAAGCTATTAATTCTGTTCTGGCTCAGACCTATTTTATTAAAAATCCCCAGGACTGGGAGTTGCTGGTTATTGACGACGGCTCGACTGATGAGACCGGTCTGGTGGTCAGCCAGTATCTTCAGACTGTGCCCAATATTCGTTATTATGCTGAACCACACCGGGGTGTAAGCGCAGCCCGTAACCGGGGGTTGGCCCTGGCCAGGGGAGATTTTATAGCTTTTCTTGATTCGGATGATCTCTGGCTTCCGTCCAAGATTGAGGTCCAGATGAGCTATCTGCGGGCTTTCCCTTCTGCCCCTTTTTGTCTGGCAGAGGAAATCTGGATAAGACGGGGAAGAAGGGTTAACCAGGCCAGAAAGCATCAGAAATCTTCAGGCTATATCCTCGAGAAAGCCCTATCGCTCTGTCTTTTGAGTTTGTCTTCGGCAGTTTTCAGACGGCAGCTGTTTGAAGAACTCGGTCAATTTGATGAAAATCTTCCTGTCTGTGAGGATTATGATCTGGGCATCAGAATTGCCTTACGGTATCCTTACTATTATCTGTCTTCACCTCTTATCGTTAAGAGGGGAGGGCATGCTGATCAGCTCTCTCAAAAATACTGGGGAAATGACCGGTGGCGCGTCGAGGCCTTACTCAAAGCCCTGGCTTCAGGCGTTGATGAGAAAGCAACTTTACTGATCAAAAAGGAAATTAAGCGAAAAGCTACCATTCTGGCTGGAGGCTTCAGGAAGAGAGGCCAGCTCTGCCAGGCAGAATATTATGAGAATATAATCAATTCTCTGATGATTTGATCTTTTCGAGAACAGATTAAAAAACTGCCGGGCCCGGCTTTTGACCTGGAGCCCGGCAGATAGATGGATAGTGGAAATGGAGAGCTTGCCTGTTAAAACCAGTAATTTATGCCGGCCACAAGAGCATAACCGCTTAAATCAAATTTTTCAAAACCGACAAAATCTTCATGGAACTCTGGTTTTAAAAATTGATAGCGTAAGTTGAGATCAAGGGTCACCTGTCTACCCAGCGGAATCATGATGCCAGCAAAGACATTGGAACCAAGGGAAATCCGTTTTGGTTCGCGGGCATAGGTATAAAAGACAGGATAGACGGAGACATCACCCAGATCTGGATCTGTATATATATATTCATCAGAAAAATCAACCATATCCCCGGCGAGCTTAACTGACCAAAAATAGATTCCCAGGCCGCCGCCAAAATAGGGAACGAATCTCACCTGACGGCCGAGAGGTGTAACCTTTAATGATACCTGAAGAGGGGTCTGAGACACTCTGAAAGAGTGGATAATCATCTCGCCATAAGGATAATAAGAGGCTGGGAAGGCAAAATACATGTTTTCTATTTTATACATTGACCAGTCACGATAAAAACCGGCTTTATCCCGGCTGTAAAAATCTACTGAAAGGACCAGACTGAATTGACGATTTAGAAAGTGTTCATAAGCCAGGCCGATCATGCCTGATTGGTACTCTGATTTTTTAAGGCTCATATTTTCGAATTCAATGTTCCACAGGCTGTCTTCTCCGCCGCTCATTCTCGGCACAAAGTAACCATATCTGAAAGTAAAGATATCAGCAGAAGCCACAACTGGAACGAACATCAGGCCAATCAAAAAGATGACGAGTTTCTTTTTCATTATTACCTCCTTACCTGGTTATTATAGCAAATTTTGTGCCAGCCAGACTACCTGTTAACTGCTACCTGACTGTTCCTTTTTGGCGACAACTGTCCCTTTTCCTCAGACTTGCCAGCTGGCTGAAGTTGGATTATTTTAAAACAGAATGATATTTACTGGCCCCGGGGCTGCAGTGAGGTGAGCGGCTTGGCAAAAATATTTGAGCTTATTGATTCGAGACTGAAAGACGAAGAAGAGGGACTTTTAACCCGCATTCTAAACCAGCATGAGCTACTCATTTTCCCCACTGAAACTTTTTACGGCCTGGGTGGACTTGTTTTCTTCCACTCTGTTTATCAGAAAATTTTTGATCTAAAGGGCCGTCAGGCCAATAAGCCGCTGCCTTTTTGTGCTTCTGACCTCGATATGGTTTTGAGCTTTATAGAAAAGCCACCAGCCTCATTTTTCCGGCTGGCCAGGACTTTCTGGCCTGGACCGATGACTCTTGTCCTCCGGGCCAGGGAAGGACTGATACCTGAATCTTTGCCCTGGATGGGACAAACAATAGCAGTTCGAGTTCCTTCCCCGTCCTGGCTGAGGCAATTGATTCAGAAGGCAGGTGCCCTTTTAATTTCGACCAGTGCTAACCTGAGCGGTCAGCCGCCGCTGTCTTCATTTGATGAGGTTTACCGGACCTTTGCTGGCCAGGTGGGATTTTTTATTAATGGCGGAGAAACCCCCGGGGGTAAGCCCTCGACCATTGTCGATTTGGCCGGGCCAGAACCTGTTTGCCTCAGGGAAGGAAAAATTCCTCTGGTCGAAATCCAGCATGTCCTCCTGGGGGATTGATTACCTGGTGGTTTACCTTATTTGACTTTTGTTCCTGGCGGAATATCCCGGTCAAAAAATGGGATGATGGCCAGGCCATCAACTTCGGCGGCCAGCAGCATCCCCTGAGACTCAATTCCCCTGATAACAGCGGGTTGAAGATTAGCAATAATGATAAATTCTTTATTCAGCAAATCTTCAGGCGAATAGGTTTCAGCTACCCCGGCGATAATTTGCCTCTGTTCGGTTCCAAGGTCAATCTGCAGCTTTAAAAGCTTTTTTGTCCCTTCCACCCTTTCTGCAGCTATGACCTTGGCTACCCTTAAATCCATCTTTTTAAATTCTTCATAAGTGATATATTCCATCTTACTCTCCTTGGTTTCCATCTTTATAGCCGGCTGAGTCTGTTCTATAGATTTATTAGTGTCTCCTGTGAACTCAGCCAGATCAATCCTGGGGAAAATAGCTTTGGCCCGGCTAATTTTATTCACGGGTTGAAAATCATAAAAATTAAGCTGGGAAGTCATAATAGTAGAGGGCTTTCTTTCTTCTCCCAGTAAATTCCAGATTTTTTCCGCAGTCTCTGGCATAACCGGGTAAAGAAGGTAGCTGGCTCCTCTTATCGAGCATAGAGCCTGATAAAGGACTCTGGCCAGCCGGTCTCTTTTTTCTGCCTGGCCGGCCAGTTTCCATGGTTCATTATCAGCCAAATACTTGTTAACGGCATTCAAGAAAAACCAGATTTCTTCCAGGGCCCGGTTCAGGGCATAGTCGTTATAAAGGTCATAAACCTTATTTTTAGTTTCATCAAACTGTCTGGTGAGTTCCAGGTCTATCTCATATTCTTCAGTCACCGCCGGCAGCAGCCCATCAAAGTAGTTAACGGCCATGGTTAAGGTTCTCTGAACAAGATTGCCCAGATCATTGGCCAAATCAGAGTTTATCCGGTGGACAAAGCCCTGGTGAGAGAAGTTGCCATCCTGTCCAATGGGAATTTCTCTCAGCAAAAAATATCTGAGGGCATCAGCTCCAACTTTATTGAGAATAAAATACGGATCAAGAACATTGCCCTTAGATTTAGACATCTTGGCTTCATCTTTGAGCCACCAGCCATGGCTGAAAACGGTAGCCGGCAGTTCAAAACCGGCAGCCATTAAAAAGGCTGGCCAGAAAATAGCATGAAAGCGCAGGATGTCTTTTCCGATCAGATGGACATCAGCTGGCCAGAAGGTGGCGAAATGCTCTGGATTCCAATCATAGCCAATAGCGGTAACGTAGTTATGAAGGGCATCAAACCAGACATAAATAGTATGTTTGGGATCGCCGGGAACAGGTATTCCCCACTTGACTGAAGTCCTGGTAATACTCAGGTCTTTGAGCCCCTGACGGACGAAGCTGATCACCTCATTCATCCTTCCTGGCGGGCGGACAAAACGTGGATGAGATTGATAGAAATCCAGCAGGGCCTGCTGATATGCTGACAGGCGGAAAAAGTAGCTTTCTTCCTCGAGGAGCACAGCCTTCCGGCCGCAATCAGGACAGATTTTATACCCTTCCGCTTCCAGCGGGATGTCTTCCGAGAGAAAATTCTCCTCAGAAATACAATACCAGCCTTGATAGCTTCCCTTATAAATATCGCCCTTATCGAGCAATATTTTAAATATTTTCTGGACTCCTTGCTCATGAAATTTTTCGGTCGTTCTGATGAAATAATCATAGGAAATATTGAGCTTTTGCCACAGGTCTTTAAAGCGAACCACTACGCGGTCGGCCAGTTCCTGCGGCGACAGCCCTTTTTCCGCTGCACTTTTTTCTATTTTCTGTCCGTGTTCATCGGTGCCAGTCAGGAAGAAGACCTTATTTCCTTTCAGCCGTTGATAACGGGCCATGGCATCAGCAATAATAGTTGTATAGGCATGGCCGATGTGTGGCACATCATTAACGTAATAAATAGGTGTGGTGACATAGAATGTCTGCTTAGCTTTCTCTTCCACCGGGTAGACCTCCTCTTATCAGCATCATGGCTTCTGTCCGGGTAGCCGGATTGTTACGGAATGAGCCACGGACAGCTGAAGTCACGGTTATTGCTTTTGGTTTTTTTATGCCTCTCATTGACATGCAGAGATGTTCGGCCTCGATGACCACCATGACTCCAAGGGGGTTAAGAGTGGCGTTAAGAGTATCGGCGATCTGCTTGGTCAGCCTTTCCTGCACCTGAAGCCTCCTGGACAGGATATCAACCAGCCTGGCAATTTTGCTGAGCCCGACAATTCTTCCTTCCTTTGGTATATAAGCCACATGGGCCACTCCGGCAAAGGGCAGAAGATGATGTTCACATACTGAATAAAGCGGAATATTCCGGATGAGAACCATTTCATCATGCCTTTCGTCCTGGAAAACTTCCAGATCTTCGGCTGGATCAATTTTAATTCCGCCGAGAATATCATCAAGCATTCTGGCCACCCGGCCCGGTGTTCCCTTAAGACCTGGTCTGTCTGGATCTTCACCAATGCCCTCAAGCAAATGATACACAGCCTCTTCTATCTTTTTCTGATCCATATTCTTCGTTGATTTATTGGTTTTGTTAGCTGCCATTTCAACCTCTCTCTTTGATTTTTTCTATAGACAGGAGCATGACCTTTTTAAGTGGCATGTTCAGAGCTTCGGCTGCCCGCCGACAATCCTCATATTCAGGCTGAATATTTATCCTTTCATTTCCCAGGAAGGCCTGCTTGATTCTGATTTTTTGAGAGCCAAGCCTGATTTCGATTATTTCTCTCCGTAAAACCCGTCTGGCAACCGGAAAATACCTCAAGCCAATGGTTGTTGTTTCCCGGAAAACAGCCTCAATGAGGCTCTCTATTTTATCAGCCTCGGCCAGGATGGTCAATTTGGTCCCCAGCCTGTTTTTTTTCATGACAACGGGTGTCAGATAGGACTCAAGAGCACCCAGGTCGAGTGTTTTATTTATAAAATGACCAAGAAGTTGAGGAGAAGCATCATCTATGGTGGCTTCAATCTGAAAGATAGCTAATGGCAGTTTTAGCGAGTCTAACTCACCATAAAAGGAACGAAGAACATTTGGCTGTGATTCCAGCTCTTTTTTGCCAAGGCCATAACCCAGACGGTTGTAAACCAGTTGTGGCTTTTCTGTCCAGCACTCTCCCAGAGCGGTCAAAATGGCGGCTCCGGTTGGAGTCAGGAGTTCAGTCTTCTCTCCAGTGCTATAGACAGGATAACCCTTCATCAGTTCGGCCACGGCCGGGGCCGGCACTGGTAACAGACCGTGGCTTGTCTTGATAAATCCACTGCCGAGATTAACTGGTGAAAAATATAGCCGGTCAACCTCAAGCTGCTTGAGCAGCCAGCAACTGCCGGTGATATCTACCAGGGCATCGTCGGCAGCCGCCTCATGGAGGTGAGTCCGGACAAAAGCTGTGCCGTGAACGCGGCTTTCAGCTTGAAAGAGCCGCCGGAAGACTTTGATGACCTTATCTTTTACTTCAGGCTCAACTTTTGATCTGTTGATAACTTTTGAGACTTCATCAAAATTCCTGGCGGGAGTATCACCTGAAGTTATAACCTGGACCCGAGTTCCGGTCAGTCCAAGCGATTTTCCTCTGGTAATTTTGATTTCAACCGGAAGGTTCAGCCTTTTGATAGCCTGCTTGAATTCTTCAGCCGGGATGCCCAGGGAAAGGAGAGAAGCCAGGATCATATCTCCGCTGGCGCCGCTGGAGCAGTCAAAATAGACATATTTCATAGCTTATTACCCATAAAATATTGATATCAGCATAGCTTTTTGCCACAAAAAAATCAAAGTATCTTGACTAAAGAAGTGTATAAATAGTATAGAGTAACTTTAAGAGGTGGCTAAAGATGAATCATAAAGAATTACCCGAAGTCAATATCGGTATCTTGGGCGGGACCGGCCTGTATCAAATTGATGGATTGCGCCAGGCTCGGGAGATTTCTTTGGAAACTCCCTTCGGTCAGCCTTCTGATAGCTATATCGTTGGGGAGCTGGAAGGGGTGACGGTGGCCTTCTTAAGCCGTCACGGGCGGGGTCATCGTTATATGCCATCTGAAGTCAACTATCGGGCGAATTTCTTTGGTTTCAAGTTGCTGGGAGTCAAAAGAGTCATTTCGGTTAACTCCGTTGGTTCACTTAAAGAAGAGATAAAGCCCAGAGATATTGTTCTGGCTGATCAGTTTGTTGACCGGACTCGCCGTTTCAATACTTTCTTTGGCCAGGGTCTGGTAGCTCATATCAGTCTGGCCCATCCGGTCTGTCCGGTATTGTCGAAACACATTTATGACCTGGCCAAAGAGCTTGGCCTGTCTGTTCATCCGGCTGGAACTTATGTCTGCATTGAGGGCCCGGCCTTTTCAACCATCGCTGAGTCTAAGGTTTATCGCCAGTTTGGAGCTGATGTCATCGGCATGACGGCCGCCACTGAAGCCCGTCTTGCCCGGGAAGCTGAAATGTGTTATGTCACCATGAATCTGGTCACTGATTATGATGTCTGGAAAAGTCAGGAAGAGACAGTCACGGTAGAACTGGTTTTAGCCAATCTCCAAGCTAATATATCTAATGCCAAAAACATCATAAAGAAGACCCTGGCCTCGATTAACCGACTGGAAGCCGAGGCCTGTGATTGTCAGGAGGGTCTTAAAAATACTATCATTACTGCCCCTCAAGCCAGAGACCCTCAAACGGTGAAAAATTTGTGGCCGCTGATTGGTAAATACCTGTAAATGAGGCCACCTTTGAATCTGGTCATTGTTGGTTCAGTAGCCTTTGACACCATAGAAACCCAGGCCAGCCGACGAGATCGAATTCCCGGAGGTTCAGGAACCTACGCCTCTATGGCCGCCAGTTTTTTTACCAGACCCGGGCTGGTATCGATAGCTGGCCAGGATTTTCCGCGGTCAATTCTGGCTCTCCTCCGTTCAAGAAATATTGATTTAGCCGGGCTTAAAATAAAAAGAGGAAAAACTTTAGCCTGGCATGGTCTGTATGCTTCTGATCCCAATCAGCGGACGACTCTTAAGACTGAACTCAATGTCTGGCAGGATTTCCGGCCTGTTATCCCCGCCAGTTACCGGCGGGCAGACATCATTTTTCTTTCCAATCTTGATCCCGACAGCCACGATTATATTCTGTCCCAAATGAAGGGCATTAAACTGGTGGCCATGGATACCATCCGCTACTGGATTGAAACCAAGCCAGAGGCTCTTTTTCAGGCCATCCAGAAGGTAGATATTTTGTTCGCCAATGAAGAAGAGGCCCGTCTTTTGAGCAGTGAATTTAACCTGGTCAGGGCTGGCCGTCAGCTTCAGTCTTCAGGCCCGGAGGTCATCATTGTCAAGAAAGGGGAGCATGGGGCGATGGTTTTTGGTCGGAATTTTGTCTTCAGCGTGGTGGCTAATCCCTGCGAGAACGTAGTTGACCCAACCGGAGCCGGAGACGCCTTTGCCGGTGCTTTCCTTGGCTACCTGGCCAGCCGGGGGGAATTTAATCGCCGGGAGATAAAAAAGGCAGCTGTCTATGGTAATCTGGTGGCATCCCTGGCTATAGAAGATTTCGGCCTGGACGGTTTGCTCCGGGCTTCCCAGCTTGATCTCATCCAGAGATATAAGAATTTTAAAAAAATCATTTCATTTTAGAGGGCAAAATATAATAAAATCCTGATATGAAAGTTTTTATATCAATTTTCGGGGGTAAAAAGAATGACAATCAAAAGTCCGAAGCCGCCACTTGAACCTTTCCGCATTAAGACCGTGGAAAGGATCAAACCTACCAGCCGTCGGGAAAGGGAAAGCTTTCTGAAAGAAGCTGGTTTTAATGTCTTCAATATTCCAGCTGAAAAAGTCTTAATTGACCTGCTGACTGATTCCGGTACCTCGGCGATGAGTGATAATCAATGGGCCGGATTGATGGTTGGCGATGAGTCCTACGCTGGAGCCAGAAGTTTCTATCACTTCGAAGCAGCCGTCAAAAACATCTTTTGCTTCAAGCATGTTATTCCGGCTCATCAAGGCCGGGCGGCAGAAAGAATTTTGTTCGGAGCTATGGTCAAAAAAGGAGACTATATCCCGAGCAACAATCATTTTGATACGACCAGAGCTAATATTGAAGCCCGGGCAGCTGCTGCCGTTGACCTGGTGATTGATGAAGCCTATGACCCTGATTCTGATTATCCGTTTAAGGGTGATATGGATACGGAGCGGCTTAAAAAATTTATTGAAAAAAAAGGAACAAAAAAGATTCCACTGGCCATGATGACCATTACCAATAACAGCGGCGGAGGCCAGCCGGTTTCACTTAAAAATATTAAGGATATCAGCCAGATCTGCAAGCAGCACAAGATCCCACTCTTTTTCGATGCCTGTCGTTTTGCCGAAAATGCCTATTTCATCAAAAAACGAGAGAAAGGCTATGAGAATAAGAGTATTCTTGATATTGCCCAGGAAATTTTTTCTTACGGTCAGGGAGCAACGATGAGCGCCAAAAAGGATGCCCTGGTTAATATCGGCGGTTTCGTCACTCTGGATGATGACCAGCTGGCGGAGAGGATCAAAAATTTATTAATTTTAGGCGAGGGCTTCCCGACTTATGGAGGCCTGGCTGGGCGTGATCTGGAAGCTATTGCTCGTGGCCTGGAAGAGGTGCTGGAAGAAGATTATCTTGATTATCGAATAAATCAGGTAGCCTATCTTGGCCAGTTGCTTGATGAGGCCGGTGTGCCGGTGCTCAAGCCTTTTGGTGGTCACGCCATTTATCTCCTGGCTGACCGGTTTTTAACTCATATCCCCCGTCATCAATATCCAGGCTGGGCTCTAACCGTTGCTCTTTACAGGCACGCGGGTATCAGAACCTCAGAAATTGGCGCCGTGATGTTTGCCAAAAAAGATCCAAAAACCGGCCGTGAGATTTTCCCCAAGCTGGAGCTGGTTCGCCTGGCTATACCACGGCGGGTTTATACCAGCGCTCAAATTGAATATGTGGCTGACACGATTATCAAGCTGTATGAGAAACGGGATGAAGTTAGAGGGATGAGAATTGTTCGTGAATCTCCGCAGTTAAGGCATTTCACCATCAGGATGGAAGAAATCTAAGTTAAAAGTAATAAGAGGGGAAAAGGGGATAGTCCTCTTCCCCTCGGGCTCTTAGCATGCTTTCCGCTTATTCTTGCCGGTCATAAGCACTGATATCGAGGAAGCCGTGTCCGGAAAGATTAAAGAGTATATTGACCGGACGTCCTGCCCTTTTAGCCTGAAGGGCTTCGTCAATAACTGACGCAATGGCGTGAGCCGACTCTGGCGCGGGCAGGATACCTTCTGTCTTGAGAAACAATTCTGCTGCTTGAAAAACTTTGTCCTGAGGGTAGGCTTCAGCCTGAACCAGACTTTGCTTGACAAGATGACTGACAAGAGGGGCCATCCCGTGATAGCGCAGCCCGCCGGCATGAATGGCTGGAGGGATAAAATCTTTGCCGAGAGTGTACATATAAAGCAAAGGTGTCAGACCAACACTATCGCCAAAATCATAGGTCAGTTCCCCAGCAGTAAGAGAAGGGCAGACTTCTGGTTCAATAGCTAAATATCTGGTGGTGGCCTTTTCTTTCAAGTTGCGGCGAACAAAGGGAAAGCTTAACCCGGCAAAATTTGAACCACCGCCGACACAACCGATAATTAGATCTGGCTCGAAACCGATTTCCTGGCATTGAGATTGAGCTTCGAGGCCGATGATAGATTGATGAAGAAGAACAGTGTCCAGAACAGAACCGAGAGAATATTTTATTTCAGGGTTTTTTACCGCCACTTCTACTGCCTCCGAGATGGCGATGCCAAGGCTACCTGGATGGTCTGGATTTTGCTGATAATATTTCAGGCCGGAATCTGTGGTTGGACTGGGGCTTTCCGTGACTTCACCCCCAAAAAGCTGCATCATAATACGCCGGCCAGGTTTCTGCCGGAAACTGCTCCTGACCATATAAACCCGGGCTTTAACCCCGAAAAGCGAACCAGCATAGGATAGAGCCGTGCCCCACTGGCCGGCTCCGGTTTCGGTGGAAAGGGTGGTGACTCCATCCTGGCTGGCTAAATAGGCTTGCATGAGGGCGGTATTGGTTTTGTGGCTCCCGGTCGGACTGACCCCTTCAAATTTATAAAATATTCTTGCCGGTGTCTGCAGATAAGCCTCCAGTTTAGAGGCCTGGATGAGGGGAGTTGGCCGGAAAACTGAATAAGCTTCGAGAACTTTTTCCGGAATATCAATTTCTGGTTCGAGCGAAATTTCTTGAGCGATGAAACTTTTGGGAAAAATGGCTTCCAGATCAGAAGGATTCAGGGGCTGTCTGGTCACCGGGTGTAAGGGGGGTGGGGGCAGTTCAGGTAGATCAGCCTTTAAATTATAAAATTTAGATGGCAAATGTTTTTCATGTCGTGATGCATACCTCAACATTTAATCCTCCTTGGATTTTTTGTTGTCTAAAAATAAATAAATTGATCAGAGATTAATAAAGTAGTGGTAAAAGATAGTTCTCGGGCGGGTCAGTCCGCCCACCAGAACCAGGAAAGGAGGGATGTAGAAAGAGAGAGTAAAGATGTCTGGCTTAGGTTAAGTTGACACAGGCTAATTTCTTTGCTCATCTCACCATAATTCTAATCGTCACGATTTGATCTGTCAAGCACGCTGGAAATAAAAAAAGAAAAATATTTGCAGCTTAAAGATCAGGTTGAATTTGATACTTGACAGGGATATAAAAATTCTGGCCCGATTATCCCGGTCATATTTTGATGAAAACGAAAAAATATATTAAGCTGGAAAAACAAAGGAGAAAATTATGGGCAAAAATGATCGGTCGCAACCACATCTTAAAAGCAGGCGCCAATTTTTAAAACTCGGACTGGCTGGCACAGCCGGTCTCTGGCTGACGGGAAAGAGCCTGGAAACCAGAGGTCAGGTCAGAAGTCAGACCTTATCCCCGCCTTCTGATTATGGGCCTCTTTTTGCCAGTCCGCCGATCAACGTTGTTAAGGTTGGCTTTGTCGGGGTTGGCGGCATGGGCTCAGTTCATGTCCGTAATTTTCTTAATATTGATGGAGTGGAGATTAAGGCCGTCTGTGATATTGTCGAAGAAAAAGTGGCGAGAGTCCAGAAGTGGGTGGAGGAGGCTGGATTTCCCAGGCCTGAAGGTTATTCAGCGGGCCCCTGGGATTTTAAGAGAATGTGCGAGGAGGAAGACCTCGACCTGGTTTTTACCGCCACGCCCTGGGAATGGCATGTGCCGGTTTGTGTGACGGCCATGAAAAATGGCAAACATGCAGCGACTGAAGTGCCGGCGGCGGTTAGTCTCGAAGAATGTTTTGAACTGGTGGAGACAGCCGAAAAGTACAAAAAGCACTGTGTCATGATGGAAAATTGCTGTTACGACCGGGTAGAGCTGATGAGCCTCAATATGGTCAGGCGTGGTCTTCTTGGTGAGATTGTCCATGCCGCTGGCGGTTATCTCCATGATTTAAGAGCGGTAAAATTTTCCAATGTGGGGGAGGGGTTGTGGCGTCGCCAGCATTCCTGGAAAAAAAATGGCAATCTTTATCCAACTCATGGCCTCGGACCTGTTGCCCAGTGTATGAACATCAACCGCGGTGATGCCTTTGATTATTTAGTCTCGATGAGTTCTCCTGCCCTTGGTCTCCATCTCTATGCAGAAGAAAAGTTTGGTCCAGACTCGCCTCAGGCTAAAGAAAAATTTGCCCTGGGAGATGTTAACAGTTCGTTAATCAAGACCAGATCAAGCAGAACGATTATTCTCATTCATGATACTAACTTGCCCAGACCTTACAGCCGGATCCATCTTTTGCAGGGGACGAAGGGAATTTTACAGAAATGGCCGGATCGGATTTATGTTGAAGGCCGCAGCCCGGAAGATGACTGGGAAGATATTGAAAAATATGCGGCCGAATTTGAGCATCCCCTCTGGAAAAAATTAGCCCAGAAAGGAGAGGGGAGAGGCCACGGCGGTATGGATTTTATTGAAGACTATCGCCTGATCGAAGCCCTGCGAACCGGCCAGCCGACTGATATGAATGTTTATGATGCGGCTGCCTGGAGTGTCGTTTCAGCTCTGACCGAAAAATCAGTGGCCGAAGGTTCAAAACCGGTATCTTTTCCGGATTTTACCCGTGGCCGCTGGAAAACAACGCCACCGCTGGGCATTATTGAAGGCTAAAAAGACGCGCCACTATCTGCGGGATTTGGAGGAAAGGCTTTTTTTAAATCTTCTTAAAGAATGAGCATACAGTCGCCATAAGAAAAAAACCGATAACCCTCGGTGATAGCTTCTTTATAAGCAGCCATAATGAGTTCATAGCCGGCCAGGGCGCTGACCAGCATTAGCAGGGTTGATTTGGGCAGATGAAAATTGGTCAGCAGCCGGTCGACTACCTGAAATTTAAAACCTGGGAAGATAAAAATGCTGGTCACACCGGCTCCGGCAGGTAGCTGTCCATCTGACCAGGCGCCTTCTAAAGTTCTGACGGCGGTTGTTCCGACAGCCGTAATCTTTCTGCCGTCTTTTTTGGCCCGGTTAATTACCCCGGCTGTCTCGGCGGGAATATAAAAAGATTCAGCCAGCATACGATGATGAGTAATCTCCTGAACTCTAACTGGCTGAAAGGTGGCCTCGCCGACATTAAGAGTCACCCGCAGGATGTCCACGCCTTTATTTTTCAGGGCCTCGAGGGTTTCCTGAGTAAAATGCAAACCAGCCGTTGGAGCGGCGATTGAGCCTTCCTGCTCAGCGTAGACTGTTTGATAGCGTTCTCGGTCAATCGTCTTTAACCTGGGATCGTCTCTCCGCCTCTTGATATAAGGGGGAAGAGGTGGAGTGCCAATTTTTTTGAGCTTATCCCTGACCTCAGTTGAATTAAAGCGAAGAAGACGATGCCCCAGTTGACCGACCTTGAGGACTTCGGCCTCCAGTTCCGAAGTGAAAATCAATCTAATGCCGGGTTTCAATTTTCTTGCTGGCCGGCACAGCACTTCCCAGATAGCCGGCTCTATTTCTCTAATGAATAGGAATTCAATACAAGTTGCCTGTTGATTGTTCAGGTGGCCCCAGGCCCTGGCTGGCACGACCTTTGAATCATTGATAACCAGGGTATCGCCCGGGCCGAAGTATTCTGGTAAATCCCGGAAGTGGCGGTTGCTGAAACTTTTTTCCTGACGGTTGACGACCATCATTCTTGAAGCGTCCCTGTTGGGCAAAGGCTCCTGAGCAATAAGCTCAGCGGGCAATTCAAAATCATAATCGACTAAAAGATTTTTTTGAGTCATAAGCAAAAGTCAAAACAGCTTTTTCTGGCCCTGACCGGATGGTGGGTGAGAACCTAAATGATCATAAGCTTTGGCTGTAAGCTGGCGGCCGCGGGGTGTTCTTTCCAGAAAACCGAGTCTCATCAGATATGGTTCATAGATAGCTTCAATCGTTTCCTTTTCCTCGTCTATGGCAGCAGCAATGGTGTTAATACCGACCGGGCCGCCGCCAAAATTTTCCATGATGGTCTGAAGAATTTTTCTGTCGACATCATCCAGTCCCAGAGCATCAACTTCCATCTGATCGAGAGCTTTCCTGGCTATTTTTTCATCAATCCGGCCATCGCCTTTAACTTCAGCAAAATCTCGCACGCGGCGAAGGAGGCGATTGGCAATGCGGGGAGTACCCCGTGACCGGCGAGCGATTTCCTCTGCTCCTCCTTCTTCCACCTTAACTTTTAGAATTCTGGCTGAACGCAGGACGATTTTCTTCAAATCTTCTGGCTGATAGTAATCCAGCCGGTGGACAATACCAAAGCGGCTGCGCAGAGGAGCCGTTATTTTACCAGCTCGGGTGGTCGCTCCAACCAGAGTAAACCGCTTAATTTTAAGTTTATGGCTTCGTGCCCCCGGTCCCTGACCGATGATCACATCCAGGCTAAAATCCTCCATGGCTGAATATAAGATCTCTTCCAGGGAAGGATGAAGACGGTGAATTTCATCGATAAAAAGAAATTCCTTGTCCTGCAGACTGGTCAGAATGGCCGATAAATCACCGGCTTTTTCGATGACCGGGCCGGAAGTTGGTTTGATGCCCACGCCAAGCTCTTTGGCCAGCAAGTAGGCCAGGCTGGTTTTGCCCAGCCCGGGCGGGCCATAGAGAAGGACATGATCCAGATTTTCATTCCTTTTTTTTGCTGCCTGGATAAAAATTTTGAGATTGGCTTTGATATTTTCCTGGCCAATAAAGTCTTCAAATTTCACCGGCCGGAGGCTATCTTCAAAAAGAACATCCTCTCTGGTTTTAACCGGTGTCAGAATAGCCGGCATGCCTGTTCATTCCTCCTGGATATTTTTTTTCTGGCCTGGTTAATAAATCTGACTATCATATTTTTGACATTCTTTTCAAGCATTCTCTGAGCAACTGGTCAAAACCAGCCTCCCGGCCAAGAGAAGAAAGAGTTTCGTCTACTACCCGTTCTGCTTCTTTTCTTCTGAAGCCGAGATTGACCAGGGCCGAGACCAGATCCTCTCTTTCTTTTGAGCCTTTCTTGCTCAGCACCTTTTCTTTCTTTTCAAGTTTATCAGAAAGCTCCATGATTATTCTCAAAGCTGTCTTCTGGCCAATGCCCGGAACCATAGATAGCCTGGAGACGTTGGTATTTCTGACCGCTTCTTCCAGTTCCGAGGCCTCAATTCCCGAGAGAATATTAAGAGCCAGTTTTGGACCGATGCCGGAGATGGTGATTAGCTTCAGAAAAATATCTTTTTCTTCCTGGGTAGCAAAGCCAAAAAGCGATAAGGAGTTTTCGGTTAGATGAGTATAAGCCAGCAATTCAGCCTGGGAACCAGCTTCGCCCAGTTTAAAATAAGTAGTCAGGGGAATCTGCAAAGAATAACCCAGGCCATATGCCTCGACAACCACCTCTCCTGGCTTTTTCTGCAAAATCTTTCCTTTGACATAAGAAATCATGATTTTCCTGTTTTGCGACCTGGCTTCCAATCGAAGCTAATCCGGCGGTGGTAAGTGTGACAGATAGCCGTGGCCAGAGCGTCTGAGGCATCTAAGGGCATCCGGTCATCCTCCAGATTCAACAGTATTTTAACCATGCGCTGAACCTGGTCCTTTTCGGCCTGGCCATAGCCGGTAACCGCTTTTTTTATCTCCAGGGCCGAATATTCATATAGCTGTCTCTGGCGGGAAGCAATGGCAATAAGAACAGCGCCTCTGACCTGACCTAAGGAGATAGCCGTTTTGACATTCCTGGCATAAAACGGATTCTCGATGGCAATCTCCTGGGGGGAATAAAGGTCAATGATTCTTTCCAGCTCGGTCCGAATATCATTCAGCTTTTGAGGGAAACTGGCTGCTCTGTCTGGTTTGATAACTCCATAAACAATTGCTTCCAAATTTTCCGCCTCATCTTCAATAAGGCCAAAACCTGAAGACTGCAGACTGGGGTCAATCCCGAGCACCCTCATTGATCAGGCCATTTCTATTTATTGAGCTGCTGAGTAACGGGCGATTTCTTCCTCATCGATATCAAAATTGGCTGAAACACTTTGCACATCGTCGTGATCTTCAAGTTCTTCTACCAGCCGCAGGCACTGCTCGGCCTGTTTGCCTTCCAGCTTGACATAATTCTGGGGAAGATAGCCAACGTTAGAGTCAGCAATTTCAATGTTATTTTGTTTAAGAGCTTCCAGCACTGCTTCATAATTTTCAGGGGTGGTAATAACCTCAAAATTGCTGCCATCGTCTCTGACATCTTCTGCCCCGGCATTCAGGGCTATTTCCAGAAGTTTTTCTTCATCCACCTTGTCTTTTTCCACGTCAATATAACCCTGTCTCTTGAACATCCAGGCAACGCAACCCGACTCACCCATTCTACCGCCCAGCTTGGAAAAAACATGGCGCAGCTCGGCCACCGTCCTGTTCTTATTATCAGTTACCGCAGTGACATAAATGGCTACACCACCAGGGCCATAACCTTCATAAACAACCTCTTCGTAGGCTGCTCCCTCCAGCTGGCCCGTGCCCTTCATGATAGCCCGCTTGATATTATCGGCTGGCATATTGACGGCTTTGGCCTCAGCAATCGCTTTGCGCAGCCGGGGATTTTTCTCCGGGTCACCCCCTCCCTGGCGGGCAGCTATGCTGATTTCCCGGATCAGCTTGGTAAACAGTTTACCGCGCTTGGCATCGACAGCTGCTTTTTTATGTTTTATAGAATGCCATTTTGAGTGTCCTGACATACTTTTCTCCTCTTATCGAATCCTTGTCAAAATTTTAGCATAATTAAAATAGGCAAGCAAACCTGATAGCAACAGCTTTTATCTCGATTCAGCTTACTATACCAGCCGGATAATAACTTTTAGCACCAATGTCCTCAGGATGGTTTCAAAACGCTGCCAGCTCCTGCCCTGAGTCAGGCAGAATATTATATTAATCCTATAAGAATTATGTATAATATGAAGGACAAATAAAAATCTAAATAGATTATAAAAATTAGATGTGTCATAGATAGAAAATAAACAGAATGGCTGAAAAAAAGATGAGAGGCAAACAGACAAAGGCAGAGGGTCAAAAAGAACAGACTGGAAAACGAGAACAGGCAAGAATCAATCTACCGATTACCGGCCTGCACTGCGTTAACTGTGCTCTTAGAATAGAAAAAGCTCTGGGAGAAACTCCCGGGGTGGAAGAGGCTACAGTCAACTTCGCCACTAGTATTGCCTCGATCATCTTTGACCGGCAGAAGGTAAATGAAGCTGAGCTGGTCAAAAAGATCGATGGGCTCGGTTATAAAGCAATCGTGGAGAAAACCGAGTTACCGGTCAAAGGCCTGTCCTGTGCAGCCTGTGTCGGGCGGGTGGAATCGGCCGTAAAGGCCCTGAAAGGGGTGGTCGAAGCCTCCGCTAACCTGGCTCTGGGCAGGGTAGCGGTGGGATTTATTCCAGGTGAGGTAAACCTGTCTGAAATAAAAAGAGCGATTGAACAAGCTGGCTATGAGGTGCCCGAAGAAGTCGGCGAAGAACCGCTGAGCCAGGCTGAGAAACAGGCTGAAGAGGAACTGATCCGGCTAAAAAGACAGCTGGTGATCGGGGCAGTTCTGGCCGTTCCTATTTTACTGGGCAGTTTTAAATCCATCTTTCCCTGGGTGCCGCCTTTTTTTGCCAACCACTACTGGCTCTGGTTTCTGGCCACCATCGTTGAGTTTTATTCGGGCTGGACTTTTCTGCGGGGTGCCTGGCTGTCTTTTCGCCACCGATCGGCTGATATGAATACCCTGGTCAGCGTCGGGACTCTTTCTGCTTACCTTTATTCAGTGGTGGCTACTCTCTGGCCAGGAATTTTCTACCGGGCAGGCTTTAAGCCTGATGTTTACTTTGATACTTCAGCTGTGATCATTGTCCTGGTCCTTCTTGGTCGTTATCTGGAAGCCAGGGCTAAAAGCAGAACACTTCTCTCTCTGAGGAAACTGGCCGGGCTCGAGGCCAAATCAGCCAGAGTCATTAGAAACGGGCAGGAAGTGGAAATCCCGGCCAGAGAGGTGAGAGTTGGTGATCTGGTGGTGGTCAGACCAGGTGAGAAAATTCCAGTTGATGGTCAGGTGGTGGAGGGACAAAGCTCGGTCGATGAGTCGGCTATTAGCGGTGAAAGCCTGCCTGTCTTTAAACAGACGGGGGATGAAGTAATCGGAGCTACCATTAACCGGACAGGCTATTTTAAATTCAGAGCGACTAAAGTCGGAGAAGAAACTGTTCTGGCTCAGATTATAAAGAGGGTGGAGGAAGCCCAGGCCAGCAAAGCTCCGGTTCAGAGGCTGGCCGATAAAATCGCCAGTTATTTTGTCCCGGTGGTTATGTCTTTAGCGGTGCTGGTTTTTATCATCTGGTTTGACTTTGGTCCAGAGCCAGCCCTGACCCGGGCCCTTTTGAGTTTTGTTTCGGTTCTGATTATCGCCTGTCCATGTGCTCTGGGTCTGGCCACCCCGACGGCAGTTATGGTGGCTACCGGTCGGTCGGCAGAAAACGGCATCCTTATTAAGAACGGTGAAGCTCTGGAAAAAGCAGCTGAGGTCAGTCTGGCCTTTTTCGATAAAACCGGCACCTTGACCAGAGGTCAGCCGGAAGTGACTGAGATGGTGGCAGTGGCAGGAATCAGCCCTGAACAGCTCTTAGAGCTGGCAGCCGGGGCTGAAAAAGCTTCGGAACATCCACTGGCCGAAGCTATCATTAAAAAAGCTAAGGAAGCCAGTTTGTCTATTCCTGAGCCTGAGGAGTTTTTTAACAGAGAAGGCCAGGGACTGGAAGCTAAGGTCAACAGGGAGAAAATCTTAGTGGGTAATTTCCGCTTTTTAACTGTGGCTGGTATTAACTGGAGCCAGGCTGTCAATCAGAAAATTGAAGAGCTGGAAAATCAGGGGAAAACCATGGTGGGAGTGGCTTCGGCCGATAGCGGGCAGCTTCTCGGGCTGATAGCTGTCGCTGATGAATTAAAAGAAGAAGCTTCCACGGCCATTAAAGAACTTAAAGAAATGGGACTTAAAACTATTCTTTTGACCGGAGATCACCTGAAAACCGCCTCTGCTGTCGGCAGGAAACTGGGTCTGGATGAAGTTTATGCCGGCCTTCTGCCAGAAGAAAAGCTCAACATTATCAAAAAGTTCCAGCAGGCAGGTGAGGTGGTAGCCATGGTCGGTGATGGTATCAATGATGCTCCGGCCTTGATCCAGGCCGATGTTGGTCTGGCCATCGGCTCTGGTACGGATATAGCCATCGAATCAGCTGATATTACTCTGGTTAGTGATGACTTAAGGAAAGTAGTTACGGCCTTAAAACTCAGCCGTCAGGCCAGGCGCATCATCAGACAGAATCTTTTCTGGGCCTTTTTCTACAATTTGATTGGCTTGCCGGTAGCAGCCGGCGTGCTCTATCCTTTTTTCCAGATAACTCTCAATCCGATGATTGCTTCTCTGGCTATGGCTTTTAGCTCGGTGACAGTAGTTTCCAACTCGCTGAGGCTCCGCCGGCTTAAAATTTGATGGAAAGGGAACGTAAAATAAAAGGAGGAGACAATGAAAGTTAAAATCATAATAACTGCTGCCGGCCTGGCTATAATATTTTTGATCAACTGGTGTTTTCTGGGTAAAGAGAAAAAGAAAAATCTCCGGAATAAAGCTTGACGCGAAGCTTAATAGTCATAAAGCCCGAAATAAGAGAAAAAATGTTTTGATTTAATTGAAACGGCCGTAGCTACTCCAAAAAGTGCAGGAAAGTAATAAAAAGTGATAAAATAGTGACAAATATAATATTGGTGAAGAGTGATGAAAAAAAGGCGAAGTTTTATCATCATCGTTTTTATCGTTTCGTTCTGTGCCCCGGTCTTTTGTGCGCCTGGCGATCAAGGAGAATATGAGCTTGAATTTATCTTGAGAGGCAAGATAGGCTCAGAGATTAAAAAAGAAGAGTTGTTTTTTGATATCGCTGATGTCAAAGCAGATAATCAAGGCAATATATTCATTTTAGACTCCAGAAATAATTGTGTAAGAAAGTTTTCGAAAGAGCTCAACTTTTTGGGCGAAGCGGGAAGAGAAGGGCAGGGACCGGGAGACATGAATTCGCCATCAGCCCTGGCTATTGATTCCAAGGGAAACGTTTTTATAGCCGATAATGGGAATATGAGGATAAATATTCTAGACAATAATCTGGAATATATAAAAAGCATAAGGCTTATCAAGTCTGTATCCATAAAGAAAATATTTATCGACGGTAAAGGAAACATCTGGCTGCTGGTGGCTCCCATGCTCAAAGATGAGAGATATTTTCATGTTTATTCATCTGAAGGGGTTTTTTTAAAATCTTTTTTTAATGAATTTCATCCATTTGCACCGAAAATGAATTCGGCCCAAGAGCTCCGGGATAATATAAATTCTCTTATATATTTGGGCGGGCAGGCAGTTTTGAGTCATGATCAATCAAAAATTGCCTTTACTTATTATGTCCCTTGGAATCCTTTAATCATATATATATTTGATACCGAAGGAAATTTGAGACAAACCATAAAAAGGCCTATCAGGGGTTATGATCCTGAAAAACAGCGGAAAGTTATTGAGAACGTTGTACAAAAAAAGACGGCCAACCTGCGAGGTACTCATGTTGTTTCTTATACGGTGGGTTTGCACTTTACTAAAGACGGGAATTTAGTTCTTCAAAGATATGACCAGATATACGAAGACGGAAAACCTGCACTCTATAAAACCTACGTTGATTTGTTTTCCCCTGGTGGGGAGCTTCTTTTAAGTGGGAAAGAATTCTCAGACCAAATTATTTCAATAGACAATAATGATAATGTTTATGCCTGCCCCTACCCTGAAATAAACCAGTTAGAAGTCTACAGTCTGATAATAAAAAAGAAAGCTGCAGCGAACGCATCTCAGGGTGATTAATAACTGGATTAATGGAGTCAGGAGCCCAACCGCCTTCTTCGTGTTACAGGCGAAGTACTGTTCTTGCCAGCTCAAGAAGGTATTCCTGGCCAGGTCTGAAAGCCTTAATTAAGTGATTGGCCGGGTGGTGAGCCAACTTATCAGGATGGCATGATAACCAGATAAGTACTAATGTAATATCGCCCGGGCAGATGGCTGTAAAATAGTTGACACTTTTAAGCGAAGATCAGCCCATTGGCTTGACTGGAATGAGAAAATTCTTACTAGGCTGATAAAAACTTATATATAATAGTCCTGATTGGCAGGACATAAAATAGGGTCGAGACCTCTCGAGATTTTATGAAAAATTGCAAACTAGCGTTTGAATTTAACAAAAAATAAAAATTAACGAGCAGGAGGAAAAAATGCCGGCAAAAATAATATCCGGGAAAGAAGTGGCGGCAGCCATCAGAGAGGAATTAAAACTGAGGGCTAAAAAACTTAAAGAAAAAGGGGTGGTGGCTGGCCTGGGTGTGATTCTGGTTGGTGAAGATCCAGCCTCGGTGTCTTATGTGACTGCCAAGGCTAAAGCAGCTGAAGAAATTGGCATTTTTGAAGAGACCGTCCACCTGCCCGGTGATGCCTCCGAAGAGGAAATATTAAAAAATGTCGACCGCCTTAATAGTGATCAACGTTTTCATGGCGTGCTGGTTCAATTGCCACTGCCCAAATGGGTTAATCCCGACAAGGTGATAAATTTTATATCGCCTGAAAAGGATGTGGACGGCTTTCATCCGGTTAATGTTGGCAAGCTCCTGCGGGGCGAGCCCTGTCCGTTGCCCTGTACTCCTTATGGGATTCAGCAGATGCTGGTGCGAAGTGGATACAGTCCGGAAGGCCAGCATGTAGTTATCTGCGGGCGGAGCAATATCGTCGGCAAGCCTCTGGCTGCCTTGCTCATGCAGAAAAAACCAGGTGCCAATGCTACGGTCACTGTCTGCCACACCGGCACGCGGGACATTAAAAAGCATACCCTGCAGGCAGATATTCTGGTCGCGGCCATGGGGGCACCAAGAGTCATCACGGCTGATATGGTGAGAGAAGGCTGTGTGGTGATTGATGTTGGTGTTAACCGGGTGCCGGATCCAGCCGCGGCCAAAGGCTTCAGGCTGGTGGGCGACTGCGATTTTGAACCGATCAAGGAAAAAGCTGCAGCCATTACTCCCGTTCCAGGCGGGGTTGGACCGATGACGGTCACCATGCTGATGATGAACACCATTGAGGCAGCGGAGAGAACTCTTCAATAAAAAGAGCTGATAGATGCCGGTTATTGATCCAGCTGGATGGGACCGGACAGCCTGATTATTGATTATTAATCAGACATAACTGTGGAGCCCGGACAGCAGGTAATTAACGCCGAAAAAGGTGAATAGAGCAGCCAGAAAACCGATGATGGCGATAAGAGCTGATCTTTTTCCTTTCCAGCCCATGACCAGCCTGGTGTGAAGGTAAAGTGCATAAAAAAGCCAGGTAATCAGCGACCAGACTTCTTTTGGATCCCAGCTCCAATAACGGCCCCAGGCCTGGCTGGCCCAGATCATGCCAAAAACCAGGGCACCGAGAGTAAAAAGTGGGAAACCGGCAGCTACTGCCCGATAGGCAATAAGATCGTAATTTTCCTGCTTTTTCTGAGCTTCTGAATTCCCGGCCGAGCTGCGACCGGCAGCGAGATAAAGTATGCTGGCCACAAAAGCCACCGCCAGGAAAGCTTCTCCCAGGAGAGTCACCGAGACATGCAGCCAGAGCCAGTAGCTCTGCAGGGCAGGAACCAGAGGGGTAACGTTTTTGGGCAGGAGGGGCGAGGAGACAAGGGCCATCAGGGCGACGATGAGCAGCCACAGATATGGCCAGGCCTTTTCCAGTCTGAATTTACGCTGAAAAATAATAATGACCAGCACGCAAGACCAGCTGAGGAAATTTATTGATTCATACATATTGGTAAAAGGAGCATGCCCGCTGGCTATGGTTCTAACCAGCAGACCGGCTGATTGAACAATAAAGCCGGCTATGGCCAGTGAGTAAGATATTCTTGACCATTTAGCTTTAGAACCGAAAGAAGAAGCAAAACCAGAAAGCATGACCAGAATATAAATGATAAAAGAAATGAGCAGTAGGGGAAATTCATTCATTTCGTTTTTCCTTCGTTTTTTCTATCTGAATTTATAGCACTGTCCGGTCTGACTTCGAGTAGCCTCTCCAGTTCCTGATAAAAAGTTGTCTGATTATGCCGGCTGTGAGCTGAAAATACTGGCTTTTCCCCTGGCTTGAGGCCAATAACTATCTGGCGATAATTAAGATAAAAGCAGGCCAGAAGTCCAAGAAAAAGAAGGGCACAGCCCAACCAGACCAGATTCAGACCGGGATCGCTGGCCGCTTCCAGGCCAGAAAAGAGTGGTGCTTCAAACTTTTTTAAGCTGATTTCCAGCTCTAAATCTGGTTCTCGCTGCACCTGGTTTAACTCTGGATGGTAATAAAAAAGCCAGCCCAGATAAACAGGTCTTCTATCTTTGGTAACTTCCACCAGAGCAGCTGGATTATTGGCTTCAGCCGAACGGCTGGCTGGCCGACTTCCTTCGTCGAGTTCAAAATCAGGAATAAAATCCAGGAGATTCAAAGTTAAGCCAGGCTCAAGCTGAAATTTTTCACCTACATTGAGTGTCAGGCCTCTGGCCGTCGAGCCACCGCCTTTTATTTCGAGCTCCACCTTTGTTCTGTCCCAATCGAAACCATAGCTCATCTGGAAAAAGTTGAGGCCATCATATTTTAAAGGGTGGTTAACCTCCACTGTTTTTTGCTTTTTTACCTGGTCCTTTTCAAGAATTGAGACCATGCTCTTCCAGCTCTTGACTGAGCCATCAGGATAATAGTCTGTAGTAAATTGGTCGAGCCGAAGGGAGAAACTTTGCCCGGGCAGGTCAACTGTCTGTCCTTCGGTCAATGCCAGTTCAATTCTCTGGCTGAAGAGAGCCGAAATCAGACCACCAATGATAATGATGATTAAACCCAGGTGGACAATTTCGGGGCCAAAAAGCCCTGAGCGGTCTTTTTGAGCTATCAGGATTTTCTGACCATTAGCTTCTTTTATTTTTACATTATAGTGCTTTTCCCTGAGTGCTCTTAACAGCGAATCAGGGGAAACCATTAACCAGTCGGAAAGGTCAGAGGCCAATTTTCTATCCCTGACCGGCTGGCCTCCAGTCGGTGTAAATTTGATCGGGCCCCGGAGCTGTTTAAACTTGGCAGGTAACTGCCGCAACGAGCAAAAAAGAATATTAAGTAAGAAAAGAAAGGCCACGCTTAGAAAAAGGGGAGAACGAAACAAGTGATCAAGCTGGAGGCTTAAGATAAGCCCTGACCAGCGAGGGAAATAATTCTGATAAAAACCAGGCTGTTCCCCCTGAGGAATAAGAGTTCCTATAACTGATAGAATAATTATCAGGATAAGAAGAACAATAGCCAGCCTGATTGATGACAGAAATTTTATCAACCGGGAACCTGCCTTCTGTTCGAACTTCTCCAATTATTTTCCACTTCGCGGCTTTCGCCGGCTTTTTTTCTCAGCTATTTTTACCATATCCTCGAGACTGACCGAATCAAAATACTCCTTCATGATACGGGAAGCTTCCTTCCAGATCTCATAGGCGGCGCAGCCGGTCATCTTCGGGCACTGGCTGCCTTCTTCCAGGCAGTCAGTCAGGCAGCAATTGCCTTCTACTGCCAGCAAGACCTGACTCAGACTGATGGTAGCCGGCGACCTGGTTAAAGTGTAGCCACCTCCTGCTCCTCGGATGCTTTTTACCAGACGGTGAACACGAAGAGGGATAATTATCTGTTCAAGATATCTGATCGAAATATCCTCTTCTGAGGCTACATCTTTTAGAGACCTGGTTTTCTGACCATCGTCATAATGCTGGGCCAGATTAAGCATCAGTCTGGTGCCATAACGGCCTTTGGTCGAGATCCTAAACATTGGGTGCCTCCTGACCAGTTATTCTGCCTGCTAAGTTTAAATTCAAGACTGGCCTTAATACACTATAATTTTATAGGAATTATAGTAATTTGACAAAACAAATTTTCTTGACAGCGTGAAGATTTAAATTGTATGCTAAAAGCTAATCTCAAACTCGGTTAATTCATGTCTAAAAAACAAAGGAAAAGCTAATGGAAAAAATTATTCTTCTGGGTGATGAGGCAGTTGCCCTCGGAGCCATCCATTCCGGGCTAAATGCGGGTTATTCCTATCCAGGAACTCCTGCTTCGGAGGTTATGGAATTTTTGATCAGGCAGTCAGACGGTGGCAGAAAATATGTGGCTAAGTGGTGTGTCAATGAAAAAGTGGCCATGGAAGAAGCTCTTGGTGCTTCCTATGCCGGCCAGAGAGCCATGGTTTCGTTCAAGCATGTTGGTTTGAATGTGGCTGCTGACCCTTTTATTAATGCGGCTGTCACCGGGGCTAATGGCGGACTGGTAGTAGTTTCAGCTGATGATCCGGGCTTTCATTCTTCTCAGAACGAACAGGATAGCCGCTATTATGCTGATTTTGCCCGGGTTTTATGCCTGGAGCCGGCCAGCCACCAGGAAGCTTATGATCTAACCAGGGAAGCCTTTGATTTGTCGGAAAAGTTTGGCTTGCCGGTGATGATCAGGCTGGTGACCAGGCTGGCTCACAGCCGGGCACCAGTAGTGATCAGGGAAGCCGCGAAGAAGAATCGGGATCTTAAATATGGCTACAGCCCGGACTGGACTCTTTTGCCGGCTAATGCCCGCCATCGTTACCAGGTCTTGCTCAAGCTGCAAGAACAGTTAAAAGATTATGCCGAGGGATGCCTGTTCAATAGATTTTCTCCGGCACAAAACGGAAGCCGTCTGGGAGTGGTAGCTACTGGTCTTGCCTTTAGTTATTTTCAGGAGATTTATCCTCGGCTCGACTTTGGGCCGGCTTTTCTTAAAATTTCGACTTATCCTTTTCCAGAGAAAAAGCTATTGGAGCTTATTGATCAGGTAGATGAAATCATAGTTATCGAGGAAGGCTATCCATTTGTTGAAAGGTTCATCCGGGGAGTGGCTGGCATTCCGGGGAAAATTATAAAAGGGAAGATGGATGGCACCATTCCGGCTTCGGGTGAATTGACACCGGAGATAGTAGCCGGGGCTCTAGGTCTGTCGGCCAAAACTGGTCTGAGCACAGGCAACTTCCAGCTGCCAGCCCGACCACCCCAGCTATGTTCCGGTTGTCCTCATGGGGATACTTTCCAAGCACTCAATGAAGCCCTTCATGGCTATGACCGGGCTAATGTTTTTTCGGATATTGGCTGCTACACCCTTGGTGCTCTTCCACCCTATAAAGCTATTCAGACTTGTGTCTGCATGGGAGCCAGTGTGTCGATGGCCAAAGGTGGAGCGGAGGCCGGTGTTTATCCATCGGTCGCGGTTATTGGTGATTCGACTTTTACTCACTCCGGATTGACTCCTCTTCTTGATGCGGTTTATTCCAATACCGATATGACGGTCATCATCCTGGATAACGGGACAGTGGCCATGACCGGTGCCCAACCGAGTTTCGGCACGGGTGAACCATTAGACCGAATGCTGGTTGGGCTGGGAGTAAATAAAGACCATCTTAAGGTCATTAACCCCTTACCTAAAAATCATCAGCTCAATACCGGCATCATCAGAGAAGAACTGGCTTATCATGGCCTGTCGGTCATTATTGCTCGCCGCGAATGTATTCAGATTCTCGGTGATAAAAAAAGGAGCTAAGGATGACTTATAACCTTATTCTGGCTGGAGTTGGCGGACAGGGAATTCTGTCCATTGCTTTTGTCATTGATCAGGCGGCCCTGGCGGAAGGGCTTTATTTTCTGCAATCTGAAGTTCACGGTATGTCCCAGCGGGGAGGGGCAGTTCAAGCCCATCTTCGCCTGTCTGAGACAGAAATCCATAGTCCGCTTATTCCTCAGGGGGAAGCTGATCTGATTTTGAGTGTCGAACCGCTGGAAGCCCTGCGCTATTTTTCTTATCTCAAGCCTGATGGAGTGGTGATCTCCAGTCGCAGTCCTTATATTAATATCCCGGATTATCCGCCAGTTGAAGATATCTACCGGGAAATTAAGAGGGCTCCGGTTAGCCTTCTGGTTGAGGCGGATAAACTGGCTAAAGAAGCCGGTAGCCTGCGGGCAGAAAATATGGTTGTCCTGGGGGCGGCCTCGGTTTATCTGCCGCTTCGAGAAGAGAATTTCAAAAATTTTATTTCGGTTCTGTTTCAAACAAAGGGGGATAAGGTAGTTAATACTAATCTCAAAGCCTTTGACCTTGGCCGTCAAGCGGCTAAAGGTGAGTTTTGAGATGGCTACCTGATTCATTCTCAAATGTCATAAAAAATGGGGTAACTGAAAATGGTGAAAGATAATCTGGACAAAGCCAGGAATATTTTTAAAAAAGCCGAAGCTGATGGCCGCAGTTTTCTTCTGGAACCGGAAGTTTATGCTCTTTTAAAACTGTTCGGCTTTAGAGTTCCTGCTCATGTTTTTCTCCCAGCCGGGAAAAAGCTTCAGGTTGAACAATTAAAAAAAATCTCCAGTGGTAAGGCGGTGGTTAAAGTGGTCTCGCCTTTGATTCAGCACAAATCAGAGGTGGGTGGGGTGGCTATTGTCAAAAATTCTGTCCGGGAAATTGACCTGGCCATTAAAAACATGAAGAAGCAGGTGGAAGCTGCTGTGTTGCCGCTCACCGGTGACAAAGACATTTCTCAGGCTGAAGTCGAAGCGTCCATTAAAGGCTTTTTAATCGTTGAGTTAGTTGATTATCTGCAGGTCGGATTTGGCTCGGAAATTCTTCTGGGTTTAAGAGCGACCAATGATTTTGGACCGGTGGTGACATTCGGTGGTGGTGGTCTGGATGTCGAATATCTGAATGTCCATATTAAGCCTGGCCGCAGCCTGGCCATTCTACCTTCCCTTCCTTTATCCAGGCAAGCGATAAAAGCTGCTCTTGAAAAAACGGCTATCTATGGGAAAGTAGCGGAGGAGTTCCGCGGGCGAAAGCCATTGATTCAGCCAGAATTGCTCATTCAAGCGGTTCAGATTTTCCAGTCTATCGGGCGAGGTTTTTCTCTTTTTAATCAGAAGGAAATGTATACCATTGAAGAGTTGGAAGTTAATCCACTGGTGATGGCAGCCGGGAAGCTCGTTCCTCTTGACGGCCTCTGCCGTTTTTCACGGAGAAAGATTGCGTTATCCACCAGACCAGCTGAACAGATAGAAAAAATTCTTGATCCTGAAACTATCGGCCTGATTGGCGTTTCAGAAAAGATGAATACCGGCCACATTATTTTAAATAACCTGCTTAAAAATGGTTTTCCTGCTGAAAAAATATATGTGGTTAAACCGGGGGCTCAATCGATTGAAGGCTGTCGCTGTGTACCAAGTGTGGCTGAAATGCCCGTGACTGTTGACCTTTTTATTCATTCGCTGGGAGCCGAGCAGGTCTATCCGGTTATGAAGGATCTGGTTGAGCTGGAAAAGGCTTATTCGGTCATCATCATCGCTGGTGGGCTGGGAGAGAAAGCCGGGACGGAGGAACTGGAAGCCAATCTGAGAAATCTTTTAAAGCAAAAGAGGCGGGAGGGAAAAATCGTCCCGGTGGTCAATGGTGGCAATTGTCTGGGCATTATCTCTGCCCCGGGTAAGTATGACAGTATTTTTATTCCCGATTATAAGCTAAAAAGGCCTGTAGGAGTCAAAGCCGGCCTGGCCATGATCAGCCAGAGTGGGGCCTTTATGCTGTCCAGGATGAGTAATGAAGGACGTCTCGAACCGGTTTATGCTGTTTCCATTGGTAATCAGCTCGATCTGACGGCCGGTGATTATCTGCAATATTTAAAAGGTCGACCGGAAGCAAAAATCATTGCCCTTTATCTCGAGGGCCTGCAGCCCGGAGATGGATTGAATCTTCTACGGGCGGCAAGAAAAGCACTCCAGTTAGGCCAGAAAATAGTTGTGTATAAAGCGGGCCGGAGTCCAGAGGGGCGTAAAGCTACTTCCAGCCATACGGCTGCTGTGGCCGGGGATTATGCCGTTGCTTCCAGCCTGATGTCTCAGGCAGGGATGATCATCACCGAGACCATTGACGAATTTGAGAACTTGATCAAAGGACTGGCTTACCTGGCCGATAAAAAGGTCAGAGGTAACCGGGTAGGTCTCATGACCAACGCTGGTTTTGAATCGGTCATTATGGCCGATAATCTCAGAGGAGAAAACGGTGGTCTGGTCTTGCCAGAATTTTGTGATCAAACGGTGAGGAAAATCAATCAGGCTCTGTCACCGGCGGGTATAGACCGCCTGTTAGATATTCATAATCCACTTGATGTTACCCCCATGGCTGATGATGCGACTTTTGGAGCCTGCCTTGAAGCTCTGGTAGAAGATAAAAACGTCGACTGCGCCGTAATTTCCATTGTACCGGTCACAGCTGTCCTTCAGACACTGCCACCGGGTGAAGCTCACCATGAAAACATTTATGATGAGAATAGCCTGGCTGGTTACCTCATCAGAGCATTTAAGAAAACTGATAAACCAATGGTAGTCAATATTGACGCCGGTCAATTATATGATCCGCTGGCTGAATATCTGGAGGACAATGGCCTGCCTGTTTTCCGGCGTTGTGACCGGGCACTTGCCTTTCTAAAAAGATTTGTGGCCATACATAAAGCCTGAATAGCCTGGGGCCAGCTTTGGACACCAGCTGTTTTCACAGAAAAAGGGCATAAAGTGAAGTTGCTTGACTCGTGGCAACACAGGTTATACCTGGTAGTTGACGACCGGGAAAATCTCTTTTACTCTTTAATTTGCCTGTTGGCCAGACTTCGGGAGATAGCCATGATTCATGGAAAATCTCCAAAATTCTCCAGAGCAGAAGAAAAACCAATACCAGGAAGGGCTGGATCAAGTAATGAAACTAAAAGATAGGGAAGAAACTGACCAGGTTTTGTCAAATATAGCCAGAAGAAAAGAACTTCAGGCAAAGTTCGGTTATGACCTCGACCGGGAAAGGCTGGCGGTCGTTCAGGCAGCAAAGCCGCTGGCCGGGCGGATTTTAGAGGCAGGAACCGGCCGAGGACATTTAGCTGTCAACCTGGCCAGGTCAGGCTACAGATTGGTAAGTTTTGATCAGTCGGCTGACCAGCTGGAGTTTGCACGGCAGAATCTGGAAGCCAATCATCTGACGAACCTGGTCGAACTCAGGCAGGAAAATGGAGAAAAGCTCTCTTTCCCGGATGGTTCTTTCGATGTGATTTTTGCTGTTAATCTGATTCATCATCTAAAAAATCCTTATCAGGTGATAGGTGAGCTGCGGCGAGTGCTGGCTCCAGCCGGAAAGCTCATTGTCAGTGATTTTAATCAGGTGGGTCTGGCTATGATGGCTGAAATTCACCGGCTGGAAGGCGATGAACACGAAGTTTCACCGGTAGGAATAGAAGAAGTTGGAAATTGTCTAAAAGCTAAAGGGCTAATGGTGAAAAAGACCGAAACAAACTTTCAGATAATTCTCGTGGCCAGCTGAAGATGAAGGCTTTTTAAATGATTTTTGACTTTAAATATTTTAAACCAGGGACGAATTTAATCAGGAGGGAAAATGAGAAATGAATTTAAATTATATCCGGTTGATGAGTTAAGAAAAGGTCTTGTGGGTGCTTTTAGCTTGCTCATTGCTGGACTGTTATTATTGGCGCCGGTGATTCTGGCTAAAAGCGAGAAAGATTTTTCTGATAAACATCCAGCTTATAGTTCTGGCGCTGAGAATATTAAAATTCTGTCGTCAGAAGAGCTGGAAGTGTCTTCCATCCCGAGGCCGGAGTATCCCAGGCCAGATTTTTGCCGCTCAGCCTGGCTCAATCTTAACGGCCAGTGGGATTTTACCCTTGACTTATCTGATTCGGGCGAGGAACGGGGTTTACCTCAAGGGGAAGGATTTGACCTGAAAATTGTGGTTCCTTTTGCTCCGGAAAGTAAGTTATCGGGAATTGGCTTTTCTGATTTTATTGCCGCTGCCTGGTACAAACGGCCACTGGTCATTCCTGAAAATTGGCAGGGGCAGCGAATCAAATTAAATTTTGAAGCGGCTGATTATGAGACAACCGTCTGGATTAACGGACAAAAGGTTGGAACTCACCGCGGCGGTTATACACCTTTTTCTTTTGATATTACTGACTTCTGCCAGCAGCAGGAGAATGTCCTGGTGGTAAGATGCCAGGATGATGTTCGAAGTGGGCGTCAGCCGGCCGGCAAGCAAAGCGAACGCTATTATTCCTATGGCTGCATGTACCGGCGGACAACCGGCATCTGGCAGACGGTCTGGCTGGAACCAGTCCCGGCTACCAGCATTGACAGATACCGTGTTTATCCTGACCTTGATAATCAGCAGGTCGTCATTCAGGTTTATCTCAATGAGCAGTCGGCAACTGGTTCTCTGACGTTAAGCGTCATTGATCATCAAAAGATAATCTTCAAAGAAACAAGGCCGGCCGCCAGGCTAACGGCTTTCACGGTCAAAATAAAAAACCCAAAACTGTGGCAGGTGAGGCGGCCTTATCTTTATGACTTCACTCTGGAATTAAAAGCCGGTGAGGCTGGGTCGACGATCGATAGAATCCAGGGCTATTTTGGCCTAAGAGAGATAGAAGCGCGTGGTGAAAGAGTTTATTTTAATAAAAAGCCACTTTTTATGCGTCTGGTGCTGGATCAGGGATTTTACCCGGAGGGAATTTATACAGCTCCCACCGATGAGGCTTTGCGCCATGATATAGAGATTTCACTGGCGGCAGGCTTTGATGGGGCGAGATTACATCAGCGGGTTTTTGAACGGCGTTTTCTCTACTGGGCTGATCGCTTGGGCTATATCGTCTGGGGAGAATTTGCTGACTGGGGGCTGGATCTGAGCCGGCCCGAGTCTCTTATTGCCTTTCAAGCTGAGTGGTTAGAAGCGGTTGAACGCGACTTCAACCATCCGGCTATTATTGGCTGGTGTCCATTTAATGAGCACTGGGGTCAGAATTATCCTGGGGTCATGGAGAGCATCTTCCGCCTGACAAAAGCTCTCGATCCAACAAGACTCATGATTGATGCTTCTGGCGGATATCATGTGGTTGAACCGGATGTTTATGATTCGCACAATTATGAACAGAATGTGGTCAGGTTTAAAGAAGCTTATGATGGCCTGCTGGCCACTCCACCCAGAGTTTTTGTCAATGGGGTCAGGGAACGCCATACTCCTTATAAAGGCCAGCCTTATTTTGTTAGCGAATACGGCGGTATCTGGTGGAATCCAGGTCAGCAGGACGATAAAGCCTGGGGCTATGGTGACCGTCCAAAAAGTCCGGAAGAATTTCTGGAGCGTTATAAAGCTTTAACGGAAGCTCTCCTTTTCAATCAAAAAATTGCCGGCTTTTGCTATACCCAGCTATATGATATCGAGCAGGAAGTTAATGGCCTTTATAGTTTTGACCGCCAACCAAAATTCGACCCGGCTTTCTTCTTCAAGGTTAACCAGCAAAAATCCGCTATTGAATAATGGGGTCGGGCCAGCGGATTTCTTATGAATAATGGGGTCGGGCCAGCGGATTTCTTTTAGTATCAATAGGATACCACGCTATGCCTGTGAACTTTTCTTTGGCCACAATAGTCGACTGACAAATCTAAAAACGAGTTCCAGAAAGCCCGGAGAGCCCGGGTAGAACGGGTTGGAGTCTTTGATTCAATTAGTAGTTCATAAAAAAGCGCTGGAGATAATCCTTTAAAAAGTGATATAGAACGAGAGTAATTGAAAATAGCAAGGGCATAAAAGCCTGTTTATATGTTGGAAATTGTATTAGTTATAAAATTGCGATGGGTGTCCCATAATGATGACAGTTGATAGGTTAGTCATAGATGTCATTAAGATATTGAAAACAAAGCAATTCGGCTGGCCCGACCCCATCTTAGGAAGGTATTGCCCTGAAGGCGAATATTTTATAAATTATATATAAGAAAAGACAAAAAATGGAGTAAGTGAGCCATGCCTATCTATGAGTATCGCTGCCGTCAATGCGGTCAGAAATCATCCTTCCTTCTTCTATCCATAAAGAGTGAATTTGATCCTCGTTGTCAACACTGTGGCGGAACAGATCTGGTCAGGCTGGTCTCGAGGGTGGCCATCCTGAAATCGGAGGAAGATCGTCTGGAAAGTCTGGCTGATCCCTCGAAGTTGGGTGAATTGGATGAAAATGATCCTAAAAGCCTGGCTCGCTGGTTGAAAAAATTTGGGCGGGAGATGGGTGATGAACTTGGTCCTGATTTTGATGAAGAAATAGACCGGGCCATGGCCGAAGCTGAAAAGGCTGAAGCAGGTGAGGAACTGTCTGATGAAGAATCCGACCTGTCTTTTTCAGATTATGATTATTTCCCAGGGTCCGATGATGACTATGAGGCGACTGACGTGGGCGATTCTGAGGGGGAGGCAGAGCTGGATTAAATAGTTTGATTAGCCGGGCTGGTTTTCGATTCAGAGCCGGGAATGGAATCTATTGAACATTGGTGTGCGTGAAGGTAAAAAGGAGAAAGCTTGATGAATTTATTCATTTCTTTTGTGATTGGAGCTGCTTTTGGGGCTCTGCTGGTTCTGGTTATAAATTATTTTTATCAAAAAAAGAATAAGGAATTAGCTCAAAAACTGGTCTCTCAGGCCCAGGCCGAAAAAACGCAGGAACTTGAAATATTTCTCGACCGGGTGCGAGACGCATTTGGCTCTCTCTCTTTTGAAGCACTGCAAAAAAATACCGATGAATTTTTAAAACTGGCCAATGAAGTTTTGAGCCGCCAGACCCAGACGGGTCAAAAAGAACTCGAAGGGAAAAAGCAGCTGATTGACCAGACACTGGATGGCATAAGAACTGATCTGATCAGGTTCAGGGAGCTAATCACCGATTTTGAAAAAGAGCGGTCGACCAAATTTGGCCAGCTTGATAGCCAGCTGCGTCTGGCACTGGAACAGACAGTAAGACTTCAGGAAACAAACAATCAACTGCGGCAGGCACTGTCCAATACCAGAGTTCGGGGCCAGTGGGGAGAGAGAATGGCCGAAGATATCCTGAGATTAATAGGCTTTGAAGAAAGAATAAATTACCAAAAACAAGCCAGCAGCGAAGGCGGCGAGTCTCGGCCTGATTATACTTTTTTCCTTCCTCAAGACCGGAAGATTAATATGGACGTGAAATTCCCGCTGGACAACTACCTCCATTATCTTGAAGCTTCATCTGAGCGAGAGAAGGAAGACTATCGCCAGCTATTTCTCAAAGATGCCAGAGCGAGAATTAAAGAAGTTACCACTCGCAATTATATAGACAAAGACACTCTTGATTATGTTCTGGTCTTTATCCCTAACGAACAGGTTTATTCTTTCATCCATGAAAGCGACCCGAAATTTCTGGATGATGCTTTAAAACAAAAAGTGATCCTCTGTTCTCCCATCACGCTTTATGCCGTGCTGGCTGTTATTTATCAAGCAATGGAGAATTTCAACCTGCAGAACACCGCAGGCCAGATTTTAGGCCTGCTTGAGTCTTTCTATAAGCAATGGCAGGCATTCGTTAAATCTTTAGAAAAAGTTGGCAAAAAAATTGATGAAGCCCAGTCTGAGTTTCAGATTCTAAATTCAACTCGCAAGAATCAACTGGAGAAGCCCCTGCGTCAGATCGAAACCATCAAAAAACATGTTCAAACGGAGATGCTGGAAGCCAGTGTTCTCGAGGCCGAAGCTGAAGTGGTTGAGGTTGAGAATGAGGGTAAGGACGAGAAGGAAGAATCACCGGCACTCAAAGCTGGAGAAGATTGATTCTTTTTAGCAAAAGATTGACATCAAATCAAAAGTTTCTGTTCAGCGATGAAGCCAGCAACAGGCTTTCTCATCAGGAAAAGACTGAAACTGAAGTTTAATAAATTTGTGACAAGAACCCGAAAATTGAAAATAAAATCAAAAAAGGTACTTACTGGTTTTCTTCAGCTTTTGGTTGTTTAAGAAGTAACATAGCCGCAGCTGCCACCAGGCAGAACACACCAGCCATAATAAAAGCCTGACGGTAATCACCAACAACTATGGTTTGAACTGGGTTTTCCCGGCCGGAGTGAAATTCTCTGACTTTAACAATAGCTGAGGTCTTCATCAGCCGGGCAGCTAAATAAGGGCCGAGAAGGCCGCCCGCTCCGTAGGCACTGAATATCCAGCCATAATTCGCTCCGTAATGCTCAGTCCCAAAAAAGTCAGCGGTGATAGCCGGCAAGATAGCCACCAGCCCGCCAAAGCACAGTCCGATGATCGAAATGCCTGTTAAAAAAGTGGAAAAAGCTTTCATCTGAGACAAAAGCAGAAGAGTCAATCCCTGAATAAAAAAAATAGCCAGTAAGGACGGCTGCCGTCCAGCCAGATCAGATATTTTGCCCCAGATAATTCTGCCCAGCGAATTAAAAATGGCCAGAATGGAAACAGCCAAAGCTCCGGCTGAGGCGACTTGCCCCAGACTGATATTGCCAATTCCATCCTTCAGGCTGGCAAATGCCAATGATTGCCAGATAGGAGAAGCTTTCATGATGACCATCAAGCCACTGCCACAACCTATCAGAAAAACAACCCAGAGGAGCCAGAATTGCCAGGTGCGAAGCATCTGCGAAGGACTGAAATTTACTCTTTGGTTGTGAGCAGAAACCAGTTCTAGAGGTGGATTCCAACCGGCTGGCCGGTAACCTGGCTCTGGATTTTTCAACAAAAAAGCTCCACCAATAATGGTGACGAGAAAAATAAGTCCAAAAATCAAAAAGGTGTTAAAGAGTCCGGCTTCGGGCAGCCGAAAAAGATTTTTTCCCAAAAGCTGATAATAATCTCCACTTATTAACCCTTTGGCCAGAGGAGCAAAAAAGAAAGCTCCAGCTCCGAAGCCAGCCACGGCCAGACCGGTAATCAAACCTCTTTTGTCTGGAAACCATTTGACACAGGTGGCAAGGGGGCAAACATAGGCAGTGCCGATTCCAAGACCGCCAAGCACCGAATAGGTGATTATCAACCAGGAGAGGGCTTTATCCGGCGGGAAATGAGAGGTCAGGCTGGCCAGCATCAAACCGGCAGCCAGCATCAGACCGCCGGCCATGGCCACCGGTCGCGGCCCAACTTTATCCTGAATCTGGCCGGCAATTATGACGGCCAGAGCAAAGCAGGCCAGGATAATTTGGGCAGGGAAAGTAACTTGCCTTTCAGTCCAGACTGGGAAATGAGCCAGGAGCGGGGTTTGAAAAACGCTCCAGATATAAATGGCTCCCAGACTAATCTGAATAATAAAGGCACCAACAACCACAAACCACCTTTTCTTCATCCAGCACCTCAATTAATTTAAAATCAAAGCAATAAATTTACCGACGAGGCCCAAAAAGTTTTGTTCCCAGGCGTACTCTTGTTGCTCCTTCCTCTATGGCCACCCGGTAAGAATTAGTCATGCCCATAGATAGAACGTGGAGCTCAGCCCCTGGCAGGTTAAGACTCTGAAGATAATTGAACAGCTGCTTGGTCAGGCGGAAAAAAGGTCTGGCCTCTTCCGGGTTACCCTCAGCCGGGCCCATAGTCATCAGACCGGAGAGTTTAAGATTGGGCAACCCGACTATTGACCGGGCCAGCTCTTCCACTTTTTCAGGTAAGACCCCGAACTTTTGAGGCTCATGCCCGGAGTTGACTTCAATCAGGACGGGCATAATTCTTCCCTGAAGAGCAACTTTCTTGTTGATTTCTTCCGCCAGTTCAAGTGAATCCAGGGTTTCTATCATGTCAAAAATCTGCACGGCCTTTTTAACCTTATTTTTCTGAAGATGACCGATAAAAGACCAGCTGACCTGATGTCCTATGACCTGGTAAGCGGCTAAAGCTTCCTGTATGTAGTTTTCTCCTATAATTTTCACCCCAGCTTCAATGGCTGCCATAATTTTTTCCGGCGTTTGTTGTTTGGCTGCGGCTACCAGTTCTACTGAGGGGGTAAGCTCTTGTAAAATTGCCTTGACGTTTTCACGAATGTATTCTAAGGAATCAGTGTTCATAATAATCCGACTAGCCTAATCTTTAAATACCTGTGGCGATAATTATACTCAAAGCTAATAATTGACTCAAGATTCTATATGTTTTCTATTCAAGCTGCCTGCCCCCAAATAAATAACTATTAGAAAATTATATTATATTGAGCTTCTGATAACTGGCTGCTGGTAATAAAATTTTCAATCTCCAATCTGTTTTGGTTAAGATTTTAAGCGAATTTAGCCTAATTTTTAGGATTAACCTTGACGTTAATGTTAAGCTAGAGTAAAATAGCTCAAATTACACAGCTGTCATGAGTACCAAAACTTATAGAATAGAAGAGGTTTCTAATATAACTGGCCTGACCAAAAGGGCCATCAGGTATTATGAGGATTTAAACCTGATTTCTCCACAAAGGACAGAGTCTTCCTACCGGCTTTATACTGATGAAGATATAGAAAAGATTAAAAGAATAGTCTCTTTAAAAGAATCTCTGGCCTTTAGCCTGGCTGAAATCAAGCAAACACTTGAGCTCGATCAGGAAGTTGAAAATATTCTCTCTGCTGAAATGGCTGAACTGGCCACGCTGAATAATTATATCGAGATGATCAAGAGTCAAATTAAATTGATTGGGGAAAAAGTAGACAAACTGAAAGCCACCGGAGAAAGATTTGAGGATCTGTTATCCCGGCTGAGTTGCCTTGAGGAGAAGGTTAGAAAGGAAGATGTCAGATGAAAAAGATTGAATATAAATGGATTGCTTTATCCTGTACAACTCTCGGTGCACTTTTTTCTGTTTTAAGCGGCAGTATGCTGATGATCTCTTTGCCCGATATTATGAAAAGCTTGAATACCAGTTTTTCTGTAATTATGTGGATAGTCATGGGCTATATGCTTTGTCTGACGATACTTGTGCCTTCCATTGGCCGGGTGGCAGATATGTTCGGCCGGAAAAAGCTATATGTCTCTGGTTTTGCTCTCTTCACTCTGACCTCACTTTTATGCGGTATATCAAAAACTGGAGAGCAGCTTTTGATTTTCAGGTTGATTCAGTCAGTTGGCGGTTCGCTGATGATTGCCAATAGTACGGCCATCGTGACAGATGCTTTTCCCAAGAACGAGCTGGGCAAAGCTCTGGGAATTAATAGCATGGTCATCAGTATTGCTTCGGTCATCGGGCCAATTCTAGGCGGTTTTCTTTCCCATCTTGGCTGGCGCTATATCTTTTATGTCAATGTGCCGGTTGGAGTTTTAGGTACTGTCTGGGCGGCTATCCAGCTAAAAGAGCTGGCTAAAATACCACGTGGTCAAAAATTTGACTGGGCCGGGACCATTTTGTTTACGTCTGGCTTGCTGCTTTTTCTGGTAGCTTTATCTTTCGGTGGCTTTTATGGTTGGACAAGCTTACGGGTTATTATGCTGTTTGCTATCGCTGTCCTTATTATGGTGGCTTTTGTCTCTGTAGAAAATAATACCGAACAACCAATGCTCGATTTAAAACTGTTTAAAACCAGAATCCTGGCTTTTGCTTATAGCAGCATATTGCTCAATGGTATAGCCAGAGGGGCAGTTACATTCCTTCTTATTTTTTATTTTCAGGGGGTTAAGGGCATGGATCCCTTGAAAGCGGGACTTTTTCTGACACCGTTTGCCGTGTCGATGATGATCGTTTCCCCGATAAGCGGGTCACTGTCCGATAAATATGGAGCGAGGGGTTTAACCTCGTTTGGACTTTTAATATCAGCCTTTGGTCTGCTGGGTTTTATCGGAATCTCACCGCAGACTTCTCTGACCGAACTGGTCATCTGGATGGTCATCATGGGGATCGGTTCAGGCATGTTTAACTCGCCCAATACGAGTGAAATAATGGGCTCGGTGCCGCCTGAAAGGCGAGGAATTGCGGCCGGGACCAGAACCATGATGAACAATGCCGGTCAGGTGATCAGCATCGCCTTATCTATGGCTATCGTTTCTTCGAGTATAAACCTAGAGGCCATGCAAACGCTGTTTGCAGGCCGGCGGGTTAGCTCGGGCAGCCTGGCAGTCAATGAATTTATTTCCGGAGCCAGGCATGTTTTTTTGATTTCCATGATTATTACTCTAATTGCGGCTTTTATCTCATATTTAAGAGGACCCAAACCGGAGTGGAGTGAAAACCTGAAAGAAATAAAAGAAGAGGTGTGAGCCAGAGAACCGGCAGGCAATCAAAATCAATCTCTTCTAGACCTCAAGCTAGACTTTAAAGAACAGGACAGAACTATTGCTGACAGGCCACTGAGCAGGCAGATTAACTCGTCAATAGCCAGATGCCCCGGGGCAATTAAGTCTTTGTTTGATCTTTGCTCTCTGCCTTTTTACTGGCTCTGAGCGTGACCATTTTTTCCTTTGAGATGAGGTCTTTAAGTTTTTCCAGAACCTCTGGACTTAAGGTTTCTTCCAGGATAGCTTTTTCTAAGCTGTTCAGGTCAAGGCTGGCCAGGGCTGGCCACAGACCAGCCTCTCTCAGAATATTTTCCAGCTTTTGCCTTTCTGCCTGACCCTTAGCTGGAAATCTGACGATCTCTTTTCTGACGATAGTCAGGTAATACTCACTGCCGTTTATTCTATCTACCTGGTACCTATCAGCATACTGGACTAAGGCTTCCTTCAATTTTTCCAGTTCGGCTTCAGCCTGTTTCTTCTGCTCCCAATAAGTTACATAGCTGTTAACCAGAACAACTCCCTCTTCTTGCCCGTACTCGCTTGGGGAAAGTTTCTCGAGCGCCACCTCATGCTTTTTTAAAGGGCAATAATCCCAGTAAGCACACCAGCGGCAGAGCCCGCTTTCCTGCGGAGGAAATTCCTGCTCAGCTTCTATTCTATCTATAAGCGTGGCTATCTCCTTTCTCAGTTGATCAAGCTGCTCCGGTGTCCTGGTCGAGTACAGCTCTTGATCAAAGGCAACATAGTGCCAGACCAGCCTGAACTTTTCAGCCCAGGGCCATTTTTGTTTGATACCGAGCTGATAGAGGGCCAGCTGGCGGTCAGCTTCAACTGCCATCTGCGGCGGCAACTGGGAGGCGGTTTTGTAATCGTGAATTTCAATCAGTCCGTCGGGAGCGAGGTCAATCCTGTCAGCAAAGCCCCTTAAAAGGTAGCGCCTGTCGCCATAGAGGTCAATTTCCAGTGCCTGCTCGAGACCAAGGATCCTGTTCTGGTTGAAAGGATAGTAGTGTTTGTAATAGTCCTCGATAAACTTTAAGCCGAGCCGAAAATAATCTTCAGCTGTCCTGCCTTGCTCTACTATCTTCACTTTGTCATGAAATTTCTTTTTCCAGGCACTATCATAACAAGCCTTAACCTCTTCCAGACTCATCAGCCGGAAGTAAAGCTCGGAATAGAGCTCCTCCATGGCTTCGTGGAAACGGCTGCCTAGAAAGGCTTCAATGCCTTCTTCTTCCGGCCGGAGATCATCGAGATAACATAACTTATATTTTCTCGGGCAGTTCTGATAGGTCTCAAGTTTAGAATGAGAATATACCATCGTGCCCCTCCTTTTCGAGCTGTCTTCCAGATAATTTACACTGTTAAGGGAGGCGGCTGCAACTTATTTTTATTTTTTGCCCGCTGAATTAGTCTGTTCAGGCTCAGTCTGGCCAGTCTGGCTGGCCTGCAGTTGTCTGACCCTGTCTTTAAGATGGTCTTTAAGCTTCAAATAGGGAATGCCTTTTTCCCACCAGTCAGGAGCAGATTTGCCCATCAGGTGATGGTCGAAAAATTCTATCATCCTGACAGTATAATCCTTCTGGTTAGCCGGTTTTCGCAGGCCGTGGTTTTCACCAACATATTCCAGCATGACCACTGGCTTTTTCAGCCGCCTCAGGGTGTTGTAATATTCAATCCCCTGATTAAAATCCACTGCCCCATCTTTATCATTATGAAGGAGCAGAAGAGGAGTTTTTACTTTTTGAGCGTGAAAGACAGGAGAATTTCTGATATAGGCTTCCGGATTTTCCCAGTAGCCGCCGGTGAAGCGGCCCTGGGTACTTTCGAAAATCGCCTGATTGGCTATTCCGGTATTCCAGTAAATAGAACTGTACATGGAAATCATGTTGGTGAGTGGCGCTCCGGCGGCCGCTGCTCTGAAGGCTTCGGTCTGGGTGATAAGAAAAGCTGTTTGGTACCCGCCCCAGGAATGACCCTGTAGTCCGACTCTTTCACCGTCAACCACTCCAGAAGCAATGGCTGCCTCCAGAGCCGGCAGGACGCACCAGACAGCTGACATCCCTGGATCATTGAGGACATAGGTGATATCAGGCATCAGAACAGCATAGCCCTGGCTGTTATAAAAGGATTTATTGAAGCCGTTGGCTGTTGGTGGAAAATAATGATTAAGATTCTGGGACAACCGTTCATAAATATATACTATGGTCGGATATCTTTTACCTTCCTGGTAGCCGGCAGGCAGGAAAAGGGCGGCCTGAAGCTTTTTTCCCTTAGCGCTGCTGTAATCTATAAGTCGTACCCCGGAAGACCAGAGAAACTCCTTCTGCTGGGGATTGGCCTCGGTTATTCTGGTTGCTTTTACGAGGAAGGCATCAGCGGCATAAAAATCAGGAAATTCTTGATAGTTTTCCCTGGTGAATAGATAACGTTCAGCTTTCCTGGCTTTGAGCAGGCGGTTAAACTGAGCATCTTCCCAGAGCAGGAGCCTGGCCGTTCTTTTGGCAGCTTCAATTCTGGTTATCCCCTGTTTTTTGTTCCATTCGCCATAAGTCAGAAAATATTGCGGCTGGCTGAGATCGATGCCCTTTTCTTCCGGGTCAAGAATGAAGCGACGCTGATAGTGGATTTGATCCTTAGCTCCATTTCCGGTCAGATTATGGCCCTTCTGGCCGTGGGCTTCTACTTGCCAGACATCCCAGCCATCATAGAGCAGGACATAGCGGCTATCTTTTGACCAGCCAAAAGGGATGTCGGGAAGCAGTTTCACATTGTAATCAACATCTTCATCCGCAAAGGAAGCAGGCAGGCCGGCCGTTAAGTTATAACTCTGGCCGGTAGCCAGTTCATAGCTGAAAAAGTGGCCATCCTGGTAGTAAAGCAAATAGCGCGTGTCAGGAGAAAGACCGAATGACCAGCGATTCTTTTTTAGAGCCAGTTTTCTTTCTCCAGTCTTGAGGTTAACCACATAAATATCCTGGTAACTGGCGCCGGTCAGGCTGAATTCCAGCTCATATGGAGATTGATCATAGCCAATACCCAGGTCAGATTTACTGCCCAGGGCCACCCGGCGCAGATAGTCATCAGCCAGGCGAACAAACTTTTTTTCCAGGGGGCGATAGAGCGACAGATAGCTATAAGAGGCATCTCGTCTTTCTTCAACCTGCTGCTGGGATTGGAGTCTGGGGTCCTGCCAGTGCCAGAGGATAAGATCGGGCAGGTCGCTCTCATCAATATCATCCGGTCTGGCGGCAGGGGAGACCTCTTTCTCCCTCTGTTCTTTTTTCTCCGGGGAAGCAGAAGGTGAGGATTTGGCTTTAAGCTGCTTTATACCAAAAGCCAGAGCCTGATAATCTTCCAGCCAGTAAGGGGTAAAGTCCGGGCTAAGAGTAAAGCCGGCCGGGAAAGAATTGTCTTTCTCCGGTTCGTATTCAATTTTTTCTGGCAGCCTGACATTTTTTTCAAATTTATAGGCTATCAATCCATAGACTTTGTCTTCGTATTTATCGTCCTTACAGCCTTTGAGAACAGACAGAGCCTGGCCTTTATCATCCCACTTCAGGTTCTTGTAGAAGAAAAGGCCTGAATCAAGAACCTGGAGTTCATTGCTTCTGAGGTTTCTAAGCATTAATCCATTACCGGTCATATCCCGGGCATCAATAAGAAGTGCCAGCCAATCGCCAGAGCGATTAAAGGCGAATTCGGAGATATTGCCCAGGCTCATTTCCTGGCCGGATTTAAGATTTTTCAAGACCAGGTCTGAACCTGCCCATCTATCCTTATCTTTTTCTTGGCTTTCCGGGGCTAAACGATGAATGGCCAGGTAAAGCGAGCTTTCTCCGGAAAAGGCGACTTTCCGCACACCTGGCCAGTCTGTTTTCTGACCGGTAGGTAGCTCAATCAGCGAAGATTTTGGCTCGATCCTTTTCTTGTCTTTGCGCAGTTTCTTTGTTTCTTCAAAGGACGGATAGGACATAAAAGCGACCCAGCGGGAGTCATCAGATATGATGATAAGATCATAAAGATTCCTGGGGGAATCGCCTAGATTAAAACGGTATTCTCTGGTTCCATCAATCTCTTTGACAACCAGTTCACTATCGCCTTCATTTGGTGTAAGCGAATAGACAAACCATTTTCCATCGGGCGATATCTGGGCCGAACTGATGCTCTTCCAGGCCAGAATGTCTTTTATTTCCAGTGGACGGAGGACTGGCGGTTTAGCTGCTTCCTGTCCCGCTCCAACCAGGAGAGCCGGAGTTAAAAACAGGAGTGCCAGTAAAATAGAAAATCCGGCCATCAAGGCTGGAACTTTAGCTATCGACTGAATTCTAATTCTAAAAAACCTATTCATCCTTATCTCCTAGACTTAAATTCAGGACCTAAATAAAACAATAAAAAAGAATCTTTTTCAACATACTACTTTGCAGCGGTGAGGGTCAAGCACTAAGGAGGACGGCTTGAAAGCTGGACAGGGAGTGGTTTTAGTCTTAAGATTAGATTAAACAAAATTTATATAAATAGAACATGAACCGGAGGTAATTGGAGGTGGAAGGTTGACCAATATAAGAGAGCAGATTGAAAGCCTGGAAAAGAAGATTCTTTCTGCCAAGGCCTGTTTGAGTGTTAATAGCCAGGGACGTCTCCGGCCTGAGCAACCTCATCCCCTGCGGACCGCTTTTCAGCGGGATCGTGACAGGATTATTCACTCGAAATCATTCCGAAGGTTAAAACACAAGACACAGGTCTTTCTGTCGCCTTTTGGCGATCACTTTCGCACCAGATTGACCCATACGCTGGAAGTTTCCCAGATTGCCAGAACAATTGCCCGGTCTCTTGGCCTGAATGAAGACCTGACAGAAGCTATTGCCCTGGCTCACGATCTGGGACATACGCCTTTCGGCCATGCCGGGGAAGAAGTTTTAAATGAACTCCTTCCAGGTGGCTTTCACCATGCCGAGCAGAGTCTCAGAGTGGTTGATAAACTAGAATATGAAGGTAAAGGCCTCAATTTGACCTTTGAGGTGCGAGATGGAATTCTGAGACATTCGAAGGGTCGGGGAGAAATTTTGGATGATGACCCGGAAGGCAGACCGGCCACGCTGGAAGGTCAGATTGTCCGGGTTTCAGATGTTATTGCTTATGTTAATCATGATCTTGACGATGCTCTCCGTGCAGGCATTATCAGGGAAGAGAATATCCCATCCAGAACGACCGATATCCTGGGAAAGCTTCATGCTACCAGAATAGACCGTCTGGTCACTGATGTAGTGGAGTCGAGCCTCAAGGTTGAGCTGGAAAGAATTGCCATGAGCCAGAGAATTTATCAGGCTTTGCTTGACCTCCGGAATTTTCTTTATGAGCGGGTTTATCTTAATTCTGAAGCCCGGGAAGATTTAAATAAAACCAGGAAAGTGGTTAAAGAACTATATGAATATTTGCTAAAAAATCCTGGGGACGTGGTCAAAGACTACCCCAGAGGGGATCCGCTGGAAAGAAGGGTGGCAGATTTTGTGGCCGGCATGACCGATAGCTACGCTCTGGCTCTTTACGAACAAATATTTCTTCCCCGCATAAAATTTTAAAAATGGGGTCGGGCCTCAGGATATTATTGATAATAAATAAGATATACAAGGGCGGATAGCTTTTTACAGGCGGGGTTTTTCTCTTTAAAAAATTTAAGGGACTGATGGTTAATTTGGTTAAATTATTGTAAATAAAAGAAATCGGCTGGCCCGACCCCATTAGACAAATTCCTATTATTTTGCTATACTTAAAACTAAGTAAAATAGCTAGTTCCATGTCGTCTTGCAATCAGGCTATTCAGCCGGAGGTTAATAATGAGGCTCGAAACTTCTCCTGTCCTCGAGGTAAATAAATTATCAAAAACATTTAATTCCTTTCAGGCAGTTAAGGAAGTTACTTTTGAGCTTTATCGTGGTGAAATTCTTGGTCTTCTCGGTCCCAATGGAGCAGGCAAAACGACCATTATTCATATGCTTCTTGGCCTGACTCTACCCACTTCCGGGGAGATAAGAATATTCGGTTTGAATCCAGAAAAATCAAGGCAGAGAGAAAAAATTTTAAGCCGGATGAATTTTTCCTCAACTTATGTTGCCATGCCCCTTTCTCTGACGGTCAGAGAATCTCTCATGGTTTTTGGCCAACTCTACGGTGTTAAAAAGGCCAAGAAAAAAATAGAGACTCTGATTGAACAGTTTGATTTAAAAGAGTCAGCCAACAAAGCAGTTAGAACTCTTTCTTCCGGTCAGATGACCAGATTGAATCTGGCCAAGGCTTTTATTAACGATCCTGAGATTTTGCTGCTGGATGAACCTACAGCTAGCCTTGACCCCGATATCGCCGATCGAACCAGAAATTATCTGATTGAGATCAAGAAGACCAAAAACATGGCTATCATTTATACATCACATAACATGAATGAAATGGAGGTTATTTCTGACCGTTTGCTGTTCCTTCATCATGGCGAAATTATTGCCCGGGGAACACCCGCCGAGGTGGTCAGACAATTCAGCGGTGAAAATCTGGAAGAGGTCTTTTTAAAGATTGCCAGGGAGATGGAGCCATGAGCTTCCGACGCATCTCAGCTATGTTTCTCCGCCATACTTATCTTTATCGCCATAGTTTTACCAGATTAATTGAGATAGTTTACTGGCCTCTCTTAGATCTGCTTCTCTGGGGATTTGTCAGCCTTTACATTACAAAACTTTCTGCTGAAGGTCAGTCCACACCAAATTTCCTGGGTATTTTCCTCGGGGCACTTATTCTCTGGGATATTTTATTTCGCTCCCAGCAGGGGATTTCTGTTTCTTTTCTGGAGGAGGTCTGGGCCAGGAATTTTCTGAATCTTTTTGTCAGCCCGCTGACCATTAATGAATACCTGGTTTCATTGATGATGGTCTCTCTCTTCAAGGTAGTGGTGGTTTTTCTGGTCAGTTCGCTTCTGGCCTGGCTGCTTTATTCTTTTAACCTTTTTATTATCGGTCTTTATCTTTTGCCTTTTATGATTAACTTGATTATCTTTGGCTGGTCAATTGGCATTCTGACCACCGCTTTTATACTTAGATTTGGCCAGCAGGCCGAGGTTTTAGCCTGGGGCATAGCTTTTCTATTTCAGCCAGTATCAGCCGTCTTTTACCCGCTGGCTGTTCTGCCAGGTTTTCTTCAGGTAGCTGCCCGTTTCGTTCCCGCCTCTTATGTCTTTGAAGGCATGAGGGCTGTTATAATGGGTCAAAGCTTTCCGGCTGTTTATCTTCTTAAAGCTCTCGGATTAAACTTGGTTTACCTGTTTCTCGTCCTGCTATTATTTTTCCATATGTTTAAAGCCGTGCGAGTTAAAGGCCTTTTGGCTCATATGGGGGAATAAAAAAAGATAAAAATAAATTTCATCCGGTAATTATGCTGATGTTCTATTTGACACGTTGAGCGGAGCCGGATTTTTCTATATACGAATCGATGGGCGATTATGGCTTGAGAGTGGCTCTTATTAACAATATAATAAAAGCTAATTTTTTTCGGGAGTTAAAGAATGTCTTCTATTGCTATCTTAGAAAAAATTGCTAAACGCCTCAGAATCCATTCTCTGCAGATGACAACGGCGGCCGGTTCAGGCCATCCTTCCACCTGCCTGTCCTGTGCCGAGATCATGGCCTGCCTTTTTTTTCATGAAATGCGTTTTAACCCCGGGAACTCCGGGGCCTGGGAGAACGATGAATTTGTTCTGTCTAAAGGACATGCTGCCCCCATTCTCTGGGCAGCTTATGCCGAGGCCGGGATTATTCCGCAGGATTCGCTTCTCGATTTAAGAAAAATCAGGAGCGATCTGGAAGGTCACCCAACGCCCCGTATGCCATGGGTCAAGGCAGCAAGTGGCTCTCTTGGTCAGGGGCTGTCCATCGGGGTCGGACTGGCTCTGGCTCAAAAGCTGGCCGGGGTCAAAGCCAGGACTTTTGTTTTGCTTGGAGACGGAGAATGCGCCGAAGGCGCGGTCTGGGAAGCAGCTAATGCCGGCCGTGAGTTTAAACTGGGGAACCTTATAGCTATTGTTGACGTTAATCGTCTCGGACAATCCGAGCCGACCATGCATGAGCATAACTTAAAGGCTTATGCCAAAAAGTTTCAGGCTTTTGGTTGGGAAGTCTATCAGGTTGATGGTCACAAGATTGAGAAAATTATCGAGGCCCTGGCCAGGACCCGTCAGGGGCCAAAACCGAAAGTTATTTTAGCCCGGACGATCAAAGGCAAGGGAGTGTCTTTTATAGAAGATAAGAATGGCTGGCATGGCAAACCGCTAAAACCTGAAGATCTGGGAAAGGCCCTGGCCGAGCTCGGTCCTATGCCTGAAGTTAATGCTAAAAAATATGTTCGAAGCCGCCAGAAGGTTAAGGGGCCAAAATGGAAAGACCGGGTGGAATTTGAGCTCTCGTCCTATAAAGATAAAACCGCTACCAGACTGGCCTATGGTCTGGCTCTGGAAAAACTTGGTCGGGTTAACGACCGGGTGGTGGTCATTGATGGTGATGTGAAAAATTCAACTTATACTGATAAGTTTTTTTCTGCCTTTCCCGGGCGATCTTTTGAATCATTTATAGCTGAACAGAATATGATTGGCATGGCTATCGGGCTGGCGGCTAAAGGCTTTTTGCCTTTTGCCGCTACTTTTGCCGCCTTTTTGACCAGGGCTCATGACCAGATCAGGATGGCTGCCTATTCCTTTTCCAACATAAAGCTGTGTGGTTCTCATGTTGGTGTCAGCATTGGTGAGGACGGGCCGTCACAGATGGGGCTGGAAGATTTAGCCATGTTCCTACCAATTCCCGGTTGCACTGTGCTTTATCCTTCCGATGGTGTTTCAACCGAAAAATGCGTTCAGGAAGCAGCCAGGCAAAAAGGAATGGTCTATATCCGGACAACCAGGCCAGCCACGCCGATTCTGTATGCACCCGAGGAGGAATTCCCGGTTGGCGGATCAAAGGTGGTAAAGAAAAGTGATCATGATGCAGTCACAGTAATCGCCGCTGGCATTACCGTTCATGAAGCACTCCGGGCAGCTGAATTTCTCGAAAAAGAAGGAATAAGGATAAGAGTCATAGATGCTTACTCGGTTAAACCTCTTGATGGAGAGACCATTGTCAAATCAGCCCGTGAGACAGGCGGTCGGGTGGTGGTGGCTGAAGATCATTTCGAACAGGGCGGGTTGGGCACAGCCGTGGCTCTCATCCTGCCTGAGAAAAAGCTCTGGAAGCATCTGTGTATAAGGGAGCTGCCTCGTTCGGGACGCCCGGAAGAACTCATGGCTAAATATGGAATAGATGCTGAGGCTATAGCCGCAGCAGCCAAGTCTTTGTTAACCTGAACTCCGAAGCGGCAGATGACCGGACTCAGCCGAAAGAATATAATTTGGATAGGAATAGTAAAGATTAGAAAAAGCTATCCGGTCTGAATCTGAAAAGTGTAGAATAGCGGTATATCCGACTGCTGTCTGAAGCAATTATTTTATTGTTTAAAAGGCAGGTCAGCCATGTATGGGAAAATCAACGAGGAAATCATCGGTCAGCTGAAATCAATAGTCGGCGAAAATAATGTGATTACTTGCCTGGAGGAAGTCGGCGTCTATGCTAACGATGAGTATGTCTGCCGCCAGGAGGGCTGCCAGCCCGAAGCGGTGGTCAGGCCGGGGAAGGTAGAAGACGTCTCGGCCATTTTAAAGCTGGCCAGTGAGTACCAACTGCCTGTCACGCCGCGCGGTGGTGGAACCGGCCTGGCCGGGGGCTGTGTGCCGATTTATGGAGGCGTGGTGTTGAGCTTCCAGAGGATGAATAAGTTCCTGGAGCTTGACCGGAAAAATCAGGTAGCGGTGGTAGAGAGCGGGCTAACACTGGGCGAATTTATTCGGCAGGTGGAAGCGCAGGGATTTTATTTTCCCCCTCATCCCGGAGATGAAGGAGCGATGTTTGGCGGGATGATTGCCACCAACGCTGGCGGCAGCCGGGCGGTAAAATACGGCGGAATACGTAATTATGTCAGGGGGCTGGAAGTCGTCCTGGCCGATGGGCAGGTCATCCATCCCGGCGGCAAGCTTATCAAAAATTCGTCTGGTTATAACCTGGTGAATTTGTTTATTGGCTCTGAGGGCACACTCGGCGTTATCACCAGAGCCATTGTTCAGGTGATGAGTCGGCCGACTTTTCTACGGACAATGGTTATCCCTTTTAATGGCATCGAGCAGGCTATAGATAATGTGCCGCTCATTTTTGATAGGGGTATTCTGCCCATGGCGGTCGAATTTGCTGGCCTGGATGTGATCAGCCTCAGTGAACGACATCTTAATTTGAACTGGCCAACTCATTCAGGAGACATGCATCTTATGATTATTGTTGATGCAGCTTCAGAAGAAAACCTGGGGAAGCTAACAGACGAAATTGCTGATATTGTGCTCGAAAATGGGGCCCTGGATGTTTTTGTGGCCGATACGGCGGCCAAACAGGATGAAGTCCTGAAAATCCGGTCTGAGATTTATGAAGCGATAAAAAAAGAGACCATTGATATCCTGGATACCTGTGTACCACGTTCAGAAATAGCCGGGCATGTGAAGAAGATTCACGAAGTAGCTCAAAAATACGGATTATGGCTGCCGGTTTTCGGGCATGCCGGCGATGGCAATGTCCATACTCATCTGATGAAGGCGAGGTATGAAAATGGCCAGATGGTGCCGATTAATGTTGAGGAAGTAAAAGACAAACTGGAAATGGCCAGGCAGGAGCTGTTTCAGGATGCAGCCGGGCGAGGCGGGGTTATTTCGGGCGAGCATGGCATTGGCCTTTACAAAAAGACTTATTTCCCTTTGACCATGGAGGCAGGCCAGATTGAACTGATGAAGAAAATCAAGCAGGCTGCTGATCCTCTGGGCATTCTCAACCCCGGGAAGATATTTTAGAAGAGGCAAGGGGATAGAAGGGTAATAGGGGTAAAAAATGAAAGTTGTTGAGAAGCCTGTCTATTCGGCTTCTTCCTCTGGCGAAGGCAAGAGGGAGAAACAGCCTCCGGTTATATAAATCTTTTCCTGGGATCATAAGCCCATTCATTGAGTTAAAAAAATACTTGACAAAGGTCTTTTTTTTTATCCTAACAAAGGAGGCAAATGAAAAAGGCCAGCTGAAGCAAAAAAATGCCAATGGTTAAAAATAAGCAGTCAGACGTGATATCGCCAAAAATGGAAAAATTTAAATATAATTTTTATAATTAAGCAGGAAAAGAAATAAGGAAAAAGAGTCTTGTCTGGATTATGGTTTTGTGCGTGGTTATTTCCTGTTTTATTGCCGTTCCGAACTTTGCTATTAAGGCTAGAGCCAATATGCCAGAAGTTAAAGGGATGTACTTCGATGATCCACTATGTAAAGCACGGGGATATAGACGCTATGAATGTGATCTTAGTTTATGCTGGTGTCGTGACACTCACTCAGGAGACTGCTGTTAATGATTCAATTAAAACAAGGCAAAAAAAGATTATAGAGTCTGTTCTATCTACTAAATTCGCATGAATAAAATAAAAAGGTCCGTTTTAGGCGTATTCTTTTTTGTTTTATTTACTGCAGAATCATTAGCAGCTATAGATATAATCTACGAAGGGAAAACCCGGCTTGAGCAGAGGGAAGGCTTCTTTATTGATTTTCCCAGAGGTTTTGTGGTGACAGAAAAGGGCTTTGTTATCATCTCTGATGGCCGGGCCGGCGATTTTAAGATCTTTGATGCTGAAGGCCAGGCCGCCCGCGTTTTTGGCCGGAAAGGATACGGACCTGGTGACTTTGTAGAACCGTGGCTTCAAGACTATAAAAATGGGAAATTGCTGATCTCGGATATGGGGACAAAAAAATTGTTTATTTATAATATTGATAAGGACTTAAATTTCAAGCAGATTAAGGAGACTATTGTAACTTCTGTTCTGGGGGCAAGACTGATCGACGAAAAAGATAAGGTATTAATTGCCAGGTTGCCTATCACCGATAAAAATGCTGACAAAGCTTACATCCTTTTTGCTATAGATATGACCAATGGCAGCCGTGATTATCTTCTGCCTTATGAATTGCAGCTGGGAGAAGGTGTAAAACCAATTGACTTTAAAAAAATTAATAGCCAAGGAAATCCCCGGGATATTCCTGACCTGATAATCTTACCACCCTGGATCTATTGTGATTATTACGGGAATGATGCTTATTTTATCTGGACAGCTAACCTGGATATCATCAAAATAGACCTGACCACTAAGGTCCACACCAGGTTTTCTCAGAAAACTGAAAGATACATCCAGCCAAAAGTCTATGGTGAATATAAAAAAGCCTATATTGAACGTAATCTGGAAGAGTACAGAAACTGGCACAAAAAGATGTCCTGGATTTGTAAGATCTTTGCTGATTCAGATATAGTGGGGGTTATTTATACTAATTTTGACAATAAAACTTCAAGGTGGAACTCTTTTCTCCAGATGTACGATCATAAGGGGACATTTTTGAAAGAAGCCCTTTTAGAAAATTTCAGCAGTACTTATGAGCGGCCTGATATCTATTATGACAGGGATAAAAAAACTCTTTATTGCCTTTCTGAAGAGTCAATCGGCACGGAGGGCATCTATACGGTCTATAAGTACAGGCTGAGATGAAGAAAAATCTGATAATATTGGTGTTAATTTGCTCGCTAATAGTAGTCCTGAGCTTTTGGCCATATTGGACTTAGTTCGGATCTGGTCATTGTAAACTATCGGTTTATTGGTCTTAGTTAGCTGTCCTACCCAGATTTTTAATAAATTTCAGTTGAAAAATCTTATTTAATGGACTAATAAATAATTATAAAGCTTCTTTAAATATGGCGAGGATAGTATGGGAAAAATTAGACAACAGGGGAGGAGATAATGGACTTTGAAAGAATTACGGAAATTTTTGTCATCCTGGAGAATAAGCCATCAGTCTTGGGAGAGATGCTGAGTCAGCTGGCTGAAAACGATATCAATGTTGAAGCTATCGGTGTTTTTCAGGATACAGCCAAAATTTATGTTAAAAACCTTAACAAAGCGGTCAAAATCCTGAGCAAGCTGAATTATACCACCGAACTCCGTGATGTTTTGCTTGTTCACCTGGAAAATAAGCCCGGGGCCTTAGCTGAGGTGGTGACAAAAATCGGTGATGAGGGAATCAATGTTGAATATTGCTATGGAACGCTGAGCCAGGTGGCCAATGCCATTTCTGTCATTCTCGATGTGTCCAACATTGATGAGGCTATCAAGGTGTTGGAAAAGTGAAGGTGTCAGGTAAATCTAGATAAGATAGCCCGGCTGGTGGCGGGGGGGGTAATTCTAACGCCTTTGGCCAGGTGAGAAAGTGGATATTTATTATTTTTTGGGAGACACATGTTTACCAGGCGGTATTTTTCAGGTAGAATAAAAATCCAGGAGGAAATGAGATGTTTTATTTTGATTACACTATCTGGCTGTTGCTTCCAGTTCTGATTTTTGCTATTTATGCTCAAAACAAGGTAAAATCAACTTTTGCCCGTTTCGGTCAGATAGTTTCATCTTCCAGAATGACCGCGGCCGAGGCTGTGGCCGAAATCTTAAAATACAGTCCGGCCAGTAACGTCCGCATCGAAAAAACCCGCGGTCACCTGACTGACCATTATGATCCGAAGGCAAAAGTGCTTCGGTTGTCTGAGGGTGTTTATGATAGTCCATCAATTGCTGCTCTGGGCGTTGCCGCTCATGAGGCCGGCCATGCCATTCAGCATGCTCAGGGCTATGCTTTTCTGGCTTTGCGCAATGCTATTTATCCTATTGCCAGTTTAGGCTCAAATCTGGCCTTTCCACTTTTTTTTATCGGCCTGCTTTTTAGTGGACATGGCCCGAGTATCCTGATGGATATCGGTATTATGCTTTTCAGCGCCGCCGTTTTCTTTACAGTGATTACTCTTCCGGTTGAGTTTAACGCTTCTCACCGGGCGCTGGCCATTCTTCAGGAAAGAGGCTTTCTGAATGCCAAGGAGATTGATGGGGCAAGGAGTGTGCTTAAAGCGGCAGCTATGACTTATGTGGCTTCTACCGCCATGGCTGCTATTCAGCTGCTGCGAATGATCCTCATCCGCAATTCCCGCGATTAATGGGGTCGGGCCAGCGCATATTCTTTATTATCAAGAACTTAGCAAATATAGAAGCAGGAATCTTTGTCTAATGATTCCAGGAGCTTTAATTAACTGCTAATAAATATTATTGTCGTATCTTTCGAATTTTACGCTCTTTATTGCTTTGCCTATACCCCTTCGCTTTTGCCTTAGCAATTAGAATTTTTATATTTTTTTCTCTTCTTATCTTATCTTAATCTTAGACATTTTTATTTTTCCTTTATGTATTTCTTGCCTGTGTTCTATAACCGGGAGCAGAGGGTAGAGAAGGAGCCGAGGCTTGACCTGTCAGATCCGATTAGCCTGCAGAAGAATGCATTGCTGATTTTACGTCTTTCCCTGGCACTGTAAAACATTAATTGACTGACCAGTATATTAACCACGAATGTTGTTTTGATGTTTCAGCATTTTCCAAGAGTTTGAGAACTAAATGATAATAAAAGAGATCGGCTGGCCCGACCCCATTTTGGTTGACTTGCCCTGGCTGGAATAGTAAAAAGTTATTAATCCGAAGTTAGGAGGAGGTCATGCCTGATAGAAATTTTCGCCCCTTAAAGCCAATATTGGTTTTGGCTTTATTATTTTTTACAGCAATGATGCCATGTTTTCTTTCAGCTCAGACGCCGCCTGATAAATTTCTGGGTTTCAGAGTCGGCGAGGATAGAAAATTAGCTGATTACAATCAGATTAAAGCTTATTTTGAGCTACTGGACAAAGAGTCGCCCAGGCTGACTGTGTTCAACATCGGCCAAACCACCCTGGGCCGGGACATGATCATGGCCGTTATTTCCAGTGAAGATAATTTGAAGAATATTGACCGTTACCGGGAAATTGCCCGCCGCCTGAAAGAAGCTCGGGGATTAATTCCAGACGAGGCCAGGCAGCTGGCTAAGAAAGGTAAGGCCATTTTGCTTATTACCTGCAACATCCATTCGACCGAAATAGCAGCCTCTCAAATGGCTATGGAGCTGGCTTATGATCTTATCACCGGTCAGGGCTTTTTCGATGTGAAGCAAGCCCTTAATGATGTTATTGTGCTTCTCTGTCCTTCCATCAATCCTGATGGCCAGCAGATGGTTGTCGATTGGTACCGTAAGTATCTCGGAACTGAGTATGAAGGGAGCAACATGCCCTGGCTTTATCATCACTATGCTGGCCACGACAATAACCGTGATTTCTTTATGCTGAATCTGGCCGAAACAAGAGCGGTGACCAGGGTTCTTTACCATGAGTGGTTCCCTCAGATTCATATAGATGAACATCAGATGGGCTCTAATGGCGCTCGCCTCTTTGTCCCCCCCTTTATGGATCCCCCTCTGCCCAATATCCAGCCCTTGCTCTGGCGGAGTGTCAATCTCTGCGGTGTTAATATGGCCTATGATTTGCAGAAGAATGACTATAAAGGCGTGGTCAATGGCCGCAGCTACACCGGCTGGTGGATTGGTTCCTGTGATGACACCTCCTGGCTGCATAATGTTGTGGGTCTGTTGAGCGAGGCGGCCTCGGTCAGAGTGGCTACTCCGATTTATATTGAACCAACAGAAGTTTCAAAAGACTATTATGAAAAAAGAATGGATTTCCTTGATCCCTGGCCCGGTGGCTGGTGGCGTCTGCGTGATATAGTTGACTATGAGCTGGTTCTGTCGAAAAGCCTGGTCAAGACAGCCTGGCTGAACAAGGAGGATTTTCTTTATAACTCCTATTTGATGTCAAAGCAGAGCATCGAAGTTAAGGATAGAAATCAACCCTATGCCTTTGTCATCACCAAAGACCAACCCGACTATCTAACCACCCTTAAGATGATTGAAATTCTGCAGCTGGGTGGAGTAGAAGTGTATCAGGCCACCAGGGATTTTATTGGCGACGGCAGGTTTTATCCGGCTGGTTCTTTTGTTGTTCTGGTTGCCCAGCCTAATAAAGCTTATGCCTGGGCGCTACTTGAAAAGCAGAAATATCCAGATTTACGCCAGTATCCTGGCGGTCCACCTGTTCCACCTTATGATAACGCTGCCTGGACACTGCCTCTTCAGATGGGTGTTCGCTGCGACCAGATAGATAAAGCATTTGAGGTGCCATTAAATAAAGTGGATAGAGTTCAATATCCTAAGGCCAATATACCTGATTCAGCTTACCTGGCGCTCGATCCCAGACTCAATGTTTCTTATACTGTGGCTTTTGGCCTCCTCAAGAATAAGGCAGAAATGTGGCGAGCGAAAAACATGCTTAAGACAGGGCAGACAGAGCTACCGGCTGGAGCTTTTTTAATCAAAAATTCGCCTGTTGTCAGGCAGACTCTCTCCGGGCTTCTGGAAAAGTGGCCAGTTCCAGTTGAATCCCTTGCCAATATATCCTCTATTGATAAGGCTTCCATTAAATTTCCGCGAATTGCTATTTACCAATCCTGGCGCGGTAATGCCGATGAAGGCTGGACCAGGTGTATGCTGGATGACTTAGGTTTTACCTATACTATTCTTCACAACCAGGATTTTAAAGGTACAAAAACTAAAAAAGTCGATCTCAAAGCCAATTTTGATGTCATCCTTCTGGCCAGTGAGAATCCAGAAATTATTAAAACAGGCCGCTTTCAACGTCCAGGTCAACCGGCACGGTTTTTTATGAGTCAGATGCCGCCAGAATATGAAGGAGGCATCGGGCAGGAGGGAGTTGATGCCCTGAAAGCTTTCGTCGAGGCTGGTGGAATACTGGTGACTCTTAATCAGGCCAGCGAGCTGGCCATGAGTGAGCTGGGTGCTCCGGCCAGAAATTCCCTTAGTGGTGTTGACCGCAGCAAATTCTTCTGCCCCGTCTCTATTCTGAGGCTCAAAGTTGATAATACCACACCCCTTGGCTACGGCCTGGCGGAGGAAACTGCTGCCCTTTTCAATCAAAGCCTGGCCCTGGATACCTGGGCCCCTCCTGCCAAGATGGACAGAAAAGTGGTAGCCTATTATCCCGAAGATAATATTCTGCTGAGTGGCTGGCTGATGGGTGAGGAATATCTTAGCCGGAAAGCAGCCGTGGTGGATGTAAAAAGCGGCAGAGGACATATTGCTCTAATCGGCTTCAGGGCCCAACACCGGGCTCAATCTCATGGAACCTACAAATTCCTGTTGAATGCATTCTTTTATCCTGAGGGAGTGTAGAAGCAGTTAAATTTAACTCTCTAAAATTTATAGCCAGATTCTTTCGGGACTGGTGTAGCTAAATTCTACTGGCCAAAAGATAGCAGGTTGAAAAACCTTTTCAGCGGTAAGATTTTCTTCTCTACGATTTCAAGACAGCTTTCTGTTTATCCGGTTTATCAGGCCGGCTCAGAATCTTTGCTTTGAGCCGGGGCCGCAACCTTTTTCTTCTTACCGAGTTTCGGCATCAGCAGAATCAACACATAAAGAGTGGCAACGCCAACCAGAATATAAACTATTTTGGCCGGCGTGGACATTGCCCCAAAAATGCCTTCCACTAAATCGAAGTCGAATAAGCCAACCAGCAGCCAGTTTAGCCCTCCGATAATGACCAGGATTAGACAGATCCAGTCCATAGTGTTTAATTAAGCCATATTTGCCCTCCTTTGGGTCTCTGAAGAACCCAAATTGTGATTTGCCTATTTTTTATATCAGTAAAAATAATTAGTCAATAGAATGTTTTTGTCCGGCTAATCATAATTATCTAATAGTTTTATGCTATAATTTTATAGCAGCCGTGCTAAGCGGGGAGCTAGCGGTGCCCTGTACCCACAACCCGCTGCAGTGGGGCTGAATTCCCGGCCAAGGCTGTCAGTTTTCTGGCCAGGTTTGTTTCTCCGGGTGATGAAGGTTCGGGCCCTGCGCAAAGGACCAGCTGTTAACCCCGCCAGGACCGGAAGGTAGCAACGGTAGCAGTCAGGTTCTTGTGTGGCAGTCAGCCTGACCGGAGCTTTAGGGAAGCGAGGTCCGCAGGGGACGAGCAGTCGACGCCGGGTGCACGGCTGCGCCTCTTTGAATGCTTGTTCACGTCACGAAGTTGTTGTCAATTCTGGAAAGGCAAAAATCCTGATATCGGGAGCTGGCCATGAATAGCCAAAAAATGAAGATAGGAAAAGCATTTCACGAAATAACAGCTTGGCTGGTTAGGGGTAAAGAAATCGTTCAGACCAATTTGATTTATCTCGGGGACATAGTCAGAATTTAAAAGCTATTAGAGGTGTAAATAAATCCGGCTATTTGCCTGCTGGGTTCAAGTAAGGAAGCCAAAATCAGGCTCGATTTACTGACTCATAAAGAAACCGACCCGCTCTGCTGCCCATCGAAAAAGGAAAGCCGCTGTTACAGGCTCAGCGAAGATAAGCTTGTTCTCTGCAGTGACAACCATTAGCTAAAAAAAATTAATCCCTGCCCGCCGCTGGCGGGGAAGGTCGCCAGTGAATATGAGCAGAAAATTACCTCATTTTTAAGCCGGGATCAGGTTTTATTCCTTTTCAGTTGGGCTTTCCAAAATGATCAGGGCTTGCTGTCTTGAGGAAAGTCCAGTTTTACGGCCAGAGGTAAATTGCTCCAAAAGTCAGCTTGCATAAAAATTCATGAAGATCGGGCAAAAAGAGGAAGGTGTTTTGAGGCAAGCGTAAAAGAGAAATTTGACAGATTTGAGTCTTTTCAGATAAAAAGGAACCGAGGCAGTGACATTTTAGCCAGAAAAGGAGGGTGGCTGTGAAGCGAAAAAGATCTTCTCCTGGCAGGATATCCGCTTATGGGAAAACTTTTCTTATAATTTTCTTTATTTTCCTCTGCCCTGTCTTGAGTCCATTAATGGCTCCGGCGAATGAGGCTTCTGATGTTAAAAAAATTTATTCATCTTTTCGTCTGGAGAAAAAGCTGCAAATTGATACAGGAAATAAGGAATTAATTGATCGAGGCCTCTTTGATATCAATAATTTCGCGGTTGATTCTGCCGGCAACATCTATATCATCAATGGCAAAAGCCAGTCGGATAAGGTTTTTGTCTTGGATAAAAATGGACACCTGATAAGAAGTTTTGCCAGGAAGGGACAGGGCCCAGGCGAAATTGACAATGCTTATGAAATATTTCTAACCAGCGAGGGGAATATTTTTATTCAGGACTCTGGGGCAAGAAAAATGGCCATCTTTAGCCCGGCTGGCCAGCTCCTCAGTGAGACAAGATATGAGGGAGAGCTCGGCTCTTTATGTCCTTTACCGGGCCAGCACTTTATAGGTCTGGAATCAATCGTTGGGGCTCAGGTCAAAGAATGGCTGGTTTGTCTCAACCATTATGATTCAGGGCTGAAAAAAATTGGGGAGCTTGATCGCCTGAGCTATGCCAACCCTTTCCTTCAAAAATCAGTAGAAGCTACTCCCCATCAGATTATTTACAATCTCTCCGCTGACAGAATCTATTCAGGCTACCCGGAAAGAGGCTACGCCTTTCTTTGTTTTGACCTCAATGGGAAATTAATCAAAAAGATTTCAAGGCCGCTCAAAAAATCTAACGGCTTTAATGAATATAAGAAGATAATGAAAAATGAGCTGGAGGCCCTTTCCCGGTGGGGCTTTAGACTGACTTACCCTGATCAGGTTCTACCTTATTATTCTTTCTTCACTGATGAAAATGGATATCTTTTTGTCATGACTTTTGAGCGTGGACAGAAGGAAGGTGAATATCTTTATGACATTATCAGTCCCGAAGGTGACCTGGTAAAAACAGTCAGCCTCGGGCCATTTTTTGCCGACAGCCGCATTCTGGCCAGGATAATGAATAGCTGCCTTTACTGGGTAAGAGAGAAAGAATCGGGGGAAAAGGAATTCATCGTCTCCAGGATTTATTAAGATGTTGATGAAATAAATAAGCTTTCAAGAGAAAAGTATTTCTCAGCTAAATTAAAAAAAGTTCCCGTATGATTATTTTATGGCTAGCTGAACATAAGTTGAATGCTTTCAATCAGTTTAATTGATATAAAAAAACTCTTTTGGTAACATATAATATAAGCTATGAACAAGATTTCTGGTGATCATGTTCATTCAATTAAACAAACGAAAAGGAGAGGGCGATGAATGTCTTCTTTAATATCCTGATTTTATTTTTTATGATCTCGGCCTTGCAGCCGGTCATTAAGCAGGAAATCCTGAAGGCTTCTCGACAGAATTTAATCTCACGCATTGAAAAGAAAACCAAGTCCAGAGTGATTACCCTCATCCATCGCCAGGAGACCATGAGCGTACTCGGCTTTCCCATCATGCGCTATATTGATATCAATGATTCAGAAAAAGTTATTCGGGCGATCCAGACAACTGATGCGGATACGCCAATTAGCTTGATACTCCATACACCAGGCGGGATTGCTTTAGCTGCTCTGCAGATAGCCAGAGCTATAAGAGCACATAAAGGAAAAGTTACGATTTATGTCCCTCACTATGCTATGTCTGGTGGTACGCTTATTGCTCTGGCTGCTGATGAAATAGCTTTGGGTGAACACTCGGTTCTTGGTCCGGTTGATCCTCAAATTGATAAATATCCGGCTCCCTCCATTGTAAATGTCCTCAAGCAAAAGCCAATGGCTGAGATTGATGATGAAACTTTGATCTTAGCCGATATTTCTCAAAAAGCGATCAACCAGCTAGAAAACGGCATCATTAACTTATTACCTGAGACTTATCCTCTCGAAGAAAAGAAAAGGATTTCAGATTGTTTGACGAGGGGACACTGGACCCATGATTTTCCGATTTCTGTTGATGTGGCCCGAGAGCTGGGCTTGAAAGTTACGACCGATGTTCCACCTGAGGTCTTTAAATTGATGGACTTGTTCCCGCAGCCTATAAGGAGCACACCTTCTGTAGAATTCGGACCTGGACCTAATTATCCACGGGGTCAAAAAAAGTAAAAAGGTAGGAGGATAGCTGGCCACCTGGGCTGGCGCGGGGTTCATTCAGCACATACTGGATATAAAGGGGAGATTGAACCAGTCAGGTCAGGTGCTGAATTTTATATTTATAGCTGGTAGAAGTTTATATAATCAGCCCTGATTTCCAGGGTCAATACCTGGTGTGTCTGGTTCAGTCCTTAAAACCCTGTCCAGGAGTAATTGAATCTTCAAAATTTGACATTGGGCCTTATTTTACTTAACATATAAACTATATAGGGAATAGGGAGAAAAAGGAGGGTCTTATGAAACAACTCTCCGGATGGCTGGCTGTTGTTTTGCCCCTCATTCTGGCTATTTCTCTCGGCTTAATAACTTCCTACGGCTTGCAAAAGGCTGGAGATGAAGCACTCGGCTCAAAAAAATACAGCGACTATCAGACTCCGGCTTTCTGCGGAATTCAATGTCATAATGACATCTATCAGCAGTGGAAACAGGCCATGATGTCCCAGGCCTATACCCATCACTGGGACGAAATCGAATACTTCAAGCTGGCTGTTCCCCAGGCTGAGAAAGATCCGGTGGTGGCCGGTGTTAAAGCCGGTTGTAACGGCTGTCACACGCCTCTGGCCTTTTTAGCTGGTGATGTTCCGCCGGCAGTCCCGGCTAAAGGTACCAGAGCCAATGAATCGGTTTCCTGCGAGGTCTGCCACACCGTAACTGGTATGGCTGGCGACACCCCGTTTAATTTTAACTGGATCTCCGAACCAGGCAAGAATAAGTATGGGCCGCGACAGAATAACAATTCTCCCGAACATAATTTAGTCAAATCTGATTTTCTGTCCAGGGCGGAGTTCTGTGGTACCTGTCACAATGAAAAGAGTCCTTATGGAGTCTGGGTTAAATCCACTCAGCTGGAGTGGAAAGATGGGCCTTATGCTCAGGAAGGAGTAAAGTGCCACGATTGTCATATGACCTATGCCCCTGGCAAAAGTGCTTCTATGGGCAATGCTTATCCTGATGTTCGCCAGCATCTTTTTCATGGTGCTCATGATCCGGGTAAAGTCAGGGGAACAATTGAGCTAAGAATTCATCCTGATATCAATGAGGCGGTACCCGGGGACAAAGTTAAATTCACCATTGTTCTTTTTAACCAGAAGACTGGTCATAAGTTTCCAACCGGTTCAGTCGAAGACAGAATTGTCTGGCTGCATGTCGATGCGGTTGATGCCAGAGGCAATGTCTATCATCTGCCAGTCGATAAAAAAGGATTCGAAGGAGAAGAATACACTATTGCCGCCGATACGCTGGCTTATCAGGATATGGGTATTGCCCTTAATGACCAGAACTTTAAGGGAGTCCAGAGAGATGGCGTGCCAGCCGGCGACCGCATTTTCCGGATGCCTTATTTTGATCCGCAAGGACGGATGACCATTCAGCAATGGAACACCAAGAGCCAGGGTGTTGATTATAGAATTGGCCCGAAGGAAACCAGGATAGAAACCTGTACTTTTGTTCTGCCGGATAGCATTCCAGCTGGACTGCTGACAGTTAGGGCAGCCCTTTATTATCAGCGGCTGGTCAAACCGGTAGCTGATTTTCTCGGTGTCCCGGCTGATGAGACGGAGGTAATTGAAGTTAATAAGCATCAAACTACCATTAACGTCATTGATTAATTGATCTCTGGCGGAGGTAAAAATGACAATGAGGAAAAATGGCGGAGTTCTTCTTCTGTCAACGATCTTACTATTTTTACTGGCCTCCGAAGCCTGGTCCATACCGGCCTTTGCTCGCAAATACAGTATCAGTTGTAAGGTTTGTCATAATCCATTTCCGCGGCTCAAGCCCTATGGTGATGAGTTTGCCAATAACGGCTATGTGATTAAGGATAAAGAAACACCGCGCTATAACATTGAGACCGGCGATGACATGCTTTCACTCTTGCGGGAATTGCCCATTGCCATCAGGTTTGATGGTTTTTTGAGCTTTAACAATGCTCATAACAAGCGGTTTGATTTTTCAGCTCCATTTATTATCAAGTTAATGTCTGGTGGAGAAATCTCCAAACACATCTCTTATTATTTATATTTTATCTTTACTGAGGGAGGGGAAATAGCTGGCCTGGAAGATGCTTTTATTATGTTCAACAATCTGTTCAAAACTAACCTGGATCTCTATGTTGGACAATTTCAGGTTTCAGATCCTCTTTTTAAAAGAGAATTAAGGCTGACTTATGAAGATTACAGAATTTATGGAGTTAAAGTCGGACAGGCCAGGGTTGATCTAACTTATGATCGGGGGGTGATGCTGACCTACGGGCTGCCTACCGGTACTGACCTGACTCTGGAGATCGTTAATGGGATGGGCCTCGATCCAGTTGACGATTTTGAAACATTTGATGCTGATAAATATAAGAATTTATTGCTGCGGGTTTCGCAGGATTTCACTCCGGAATTCAGAGCAGGAGCCTTTGGCTACCTGGGAAAAGAAAGGCAGGACAATGTCAATGACAGCCTGTGGATGGCCGGTGGTGACCTGACCTGGTCTCAACCGAAATTTGAGCTTAATGTCCAGTATTTGACCAGGCGTGACAAGAACCCTTACTTTTTAATAGTCGGGGCGGAGAAAATACAAACCCAGGGTGGATTCGCTGAGCTACTTTATTTTCCTCATGGCGATGATTCGCGCTGGTATACGGTGGCCCTTTTTAACTGGGTGGATTCAGATCAGCCCGACCTGGATTACACTTCGGCCGGTCTTCATTATGGTTACCTTTTGCGAAGAAATGTCCGGGCAACAATTGAGGCCACCTATGTTTTTAAAAGTGATTTACCCAAACACCTGCGGCTTGGGCTGGGTTTAATCACCGGCTTCTAACCCTGAACCAATAGCTTAAAGCTAAGAGGCGGATTGGCTTGAAGGGAGAGTTTTGTGGGCCTGAGTGGTCGGGATTGCAGATCGCCAATTTTATTTCGAAGGACCCGCAAATATAATAAAGGACAGAGCCGATAATTGTAGGTTTATATATCCCCAAAAATTGAACAGTAATTGACCCTTAACGTAAAACACTCAATTGATGAAAGATTTTGTCTGACCTGCCGTTCTATTAATCATAGGTATCATCTTAAGTGGCCTTTAATTTTTTACCAGGAAGCCGGCCACCTCTTTACCCCCGACTCAGGACTGAGCGGCAAAACGGTGAATAAATATATCATCCATAGCCTTTACATATTATTGCAGAGGGCGAGGGTAAAGCTGGTTGGTCCTTTCTGAGCACGCCAGGCATTTTAACGCTATAATTTTCTTGTCAGAATAAAATCATAAGTGATATATTTGACCCTGGTCTAAGATGTTAGAGCTAAAAGGGATAACAAAAAAATATCAATTTTTAAAAGTGGTCGATGCGGTGAGTTTCACCATCAAACCGGGGGAGTCGGTCGGCTATCTCGGCCCAAACGGTGCCGGCAAGTCCACCACCATCAAAATGATTGCCGGACTGCTGGAGCCAACAGAAGGTGAAATTTTCTATGACGGGCGGAATGTCTGGAAGAATCTGGTCTGGTTCAAGCAAAGGCTGGGCTATGTGCCGGAAGAGCCGGCCATTTATTCCCATCTCAGCGCCTATGATTATCTCCTCATGGTGGGCAGACTGCGAGGGCTTAAAGAATCAGTCCTTAAAGCCAAAATCAAAGGCTTTATGGAGGTCTTTGACCTGGCCGGTGATCTGTATTCCGAGATTGCTTCTTTTTCCAAAGGCATGACGCAGAAAGTTTTAATAACAGCTGCTCTCCTTCATGACCCGGAGATTCTTCTCCTTGACGAGCCATTGTCGGGGCTGGATGTTTCCACTATTCTCATTATTGAAAAACTGGTCAGGCGGCTGGCGTCTGAAGGCCACCTTGTCATTTATTCTTCTCATCTTCTGGACATTGTCGAGAAAGTGGCCAGCCGGGTGTTGATTCTTTATCAGGGGAAGGTCAGGGCAGATGATTCGGTCGAGAATCTGCGTCAGTTAATGAAAGTCCCATCGCTTGAAGAAATTTTCGGTCAGCTGGTTGTTCAGGAAGACCCGGAGGCAGCGGCTTCAGAATTACTTTCTTTAATGAAGAAAAACGGCTGAAACTTAAGTCAGCTAAAAATAAAAAAATGGACGGCTTTAAAAAACTTCAGCTCAAAGAGAGATCATTTGTAGTCTTAACGCGTCATTTCTTCCAGCACCTTTTTCTAAATGAAACGGTCTTTTTTGAAGAGCAGATGACTGGCAAGGTGGTGAGCATTATAGCTCTTCTGGCGATTTTTCCGGCCTCGGTCGCCGATTACCTTCTTTTCCCGTATCTTATCTTGCCAGAGAAACCCGAGGCCTGGCTTGAAATTTGCGAAATGACTACCCTGAGCATGCTGCTGCTCGGGCTCGTCACCATCTTTGTCTGGGATGTAATTTTTCTTGACCGGCAGGATTTTTTGAATCTGATGCCCCTGCCCTTGAAGCCGCTGACTGTTTTTTCGGCCAAGTTTGCCAGCCTGGTGATGTTTGTCGGGCTATTTGCTATTGGTATTAACTCTCTGTCGTCAATTGTTTTTGCCATATTTTTGGGCCAGGCAAGATACTACGGCCTTTTTTCAGCTTTTCTTCTTTTCCTGACTCATCTTCTGGTTATGTTCCTGGCCGGGGCCTTTATATTCTTTGCTCTCGGTTTTATTGTTGGTTTTTTCAATATCCTTCTTCGGGGAAAAATCTTTCAACGGATTTCAGATCTATTGCGCTTTGGTCTCATCGTTGCTCATATTTTTGTTCTTTATTTTTTCCTGATTGATACGCATTTTATTCAAAAGCAGTTTGAAAGCTTCAAAGCCCTTCAGGGGAGTCCAACTTCCCTTATGATGAATTTCCCCCCGCTCTGGTTTACCGGACTCTATGAGGTTTTACAGGGAAACCGGCAGCCCTTTTTCCGGCAGCTGGCTTTTAGAGCAATTGTAGCTCTGGTCATAGCTGTGGCTGCTTTCTTTCTAATTACTCTAATTTCATACAACCGGTATCTCAAAAAAATATCACCGGAAGGAGCCAAACATTACCGGCCGTCAATTTTACGGAGGCTGGCTGAACCCGTCTTGAATCTGACGATTTTAAGACAACCGACAGAAAGGGCCGTTTTCTGGTTTTATGGCAGTGCCCTGAGCCGCAGCCGTCTTCACCGGACCAGGGTTCTGTCTTATTTAGGGATTGGTTTTGGGGTGAGCCTTATTATGTTTGTCTCGACTGGTAAATTTTTCTGGAAAGCTCAATCTGGTAATATGCTTTCCTTACCGCTGGTTCTGAGCTTCTTTCTGGCTCTGGGAATAAGAGATGCCACTAATATCCCGCTCAACCTGGAAGCTAACTGGATTTTTAAAATAGCGGAAAGTCCGCGGTGCTGGTCTTATTTTTCAGCTCTGCGGAAAAGCATTTTCTTTTTTGCCCTTATTCCGCTCTATCTCCTGCTTTTTGTTTTTTATGGTTTTATCTGGAACTGGACCACTGCTGGTATTCATTGTCTTTATGACCTGGCTCTGGCTGTTTTGCTGGTGGAAGCCCTGTTTTTTCAGCACCGGAAATTTCCTTTTGCCTGTTCTTATCTTCCCGGGAAAAGTAAGCTCTATATCTTCTGGCTGGTTTATGTCCTGTTATTTCTGGGTTATATCTTTATACCGCGCTGGATCGAACCCTATTTTCTGGCCAGGCCTTCCAGATTGGTTGGTTTTTATGGGGTTATCATTTTTATTATGGCCGGCCTCTGGCTTTATCACCGCTACTTTTTCTATGAAAAGAATCAAATATTGTATGAGGATAACCCGGAGCCAGCTTTACTCGAACTCTTCCACGCTACCTGATGGGTTTTCGACCGTCCGGGCTTCGATTTTTTCTTCCTGCTTTTTCCCTGCCAGGTTACCTATGACCATCACCAGACACGACAGAAAAACTACCTGGAAGACCATTCCCCTGGAGAGAAAAGGAGCAAGGCCCTTTTCTTGAAGGGTGACAAATAAAAGAATGGTAATCAGGCCACGCGGTGCAAAGTATAAGACCCGGTCCAGCTCGATTCTCATCAACTTCAATAATAGCCATCTAAGTCCAAAAATAACGGCCACTATAACCAGAGCTTTAAAAAGATCGGGGAGATTCAGCACTTCGCGCCTACTGACAGCAAAACCAAAAACAAGGAAAAAGATCGATTTGATAAGGAAAGTAAACTCAACTACCAGATCCTTAAATCTGGTTACTTCCCCAGGATTTTCCTTGATAAACATTTTTTTCAGCCAGGGAAGTGACTGTACCCTGTCATAATTATTTAAAAACAAACCAAAAAATAAGATAAAAATAAGGCCTGGCAGATGCATAATTTCTGAAACTGAATAGATCAAAATTACCAGGAGGATAATTGGAATAAATTTAATCTCATGTTCAATTCTTTGTATGAGAAAAAATAAAAAATAGATGGAGACAGCAGAAATGATAACCGTTATAATTAATTGAGACAGAGCGATAAAAAATATATTTCCACCAAGAGTTTGATTCCATAAAAGAAAATTAAAAAACATGATGCTGAGGATATCAGAAAAGCTGCTTTCATAAACAACGAAATTCCTGCTGGCGGTGGGCAAATGTTTTGAACTGGAGATAGCCACAGCACTGCTACTGCCAGCAAAGACTGCGGCCATCAGAAGAAGTTCTCTGAAGCTGACTTCAGGATGGGTTGACCTGAGAGCCAGAGCCAGCAGAAATGACAGGATAATAATACTGGCCAGGGCCAGGCCCAGAGTCTGAAGAAGCAGTTTCCCATGCTCTCTGTTTAATTTAATGCTCAGGGTAGCTTCCAGAACAATCAACAGCAAGCCAAGATTGCCAAGGGCTGGCAATAAGAAAAATAAATCCGGGAAGGGGATTTTGAAATAAGTAATTATTTCTCTCAGAAGAAAACCGACCAGAAGTAAGATCATAACTGTCGGTACATTTATCTTTTCTGAGTAAAACTCAAAAAGGTAAGCAATAAGCAGTAGAAGACATAGAGCAATTACAACTGTCATCGGCCCTTAACTTGCAGGCCGTATTTTATATCAGGCCTGTCTGCTCATCTATAATAAATTCAGCTGATTAATCTTAGTTCCTGCAGAAGAGAGTCGATTATTTTTTTAGCTTTCTCTTCCAGTGGCAGCAGGGGAGAACGGCAGGGGTCGCCAAAAAAACCACGGCGGTCTAAAGCATATTTAACAGACGGTATACCATAGGTTTCAGTCACCGCCCGGTTGAGCGGAATAAGCCGGTATTGAAGTTCCCGGGCTTCGTCTTTTTGTCCAGATTGAAACAGCTCATAAAGCTTAACACATAATTCCGGCGCGACATTGGCTAAAGCCAGAATAGCACCAGTGGCGCCAAGTTCCAGCGCTGAATAAAAAACGCTCCCCGAGCCGGTAAAATAAAAGAAGTCAGCCGGGACTTTCTTGATGACCTCCCCCAGAAAAGCAATGTTGCCCCCGCTTTCTTTAAGACCGATGATATTTTGATGGCTGGAAAGCTCCACCACCAGTTCAAGTGGCAGCCAGATCTGTGTATTTTGTGGAATATTATAGAGAATAATCGGAATTTTAACCCGGTCAGCTACCCTGAGATAAAAATCCCGGAGGGCTTCATAATTCATTTTTGCCTTGTAATAAGAAGGCGGTCTGACCAGTGCTGCCTCCGCCCCGACTTCCGCCAGGCGATTGGTGAATTTTATCGTCCACTCGGCCGATTCCCTGGCTGTCCCGGCAATAATGACTTTCCCGCTGGCCGCTGATTTTTTAGCCTCCCTGACCAGTGCTTCCGATTCTTCATCATCAAGAAAAGCTGCTTCGCCGGTTGAGCCGAGGATAACATAGCCCGTCAGACCAGTTTTATTAAACTTTTCAATATTTTCCCTGAATTTTTCCGTCGAAACCTCGCCATTAACAAAGGGCGTGGTCAGTGCAGCATAAACACCTTTTAAAATATTACCCATGGTTAATTCTCCTTTTCAGACTTTTTGGCGATTATTTTCAGTCTTCTGGCTTCAATTTCTCTTAATGTTTTTTCATCCAGTCCAAAGTAATGCCCGATTTCATGCAGGAGCACTTCTTCGATCCTTTCTCTGACTGCGTCTTCACTGGCACCGAGACTTTCAATTGGCACCTTATACAATACTATAACATCAGGTGGCACATTGCCATAATAAGAGCCACGGAGATTCAAAGGAACACCATGATAGAGTCCGAGCAGATTCTGCCCTGGTGGTGGATAATCTTCGACCAGAATAGCCACATTTTTTATCTGCTTAAGGTATTTCTTGGGGATAACTTTCATCGATTCTTGAACCAGTTGTTGAAATCTATCTCTGGTAAGCTTCATACCTTCACTTTCTTTTGACCACTAAATCATTATAAATGCAAAAAATTAAATGGCAATTACCAGCCGGCGCAAAGATTTTGATTGAACGCAGGTTGAAAAGTCGCACTCCTTCTCAAGAACTCGTTTCCATCAGGCATGAAACAACGGAACTCCATCACCTGATCAGCGACAAGGGAGACCTCCCTGGCTGGATACTCCTTATTGCCATGTTGGTTAAAAGGCTACCTGGCTGAATAGCCAAGGCGAAGGTTGAAAACACCGGATACTGATTCCATCTGGTTGAAAAAGTAGTGGTGAGCTTATGGCTAGCGGGCCTTTGCACCATCTCATTAACTATCTGGTTAATACGAAGGCCGCTATTTCTCAATGCCTTTCCTGGCTCTGACTCCTTTATCATAATAATGTTTCCGGCAGACCATTTCTGTCACCAGGTCAGCCCGGTCTATAACTGACTGAGGAGCATATCTTCCGGTCAGAACGATTTCGACACCTTCCGGCTTCCGGTCAAGAAACTTCTGTATTTCTTCTTCTTTGATTAACCCCAGATTCAGGGCAACGTTTATTTCGTCGAGGATGACAATTTGATACTCCCCGCCGAGCATTGCTTTCAGGCATTTTTTGAAGCCTTCTTCTGCCAGCCGGTAATCTTCTTCCTCGAAATCCTCGGTCACCTTGATAAATTTCTTTCGGCCGAATTGTTCAATGGTGACCAGTGGCTGAAGTTTTCTGGCTGCCTGTACCTCGCCGCTTGACTGGCCTTTTAAGAACTGGCCAATATAGCTTCTAAAACCGTGGCCAGCAGCCCTGAAAGCCAGTCCAAGTGCTGCCGTCGTCTTGCCCTTACCGTCTCCCGTATACACCTCAACCAGCCCTTTAAACTCTGCTTGTTTTTCTTCTAATGAACTGCCTTGATTTTTAACCATTGCTGTTTAGCCTTGCCTTACAGATATGTATTGAATCAAAATTAAACTATAGGTAAAGATTAAGCTTGAGTCAAATTTTCCTGATATGATATAAATAATTAAGAAATATCCAGGGCGTAAATGGCGGGAGGCCAGGATTGTCTGTCTTGTTAAACACCAAGATTTAAGTCGAGAACAACAGATGCCAACAGCCATCATGAGCTGCCTGACAACTGGAGACTAAATGAGAGGAATTGATAAAGCTCTGATTGAAGAGGCCAGCCAACGGATCAGACGTTATGCTATTCATACTGACCTGACTTTTTCTCCGAGACTCTCGGCTGAACTGGGCAGCCAGATTTATTTTAAGTGGGAAAACCACCAGCCGACAGCCTCTTTTAAAATCCGTGGAGCAGCCAGTAAAATTATGGCTAATCTAAATTACTGCCAGCAACAGGGGGTAGTAGCCGCCTCAACGGGCAATCACGGTGCAGCTACGGCCTATATCTGCCAGCAGGAAGGCCTAGAACTTACTCTCTATGTCCCCGCCACTATAACTAATCATAAACGCCAGAAACTGGAAAGAAGTGGAGCCAGGCTGAAACTTGTCGAGGGGCCATGTGAGCAGGCAGAAGCTGAAGCTCGACAGGCAGCTGAGGCCGGGGATCAGATTTTTGTTTCACCCTACAATAATGAGCAGGTTATAGCCGGACAGGGCACCTGTGGTCTGGAAATATTTCAAGACTGGCCGGAGGTAGAAGAGGTAATTGTGCCGGTGGGTGGAGGTGGACTGATAGCTGGAATAGCTCTTTACCTCAAGGAGAGTAAGCCCGGCATAAGGATAACCGGGGTAGAGCCCGAAAATTCAGCCTTTATCGAACATTCGCTCAGTCTTGGCTACCTGAACAATGATTTTGTGGAAAAAGCAACCATAGCCGACGCTGTAGCCGGTGGCCTGGAAAACGGGGCTATGACTTTTGACCTCGTCAGACATTATGTTGACCGGCTGCTAACAGTCTCAGAAGAGAGCATCATGGAAGCGATGAGAACTTTTTATGAAGATCATCAGGAAATAGTGGAGGGAGCCGGGGCGCTGTCTTTGGCTGGTTTGCTTGCCGGACGGGAACTTTTTTCTGGTAAAAAGGTCGTGGCGATTGTGTCCGGTGGCAACATTGAACCATCCCGCTGGCGGGAGCTGACCGGCTATCAATAAATCATGCTTTAATAATTAATTAAAAATATTTCAGATAACAGGTGGCCAATGAGAAAAAACCCTGATACCAGACGTCAATTTTCAGTGAATATTATTATGGCGGTAATAGGTTTGCTTTTAGTTATGACTGCTTGTCAGAAAGAGCAAATAAAAGAAGAAAAGGTTTCAGTAAGTTACCGTCTGGGTGTTCTTCTTGCTTATGATTCGCCGTCGGCACGTGAAGTATTTCAGACGATGAAAAGGAAACTATTAGATTATCAGCAGAGGACACAGGAAATAATTGACATCCTGCTGAAAGAAGCTCATGGCGATGTTTCTCTTTTACCCGATCAGGCGAGAAAACTCGCCCCTCAGGTCAATTTAATTGTGGTCATTTCTACCCCGGCTCTTCAGGCGGCAATGATTGAAACGGAGAATATACCGATTGTTTTTTCATCAGTGGCCAATCCCTATATTATCAAAGCAGGCAGAACAGCTGTTGACCACAACCCGCGGGTTACCGGAGTCTGTTCAACCGCTCCTATTAAACAGGTTATTGAACTTATTTATCAGGTGAAACCCGAGATCAGAAGAATTGGCACCATCTGGACACCTTCTGAAATTAACTCTGAATATTATTTAGAATTAATGAAGGAGGCCGCCTCAGAATTCGGTCTGGAGGTAATTGTTGAGTCAATTTCTGCCGCTCAGGATATAGTTCAGGCTGTGCAGGCACTGGTCAGACAGCAGGTGGAGGTATTATTCCCTGTTTCAGATAATACGATTAATGCTAATTTTGATTTAATCGGACAGCTGGCTGAAGCCAATAAAATTCCTCTCTTCGCTGCCTTTTCGACCGGTGCCGAATTCGGTGCTTGTGCCTCTATGGGTTTTGATTTCAGCGATATTGGCACCAGGACGGCCGATTTAGTTATCAGAATAAAAGAGGGTGAAAATCCCGCCCGCATCCCATTTCAATATGTTGACCGGGTGAGATTTTTCATCAATGAAGAAGCTGCAGAAAAACAAGGGATAAAATTTCCAGAGATGATTATCAACAAGGCCGACCGTCTGGTTAAAACCCAACCTAAAAAAGAATTTTTGTCCACAGCAGGAACAGGAAGTGAATAATGAAATTAAAAACAATTATAGGTGAAGTTATTCTGGCCGTTTTGTTTCTGGCTATTGGACTGGGCGTCGGGCTTTATTTTTTATTATCATCTTCCAGGCCTAAGGACTCGGCCAGCCTGGCCATAAAGGGACTTCAAGCCGAAGTATCAGTGACCTGGGACAGATGGGGCGTGCCACATCTTAAAGCTCAAAGTGAGGAAGACCTCTTTCTGGCTGCCGGTTATATTCAGGCCCGCGAACGTCTGTGGCAGATGGAGTTGTTCAGACGCCTGGCCCGGGGACGGCTATCCGAAATTGTGGGGGAAGCCGGTCTGACCTATGACCTCAGAAGCCGGGTTCTTGGGCTGCCAGTGGCCATTGAACGTGATTTTGAGAAACTGCCAGAAAAAATGAAGAAACTTTTTTCAGCTTATGCTTCTGGTGTTAACGCTTATATCCGCCAGATAAAGTGGAACTGGCCGCCGGAGTTTATTTTGCTGCGCTTCAGACCTGAGCCCTGGACAGTCGAGGACAGCCTGTCGATCAAACATCTTCTGGCCATGAATCTGGCGGCTGATTATACCTCAGAGCTGGCCAGGATAAATTTGATAAGAAAAGCTGGCCCGGAGGCAGTTGAGTTACTGGAACCGGGGCTTGATTTCCTTCCCGACCCGGAAGTCCAGCTAGATGTGCTAAATTTCGGTCTGACTGAATTTCTGGATCAATCCGGTTCTGGCTCCAATAATTGGGTTATTTCTGGAGATCGCACAACCAGTGGCCGGCCTTTTCTGGCTAATGATCCTCATCTAATCATCAATGTGCCGCCTATCTGGCTGGAAATGGGACTGGAGTGCCAGGAATATAAGGTTAGTGGCGAGACCATTCCTGGAGTTCCCCTGGTGATTATCGGCCATAACCAGCATCTGGCCTGGGGTATAACTAATTCTTATGTGGACGTTCAGGATCTTTATTTAGAAAAGGTTGATTGGGAAACCAGATCTTATTTTCGCCTGGGGGAGTGGAGGCCTCTGACTGTAAGAAACGAAATTATTAAAATCAAAGGAGAAAAGAGTCCTAGAACAATCACTGTCAGCTGGACAGAAGAGGGCCCGATTCTTAATCCCTTTCTTTTGAATTGTGAGTTGCCTATATCGCTACGCTGGACCCTGTATGAAGGCGACCGGACAGCCGAAGGATTGTATCTGATTAATACTGCCAGCGATTGGTCTGACTTTTCCAGCGGAGCGGAACTATTTGATAATCCTTCTCAGAATTTTGTTTATGCCGATACGGCCGGAAATATTGGCTATTATCTCTCAGGAAAAATTCCGGTCAGGCAAAAAGAAACTGCCGTTTATCCCTATCCTGGCTGGCGTGATGATAGTCTCTGGACCGGTTATTTGACTCCAGAAGAAAAGCCAAATATTTATAACCCGCCTTCTGGTCTGATTGTCACTGCCAACAACAATATTATGCCTGAAAATTATTCTCATTACCTTGGTTTTGACTGGATATCACCTGACAGGAAAAACAGAATAGAAGAGTTACTTCAGTCTAACAGCAAGAATTCGCTGCAAACTATGACGGCCATTCAAAATGATGTTTACTCGCAGCGAGCGGCCAGGCTCAAACAGGTCCTAAATCAGGTGAAAATGGTTGATCCGGCGGCAGAGGAGGCCAGGCAAATATTGATGCAATGGTCAGGTGAGGTTAAAGAGGGGCTGGCTTCAGCTATCTATGAGGTCTTCTGGAAGAGGTTGGAGGAGCTCACTTTCAGCGATGATTTTAGCTTTTATTATCAGGATCTGGCCAGATACTTTCAAGCGAGGCAAGCCGGCCTGGAAAAAATTATTGACCAGTCGGATTCTCCCTGGTTTGACCGGACTGAGACACCAGGCAGGGAAACCAGAGACGAAATAATGGAAAAAGCTATGCTCGAGACTTTAAGTGAGCTGACGAAACTCTTTGGCAAAAACAAGGAAAGGTGGGACTGGGCCAGGTTGCACCGGCTGAGTTATCAACATGTTCTTGGACAAAAATGGTATCTTAGCTTTTTAAACAGTGGCCACTACCCGATGATAGGCGATAGCCAGACTGTGCGGGCAAGTATAAGTGGCCGTGAGTATAAAACAGTGGCTGGAGCTTCCTGCCGGCTGGTCATTGATCTGTCTGATTTCGACCGTTCACTCTCAGTTTTAACTTCAGGAGAAAATGGTCATTTTCTGAGCCGTCATTATGACGACCAGATTTCTTTTTATCTTAACGGCCTTTATCTCCCACTTAGCTTTTCTGCCGGAGCTATTAGTGAAGTTAAAGAGGGTATGACCAGGCTGGTACCAAAAACCAGCCGGGCAAAAAAGACTTAGATAGATAATCATAGGCCTATTTTTAGCTGCCAATTTACGCTTGGTCCCTGGCAGCTGGTCCAGAATGTGCTTGACCTTATTGTTTCAGGCAATAATATGTTAAAATTTTTTCCATGAAAGCCAGGCTTCATGCTTATATTTCCGGCAGGGTGCAGGGGGTTGGTTTCCGTTTTTTGGCCCAGCATGTAGCCAGGATGCTGGGATTAACCGGTTGGGTTCAAAATCTGTATGATGGCCGGGTAGAAGTTGTGGCAGAGGGCCAACGCCAGCAACTGGAACAGTTCCTGGCTGAATTGAAAAAAGGGCCGAGGCTGGCCAGAGTAGAAAAGGTGGAAGTCAGCTGGGAAGAATATAAAGGGGAGTTTTCAGAATTTTCTGTTGAATTCTCGGGCTATTAGCTCTTAATCTCTTAATGTTTCTTTATGTTTCTTTTTTCCTTCCTGAATAAATTTCTGCCGGCAGGCTGGTGAACAAAAATAATAGGTGCGGCCATCCCTGACTTCTTTCAGGGCTTCGTCTTCCGGTATATAAGTATTGCACATTTCGTCTTTAACCATGGTCTTACTGCCTGGCTGGGTGCGTTTTTGATATTTCTGAGGGCTGGTTTCTCCCAGTCTCTGAAAAAATCTGACTATCCGGTAGATGATATAAAAAATAATAACCAGGAATATGATGCGGCCAAGCATTCTTAAAATTTATCTGATTCAATCTTTTCTGTCAAATGGGAGCTGTTCTCAGCAGATTTTCGGCGGCTTGCCTTAAAGGAGAATAGTTTGTATAGTGATAAAAAAAGCTATGAAATATCAGTTCGGGACCTGTCTAAAAGCTTGCTTTTCTGGGCCTTGGCCGGTAACCAGCAAGTTGAAATTAGATGTCGGTCATCTTTTTTCCGGGAGGCCCGGAAATGGATCAGCTGAAGGTCAGAGTCAGATAAGAAAATTAACTGGCAATAACCTGGTAGGTTGCTCTCGGTCTGCCTCAACCGGGTTTAGCCATTAGTTAAGATTGAGCATAAGGAGAAAAAATGAAACTTAAAGATTTTTATCAAAAAGCGGTGGCGGCTGGCATCAAAAATGATTTGCGACCGCCCCAGGAAATTACCAGCTTGCTCGAAACAGAAAAGGAAAAATACAACAAGTTAAGTGACGAAGAAAAAGAGGTTTTCGATCTTGATGTACTTTTTAATCCATATGCTGACAGCCGGATACTGTTTGGCGATCCGGAAGTGGAGGTCAATCGCCTTCTAGCTGGAATTGATATGGAAGTGAGCGAGGTTCTGCTGGCTTATGTCTTGAATAAGGAACGCTCAGAGAAGTTTGATCTGATTCTGGCTCATCATCCAGAAGGTCGGGCCCTGGCTCAGCTTTACCAGGTGATGGGGCTTCAGGTTGATCTCTATATTCAGGCAGGAGTTACCCCCAGTCTGGCCGAGCAGTTAATGGAAAAGAGAAGAGGAGAAGTTGAACGAAGGTTCCTGCCGCTCAATCATCATCGCACAGTGGACGTCGCTTGCCTGCTTAATCTACCGATGATCTGTCTTCATACGGTGGCGGATAATTGTGTTGCTAAGTATCTAACAGACCTTTTTAAGGAGAAAAACCCGGTCAGGCTCAAAGACGTACTGGCTATTTTAAGAGAAATTCCAGAATATAAAAAATCCAGTCGCCAGGCTGTCCCTCCGCGCCTGCTTAATGGTTCAGAAGATAGCCGCGCCGGCAAAATTTATGTTGATATGACTGGTGGGACCGAAGGGCCGAAGGATATTTTTAGTCAGCAAGTGTTAGCCGGTGTCAGTACTCTGGTGGGCATGCACTTCAGTGAAGAAGCACTGGAAAAATGCAAATCGGCCAAACTTAACGTAATTGTAGCCGGGCATATGGCTTCTGATACTCTTGGGCTTAACCTGCTATTAGACCAGATTGAAAAGGAAGCAGATGAGAAGCTAGAGGTTACCGGCATCTCAGGCTTTGAGAGAATTAAACATCTCTAAGTTGCTGGTGATTTCAACCTGAAAGAAAACCTGTCATCAACCAGGCTGGGCAGCCAGGCTTAATATCCAGTGGGCAAAAGCCCGTGCATCATCGAGATCATTTTGGTCGGGATGATGACGAGCGGTTACCGCCATTTCTGCCCAGAGTTCATGTTCTGGTGACCGGCTCAGTATTTCCATAGCTTCAGGGGAAACCTGGCCGCGCGACGTATAAGTACCTAATATCCTGGCTTTCCCGGCCAGAACCAAAGCCTGTTCGAGGGCCTGTCGGGACAACCTCGTACCTGGAATTGACCCATGGGTCATAAAGAGAGCTACTTTCTGCTCAGCCGGTAAATGGCGGAGAAAAGCTTCCACCGGGTAAGGAACACTATGGGAATGAACAGGGAAACCGACAAAAATCAGATCATAATCTTCGACTGATTTTATCCCATCCATTTTTTTTAATTCTTTTGGCTCAGGCAAAGCCTCATAAATTGCCTCAGCTATCTTCTTTGTATTTCCGGTCAGGCTGAAGTAGGTGACCAGGTTTTTCATCTTGACCTCTCCACATTAATAAAGATTATTATTATATCATTTTGCCCCGCTGAACTTAAATTCTCCTGCCTCTCGATTTTGACCTTATTACGGGGAGCCGGCCTAAAAATTAATCAAAAATCAGCCGGCCTGATTATCAGCTACCCTAAGGAAAGCCATAATCACCGTTGTTCCCTGGCCCGACCTGCTTTCTATTTTAATTGAGCCACCATTCTCTTCTACAATTCTTTTACAGATAGCCAGGCCAAGGCCGGTGCCCTTTTCTTTAGTTGAAAAATATGGTTCAAAAATGTGCTCGGCAATATCGGCTGGAATTCCTGCCCCGCTGTCCTTGATTTCCAGTCTGATTGCTTCGGGAGATGATTTGAGAATAAACTCAATCTGCCCTTTTCCCTTGATGGCTTCAATGGAATTAATTAGCAAATTGCGGATAGCAACCTTCACTTTTTCCCGATCACCATTTAAGATAAAATCATCGCCAGACTTCTTAAGAGTAATAGGTATCCGGCCTTCGAGGGTACTTTGATAAGGTTCAACTAATTCCTCAACGAGATTGGCCAGGTCAAACTTTTCGAGGTGTGTATCAGATTCCCGGGCGACAGTCATAAATTCCTGAGCTATTCTCCTTAGATTCTCTACCTCTGAAATTATATAGGATATTGATTCTCTGAGGATACGATCAAACTCAGGATGCTGATCTTCATGAACTTTAAGAATATGCTCAGCTGAGAGCTGGATGGGGGTCAGAGGATTTTTTATTTCATGAGCTACTCTTCTAGCCATTTCTGCCCAGGCTACTTTCTGACTGAGCTCAGCCAGTTCTTTTTCATGTCCTTTCAGGTTTTCAACCATGGTGTTAAAGCCATCAATCAGGCCCTTCAGTTCATCCTGAGCCTGGTGATCCACTTTCACATCCAGGTTGCCCAATCCAACCTCCTGTGTGGCCCGGATGAGCTTATTGATCGGGATAATAATCATCCTTTTGATCGTACTGGCAAAGAAAGCAATCAGGCCGATAAAAAATATCGATGAAAAGATAAAAAATTCCAGCAACTCGCCCGTGGCTTTAGAAATTTCCTGCCTTTCAAAAGGAAAAGGCAGGCTTAAAAGATAAACATCCTGCTGATAGTTATAGGGAATGGTCAGGGTCTGATATGAAAACTGGCCAAAAGATTTCCGGCTAACGACCAGTGGCTGGTGGCCATAAATAATTCGGCTGTAAACCTCACCATCAATTAGATCGGATAGAATTCCTGTTTCAAAAAATTCCCGCCGACTTGAAGAAAGAAATAACCCCTGGCGATAGAGATTCACATCATTATTAAGGGTAGCGCTGATCCAGAAGACCAGGTCTTCTGGTAGTCCTGCTGGTTGTTGTTCAGCTGACTCCTGCAGGCTGGTAAAGTCATAGAGGATACTCCGGGCAAAATAAGCCCGGCTGGTAGCTTCGTTCACAAAGCGGTCGGCAAATATTCTTTCGACCATGGTCTGGGTAAAAAAGATAAAGAAAAAAAGAGGCACTAAGGCCACGGTAAAAAAAGCGACATAAACCCTGGCTGAAAAAGACCGGAGGTCCGGCCGCCATTCTCTCCTTCTGGCAGCTAGCGGGATGAGCAGCAATAGAGAGAAAATAATAAAGAGAAAGAAAAGCTTCAGAAAGCCAGTGATCAGCCGGCGGCTTGATTCTGGCGGCTGATAAAAAGCGTAGAAATGGCCATCATCAAGAGTCAGACAATAGGCACGATAACCCTGGCTGTTTAGATGGAGAACTGTCCATAAACCCGATGGCTGTTCTTTTATCTTTTGTCTTAATTCCGGTTCAATAGAAAAGGCCGGCTGGGGCTGATTAAAAAGTGGCTGACCTTCAGAGTCAAAGATGGCCAGAGAAACCGGGAAGTGTTGAAGGGAAGGAAGGGTATTTAATCGTAACAATTCAAAATATGGGTTGGCAGTATTAATAAAAGGTAGAAGAGTGGGATCGAGGCTGACCCAGATGACCAGCCGGCCAGAGGCTCCATTGTCAGCAGTAAAGTCCTGGTAACCGATCAAAAAATGACGCTCCTGGCCAAGGATTTCCAGATATTGCTCGGTATAAACCGGCTCAACCGACATTTCCAGGTCATCAGTCTGTTCTGCAAAAATTGGCATATTCAAAGAAAAAGATGATAAGACCTTCCTGTCGTTCGACTGGAGATAAAGGCAGGAATTCCAGTTAAGCCTGGCCAGGAAGGTCTTGTTCCAGAGAGAACGGGCAAAGTCCCGATCAGCTGGATGACGGAAAAAGGAATGAATGTCTCGGATCTGCCTTTGTAACTCTAAGAGTGATTGCTTGAGGGCCATTTCAGCCCAGGTTTTCTGAGAAGAAACCAGGTGAACAAGGACATTTTCCGTCAACTGGCGAGTCCTGGTAGCCGTTAAGCTGCGGACAGAAGTGAATTGAACAAGGGCGATCAGGAACAGACTGAGAAGAATATAACCGGCCCGACGCTTGAACAGAACGGAGAGGAAGAAGAGCAATAATAATAGAAGAATTTGCCAGGCTAATTTTAACCCGGCAGGCTTTATAATCAACCAGGCTATAAACTGAAAAATCAGAATTGAAGCCAGACTTGCTCCCCAGAAAATCGTTCTGACCCAGCCGGTCGAAAATATCTTTCTTAAAATCAGCAGGGGAAAGAAGATAAAACTCAGGCCGGCCAGGAAAAGACTTAAATAAATAAGAATGGAAGCTAAATTAAAATTATATTGCAGTAAATTAAAGCTGGTGCCGGCCACTATTTTTTTTAGGCTCCAGATAAAGGCCTGGAAACCCAGGACAAAAAGAAAGGCTCCGGCCATAATTATCAGGATTTTATGTTTATTATTGACTGACTCTGTTCGGGTATGCCGGGAGGTGAGACTTAGCCTGGCTTTTAATGGTTTAATGCTGAGGACGACCAGAAAGAAAATAAAAAGATAAGTTAAAAAAATATCACCTGGCGAGCTGGTCAAATTCCCGATCGTTTTGAAACCTGCTTCACGGGGAGAAAAAACTGGCCAGTAAACAAAAGGTCTGAGTTCAGCCAGTATGGCCAGCAGATATCTTATAGCTAGAAGTGCCACCGAGGCCAGCAATCCGTCAGCCAGTTTTGAGGCCCATAAAGATCTGGGTTTATCGTGACCAAGCCAGAATAAAAGGAAAGTTAGAGCTAAGATAGCCAGAATTATGGTCAGAAGTCTGACCAACTGGTTTAGAGTTAGCTTTTGGCCTTCGAGGCGAAAAGAATTTAAAGTCACAGTTGCTAAAATTTTACTTTTCTCATTTCTTAGGGGGAAATAAAGTGTCCGGCTCTCCTGTTCTTCCCTTTGCTGGCTCAAATAGGCATCTTGATTTCGTTCAAACAGTCGGTCAAGAGCTTCTGTCTCATGAGAATATTCCCAGAAATCGATATCAGCACCAGTCTTGCTTATTGACCTTAGCCTTATGTACTGATGCAAATAGGTTGACTGAAATTGAGGCTGAAAGGCCAGCAGCTCAAAAATGGCCAGATAACTATTTTGAGCAACAGGCTTTAGACTTACCAGATAAGTTGAAGCCCTATCCTGAATAACAAAACTTCCAGCCAGAATATCTGTTAAATATTTTTCAAGATCGGGCAATGAGGTTTTTAGATCGGCAACATTTCCATACCAGACCTCGAGATTTAGTTTCTCGTCTAAACTCGCCACACCCTCCAGAGCAGGATTTAGATCACTTCTTTTGAAGAATTCAAATCTCGTCCATAAGTCTTCGGGCAGAGTACGAGCGCTAAGCTGAATTTGCCTTTTTTGCAAGAGTTCAAGAAGCCGCGAAAAATCGTGATGAATTTCACGGCGGGCCTGGTTTAAATTGGATGGAATAGCCTTCTCTGAGCTTGATGGCTGTTGATTAAACCAAAAAAATGAGCTTAAGACCAGGATGATAGACAGACAGCCTAAGACAATAGCCAGTTGGAGCAGTCGATGCTCTCGACCTTTCAATGCCGACGGCCAAAACCGAAACCCCACCTGGCCACTCCTTTAACGTCTTTCAGCCCTTATTTCTTTTATGATAAGTCTTGGACCCCCGTTTTTCTGCCTTTGATTTTCCGGGGTAAGATAAAAATAAAGCCAGAAAAGGTATTTGCGTCCGGTATCTTTGTTAAGAAACGACCAGCGGGCCTGAATAATTATTCCCCTCTTGTCAGCTACAATCTGATTGGCAGGATCAAGAAAGAATTCTATAGTTGAAGTCCTGGCCAGAATGTTCTCCAGCACCAGAAGAGTCTGGGTGGGAGAAAAGCAGTCTGAAATCTGAATAGGTTCGGGTAAGGTGATCAGTGTCGGTATATCCGAAGAAATCAGGGCAGGCAGCAACGAAGGATTATTCTGCAGAAAACATCTATCGAGAGTGACATTGAACTGAGATACAAGAGCCAGAAAAATACCTATAATACTACTTACCACATAACTCACTTTATCCTGGCTTTTCAGAAACTATTTTTTATGTTTAACCTGTAACTCTGTCTTATTAAAAAATACCCGGTGAAATCTTATTGGGCTTGTTCTTCTGTCTTTTGTTCTTCCGTCTTTTGTTCTTCCTGCATCGTACTCGTTTCAGCTTCAAGCTTCTTCTGCCGGATGGAATCTTTTATGCTTGAGATCCCCGCCACGATGGCTATCAAGCCGCCGAAGAAAAGAATGGGTGGAATGAAGCCAAAAACCAACTGCAAGAATTCACGCCACCAGACAAAAATTACCAGGTAGAGCCCGGCTATCATAGACACTATTCCAAAAAAGATGGCAAGATATTTACCCATGTAGTTCCTCCCTTCTTTTTAACATTGGCCTAAACTTTCACTTAAATTCTATCAATTATTCTGATCCTGATCAACAATTTTTATTTAATCCGCCTTAAAATCTTAAAATATATATGATCTCATGAACAGCCGATTTAAGATTGACAGCTAGCCAAAGCTTATCTCCAGCCCGCAAAATCAACCAACGACTCCTGGAGTGGTGGTTGAAAAATCGTCTCTTACTATTTAATATAACTCTGGTGCCAGATAAAAAAGATGAAGACTAAATTAGTCATTTTCGATCTCGATGGAACAGTAGTTGAAAATAATTATGATTGGGCGGTCATCAGGCAGGAACTGGGCCTGACCGGCGGCTCGATTCTGGCCTATCTTGATAACCTGCCTGACCCGGATAGATGGCAAAAATATGCTATCCTGGAGGCTCACGAACGACGCCAGACGGAAATGGCCAGACTCAAATCGGGAGTCAGAGAATTCCTGGAGTGGTTAGCCAGCTACCAGATAAAGACTGCCCTGGTCACCAATAATAATCGGGAAAATACCTGTTGTCTGCTTGACCGTTTTCAGTTGAGATTTGATCTGGTTTTGACCAGAGAAAGCGGGCTATATAAGCCCAGTGGAGCTCCTCTGGTCAGAGCTATGGAGCAGCTTAAAGCTACACCTGATGAAACCTTAGCTATTGGCGATACCAATTATGACCTGCTGGCGGCCAGAGAAGCCGGTCTGACCAGAATCTTTATTCTTAAAAGCGCCATGACGCCAGCTAACCTGGACAGGGTCTTAGTTGTCTCTTCCTTTGAGGAAATAAAGAACTATCTCGAAAGGGTTTAACCGGCCGGATGTTGCCAGATAGTACCTGGTAAAATTTTAAAAGCGACTTAGCTTCTCTCGGACTGATAGACGATTTTACCTCCGACTATAGTATAAATGACGGGCACGGTTAAAATTTCTTTCGGCTCATGGCTGAAGATATCCTGACCAAAAACAGTCAGGTCAGCCAGTTTACCAGGCTCGAGTGTTCCTTTTAATTTTTCTTCAAATGAAGCATAAGCTGAGCCAGAAGTAAAACATTGGATAGCTTCGGCCAGGCTAAGCCTTTGCTCTGGAAACCAACCACCATCCGGGTAATCATGTTCGATGTTTTTTCGGGTAACAGCTGAATATAGCCCCCGGCGCGGATCAAGTGGCTCAACTGGCCAATCAGAGCCAAAAGCCAGGCTGGCTCCGGCGTCCAGCAGAGATCTCCAGGCATAGGCATATTTTGACCGTTCGCTGCCTATCCTTTGCTCGCAAAAGCGCATATCGGTTGTACAATGGGTTGGTTGCATGGAGGCGATCACCCTGAGTTCTTTAAATCTCTTAATGTCTTCAGGCTTAATAATTTGAGCATGTTCTATCCGGTAACGCAGGTTTTTCTGACCATGTTTTTTCTGAGCTTTTTCTATGGCATTGAGTACCCAGTTAACGCCTTTATCACCAATGGCATGGGTGCCAACCTGAAAGCCATGAGCGTAAGCTTGATCAATCAATTCATAAAATTCTTGCTCAGAATACTGTGGCAGTCCTGATTGGTTGGGAGCATCGGCAAAAGGTTCAAACATCAAGGCTGTGCCTGAACCAAGAGTCCCGTCAATAAAGGCTTTGAGAAAGCCAATTTTTAAAAACTCGTCACCCTGGCCCTGCTTAATACCAAGCTTCAGACACTGATCCATTTCTTCAATTGGCAGCCAGGCATAAATTCTCAGGGTCAGTTTGCCGTCCTTTTTGAGCCTTTTATAAATTTCTAGCTCCTTGAGATCAGTCGAAGCATGAACTCCAGTCAATCCAAGCTGGCGGGCATGATCTAAGGCTCTCAGGATATCTTCTTCCGGAGAAGACTTGACGGAGGGCTTAATTTTAATCAGGTTCATAGCCGATTCTTTCAAAATGCCAGTTGGCTCGCCAGTGGTTTTATCTCTAACAATTTCGCCTCCGAAAGGATTAGACGTGTTACGGTCGATGCCTGACAACTTCAGGGCCAGACTGTTAATCCAGGCTGAATGTCCATCTACACGGCGGATAACCACCGGATTTTCAGGCGCCACTTTATCAAGATCTGTTCGATGGGGCCATTCCTGGCCAGGAAACAGAGTGTGATCATAATCACGGCCAAAAACTGGGGAGCCAGCTGGTAGCTCTTTTATTCTGGCCGCTATCATTTGCTGAACCTTTTCGATTGAATCTATGCCGCGAAAGCTCAGTTCAATTAGAGATTTACCGCCTGAAGAAAAGTGAGTGTGGGCGTCAATCAAGCCAGGAATAGCTACTCCCTCTTTTAGTTCAATTATCCGGGTCTGCGGGCCAATATATTTGTTGATTTCTTGCCTGGTGCCGGTGGCCTGAATTTTATCTCCATTGACCGCCAGGGCTTCCACGAAAGGCAGGGAATTCAAACCGGTGAATATTTTCCCGGCAATTACCAGGTCAGCTTTTTTTTCGGCGGCTGATTGGCAGGAAAGATTTGATCCGGCCAGAATAATAATTATCAGGACAGGAAGTAAGAATTCTTTTAAGACTCTTTTTATGGCCATAATATTTCTCCTTCCATAAACTCCTCCGATTATACTATCGGTTGTTATTATTGTAACCAACAATCTCATTTCTTGTTGATTTTCCTGGCCGATTGGAGAAAAATAGTAATAAAACATTGCCGAATTTTCTGAAGGAAGAAAAAAATGAAAGAAAGCAAACTTCTTTTAATCCCGGGGCCAACCCCGGTTGACAGTCGGATTTTGGAAGTTTTGTCAAAACCGACTGTCTCGCATCTTAGCCGGGAAATGGAAAGAGAGTTGAACGGGGCAGTGGAAAATATGAAGAAAATTGTCAGAACTAAGGATGGCCAGCCTTTTATCCTGGCCGGGTCTGGAACACTGGCCATGGAAATAGCTTTGTTGAATGTCACAGCCGAGTCTGACCGCCTGCTCATCTTATCTCAGGGATATTTTAGCCAGCGAATGGTAGAAATTGCGGATGCCTTTGACCTGAAATATCGCTTGCTTCAGAGCCCATGGGGAAAGGTGGTCAGTGCTGATGAGCTCAGGAGTGAAATTAAAAAGCACAAGTACGACGTGGTGGTTTGTACCCATGTTGACACGGCCACAGGTAGCTGCGCTCCGGTTGAGCGTTACTCTGAGGTTATAAAACAGGAAGCACCTGAAGCCTTGCTGGTTGTGGATGGCGTTTGTGCCACCGGCGGAATTGAGGAGAATTTAGATGGTTGGGGGATTGATGTTATTTTAACTGCTGCTCAGAAGTGCCTGGGCGCTCCCCCGGGGCTGGCCATAGATATCTTTTCCAGAAGGGCTTTGGACAAAAGGAAGCAACTGTCGAAAGTAAAGGCTTATTATGCCGATATTTTGCGCTGGCTCCCGGTTATGGAAAATCCCAAAAAATATTTTTCCACTCCGGCTGTCAATGAAATTAGAGCCTTTTATGAAGCAACCCGTCTGGTCCTCGAGGAAGGGCTAGAAAAGCGTTTTGAGAGGCATGAACGTTACGCCTCGGCCATTAGAAGCGGCTTAAGATCATTGGATTTTTCCATCTATACAGATGAAACCTGTCTCGCCCCGACACTCTCAGTAGTGGGCTATCCTGAAGGAATTGAAGATCAAAGTTTCAGACAGAAACTGGATGAGTTCGGAGTGGTGGTGGCCGGCGGGCTTGGCCTGACTGCCGGACAGGTATTCAGGATGGGCCATATGGGTAACATGACCAGAGAGGAAATTATTTTTGCTTTTGATGCCCTGGAAAAAACCCTTCTGGCTCTGGGTGGGGAGGTTTCTCTTGGTGACGGGGTAGAAACAGTCAGGTCTCTTCTGATAAAATAAGCGGACGTGATGTCGAGCATTTTAGCTGCCTGTATTTAATTTAATCTAAACACCATGAGGTTCAGGATGAAGAAGGAAGTGTATTTTATAAGAGCCAGCCGGGAAGATGGTCCCGAGATCATCGCTCAAAAATCCTTAGCCATTTACCGGTCTCTGGGTTTCAACGAAAGAATAGAAGCAGAAGATTTCGTCGCTTTAAAAATTCATTTTGGTGAAAAAAACAACACCGGTCATATAAAACCTCAATGGTTGACCGGGATTATAGACGATGTCCTGAAGAAAAGTAATCGGGCCTTTCTCTCTGATAGCAACACGCTTTATGTTGGCCGCCGGGCAAATTCAGTTGATCATATCCGGCTGGCCTGGGAGCATGGCTTCCGGCCGGAAATAGTTAAAATACCGGTGATTATTGCTGACGGACTGGTTGGCCGGGAAAAAGTTGAGCTTAAAGTTGAGGGGAGTCGGGTTCAAAGTTCGCGTATTTCAAGTGCCTTTCTCAGTTCTCAGACCATGATTTGTTTGACTCATGTGACCGGACATGTCCAGACAGGTGTCGGAGCAGCCATTAAAAATCTCGGCATGGGCTGCGCTTCCAGGGCTGGCAAGCTTGATCAGCATTCGGTGGTCCATCCACGGGTCAAAGCAAAACAATGCCGGAATTGTGGCCTCTGTCTTGATTACTGTCCGGCCGGGGCCATCAGACAGATTCAGAATAAGGCTATTATTGATGATGAAAAATGCATAGGCTGCGGTGAGTGTCTGGTTGTCTGCCGCTTTGGAGCCGTTCAGATGAAGTGGGATGAGGATTCACGACGTCTTCAGGAAAAAATGGCCGAATATGCTCTATCAGTTAAGAACCATTTCGGGAAAAAAATATGCTTTATTAATTTTATCCTGCAAGTTACCAAGGATTGTGATTGTATGGCTAAGAGCCAGGCAGGAGTTGTCCATGATGTCGGGATAGTCAGCTCATTAGATCCGGTTGCTGTTGATCGCACCTCAATTGATTTAGTCAATCTAGCGGCCGGTAAAGATGCTTTCCGGCAGGGTTATAACCTTGACTGGTCAATTCAGCTGGCCCATGGAGAAAAAATAGGACTCGGTTCGCAGGATTATAAACTAATTGAAATCAGTCTCGGCTGATTTAGATACTCGGAAAAAATATTTGAATTAGAAAGTGCAAACAAAATTATGAAAGCTGGACATAACCACAGCTTTACCGTCAGAAGTAGCCCGCAGGAAACGACCTGCGCGATAAAATCAACTCTGAGTTAAGCGTGATAATGTGGCTTCATAAACGGCCAGGTCTGAATCTGTAAATAGGACGAACCGAATTCTCTTGACCCACTTAAGCTTTGGGGCCAGCTCTAGGATGGTCTTTGTGGCAATATTGGTAGCTTTTTCAGGTGGAAAACGGAAAAAGCCGGTGGATATAGCTGGAAAGGCGATAGATTCAATCTGGTATTCCTCAGCCAGCTGGAGAGCTTGGCGATAACAACTGGCCAGAAGTTCATCAGCTGGCTCGTCTACTCCATAGACAGGGCCAAGACAGTGGATAATATATTTATTAGGCAGATTTTGCCCGCTGGTAATGACTGCCTCCCCTGGTTCAATCGGGGCTAACGGTCGGCACTCTTCTTCGAGGCCAAGTCCGGCGGCCTCATGAATAGCTCCGGCTGCACCACCCCCCGGCCGGAGATAGGCATTAGCTGGATTGACAATGGCCATCACATCTGGCTGATTGGCGATGTTGCCCTTAACGCATTCTATGATGACGCCAGAAACTTCTTTTTGCATCTTTTCAAGCCCTCCTTAAAATGAAAAGCTTTACCCTTCTGGGGTTATAGCCTGAATATAAATATTTCCGTTCGAAAATTCAAGTTAAATTTGAGGAATGTTGAGCACCTTAGGTTAGTGAAAGAATCCCGGCTTGGTCCTAACAGCAAGGTAACGAGATTTAATGGCTTTTGGAACTTTATAGATGATCTAACAAAGATATAATATAATGCTCAACGCTAAACGTCGAATAATAAATACTGGTTAAATCCAAAAGGACGGAGGAGGGAAAACCATGGAAGAAAATATTAAATGGAAAAGAGGACAGATAATATTATTTCTGGCTTTGACTGTTGTTCTGTGGCTGCTTTTACCTGTAACCGGACAGGCTCAGCCAACCGGGAAGGTACAAGAAGGGCTGAGGTTTTCCAGTCAGATTCTTAGCCAGGAGATTAGGTATACGATTTATCTTCCGCCCGACTATGAGACTTCCAACCGGCGTTATCCTGTTGTTTATCTTCTTCACGGCTATACGGATAGCGACCTGGCCTGGGTCCAATTCGGCCAGGTGAATCTCATTGCTGATATAGCTATTTCTTCAGGGGAGCTTCCACCGATAATTATTGTCATGCCGGATGGGGGAGTTAGCTGGTATATTAATGATTATCAGGGGAAAGTCCGCTATGAAGACATGTTTTGTCAAGAACTGATTCCATATATTGATTCTAATTATCGCACCAGGGCTTCCAGAGAGTTTAGAGGAGTGGCTGGCCTATCAATGGGTGGCTGGGGAACCTTAGTTTATGCCTTGCGCCATCCTGACCTGTTTACAGCTGCAGCGGCTTTCAGTGCTGCTGTCTGGACAGATGAGGAAATAATTGCTACTGATGACAAAACTTATGAGCAGATGTTTGGCCGGCTTTATGGCCCCGGGCTTAAGGGCCGTGAGCGGTTGACTGCTCATTTCCAGGGCTATAATCCTCTTCAGCTGGTCAATACCTTGCCCCTTGATAAAATAAAGTCGGTCAGGTTTTATTTAGATTGCGGTGATGATGATTTTCTTTATAAGGGCAACGCTGCTCTTCATGTGGCTATGCGCGACCGGAAGATCCCTCATGAAGCCAGAATGAGAGACGGCGCCCACACCTGGAGCTACTGGCGAACGGGCATTCTGGATGGCTTAAAGTTTATCAGCGTTAGCTTTAGTCGCTAATCAGTCTCAAAACTTTTCAGCCTATTAAATCTGGCTTAGCTTGCTAAGCTATCTTCTGGAATCTTATAAGAAGAAATAACCGTGAAGACGGCGTTTATTTTAACAAAAGTTTTGCTTCTGTGGGTTTCAATCATGTAAAATGAAGTGATTTTTGACCGATTTGAAAACAGATGAAAAAAAGAAGTTTCAAGCTGCCTCATACTCTGGTTTTAATCTATTTGCTCGTTATTTTTGTTTACTTTTTAGCTCTGTTTTTGCCCTCAGGCGAGTTCCAGCGGACTGAAAAGACACTGCAGGGTCAGACCAGGCTGATGACTGTTCCTGGCACTTACCATCAGGTCCCAAAAAAATGGCTGGGACCTGAATGGCTGCTGATTGCTCCCATTCGTGGCTTCGAGGATGCCTCATTAATCATTATTTTGATTTTTATATTTGGCGGAACATTTGGTATTCTGACCAGATCTGGGGCAATTGATGCTGGTATTCATCGCCTGGCGGCTTTTTTTGGCCAGAAACCCAAGCTGAGAGTTATGGTCATACCGGTTTTGATGTTAATTTTTTCTCTGGCTGGTAGCGTCTACGGCATGGCCGAAGAGTCAATCCCCTTTGTCCTGATTTTTATTCCTTTTGCTCTCTCTCTTGGCTATGATTCTATAGTTGGTGTAGCCATTCCTTTTCTCGGTTCAGCCGTTGGCTTTGCCGCCGCTTTTTTCAATCCTTTTACGGTCGGAATTGCCCAGGGGCTGGCTGAATTGCCACTTTACTCCGGCCTGGGCTACCGGCTTATTCTGTGGTTTATAATGACGATTGTTGCTATTGGTTTCGTCATGATTTATGCCGAGAAAATTAGAAAGAACCCTTCTCTCAGCCCTGTTTATGAGCTAGACCGTGAGCGCCTTGTCCATCAGGAAAATTCGAACCAAAGGCCTGAATGGGGGACAGCCGAGAAATTGATTATAGCCACCCTGTTTATCGGTATCGGATTTCTGATTTATGGCATTCTGGCCAATGGCTGGTATATGGAAGAAATTGCTGCCCTTTTTCTGGGCATTGGTCTGGTCTCTGGATTTCTGGCCAGGATGAAGCCTTCGACTATAGCCATTAATTTCCTGGATGGGGCTAAAGACATGATGAATGTCTCACTCATTATCGCCTGCGGCCGGGCCGTCCTGATTATTTTAAAAGAGGCGGCTGTTCTGGATACCATGCTCCAGGGAGCGGCTAATATCATTGCCGGCGTCCCTTCGATTTTGACTGCCCAGGTGATATTCCTGGTTCAGGCCGTTATAAATTTCTTTGTTCATTCTGGCACGGCGCAGGCTGCTCTGACTATGCCCATCATTGCTCCGCTGAGTGATCTGGTCGATATTACCCGACAGACCTCTGTTCTAGCTTTTCAACTATGTGAAGTTATTAATCCGGTGCTGCCAACTTCAGCTGTTACTATGGGTGTCCTGGGCGTGGCCAAAATCGCCTGGGAAAAATGGGCAAAGTGGTTTCTTCCGCTGATGTTGATTCTTTCCGTGTTAAGCTTGCTGGCCTTAATCCCTCCAGTACTTCTCAAGTGGGGCCCATTTTAGGTTACTTTAAATTATAATAAAGAAATAACCACTACCTACCTCTGGCGCCAATTTAGCCGGTGATCACAGAAGATACCCGGGTGAGCGGTTAGGTCAGAAAATGCCTCTAAATCAGGCTTTCAATCTGATCAGGGAAATGCCTTAAGCCCCACATCAATTTAACGCATAAAGTCTCAAGGCTTTCTTCGTGTCCTTCAATAGCCCCTGATTGTAAAGCTTTCCTGCCAACCTCATATAAATGCATCAGCGTCTTGCCATGAAGACATTGCGAGGTGACGATGACTGGCAGGTTTCTTTCTCTGGCTTTCCGGAAAAAAGTTTCAAAGCCATAAGGAATATTACCTGTTCCATAGGCCCTGATAACTATACCCTTTATTTCTTGATTATTAAGCAAAAATTCCAGGTCCTGGGGGGCGCAGCCCGGACTCAAAGTATAAACAAAAATATTGGACTCAAAACCTGGCCGGATTTCAATCTTATGGGGTTCCTGCGCTCTTGTCTTGACCCAATCTTTTATTTTAATCTCGATAGAGATTTCACCTGCATCTTCGCAGTTAATACTTTGAAAGGCATCAAGCTTTGACTCAGAAGCTTTACTGGCCCTTGAGCCCAGAATTATTCTTTCATCAAAGACAATAAATACTCCCGAAATATCCATAATAGCCACCCGGAAAGCATTGACCAGATTGCGGCGAGCATCGCTTTCAATTTTTTCTCCAGGAATCTGGCTTCCGGTTAAGACAACTGGTTTACCCAGACCTTTTATGGCCAGGCTGAGAGCCGAGGCTGTATAGGCCATGGTGTCTGTTCCATGAGTAATAACAAAGCCATCATAATTTTGATAGTTTTCTTTTATCTGGTAAAGGATTTTATCCCAGTCAGAAGGAGTAATATTGGTGCTATCAATATTGGCAATGAATTCAATGTCATAATCAGCAATGGAGTCCAGCCTTGGCTCAACATTCTTGAGAATGCTGATAGCGGAATCCAGACTTTCCGGTACGGCCAGCGACCCGTTCTGTTTTTCTTCCATGACAATTGTCCCGCCGCAAAACAGGACCAAAACTTTTTTCTTATCTTCCATTTTGCTCTCCTAAGCATCTGCCATAATTAACTATTCTAACATTTTTTTGACCTTGAAAGATTAGGACCTGGCAGAAAAGGAATCACGATGGTTGAATAAATAGATAATTTTGAATATTATCATCTCTTCTCAAGCTTAAAGCGCCGGCTGGCAGCCGGAGCTAAAATTGCAGAACCCGATCACTGATTTCAGAAAGGGCTGGTTTTCAGCCTGGGTTAACAAGTTGGGCCAGCAGGTTAAAGCCAGAGAACATATTAAGTAGATGAACTCCGGGTTAAGTTTTTCCGTATATATAAGGTCAGGAGGTAATTATGAAATTTAAAACCAGGTTATTTGTTTCCATCTGGCTGATCGGGCTTATTCTCTGGCCCTGGTCAGCTATGGCCGATGAAGGCATGTGGATGCCTCACCAGATGAAAATGCTCAACCTCGAGCAGCTCGGATTGAAGATGAATCCAGGTGATCTTTACCGTCTGGACGGCACCGGTCTGATGAGTGCCATTGTCAACTTAGGCGGAGGTACGGGAGAGTTCGTTAGCCCGGAGGGTTTAATTCTCACCAATCATCATGTGGCTTTTGGAGCGGTGCAGAGAGCGGCCAGTAAAGAACATGATTATATTACTGACGGCTTTCTGGCCCGCACCCGGGCTGAAGAAATTCGGGCCCAGGGCTATACGGCCGATATCCTGCTCGGTTATGAAGAGGTAACTGCCCGGGTATTGGCCAGGGTCAAACCAAATCTGACTCCACTGCAAAAGTATGAAGCTATCGAAAAAGCCATTAATCAAATTGTAACTGAAGCTGAGAAAAAGGGGCCTGATATCAGGGCCAGCATTGCCTCCATGTATAGCGGCAATCAATATTTTCTGTATCGCTTTAAAAGAATTAAGGATATCCGGGTGGTTTATGTTCCGCCACAGGATCTGGGCAATTATGGCGGAGAAACAGATAACTGGATCTGGCCCCGGCATACCTGTGATTTTTCTTTCCTGCGGGCTTATGTTTCAAAGGATGGAGTCGGGGCTGATTACAGTCCGGATAACGTTCCTTATCAGCCGAAGGCCTTTTTAAAGCTATCACTGGACGGCGTCCAAGAAGGAGATTTTACTTTTGTCGTGGGTTATCCGGGCCGAACCTACCGTAACCATACAGCCGTTGAAATCGAGTCTGATTTAGAGTCGATGGTCAAGCGGATTGCAGAATTCAAAGATATTATTGACTTTGTAGAAAAAGCCAGCCAGGGTAACAAGGAAGCAGAAATTCGTTATGCCAGTATGGTGAAGGGCCTCTATAATTCCTTGAAGAATATGGAAGGTAAAGTCGAAGGTATGAAGAAAATTGATCTAATTGCTAAGAAAAAAGAACAGGAAAAGGAGTTCATGGCCTGGGTAAATCTTTCCCCTGAACGCCAGGTAAAGTACGGGCAAGTTCTGGTCCAGATGGCTGATTTTATGAAGCGCTATGAAGGTTATGTCGCCAAAAACGAGTTACTGAGCAGTATTATGAGCCCTTATTTTGGCTCAACTGTTCTATCTCAGGCCTATACTATCTACCGGACGGTCAACGAGCGGCAGAAACCCGATAAAGATCGCGAGCCTGCTTATCAGGACCGTAACTTCCCTTATATCAAGCAGCGGATCCAGCTGGCTGAACGGGGCTATGTCTTTGAGACTGACCGCGAGTTTTTTAAACATCAGCTGAAAAAAATGATGGGCCTGCCAGCTGAAAAAATCCCGGCTGCCTTCCAGGCTTTAATGGCTCAGGGCTCAGAAAAAGCCATAGACGATTATGTTGATAGTCTTTATCAGGAGACTCAACTTGGTTTGCCAGAAAAAAGGCTCGCCCTTCTCCAGCTTAAGCCAGCTGAACTGCTTAAGACCAATGATCCTTTTATCCGGCTGGCGGCTGACCTGGAAAAGGAGCTGAAGGTGGTGCGGGAAGGAAGCAAAGCCTGGGCTCAGGAATGGCAGGACATTAAAAAGACTTATGAGGCAGCCTGGCTGGAGATGAAAGACGGAAAATTAGCACCAGATGCTAACAGCACCATCCGTTTTACCTATGGACTGGTTGAAGGCTACAGCCCGAGGGATGCGGTCGTTTATAAGCCAATTACGACTCTTAAAGGAGTCATGGAAAAAGAAACGGGGACCGAGCCATTTCATGTTCCGGCTAAACTCAAAGAACTCTACCGGCAGCGTGATTTTGGCCGTTTTGAAGACCAACAACTTAAAGATGTACCTTCTTGTTTCCTCAATACCACCAATGTCACCGGGGGGAACTCTGGCTCACCCACCCTTAATGCTAAAGGCGAACAGGTCGGGATCATCTTTGATATGACCTATGAGAGCGTCATTAGTGATTATTATATCATTCCAGAATGGCAGCGGTCGATTAGCGTTGATATCAGATACGTGCTTTTCGTGACAGAAAAATTTTCTGGTGCAGCCAATGTTATGAAGGAATTGGGTTTTTAATTAACCTGCTCGGCAGATTTAAATAGCCGGAAAAAATGCTATTATTAAAGCCTGAGACCGGGGGTCTGGCTCCGGTCCCAGGCTTTGGTTTAAATTCTTATCAAATAACCGGAGATCGGTATTTCCATGCTAGCAGTCGAAGGTTTATCTAAAAGTTATGGCTCGCAGGTTTTGTTCGAAAAAATCAGTTTCCGGCTTAACCGGGGAGAAAGGGTGGGGGTAGTCGGCAAAAATGGTCACGGGAAATCAACTCTTTTCCGCCTGATAGCTGGACTGGAAGAACCGGATGAGGGCCGGATCATCATTCCGAAAAATTATAGGATCGGTTATTTGCAGCAAGAAGCTGATTTTAAAGGGGCAACAGTTTTAGAAGAAGCCAGCCGCGGTCTGTCCAGCCCCGGTGCAGATCAACTCTGGCGGGTGGAAAAAGTGCTGAGCGGACTAGGATTTTTTCCCCTGGAGTTTCAACTTAACCCTTTCCAGCTGTCTGGAGGTTATCAGGTCAGGCTCAACCTGGCCCGGCTTCTTTTAACCGACTATGATCTGCTTCTTCTGGATGAGCCAAATAATTATCTGGATATTACTTCCATTCGCTGGCTGGAAAAGTTCTTATTAGATTGGCCGGGAGAATTGATGCTGATCACTCATGATCGAAGCTTTATGGACCGAATTGCTACCCATATCCTTGGCCTTCATCGTCATAAAGCCAGGAAGATCGAAGGCAATACTGAAAAATATTATGACCAGATTGCCCAGGAAGAAGAAGTTTATGAGAAGACACGAATTAATGATGAAAGAAAGCGCAAAGAGATGGAAGTTTTCATCAACCGCTTCCGGGCCAAGGCCCGGCTGGCTGGTCTGGTTCAATCCCGCCTGAAATATATAGAAAAAATGGGAAAACGGGAAAAACTCGAAAAGATAAAGAATATGGAATTTGCTTTTCAGGAAAAGCCTTTTCACCATAAATACGCTCTGAGTCTCGATGGAGTAAGCTTTGGTTATATTCCCGACAAACCGATCATTGACAGGCTGAGTTTTCAAATTGGAGCCCGTGATCGAGTCATGGTCATTGGTCGCAATGGACGCGGGAAGACGACCCTTCTTAAGGTTATGGCTAGTCTGTTTGAGCCACAAACCGGGGGAATAACTTACTCCAGGTCAGTGGCGGTCGGTTATTACGAACAAAGTTATGCTGAAGAAATGAATAATGAAAATACGGTTCTGGAAGAAATCGCCCTGGCCAATCCCCGGCTTGAGCCGGTCCGTGTCCGCCAGATTGCCGGCACACTGATGTTTGAAGGTGATGAGGCTCTTAAGCCAATCAGGGTGCTGTCGGGAGGTGAAAAGAGCCGTGTCCTTCTGGGCAAAATTCTGGCCAGGCCGATTAATTTACTTTTGCTGGATGAACCAACCAATCATCTCGATCTGGAATCAAGCGATGCTTTACTGGCTGCTCTTGATAACTTTGAAGGTGCGGTGGTTATGGTCACTCATAACGAAATGTTCCTGCGGGCTCTGGCTGAACGTCTGATTGTTTTTCAGGACAATAAGATTGATATCTTTGAAGGCGATTACGAAAGTTTCTTGAAAAAAGTGGGCTGGAGTGAAGAAAAAGTCGAGAAAGCAGTTAAAAATGGCTTTACAGAGAAAAATGGTAAAGTCATTTCAGGAGTTGACCATCATTACGGGCAGATTCCAGGCGAAGGGCCGAGTCCAGCAGCTGCGCCTTATGAGACACCATTCAGGTTTAAGCTCTCCCCGCGTGAGCTGAGAAGGCTTCGTTCAGAAGTGATCATAGAAAAATCACGCAACCTTAAGCCGCTGGAAGAAAGAGTTAGTGGACTTGAAAATAGCATTGAAGAAACGGAAGAAAGGATTAGTCAGCTCACCCAGAAGATAATAGATGCTTCAGTCGAGGGCTGTGGGCAGGAGGTAGTCCGTCTTTCCCGCAACCTCGATCTCCATCGCCATAGCCTCGATTCACTTTATGAAGAATATGCTCAAGTTTATCAGGAGTATGAAGAAAAAAAGGAGATATTTGAGAGAAGACTGGAGGAACTTGATAAGATTTCATCCTGAGACCGGTTGAGCTCTCTTCTGGCAGCATTAAAATTCATACTTTTCTTTTTCGACAAGTCAGGTATAATATCAACTTATTGAATAACCCCTGATACAGAAAGACTGGTTTCTGCCGAGAATTATATCTGTATTCCGCCAGTAGGAGTGCTAAGTCTAAAGGAGCGGAATGGCTGAGCATGAACTCTGAGTCAAAAAAATATGGCGATACATTTCACCAGGCCAATCGTCAATCTTTTTTTTCCAAGAAGTTTTTAAAAGACAATATTCTGACCGGGCATTTTTATCTGGTTGTTTATTTGATATTGGGTGCCTTCTGTTTTTTCAACTTTTCAGCCTGTCGGCCGAATTCTGGCCGTGAGGAAATTATTGTGGCTGGTTCCACCAGCATCCAGCCCTTTACTGATGAATGGGCCGAGCTTTTTATGGAGAAAGATGCTAAGGTGGTCATCAATGTTCAGGGGGGTGGTTCCAGCGCCGGCATAATGGCGGTCAAAGAGAAGACGGCTGATATTGGCTTATCATCAAGAGAGCTGAAACAGGATGAAAAGGATCTGATGGAAATCACAGTAGCTTATGATGGCCTGGCGATTATTGTCCACCCATCAAATTCTGTTAATAACCTGAGCATTGAGCAGGTTCGAAGTATTTTTGCTGGTGAAATTACTAACTGGAAAATACTTAATAGTACCGATAAGACTATAACGGTCGTGGTTAGAGAAGAAGGCTCTGGCACGCGTGGGGCTTTTCAGGAAATGGTCATGGGACAAAGAAGAATCAGCAAAAAGGCCATTGTTGAGGATTCCAATGGGGTGGTCAGGGAAATTGTTAGCCGTGACGAGAACTCAATTGGCTTTATATCTCTTGGCCTGGTTAACGATAGGGTGAAAGCTATCGCTCTTGAGGGCGTTCGACCATCGGAAGAAGCTATTGTAAAAGGCGAATACGGGCTTCGCCGGCCCTTCCTGTTTCTAGTCTTAGAAGAGCCACGGGGGCTTTTAAAGGAATTCATAGACTTTGTTCTATCAGATGAAATTCAGTCGAGGCTGCCTCAGGAAGGGCTTATTCCTGTTAAAAAAATTCCTGCTGATACCGGATTTGAACGGAGGGAAGAATAAGATAATGGCCAGGCCTAAAGCTAATGACCGGTTGATCAGGATCAGCCTGCTGGTGGTGGCTCTATCCGCTATCTCAATTCTGGCCATCATTACGATTTTTATCTTTGAGCAGGGTCTGCCCATCATGGCGAAATATGGCCTGAAGAATTTTCTGCTTGGCCAGGACTGGTTTCCGTCAGAAAAGAGTTTCGGCTTGCTGCCGATGATTGTTGGTTCACTGCTGGTTACCCTGGGGGCCCTGCTGATTGGTGTGCCTCTGGGCCTGGCCAGTGCCATTTTTTTGACTGAATTCTCCACTCGCCGGGTCTCACGGATTTTAAAGCCGGTTATTGAACTTCTATCCGGTATTCCTTCCGTTGTTTATGGGTTTCTAGGACTGATGTTTCTGGTGCCCTTTATCAGGGAAACGTTTGGGGGGCCAGGTTTATCCGTCCTGTCTGCTTCTATAATTCTGGGTATAATGATTCTGCCAACTATTATCAGTATTTCTATCGATTCCATCAGAGCGGTTCCTGATTCTTACCGTGAAGGCTCCATGGCATTGGGTGCGACTAAGTGGCAAACAGTCAGGATGGTAGTTTTACCGGCGGCCCGCTCGGGTCTGGTGGCAGGAATTATTCTGGGAATGGGAAGAGCCATAGGCGAGACCATGGCCGTCATTATGGTCGCCGGAAATGCGGCTGACCTGCCCGGGTCGTTACTGGCTCCTGTCAGAACCCTGACTTCAAATATTGCCCTGGAAATGGCTTATGCCAGCGGAGAACACCGTCAGGCACTATTTGCTACAGGTGTTATTCTTTTTGTTATTATTATGATTTTAAACTTCCTGGCCAATCTGACTGCCAGGAAACAGTCCAGAAAATAGCCGGGAAAAAAGTGAAGAAACATTTCAGGTTAAAACCGAGAGCTGAACAAAAAGTCATACAGATTCTTCTATATATGATGACCTCTGTTGCCATCCTGGTCTTAATTTTTATTCTGGCTGTTATTTTAAAAAACGGCCTGCCCCAGCTCAGCCTGGAGTTCCTGACGACAAATCCTGCTCATATGGGACGTGAGGGAGGAATCTTCTCGACGATTGTTACCACCATCTATCTTACCTTTATTGCTTTGCTGGTGGCCACGCCCTTAGGAGTGGGGACAGCTATTTATCTTACTGAATATACATCTGAAAGGGTGGTTACCCGGATAATCCGTTTTGGGGCTGAATGCCTGGCCGGCATTCCTTCCATTATCTTTGGCCTTTTTGGTTTTATCCTTTTTGTTAATAAACTTAAATTTGGCTGGTCAATTTTAAGTGGTGGATTAACTCTGGCCTTTATGGTCTTGCCGACTATTATCAGAACAAGTGAGGAAGCTATTAAGAGTGTACCGGCTGCCTATCGCCTGGCCAGCTATTCTCTGGGAAGTACCCGGTGGCAAACAGTGACGAAAGTTGTCCTGCCCTCAGCTGCTCCGGGCATAGCCACCGGCGTGGTTTTGAGCATCGGGCGAAGCATTGGAGAAACGGCGGCAGTCATATTTACCGCCGGTAGTGCCCTTCATCTTCCCTCGTCTATTTTCTCCTCAGGTAGAACCATGTCGGTTCATTTTTATATTCTGGCCAGGGAGGGTATTTCTATGCCCAAGGCTTATGGGACGGCAGCTGTCCTGGTTATAGCCATTCTTATGATTAATATCATCACTTATTATTTGATGGGCAAATACATAAGCCGGACATCGCCGGAATAAACAGGAATAAAAAAATGATCATGAATAAGTAAAAAAGCAGGACAGGCAGGTGATGAGAGACACAGCTATTCAGGTCGTAAATTTTAGTCATTTTTATGGCCAGCAACAGAGTTTGAAGAATCTCAATCTTGTGATTTACCGGAGGGAAATACTGGGTATTATCGGTCCGGCCAGAAGCGGTAAATCAACTTTTTTAACTTGCCTTAACCGGCTGAACGATCTTGTCCCCGGGTCAAGGGTTTCAGGTAATATTTTAATTGATGGCCAGGACATTTATCAACCTGAAGTCGAGGTAGCTGCTTTACGTCGCCAGCTTGGAATGGTTTTTGCAACACCGGTTCCTCTGCCCATGAGCATTTATGACAATGTTGTTTTTGGTCCAAAGCTCCAGGGTCAGACTAACCGAGGAGAGCTTGACCGTCTGGTTGAGGATTGTTTGGAAAAAGCTGGATTATGGGCTGAAGTCAAAGATCGGTTGAAGATCAGTGCTTTAAAACTCTCGGGCGGCCAGCAGCAACGGCTGTGTCTGGCTCGTGTTCTGGCCCTTAAACCGGAGTATATTCTTCTGGATGAACCGACCTCAGGCCTCGACCCCATCTCCACCATGAAAATTGAAGACACACTGAGGCTGCTGAAAAAGGACTATACTATTATCCTCGTAACTAATAATACGAAGCAGGCTGCCCGGGTTGCAGACCGCACAGCTTTTTTTCTGATGGGTGAGCTGGTAGAAGTAAACGAAACCGGGATCATTTTTACCAGGCCATCTGATAAACGTACAGAAAACTATATTGAGGGGAGATTTGGCTGAGGCTCGAAACAGGCTCTAAAAGATAAAAAGGTGGATAGAAATGGCCTTTCTCTGACGGCAGGCCTAAATTTAAAGGAAATTAATCAAGAGTTAAAATAAAATTAATAAAAGGATTATATAAGGACAGAAGCCAGGGAATTATGAGAGATGATAAAGATAAGGTTAAAGGCTGAGGGAAAATAAAGACATGGCAGAAATAATCGGTGGCGCAAATATCATTGAAGTCAAGTCGCTGTCGGTTTTTTACAGCCAATTTCAGGTTCTGAAGAATGTAAATATTGATATTCAAGTCAGGAAGATAACTGCCCTGATTGGCCCCTCCGGTTGTGGTAAATCAACTTTTCTGAGGACGCTAAACCGGATGAATGATTTGGTTGAAGGGGCCAGAACCGAGGGCCGGGTCATTTTTGATGGAAAAAATATTTTCGATGATGATATCGATTTGCTGGAACTAAGGAGAAGAGTCGGCATGGTTTTTCAGCGGCCTAACCCTTTTCCTCTCAGTGTTTTTGATAATGTCACTTATGGGCTCAGGGTCCACGGTCAGACCGATCCGACCTCAATGGAAGAAAGGCTTTTTCACAGCTTGCAGGCTGTTAATCTCTGGGATGAACTTAAAGACAGGCTGCAGACCAATGCTCTCTGGCTTACCGGGGAGCAGCAACAACGGCTGTGCATTGCCCGGGTCTTGGCGGTTGAACCAGAAGTGGTCTTGATGGACGAGCCATGTTCTGCTCTTGATCCAACGGCTACGGCCAGGATCGAAGATTTAATGTATCAGCTGAAACAAAAGTATACTATAATTATTGTCACTCATAATATGCAACAGGCAGCCAGGGTCTCTGATTATACCGGTTATTTCTTGCTGGGTGAGCTCGTGGAATTTGGTCTGACAGATCAAATTTTTACCAGCCCCAGGGATCGCCGGACTGAAGACTATATAACGGGGCGGTTTGGCTGAAGCGGAGGCTGGAGCTGTTAGAAAAAAGATCAAGGAGAAGTCAATGACCAGATATTTTGATGAGGAATTGCTGGAACTCAATAAAAAGCTTCTGGAGATGAGTGCTGAAGTCGAAAACTCTATAGGCCTGTCGGTTCGAGCCCTTAGAGAACTTAGCCGGAAATTGGCTGAATCAATTATCGAAGGAGATAAGCGTATAGATAACATGGAGCTTGAAATTGAGGAAAAATGCCTGAATATAATTGCACTTTATCAGCCCGCGGCAGCTGATCTGCGATTTGTGGTCATGTCATTAAAAATAACGACTGATCTGGAAAGAATGGCAGACCTGGCTGTCGATATTGCCGAGCGAGTTCTAGAATTGGCCGACCAGCCGCTGCTCAAGCCATTAATTGATATCCCCAAGCTGGCTACCCTGGCTCAGGGCATGATCAGGGATGTTATCAATTCTTTTGTCAATAAAGATACCGAACTGGCCCGTTCAGTTATTCTGAGGGATAATGAAGCTGATGAGTTGAGGAATCTTGTCCAGATAGAGTTAATTAACGATTATATGATAAAGGATGCCACGACTGTTCCACGGGCTATTCCTCTCTTACTGGTGGCCAGGCATTTAGAGCGAATCTGCGATCACGCTACGAATATTGCCGAAGATGTCATTTATATGGTCAAAGCCAAAGTGGTCAAACACCGGCTGCAAAGTCTAAAATAATTTAGCCCGGAAAATGTCTATTTTGATCCACACCATGGGGAAAAACTTAAAGATGATCGGATTGAAAAGCTATCGGTCTTGCTTATTCATCCTGTTCATGCTGTTCATGATTTTGGTGCTGGCTGCCCCCTTAATTGTATCGGGCCAGGAAAAGACTGCCCAGGTTCGGGTGGAAAAACCGGCTTATAAAGTGACGGTTAATGCCGTAACCCTGGCGGTGACGGTTAAGGATAGCCGCGGACGTTATGTGAATAACCTGGAAGACAAGGATTTTATCATTTATGAAAATGGCGAAAAAAAGACAATTACTTATTTCCAGCATGATCAGACGGCACCTTTAAGTCTGACTGTCCTGCTTGATGTAAGCGGGAGCATGGCCCTCGAAAATAAATTTGAAGAATGTCGGCAGGCTCTGAGGATCATGGCCGAAAAGGTACTATCTCCTTCTGATGAAGTTGCCCTGTTAGTTTTTGCCGATGGTCAGGTCGAAGTGGCGGCCAGCCACTCCATGGATAAAACAACTTTTCTGATTGCTCTCGATAAAGAAAAGGCTTATGGCAAGACAGCTTTAAATGATGCCGTGGCTGTTTCTCCCCAATATGCTGTCCGGGCTAAGAATGAGAAAAGGGCCCTGCTTCTGATTACTGATGGTCTCGAGAATGATAGTCAGGCTTCGGCTGAACAGGCTCTGGAAATCGCCCGTCGGGTTGAGGTGCCGATTTATGTTATCGGTTATAAAATACCAAAAGCTGAAGAAATCCTGGCTAGGCATAAAAAGTCGGCCAGCCAGACACCGGTGGGAATAGTTCGAACCCTGGATCTTTTTGCTCTAGCTACTGGCGGCCAGGCTTTTTTCCTGAACAGTATGGAGGAGCTGCTGGCCTCAATTTATGAAATAAAAAGGGAGCAAAGTCATCAGTATATCATTGGGTATACCTCTTATCGTGAGGATGACCGTTACCGTCGAATTCTGGTAACAACCCCCAGGGGTAACTACCGTCTGAGAACGCGGCAGGGCTATTAAAATAATCAAGCAGAAAAAGTTTTAAGGCCAGATGAAAACACTCTAATTTAAGCATATAATATAAAAAAAGATGGAAATCAAAGGTAAAGGAGAAAAGAATGAAAAAAAGCATAGTCTGGTCATGTGTTCTGGTTATGGCTGTCTTTATTTTAATCCCGGCCTGTGCTACCAAAAAATTTGTCAATACGGAAGTGTCGTCAGTTGATAAAAAAGTGGCCAGCATCTCAACTGAGGTTGAAGAAACCCAAAAGAGAATTAAAGAGCATGATGAGAAACTGGCCACGATAGGCGAGTTGATTAATAAACAGGATAGCCAGATCAAACAAGTTGACGGGAAAATTGAAGAAGTCAAAACCATGATCAAAGGCAATCTGGTTATGAAGGCCACCCTCAGCAATAATGAAGCTAAATTCGCCTTTAACAGTGCCGAGCTCAGCACGGAAGCCAGAGCCGCTCTTGACAGATTTGTCCAGCAACTCATCGAGGAAAACAGAGGCGTCTACATTGAAATTCAAGGTCATACTGATAATGTTGGCTCCGAAGAGGTGAACCTGGCTCTTGGCAAAAAAAGAGCGGAAGCGGTCATGATGTATCTTTATAAGACCTATCATATTCCCCTTTACCGGATGTCTGTGGTTAGCCTGGGAAGCTCAGTGCCAGTGGCTGATAATTCTACCCGTGAAGGTCGGGCCCAGAATAGAAGAGTAGAAATTCTCGTCTATGAATGAGGGTAGACAGAAAACAGGGGGCACAATCTATATTTCCTGTTTTTGGCCACAGGCTCTTAAAAAAACCTGTCTGTCTGAATAATCCAAAAAGTCAGTTTTTATCTATCTATTTCCAGCGGAAAGGATTCTGCCGGTGGAAGTCAGGTAGCAGATGCTCGTCGGATAGAAAAGGCTCTGGTTGAAGAAAAAGATAACTAAAATTGTAAGCGGTAGCCCGGGCCATAACTTTCTGGTATTCCCGGCGGCTAACCTCGCCTTGAAGCTCAGATGGAGCTTTAAAGCAGGGGTGATACTGACTCATCAAACTTAGCCCAACTGAGGTAGATAGGTTTTGTGCTATCCAATCAACAATCTGCATTGAATCATCTGAACTGCCGGGAAGAATTAGATGGCGAATAATCAAACCCTGGGCGGCAATATCCTGATTATCGAGGATTAGCTCTGGCTGCTGGCAATACATTTCTTGAATCGCCAGCCTGGCTTGTTCAAAATAATCCGGTGCCGCTGAATATTTTTTTGATAATTCCGAAGACACATATTTCAAATCAGGCAGGTAGATATCAATAATGCCCCTGAGTTCTTCTATGACCTCGATGGAGTCATATCCATTGGAGTTATAAACAATGGGAATAGTTAGTCCGCGGGCATAAGCAATTTTAAGGGCTCTGAGGATAGGGATAACAACGTGAGTCGGAGAGACCAGATTGATATTCAGGGCGCCCTGAGCCTGGAGCTTGAGCATAAAACTGGCCAGTTGTTCATCGCTGACTGGATGTCCCTGGTTAAGCCAGCTCAACTGGTAGTTCTGGCAGAAAAGGCATTTCAGGTTACAGCCGGCAAAAAAAATCGTGCCTGAGCCGCCCACTTTCCCTGCACCGCCCTGGCCGCTAAGAACCGGCTCCTCGCCAAAATGAAGCAAACTGGTCGAGACCCGGGCCTGGTCGCCTGTCTGACAGATTCCCGTGTGTCCGCTTATCCGGTCGACGCGGCAATGACGTGGGCACAGACAGCAATTAGAAGCAAAGGGAGACAACCTAGTCAGAGCTTTCTCGACTGCTTCTAATTTTCTTTCTACGAAAAAGTTTTTGTTCATCTGTCTTACTGCCGATCCTGCTACAAGCCTGGACCGGCTTTTACATCAATTTGTTCAAATTATAGCAGAGATTTTATATCTTTAATAAGGCTGTGGGATCGCTCTGGAGTCCAATAAGGCCTAAGAGTAAGGATTCAGACCTGAACAATCCTGAAAAACAAATAATAAATCTGCCTTCTTGTCAGTTTTGATCAAAATGTGTATAGTTAATCGTAACTCTGGTTAGAATTAAGCTTACCAGTCTATACTAAAATTGGGGTATATAGGCAGTTGATAGACTTAATAGAAAAAATCGTTGATATTCTCATACACGTTGATCGCTATATCGGCCAGTTTATTGATCAATTTGGGATGTGGACTTATCTCCTCATCTTTCTTGTCATATTTGCCGAGACAGGACTTGTGGTCACTCCTTTTTTCCCTGGCGATTCTCTGTTATTTGCGGCCGGTGCAATTGCCGCTATTGGCGATCTTAATATCATCAGTCTTTTTCTGTTGCTCAGCCTGGCCGCTTTCCTGGGCAACCTGAGTAACTACTGGATTGGATATAAAGCTGGTCCGGAAATCTTTAAGAAGGAGAAAAGCCGCTTGTTTAATAAAAATTACCTTGATCGGACCCACGAATTTTATGAAAAACACGGCTCCTTCACCATTGTCATTGCCCGTTTTATGCCTTTTATTCGGACTTTCGCTCCCTTTGTGGCCGGGATAGGGAAAATGACCTATTTTAAATTCCTGGTTTACAGTCTTGTCGGCAGCATTATGTGGGTTGCTCTATTTTTATTTGGCGGTTATTATTTTGGCAATTTATCGGTGGTCAAGGACAACTTTTCCATAGTGATCATCGCCATCATTGTCATCTCTTTAGTCCCGGCGGCTATCAGCTTTATTCGTGGTCGGAAAAACAGAAAGTTATCACCGGTCAGAGAGCCGGGCAGACCAGAGGTTTAAAGAAAAGAATTGATCAGTGGCTTATTCCTGCCGGCTATTCTACACAGATATTTAGCAGGCTGGATAAAAGCCTGCCGTTAAGGACCGGATAGGCTGTTCGGTCGATGTGCAAAGGTGTAACTGATACCCAGCCTTCATCCACCAGATGCACATCTGAGTTTCTTGGCCCAACCGCTTTCGGATGACCGACTCCAATCCAGAAATAGTCTTTCCCCTGGGGATCTTTCTTTTTGATCAGTTCCGGCGCGTAGCGTCTCTCGCCTAGCCGTGAGATTTTCAATCCTTTGACTGGAAAGGGAGGAATATTGATATTGAGATAGACTTCAGGCGGAATTTTTTTTCCCTGAAGAGCTTCGATGATTTTTCTAACCAGATGAGCTGCCTTCTGAAAGTTATATTGTCTGCCATTCGGACTGACCAGGGAAACTGCCAGGGAAGGAATGCCCATAAAAGTTCCCTGGAGAGCGCCAGCCACAGTACCGGAGTAGGAAACATCCTGGCAGCCAAGATTGGCTCCCAGATTCATGCCTGAGATCAGATAATCTGGTTTTTGCGGCAGGACATATTTCATAGCAATATAAACACAATCGGCTGGAGTGCCGTCAACGGCAAAAACATTATTCCCCTTTTTTTCAGCCCGGAGGGGATGTCTCAGAGTCAGGGCGAGCGAAACGGAGCTTCTTTCCCGATCCGGAGCTACAATATATACGCGAGCATAAGATTTCAACTCTTCGGCCAGAACAGTTATCCCGGGTGAGTTATAGCCGTCATCATTGGTTAGCAAAATCAATCTTTTTTTATTAGATGGTGAGGCTGAAGATTTTGTCATTTTTGTTCTAATCTCTTTTATAAAAAAAATCGGGACGAGCGGATTTGAACCGCTGACCCCATGCACCCCAAGCATGTGCGCTACCAGGCTGCGCCACGTCCCGATATCTTAAAAAGTGAATGTTACTTTAACCCTTTTTTTGCTTTTTTTCAAGGGTCCGTAAAATTTCGACCAACTCTTCTTTTATCTGACTGATAGCCGACAGTATCTTTTCAGGAGGAATGCGATCTGTCTTTAAACCGAATTCCTCTTCAATTTTTCTTTTTATGCCGGCATTGGTCAGAGTGCTTTGTTCCAGCAGTTCCTTAATCCGTGAAATGATGAGAACATCTTTTTGACGGTAGATAGGCTGGCCGCTGGCAGTTTGTCCGGCAAAAAAAACAGGAAACTCATTTTCCCAGGTCCGAAGGGTTTCCTGGCTGATTTTAAGCAACCGACAAACCTCTGCTGCTGAAAAGACGAGCTTTTTATTGATAGATTTATTTATGTCCTGGGCTTTTGAGTCTTGATTCATGAGCTAACTTCATCAAAACTCTAACATTTAACTCCAGGGCCGTCAAGAACGGCCAGGGGGAATGCCCCCCTCTTTATTTTTTCTTGATGATAGAAAATTTCTCACCAGGCAGAAGGACGTGCATGATCATTCCACGGATGCCGATGGAGCGTCGTGGGCCAGCAGTTATTTGAGCCTTAGAGGCGTCGTAGACAATGACATTTTTATTGCCGATAACATCGAAGGACTGATCAGGATTGACAATAACAGCTGTTTCCTCATCAATACCTATGCCCAGTAGCTCAGGATGTCCGGCTATGACGCTGATCAGACGGTTATGCCGCTGGCGAGTGGCGAAGTGCTGATCAATGATAGCTGTCTTGATAAGACCTAACCCCCTGGCCAGAATAACATTGCCGGCTTCAATTGTCTCGAATTCATGACCTTCTTCTGGTTTTCTGGCTTCATCTCCGGTAATCATCAGCTCGCTCATGATGGCCGCCCCGGCGCTGGTTCCGCCAATTACTGCTCCCTGCTGATATAGCTCTACGATCATCTTGTGGACAGGTGTATCCAGAATAGCTTCGGTGATTCTGGACTGATCTCCGCCAGAGAAAAAGATACCACCGCTTCCGGCCAGCCATCTGGCTCGGGCATAATCCTCAGCCTCACGCCTGGTGAAGTTATAAAAGACAACTTCTTTGACTCCTAAGTTTTGAAACTCTTCAACCAGGTTTTTGCCCGTTTCTTCCGGTGTTGAACTGGCCATAGGCAGGACAACTATCCGGCCCTGGCCGGCTTTTGAAGCCAGATCGACAAATCTTTTCATCATGTCTTCCGATCGGTCGCCACCACCGATAATAAACAAGTGGCCCTTTGGCCGCCCTTGAGCATAAGCGGTGATGGGTGATAATACATAAGAAACGAACATTAAAACTAGAATTAAAATCCCGGAACAAATAGGGGCTTTTTGCCTGAATGTTTTCATTTTCAACTTCTCCTCCGGCTATTTTAACTAATTTATTATTAGATGACAAAGGTTTTCAGTTGCTTTACATTGGGTAAGACCTATCCGATAATAAAAGTGGCTGAGACAGGTGGAAAATGGCTTTAACCAGGCGAAAAACTAAGAAGGTAAAGGATAGACATGGCCAGGCCAGACGACAGGCAGAATAAAAAGAACCAGGGCAGAGAGACCAGGCATGTTCCACTGGCCGAGAGGATGCGGCCTCAAACCTTTGACCGCTTTTATGGGCAGGAGCATCTTCTTGGCCCCGGAAAGATTTTGACCGAGCTGATTGAATCAGGCCAGCTGGTATCAATTATTTTTTGGGGTCCGCCTGGCTCGGGCAAGACCACCCTGGGCATGATGCTGGCCAGGCATTTCGGACTGAACTGTCTCTTTTTTAGTGCTGTCCTGTCTGGCATTAAGGAAATTAAAGAGGTCATGGCCCAGGCTGAGCAACAGAAAAAAATGTACGGTCAACCATTGATAATTTTTATTGACGAAATCCATCGTTTCAATAAGGCCCAGCAATCGGCCTTTCTTCCTTATGTGGAGAGAGGAGATGTCATTCTATTTGGTTCAACCACCGAAAATCCTTCCTTTGAGGTCATTGCTCCGTTGCTTTCAAGAACAAGAGTGCTGGTCCTTAAACCTCTCGATAAGGAAGCCCTGAGAAAGATTATCATTGATGCTTTGATCGATGAGATCGACGGGTTGGGTCAGCTGCATCTATCAATAAGCGAAGAGGCTCTGGAGCTTCTCTACGATCAATCCAATGGTGATGCCAGGAGAGCACTTAATGCTCTGGAGATAGCCGCCAGCCTGAGCCGGAGCCAGAAAATTACCGTTAAAGATGTGGAAGAGGCTCTCCAAAAGAGAACGCTTGTTTATGATAAGAGCGGTGAGGAGCATTATAACCTTATTTCTGCTCTTCATAAAAGCCTCAGAAATTCAGATGTTGATGCTTCTCTTTACTGGCTGGCCAGGATGCTTTATGCGGGAGAAGACCCCCTCTATATTGCCAGGCGATTAATCAGATTTGCCTCCGAAGATATTGGTCTGGCTGATCCTCAGGCCCTGGCTTTAGCTCTTCAGGCCAAAGAAGCCTACGATTTTCTGGGGTCACCCGAGGGCGAACTGGCTTTGGCCGAGGCAGTTGTTTATCTGGCTTCAGCCCCGAAAAGTAACCGGGTTTACGTGGCTTTTGGCCAGGCCATGAAAGAGGTTGAAGAGAGTCCTTTTGAGCCCGTTCCTCTTCATATCAGAAATGCAGTTACTCCCCTGATGAAAGAAATAGGCTATGGCGAAGATTATCAGTACGCTCATGACAGTCCACTCTCCACGACTGATATGGAGACTTTTCCAGAAAGATTGAAGGGCAAAAAATATTATCATCCAGGTAATCTTGGCTTTGAAAAAGAAATCAAAAAAAGAATTGACTGGTGGGAAGCTCTGAAAGAAAAAATCAGAAAAGGGAAGGCTTCAGAAGAATAAAACCACCCTTAAAGGATTTAGGATTCATCATCAAGAGCTGGTTATCCGGTTTTATTCTTTATCTGTAATTTTTTCTATCGAGTTGCCGTTTACCTGTCTTTTTATCTCAGAGCTTGCATGATCATGGTTAGCCTCACCCTGGACTTGATCACTCAGTGAAGTCTCGGATTGTGCTTGTGATTCCTCTTCTGGTAGATCCTCCTTCTGTGCCTGGCCATTTTTAATGCCCTTTTTCTTATCCTGCATTTCCTTGAAAAGATAATAAACCTCCCAGCTGATTTCATCGGCCAGGCACCCCAGGCAGGAACGGGGAGTGGTGGCTATTTCTCCCTCCTCAATTTTTTCTTTTAATATTTCTTTAACCAGTTTTCGTATTTTGTAAACCAAAATATAGTTAACCATAATTAAAATAATATCAGTGCCTTAATAATTAGTAAAGCTAAGACAGAAAAGCAAACGAAGCCTTAAAATGTCCCTTAGCTCTATAACTCTAGCAGCCGCAGCAGCTGGCTAATTTATTCTGGTTATTAAAGATTAAAGCCCTGGCTTGTTGGTTAAGCCAGCCAGGTCAGGCCCACCAGCAAATTTTAACTGCAATTACTTCCGATACAGGCGAAAATGAAGGCCGGGAATGAAGAGTCTGGTTGATAAAAGGGAAGTTCTAATTTAAAATCGGAATTAATTTTAAGAGTTCTGGAAAAGTTAATGTATCAGTTTAAGACAGCCAGAAAAGGCAAAAAAAAGAACAAGAAGGTATCTATTTCAGCAACCGCGATCATTATAAACACTATCTGTCTCTCTTTTATGTTAATTTTATGGCTTCAGCTCGGCGCCGGCCAGAGGGGCAAGGCAGGTTCCCTGGAGATAGTTCTATCAGTGCCCGGCTACCAGCCAGCTGGCCAACAGGCTCTGGAAAGAAATTTTACCAGGGTGGAAGGGGCTATCATCAGGGGGCCGGTCGGTGAGAAACGCCTGGCCCTGGTCTTAACCGCTGATACCTACGGCGAAGGTTTACCTTCTGTCCTTTCTACTCTGAAAGACCGGCAAATCAAAGGCTCTTTTTTCCTGACTGGCAATTTCTTGAGGCAGCCTGAATTCGCGCCACTGATCAAAAAAATGATAGAAGACAAGCATTACGTTGGCCCTCATTCTGACCGCCATCTTCTTTATTGCAACTGGCAAGACCGTCAGAAAACTCTGGTTAGCCGGTCTGAATTTTTATCTGACCTGGAAAATAACTATACTGAACTGGCCCGCTTTGGCTTCAATAAAGAAACTTCTCCTTATTTTCTCCCGCCTTATGAATGGTATAACCAGGAAATTGCTAACTGGGCTGAGGAAGCTGGCCTCGTCCTGGTTAATTTCACCCCCGGAACCTCTTCTAATGCTGATTATACTACTCCTGATGATGCCAGTTATCTTTCCTCAGAAGAGATTTATCAGAGAATTTTGAGCTATGAAAAAAGTGATCCTCACGGTTTAAATGGCTTTATTCTTCTAATTCATCCCGGCACTTCTCCAGCCAGAACTGATAAATTTTATAACCGCCTGGGGCAGCTCCTGGATGAACTGAGTGCTTGCGGCTATTCAATGGTGGGAATTGATGAATTGCTGGTTACTGCCAGGAAAGAAAAAGAGCCCGGACTTACTGCCAGAACTTCGAATAGCGAAAATTTTATGCCTTCTCTTTCCACTCTCTGGAAAGAAAAATTGCCAGGTAAAATCCTGGGGTTGGCTTTTTTAGATAACCAGCGGGTTGTCTGGACAACCGAACAAGGACAGCTGGTGCTGGCTGAGGCAGAAAGTGGTCAGATTATAAAGTCGGTGGAGTCAGGGGCAAGATGGGTCTGGCCTCCGTTTCCTGGTAGCCATGGTCTCTGGCTGGTTTCAGACTCTGCAGTCTGGCTGATAAATCGAAATGGCGACATAATCAGAAAAATCACGGTTGCTTTTGATCTGGTCTTTCCGCCTGTTGAAAATGATGGACTGCTTTACCTTCTCGGCCAATCCAGACAGGAAGCCAGGCGGCCTCTTTCAGGCGAAATTATCTGGCAGAGCTCCCTGACTATTGATCCATCTGCCGCTCCGGCCTGGGGAGTTTCTTCTCTTTTCTGTCAGGAAAATACTGGGCCGATTATCAGCCTGGATAAGAAAACCGGTCGGGTGTCAGAAGTGTATCGACCGTCAGAAAAGGTCAGCCTGCTAGGCAGCTCGCCCGATGATAAGGTTCTCTTTATCGGAACTGAAACGGGCCGTATCTTAAAATATAATCTTCATAGACAAAAAACCAGCTGGTCGGTCAATCTGGGTAGCCAGCGAGTAGAACATCTGGTAATCAAGGGAAAAAATCTTTATGTTCTGACCTCGGGGGCTGTGCTTTATAAACTGAGCCTGGCTCGTGGTCATCTTCAAAACTGGCAATCAATTCCAGCCCGTCCTGGTGGCCGGCTATTAATTTTTTCTGATGAAATAATTGTCCCTTCCCTTGACAATGTGCTTTTTGGTTTTGAACCGAATTCACTTCAAAATTCTTCAAAAACAATTTTTCCAGCTGAGCTGGCCACTGAACTGGTTTTAAGGCCCACTGCCGGGCAGTCCGGGGCGAGGGATCTTCTGGCTGTCGGGCTTTATGACTATCTTTTGAATAAAAGCCTGGTGGTGGCTCTGGTCAAAGAACCGCAGATTTTTATTGAGGCCACGCCTCCTTCGCCTCAAGCCCCCGGAGAGAGGATTATAATAACAGTTAGAACTTCAGGCTTTAGTCGACCGAAATATGAATTTTATTTGCGTTCAAGTGAAGGCCAGGAAAAGCTGAGAAGAAAAGCTTCAACCAGCAACACCTGGACCTGGTTGCCAGTGAAAGAAGGCCAATATACCGTTATTGTTAAAGTTTCTGATAAAAAGCTGACCAGAAAAGCTGAGTTGAGTTATAATATCACTCTTATTTCAAAATAGATCTGGAAAGAAAGGAACTGGAGATGACAAGAGAAGAAGCCCTGGAATTATTAAAACAGCATCTTCATCAGCCAAATCTCGTCAAACATTGCTTAGCTGTCGAGCAATGCATGAGGGCTTTGGCCAGAAGACTGGGCGGGAATGAAGACGCCTGGGGGCTGGCTGGCCTGCTTCATGACCTTGATTATGAGGTGACCGAAAAAAGCCCTGAACTTCATACCACAGAGGCCATCAAAGTTCTGGCTCAATATAATCTACCGGCCGAGGTTTTGCAGGCCATTCAGGCTCATGCCGGTCAGGTACACTGCCAATCAGCTATGGATTGGGCTATTTATACGGCTGACCCGACGACCGGTCTGATCATTGCTTCTGCTCTCATGCACCCGTCTAAAAAACTTAAATCTGTTGACCTGGATTTTCTAAAGCGGCGTTTTAAGGAAAAAGGCTTTGCCCGCGGCGCCAGGCGGGAAGAGATCGAAAAATGTGCTAATCTCGGTTTAACCCTGGATGAATTTCTTGGTATTTGCCTGGAGGCCATGCAGGCTATTGACCAGGAGCTGGGCTTAGCCTGATAGCCTGTAAGATAAGAGTTAAAAGATAAGGACGATGGATACTCGCTTTCAATTGTGGTGACTGGAGGAAAAATGGATCCAATCATCAGTCTGAATTTGATTGACTACCTCATTCTGGCTGCTTATGTAGTTATAACCATTGTTGTTGGCTATGCTCTGAAAAAATATATGAAGACCAGCGAGGATTTTTTCCTTTCTGGTCGGTCTTTGCCCAGCTGGATAACCAGTCTGGCTTTCCTCTCAGCCAACCTGGGTGCCCTGGAAGTGATCGGGATGGTAGCCAATTCCGCCAAATATGGCATTTTAACCGTCCACTTCTACTGGATTGGGGCTATACCGGCCATGGTTTTCCTGGGTATCTTCATGATGCCTTTTTATTACAATACCAGGGTCAGAAGTGTCCCCGAATATCTTAAGCTGAGATATAACGAAGCTACCCGCGGACTAAATGCTTTTTCATTCGCTATTATGACCCTTCTGATGAGTGGCATCAGTATGTATGCCATGGCTTTGATTTTTAGAATGATGCTGGGCTGGTCACTGACTTCCAGCATTCTCCTGTCAGCCGGCGTGGTCTTAATTTATGTTTTCTTCGGTGGACTATCTTCTTCTATCTATAACGAGGTCATCCAGTTCTTTCTGATCTGGTTGGGGCTGCTACCTGTTGTCTATGTTGGTCTCAAAGCGGTTGGTGGATTCTCAGGTCTGGCAGCTAAACTTCCTGATACTTTTCTTCATGCCTGGAAGAACATGGGCAGCGCGGCGGCCAATCCGATGGGAGTCAACTGGATGGGAGTGGTGCTGGGGCTTGGCTTTGTTCTGTCCTTTGGCTACTGGACGACGGATTTTCTGGTTGTACAGAGAACGCTGGCTTCGGAAAACATCAATGCTGCGCGCCGCACGCCGATTATGGCTGCCTTTCCCAAAATGCTGGTTCCTTTAATTGTGGTGGTGCCAGGGCTGATAGCGGTGGCTGTTCTGCCTGAATATTCAGTTGCTCTTCATGGTTCAGCAACCCCTGATTATAATTCGACCTTGATACTTTTGCTGGCACGCTATCTACCTAATGGTGTTCTGGGTCTGGCTATTACCGGTCTTCTGGCCAGCTTTATGTCGGGCATGGCTGGCAATGTGACAGCTTTTAACACCGTCTGGACTTATGATATCTACGGAACCTACATCAAGAAAAATATGCCAGATGAACATTACCTGATGATGGGTAAACTGGCTACCATCTTTGGTGTTTTGTTCAGCATCGGCACCGCTTATATTGTTCAGTCATTTCCTAACCTGATGGATTATATGCAGCTCATTTTTTCCTTTTTCAATGCACCGCTTTTTGCCACTTTCCTGTTAGGTATGTTCTGGAAAAAAGCCACTCCCTGGGGCGGTTTTTTTGGCCTGCTCTCGGGAATCGTGGCGGCTGCCGTTCATTATCTGCTTTATAAGCTAAATGTCATCCATTACTCGAGTGAAATGGCGGCTAACTTTTTCCAGGCTTGGTGGGCCTGGCTGACTGATTTTGTCGTGACGATTGTGGTCAGCTTCTTTACCAGGAAAAAGGCTGAATCCGAGTTGAAGGGCCTGGTTTACAGTCTGACGCCAAGAACAAAAGGCTCGGAGATGTTCTGGCGCCGGCCAGAAATCTGGGGTTCGATTGCCCTTATTGTTATGGTTATTTTGAATATAATATTCTGGTAAATTAGAGGTGATAAAAAAATGACCGGCGAAAGGAAGTGATGATATGGCTGAGAAAAAAAGCAGTTCTCATTTTTTTGATCTGAAAATTCCCCTGGGCAGCCTTCTCAGCTTTTACGGTTTGCTCCTTCTGCTCTATGGCCTTTTCGGTCCGCGCCACATCTATGAAAAATCTCTTGGTCTCAATGTCAATTTAATCTGGGGAGTGGTTATCCTTTTGACTGGCGGTCTATTTCTGGGTTTTGCTTATTTCCGCCGGGTGAACTCTAATTAGCCAGGGCTGACTTGAAAAGCCGGCTGATTTTAATTTTTGGCAGGAGCATCGGTGAAAATAGCTAACCTGTCCAAACTTTTTCTCCTTCCAGCTATTATTTCTATTATTTGTCTGGCAGCAGCCTGGCCGGTGGCAAGCGGTCTGGAGTCAAAATATCTCAGGGGGAGACAGAAGGTGACCGAGCAAGAATCTCTCGATAAATACTTTTCCGGGCTGGTTGCTAAGAATGAACCTGGTCTGGCGGCAGTGGTCATAAGAAGTGGCCAGCTACCAGAGTTTTATACGGCTGGGGTGGCTGATATCAGAACCCTTCAGCCAATTACCTCTAAAACCAATTTTCGCCTGGCTTCAGTGACCAAACAGTTTACAGCCTGTGCGGTTATGCTTTTAGCCAGAGATGGGCGGCTGCAGTATGATCAAAGGTTAAAGGATTATTTTCCGGATTTCCCGGCTTATGGTCAGGCCATTACCATCAGGCATCTTTTGACCCACACCTCAGGTCTACCTGATTATGAGGACCTGCTACCACCGGCTGATCCAGCCAGAACAATTGAAGAACAGCAAATAACTGATAACCAGGTGCTGGAGCTGCTGAAACAACAGAGAAGGGGGAAGTTCAGGCCCGGCGAGGAGTGGAGTTATAGCAACTCCGGCTATGTTCTGCTCGGGCTCATGGTTGAGAAGGCTTCAGGACAGCCATTGGATCAATTCTTGCATGACAGGATTTTTGCCCCACTGGGGATGGAAACCACAGTCTTCTATGAACGAACTAAAAATATTGTGCAGAACCGGGCTTATGGTCATACCAGGGTGGCCGGCCGCTGGGAAATTCAGGATCAGAGCCTGACCTCGGCCACCAGAGGCGATGGCCGGATATATTCTTCAGTTGAGGATCTTGTTAAATGGGATGAGGCCTGGCGGGGTGAAACACTGCTGTCAGCTGAGGAAAAGAAGCTGGCCCTGACGCCCGTAAAGGTTAGAGGGAAAGGTCCGGTTGAACCCGATGGACACCCGGCCGCCTATGGCTTCGGCTGGTTCCTCAATCCCTGGCATGGACACCAGAGGGCCTGGCATAATGGGGAAACAGCCGGTTTTAGAACAACTATCCAGCGATTTTATGAGGATGGACTGACCATCATCATTCTGGCCAATAGAGATGATCTCGATCCTCAAGCTCTAGCTCTTCAGTTGGCCAGAAGTTTTTTATCATCAAAAAATAAATAGAAATTTTCACTTTTTAATAATGACAGGTGGCCCCTCAGGGATAAACGGCTTATAGACTACGCCCTTTCTTTTCTGCTCGAATTCTTTCTTCATGGCCTGAATATATTCTGGATTTTCATATAAATCAACCATGGTGGCCGCCAGAACCCGGGCAGCATAAATCAGTCCCTTATGCCCGATGGACATCCTGCCGCAGGCTACTACCGGCCAGGCATGCCAGGGTGTGTCCAGCGGGGCAGTGGTCACATTAAAACTTAAAGTCGGTACCTGCCAGCTGACATCGCCGACGTCAGTCGAGCCGCCGTCCGGGTCAGGTTTGGGTTCGGCCCAGGGTTCAACCTTGCCATCCAGTCCTTTGGGCTCAAGCCCCAGCGATTTCTGGATCTCCTTGGTAAATTCCTGTTCTTCAGGAGTGAAATTTATCGGTCCAAGCCAGTTCATATTATTGAAAATTAGTTTTTCACCGGTCAGATTAACCAGAGTTTCCCAGTTCCCCCCATGAACGGTCAATTTCTGTTCGACTTCAGCCATCAGCGCTGCTCCCTCAGCCAGATGATTGGCTCTCTCCAGAAGCTGCTGGACTCCGGTTCCTTTGGAATCACGAAGCCAGCACCACAATCTGGCATAAGCCGGAACAACGTTCGGGACATCTCCACCATCAAGAATCGCATAGTGCATACGGACAGTTGGTCGGACAAATTCGCGCATCCGGTTGAGACCAGCAGTGTATAATTCCATGGCAGCCACTGCGCTCCTCCCATCCCAGGGATCGCCGGCGGCATGGGCTGTTTGCCCAAAAAACTCGATGATAAATTCAACAATAGCCTGGGAACTATCCACAGCCACCCTGGTCTTTGCTCCGGGATGCCAGGTGAGACAAGCATCAAGGTCATCAAATAGACCAGCTCGGACCATATAAACCTTGCCACCTGTAACCTCCTCAGCCGGCGTGCCATAAAAGCGGATGGTACCTTTAAGTTTTCCTGACTCGATTAATTCTTTGATAGCCAGAGCTGAGGATAAAGCGGCTGTCCCCAACAAATTATGCCCGCAGCCCTGCCCGGGTGCTCCAGGCTGAAGGGCTTCTTTGACTGGTTGAGCCTTTTGTGATAGTCCCGGGAGGGCATCATACTCACCCAGAACGCCAATTACCGGCCGGCCCTGTCCGTAGGTTGCTACAAAGGCAGTTGGCAGGCCGGCCACGCCCCGTTCAACTTTAAAACCCTGGGCCTCAGCATAATCAGCCAGTAGCTTTGAAGATTGAATCTCTTCGAGGGCTGTTTCAGCCAGCTCCCAGATCCGGTCGCTCAGGGCGATAATCTCAGCTTGATGTTTGTCGATAGAAGCCAGAGCTTCTTTTTATCAGCGGGAGTGGCTCCTGCGGAAAAAGTGGACATTAAAAAAGTAGCGAGAATAACTAAGATTAAAACCAAAAAGATTGAATTTTTTTTCTCAATCATTGTTACCTCTCCTTTCTGTCCTGAAAGCTAACCAGAATAAATTTCTTATAGAATAATATAATTCACCCTGCCTTTTATTCAATGTTTTTATACATGGCTGCTTAAGGCCTTATCATTTCAAGACAACATGGCCGGATATTCAGAGTGCCGCCCTTAGACCCGGTTACTTTCAACCAGAAAATAGAAGTTTATCAAATAGAATATCTAAAAGATTAGACCGTTCAAAGAAGTCAGACGGGGGAATGAGAGCCTATCTATTCTGGCAGGATATTTATAAATTAATCGCTCAGCCTAGAATAATGGCCTGGAATAGCCCAGACCTCAGAATTTGAATCACCGCGACTATTGGGATAAAATTAAGACTAAAAGTTTAACTCCTGGCAAACAGGCCTTAAGCCCGAGAGATAGAAATGACAAATGACCAAGTCAGGTTCGAAACGGCCTGGCTTCTCGCTGTGGCCAGGAGTCTGAGATGAAATTCCGGTGGCCAGTTTTTAAGCCAAAAGTCTGGCCTTTTTATATCAGATAATTACCGCCAAGGATGGCTCGAGACAGGGCTGATGGCGAGAGGATAGGGCTTGAACGACAATGAAAAATAGCGAAAAGTCTTATAATCAGGAAGAAAATAAGAAAGCCGAGCAAAATGGCCAGAAGCACCGCCGGCGAATTTGTTATTTTCTTATTTTAATTCTTCTTTTATCATTCGTTACCTGGAGAGTGGTCCAGAAGCCAAATCCTGCTAATAAAACAGACACGGCAACGTCTGAAGAAAAAAAGGCTGGCTCAACCGGCTCTTCCCGCGATCTTATTGTTGCCACCACGACCAGCCTTCAGGATAGCGGTTTACTTGATGTCCTTGTTCCTGTTTTTGAACAATCTACGGGCTATAAAGTTAAGGTTATAGCGGTGGGGAGCGGGGAAGCCCTGGAAATGGGGAAGCGCCAGGCGGCTGATGTTCTTCTGGTTCACGCTCCGGAACTTGAAGAAAAATTTATGGCTGAAGGTTATGGTGAAAAGCGCCTGGAAATAATGTCCAGCGATTTCATTCTGGCCGGGCCGCCGGCTGACCCGGCTGGAATTAAAGCGAAAACTTTTCCTGAAGCTTTCCAGCTAATTGCCGCTGCTCAACAGCCGTTTATCAGCCGGGCTGATAATTCCGGAACGCATAATCTTGAAAAAAGAATCTGGAGAGAAATAGGTCTTGAGCCTCACGGCAGCTGGTATATTGAAGCTGGCCAGGGAATGGGGGAATGCCTGCTTATAGCCTCAGAAAAAAGAGCTTATATTCTTTCTGATTTTCCAACTTTTTACAAAATGAGTAAAAAAGGCCGACTGGAGCTGGCCGTTCTGACTTCCGATGACAACTATAAGAATATCTATTCGGTTATTACTTTGAAAAAGCGAGGTGGCCGGCTAAATGAGGCTGGAGCCAGAGCCTTCAGCGATTTTCTGGTTTCTCCCGCGACTCAGCAGCTAATCAGGGATTTTGGACAGGAGCCAGGTTCTCTTACAACTGATAAAAATGAAACTGAATTTCCTGGCTTGTTTAAGCCGTTAAGACTAAATAGCCAGAGCAGGTCAAATTAAAATCAAAAAGACTGATTTTATTTCAGGAATAAGAATTTAGAGTTTATGTTTTAAGATAAGAATTTAAAAAAAATATGAAAGGCTTTTATACATAGAAGTATTAGGTATTAAAACCCCTTGACTGCCGAAAGATAAAATATTTAAGGATAGAAAGCTTTAAATCAAAGGAGTAGATAAGTAAATAGCAGAAAAGCTATTATAATAGCTGGCGGCGATAAAGACAGCAGATGATAACCAAATTAGATAAGAGCAAAATAAAGAAGGATTACAGATAGTGTCTTTAGCTGAACTTCTCCAGATTACCTGGCTCAGCCTGACTGTTTCTGGCCTGGCAGTTATATTGGCTTTCCTGACCGGTTTGCCCTCAGCCATTTATCTGTATTTTCGAGAATTTCGCGGGAAAAGATTTATTATTTCGTTAATTAACACCGGCATGGGTTTGCCGCCGGTAGTCATTGGCCTGTTTATTGCCCTCCTTTTCTGGCGGAATGGGCCTCTCGGTTTTCTTCAATTAATCTATACGCCAGCAGCTATGGTTATTGCCCAGTTTATCATCGCCTTTCCAGTCGTGGCCGGCCTGTCATTTGTGGCTTTCGAGCAGGTTGAGGTCGAGCTTCTCCTTCAGGCCAGGGCTTTAGGGGCTTCTCGCTTCCAGATGATTAAAATTCTCATCAACGAGTCCAGGCTGGGGCAGCTGGCTGCCCTGATTGCCGCTTTTGGTGGAGTCATTTCTGAAGTTGGAGCGGTCATGATGGTTGGCGGAAACCTCAAGGGCTATACCCGGGTCCTGACCACCTCTATTGTTCAGGAAACCAGGATGGGTAATTTCACTGCCGCTATCTATTTGAGCCTGGTTCTTCTAGCTCTGAGCTTTACTGTTAACTGGCTCCTGACTTCGATCCAGCACCGGGGAGAAACAAAGTGGAAAAGACCGAACTGGAAGTAAAAAACCTGAAACTGACCCGCAGTTCAAACTGGACTCTTAATGTCCCCTCTTTTGAACTTAGAAAAGGAGAGTGCCTGGTTCTATTCGGACCAAACGGAGCCGGGAAAAGCACTTTTCTGAGGGTAGTGGCTTTGCTGGAGGAAGCTGACAGGGGCCAGATATATTATCAAGGCCGGCTGGTTACAGATGGCAATCGGACCGAGCTGGGCCGCCGGGCGGTCTATTTGCTGCAGAAGCCGGTTTTTTTCAAAGGAACAGTCAGGGATAATTTGTTGCTGGGGCTTAAATTCCGGAGGTTTGAATCTTCTGAACAGGAAAAAAGGCTCGAGGCGATTTCCCATCTTTTTCAGCTTGAGCCCTATCTTAACCGTTCGCCCTTTGAACTGTCTGGTGGCGAAAAACAGCGGGTTCATTTAGCCCGGGCTTTCATTATTCAGCCAGATTTTCTTTTTCTGGACGAACCGTTTAACGGCCTGGATGTGGACTTAAAAGATCTTCTCCTGGAAGATTTTTCCCGCATCAGGAAATCAACCGGCACAACGACCATTCTGGTCACTCATAACCGCGATGAAGCTGCCTTTTTAGCTGACCGGATCATGGTCATGATTGACGGGGAAATAGTCCAGGCCGGGCCGGTGGAGGAAGTTTTCTCCAGGCCAGCTACACCTGATATCTCCAGGCTCCTTGGCCATGAGACTCTGGTGGAAGGAATTGCGGTCGGAGAAGAGCAGGGGCTGCTTAAAATTTCAGCTCACGGGCAGACTATCCAGGCTTATGGTTCGGCTCAACCGGGCCAGAGGGTAATTTTAACCTTCAGGCCGGAGGAAGTTATTCTTACTAAGGACAAACCCAGAACCAGTGTCAGGAACTGGTTTTACGGCCCAGTCGAAGAAATTAAATCTTTTGACCGGATGATACTGGTCAGTGTTAATTGCGGGTTTAACCTGAAGGCGCTTATTTCCAGAGCCTCTCTGGAGGAGCTTAATCTGCAGGCAGGAGAACAGGTTTGGGCTGGAATTAAGGCCTCAGCCCTGACGGTGGCAGCGCCTTGAATCGGTGGGCCTGGGAAACCACCAAGCCTGCTACCGGTTTCAAAAGAATGAGATGAATAGAATAAAATAAAAATGAAATGAAGGGAAACAAGAATGATACCTTATGAACAGGCCAGAAAACTGGTCATCGAAAAAGCGGCGGTTCTGGGGCAGGAAGCGGTTACCCTTGATGAGGCTTTGGGCCGGGTGGCAGCTAGGGACATCAGGTCGAAAATAAATGTTCCACCCTTCCGAAATTCAGCCATGGACGGCTATGCTATCCGCAGCGAGGATACCAAAAGAGATACAGGAAAAGGAGTCGCGAATTATATCAGTCTGAAGCTGGTGGCAGCCCAACCGGCCGGCGATTATTTTAGAAAAAAGATCAGGAGCGGGGAGACGGTTAAAGTCATGACCGGTGCTCCAGTGCCAGCCGGAGCTGAGGCTGTTGTTCCCTTGGAAGAGGTAGAGCAAAGAGGTGGACAGGTCCTCGTCAAAAGACAAATTAAGCCTGGAGAAAATATCAGAGAGGCGGGTGAGGACGTAAAGAAAGGGGAAATAATCATCCGCCAGAGGAGTGTGCTTAAAACGCCGGAGCTTGGTCTTTTAGCCGCCTGTGGTTTTAACCAGGTGAGCGTTTACCGGCGGCCGGCAGTAGCGGTCATAATTACCGGTAATGAATTGTGTGAGCCGGGGGAGAGGCTTCAGCCAGGAAAAATCTATAATTCCAATGCGGTTATTCTTAAGGCTCTATTAAAATCAAGCGGGGTTGAACTGGTCAGCCTGGAAAAAGTGGAAGATAGCCTTAAGTCTTTGATCTCAGCTTTGAAGCGGGCGGTAAAAAAGGCTGAGCTGATTATAACCACCGGCGGAGTGTCGGTTGGCGATTATGACCTGGTCAAAGAAGCGCTGGAAAAAATCTCGGCCAGAAAAATTTTCTGGCAGGTGGCTCAGAAGCCAGCCAAACCTTTAGCTTTCTATTTTCTGCGCCAGGGTCAGAAGCCGCGCTGGTTTTTTGGCTTACCCGGTAATCCAGGAGCAGTCATGATTGCCTTTGAAGAATATGTCAGGCCCTTGATTAAAAAAGTTTCAGGTCACGAAAATTTCTGGCCGGTTGAAATTGAAGCCAGCCTGACCGGACCCGTTAAGAAAAAAGGCGGCCGGCTTAACTTTTTAAGGGTGAATCTGGAAAATAAAAACGGCGAGTGGCTGGCCAGGCCCCTGGGGAAACAGGAATCAGGTATGATGACCAGTTTTCGAATGACCAGGGGGCTGGCCCTTATTCCGGCTGAAGCTGAATTTCTACCTGAAGGGACAAAAGTCAAAGTCCATCTGGTAGAGTGGTAGACGGTTTTGATGAAGAAGGAGAGATAGAAATCAGGAATACATGAACATGGGATGGCGCCTGGCAAATCCTGGAGAAGCCCTGTTTCTCAGCTGGGCCCTTTTATTTCAAGTGGTCTTTTCATTATGAAAATTTGTCTGTGGTAAAGGATGCCAAAAGATAGAAATAGTTCGACACAACTTTTGGGACTCTGGATTAGCCTTAGGAGAGAGTTTATATAAAGCGCCCGAGTTGGAGTATAGTAATAATATAGGTTGGGGTCTGGATAGATGCTCGATGGATATAATCGACAGATAAATTACCTGAGAATTTCATTAACCGATAGGTGCAATCTGCGCTGCTTCTATTGCCGCGGGGTAACTGATTTTAGTTTCATTGACCACAGCGAAATCTTAACCTACGAGGAATTCTTACATCTGGCCAGGCTGGCTTTGAAGCTGGGAGTTGACCGTTTTCGTCTGACCGGCGGTGAACCCCTGGTGAGAAAAGGCGCTGCCCGGTTTGTCGGCCAGATAAATTCTTTGCCCGGGGTTAAGGACGTTTCTCTTACCACCAATGGAATTCTTCTTGAGAGATACATCAGCGAATTAAAAGAGGCCGGGTTGCGGCGGATAAACATTTCTCTTGATACCCTTGACCGGGAGAAATATCAGAAAATTACCGGCTACAACGGTTTGAGCCAGGTTTTAACCGGTCTCGAGCTGGCAGTCAGGACGGGTTTTAATCCGGTCAAAGTCAATACCGTTATTCTTAGAGATTTTAATGATGACGGGGAGAGCCTGAGTCAATTTATTAATTTAGCCTTTAAATTGCCTGTTCATCTCAGATTTATTGAGCTTATGGATTTTTCACCGGTTAAAGGTCTATTTGTTTCAGCTACAGAGATTTTTAAAAAACTTAAGGACAGCGGCCTGATTAGAGAAGCTGAACTTGAGCCGGTTTTTGTCGAGGGCTCGGGTCCGGCTGCCCATCATTACCGGTTACCCGGGATGAAGGGAACCTTTGGCTTTATCGCCCCTTACAGTCATCATTTCTGCGGGGCCTGCAACCGATTGAGGCTGACCGCCGATGGACAGCTTCGAACCTGCCTCTTTTCTACCAGGTCTTATGATATAAAAGCGGTGCTAAGGCGAGGGGCGGGTGATGAGGAAATTATAGCCCTCCTGAAGAAAGCCCTGGCGGAAAAGCCTGGTAGCTGGCAGGAAGCCAATGGCCAGCTGACTGGCAAGGGATTGAGAAGTGTCGGGGGATAAGTGGCAGAAAACAGGCTGAATTATGAGCGCTTAAAGTCACTATCTTGACATTATACGGTCGGTAAACTCAGAGTTAAAAAGAGGATCAGGAGAAAAAAATGACCCGGGAAAGAAAAAGGCGGCAGGAAAACAAAAGTTTGAATAAATCTGGAATAATCAAAATGGTAGAGGTGGCCGAAAAACCGGAAACTCTCCGCCAGGCTGAAGCCAGAGGTGAAGTTAAGGTTTCAGCCGAGGTTATGCGGTTAATAACCGAAAATCGCCTGCCCAAAGGCGACGTCTTGACTGCTGCCCGTCTGGCAGGCATCCAGGCAGCCAAAAAGACCTCCGAATTAATTCCTCTCTGTCACCCTTTAAGGATTACTTCCGTTGAGGTTGAAGTTAATCCAAGGCCGGGGAGAAATCTGGTTGAAGTTAAAAGCTCGGTGCGAGCTGTGGATAGAACCGGAGTCGAAATGGAAGCTCTGACGGCCGTGGCTGTAGCCTGCCTGACTGTCTATGATATGTGCAAGGCTTTTGATAAAAGAATGATCATAGGTGAGATTCATTTAGTTTCTAAATCTGGCGGGAAAAGCGGCAATTTCCACTTTTAAAGAATAAATGATCAGCCAGGAGGATATCCGGCTGGAAAAGGCTGGCGGGTGAAAATGAATTAGGAGAAAAAGATGGACGCGAACTTAGATAAAGCGGCTGGCCAGAATAAGGAAAAAAAACAAGTGAAACCAAATTCAGATAAGAGCGAGGAAAGGTCATCGGGCCTGGTCGTTTCGGTCAATATCAGCCGCCGGAAAAGCGTGCGCAAAAAACCTGGACAGGAAGGTCTTTTAATTGAGGACCAGGGCCTTGATGGTGATGCTCATGCCGGGCCAGGCCTCAGGCAGGTGAGTCTTCTCGCCATAGAAAGCATTGATAAGATGAAGCAACTGGGGCTGGCAGTTGGTCCTGGTGATTTTGCTGAAAATATCACCACTTCCGGCCTTGATTTGCCACATCTTCCGGTAGGGACAGTCCTTGAAACTGATGGGGGTATTGTTCTGGAGGTGACTCAGATCGGTAAGACCTGTCATACGAAATGTGCCATTTTCAGGCAGGTTGGCGAGTGCGTTATGCCGCAGGAAGGAATATTTGTGAAAGTTATAAAAGGCGGTAAAATCAAAGCCGGAGATAGAATCTATGTCAGACAAAGCAGGTGAACTAAAAGGATTGCAGTTGGCTATACTGACTGTCTCTGACCGCTCGGCCCGCGGAGAAAGGCCTGATTTGACCGGGCCTGAACTCAAAAACTTTGTGATTCAGCGGGGCGGCGAGGTGTTGGCGATGGCCATTGTGCCTGATGAGAAAGAGGCCATCAAACAAAAGCTTCTGGAATGGTGTGACCGTCAGGACTCGCCGGAGATTATTTTAACTACCGGTGGGACCGGCCTTTCGCCCAGAGACATAACTCCAGAAGCGACACTCGAGGTGATGGAGAGGGAGGTTCCAGGCCTGGCAGAAGCCATGCGGACCGAAAGTTTAAAAAAGACTCCTATGGCCATGCTCAGCCGGGCGGTCTGCGGTGTCAGAAAGCAAACGCTCATTATCAACTTGCCAGGCAGTGTGAGCGGGGCGCTCGAGAATCTGGAAGTGGTCTGGCCGGCCCTCGGCCATGCGGTAGAAATCCTTCGTCAGAAAATCTCAGACTGCTGGCAGTCGGCTCATAGCCATTTTAAGAATAAAGCCTGAAGGGGCTACTAAGGAGCAAGGCATGAAAACAGTAGCTATTGTTGGCAATTCAGACTCGGGTAAGACCAGGCTGATCACGGCTTTGATCAAGGAATTGAACAGCCGTGCATTGAAATGTGGCGTGCTTAAGAAGGCCAGTGAGGAAGTGGAGCTTGATAAAGAGGGTAAGGATTCCTGGCAGTTTATGGCGGCCGGGGCGGAAGCAGCTACGGTTTTAACCCCGGAAAAAATCTTTACCATTGAAAAAAATAAAGCCAGTCAAACTCTGCTGGACATAGCTCTGGAACGATTCGCGGAGGTAGATCTTCTGCTGGTTGAAGGCGGGAAAAAAGAAAGTGCTTTTAAAAAAATCTGGAGGCTTCAAAAGGCGGCTGACTTTGATGAAACAAAGGCGCCAGAAGAATTGCTGGCTCTAGTAGCCGATGAACCGTTTCCCGTTTCCCCCAGGTGTCCTGTCTTCCAGGCTGAGGACATTTCAAAACTGGCCGATTTTCTATTGACTACCCTTGAACCGCTTGAGCCACTGGCTGAACTTAAAGTTGATGGGCGGGCTGTGCCCCTCAATCCGTTTGTTCAGAGTCTGCTGACCGAGACGATAAAGGGCCTGCTCCGGGCGCTCAAAGGCCTGCCGGAAAGCCCGCAGAGAGTTGAAATTAAGCTTAAAACAGGCGAGAAAGATGAAAAACCAGGAAGAACTTAAGTTAAAAAAACTTAAAAAGGTTGAAATGGAATTTTTCTCGAGGCATGATCCAGAGCTGCTGTCGGTACTAAGGAAATCGGTAGTTGGGATAGCCGGAGCTGGAGGTCTGGGGTCGAATGCGGCCGTTTCTTTAGCCAGAGCGGGAGTGGGCAAGCTCATTATTGCCGATATGGACAGGGTTTATCCATCTAATCTTAACCGGCAGTATTATTTTCTGGAGCAGATCGGACAGCTGAAAGTAGAAGCCCTGCTTGAGAACCTTAAAAAAATAAATCCCTTTTCTCAGTATGAAATTCATCCGGTAAGAGTCACTGCTAAAAATCTCAGGGAGCTTTTTTCAGAAGCCGAGATTATGGTCGAGGCCTTCGACCTGGCCAGTGAGAAGAGCATGTTGATCAATACCTGGCTGGGCCTTTTCCCCGATCGGCCAATCATCGCTGCCTCAGGGATTTCAGGTTTTGGAAAAAATAATAAGCTCAGGACCAGACGGCTGGGAAAACTTTATCTCTGCGGCGATGAGGAAAGCGAGCCCGGCGAGAAGATAAGTCCGATGGCTCCGCGTGTCGGCATTGTGGCTAATATGCAGGCTAATCTGGTCCTCGAACTTCTCTATAAAAAATCGCCAAAAATATGAAACTGTTTTTCTAATTGGATTACTATGTTCGGCTCTTAATTAGTGATCTATTTCATTTTATTGCGACTTGAACCTGGTAACTGCATTCACATGTATAAAACGGTCATGGTGATTATCGCAGTTATTTTTCGTCACAAACTTTATGTTTTAAAGAACGTCTCAAATTATTAGATTCTTGCTCTAACCTTCGTCTGAAGCTAATTTTAGATTTTGAAAAAATGAGACTTGACAAGAAGACAGTTACTTTCATACACTAAAAACAAATATTAGCTTGGATGGAGTCAAATGCCAGAAGGGGCGAAAGGTTGCGCTTTAAGGTTTCGAATCTCGCAAGTCGCTATTATTATTTTTATTCCACATAAGATTTGTCAGAAATCAAATAAATAAAGGGGGGTAACAATGTGTAATAGAATGTTAGGTTCGAGAAATGTAATTTTCCTTCCTTCCTTCCTTCTAATTGTTTTTCTTTTATCTGGTTTTAGTAATAATCTATTTGCTCAGTCCGGTTCTGCGGGGATATTCGACCAGATTGGAATTATTGGTGAACACGGCCTACATGGCGCGGTCCCTGAAGAAAATATTGACTTATTTACCGGTAACCTAACGCTTCGTTTTCTTGATATTCATCTCCCGGGCCCAAATGGTTTTGATTTAAATATCTGGCGTGTTTATAATTCGAAAACAGTAAAAGATCGCATTGCTGGAAATCCAGCAACTTTACAATTGGAACCTTATTCCTGGGTTGGTCTAGGCTGGTCTTTACATATTGGGAGGCTCCATAATGCTAATTTTATCTCTAATGAGACTCCCATAATTGAATTTCCCGATGGCCACTGGGAAACTGCTTATCCAAGCCTAGATTTTGCAGATTCATATATTACTCGCGAATTTCTTAAGCTGACGCAGGATGGAACTAATTATTATTTATACTTCAAGGACGGAACAGTCTGGACTTTTGGGACAACGAGAACTATTACCTATTATACTGGCAATGAGCAAGTCAGACTGGTAACAAAAATAGAAGACTCTTATGGACATCATATTGATATTACTTATAAAACCAGTTTACCTGTTATCGAAAAGATTACAGATAGCCTGGGCAGAGTGGTCAACTTTATCAGCGAGGGAACCACCAATCCCAAGCTAACCAGGATTGATGTCAAGAATGCTAATGGTGGAACTGTCTCATATTATTATTCAGTCGGAACGTTCCCCAATATAGGGTATTACAAACTATTAAGCTATGACCCTCCAGAGCTACCTGCCTCTACCTTTGAATATAATTCTTCGCTTTATGAGCTAACTAAAATTAATACCTGCTACGGTGGTACAATGGAATACACCTATGGAGACCATAATTTTTATTACTATAATACTTCTTATGTTAGTAGAGTAGTTACCCAGAAAAAAATCAAGTTCAATGCAAGTGAGACGGCGAGTATCTGGACATATTCTTATCCATCTTATGCTAATGGTGCTGATGGAACAGTTACTGTTCAGGGCCCTCAATATACGACGACTGTTGTTTATTCGGGCATGGGCAGCGATATTTATAATAATGGCTGGAAAATAGGATTAATTAAACAAAAGACACTTGGTGATGGAAGTTATTCAGAGACTTATGCTTGGACTTCAAAGCAAATCTCTAATTCATTGTGGCTGGTGACTTCTCTTAATCTTGGCCCGATAAAAGCCCCTTTAATTGCCTCCATAACCAGAACGCCAATTGGAGACTGTTCAAGTAAGGACGTATATACTTATGCTAGTGAATTAATAAAATACGGCCTGCCCAGCAGGATAGATTATTATGGCAATAGCAATTTGCGCTATTACAAATTGCTTAATTACTATTTTCAACAAAATTCCGTTTTTGCTGGCAAATATATGGTTTCTTTTCTCAGCACTGAACAGATATATTCCTCGAGTGGCTCACTCCAAAAGCAAAGTAATTTTAGCTATTACACCAGCCAGGGAACCTGCGGAGCCCTGGATTGGATTAAACGTAAAAAATCAAGCTCAACGGAGTTAATCTGGGATTATACTTATAGCGAGAACACCAGCACAAAGACTATAATCATAACAATTAATCCTCCAGGGAACAATTCGGGGACAGAAACATACACGTATAAATATGGGGTTCTAGCCAAGAAGGAGAAGCCAGGATATGTAGAATTTAACCGGACGATTTCTCAATATGATAGCTCTATTATGAGTGAGACAAATCAACACGGGGCCACTTATTATTTTTCCTATGATAATCTCGGGAGAATCACTTCAGTTGATTTGCCATCTGCCTTTAATGACATAGAGGCTTCCTGGTCGACCAATTCGGTAAATATCGCTCAGGGTAATCATACGGTTGTAAAATACTGGGACGGTATGGGGAGAGATCTTGGTTATCAGGAACAGGGCGATGGCCTAACACTTTATTACAGGAAGACTCTTGATGCAGAAGGAAGAGTTATCAAAGAAAGCAAAGGGGCAATCGCTGCCTCTGACGAATATGTTTATTCTTATAATGCAGCTGGTCGAATAACCCAGATAAAAGATCCGCTCAACAATGTTACTACATATACATATGCTGGAACAAAAACGACCATAAAAGACCCACTTAATAGACAGACAGAAATAACATTCACTTATTTACCTGGTTTGATTTCAACGTTAAAAGACCCATCAGGAGCCAGTGCTAATTATTCTTACGATTCTGTCGGAAGGCTATTGTCTGTTGTCTATAATAGCGGAAGAACTCAAAACTATTCATACGATTTTCTTGATAACGTCGTTTCGGAGACCCATCCGGAAACCGCCCAAATAACCTATACTTACAACAGTGAAAATCTGTTATCTCAGAAGAGCTTTGGTGGAGTTCCAATCAGCTATGAATACAATTCGTCTAATCAATTGAAGAAGATTTCTACTTCAGACGAGACTATAAATTATGAGTATGATTCCAATGGTAGAATAAGCAGGATTTATAGTAATAAAGGATGGGAAAGAAATAATATTGCTTATAACTCCTTTGGCTCTGTGACCGGAGAAGTGCAGGTCATTTCCGGGCTTAGTTCCAAGGCCTTGCAATATGAATATGATGCCAATAACATTTTAAAAAAGGTTATCTATCCCGATGGCAAGAGTGCTGTCTATACCAATAATGGTTTGAATATGCCAGAAACTGCAGCCTTTAATGGGTTAAATTTGGTGAGCCAGATTAGCTATGGAGTTAGTAAGCAACCGACAGCCATAAGCATTTCTGGAAACGGAACAGAACATAATGCCACTTACAATTCTATTGGACAATTAGTCACAGCCAGTCTGATCAAAGCTGGTCTTTATCTTTATAAAGCTACTTATTCATATGATCCTGTTGGGAATATTCTAGGTATTAGCGATACAATACCAAATCTGAATGTTAATTTTACTTACGACGAGCTCTATAGAATAAAAACTGCTACTTACACACCAGCCGGTGTAGGCCGGGTAGATAGTTTTGCATATAACTATGACCAGTATGGAAACCTAACACAGGTTAAAGAAAATGGTAACCAGGTTTTTATCAAGTCTTATAACTCAAAAAACCAGCCAGCTGATTTTACCTTCGATTCAAGAGGAAATCTTGTTTCTGGTTCTGGCTATCAATATCAGTGGGATAATCTCAACCGGTTATCAAGCCTTAATTATGGAGGAGAAATAAAAGGAAAATATTTTTACAATGAGAGAGGCCTTAGAATAAAAGCTTTGCCAGCCATGGCAGAAATGAATATAAAGGTTGGCACGAATAACATTCCAGACGGTGGTCAGATTGAATTCCGCTCTGCTCCTGGATCTTATGTGGATAAGATTTTCACGATTGAAAACCTTGGTGATGCCATCTTGATTCTTTCAGGTTCACCAATTGTTATTATAACCGGAGTAGATGCCAATCAATTTTCTGTGGTTCAGCAGCCGACAGCCTCTATTGCACCAGGCGGGACTAGCAATTTTATAGTCAGATTTTCACCTGCCTCGGCTGGAACTAAAAATGCGGCTATAAGCATCGCCAATAATGATCTTGATGAAAATCCTTATGACCTTAATCTGGTTGGGACAAATCCAGTTGCGGAAATTAATCTTAAATTAGACGGTGCGGACTTGCCCAGTGGGCAAACAGTTGAATTTACAGCACCAATTAATGGGAGCGTGGACAAGACGTTTACAATTGAAAATCTTGGTGATGCTCAACTTTTGCTTAACGGAACTCCAGCAGTGGCAATATCTGGAACTGATGCCAGCCAATTTTCAGTTATCCAGCAGCCAGCATCTCCGATTAACCCTGGCTCGTCTTCCTCCTTCGTTGTCAGGTTCTCACCCACTACCAGTGGCAATAAAAATGCAATGCTATCGATTGCTAATAATGATTCAGATGAGAACCCTTACGAGCTCATCTTAAGCGGAATTGTCTCTGTTGGCGGTCCGGAGATAGATATACCTCAGGCACAAAATGGGGGGAACTATAATTTTGGTACAGTTAAGGGTCCGGCTTGGGTTACTTTTACTATAAATAATCTTGGCTCAGCACCGCTACTATTATCTGGTAATCCACTGGTAGAGCTTTCCGGCGAGAATGCCGATGAGTTTTATATTGTTCAACCGTCAACTTCTTCAATTCAACCTGGAGCAAATACGACTTTTATTATCAGGCTTTATCCGGCGACTTCGGGACCCAAAATGGCTGAAATAAGTATAAGTAATAATGATTCTGATGAAAATCCATACGTCGTTAACCTTGCTGCTTTTGTCATTCTGAAAGAAGATCCCCCACCCAATATAATCGTAACTGATCCTGATGGAAGTAATGATATCGGAGCCAATTCTATTACTTCCGTTAAATGGGAAGGAGGATTAGGGGTCCAAAATCTTAACATAGAATACTCCCTGGATAATGGCACGACTTATCGGCAGATAAGCGACAGATATTTAAACACTGGGGAATACAAATGGCGTGTACCCTCCGTTGTTACACCATCTGCTCTGGTTCGAATTTCCTCGGCAGAGGGCCAGCCTTTTGAGCCACAGATGATGTCTTTTGAGGCAAGCTTCAAGATTAATAAGCTCGATCAGTCCAAGGACTCTTATCCTGGGGGGCAATTCAAAATGAATATAAGCATTCCCGATCAAAAGACCAACGGAATGTGGAGTGCTTCGCTGGCCTTTCAGCAGAACATAAATGGTGACCAGGTGATAAAATGTAATTATTTAGAGGGCAAGACACAGACCAGCAACCAGAGTGTTAACAGGTGGCATCATCTGAAGGTTCTTTTTGACCGGGCAACAAACTCTGCTGATGTCTTTTTCAATGGAGAAGAAATAATTAAGGATGTCCCGATGGAATTAAAATTCCCGGCTAAGGCCTGTCCTGAAATAATTGTATCAACGGTACCAGAGTGTCAGTCAGAAGTGCTGGTAGATGACCTGGTGGTTAAGGTGTGGCATCCAATATTTAATTTAGGAAGAGAAGATACAGTAGAGCCGGTATTCTTGCCAGTATGGAAGGAGAGATTTGAAACTTATTTATCAGATGAGGAGCTGGCTTATGGCGGGTGGTTGATGAGGAGGCTTAATGACGGAAAAGAGGAGAGCGTACGGCTGCTTGACGTCATGGAATCCGCTTCGGGACTAAAATCACTCAGGTTGAGTTCAGGGCTGGGGGCAAGTTATAGCTTCAGCAAAGCTTTGGCGATGCCCGATAGATATCCGTTCGATGTGAGTGACGAAAGCTTTGGCATCAGGGCGAAGAAGGTAGGAAGAGCAGAGAAGGAGGAGGAGACGGAGAGGATATTAAAGCTTCGGGTAGAGCGGTTTATGAAGGGGAAGAGGGGGGCGTCCAGCGGAAGTAGCATTAATAAGCCTGTTCAGAACCAGGTAAGCAGTTCAACCATTGAGATAAGCAAAGCAGGTGGAACGACGGTTATTACCAATACAGGAGCCAGCATTCTGTCAGTGGGCTCGACCGGGACATATTATGTATATTCTTTTGACGGGAAGCTACTGTCTGAATACAATGGACTTGGTGAATGCCTGAGGGATTATATTTATTTGGGGGATAGGTTATTGGCGGAGTATCAGCCACAGACTGGTCAGATTTATTACTACACTTCAGACCAGGTGAACTCCACCCGGGTGGTGACAGATCAGAATGGGGTGAGAGTTTTTGCTGCGACCTATGATCCTTATGGTGGTATTCAGAAGATCTGGGAGAACTCCTATATGCCAGCGATGAAGTTTTCAGGCAAGGAGAGAGATACGGAATCGAATCTGGACTACTTTGGTGCCCGCTACTATGGGAATTATTACTACCGCTGGTTAAGCCCTGATCCTGTAATAAACCGAGATGCTGCTCTGAGCAACCCCCAGTTGTGGAATTTGTATGCATTCTGTCACAACAACCCCGTGACCTATTGGGATCCTGATGGGTCTATAGAAACAAGCTTGACACCGCCCGTTATCATATATGATAAAAATCGCATGGCTCATACCAGATTTGGATGGTTTGGTGATATTAAAGAGAATGTGTCGGTAGTAGAGACTGATGGTAAATATGCTGCTCGTTTTAAATATCATGCTTTTATCGTGATATTCCTTTACGAGAAAAATGACGCAATTCTTGAGCACGAAAAGCATCATGCTGGGGGCTATGAATGGCTTTACGGGCGCAATGTAGAGCAGTTTAAGGAGGCCGAAACTCGCACTTTTGAAAGCAAGGAAGAAGCATTAAGAGTCGGGATACAATTCTTTGAAAAAACTGTGAAATGGCGGCCTTTTAAATGGAGGCTTTATGATTCTAATTGGCCAATACCCAAGATTCCAATAAATTTTTGGGCGTGGTATATGCATAATAAAGGCTGGGAGAAATGGGCTCAAAAGAAAGATTGGAATTGAGAGGGTGATTTTTGCAAAAAAGAATCGCTATAGGGCTAGTATATTTTATATGGGGAGTCCTATTTTGGGCAGGGTTTGGAAGGATGATCTATGTAACCAGACATACTTTGATAGTTTTGATCAATTCTCATTTAAAGGTTGTTAAAGAAGCACTTGCAGCTTGGCAGTCAGGGAATATGTCTGTTGATCATGTGATATTTCTCCATTGGGTAATTGGCATTTTAGGGTTTATTGCAATAGGGCTAACACTTATAATTATAGGGAGTTTTTTTATTTGGCCAGGATACAAGCTACCAAAAGTGCCTCTAATTTTCTCTTTGCTGTTTATTGTTCTATTTTTTGATGGGATTTGGACAGCAATAAAATATGTTGCACCAAATGGAATTCTCAGCTCTATCGTTTACGCTTTGGTCCTGTACTATGCCCGGTATGCAGGAAGACAGAGAATCGAAGTAGGGCCAGAGGAAAAAAGGTCAGTTGTTGGGAAGGTAAGGATATGGCTCTTTTATTTTATTTTGGCAGCACTGATTATATGCTCTTTTATCCCAATTGTTTTGAACTTAAAGCTACCTGAAGGAGTTATGGTTGAGATTGATTGAGGAGATGCTTCTTCAACTAAACCGATGGATATTTATGGCAAAAAGCTTCTGTCAACATATTGGGGTGATGCCAGATTTGCCAAAGGATCCAGAAGATGCTTTATCTCATCAGTTCGGGCATGCTATTCTTGGATTTATCCAAGGGAGTAAACTTTTTGCTGCTTCGGAGGCTTTAGAAGCATTGGAATTCGAATCTAAATCGAAGGCTTCCTTTGCAGCCAGGATCGCGAAAGTTGCCTTAACTGCTTATAATACCCAAATTGGACTTGAGTATGTTCTAGCAAATGAGTTGTACGATTTATTTGGGATAAGATTAGTAAGGCAAGGAGATAAAAAATATGAGACATTGAGTCATATTTTCAAAGTTAATTGACTAAGTTCTTCTTGGGCTAAGAAGAGGATATGATAAATGATTAAGAATAAACCATTTTGCTGTTGGGTATTGATAGTTTTGGTAACTATAGGTGTTGTTATATATGCATTTCAATCTGTTAAATTTAATAGCAAGGTTAAGATGTTTAATAATTTA
>DCDG01000010.1 GCA_002316315.1 Candidatus Aminicenantes bacterium UBA1061 | reverse complement strand
TGATGTGGGATTCTGACTTAGCTCCAACGGTGACATGGGTCCCGGGGACAAAAGACAGAACCTCAGAGATATTTTTGGTTTTAAGCAGCTGAATAGTCTGCGGTTCGATGGTAGAAACAGTAGCCAGGGGTTTTTCCTGAGGAGCACTGGCCGTGACCATAATTTCTTCTGTTTTCACCCTGACCGGTTTCTCTTCCTTTTCTTTTTGTTTTTTCTGGTCGGTGCTTTCCTGGCCGAAAGAAGTAGCAGTGACCAGTGATACCGATAAGACTAAAGTGAAAAAGGTTAATGAAACTTGGGGAAAATTTTTAAAGGCGTGCATCTCAATTCTCCTTTCCAAACGGGAGGCAAAACCGTTTCCGGCTTCACCCTAACGGCCCACCGACGTGGCCTATAGCTTTAGCCCGGCGGACTCGGAGTCTATGAATTTATAATACAACCTTAAGAAAAAATCAACTGCTGGCCAGTTATAAATAGTAGATGTCTTAAGCCCCCTAAAAAGGGATTCCTGTCTGGTTGAACTGTAGCTCCGATGGGAGATCTGATGATTTTCCTCGTTTCACAAGGTCTGGTTCCAGGAAATCTGAAAATTAAGCATGTTTGACTTTATAGCGGTTAAATTTTTACTGCCAGGACAGGGTGAAAAGAAATTGTTTGGCTTTTTCTCTTCTTAAGGAATAATCAAGAAGATCGTCATCGCGATAGACAGTCTCGTTTCTGACCAAGATTACCCGATATGGTTCAAGCCTGACCTTATATCGTCTGTATAATTTTCTCTCTTTGTCCTGAATAATCGGGTAAGGGAAAGAATACCGGGCGGCAAAGTTTTCCAGCTCTTCTTTCTCATCAGTTGAAACCCCAACCAGTTGCATCGGTAGGGAAAACTTTTCTATAAACTCCTTCATTTCAAACAGCTCATCCCAGCAAACATGACAGACCAACGAGAAGAAAACCAGCAATACCGGCTGCGATGAGTGCCCGGTTGCCTCCTCCAGGGAGTGATAGATCCGGGCAGGTAGCCGGGAAGGGAGTTGATTAACTGCTTGCTGTCCGTAAAGAAAACATTGAGATAGCATCACAGACAGTGACCAGAATAGAATCAGGCAGAAAATTAAGCTACCGGTCTTTATATGATTCATTTTGAATTCAGCTTAAAGAGATGAAGTTCATCCTCAGTATCAAGAGTAAAGATCTGATCGCCGGTGACAGCCAGCTTTTTAATAACCAGGGGGAAATCAATTGTGCCGGTAATGTTTCCTTCTTCATTAAGTATCATGACTCTTTTGCCTGGCCCAACATCTTTGTCGGCCATCTCTTCCATAGAAATCAGATAAAAGTTATGATTGGAAACATCGACGTTCCAGCAGACACCTTCCAGGACTCTTTTTTCCTTTCTTGGCAAGTTAATAGTTTTGACCGGATAATCTGCACTGATTTTTATCTTTTTTATGATCTGGCCCCGGCTATCTATTTTGAAAATATATCTATTGTTATATCTCCAGATAACATAAAAAGTATCTGCTTCTCCTTTCTTTAAAAATATCTGGTTACAAAATGAATCATATACCCGGTCACCGGAGGCCTGTGAATCCAGGATGGCCCACAGCCTGGTACCATCAGTTTTATAACCATAGAGCAATTTTTCAGGGCCATCTAAATTTCTGACCGGAAAAGAGACGACCAGAGCACCACCACTGAGAGAGACAATATTTTCAGGGAAGGCTGGAACCTTAAAAACCGCCAGATTTTTTCCTTCTTTGTTGAATATCTGGATCCGATTGTTAAAGCTATCAGCCACATAAATTTGCCCATGGTTAACATCCAGGCAGGAAGGAGAATCGAATTCACCTGGACCATTGCCTTTCCGGCCAATCTCTCTCAACTGGGTGCCTTCCAGACTGAAGACCCTGATTCTATTATCTCCGCTTTCCAGCAGGTAAAGCTCCTGTCCGTTAAGAACCATAGCTACGGGGCGGTAAAAAAATGGCCGGTCTTTAACTCCTTTTAGTTCTGATTCGATAGCAGTGTAATGAGTTATATTTTGAGCTCCGAGCCATATCCCGCCAGTACTGAAAGTCAAGCTGGCCATCAGCAAAAGTCTTGTAACTAATTTTTTCATGAAACTTACCTCCTTATTTTATTCGACTAAATAAGAAAGAGCCCCGGCCTCAGGGAACCGGGGCTCCACCTTGCCTCACTTACCTAAGATTAAGCATCTACCCAGACCTATATCACAGGAGGTCAACGCCAATGTCGTCCTGGCAGTTTCCAGGTCAGACTGGAAAGCCCTGGCCCGGCATCTTTCCCAGTTATCCCAGCATTGGTCAGCTGGAATTCTAGCTTGTGAAGCTTGAGGCAGAAACAGGAAAATAGACAGGATAAAAATAAGCGACAGTGTCAGAGAAGTGAGTTTTTTCATGGCCATCTCCTTTCAGCTGACAAAAGAGCAAGAACAATGCCAGCTGCTGCCCGGATTCTGAATAATTGCATAATCGAAAGAAATAATCCGTAGGATGGATTAATCCCTGAAACAAGTAACAGAAGAATAAATAATAGACGAAATAGACAAAAGGAAATCATCAATATATAAAGACGTAGTTTATAAAAAAATGTCTCACCTCACCCCCTTTGGCCATTATCCACCGTACTAAAAGTCAACTTTTGTTGACGTCAGAAAAGTCAGCCGGCTAGAACTGTTTACTTTTTAGATCAGATATTTCCCGTTCTTGGCGATGTATTTGCCTTTGGCGATAATAGTTGCCTTATCTATTAAAGCATCATAGTGGTGCTGACTCTTATTCTTGCCAATACCATAAGAGTCGCCAATGGCAAAATGGGCGGTGCCAAAGGCTTTTTCGGCTTCGAGCATGTTGGGACAAATCCGGGCACCAGGGTTGGTCCCGATGCCAAACTCACCGATCATCAGACCTGTGCGGTCGGAACCGATATTTTTGACGATAGCCTCAATCCCTTTACCCTTATAGCGGATAAGCTTGCCTTCCTTAAATTCCATCTCACCCTGGCCAACCCTGTCATCAATCAAGCTTATTACCAGTTTTCCGCTGAAAGTCTCTTCTACCGGACAGGTATAAGCTTCACCGGCAGGTAAATTTCCATGTTTGCCCTTTTTGCTGATATCACCATTATCATTTTCCCATTTTCGCCCCTTAACACTGAAACTGATATGAGTACCAGCCTCATTTTCAACTATTACCCGCTCCGCATCTTTCATCGCCCTGATAACCTTATTAGTGAATTCATTCATTTTACCGAAGTCAATGTTGACCAGTCTTTCCATCATGTCTCTGGTGATGCCGGGCATCATGCATATCCGACTGTATTTGCTTCCCTGGCTGACCATAAAACTCCGGAACGGCTTCTCTTCAATCCTGCTTTCAAGCAGATAGGCAATAGCCTGAGTTTTTTCGGTCAAAAGCTTGAATAACTTGGTTGGACCGGTAATTGGCCGCAGAGTTTCGGTCATCAGGTAGGTGGTTGTTTCAGCTCCAGCTTTTTTAGCGTAAAAGGCCAGAGCTTCCGCTATTTCCAGTTTCTGCCGGTCTGTGACCAGAAGAAAGCTTTCTCCAACCCTTAATTTTATTGATTGGAAAATAGCTTTTTCTGCTGCCTGATAAAGTTTATTGGCTTTCATTGTTGCCTCCCTTTCTATTAATCATTTTTTCTTTTTTGCTTCCCGATAGACGAAAGCTATCAGCATGATAAACACAACGAGGCTGATAATCTCGCCATACTGGGCAAACCAACCGGCGGGTTGGCCATCAACCCATTTACCATTTTCCAGCACCATCGGAATACCCAGACTGACGTAGTGATCAATTTTGGCCAGTTTAAGGACGGCCAGGACAATACCCATCAAGGCTCCCCCGGCAATAAACCCGGAGGAAATTAAAGTACCTCGATTATGCCTTCTTTCAGCCAATTCTTTATCCTTGGTCGATTTCTTGACCAGGTGAGAGAGAAAACCGCCGACCAGCAGTGGGGTAGTCAGATGAAGCGGAAGATACATGCCAAGAGCCAAGGGTAGAGGCGGAAGGGCAGATAATTCAGCGACGATGGCTACCGCTACTCCGACACCATACAGCAGCCAGGTGACGGGCTCTCTGGACATCATGGATTTAATGACGGCGGCCATCAAATTGGCCTGAGGGGCAGCTAATGTTCCACTTTGAAAAGAAAAAGCCCTGTCAAGAATAAAAATAGCAATGCCAACCGTCAGGGCTGAGACGAAAATACCGGCGAATTTTAATCTCTCCTGATTGCGTGGAGTAGCCCCAATCCAGTAGCCGATTTTCAGGTCAGTAATAAAACTACCGGAAACAGATAGAGCTGTGCAAACTACTGCTCCGATGAGTAGGGCCACGGCCATTCCTTCCTGCCCAGACAATCCGGCACCAATCAAAATGACGCTGGAAAGAATAATGGTGATTAGAGTCATGCCTGAGACCGGATTGGTTCCGACAATAGCGATAGCATTGGCAGCGACGGTGGTAAAAAGAAAAGATAAAAGCAAGCAAATAGCCACACCGATGAGAGCAAATTTAAGATTGGATATCCAGAGGAAATAGAAAAAGAGAGCGACCGTCGTTAGAATAATGCCCATGATAATCGTTGACATCTTGAGGTCGCGGTCGGTTCTCGGGGTCTCACTTACTTCTCCGGCTTTCTTGCCTTTGAGGATTTCTTTGAAGCCAAGCGAGAAAGATTTAATCATGATCGGCATCGATTTAATGATGCTTATAATTCCAGCCATAAAAATGGCGCCAATGCCGATATTCCGGACGTAAGTGTTAAATATCTGCACTTCAGACATCTGGCCAATAGGAATCGTGCCGGGATAAATAGCTTGAGGAAAATGCTGACCTAAAAACCAGATAACAGGGATGAAGGCGAAATGAGACAGCAGTCCACCAGCCACAATGATAGCGTTATAACGAAAGCCAATAACATAGCCGAGGCCAAGAAAAGCAGACAGAGCATCTATTTTCAGAACCATCTTAGTTTTTTCAGCCAGCCTGTCCATGAAAGGAATAAAGCGGAAAGTTATAACTTCATTCCACAACCTGACACCAATGGCCAGAAATTCATATATACTGGCTACAACCACGCCCAGTATCAAGGGCTTAGCCTGATCTTTTCCGCCCTCACTCGAAACAAGAATCTCAGTTGTGACGGTAGCTTCAGGAAAAGGCAGTTTTCCATGTTGTTCGACACAAAAATAGCGGCGGAGAGGAATCAGGAATAAAATACCCAGACAGCCGCCCAGAAAGGTTGACAGAAATATCTTAAAAATATCAATCGGCAAACCAATGATGAACAGGGCGGGAATGGTAAAAATAGCCCCGGCCACCAGAGCCCCGGAAGCTGCGCCTATCGACTGAATAATAACGTTTTCCAGAATGGTGTTTTTTCTGGAATATGTGTAGCCAATGCCGACAGCTAAGATAGCGATGGGAATAGCAGCTTCGGGCACTGTGCCGACTTTAAGGCCCAGATAGGCCATAGAAAAAGTAAATAAGAGAGCCATAACCAGGCCCCATAGAACTGAACGGGTGGTAACTTCAGGAATAATCTTTTCCGGGGGAACAAGAGGCCGGTATTTTTCTCCGGGAGCTAGCGGACGATAAGCCTCAGGTGGCAGAGTTCCTTTCTTCTCTTCCATTTGCCCTCCTTTTTTACTAAATGTTCAGTCTATGATCAGATGGAATTAAATCTCTGCTTGCTTATTCGCCGAAGCGGTTCAAAACCTCATCAGCTGTCTTGCTGAACAGATCGTAATTTACCTTAACTTTCCTTTCCTGGATAGCTTTCTGGAGGTAACTATAAAGAAACATTTCCTGAGCATCGCTCAGGGCTTTAGCCATTTCTTCACCCTTAACTTTTTCAAAGTCCTCTCTGGAGACTTCTTTCCTGTCTAGAACTCTAACCACAGCATAACCATTGCCGACGGATATCGGCTCACTGACCTGGTTGAGTGGTAGAGAGAAAACCAGCTGTTCCAATTCGGCTGCTTCATCTATCAGACTGAGATACTGGCCGTGTTTATAGGTTTCGACTATCTTATATTCAAGATTGTTGATTCTTGCCACCTCTTCCCAGTTAGTTTCCTGGGAAAGACGGATAGAATTAAGCCTGGCCTGGGCCAGTTCTCTTTTTTTCTCCTTGATCAAATCTTCCAGAACATGAGTTCTGATTTCTTCCAGGCTGGCCTGATGTTCCAGGTCTTTCTGGGTAAACTGAACTACGGCTACGCTCTCGTAAGTGAAAATAGGAGACGAGATCTCTCCTTCTTTAAGTTCAAAAAGTGCCTGGCTGATGACTCCGGATGAATCAACTCCTGGCAACGGATCGCCGTTCTTAAGCCAGCCGGTGTCCTGAATGCTCAGTCCTTCTCTTCTGGCTGCCTCCTCGAGATTCCTGGCTTTTCTGGCGACTTTGGCCAGATTTTCCATCCGTTGAGAGACCTTGTCTCGTGCCTTCTCCTCCTGAAGATGATTCTGGATCATGGCCTTGACTTCAGCCAGGGACCTGGTAATTTCTGGCATTTTTTCTGTGACCTTAAGAATAGCCACACCTTCCCCGAGATCAATTACTCCCGATATCTGACCCGCTTCGAGTTGGTTAATGGCTTCGAGTTCGGTTGATGAGAGGCTTTGCCAGTCATAATAGCCCCAATCCCCGCCATTGCTCGCCCGGTCATCTTTGGAATAAGTTCGGGCTAACAGGCCAAAATCCTCGCCCTCGCTTAAGTGGCCTTTCAATTGTTCACCCTGATTGAGAATCTGCTGTTTATCAGCCTCACTATAGGGCAGGTAAATCCGGCTTACTTTTATTTTAGCCGGCTCTTTAAACTGATTGATATTATCTTTGTAATACTTTTCAATCTCTCCATCTGAAACAGTGATTTCTTTTTTCAAATCGTCAATTTTTAGAAAAACATATTTTCCCTGGCGTCTTTCAGGCACCCGGTATTTCTGCTTGTTCTGCTCGAAGTAACTCTGGAGCTCGTTTTCAGAAGGATTGGAATCTAACTGGATTTTGTCAATGGTTACCACCAGATATTCAATTTTGGCTGTCTCATTTTGATTTTTATAATTTTCCCAGACTTCATTTTCACTCACGGTGCAACCGGCAGTCAGCAATCTGGTTACTTTTTCCAGGAGAATTTCTTCGGCCAGGCTCTGTTCAAACTTTTGAACGGGAATATGATTCCAGTCGAGAATTTGCTGGTATTCTTTAAAACCGACAAATTTGCCCTCCCTCTGGAATACCGGATAAGAAACAATTTTCTGCTGGATTTCTTTATCGCTGGCTTTAAGTCCCATCTCTCTGGCAATATCGAGGAGCAGATATTGTTGAACCAATTGTTGCAGGATTTGCTGGTGCAGGTTTAACTGCCGGATCAAATCAGCTTTTAATTCAGGATATTGATTCTTCATGATGGTAATTCTCTGCTGAAGAATCTGGGCAAATTCCTGGGTAGTCAGTTCGTGACTTCCGACCTGAATTATGGAATTAGCCTGCCGTGATTCCCCTAAACGTCCAGCACCTCCCCAAACGGCAAAAATAGCTATGATAAAAGTCGCAATAACGATCCAGAGTATGGGGCTTAGGGATTTTAAGTTCTTACGCATAGTTTTGAGCATGGTTTATTTCTCCTGTTTCTTTTCTTCACGGGCAAAATATGGTTTCAGGCGCTGGTAAGTGGTCTGCAGATCCTCACAAAAGACTCTAGTGTCGCCAATAATTGGCATGAAATTGGAATCGCCTGTCCAGCGTGGCACAAGATGAAGGTGAAAATGATCGGCCACACCGGCTCCAGCACTCTGTCCAAGGTTCATCCCGAGATTAAAGCCGTGAGGTCGGTAAGCCTTTTTTAAGATTCGAATTGCCGTTGGCACCAGGCCGGTAGCTTCCTGCAGGATTTCCAGCGGAGCTCGGTCCAGCTCGGCCAGGTGGCGATAAGGAGCAATCATCAGGTGTCCGGTGGTGTAAGGAAAGCGGTTGACAAGCACAAAATTATACTGGCCACGGTAAAGAATTAAGGCCTGCTCGTCGTTTTTTTGTTTCAGAGCATCACAGAAGATACAACCCTTCATTTTGGCCGCCTTTTGAACATAAGCCTGTCTCCAGGGTGCTGTGCAGTATTTCATGGTAATTATTTTTTCTGGTGATTCAGGGCTTCCCTGAGTAGCTTGGAAGGCTTAAAATATAACACCTTTTTTGGCGGTACCTTCACCATCTCGCCAGTTCTGGGGTTTCGTCCTGCTCTCGGAGCGCGCTGTCTGAAACGGAAACTGCCGAAGCCCCGGATTTCAATTTCTTCGCCCTGAATTAAAGCCTCCTTGATGACTTCAAAAAAGAGATTGACCCCAGTTTCTGCTTCCTGTTTGGAAATATTAAGTTTACGGGCAACAGAATCTACCAGGTCGGCTTTAATCATGATTCGCCCTCCTTTTTGTGGTTATTCTTCGGGGACAGGTTTTTTAGCTGCTCTTTTAACAGATCACCCAGGGTTAATCTGTCGCTCTGCCCTTGCAGGTATTTTTGAAATTCCTTTTTCTGTTGTTCCATCTGAGCCTGACGAAAACTCAGGCTGATCTTTCTACCCTGAGGGTTGAGCTTAATTATTTTGGCCATTCTTTCCTCGCCGATCTTAAAAGCTTCAGCTGCGTTTTCAATGCGGTTATCATCCAGCTCGGAATTGAAAACCACGCCTTCGATTCCCGGGACTATTTCTGCGAAGAGGCCGAAATCAGTAATTCTGACAATTTTGACTTTGATGATATCCCCGACCTTCTGCCTGGAGAAAAAGTCTTCCCAAATATCTCCTTCCAGCTGTTTTATCCCTAGAGAAACTTTTTGTTTTTCCAGATCAACATTAAGCAAAACAACTTCAATTTCTTCGCCAGGCTTTAATTTTTCTGTGGGATGTTTTATTTTTTCCCAGCTAATATCGGAAATGTGAACGAGCCCTTCTACATCCTGGTCAACCTGAACAAAGGCTCCAAAGTCAGTCAGGCTGGTAATCTTTCCCTTAAGCCTCGCCCCTGGATTATATTTTTGTGTAAAAAGCTCCAGCGGGTGCGGTGTAGCTTGCTTCAGGCCGAGAGAAATACGGTGAGTTTGAGGATTGACTTCTAGCACCTGAACAGTCACTTGCTGGCCAACAGTTAGGACTTTTTTGGGATGGACCATCTTTTTGGACCAGGTTAGATCAGAAACATGGACCAATCCCTCCACTCCCTTTTCCAGTTCAACAAAAGCCCCAAAATCGGTCAGGCTGACTACCTTACCGGATACTTTTGTTCCGGGCCGGTATTTTTCCTTAACACTGAGCCAGGGGTCGGGAGTCAGCTGCTTATAACCTAAGGATATTTTTTCCTCAGTCTCGTTAAAATCGAGGACGGTGACTTCCACTTCCTGACCGACTTCAAATAGCTCAGAAGGGCGATTGATCTTTCCCCAGCTCATATCTGAAATATGGAGAAGACCTTCCACTCCGCCGAGATCAATAAATGCACCAAAACCGGTCAAAGATCTGACCACTCCTTTTATCTTCTCGCCTTTGACCAGGTGGCTGAAGACCCGGCGTTTTTTCCTTTCTCTTTCATCCTGCAACAGGAGCTTCCTGGACAGAACAACATCTTCTTCATTCCGGTTAAATTTCATTATTTTAAACTTAAGGGTCTGGCCCAGAAGCGAATCAGGGTCTTTGAGCGGTTTTAGGTCGGCATGAGCCTGAGGAAGGAAAGCGGGCAGGCCGACATCAACAGTAAAGCCATTTCTGGTTTTAGCTATAACTTTGCCAGTTACCCAGTTGCCGGCACGGTAAGCCATTTCCAGACGATCCAGGGCTCGCTGAATGTCAGCTTTCTTTTTGGACAGGAGAAAGTAGCCATCCTGGGGCCTTGATTTTTCCAACATGGCTTCAATTTCATCGCCAAGCTTAATTTCTTCAAATTCTTTTGGATCACGGAAATCTTCGAGAGGAATAGCCCCCTCTGTCTTATGCCCTATATCCAGCAGTAAATAACCAGGAATCTTTTTGACTACCCGGCCCTTAATGAGAGTCCCGGCATTTAGCTCCTGGTCTGATAGATGATACTGATCAAGCAACCGTTCATAATCTTCGTCAGTCATCTGGTCATCGGTTTTGGTATCCTTTTTGGTCTCAATCATGGGTCCATTTCTCCTGATGTTAATTCTGCTGGCAGCTGTTATTAATAGCCAGTACAGTTTTTTTAATGACCTCAGGAGGAGTGGAGGCTCCACCTGAGATACCTACTATTTTAGCTTCCCGAATCATATCCGGTGTTAATTCTTCCGGTGATTCAATCAAATAAGTTCTTGATTGCTCGCGGAGGGAAATTTCATATAGCTTATTAGTATTAGAACTATTCTTGCCACCAACAATAATTAGTGTTTCCACCTGTCCGGCCAGTTCGGCCGTGGCTTCCTGCCTGACTCTGGTTGATTGACAGATGGTGTTATAAACAGATAGCTCTTCTGTTTTTGCAGCCAGGATAGCCACTATTTTCCCGAAAAGCTCCACATCCTGTGTGGATTGAGCCAGAACTGCTCTTTTTTTCTTGAAAGGCAGAGCCTTTGCTTGCTCTTCGCTTTCTATGACCGAAGCTTGACGGTGGCTATAGCCCAGAAGCCCCTTAATTTCCGGATGATGGCGGTTACCCACTATTATAATCTCAGCCCTGGCTCGTCCGAGTTTTTCAACTTTTTGCTGTATCTCCTTAACTTTGGGGCAAGTCGCATCAACCAGTCTGACTCTCTTTTTTTTCAAGGACTGGTAAACCGACGGCGAAATGCCATGGCTGCGAATGATGACTGTGTCACCTGGTTTTAGGCTGGAAAGTGATGTGGTAACTTTAATACCTCTTTTTTCCAGGTCAGAGATAACTTGGGGATTATGAATTAACTCTCCCCAGGTAAAAATTCTTGATGGCTTTTTATTAGCCGTTTCCCTGGTCAGGCGCAAGGCTCTTTTCACTCCATAACAAAAACCGCTATTTCTGGCGATAATGATTTCCATTGAATATTATTACTGAAGAATAGCCTTTAATACTATAAAAGTAGTAACCCTTTGTCAACTCTAAATATTGGTAATATCTTTATTTAGAGCTAAGAAATGGTTTGTTTTTCTTCCTCCAGAATTTTAGCAATTTCTTCTTCTTTGGGCAAATCATCCAGGCTGTTCAGGCCAAAATATTCCAGGAACTTTTCACTGGTTCGGTAAACCAGAGGATTGCCTGGTGCCTTTTTCCTGCCAACAATTTTTATTAACTTTTTTTGCAAAAGATTTTTAATCGAATAAGTAGAATCAACGCCACGAATAGCCGAAACTTCGGCCTGAGTAATTGGCTGATGATAGGCAATAATGCTCAGCGTTTCCAGGGCGGCTGTCGACAGCCTGGTTTTCTTTTCTATTTGTAACCATCTTCTGACCCATTGATCATGTTCAGGTTTTGTCGTAAACAGATAGCCGCCACCGCTCTGAACAATCTGAATTCCATGGTTTTCCTGGTTAAAATCAGCCAGCAGAGCAGCCAGAGAAGCCTGCAATTCCTCTTCTGGCACTTCTCCCAGCACTTCTTTCATTTTATTGATGGTTAATGGTTCTTGAGAGAGAAAGATGAAAACTTCAAGAATGGCTTTTAGTTGATCATTCATGGCTTGGTCCGTGAACTTGATGAGGTGCTTTATCTTTTCTTAGCCAGACCCTGATAGTCTGGAAAAGTTCCTCCTGAATAGCAACGACCAGATGATTTTTTACCAGCTCCAGCAGGCAGAAAAAAGAAACCAGAGCTTCTTCTAAACTGTCCTGAGAAGAAAAATAATCAAGGAAATCCATCGAACCGTTTTTTCCAAGATAATCGATAATCTCTCTTAGCTTCTCTTCGACCGAGACGTCCTTTCCTTTAATTACTCTGAGATTTTCTCTTTCTTTCCTCTTCATAATCAAAAAGAAAGTTTCGGCCAGGTCAAACAGGCTAACCTGGAGTAATTCCAGCTCGTCGGGCTTCTCCAGCGGCGGAAGGAATGCCCTTCTCCAGCGCTGGAGCTCTACCTCTTCCTTTTCCCGCAAAAGAGAAGAAGCAACTTTGATCTTTTGAAATTCCAGCAACCGGTCAACCAGCGTCTGCCTGGGGTCATCTTCAGTTATAGTTTCCTGTTCGCGGGGCAGCAGCATCTGCGATTTAATATAGATCAGCAGAGAAGCAATAAACAAAAATTCAGCTTCCCGGTCCAGGTTAATCTGGTCTTTTTTCTCAAGGTAGTCCAGATAGTCTCTGGTAATTACAGCCATAGGAATATCATTTATATCAATTTTTTTCTTCCTGATTAAAAATAACAGGAGATCCAACGGCCCTTCAAAAAATTCGAGTTTGACCTGGTAACTATCGCTGGTTGGCTGCTGGTTGATTTCAGTTTCTTCGGCCTGAACTGGCCAATCCTGGTTTTCTTGCTCCATCATGTTTTTCCCGCTATTTCCCGGCTGCAAAGGTCAGTCCTAAAACCTGTCTGACTTCTTCCATTGTTTTTCGGGCTACTTCTCTAGCTCGGGTGCTTCCCTCATTAAATATAGCCCAAACCTCGTCCGGGTGTTTTTCGTAATAATTTCTTTTTTGTCTGAAAGCTTCAAATTCAGCAATCAAGGCTTCAATCACGACTTTTTTGCATTCGAGACAGCCAATTGAAGCCGTCCGGCAGCCAGCCGCCAATGCCTGACGCTCAATTTCCGGGACAAAAGCCTTGTGCAGGGTAAAAACAGGACAATCGTCAGGCTCGCCAGGATCTGTCCGCCGTTTTCTCCGGGTATCAGTCACCATAGGTGAGATTTTTTTCTTTATAATCTCAGGAGAATCTTTAAGATAAATGGCATTGCCATAGGATTTACTCATCTTCCGCCCGTCGGTCCCGGCCAGTTTGGGCACTTCCGTCAGTAAGATCTGGGGTTCCGGAAAAACCTCGCCATAGAAACGGTTAAAACGCCGGACAATCTCTCTGGCCAGCTCGATATGGAAAGCCTGGTCTTCGCCGACCGGGACGACCTCGGCTTTATAGATGATGATATCAGCTGTCTGCAGCAGGGGATAACCGAGAAAACCATAGGTGTTCAAATCTTTATCCTGGATTTCTTGTTGCTGTTCTTTAAAAGTCGGTACTCTCTCCAGCCAGGGCAAGGGTGTAATCATGGAGAGAAGAAGATGAAGTTCAGCATGTTCCTTGACCTCTGACTGAATCATGAGTACAGCTTTTTGAGGATCAAGTCCAGCCGCCAGCCAATCAAGGGCTACCTCGAAAGTATAACCCTTGATAGCTTGTGAATTTAGATATTCGGAGCTCAGAGCATGCCAGGGGACAATGCCAAAAAAGCAGTGATGCGTATCCTGAAGCTTTACCCAGTTTCTAAGAGCCCCAACATAATTCCCGAGATGAAGTGCTCCTGTCGGCCTCATCCCGCTGAAAACTATTTTTTTCTTCATCTGATTCATCCAACTAACCTGTTTTCAAAAAAAGATTAGACCGAGAATAAAGATTTGTAAAGGTCTGATGACGAGGTCGAGAAAACCAACTGAAATCAAGATAAGAACAATGAAAAAGCCGAAAGGACGCAGACGAGAGTACTGATCAGCCAGGCGATCTGGTAACAAACCTTCAAGGACACCGCTACCATCAAGGGGATAAATTGGAATGAGATTAAAGACGGCGAGATAAGTGTTAATTAAGACCAGGTAGAACAGAACGATTAACAGGCCCTGCAATGGCTGGAGGCCGTGAGGCAGACCTCCGCTTGAAGTTAAAAAGTCGTAAAGAGCGGCGGTGGTTACAGGGCTAATAACTTTAAGAAGTAAAATTAAAAGCAGTGAGATGAAGGCAGCCAGCATGTTGGCTGCCGGTCCGGCCAGCGAAATCCAGAAGCCATCCCGCCGGGGATTTTTCAGGAAACGGGGATTAACCGGCACTGGTTTAGCCCAGCCAAAGACTGGAGCGCGGAAGAGAGCCAGGAGGAGTGGCAGGATAATTGTTCCGAACAAATCGATATGAGCGGCAGGATTTAAAGTTACGCGGCCAGCGGACATGGCTGTTGGATCGCCTAGCTTGTAAGCAGCCCAGCCGTGAGAAGCCTCATGAATGGTGATGCAAAAGAGCAAAATGACAAAACTTACAATACTTATGATCATTTTCGTTCTTAATTAATTTTATATATTTCTATTCTTATATCATAACCGCCGGTCTAAAGTCTATGGAAGGGAGGCTGGCCGCCAGGCAAATTTAACTGGAAACCTTAGGGCGTCGGGGGATATGTCTTGTTCTCATCCTGGCTGACCTGCTGATAATATTTTTCTGGTGCCTTTCTTAAATAATTCTCAATTTCCTTCTGTTTGTTAGCCAGGAATTTTTCCAAGTCATGCCACCCCGTGATCTCCCTGATCAGCTGACTCTTTTCTATGGTTTTGAGCTCTCTCTGAAGATTTCCGGGTAGAAGCTGAGCTAAATTTTTGTCCAACCCTATTTATATTGGGAAATATGATATTGGTCAATAAGGGGGGGCTAAAGGCAATAAGGGGAAGTAAAATGATTAACAAAAGAGCTTTAAGGTGACCTGCAAAATTGTTGACAGGAAATACATTTGTGCCATAATCAGGGTGTCAATTAAAAATGGAGGAATTGAATGACCAAAGAGTTACATTCCACCATCGGCCATCATTATATCGTTGAGGCTTCAGGCTGTGATCCGAAGATCATCGGCAGTGTAGAAAAGGTTCAGCAGATCCTGGTTAAAGCCGCAGAAATTGCCGGTTCTCATGTCTGGGCGATTTCTTTCAGCAAGTTTCCGCCCAACGGTGTAAGTGGCGTGGTGGTGATTTCTGAATCCCATATCTCAACTCATACCTGGCCAGAGATGAGATACGGGGCACTTGATATTTATACCTGCGGTAATAGCGGTGACCCGGAAAAGGCTGTTATCTATGCAGTCGAAGCCTTTGGAGCCACAACTTCACATATCACTGAAATTACCAGAGGTATTGATGAAGGGGATGCTATTTTCTATCACAGCTTTATCACCTGGGAAGAATACCTGAAAAAAGAAAAAAAAGAATGATCAAAATCCCAGCCAGAAGTGTAAATATATTTTTTGCTTTTTGTAAAGTTTTTGATGGCCAGTTTTTATTAGACCTGTTCTTTTGAGCCGTCCTGCCCGCCCTTCCCTTTTAAATATGCTTTTTCCGCCGGGCTTTAGAGGAGACTTCGGGCCTTGATTTAAAACAATTTTTTCAGGACTGGTTTTATTCGGAGGCTTTGCCTGAGGTCAGGATCAAGAAAAAAATCACGAGAGAAATGGATAAGACAGGGCTCGAACTTCTGGTCAGACAGATTGGAAAACCACTCTTTTTCCCGTTAAGAATTATTGTCGAAACAGATAAGGGAAGTTTTGTAGAAATTCTGATAATTGAAAATCAGGAGGAGACGTTTCATCTCCAGTTTCCCGGTCAGCTAAAAAGAATTAAGGTCAATCCCGGCCATCAGGTTCCGGGGCAGGTCGAAATAAAATAGTCAACTTGCTGTCTGCCATTATATGGAATCAACATCAATCCTGAGTCGCTTGATCATTTCATTCAGAGTGGTTGGCTTTAAGCCCAGCAGGGTCGCGGCTTGCTTCTGGATACCGTTTGATTTTTTCAGGGCGGTTAAAATAAGTTTTTTCTGATAATCAAGGGTTTTCTGTTTTAAATTCAGGCTGTTCACACTGGCTTCGGCGAAGGCATGGCGGCTGCGATCTGTTAGAAAAGAAGGCAGCGCTTCCCGAGTGATGATTTTTGACCGGTTCAGCACCACCGCTCGCTCCAGAACATTTTCCAGCTCACGAACATTTCCGGGCCAGTCATAATCCATCAGAATCTCCATAACTTCTTCACTGACACCCTCAATTTCTTTTTTATTTTCCTTATTGTAAAGGTCAATGAAATGCCTGACGAGCAGAGGGATATCTTCTTTTCTGGCTCTAAGTGGCGGCAGTTCGATCTTGATGACATTCAGCCGGTAATAAAGATCCTTGCGAAAGGCTTTTTGTTCAATCAGTTCTTCCAATTCGGTATTGGTAGCAGCGATAATCCTGACATCAACTTTAATTGTTTTAGTACCACCGAGGCGCATAAATTCTCTGTCCTGCATAACCCGCAGTAGTTTGACCTGAGTTTCAAGGCTGATCGAAGAAATTTCATCAAAGAAGATGGTTCCCATATCAGCAGCTTCAAACAGTCCCTTTTTGTCTGACACGGCTCCAGTAAAAGCCCCCTTAACATGACCAAAGAGATGGCTCTCAAGGAGATCGGACGGAAGTGATCCACTATTAACCACCACAAACGGATGACTGGCCCGGTCTGAATTTATGTGGACCGCTCTGGCTACCAGTTCTTTACCGGTCCCGCTTTCACCCTGAATGAGCAGAGTGGAACGAGTCGGGGCGGCTGCTTTAATAAGATCAAAAACATTTTGCATTGGCTGACTTTTGCCAATAATATTTTCAAAACTAAATTTCCTTTTCAGCTCATCTTGAAGCCTTATATTTTCAAGCTGTAAATGGCGGTGCTCAAGGGCCCGGGAAATGGTCATCAGAAGTTCATCATTTTTAAATGGCTTCTGAATATAATCATAAGCACCCATCTTCATGGCGGTCAGGGCAGATTCGACTGAGGCGTAGGCCGTAATGATAATCACCACTGATTCCGGGTTGACCCTTTTTATCTGCCTTAAGACTTCCAATCCGTCCATGCCCGGCATCAATAGATCAAGGAGAGTTAGATCAAATTTCTGGTGAGGAAATTTGGCCAGAGCTTCTTCTCCTGAGGCAGAAATTTCAACCTGATAGCCCTCAGATTGAAGGAGCTGCCCCAGAACATCGTGAATTATTGGTTCATCATCGATGATGTGAATCATAATTTTGTTGTTTTCATTCATGACTGATTCCTCCCGGGCGAGATTGCCTTAAGTTTTTTTCGGACAGATTAACCGGTAAAATAATGGTAAAGGTTGTTCCCTGACCGACCTGGCTGTCAACCAGGATCTGCCCCTCATGTTCTTTTATAATAGCAAAGCTGATGGAAAGCCCCAAACCGGTTCCCTTACCTATTCCTTTGGTGGTAAAAAACGGGTCAAAAATCCTTGGCAGGTGTTCAGGTTTGATCCCTGGACCGGTGTCTGTTATTTTGATGATAGCCTGTGTCTCCTGCTGCCTGGTCTGAATGGTCAACTGGCCTCCGCCAGGCATAGCATCCAGAGCATTAAGGATGATATTAATAAAAACTTGTTGGAGCCTTTCTCTCTGGGCATAAATAATTACTGGCCTTAGGTCAGGAGAGAGGTCAATGTTAAGACTTTTTAGCCGGTAGTCAATGAGAGAAATAATTTCTTCCAGGCTCTCTTTCAGGTCAATCCGGTGAAAAGCCTGATCAGCCGGATTACGGGCAAAACTCAACAGGTTTTTGACTATCCGGCTTACACGGTCGGTTTGGTCCTCTATTTTCTTAAGAACCTGAAGATAATTAGCCTCGGTCAGCTTTTTCTGCAGTATCTGAACATAGCTGGATATACCCGTCAAAGGAGTGTTTATCTCATGGGCCACTCCGGCCGAGAGCAGACCAATAGAAGCCAGTTTTTCAGAGGTCACCATTTGTTGCTGGAGCCTGATTTTCTCAGTCACATCTTCAAAGACGATAATAGTTCCGTAGGCCTGAAGATGGTTATCCAGCAGAGGTGTTCTGGCTACATCAAAGATTTTTTTCTCGCCCTGTCCATTGGTTAGAATAATCTCGCTCAACAGATGGTATTCGGTCTGGGTATCTGGAGGGAAAATAGCACGGAAATTTTCAAGACCAATAACTTCAGACAGATGGCGGTTTAAAGCTCGAGCACGGCTCAGGCCAAATTGCTGTTCCAGGACACGGTTCCAGCCGGTAACCAGGCCACTCTCATCGATTACGGCCACGCCCACTGTCAGACTCTCAATAATATTATCACTGTATTCTTTAAGTCGCTGAAGTTCATGTGAGCGGATGATCTCCTGGTTATAGAGATAGGCATTTTCCAGGGCCAGGGTGACCGAAGGTGAGATGGTCCGCAGAAGTTCCCTGTCTTCGCCAGAAAGATAGGAACCATCAATCTTATCTCCAAGAGCTAAGAATCCAAGTATTCTGTTTTCCAGCTTAAGCGGCAGGATATTATTAAACCCCTTGTCCTTGAGTGGATTAAAGATATCGGCTGATAAAGGCGATTCACTTCCAGGTATGAAGGAGATAAACTCTGCCTTTTGCAACTCTTGCCTCTCGGCTAAATTTAACCTGGCCACAGGCATGGTCACCTGGGGTTCGCCGGCCGAGCGGAGGAGATAGAATTCATCTGGTTGTTCTTCACGCGACAGGAAAAGGCTTAAATTTTTCAGGGAAAGAGCTTTCGATATAGTCTCTACCAGATAGCTGGCCAGACGATTAAGATCTCTTTCCCGGTTTAACTGGCTGGAAATAAGAAGCAAAGTCCGCCGGTATTCATAACTTCGCCTGTAGATAACCCGGTCGACCAGAGTTTGAACCATCTCTGACAGTGGGGTAAACAGAGTTGCACCGAGGATAATGGCCAACAAACCGAGTAAAATGGCATTTAATCTGTTCTCGGAAAATAACTCTGTTTGAGAACTAACCAGAAAATAAACCAGAGCAATCAGAGCAAAAGAAATAATCAGAGTAACGCCCTTTTTCACCAGGACTTCGAAGTCCATTAACCGGTAACGGGAAATTGAATAAGCCAGTGTGACCGGGACAAAAATTTGAAAGAGAACGCTAAATTGCCCCGTAGATGATGGCGTGGCGTTGCGCAAAAAAGGAATTATATAAAAAACAGAAAAAGGCAGCATGCCCAGCCCCAGGCCGCCGGTAATCCACTTGAGCTGATTTTTGATATAAAGATTCCTGGTGGTGACAGCATCATAAATTATCATGAGCAGGGCGATCAGACTATAGGCAGCTAGATGGACTAATTCACCTTTTTCCAGAATTCTCTGATAGTTTAAGATCTGGGCATCACTCAATTCTGCCTGAAAAATGACTATCAGACTGATATTTAATAAAAGCAAAAAAAGGCCAGGGAGATAAAGCAGAGCCAGAACCCGCGGGTGCTCTATAATCCTCTTTTTCTGTGGGAAAATAAAAAAGAAATTTAAGAGAAGAGGAGGGAAGGCAATAATAGCCAATTTATCCAGCCAGAAAAATATTTGATCAAGTAAGTCCATCTGGCCCGTCGGAGAAAAAACATAAAACGAATAAAGAGATAACAGCACTAAATAAAAAAATAGGTAAGGGCCAGAAAAGCGCCTTCTTGAGTTGATAAAAACAATCAAACTAATAGCTAGGGTGGTTAATCCCAGTAACATCAGATAGACATAGGTAGAGCTTACTCCCTTTTTTTCTAAATAAAATGAGGGGGCCAGTATTGTTCCCTCTCTTCCTATTTGATAAAGTGCCTTTTGCTCCAGGTGGTCCAGTACCCAGAGCATTTTAACGTATTCAATCCGATTTCTGATAGGAGTGTTGTTTATAGAAAAAAGAATATCGCCAGGCTTAATACCTGAAAGATAGGCCGGGCTGTTCTCAGCTACTTTCTGAGCGATCAGGCCGTTGGGTCCGTCTATCCAGATAACGCCATCATATGGTTCTTTCCAGGCAAGTTTTCGAGAAATGTTAATAAAACCCAGAACAGTCAGTATTATGACACTGAACAGAACGAGATAAAAACCAAACGGTCGCTTCATGAATCCGCTGTCTTATATAATATAACGAATCCAAAAAAATGAATCAAGAAGTCAAAAAAAATTAGTTTAGAATAGATCTAAAGCCAGCTCGAACCATCCATTTGGCCCGTGATTGCTTCAAAATTTGCCGGATCTCCTGATCTTCCTTCAGGCCAAGAGGTGTCGTATCACGTGAGAGAAATGTGCTCATATAGTCGAGTCTGGGTTTCTGAACATCCTGGGGTGGGGTCTGGGCAGGTGTAGTTTGAGGCTCTATGACTGGTTTTTCTTGTTTTTTTACTTCCTGGGCATAAACTAACCCGTTTAAAAGAATAAATAACAGAAAGACAACCAGGGCGGAAATGACTTTTAGCCTTCTTCCCTTCATTATATTACCTAGATATGACTAAAAGCTGTTTTTGTCAACCCCTTCCCCACCTGTTTTATTAGATTCATATTTACAAAAAGGCTGAAGAAAAAACCTGATATTATTTCTTCCGGCAGATATATTTTAATTTATGAAGAATATCCTTCTTTTTAACTGGTACCTGCTGTTATAAAAAAACCGGTTGAGACTAATAAGGTAAAAGAGAGAATAAGCAGTTTGCGCCTGTTCATAGGCAGGAAATGATTTAAGCGATGGCCCATCAAGGCAGGAAAAGTCTGGCGCCTTGCCAGCCTTTTCCTGGCCGCCACTTAAATCAGACCAGTTTTTTGAGCTTCTATTCAAGATTATCTCCTTCCCTGAAAAGGAAGCTTTCTCTGCCCCGATAATTTCCCGGCAGGGAACCTTTCTCTGCGGCCAAAAAAACGAAATGAGGAATGGAATTATCTATTTCCAGAGAGGCCCCGGCTAAATCCTTATGATGATAACGGCATGACATCCCTGAACCGATGGCTTTATATCTTTTTTCATCCGATTGAGCCGCTTTGGACAGGAAGTTTCTGGCCTTCTTGATTCCGGGAGTAGTTGTCGTCCTGATGGCAGGCTTTTTAAGTTGATGGTCTTCCCCCTTTCCTTTCTGCCGGGTGTTTTTTTTATTCTGCTCGGCGATTATAACTTCCAGAAGGTAACTTTTAAGCAGCTTTTGAAACAAATGGCCAAAGGCTTTTTCTCTGGAAAGAAAATCGCAGCCCATGGGTTCTCCGGCAAAAAATACCAGCAAGCCATTCTGGCCGGGGATAAGATGAAAAGCCTTTAAATATTTTTCCAGCTCAGTTTTTTGCCCCTCATAAATATCTTTCAAGGCGGCAGTAGGTGAATTCACGTTAAGCAAACAAGAAGCTCTTTCCACTTCCAGCCAGACCTCATGCTGGTCACTTCTGAAGCCAGCCCTTTTTTCTAAATTCTTATTGACACTTTGAACCTTTTTTAGCCTCATAGAATGGGCCATTAAATTGTCAGATTTCTCCATTGGCCGATGAAGACCTGCCCAGCGGTTTCTTTCGACACAGCTAACAGGAATTAGTAAACTTGCTCCTGGTGCAACCCAGATAGTTGTATTAAGAACTCTGTTTTGCCTGGCTCCAACCAGCTCTTCGCCATCAAGCATCAGGACAGCCTTTTCCCCTTGGTTCGCCGCCTTTAACTCGGGAACAGAGCCACTTTCACTGATTTCAATGACCGTTAACTGACCGCTTCTTAGAGCTTCGGTTAGCGTTATATACTCAGGACCGGGATTTTTCTTAGATTTAAGGGGAAAAACAGTTACCTCGCCGTCTGTCTGGGGCTGGCCAATTTCCATTTCTAAAAGATAAGAATCAATGAGTTTTGACATAACAATCTCCTCTTCTTTAAAAGGACCCGACAAATTAAGTTAATTTGCCCCTGTTCCCCTGTTCTAGCTATCTTTTTTAAGGCGGAATCTTCAAAATAAAACCCATCCGCAGCTTCTCCTTAACCTGGCGGGCAGGATAATAAGGAAGCCAGCCGGGTTAAAAAATATCTCCAATCTCTCGGCTCAGGTCTTCTGGCGTAGTGTCAGCCAGAGCGGCGGCTGTTTTGAGGTCAAGAATTTCTGAGGCGACCGCATAGTGGATTAGCCTTTTAAACCGTTGCGGGTACTCTTCGCCCCGGTAAGCGACTGGTTCCCTGGTCAGCCAGCCCTTTTGATTGAGCAATTCTCTGAAGGCTCTTAAACGCCTCTCGGTAATCAGGCAAAGATCAAAAGCCCGGTACATAATGGCCTGCAGCGAAATTCCATAACGCAATTTTATTTCGGCCAGCTCACTCAGGGCAATTTTCCTGCCAGCGGGCAAGAAATATTCTTCCAGTTTCTGGGCCGGCATCAGAAAAGCTGCGGCCCAGCGGTTGTAGAGTTTTAGCTGATCGGGGTCTTCAGAAAAACCAAATAAGATCTGAGCCAGTTCAGTTGAGGTTTTAAATCTCAGGCGGTCAACGGGCAGGGTTGCATTCACGGCGATAAAAGGGGAATCAAGATAGAAACCAGAGCAACTTTCGAAATCTTCAGGCCCAGGAAACTTAAAAATTTTTATTCCTCTGTCCTCAAGAAAAGTCAGAATATTGATCACCGGGCCTGTACCCAGATCCCAAAACTGGCGCAATTCCTGTGAAGTCTCTTCAGCTTGATCAGAATTAGTAATCGAAGACCTGCTCAATCTGACTCTGAATTTGAGTTCTGCCTTAAGCAGTGACTCCAGCCAAAGGTATTTTTCCATCTTTTCTATAATCTGGACTCTTAAAGCAGTTAGTTGTTTCGAACTTAGCCTCAAGCCGCAGCGGAAGATAAATGATTCTTTTTTTTTCTTAATTTTTTCCTGCTGAAGGCCCTGGCTATTGAGGCAAAAATAAAGGCGAGTTGGTTTCTGCCAGGTTAACTGTTTATCTTCAACAGGCAGGCTGCTGGTAACAGGTTTATTTAAGAAGTGGTCAGGCCTGGAAGCATAACTTAATAGATTATTAGCTTTAAAATTTTCTACGAAAGAATTTAAGGGGGTGCCCTCACCAGGTGGAGGCGGGATCTCGAGGACCTGGTGGAGATGTTCAAGGACTTCAGCAGAAGGAGTAGCCAGGCCTTTCTCATATTTGGCAATGGCCTGACGGCTGACCATTCCTCCGAGCTTCTGGGCCAGGTCCTCGAGACTAAGGCCGGCCTTCAAACGGGCTGCTCTCAACCTTAACGGGAAGGTTGCGTCCACCTTTAACCTGTCACCGGGCGGTCCCATAGATTCTTCCTTAATCAATGCCTCCTCTGGTTGACAATTTAATATACATTATGACATTTGTCAACCCTTTTTTGAGAAAATTTAAATTTTTCTCTTAGAACTTAGTTCTAAAACCTCTCTTTTTGTGTATGGATTAGGTGAGTTTTTCTTAATAACAGTGTCCAATTCGACCAGCCGGTTTTACTGGCCTGGTTTTCAGGCCGGTCCAGAACACTGGCAGGAAGCCAGAGACAACCAGATGTCAATTGACATTGATTCGAGGCTATTTTAAGATAACGACTGAAAGGCAAAGCTTGAGAAAATAAATGCCTGGATATTACTGCCGTCTTATAACTCCTGAGGGGCGAATTATAAGGGAAACAGTCAGGGCTGCTTCACCTGAAGAATGCCGTAAGAGTCTAGAAGCCGAAGGGCTGTATGTATTATCTATCCGCAAAGAAATAAGCCTGGGGCATATGAGGTCCTCTTGCCGGAAAATCAAGTCACAGGAGTTTATTCTATTCAACCGTGAGCTGGTGGCCATGCTCCGGGCCGGCTATCCCGTGCTTAAAAGTCTCGAGCTGATGGAAAAAAGAATAGAGAATCCTTATCTGAGAGAAATTGTCGGGCAGGTAGAGGAAGAAATTAGAAAAGGCAGGACATTGTCAGAAGCCTTTTCGCCTTACGAACATCTTTTTTCCAAAGTCTATACGGCTTCTCTTCTGGCCGGAGAAAGAAGCGGTAATCTCCCTGGTTCTATCGAACGTTATATCGACTATGCTCGGGTCATCAATCAAACCCGTACCAGGGTCAGATCGGCTCTTCTATATCCAACCCTTTTGATTATATTTTCGCTAATTCTGATCGGCATTCTGGTCATTTTAGTGCTTCCAAGATTTGCTTCCTTTTATGCTGATTTTGGTGCTCAACTTCCAGCCATGACCAGAGCCTTGATTTCTCTGGCTACCTTTTTACAAAGAAACTTGCTCTGGTTGGTACTGCTGGTGGCAATTATAGTGGGAGCTCTGGTCAGCTGGCGACGCCGCCCAGAATTTCGGCTTTTTAATGACCGGCTGAAACTTCATCTTCCTTTTTTTCGTTATTTAATCCGGGAAACAGCTGTATCACTTTACAGCCGTACGCTTGGCTTACTGCTCGAAGCCGGAATTTCTCTCATCCCGGCTGTAAATGTGGCTCGGCAGGCTGTAGCTAACCGTTTTCTGGCTTCCAAACTGGAAACAGTGGCTGAAAAATTGACCAGTGGACAGAGCCTTTACGATTCCCTGAGCGAGACTGGCGTCTTTCCTTCTCTGGCCACGGATATGATCCGGATAGGTGAAAGTTCGGCTAATTTGCCTGGCATGCTGGGTGAGGTAGCCGACTTTTATGACGAGGCCTTACGCGATAGAATACAAACCCTGGTTTCTCTGATAGAGCCGGTAATCATTATCTTTATTGGATTGGTGGCGGCGGTAATGATTCTTTCTATTTATCTACCAATCTTTAACATAGTGAGAATAACCAGGTAACAAAAAGGAGATAGCTGTGACCAAAGGTGACATT
>DCDG01000033.1 GCA_002316315.1 Candidatus Aminicenantes bacterium UBA1061 | reverse complement strand
TTCTTTCACCCCGGCCAGCTTAGCTGGAATGGCAGCCATTAATAGTGATGAAAACAGCGGGTATCTTCCGCCGGGGACATAAATCCCGACCCGGTTAACAGGAATAATCTTTTGCTCGGCTGTGACTCCAGGCTTGATTTTAACCTTCAGGCTTTTCAGACTGGTCAGTTGTGAATGGCTCATGACTTTTAGATTTTCGGCCGCTTGAGCCATAGCTTTTTTCAGGCTGCTCTCCACTTTTTCCCCTGCCCTTTTTATTTCCTGCTGGCTTATCCTAAAATCGTTAAGGTTTACGCCATCATACAAAAGAGTAAATTTTTTCAGAGCCTCATCGCCTTTCTGTCTTACTTCCTTAATTATCTGGCGGACATCTTCCAGGCACTCCGGTTCAGCATAATCAAAAAAAGTTTTTTCAATTTCCTTCTGCCGGCAAATTTTAAGCATCCTGGCCTCCTTTTGATTTCTTTCTTCTGCGTCTGGCCAGCTCTCCAATTACAGCTTTAAGATCGATTTTTTCTTTAGCCAGAAGAACAGTCATAAAATAAATAAGATCAGCCGCTTCCCAGATAACTTCCGGACGGCTTCCGGCCGTAATCAATTCCTGAGCCTCTTCGAGAATTTTTTCTCTAACTTTCCGGTCATCAAGCTGAGCTGTGTAAGAGCCGGCTCGGGGGTTTTGCAGCCTGTCTTTCACCACCTGATAAAGATCCCCCAGCCTGAATTCCTGCTCGCCAAAGCAAGAATAGCTCCCCCGGTGACAGGCACCATTCCCGGTCTGCCTGACGGTCAATTTAACCGTGTCTCCATCACAATCGCTGCGGACGCTTCTTAATAGTTGCTTATTTCCTGACGATTCGCCCTTAGGCCACAGGCGATTTCGAGACCTGGAAAAATACCAGGCTTCACCTGTCTCCAGCGTTTTTCTTAATGATTCCTTAGAACTCCAGGCTAACATTAAAATTCGTCCTTCCTCATCTAAGACGATGGTCGGCAGAAGATCACTCTTCCAATTAAGCCCGGCGACAAAGGCTTCTTCCAGCCTGATTTTTCCTGAATAAACGGCCAGTCCTAATTGAACATTAAAGTCGAGGCGGCTTAGATTCTCGATATCCTCCAGAGTGGTAACACCGCCCGAAGCGGTTATTGGCCTGGCTGTTTCTTTTCTAATCTTATGAAAAAAATCAAGGTCAATTCCCTGCAGACAGCCTTCTTTATCTATGGAGGTAATAAGTAATTCAGAGCCATATTCTTCTACCTGTTTTATAGCTTCGACGAGCCCAATACCGGCTGGCTTTTTCCAGCCATTAATAATGACCTGGCCGTCGAGGCAATCAAGGGCCAGGATAATTTTTTCTCGCCCGGCCACTGCCTGAAGCTGCTGCAAAAACTTATGATTTATCTGGCCTTTTTCCCAGAGACCTGTCCCGATTATTATCCGGCTGGCTCCAAGCTCAATAATTTTTTCGACTTTGTCCAGGCTCCTGAGGCCGCCGCCGACCCGGCATTCAGCCAGAGCACAGATTTCAGCTATAAGCTCAGTGTTATCTCCTGTTTCTCTAGCGGCGTCCAGGTCAATGAGGGCTAAAGGGCCAAAACGCTTGAACTCTTCAGCTATTTTGATAGGTGAGTCAACTTCTAAAACCTGCTCCTTACCCTGTTTTAGCTGAACAGCTCGACCCTGCGATAAATCTATTGATGGAATGATCATCGAACTTTTACTCCTTTACTTTTTAAATAGTTTTTTATCTCTGGAATAGTTAATTGGCCAAAATGGAGGAGACTGGCCAGGAGGACAGCATCAGCCTGACCGGTATTTATGGCCTCATAAATATCTTCAAGATGGCCTGCTCCTCCCGAAGCAATGACCGGCACGCTGACCTTGTCTGAAATGGTACGGAGAAGTTCAAGGTCGTAGCCTTCTTTCGTGCCGTCACGGTCAATAGAATTAAGAAGGATTTCACCAGCCCCGAGTTCTATTCCTTTTCTCGCCCAGTCAACAACTTCAAGGCCTGAATCAATTCTTCCACCCTTCATAAAGGCATGCCAGCCCTGACCAGCGCGACCAGCATCAATGGAGAGAACAACAGATTGCGAGCCAAAAGCTAAGGAAGCCTCTCTTAACAGGGATGGATTCTCCAGGGCGGCTGTGCAGATAGAAACTTTATCTGCCCCGGCTCTTAAGAGTTCTTTAATATCGGAAAGACTTTTGACCCCGCCCCCAGCACAAAGTGGAATAAAGATAACTCTGGAGACTTTTTCCACGATTTCAATTAATGTCTTACGGCTTTTCCAGGAAGCACCAATATCGAGAAAAGTTAATTCATCTGCTCCCTCTTCATAGTAGCGTTGAGCCAATCTTACGGGGTCGCCGGCCGGAACCAGATTCTTAAACCTGATACCCTTAAAAACTCCTCCCTCATCTACATCAAGACAGGGAATGATTCTGGTGGCTAACATTTTACACTCCAGTTTAACAGCAGTTTGAGACCAGCCGGGCCGCTTTTTTCAGGATGAAATTGAATACCGTAGATATTGCCTTGCTTGATGGTTGAGATAAACCTTCCACCGTAAGAGGTTAAAGCCAGCACTTTATCGTTATCGCTAAGGTCAAAAACGGCGTAGCTGTGAACAAAATAAAAATATTCGCAGTTTTTTATCCCCTCAAACAAAGAATCGCTCTGGCTAAGCTCAATTTCATTCCAGCCGATGTGAGGCACTTTAACAGAGGGTAATTTACGGCATTTCCCTCTGAATAATCCCAGGCCAGGTTCTTCAGGCGATTCTTCACTTCCTTCGAAAAGAAGCTGAAGCCCCAGGCAGATACCCAGAAATGGCCGGTTTTCTTT
>DCDG01000001.1 GCA_002316315.1 Candidatus Aminicenantes bacterium UBA1061 | reverse complement strand
TTAGCTGGCCAATAATCTGACAAATAAGGACAAGCCTTTAAAAAGCCGGGCTTATTTTTGCTGGAACTTATTTGGTTTAGACAATGTTATGAATATGCTATAAATATAAATAGAAGATTCTTAATCGGAGGAATTAAAATGGAAAAATTCAAAACTGCCTTTATCGCCCATGCACCGGATGCGGATGGTTCAAGAGACAGGTGCCAGATCGAAACCGGTATGGCTAAATTTTTCGCCGCGTTAGTTCACAGCCAGGCCGAAGCGCTGGAGGTGGCTAAAAAGCTGGTCGAGGAAGAGGGTGTGCAGTCTATTGTCCTTTGCCCGGGTTTTTCCAATCTGGATGTGGCTGAAATTCAGAAAGCGGTAGAGGGTAAAGCTGCCGTTTGCGCCAGCCGTGGCGATGGCCCCGGTTCAAAAATCACCATGGCGGCGATGGAAAAAGCCGGCTGGTTCCACAGGTAGTTTTAAATGGGGTCGGGCCAGCCGACGTTGTTTATTATCAATAACATCCTGAGGCCCGACCCCATTCATTACATAGATACCAGATAAGTTTTCAGAAATTTCTCGATAGCCATGACAGTTTCATCTTTGAGCCTGGGAGGACTTTGTGCTACCCAGACGGCGAAATTATAAAGCTCCTGGGTGTCGACTCTTATCCATTTTTTATTTTTATAAAGGAAAACGAACAGCGTGGCTATGGCTATTCTTTTGTTCCCGTTTTGAAAGGGGTGATTCTTGATCAGAAGGTAGAAGAGGATACTGGCTTTCGAGATGAGGCCCGGATAAAGCTGCTTCCTGGAAAAGCTCTGGAACGGAACAGCTAAACAGCTTTCCAGAATATTTGGAAACCGGCTGGAAAAGTCAGGGATAGGTTCATCAAAGGCCAGCATTTCTCGAGCCAATCTATGAGCGATATATTCTACTTCCAGGACATTGATTGTTTCCATTATTCCTGTCCGAGGAGTCTCAATACTTCCCCGTATTCATCAACTGTCTTTTTTATAGCTCGATCAATTTCTTCTTTGCCTTTTTTGGTTAAAGTTTTGCCCAGAATATCGGCAATGTCTTCAGTATTGATAGCATAAGTTCTTCCGATTCGTATGGCTTTGATTTCTCCACTCTTAACTCTGTTGTAAACAGCGATCCGGCTCAATCCCAGGAGGCGAGCCAGCTGTGGAATGGTCATAAATTCATTTCTTTCCATTGTTTCTTACTCCCGTTTCCTATATGTTAACGAATGTTAAGGGATAGACCTAAGTTAACCCAAGTTAATAGCTATTGACAGATTAACATAGGTTAAGACTTCTGTCAAGCTGGCAGGCGACATTCGACATTTGCTCTAAACATGAAATGTTTAAATGGGGTCGGGCCAGCCGAAGTTGTTTATTATCAATAACATCCTGAGGCCCGACCCCATTACACATTACACATGACGGTTTCATCTTTGACCTTCGGGGGGCTCTGGGCTACCCAGACAGCGAAATTATAAAGCTCCTGGGTCCTTAAGCAGGTTCTGTTCTCTATCAAAATATGATAAATATTATTTATGCCAATAATTCTGAATGAAAATGAAGTGCAAGAAATTCTGGATTTAATCCGCCTGGCCGGCGAGGAGATTATCAAGATTTATTTTCGGCAGCAAGCTGATTGGAAAGTTAGCCTGAAGGAAGACCGCACGCCACTAACTGAGGCCGACCGGCTGTCTAATTCTGTCATTAATGAAGGGCTGAAAAAGCTCTTTCCGGAGATCCCCATCATCTCTGAGGAAAACCGCGAAATTCCATATGATATCCGGCGTAAATATGAATACTACTGGCTGCTTGATCCTCTCGATGGGACAAAAGAGTTTCTCAAGCAAAATGGGGAGTTCACGGTTAACCTGGCTCTGATCCAGCAGGGGAAGCCGGTGGCGGGGTTTATTTCTGTGCCGGTCAAAGGCTGGTTTTATTTTGCGGTTAAAGGTAGAGGTGCCTATAAGATCGAAATTGGAGAGAAGCAGGACGGCAGTCAGGGCGAAAGGCAAATTCAGCAAGTCAAACAAGATAATAAATTACAACTTAGAGCAGCTCAATTCTCCATCGACGACCCGGGCCTGACCGTCCTGGCCTCGCGTTCCCATTTTGACAGCGAAACCAGAAAGTTCATAGAAAGCCTGAATCAGCCCAGGCTTGAAAGCCGCGGTTCCTCGTTAAAATTTATGATGCTGGCTGAAGGTCTCGGACATCTTTATCCGCGCCTCGGACGCACCATGGAGTGGGATACAGCCGCCGGGCAGGCTATTCTGGAAGAAGCTGGTGGTCAGGTGGTGGAATTTTCGAGCCGCCAGCCCCTCCGCTATAACAAAGAATCCTTAGTCAACCCGCCATTCTTAGCTACCGGTGCTTTGAGGAACAAAGGCTGAGAAGCCAGTTGAGATAAGAGATTGTCAGGAAAAAAGATTGAGGTATTTGGCTTTAAAGGCGACAAAGACACTGTCAATATTTATATTTAAAAAAATTTGAGGCTCAGTCGACTGCTTTGTCGTCTTTACCGGCTGACCTCACCGCGCCGCAGCTGCCGGTATAACTCCAGAGCTTCCTTAATGATTTGGATCGCTTCTTCCGGTCCCATGAAATCCTCGACGATGACCTGCTTATTTTCCAGCGCTTTATAATCCTCAAAGAAACGCCTTATTTCTTTCATCGTGTGTTGTGGAAGCTGATGATGGTGGGTATAATCAGCAAAGGCCGGATCATCGACTGCCACGGCGATTATCTTATCATCGAGTCCTTTTTCATCACGCATCCTCATGGCTCCAATAGCCCGGGCCTGAACTACGGTTAAGGGATGAACTGGCTCTTGCATTAGCACCAGGGCATCCAGCGGGTCGGAATCATCGCAGAAAGAACGCGGGATAAAACCATAATTGGCCGGGTAATAAACCGCGCTGTAGAGCACCCGGTCAAGCCGCAAAAAGCCAGATTCTTTATCCAGCTCGTATTTGTTTTTGCTGCCCATGGGAACTTCAATGACGACCGGAAAAGCATGCTTAATCAGGGTGTCGTCTACATAGACATCATGCCACGGATGCATTTTGGCCTCCTCACTTGCCTTTAGAGCGGTTTCCGTCTTTTATGGCCAGCCGAATTATATCATATTTTTTAGGTGGGCCGGGCCAGTCGATTTAGTTTATTATCAATAAGATCCGAAAGATAGCAGCAATCTTACAGAAAAAAGATAAAATTATCGATATAGAGAATATCGGTTGGCCAGGATTTTCAGTCTTTTAAGCTGAATACTCTCCCCTTGTAAATTCTCTGCTTTATTTCAACACAAATAGCTTCCTGAAATCCTGTCTTAATAACCCACTGATTTTCGGCCAGGAAATCCTTAAAGGCTTCGTCCTCATCCGACCCTTCGCCATAGCCAAGAACCTGGTAATTATCAACATCTGGCGCATATAGCTCAGCCGAAGAAAAAGTGACGCCATCAGGTGTTACAAATAAAAATAATTTTTTCTTCATCTTATAACCCCCCCAGCTTTAATTTTTCCAAAAGCTGTTTATAGGTGTACGCAACAGCTCTGTCTATTTGTTCGAAACGATACTTTACCATTCCGATCGTGATCCTAATCTTTTTTCCTGACTGATTCAACTGATCTGCTGCTATTTAAGTTCCCTCAGGTAAATATTCTTAAAATAAAGGGGGGTACTGTGGGCCTGAAGCTCAATCTGCCCACAGGGATAAATCGGTTTGTCCCGCTCCCAGTAGTTTTCCATGGCCACGTTATCCACGACCAGTTCGCCATTAAGATAAACAGTGACTCTTTCACCTACCATTTTGAGGTAAAAGGTATTCCAGCTCCCTACCGGACGGTCAGCACACTTAAGTGGTTTGCTGGGATTTTTCTGGTTGTTGTAAAGCCCACCCGAGCCTTCTGGCCACTGGGCCGGATCCCAGATCTGAACCTGCGGTGAACCCCTTAAATAAATGCCACTGTCGCCACCCTTTTCTATTTTCCAATCAACGAAAAGTTCAAAATCGCAGAAATCCTTTGCCGTGCAAAGGCTCTCGCCCCGGCCATCAAAGACCAGAACACCATCGATTACCTGCCAGTGCTGACGCATAATTTCATCCGCTTTTTTCTGAGCGGCGGCCAGCTCTTCCTGGCTCATCCCAGCCCGCTTCACCGGATCACCGACCAGACCCTTCCAGCCATAGAGGTCTTTCCGGTTAAAGAGGGGCTCAAACCCTTCCTGCCGAAGGAGATTATCAAGATAATTTTCTGTCTCCTGAATTTCAAGTTCGTCATCAAGTAAAAGCAAAGCCTTTTTGAGGATCCAGATAGTTGTCCAGCCTTTAAGTCCTTCTTCTCCAGCCTGCGGTCTGGCTAACCGGCAGGCGGAGAGGGCAGCTCTCTCCTTTAATGACTCATCATCAAAAAACCCGGCTATCTCTTCGAGAGCTTTTACCTCACGCCGGCTGGCCCAGCCGGTCAGGAGCAGGCCCCTTTCGTCCGGATAAGAAACCAGAGGTTTCATCTGTTCCAGGATTTCAAATTTTTCGGAAGCACTTGCCCCGGATTCTTTAACCAGTCTCACCAGCCCCTGGCAGGCTAAATACCGGACTTTTCTATCCTGAGTTGAAGAAAGCAGGTTTATTAGCAGAGGTGCCGCCTCAAATCCAGGCCAGCTGGTTAAAGCATAAATCGCCGCCGCTTTTATCTCTGGGTCTTTATCTGACATAAAAGTCAGAACACTTTTTAAGCTTTCCTGACCGCCGGCCAGAGGCAGCAAGCGGATTAAACTGGCCCTGGCTTTGCCCTTCGATTTATTTATCGAAGCGAGTAAATACTGCTGACGTTTTCCCTCATCCTTTACATCGCCCAAAGCCGACTTAATGGCTGCCTGACAGCCAGCTGCCACCGCCGCATCTTCGAGCAAGGCATATTTTTCGAGAAGCCAGGGGAGATCGCCTTCAGCGCAGACTGAGGCTAGACAGCCGGCCGCTGCCCGGGAAAGATCAGCTGAGGGCGAATCAATTTTTCTTAAAATAATTTCCTTCCAGCCCGGCGTCATTTTATCCCTGACCGCGTTCAGGACGACAGTTTTTGATGCCTCCGGGAGATCAGGATAAATTTTTATAAGCTGGTCCATATAATCTTCAGGCTTTAGGGTCGCCAGGAGGTCAAGAATAAGCTGGCCCTCGGCCGGCGATTTAGCCAGCAGAGGCCAGAGTTGGCCGAGAATTTCTTTTCCGCCCAGATGAAATGAAGCCCTGATGGCGGACAGCCTAACACTCTCGTCCTGACTCCCAAGAAACCTGGTGACCTCAGGCAGAACGGTTCTGTCCGGTCTTTCACCCAGAAAGTCAATGAGGTCAGCAGTGGCGCCGGCCCCGCCAGCTGCACTCTCTGCCTCTTTTAGCACTTTGAGCCAGTCAGGAGTCAGCTCCGGGCGATCAAACTTTCTGGCCAGACGCAGAGCTGTCGCTCGATACTCTTTATTCTCATCGGCTGCTGCCTGCATAATATCGGGCAGGGATTTTTCCTGAAGAATTTCGGCGACAAGCTCTAGTGCCTCGCTTCTTGGCGCTACCTCTTCTTCGCCGGTGAGAACCTGGCAAGCCTGGCGGGCAATGGCTAAAGCCCTGTCTTTCTGTCCATCTTGAGACAATCTTCTGGCGAAGCGCAGATAAAGACCTATGGTTTGCTTTTTCTCCTCTTCAGTAGAAAGTGCCGGTAGCTGCGAGAATAGCGCCTCAGTGGCCGGATCAGCTATCTCAGCCAGGGCAGAGAGAGCCATCAGTCTGACTTTCGGATCTCCGGCCACCGCCAGCGGTTTGATCAACGGGACGGCCTTTTTGCTTCTTAACTCGCCCAGTCCCTGAAGGAGTGACAGCCTGGCAGAAAGTGGTGCCCGCGGCCAGGCTTTAAGCAGGGCTTTCTCCACCTCGGGGCTCATGATCTTTAAAAGCGTTCTGACCGTTTCATCAGCAAGTTCTGGAACCAGTAGATAAGGTTCGACCAGCTTAATCTGGCCAGGCTCAATCAGGTAGCCGGCTTCATTCAGGAGAAAAGTTTTAAGTTGAGTTTCGGGCTGACTGGCCACCGCGGCAAGAATCTCGCTGGTTATTTTGCCCTTGAGACCGGCCGAAGCATTTTTAGCGGCGGTTTGAACCACTCCATCCAGGGCATACCGGACCAGAGTATCATCGCCTTTACCCGGTGGTTGAAGTCGGCCGGCGAGTTCGCTCACCACTGAAACCCCAGATTCTATGGACTGAAGCATTTCACCAAAAATTTTAGCGGCCTGAGACTGATCAGAAGCCGGAAGCTGCCTGAGCCAGGCGGCTATTTTTTCTTCATCCAGGGCTGATGGTTGTTTGGCTGCAGCAACCTTTTGATTATCTTTCGCCTGATCGCTGGTGATGGTCAGACCAGAAAGCGCATTTGGAATCACTGCTGCCCAGAGTAAAAATAGAATTAAGATGACCCTGCCCGCATCTGTTTCTTTCCTTTTAAGAAAATTCTCTGTTCTGGCGATTAATCCAGGCAACCAGTTCCCTCCTTGTTTTTCTTCGAAGCTTCCTGTTTTTTTCATTTTAACCTTGCTTTTTCGCTTTGCTATGTTTCCCCTCTTTAAATTAAATCAAAAATCGAAAGGCTCACCTCTACTGGCCGGCTTGATCTCTTGCCCGTTCCGATTACTTTGCTCATCCCGGTTCTCCTCAGGCCATAAGCAGATTCCACGGGGCTCTCATCGGTTCAGCTATTAGCCGGTTGGCTTCTTCGTCGCCTATAAAAATTTGTTTTTCAGGATCAAAGCGCAGGTTGCGGCCGAGTCTCACGGCTATTTTGGCCAGGTTAACCAGGGTGCACGACCTGTGGCCATTCTCTTCGTTCAGGGCGAACCTGCGGCGCTCTCTCACCGCCTGATGAAAATCAGTGAGCTGCGGCTCGGGGTCCGGCAGGTTTTTAAGTTTTTCGGTCAGGCCCGGAATATTACTCCTGAGTCTAGGGAAAAGCTCGCCTTCCGGTCCCGCAATAAACGGCACATCCCGTCTCTGGTTTTCTCCATCCAGAATAATTTCGCAGCCGTCAGCATAGCGCAGGACAATTTTCCGCCAGCGGCCGCAGGCATCCGGGTGCTGCTGCGGGGCGTCAACTTCGATTTCCACCGGGCTGGTGTTGTCCTTTTCCAGAAGATATTGAACCGGGTCCATATAGTGCATGCCCATATCGCCCAGCCCGCCGCCATCATAGTCCCAGTAGCC
>DCDG01000042.1 GCA_002316315.1 Candidatus Aminicenantes bacterium UBA1061 | reverse complement strand
TTCAGCTGCTCAGCCAGGCCTCGAATCGCATTAAGTTAATCGAGCTGGGTAAGACCACTCTTGGCCGGCCACTGGTCATGGCTATTATTACCGCTGAAGATAATTTCAGTAACCTCGACAGATACAAAAAAATCCATCAGACACTCCATGACCCCAGGCAGCTTAAACCAGAAGAAAAAGCTTCGCTCATAAAAGAGGGCAAGGCTATCGTCTATATTAGCTGTTCTATTCATTCCACCGAAATCGCTGCTTCCCAGATGTCCATGGAACTGGCTTATAAACTGGTCAGCGATAATTCGGAGGAAACTAAAAAAATCCTGAGCCAGGTTATTCTTCTGCTTGTCCCCTCGGCCAATCCGGACGGCATTGACCTGGTCACTGACTGGTATTACAAAACTCTGGGGACGCCTTATGAAGGAAGCAGCCTGCCCTGGCTTTACCATTATTACACCGGTCATGACAACAACCGGGATTGGTTCATGCTGACCCAGAAAGAAACGCAGCTGATGGCCCGGGTTCTATATCAGGAGTGGTTTCCGCTCCTCGTCTATGATGTTCATCAGATGGGATCCAACGGTCCCCGTATTTTCCTCCCTCCTTACCAGGACCCGGTCAATCCCAATCTTGACCCGCTTCTTTTACGGGAGCTTTATCAGCTAACGGGAGAAGCTGTCATTGATCTCAGCCGGGCCGGTAAAACAGGTATGGCCACCAACGCCATTTTTGATACCTGGTATAATACCGCCAACCGGGCTGCACCGCTTCGTCATAATGCTCTGGGCATTCTATCTGAGGCGGCCAGCGTCAATGTGGCTTCGCCTATCTTCATTCGTCCCGGCGATATCCGCGTTGGTGCCGACGGCAATGATATTCAGTCAACCTACCTCGAGCCCTGGCCGGGCGGCTGGTGGCGGCTGCGCGATATTGTCGAATATGAAGAAATTGTTGCACTGTCATTTTTAACCACTATTGCCGGGAATAAAGAAAAATATATGGAGAATTTCTGTCTTTTCGCCGAGCGCCAGATAGAAAAAGGACTAAATGAGCCACCTTACGCTTATGTTATTCCGGAAGCTCAGAAAGATTGGCCCACCGCTCTGAAGCTCATTGAGGTCATCCAGAAAAACGGCGCTGAAGTTTACCGGGCAACTAAAGCCTTTGAAGCTGATGGTATTAACTATCCGGCTGGAACTTATGTCGTTCCGCTATCGCAGCCTTACCGGGCTTTTGTCAAAGATTTGCTGGAAAGCAAAGCCTACCCTCTGCCACCAGGTCAGGACCCAACGCAGCATCTTCCTTATGATGAAGCCAGCTGGACACTCCCCCTTCAGATGGGGGTCAGGGTGACGGAAGTCACCAGCAAATTTGAAGCCAACCTGAATTTATTGCCTCCGGTCAAAATACCGGATAGCCAAATCGAAAGCGGCGGTAATTATTACTTGGTAAACAGTAGCTTTAATAACTCGGTAACACTGGCCAATCGGTTGCTTAAAAATAAAATATCAGCGGGTTATATTGACCGACCGATTACCGTCGGCGGCCAGACTTACCCGGCCGGCAGCCTGGTCATTGACCGGGGCAGAATTGAGGCGGCCAGAATGGCAACTCTGGCTAAAGGACTCGGGCTTGAAATAAAAGGAATTAATTCTGTTGAACCAGCCAGAGTTCAGTCGCTGACTCCCTATCGTCTGGCTATTTACCAGCCCTGGACGGCGAGTATGGATGAAGGCTGGATGCGCTGGGTACTCGAGCAGTTTGAATTTGATTTTAAAGTTATTCATAATGCGGATATAAGAGCCGGCCAGCTTCAGTCTAATTTCACCCATCTTATTCTGCCCAGTCTGAGCAGTCAGATCATTCTCGAAGGCAGGAAAAAAGGCGAAGTGCCTCCCGAGTATGCGGGTGGACTCGGTCCGGAAGGAGTATCTGCTCTTAACTCTTTTATCAGGAGCGGTGGGACTCTGATCGCAGCCGAGAATGCCGCGGATTTTGCCATAGAAAATCTTGGACTGCCGGTAAAAAACATCATTGAACCAAGGAGGATGCGCCGTCCGGAAAGCCAGGCAGCCGGGCAGACTTCGGAACGGGTGCGGGTTTATTCACCCGGCTCTATTCTACAGGTGGCCGTTGATCCTTCGAGACCAGAAGCTTTTGGTATTGGTGAGGAAGCTGCGATATTTTGCTATTTTAGTCCGGCTTTCGAGATAACCAGAGCTGAAGATAGTAAGTCGGCCGGCACTCAAAAAGTCTGGAACTTAGCCTGGTTTCCAGCTTACGATCCACTTCTCAGCGGAATTCTTTTAAATGGCGAAAAATTGAAATATAAATCGGCAGCAGTGGCCTGTCAGGTCGAAAAAGGCAGAGTCATCCTCCTGGGTTTTGATGCTATCCACCGAGCGCAGGCTCACGGTAGCTTCAAATTCCTCTTTAATCCGATCATCTATCACTGATGACCGTCAGCTGTCTGATTATCTGATTACTGGCTAGCTGTTTCAGCTGGAGCTTTGTTTGGCCGCTTGCCTTCTATTATAAAAATAGATGGCACCAAAAATCAGAAAAGCCAGAAGTTCATACCAGATGAGTGACGATTGCCAGTAAGTTGGGACACCATTGAGCGGTTTCATTGCCTGGCAAAATACATCCCAGTGAATCCAGGCCCAACCGGGGTCCAGGGGATAAAGCATCTTAATTCCTTCCAGGCTCAACATATCCAGCGGCCAGTGACCGACAATGGCACCAAGAAAAAACCATAAGACCGACGACCACTTTTTGGTGATGAAATAGGTTATCAGGCACATGATGAGAATGGCGAAGATGCCATGAGTGGCATAACGGCAGACATTATAGAATTCGTAAAAACTCTGATGAGAAAAGAAATAAAAAGGCAAGGCAACCATAAAGATATCAACAGCGGCCGCCCCGATGGCAAACCACAGGATATCAATTTTGACTTTGACTTTTTCCAGGGCATAGCCGGCATCATAAGCGGCAGCGGCATGAAAGACAGGATCCGGCATGGTTTTCCCTCCTTTAAGATTCTTAGCGCATTTTTCTTTTTCAATTTTTATTATAGGTTTGTCTGGCAATAATTTCAAAATCACAATCGACGTATTTGACCTCATGACCAGGTCAAGTTTAGTTTGCGATTTGGCCATGCTAAACTCTCCACTTATTTACTTTAGTTAACTGTTTTAGTTGCTCTAACACTGATTACCGTACAGGCTTATCCGCCTTAAAGCAGGCTAAATTATCAGTTCTGCCCTCCGCCTATTTAACAGGCACAAAGATGCCTCTTTTGCTAATGCCTCTACTCATTTTGGAAACCGGAGGATAATCATAGGTGAGAATCAATATAAAACCAGTGCCATCATTGCCAACGGACACTGTAGATCTTTAATGTTTGAAATCCGCTATCATCTTCTTCCATAGCATATAGCTTGTTTCCTCTCCAGACCCGTGGTTCTCCTTTGAAGGAAAATTTAGCTATGTATTTCCCTTCTTCATCGAAGACATCCAGGTAGTACTCTCCTTTGTCTTTTCCTTTCTCGAATGTCCTGACGAATAATCTCCACTTCTCGTCCATGGTAAAATTCTGATACGGAGGAAAGACTTCCGAAAACTTTATCCTCTCTTTGGATTGAGGGTCTATTTCCGGCATTCGGCCAAAAAATTCTTCTTTATCTTTTTCCGTTAGTTTGACTGGAACATAGTCTTTCAGTATTCTTTTGATCGGCTTTCCTTCTGGACTAAAGACCTTAATTTCGTATTTATCCAGGTCGCCGCAATAAATGCTATTATCCTTTCCAAA
>DCDG01000031.1:23534-23831 GCA_002316315.1 Candidatus Aminicenantes bacterium UBA1061 | reverse complement strand
AAAACAAGGATTGAAACAATTATTCTAATTTGACTTTGGTTGCGGAGTATTCACCAGGTCTAAGCAGTGGTTCCAGAAAAACAAGGATTGAAACAGAAGATTATGCCATCTTTGGTTCTAGAAAAAACGGTCTAAGCAGTGGTTCCAGAAAAACAAGGATTGAAACTGGCGGCCCGATGGGTTTCATGCTTGAATCTGAAATTGTCTAAGCAGTGGTTCCAGAAAAACAAGGATTGAAACTCAAACCAGGAACCACTCGCTATCAAAAACTCAAGGCCGTCTAAGCAGTGGTTCCAG
>DCDG01000031.1:0-23411 GCA_002316315.1 Candidatus Aminicenantes bacterium UBA1061 | reverse complement strand
AAAAACAAGGATTGAAACTCGTCTTCGTCCTCGTCGTCATGAATCAAAGCTTCAAATGTCTAAGCAGTGGTTCCAGAAAAACAAGGATTGAAACTGCTGATATCTTTGTATTTCAAACCTAAACGATGTGGGTCTAAGCAGTGGTTCCAGAAAAACAAGGATTGAAACAAGCTCTGATTAAAACTGGTAGATCATAGAACCGGCGGGTCTAAGCAGTGGTTCCAGAAAAACAAGGATTGAAACATATATACTCCACGAGAGTTTGAGCCTATCGAAATTGGTCTAAGCAGTGGTTCCAGAAAAACAAGGATTGAAACCAAGCTGGTTGCGGGAGTGATAGTATAAGGCAGTGACTCTGGCCATACTTAAATATTTCTGATCGAAGGCAATAAGATAAAGGCGGTCGGTCCCGTCGCTCAGCTTAAAATCCCGAAGGAAGCCCAAAAAATCGAAGCGACCGGAAAATTTATCCTGCCAGGATTTATTGACTGCCATATTCATCAGACTACAGAAACCTCCGACCTTGAATACTACAGAGACAGCAACAGCTTAGCCTCCAGATTACCCCTCACGGAAGTAGCTATTCTGATACTACTCCCATGACCATGACTAAAGTGGCTATTCAGGCTGACGCCGAATGTATCGGACACCTCAACAAAATGGATGGTGAGACGCACGGCCCCGATGGCCGAGAAAGGTATCCATAACGTCCCGACTCTTATGACCTGTTATGCCAGTTATCAGCGAAATGACCTGAGCTTCTTTCTAATTGAAAAGCGCGGTTGGTGAATGGCCATGGCGGGACACTGTTCAAAAAGACCAGGCTGTGGCCACTGAATAGTCCCGAGTTCACCAGGTTGCCTCCGTCTACCTTGACACGATACTCTGGATTCAGGGTAAAGCCAAATAATGAACTGCCAGGATAAAAGCACTTAATGACCGGTTGGAATAGGTCACCTCTTAAGTCATTTTTCGTTAAACCAGATCATTTGTGATGAAGCCGGTCAGATCCTATTTGTCTTTTGTGAGTCTACCCCTATCCAACTCTATTTGTTTTATTTGATGAATATGGCAGATTAGAAGACAGTTGTCATCTAGAATAGACAAAACCTGAACTGATATCGTCACTTTTTCCTCTATTATTGCCGCTTGAAATCTGGCACGAATCATGCAGATATAAAGTCAAAGGGTGAAAACAGGCTCCTTAATACCTTAGCCATCTCAGTGGGCTGAAAAGAAAAGAGGCCGGAAAATGAAGCTTCCAAAGCACTAAAACCAAATTGGCCTGATGGAAGAAGATGTCGAAAACAGAAGAGTCAAGAGCCAGTCTGGTAATACCAAACCGGAGTTGGTCATTTTGAATAGAACAAATTATTAATCAAGGTGCCGAATTATAAGAAGAAGATCTCATGCTTAATGATTCAAAAGAATCACCCAAAAGGCTAATCACAATCCTCAGCTTTTTATTGTCCTTCTTATTCTTGTTCTTGATATTTCAAGATACTGTTAATTCTTCCGGTCTGGGAACTATCTCTTCTCTCCAGAAGAATTCCTCTTCCCTCCAGCCAAAAAAGAAAGAGAAGAAGCCACACCTTCCCAAAAAATACGAGAAGTGGCTGAATGAAGAAGTGGTTTATATAATCACCCCGGCCGAAAGGGAAATCTTCCTGAAACTGCAGACTGACCGGGAAAGAGACCTGTTCATAGAAGCCTTCTGGAAACACCGTGACCCGATTCCTGAAACAGAGGAAAACGAATTCAGAACCGAACATTACAAAAGGATTGAATATGCCAATAAGCGTTTTGGACGAGAGGCAGCCAAGCCTGGCTGGAAAACCGATCGAGGGAGAGTATATATCATCCTTGGTCCACCTAACTTTATTGAGAGTTATAAATTTGAACGCGAAATCTACGATGCCGAAATCTGGTTCTATCAGGGAAAAACAGACCTCGGCTTGCCACCGGCTTTTAATCTTGTCTTTTTTCAAGCGGGCGGAATGGGCGAATTGCGGCTTTACAGCCCGTCCAACGACGGCCCACAGGCCTTACTTACCGGATTCTGGGGGGACCAATTTGATTTTTTCCATGCCTGGGAACAACTTGACTTCCTTTACCCCAATCTGGCCGCAGTCTCTCTATCACTAATTCCAGGAGAGGAAACCATTTCTCGCAACCGGCCATCTATGTCATCAGATTTACTTTTAGGACAGATTAATGAGACGCCCCGGAAACTGGTAGATGACAAATATGCTCGCAGGTTTATTGAATTTAAGGATATAGTGGAGGTCGATTACAGCGCTAATTATGTAAACAGCGACCACCTGGTTAAGGTTTTTAAAAATCCTGCCGGGATTTATATGATTCACTATAGTCTGGAGCCTAAAAGGCTTTCAGTCAAACAGCATGATGACCGCTTTATCACCAGCTTAAAAGTTAACGGAACGCTCAGCACTTTGGCTGGCAAAATAATTTATCAATTCGAAAAGAGCTATCCGGTTCAGATGACTGAATTCCAGATGAAGGAACGGCTTAACATGCCATTTGCCATCTATGATGTTATCCCCTGTGTTCCCGGTGATTATAAGCTTTCTGTTTTGGTTAAGAACGAAGGATCTAAAGAGTTCGCCAACCTGGAGCAGACTATTAGCATTCGAAGCCAAGCCGGTGTTGAGATGTCTGCGCCAGTGCTGGCTTTCAATTCTTATCCGGTGGAGGCAGCCGCAGATCAGGTGAAAGCTTTTCTTATTAGCGGGTATCAGCTTCAAATTCAGGCTGGCCGGACGTTTACTCCCCGAGACCAGTTGGCTGTCGGTTTGCAGATCCATGGCCTGACGCCGGCCCAGAGAGACCGGTCAAGCCTGAGATTTCAATTTTTCAAAGAAACCAAACTATTCAAAGAAAAAGTTGTGCCTCTCTCTGAAATAGCTACCCTGCCCGATGTGCTTGAGCTGTTCTCCCTTGCCGACTTTCCCCCGGCCCATTATAACCTGACTGTTTCTCTAATGATTGATGGTCAAACACAGATTACTGCCAGAGAGGAATTTGAGCTGACCGGGCAGCATCATCTGCCACGGCCCTGGGCTCTGACTAGAGTTTTACCATCAACCGATCACCCTTATTATGCCTACACTCTCGGTATCCAGCTTCACCGATTGGGCCGCCTGAGTGAAGCTCAGGACCTGTTAGAACGGGCTCTGGCCAAGGCACCGGGGGACGAAGAGCTGTCCAAACAACTGGCTCAAGTTTATCTTGACCTGGGAGACTTTGGCAAAGCAGCCAACCTTCTAGAAATCTTCCTGCAAGACAATATTACCGCCAGCTACGAAACCTATCTAACTGCCGGACAAGCATTTTACAATCTGAGCGAATATCAAAGGGCTCTAAATGTTCTGGACAAAGCAATCAACCATTATGGGAACAACATCAACTTGTTGAACATGGTTGGCGATTGTTATCTGGGACTGGGCAAAAAAGCAGAGGCTCGGGCTATCTGGGAGAAGTCACTGGAATTAATGGCTGATCAGCCTGAAATCAGAAAAAAAATTCAGTCACTCAATAAAGAATAAGTGGCGTGAGATCTTGCTGGAAATATCTTTCACAAGCCAGTATCCAAAACAGGGCCAGAAAGCGCTCGAAATTAGGGAATAACTGGCTAGAAAGGCAGTCTACCTGAGATGTCAACGATAACAGGTTCAGGCCAAAATAAGGAAGTCCAATTAAGAAACAGGTCAGGCAGGTGACAGGAGAATTTTCTCTCTGAAATTAGTTTTATAGTCAGCGATAATTAAGGTCAGGCCTAACCAAAAAGCATTAACGACTGTTACCGTTCAGGATGATTCACCGCGGACGTCTTTTTTCCCCGCCATGCTCATCCTGGCCGACACGAATGGTATCGGCCTGCCTTTGAGCAGCCAGTGCCAGTAAACCCATTCGAAAGCCAGCTTTGACCAGTGATTAATCCGTGTTTCCTTGAGAAGCGACATCGGTCCAATAACCGGAAGCGGAAACTTTCCTGGCAGCGGCTCGACTTCCTCGTTGTAATCAATGACGACCGCCCGCCCGAAACCAGTCTCAATAAAGCAATTGGCGTGGCCGTCAAACTCTTCCTCCGCTGGCTTTCCATCAATTTCCGCCAGGATAATTTTATCGAGAATTTCCGAGGCGAAATGAGCTACTGCCCCGGCTTTCGTCCAGCCTGAAGCAGCCGCATCGCCTATGACAAAAATATCGGCATACCTTTCAGAGCGAAAGCCACTTTTATCCACCGGCACATAATTCATCTCATCACCCAGGCCTGACCGTTTGATTAACTCTGAGCCCATATTAGTCGGGATAGTCACCAGCAGGTCAAAGGGCACCTGGCGGCCGTCATAGCAGATAACCTTGCCGGCCACCGGGTCAATATTTTCTGTCATGAAAAAACTTTCGACTTCAATTTGCTTTCTGGCCTGAAGATCGCCCAGAAAGCGAGTGGCCACCGGTTTGGTAAAAGCTCCAGAAATCGGCGTGAGATAAATAATTTTGATGTTCTCGCGGACTCCTCTCTTCCTGAAATACCAGTCCACCAGAAATGCAAACTCCAGTGGTGAAACGTTGCATTTAATCGGCATTTCATTAATATGGATAACCAATGTCCCTTCTTTGAACTCTTCAAGTTTACTGGCCAGAGCGGTGGCGCCATCCAGAGAATAGTAATCAAAGATATTCTGCCTCCAGCCGTCGAGCATACCTGGTGTTTCCTCCGGACAGATATGGGCGCCGGTGGCAATAAGCAGCAGGTCATAGTCGAGCTCCTCTCCATCAGTCAGTTTTATAGCCTTCTTCTGTGGCTGAATTTCCTCGACTTCCTTCGTTAGAAACTCAACTCCCGGCGGTAGAAGCGCTGACCGTCGCCTCAGGAGATCCTCCGGCTGATAAAGACCAAAGGGAACAAACAAAAAACCGGGTTGATAATAATGGTTATCATCCCGGTCAATGACGGTTATCTTCCAGCCTCGCTGCCCGAGCGGTTCAGCCAGCTTGTTGGCCATAATTGTTCCGCCGGTGCCTGCGCCCAGGATGATCAGTTTCTTCATTGGACTTTTCTTGCACCACCTTTCTACAATTTGTCTATTTCGCCTGCTTCTCGCGCCTGCTTTCTATCATTTTTCTAAACCATTGTCGCTGAGTTTCGGCGATGCCGTGCCTTTAGATCCTGGCTTCTCCTCTAACTTTTCTAATCTGCCTATCCTGCGCTTCCTTTTAAATCATTTTTATGATCGTTCTAAATTTATAATGATTCAAAACGTGTTCAGGGTTTTAAAACTTCCTTTTTCAGCGTGGCCTTTTCAATTCTCTCCTCGACCGGATTAACTCCGATACCGGGTTCATCCGGCACCCGCACATAGCCCGGGCGGCTCAAGACAATCGGTGGTTCAATCAAGTCCTCCTGATAATAGCGGGCGCTGGCCGAGAGATCATTTGGATATTTAAAATCAGGAAGGGTAGCAATATGCAGATTATGCGCCCGGCCGATGCCGCTTTCCAGCATGCCGCCGCACCAGACCCCGACTCCATAACGCTGGCAGTAATCGTGAATTTTCTTAACCTCAACCATTCCGCCTACCCGCCCGACCTTGATATTGATAATCCGGCAGCTGCCCATCTCCAGGGCGGCTTTAGCTGTCTCGTAGGAAATAATGCTCTCATCAAGGCAGAGCGGCGTTGACATTTTCTTCTGGAGTTTGCTGTGCTCCCAGAGATCAAACGGCGGGTAGGGCTGTTCCAGCATGAGGAGCTTAAAGGCATCGAGCTGGCGCAGATGATCAGCCTCTTCAGGCGAATAGATGCCGTTGGCATCAGCCTGAAGAAGCAGGTCCGGAAATTTTTCCCTCACTGCCCGGCAAACTTCCAGGTCCCAGCCCGGTTTGATTTTTATTTTGATGCGCTTATAGCCCTGGGACTGGTAATTTTCAATCATGGTCAGCAGGTCTGGAATTGAATCTTCAATGCCGGCGCTTACCCCGGCTGGAATTTCTTCTCTAACTCCGCCATAAAGCTTATAAAGGGGCAGCCCCAGTTTTTTAGCTTTTAAATCCCAGAGAGCCAGCTCTAGGCCGGCTTTGGCCATTCTGTTTTCTTTAAAACTTTTTGCGGCGTTATAAAAATCTTCCGGCTCAACAATTCCCAGACTAAAAACCAGCGGCACCAGAACATCTTTGAGGATATGCCAGGCTGTCTCCGTCGTTTCACCTGAATAAAGAGGCTTTTCTTCCGCCACGCACTCACCATAGCCAATGAGGCCATCTTCATAAACTCTGACCATGATAAAAGTCCGGTCGTAGGATCGCCCAAAGCTGGTCTCAAAAAAATGGACATAAGGAAGACGCATAAAATTAAGTTCAATTCTGTCAATGGCCATCTTGCACCTGCCTTTCCAATTTAAATTTTCAAGTTAAATTTAACTTATAATCCAGTAATCCAGGCCACATGGCTAACATATATAGAATTTTTTCTCTTCTGGCCCGATCTGACCGATTTAGCCTTAGCCATTTTGCCTTTCGGCTAGTTGGTTTTTGAGCTTTTAACTTTTTACAGGCCTTGTTCTGGCCCTGCCTTATTCCGGCACAATGTTTTTAAGCCTGTTGCTTAAAACATAATAACATTTTTCGCCAAAAGAAAAATCGACCACGGCATAACCCTGCTGGAAATAATGTTTGAAAACCTGCCTTAAAGCGGCTTGCCAGGCAGCAATGACCTCCGGTGTTGGCCGCAGCGCTTCAACCTCGCGCACTGTTTCAGCCAGGAGGATTGGTTCCTTCAGACTGAGGTGTGGTTTTCCAGGAAGATATTGCCCGTTTGGAGCCAGCTGGCCCTCAAGCACCTTAGGGTACGAACCGGGCTCAAGGGGTAGCTCTTTTTTCCCTCTGGCTTTTTGCTCGACACGCGCCGTCTTTATCGGCCATTCGACGAGCAAACGGTCAGCTGGAATGCCTGGTCCCAATCTCAGGGAAGGTGTCTCGCCGTAAAAATCAGGCAGATATTTCCGGCAGATGCCTCCCAGCGTGTGCAGATTTAGATTAGCGTTACGGCTCTGCATCAGATCATAGGTCCAGGTAACACTGGCCAGCCCCAGTTTGAGCACCTCCCGCCGCTGCGCCCATTTAAGACGCTTACCCAGGCCATAGCCCCGATACTCTGGCAGGACAGCCAGAAGATGTGAATGATGACAGAAACGGCCTTTAAAAATTGCCGGAAAAGAATAAACAAATCCAGCCAGCTCCCCGTCCACCCAGGCCCCCAGAACAATGCCTCCCATGAAGGTTGAAATGCAGAACTGATGAACCGGAGTAATATCGAGATCAGCATGTTTCCAGACCAGGTGCTGAATCTCAACCAACTTTTCCAGTTCATCCCTTTTTAATAATTTACGTATGATGACCTTCCCGCCCAAGCTTAACTCCTTTCTGTAAGGCTAAAAGCTCATAATGATTAACCACCTTTTCGGCCATAGCCTCACAAGAATGTTTATTAAAAACGAGATTATAAGCTTGCTGAGCCAGTTGCTGGGCCAGGCTGCGATCAAGATAAATCTTGAGAACAGCCTGAGCCAGGGACTGAGGGTCATTGGGCGGGACAAGAAAACCAGTCTCTCTATTAATTATGAGTTCAGTCATACCCGGCGCCATGATGCCGACCACCGGCACTTTAGAGGCCATGGCTTCCAGCAGATACGCCTGAGGCAAAGAAAAGGCCCCAAAAATAAACATATCAAGCGAAGCCAGAATCTCCGCTCGCTTCTCCTCGAATCCAAGGTAAAAATAAAGATTATGAATGTCGAGAGGCGGCTCGTGCCGTAATTGTTCAAGATGAAGGTTGCCCTGACCAAAAACAATAACCTTAAGTCTTGGCGCCTGTCCATTTAAAATTTTTAGAGCCTCAATCTGCTCCCTGAACATTTTTAGATCTTCAAGAGGAGTCAATAGCCCGACCAAGAAATCATCTTCTTTCAACCCCAATTCTTCTCTCAGAAAGTTTTTTTTCTGTTTATTCTGATATCTGGAAAAATCAAGGCCAGGCGGGATAACTTCAATCGTTTTGACCCCCGGGTCACTTTTAAGCCATTGACGCTTGCTCTCTTCTGTCGGGCAGATTAAAGCATCGAGCAGTCTAATATTTCCAGGGCTGATACTTCTTAGCCAGTCAGTTTTAACTGAAGCCAGTTTGATTTTGACTTCCGCCTTCTGGCTGGCTTTTAGAGCAAAAGCCAGAGCTTCCCCGTCAAAAAAATGAATTAGATCAACTCTGTTCTTTTTTATTTTTCTTGATAACCGCCAGTTGGCCAGCCAGCCGCCAGAATTTCCGGGCTTAAAATTCAGCACCTGAAACCCACTCAATCTAGCCTGGGATGATAATTTATTCCCGGGATTAGTTTGAAAATAAAATGGATAACCTCTCTTTTTCAGCTCCTGAGCGATAAAAAAAAGATGTTTTAGCTGGAGTTCATCCTGCGGGTCAGCCGCCGCCAGTAAAATTGCCAATTTCTTCTCCTCTTTTTCATGCTTTTATCAAGCTGGCCACAGCTCAAAAAAATGAAGAACACCAGGCCTTCTAATTGTTATTTTTGTCCAACTTCCATCAAATTAATATTTCTATTGGTCAGGCTCGTGCCTAAAACCTTTTCCAGCCTGGCTAAAGCCAGATTATAATTGACCAGGGCTCTGAGCTCATTAGAGCGAGCGTTGGCCAACCTATCCTGAGCCTCAAGAACAAAATAGTTGCTGCTTAATCCAACGGCTAATTTTCTATTTTCAGCCTCAAGATTTTTTTCAGCAAACTCTCGAGCTACCCGGTAGGCATCGACACTTTTCGCATAAGTGGCGATATTGTTCACTGCTTCACTAACCTCCAGCAAGGCCTGCTGTTCTTGAGCTTTCTGTTTGGCCAGCGATTGGGCCAACTCAGTCCGGGCCACAGCATAATTTGACCGGCTGACCAGGTCAGCCACCGGAATAGTCAGGGTAAAATTCAATGACCAGTTATTATAAAGGAACTTCATGGCATCTTTAAAAGAATTCCAGGTACTGCCAGGAATCTTGCCGATGATGACACCACTAAAGGGATTATCATCCTGATAGATGAGATAATCGCCTGAAATCCCCGGGCTCCGGTAAGAAAAATTCAAATCAAGTTGCGGTAGAAGCTGATTTCTGGCCACTTCCAGATTAAACCTGTTTTTGTCAATGGTTAGATTATTAACCTGCAAATCAGGCCGGTTGGCCAGAGCAATCTGTCCAGCCTCTTCGAGTCCAATCTGAATCGGCTTAAATTCTGGCCTATCTTTTAGGTTCACTTTTACCGCTTGCAGCTCGGGGCCAGTTTTCAGGTTAAGAATAACCTTCAACCGGTTTTCAGCTATTTTGACATCCGCTTCTGCCTGGACAATATCAGCTTCTCGCTGAGTAACGGTGGCCTGAACATTTAAAATCTCAATGGCCGCTTGCTTTCCCACTTCAATTTCTTTGGAAGTTTTAGCCAGCTCATCACGGGCCAGTTGCAAAGACTGCTGTTTGACTTTAAGATTTTCCTGAGCCAGAACGAGATTCCAGTAGGCCTCTTCCACCTGATAAATAGTATCAAGAATTTGACTTTTCAACTGGGCTTCAGAAATAGAATAATTCTGGCGGGCTATAATTATTTCTTTCTGGGCTATTTTCGGCCCAAAGTTTTTCAACAGGGGCTGGTCGAAATCTATCCTTAGCTCGGTTTGATAATAAGGATTAAGCAGTTGACCTCGCTGGTTGGTATCATAATCATAATTATACAAACTCAAGGATAATTTCCCCCCGAGAGGGATTCTTTGAGACAGAGCCCCCTGGTAAGAATGCACTTTCGTCGTATAGATGCCAGCACTCTGGATCCACCAGGTGGAGGGCTGTTCGGTACGGTCAGCCCCGTATCTAAAATCAAGCTGCGGATAATAAATTTCTTTAGCTCTAGAAATTGACTGACCGGCTAGCTCTGTCGAATAAACTTCAGCTACCAGATTCAAATTCTGCTTCAAAGCCCGGAAAATTGCTTCTTCCAGTCCTAAGGATATTTCCTGGGGACTGCTTTCCTGAGCAGCCAGCGCAGCTGTCAGCCACACGACCAAAAGCCCTGGAATTATCATCTTTAGCAGGCCTGATTTTATTTTCACCTATAGCCTCCTCGTTAGTTCCCTTGAAATTTCTCTATATTAAACTTATTAAATTTAAGTTAAGTTTAACAAAAGCTTGCTTCTTAAAGCAAATAGCATTTTCCATTAAATTGCAAGCCACCTTACATAAATATTACGTTTTACAGGCAAAAAAGTTAATTATTAATAAAAACGGAAAAAGTTTTCTTTTTTTCTCAGACAGGCGGATAGTTTCTATTTTACCTGGGATAAGCATCGAGCTCGAGGTCAAGTTTTAAGGTTTCTTCCATCTTATATTTCTTCCAGGCCAGTGCTCCAACCATGCCGGCATTGTCAGTGCAAAGCCGGGGCGAAGGAACATAGGCCGGCAAATTATTCTCTGCAGCTAGCTGGCTGAATCTTGCTCGAAGCCTCTGGTTGCGGGCCACGCCGCCACCAAGAATAAGAGAGACCGGTTGAAATTCAGTTAGTGCCCGTCTGACATTTTCCAGCAGACTCCTGGCCACGATCTCTTCAAAACTGGACAGAAAATCGCTCAGGGCAGGATGCTCCCGGTTAAGATTATTTTCTCGGATTATTTTCAGGGCAGCTGTCTTCAAACCAGAAAAGCTAAAGTCATACCCGGGTTTTTTCATTTTTGGCAGCGAAAAATGAAAACGCTGATTGTCCCCATTTCTGGCCAGCTTTTCAATGATTGGTCCCCCTGGATAGCCAAGGTCAAGAAATTTGGCAATTTTATCCAGGCATTCTCCGGCCGCATCATCCCTGGTTTTACCCAGAAGCCGGTAAGTCAATGGCTTTTCAAGAAAATAAAGAGAGGTATGGCCGCCAGACACCAGTAAAGCCAGAGCCGGAAACTCGATATCAGGATTTTCAACAAAGGCAGCTTCAAGATGAGCTTCCAGGTGGTCAATGCCGATTAATGGTTTATTAAAATGATAAGCGAGCCCTTTGGTGAAGGTCAGGCCAATAAGGAGAGAGCCAATTAGACCTGGCCCTTGAGTAACTGCAAAAATATCAATATCTTTTAGTTGAACCCCGGCCCGCTCCAGGCTTTCACTCACAATATAATCAATAGACTTAAGATGCTGGCGGGAGGCCAGCTCGGGGACAACACCGCCATATGGCGAATGAAGTTCATCCTGGGATAAAATGATGTTGCTTTTGATTTGCCCCCGGTCAAGAACAGCTGCTGAGGTTTCATCACATGATGTTTCAATAGCCAGCAGCCACTTAGCCTCACCTTTTTCAGCCATTTTTTCTCCTGAGAAAGACACCGATCTAATCTAAATATTTATCAACGTGAATATTTTAGCTTAAGATCAGAGATAATACTATTTCCCGCCGATTCTTTAGTTTTTATCTGTTTTCTGGTTTAAACGTCTTTGGCCGGTTCCCGCCATTCTATCCAGCCTTGATTTAAAAACTACTGGCACGTCCAGCAGCCGATTGAATAATCCATTAGTAGTAAGCACTCTGGAGCCAGAAAATAAAGGCTTTTATCCGCCAGCAATTTTTTTTATCGCCGGGCCAAAAGGTGGCCTGAGGAGGCCGTGCTCGGTAATAATGCCAGAAATGAGTCTGGCCGGAGTAACATCGAAGGCAGGATTTCTAACCTGGATATCAGCTACCGTAATCAGCTTACCGCCTATCTTTCTGACTTCATTAGATTGTCTTTCTTCGATGGGGATAGCTTCTCCTGTCTTAATAGAAAAATCAAAGGTACTGAGCGGTGCGGCCACATAAAAAGGAAGATGGTGTTCTCTGGCCAAAATGGCCGCCGAATAAGTGCCGATTTTATTAGCCGTATCACCATTTAGAGCAATCCGGTCAGCTCCGACCACCACCAGCGAGATTTCGCCTTTCTTCATCAAATAACCGGCCATATTGTCAGTGATAAGCGTCACCGGAATCCCTTCGCGCTGAAGTTCCCAGCAGGTTAGACGCGCTCCTTGCAGCAACGGCCTGGTCTCGTCGGACAGAACTTTTATTCTTTTTCCATGAGCCACCGCCGCCCGAATGACTCCAAGCGCCGTGCCGTAGCCAGCAGTGGCCAGCCCACCAGCATTGCAGTGGGTAAGAATCGTATCACCATCGGAAACGAGTCTCTGACCATATTCGCCAATTTTCATATTCATGGCCAGATCTTCCATATCCATCTTTTTGGCTTCAGCCAGCAGGACATCTTTTAAAGCTTCCAGTCCCTGCTTTCTATTCTTGTTAAAAACCCTTTTCATTCGTTCGAGCGCCCAGAAAAGATTGCGGGCAGTCGGACGTGTTCTCCAGAGCCGCTCATAAGCTTTCTCGAAAGTTTCATCCAGGTTTTTCTCACTTTTGACCTGATGAGTAGCCAAGGCCAAACCATAGGCAGCCGCCAGGCCTATGGCTGGTGCTCCCCTGATGGTCATGTTCTCAATAGCCAGAGCAACTTGCTCAACTGACCTCAGCTTTAAATACACTTCTTTTTGAGGCAGTTTTCTCTGGTCAATCATGACCACCACGTCATTTTCCCAGGTAATGGTGGGTAGCATGTTTAACTCCTTTTCCAGTCAGGAGTGGTTTCGTTCGGCCACTTCCATTTTTTGACCCAGGTATTATACCTCACCCGGAAAGAAACCAGTTCATCAGGCAGGAGATTTTTTGCCAGTTGCTCATAAGAGAAAACTATCTGGAGGTCATTATCACGGCTTATTTTTTCCGAAGGCAAGCCCAATTCTTTTGCCATAACTGCTTCTTCCAGGCTCTGACTGTAATCTTTCTGATGGGCAAAGACCTGGGCCAAGAGATAATGATAATAACCACAGGCCGGCTCGCGTTCAACAGCCCGCTCTACTATTTTTAAGGTTTCTACCAGGATTTTGCTTTTCTCTTTTTGAGCAGCGGCAGAAGCCTCTGCCTGATCAACAAAAGTTTTAAGTTTCAGGTCTACCAGTTGTCCGGTTGAAGCTCTAACTACCTGCTCGTATTTGCCCTTATTAATTAGAACCTCATAGAGCCGGCCAGCCGTTTCACTCCAACCCTGAGCTTCAAAAGACCGGGCCAGCCCGTACAGCCTGAGTTCTTCTGCCCAGTCCCGGGCTTTTTCCTCACCGAGTGAAGCTGCCATCCGGAAAGAATCCTCAGCCTCCGCCCAGAGATTTAAATTAACCTCGGTCAGGCCTTTAAGGAGATAACCCTCGGCTGTTGGCTTCCGGCTAATGGTGGCAGATACTTCCTCTCTTGTCTTTTTATAAACAGCCGTGGCTTCCTCAAGGCGAAGCGAACGCTGCAAGGCTTCAGCCTCAAGATAATCTGCTTTCGCCCTGGACAAAGAAGATGAAACACAGTTGATTAAAAAAGCCAGTAAGCAGAAAGTTACAGCCAGCTTCGGGTAAAAAAGGCCGGTTGCTAATCTCTTGTTTTGCAGGCTCTTACCATCTGGCAGAGGGTGTGACTTTTTCATTCCCCTTCCTCCGGCCGCACATTTTTTGCCAGAATAGCTCTAAGTCTGGCTCTTAGCTCCTTCTCGCTCATCCAGGTCCAGCCCAGGCTTAAAAAGTTTTCTCCAATTTTTTTTATCGCCGGCCATAACTCTGGCTTTTTTTCGGCTGCCTTTATTTCACTCAGCGCCCGGCTCAACCTCATATCAAATTGAACGGCAATCAGGCGATAGTCTCCTCTGGACAGTTCCTCAGAAAAAAGGCTCTGAAGAAAAGGCTCCCCTATCCCCAGGATCGAGTATAAAGCTCTGAAGTACTGGCGCAGAGATTTTAAATCGCGGTTCTCCACTTCTGTTTTAAAAGCTTGACGAAGGTCAGGCTGTTTTTCAAAAAAGTTAAGGATAAATTCATCTGGTTTGTTATCTAACATTTCAGGTTCAAGCCAGAGCTTTAGTCCAGAAACTTCGGCTTTCAAATCTTCCTTTCTTTTTATTGCCCAGACCATGGTCGAATAGAGAAGCGGGATAAAAGCCAAGGAGCTTGCCGGGAAAAAATCTTTTATCACTGTCACGGCCTGTTCTAAAAAAGTCTTAAGTTGTTTTCCGTCCATTTTCCCCCCTCGTTTTCTTCTGACCCATCTTTAGCCAGAGTGCATAATTACACCTTTCAGCTTAAAATACTGCTGATTATTATAAACTAAAAGACAGCTTAATTTAAAAGATTATTTGACTTCGAGGATGGCCAGAAAAGCTTCCTGCGGAATATCAACCCGCCCGACTCTTTTCATTCTTTTCTTGCCCTCTTTTTGTTTTTCAAGAACTTTCATCTTACGGGTATAATCTCCACCGTAGAGCTTGGCCAGAACATCTTTTCTAAACGGTTTGACAGTCTCCCTGGCAATGACTCTTTTCCCCACCGCTGCCTGAATAATCACCTCGAATTGCTGACGGGGAATAGCCCGACGGAGTCTGTCCACCAGCGCCCGGCCAACATAATAAACTTTATCTTTGTGAACAATGACCGACAGAGCATCAACCTCTTCATAATTAACCAGTATATCCAGTCTAACCAGCGGTTCTTCCCGGTAGCCAGCCAGTTCATAGTCCATCGAGGCATAACCCTGAGAAAGTGATTTAAGCTGATTATAAAAATCATAAACGACTTCATTGAGCGGTATCAAATAATCAAGAATAACCCGGTTGGTAGAAATATACTCCAGTCTTTTCTGCTGGCCGCGCCGGTCATCCAGCAGCTGGAGCAAAGGCCCCAGGTAGCGATCTGGGGTTAAAATCAAAGCCTCAATGATTGGTTCTTCAATCCGTTCGATAAACTGAGGCTCGGGCAGCTCTGACGGGTTATGAATTTCCAGAACCTCACCTTTATTGGTAACCACCCGGTAGCTGACACTGGGGGCAGTAGTAATTAAATTGAGATTGAACTCTCTCTCCAGCCTTTCCTGGACAATCTCGCGATGAAGAAGACCAAGGAAACCAGCCCTGAAGCCAAAGCCGAGGGCAGGCGAATGTTCAGGCTCAAAATGCAGAGAGGCATCAGTAAGTCTCAATTTTTCCAGGGCAACACGCAATTCATCAATATTACTATCACCAGCTGGATAAAGTCCGCAGAAGACCATGGGCTTGGCTTCCTTGAAGCCGGGCAGCGCCTCGGAAACAGGATGACTGGCCAGAGTGATAGTTTCGCCTATCCGGGCATGGGCCAGATTTTTTATTCCAGCAATAAGATAGCCAACTTCGCCCGTTTCCAGTGCCTTAACTTTTACCGGTTTGGGAGTAAGATAACCTATTTCTTCAGCCAGGTACTCAGCTCCATTGGACATCAGCCTGATCCGATCGCCTGCCCGAAGACAGCCGTCAATTATTCTGACTAGGACAATTACTCCCCGGTAAGGATCAAACCAGGAATCAAAAAGCAAGGCTTTAAGCGGTGCATCAACATTTCCTTTGGGTGGTGGGATTCTTTCGACAATACTTTCTAAAACGTCTTCAATGCCAAGGCCTTTTTTAGCCGAGACAAGCAGAGCCTCCTCTTTTTTTAGCCCAACAATATGTTCTAGTTGCTCGAGGGCCAGATCGAGATCAATCTGGGGAAGATCAATTTTATTCATAACGGGAATGATAACCAGATCATTCTGGATGGCCAGATAAGCATTAGCCAGGGTTTGAGCTTCAACTCCCTGAGAGACATCAACGACCAGAACGGCTCCTTCACAAGCGGCCAGACTGCGAGATACTTCGTAGGAGAAATCGACGTGACCAGGAGTATCAATCATGTTGAGAGTATATTCCTGCCCGGAACGGCTGCGGTATTTTAACCTGGCTGTCTGAGCTTTGATGGTAATACCCCGCTCCCGCTCTATCTCCATGGTATCAAGCACCTGTTCTCTCAATTCACGACTGGAAAGCGCTCCAGTTAACTCAATAAAACGGTCAGCCAGGGTGCTTTTCCCATGGTCAACATGAGCAATAATGGCAAAGTTACGTATATTTTTTTGCATAATTTAAATACTAATCGAGACCAGCTTATTATGATGACCGGCTCGGAGCTGTCTCCAATATATTTAACTTCATATTAATTTTAATCTAAAACTTGCCATCTGACAATCTCCGGCACCTGTTTATGAATTTCCTGCTCCCTTTCTTTTCCTTGACATCTGTCCGGGTAAATAGTATTTTTTACCTGAAGACGGATAAAATTAATTTCCGCTATTCTCCGAAAGGAGGCTTTGATGTTTGGTTCTTTAGGGGCCCCTGAACTATTAATAATACTGCTGATTGTCATCGTTATTTTTGGAGCCAGAAGGCTGCCTGAACTGGGAAAATCCTTAGGTGAAGGTATCAAGAATTTTAAGAGAGCAGTCAGCAGCCATAAAGAAGAGCATAATTCAGATAACCCTTCTAACCCGCCTGCTGCCAATTGAATCCTCTCTGATGATCGGTCATGTCTGATAGATATCATGGCTATTATGCTGGATTTGACTTAGGCGGTACCCAGCTAAAATATGGTGTGATTGAAGCCGGCGGCAGATTGGCCTTCAAAAACAAAGTCCCTTCCCCGCCTGATATTAACCACTTGATGACTCTCATTGGCTCGATCTGGAAAGAACTCGAAAATAAATTCGGCCGGAAAATTAAAGCAGCCGGCTTTGGTTTTGCCGGATTTTATAGCCTGGCCAGAAAAAGAATTCTTTATTCTCCTAATTATCAAGCCCTGAACAATTTCCCGCTTGTCCCCCATTTAAAAAAGATTATTCCAGTTCCATTTTTTATTCATAATGATGCTAATCTAGCTGCTTTTGGAGAATATATATTCGGTCGCGGGCAGCAGACACAGAGTCTGGTTTTCCTGACTATAGGGACTGGAGTGGGTTCAGGCTTAATTCTGGCAGGAGAACTCTGGCAGGGCCGGGGCGGCTTTGCCGGTGAGCTAGGTCATATTACCGTTAATCATGAAGGACTCCGCTGCAATTGTGGCAATACCGGTTGTCTCGAAACTGAAGTTTCGGCACCAGCCCTGGTCAGAAATTACTTGAATTTCTCAGGGAAAAAAGAAGAGCGGCTGACTGCTAAAGACGTTTATCTCCGGGCCAGAGCCGGTGATGAAGCAGCCAGAAAAAGCTTTGACCGCTCCGGCTACTTTCTGGGAATAGGCCTCAGTATTGTCATCAATTTATTAAATCCAGAAAACATTATAATTGGCGGCGGGGTGATGGATGCTGGCCGCTGGCTACTGTCTCCAGCTATAAAAGAAGCTAAAAAAAGATCGATAGGGGAGAGCTTCTCCCTCTGCCGGATTGAGAAAGCCAGCCTGGGTAATGATGCCGGATTAATGGGGGCCGCAGCCTGGGCCAGACAACAGCTTGCCCGGCAGAAGAGCATAACCAGCACTCGCCACAAAAAATAGACACTTGTCCGGTAACTTTTTATTCCTTTTAAAAGTTTTATTAAATTGTTACAAAACAGGGAAAAAATTATATAATGTGTGTCTGATTTTTTAACAGGAGAACAGGCCTCAAGGAGCCTGATCTGACCGCTAATGAGGCAAGTTTCCAGTCGGACAAGTAACAAAGGAGGAATTTTGACCAGGATGAAGCCAAAGTCAACTCTGCTTTTTACCTTGTTGCTTATCACCACTTTCTTCTTTTTGAACACCTTGAGCCTTCCTGCTTCCACCAAAATCAATGGTGCTCTGAAAGGCAAAATCACCGATAAGCAGGGAAGTCCAATCAAGGGGGCTTATGTTTATGTCAGTTCTACCGATATGATTGGGATTCAATATTATCTAACCAGAAAAACCGGTGATTATTTTTTCTGGGAGCTGCCAGCCGGCGTTTATAAACTTTCAGTTGAGGCTCCTGGCTTTATTGTGGCGACTATTAATGAAATTAAGATTGAAAGCGGGAAAACCATTTACTTGCCAATATCACTCGAACCAGATGAGGAGGAAGAAGAAAGAATACTTTTGCTCGAGCTGCCCCTGCTCGACAGTCAATCACCCAAGCTGTCTTATGTTATCGATCGGGACCTCTTGAGTCATATGCCCAAAACCAAGGATCTGGCTGGAATAATGCAATTTATACCTGGACTGGTTCCAGAAAAGCTGCCTGCCGATACCACTGCTTCTGTCAACGGTTCGAGTGTTAGAGAAACAACAGCCACTATCGCGGTTAATGAAATTAATGAGCCTTTGAATAGGAGTATTGTTAATAATATCAACCCTGACTGGGTAGAAGAAGTTGAAGTTGAGGCTGCCTTTCACCCGGTGGAAAGTCACGCTGAGGGCGGGGCGATGATTAATATCATTCCCAGACATGGAGCAAATCAGGCTTCAGGGGAACTGATCTTTCTCGGCACTGGCGGTCAGTTAACAGATAGCCTGTGGAGTCAAAATGAAATCAATCGTATGGGCAACGCCCCAGCCATTAAGGATAAATATAACCTGAATTTTTCTCTTAACCTCGGCGGACCCATCATGCCTGACCGGGTCTGGTATTTTACCAGCTTCCAGTTAGACCAGAGATCAAAAAATACGCCTTTTTCTCCCTGGCGGGATCCCTCCAATCTCATTTACCCTATGTATAGCTGGAAAAATAAAAACTCCAGCTTTCTGCTTCATCTGTCATCACAAATTACGCCTGAGATTAACGCCTCGATCGTTTTAAATTACAGCAAGAACAAACAAAATATTGATCCGGAACTTATCTCACCCAGGACACCTGAATCTGCTACCACTAGCCTTAACCAGAGCCTGTTTCTGGTCAACGGGTTTGGTCATTATACCCTTAATCCAGAAACAAAAATTAATCTGTTCTTTTCCTTCACTCGAAATGATGCTGGCCGGGGACTTAAATCCGATTCCGCCAGCCAGCCCAGGTATATAGACACAGTCAGCGGTTATACCTGGGGTAGCGGACCTTACAACCAGGATCTGAGAGGCGATATTTTCCGGGTTGGAGCGTCGGCTACCCGCTTCCAGTCCTTTTTGAATCTTCAGCATGAATTGGTGGCCGGAGCCGAATATGGAAGCTCAACGGCTACTATTTCTACCTGGAAAGAGAATAACCTCATTTATTATTATTCAAATGGCAGCCCATATTATTACGGCCAGTCTCTATCTCCAGAGAGCGGAAACATGGTGGGTCAGGGTCTGGTTGGATTTTATTTAGCCAGCAGCAATAAGGGCGGCTTATCACAAAAATCAACCATTCATCGCCTTAGTATCTATGGCCGGGATGTTTTCAGCCCGGTGAAAAGAGTTAATTTATATCTGGGGCTGAAGTTTGAAAGAATTCAGGCAGGTCTGTCCAGGCTTTACCGCACCTACAGTTCTTCTCTTTCATATTCTGTAGGATATGATATTATTCTTCCCATTTATGGTATTAATCCTTATAGCTCGCTGATTTTCTCCAGCTGGGACAACATGCTGGTCTGGCATAATTTTTCACCGCGTCTCGGGATGGTAGTAGATGTTTTTGGCCAGGGACGAACTCTTCTCAAGGGTTCCTTCAGTCGCTATCCAGATCATTTATCGCTTAGCTACTTAACCCAGTTTTCGCTTGGCCAGCCTACCGGTTATCATCTCTTTTACTGGTATGATGAAAATGGAGATGGGAAAGCGGGCAGCAGCGATACTTACCGGCTTTTGCCTGAAGATTACCGTATCCACCAGAGTGACTATTTTCGCCAGAGAATTGCCCCGGAGATTAAAGCCCCTTTGACCACAGAGTGGTTGGTCACAGCCGAACAGCAGCTAGGTGAGAACTTCACTATCTCATTATCTTACATCTCAAGAGTTAGAAGCAGACTGATTGAAGATGTTCTTTATGACCTGGATAGCGGTCAGGAGTGGTATGCACCAGAGACGCCCACCAACTGGTGGATACCATTTAGCACGACTGTCCCCGGAGCTTCAGGCTCTGAATATGAAGATACATCGGTGACCGTTTATTTCCCCTCTCAGGAGGCACCTGCCTTTTTTACCCGCCTGAATAATGTTAGCCAGTTAAAGCAAAAATATTCAGGCTGGCAATTCGTGGCCAGAAGGAAAATGGCCGATAAGTGGCAGTTCCTTGGCTCGCTGACCTTGAGCAAAGCCAGGGGAAATGTTGGTCTCAGTCACCAGGCCACTTCAGTCTTTACCGATCTCTTTAACACCGCCAATGCCATGGTTAACGTCAGCCAGAGTTCTACTCTTGATCTCGACCGCCCGGTTATAGCCAGAGTCATGGGCACCTACCAGCTTCCCTGGGAGATATATCTCAGCGCCTTTTTCTCTTATGAGAGCGGTGCTCCCTGGGCCAGGACAGTGACAGTTGTTCCACCGGCCAGCTGGCTGGAAGAACACCAAGCCCAGAATTTACCGGCCACCGTTTATTTAGAGTCGCCCGGCAGCCGCCGCTGGCCAGATTTTAAAAGGCTGGATATCAGACTTGAAAAAAGTCTTAAATTAAATTCGGGGACAAGCCTGAATATCGGCCTGGATATACTTAACCTCCTTGGCCAGAAATACAGTCTGGAAGACCTCAATGATGGCGGCTACTGGTATCCTGAGGGAGAAGGAGTCTCGACTGGACTGAGGGTAATCAATAGCAATTACCAAAAAATATTAGCTCTTTATGGCACCAGAGATATTCAGCTTAATTTCAGTCTGAGATTTTAGCCACCGGGTTCAGTTTTTAGAGACTTATTTCTTTAACTTTTTTAATTTCAACCTCAGATGTGACCTGTTTTGCAACTGAATAAAGATAATACTGTCCAGGCGGGGGGACCTGGTACTGACCGTCAGTCCAGCTAATATCTATCTCGACTGACAGCGTCCGCCCTTTATTCCGGTTAAACTCCTCTTCATCTTTATAGGCCATCGAGACCTCTTTAGTTCCCTGCCAGACGATCTGGTTTGACTTATCTCTAATTTCCAGCTTCAGGAAGAGCCCAACTTCCACGCTGGCATCGTCTTTGGTCTCGAACCAGATTTCATCATATTTAATTTTGAAGATTAACTTAAGTTCTAACCGATCACTTTTTCTTTGCCGGCCAGCTACTTTCAGCTCATAATCAAAAAAAGTCTTTTCCTGGGCAATATTGGTTTGAAAATAACCTTGAGCCATATTTAAGTCCTGCAGGTGCTGGAGGTTGATGGCCGAAAGAATATAATGTCCAGAACAATGTTCATCAATGAAAATCACCGGGAAGCTGCCATAGTACCAGGTCTCACGGCAAAAACCTGATGATTCCATTGGAAAGGTCTGTCGGTCGCTGGGAGGTCCAAAAAGGATAAAAATCCGGCCGCGGTCAGTCAGCCAGCCCGGTCGTCCCTCACCCAGAAATAGCCGGTTGGCCTGTTCTATCCGGCGATAATATTCGTCTTTATATTCATTTTTCTCGGTATCAGGAAAAGGGTCACGCCGTTTCCAGAAATCTTCTATAAACTGGGCTCTTTCCGACTCTGGCATCTCCAGAAAAATTTTCCTCTCCTCAGGGGTAATGATATAACGAACCTCTGATAACCAGCTGGCCTCTTCTGGCTTTAAACTTTTTTCAAGCTTATCGAGGCGGCTGCAAGCCGGAAAAAAGAAAACTAGAGAAAGCAATAATGCGGCAAAGCCTGCTAGCCACTGGCTTTTTTTCTTCATATTGGTTTTACTCCGCTAATAAGTTACGTCGGAAAACAAATTAAATCAACCAGTGCTTTTTCTGGCCGCTTCTTTTTTCATGTCATCCAGATCTTCAGGTGTAAATCGGCTCCAGAAGTAAGGAAAAACCAGTTTATTTTGAAGCAAGGGGTCTGAGTCGTCTTTTAGCAGACCAGATTCTACCAGTTTTCTCCAGTCAGCTGTTCCAGGAACTGGAGAAAAATAGGCCAGTCGGGGCCTGGCTCCCAGTGACTTTACAAATCTAATACTTTCCACTACCTGGCTTCTGTCCTGACCGGGGAGGCCGACCAGTAAATAGACTGAAATCTGGTTCCGGTCGAAGCCAGCCTCCTCCAGATGACAGAGAGCCCACTTTAAGTCTTCCGGGCTGACCTTTGCTCCGGTTTCTGCCAGCAAGGTTGTGTCACTGGTTTCAAGGCTAAGAAATATAGATTCAAAGCCCGAGATTTTTAGCCACCTGGCCAGCTCCGGATCAATTTCTCGCGGATGAAGACCATTTGGGGTGTGAAAACGCAAACCTGGATTCAAGCCGGCCAGGGCTTCGAGTATTTTTAATAGATGTCGGTCTTTATTAATGAGCAGGGCATCATCATAAAAGGCAATTTGCTTTGTCCCCAGAGTTTGCCAGAAATGTCTGACCTCGGCCACCACTTTTTCTGGCTGCCTTTGCTCAAACTGCTGGTAAAGCAGGTGGCTGGCGCAATAGGTGCAGTGAAATGGACAGCCGCGGGAGGTCAGGAGAGCCAGAACTGATGTATTATGACTCAGCTCATAGGCTGGCCAGGGTAGTGAATCAAAATCGGGAAAAGCGGGTAGCTCATCTGTTGATTTAAACTGATCCCGTCCGTCAATTTCCTGCAAAATCCGGAGAATTTGATTTTCACCAGGACCAGTCAAAACCAGATCAGCTCCAGATTGAGATCTGGCATGATCAGGGCAAAGAGTAGCATACACACCGCCGAGAATAATCGGAACATGGCCAAATTTTTTTCGGACAAGTTCTACCGCCGCCTGGACTCCTGGATACCAGTAAGTCAGAGTACAGGTTATAAGGACAGCTTCGGGAGGGGCAATCTTCTCGAGCCTTGATTCTATCTGGGTGTAGGGTAAGCCATAGCGAGAAAATTTTCGTGGAATATGATGGAAAATCTCGGGTTTCGACACTTCCTCCTTAAAAAAGGAACTCCGGCCATCTGGCCGGTGCTTTGGGCAGAAATGACAGGACGCATCTATCTGGCTGCTATCCAGGCAATCAATAAAGTCCAGTTCATAGTTGGTGTATTGCCTGATAATGGCAGCCAGGTAGAGAAGACCGAGAGGTCTTAACCAGAAATCATAGGCGGTAAAATCGTAGGCCCAGGGATTTAAGAGCAAAAGGTACTTTCTCGAGGACATGGACAAAAAATGGTGCGGAAGGTGGGACTCGAACCCACACAGCCTTTCGGCCATAAACTCCTGAGGCTTACGCGTCTACCGATTCCGCCACTTCCGCAACCGGCTACGCTCAAACAAAATAATTATATAGATTTATAGCCGGTCTGTAAAGAAGTGAACTTGCAAGGGAAAAGACGCTTTTTGAGGCCTTGAATGATGATACTGTCCATGCCAGTATAGGCTTATCTGGTAAACCCCGGACCAAGTTAAATGTTAGCAAAGGTTGAAAAGT
>DCDG01000036.1 GCA_002316315.1 Candidatus Aminicenantes bacterium UBA1061 | reverse complement strand
TTTCCTCCGTAACATAGATAAAACCGTCGTTGGAAATGGCAAATCGAGGAAAATGGGTCAGGCCTTTTTTCGGAAATTCGAGCCAGAAACAATCAATATATTTCCCGTCGAGATCAAAGACATCTATCTGCCATTTCTGGCCATCGTCCTTTTCGGTACTGGTTTTGACCCAGAGCGTATCCTGAAAAATCTGGAGCCGCTGAAGATCAAAAAGATAATCTACAGGAGGAGGCTGAAGCTGCCTGGAGACGTGTTCGTAAGGATCCGGTTCTTCTTCGCCTTCCTTGCTTATTTTTACTGAAGCGTAGGGGCGACTGAAAACCCTTTCTACCCGTTCAGTGGCCAGATCAAATTTGACTATCTCATAACGAGCACTGTGAACGTAAAAGAGAAAATGGTCATACGGTATCATCTCAAACATGGCCCGCTTCCACCAGTGGGCTTGCTTGATATAATGCTCCATGTCAATATCATGAATTTTCCGCATTTTCTTAAAATCAGGCGAAATCTCGCGGAGCTCATAAGGGGTTTTAAAGGTACCTTCCCGATAGATATAATCAGAAAAGCGGATCATATCCACCACGCCGTAAATTTTGCCATTAATGAAACCAAGAAAGAATAGGGGGGCAGGGTCATTCAGCTTTTTTTCTTTTATAAACTTGCCATTAAGATCATATTCGAGGAGTTTGGGAGGAACCCAGGCATGGACGAACAGCCGGTTCCCATCAATAAAATAATAATCAGGATACTCGCACTCGCCAGGGCCCTGACCATTTTTAAGGGCTTTAAAAACAAGCTTCCCGTCTTTATCGAGTTTATAAATATAGGGAAAATCGAAATAGATAATGGAGCCGTCGGGGAAAAAAGAAAAGTCGTGCGGCTGGCGAAGAATCAAGTTCTTGCCATCATCTTCGATGCGCAGGACTTCCTCCAGGCGGATGGTACGGCCGGCTTTTTTGTTTTCCGGCTTTTCCGAATTTTTGATGACTATCTGACCGGAGGAAGAAGCAGAACGAGAAGAGGATGAAGAGAGGGCAAGAGCCGAAGGATCGGGAGTGTCTCCGAGTACCGAATCGGAAGGCGGAGTGGAAGACAAAGAGAGAGCAGAAGAAGAGGAAAATAAAGCTGCAATAGAAGGTGAACTGGCAGGAAAGGCGGAGGCCGGAGTCTTCAGACTAAAGAATATTAAAAAGATGGAGAGCACGACAATGACCGGGGTCAAAACCTTCTGGCCACAATAATTCCCGTCAGCACGATAATTCTCAGAAGCACGGTATGTTTTCAAAACGCACCTCCTCTTGCTGTATTTTTATCACCTGGGATTAATATATCGCTTTTAAAATGGCGAAACAATCTATATTTTTTAATTTTTTCTTTTGAGTGGGCCAAACAGCAGACAGCCGGACGACCTAATTTTCGAACTTGTTTAAGCCAGCATCCGCATTTTAGATTTTAATTGTATGCTGAACACATCTTAAATGCTTCTTGGAATTCTTCCTGTCATTTCGCCCACTCACCGCATCTCAGTTGCAAAAGGCAAACCACAAAAAAAAGAAATATATATTGGTCCCCTGTTTTCATCTGATCTCGCCAATAAAAAGCTCTTTATAACCTGAATCCTTCTCCTTAAGATAATAGAATTTATTGTCCTTGAGACGTGCCCAGAGATGTCCCTCCCAGATAAAAACATTTAAACTCGTCCTGCCGATAAAAACACCGTCCTTATCGAAGATGTCAAACATAAACTCCCCTGGATTATGACCTTCTTCAAAGGTACAGACAAAGAGGAGCCCATTATCGGCAGCCATTAAGGATTGAAAGGGAGGCTGGAAATCAGGGAAAACAGCCATCTGTCTCATCCCAGCCGGAAACATCTTTAATATTTTTTCCTTATAGCTTTCAGAAACCGGCACCTTTTTATAGTCTTTTCTAATCTTGCGGATTAGCTGCCCATCCGTATCGAATACACGGATTTCATACCCCCTGTCTTCCTTCCCCACATAAATATTATCCCGGGATGAACTCCAGGCAAAGATAGGTGGAGCTGCTCTGAATTTTGTCGTCCGGGGCAACTCCATGATAAATTCATCCAGGGTTTTGATCTCCCGAAAGTTAGAATCCACGAGTTTTAGCCAGAACGATTCGCCAATCGTGCCCATAATAAGCAGATTGTCTCGTGGCCCTGAGGCAGTCACCAGCCCACCTGCTGGCATCATCTGATTTTTCACAAATGATCCATCACTGTCATATATCACTACGAGTTGCCTCGAAGAATCACTGACCAGGATATTTTCCTGACCATCCAATGAAATATGAAATGGAGCTTCTATCTCTCCCGGTCCCTGGCCCTGGTGTCCAAACGATTTAATAAACTTTCCATCCTTATCAAACTTGAAGATGAGATTCCCCTCGCCACTTAATTTTCCCAGGATAAAAATCTCACCTGCCGAATTAACTTCAAAACCCATAATATCCATCAGGCCAAGCTTCTGGATCTCTGGATTTTCGGTATCAATGGACCAACTTTTCTCAAAGATAAAAGAGCTTTTCTCGCCAGTCTTATATGGCTCTAAGTGATTTATGACGACCTCAATTCCGTCCTCTTTAATTTTTTCTATTTTCTCTTTACCCGGGCCGCAGGAGCCTAGCAGAAAGATGCCCAGGCCAAGACCCATGAATAAAATTATAACCAAGGGATGTGGCTGTTGCTTTGAAGCCATTTTAACCTCCCCTGTATTAATTGAAAATTTGGGACAAAAATTCGCGACATAATCTATATTCCCTATTTTTTATCTTTTTGAGTTAGAATCGACTGGCTGAGACACTGGGCAGGCAAACCCCCAAAGCCAATTTAAATTTATATTTATCTTTTCCCGGCTATGAATATATCGTTTTAAAACAGATGAAGCAAATTATTTTTTTGTTTAACCACGATGGAGCCGGATCAAGCCGGATGAGATATAAATCAGGAAAACCGAGATTCATCAAAAGCCGGTAAAAGGAAGTAAGCTTCAAAGCCGACAGCCAGCAGCTGGCCAACCAGATGCCGGGTTTTCACTGGATGACCGGCTACGGCGATTATCTGCGTGAGGTGGGCTATGCTTGGCGTCGTGTCGGGATAGATTGGGATATCCTTTAAAAATGGGAACAGAATTTATAATTTCTGTTATTGCCTTTTTATTTTTTCTTCGTCTCTTTGACTGAAGAAATAATTTTTGGTGAAGATTCATAGCTCTTGAGATAGACTTTACCACCCATTACGTCCATTTCTATCTGGGCATCTTCATAAAACCGGCCTTCGCCTTTCCCCTCTTTATTAAGATTCAGCTCAATGGCCATAAAATAGTTCCGCCCGACGCCCAGCTGGCTTCCCTGGGACCAGGGCTCGCGACGGAGGACCACTATGACCTTTTTCCCATTTTCCTCTTCCTGAGCCTGAGCCATATGGATGGTCAGATTATAACCACGGGCGTAAAGAAATCTGACCACACCCTTTTTAGTGGAATTGAAGAGTGAAAGAAAGGTATCAGATCCCGAGCTGGCCAGCACACGGTTGAATTCAATAATTTCCTCCGGAGTCGTCCAGCTTTCGATTTCTATCTGAATATCAACGGCTGCCGGCTCGACGGGTGCCTTTCCTGTCAGCATCCGACCGCGATAAACCTCTTTGGCCATGAGGGGCACGGTCAAAAAGGCCAGGATGATCGTTAAGCAGACCAGTGGCTGAATCTTGCCAATGCATTTGGTTGTCATTTTTATTTGCCCTCCTTCTCCTGGCTTATGTTCCTCTGCTATTCTGATTTTGCCAGACCGCCGTCATTTTCCCTGAATTTTTATCTTCCTATGGAAACGCCCGAAAGTCAACCTGAAAAAAAGGCAGCCAATGGGAAAAAGGCAGCCAAAATCTGCTAATTTTAATCGGAAAGGCGATATCTGATTAATTTTATCCGGCCGGCCTCATCCACTTCATTCGACCAGAATTTACCCTGATAAAGTTTAGACCCGCTGAAGTTGGCCAGAGTTTCTTTATTTCCGATGAGCCGAACCTGGTCAATAAATTTCCCCTCGGCATCAAAAGCGTCAAGATAGATACCTTCTTCTTCTCTTTTAGGACGATAAGGCCAGACTAAGATGTTGCCATCAGAATCAACTTTGAGATGGGAAAAAGCTGG
>DCDG01000019.1 GCA_002316315.1 Candidatus Aminicenantes bacterium UBA1061 | reverse complement strand
CTTTTCAAGTTTAAATAACACCCCGGTTAGTCTTTGTTGACAGTGTTCAGGGGGTAAACTATACTAAATTTTTAAGAATATCCAATCTAAACGAAAGTCAGACTCATGACCCTTGTTAAGCAAGCAAGAAAAGGTATTTTGACTTCTCTCTTAAAGAAAGTCGCCGCCGAAGAGAAAATTTACCCGGATGAGCTTCTGTCTCTGCTGGCAAATGGACGTGTAGTTATCCCCTATAATAAAAGGCACAGGTCAGTCCGGCCGGTAGCTATTGGCCAGAAAATGAGGACCAAAGTCAATGTTAATCTCGGGACTTCCCGGGATTATCCTGATCTCCAAAATGAGATAGCCAAGCTAAAATTGAGCCTCAAATATCAGGCTGATGCCGTTATGGATTTAAGCACCGGAGGCGATATAAAGAGCATCAGGAAAAGGCTCCTTTCCATTTCTACTGTTCCCTTAGGGACTGTTCCGATCTATCAGGCAGCGATTGAAGCCATCGAGAAACGCGGCTCAATAGTGGCGATGACCGAGGATGATCTCTTCGAGACAATCAAAGCGCAGGCGGAAGAAGGGGTTGATTTTATGACCGTTCATTGCGGCCTGACTCTCAAAGCGGTGGACAGGCTCAAAAAGCAGGGACGGATGGCTGACATCGTTTCCCGTGGAGGTGCTTTTCATCTAGCCTGGATGCTTCACCATCAGAAAGAAAATCCCTTATATGCTAATTTTGACCGCTTGTTAAATCTGGCTCAAAAGCATGATGTTACCCTGAGCCTCGGCGATGGCTTAAGACCGGGTGCGATTTTTGATGCCACTGACCGGCCCCAGATTGAAGAGCTTCTGACCCTGGGGGAGCTGGTCAAGATGGCGCGTCAGGCCGGCGTTCAGGTGATGGTGGAAGGACCGGGTCATGTTCCACTCGATCAAATAGTCATGAATGTCAGGCTGGAAAAAAGGATCTGTGAACAGGCCCCATTTTATGTTCTTGGACCATTGGTGACTGATATTGCCCCCGGTTATGATCATATTGTTTCAGCTATAGGTGGAGCAATCGCCGCCTCTGCCGGCGCCGATTTTCTCTGTTACGTCACTCCAGCCGAGCATCTTGGGCTGCCTTCGCTTGATGACGTTAAGGATGGGCTGATGGCAGCCAGGATAGCCGGCCATGCGGCCGATATCGTTAAAGGCATTCCAGGAGCAATTGATAGAGACCATGAACTCTCCCGGGCAAGAAAAAAACTTAATTGGGAAAACCAGCGAAAACTGGCTATTGACCCCATAAAATTTGTTGAAATCAGGAAACGGAGAAAATCCAAGACAAAAGCCTGCTCCATGTGCGGCGAATTCTGCGCGATGAAGATCGTCAGCGAATTTTTGAATGGAGAGGCTGATGACTCCTGTCTCTGACGATGTTCACTTCGGCGTTGCCGGCATTCCTCACACCTGCTCTGGAAATTCTTTTCTTAAGGCTATTAGTTGCCTGGCTTCTCTTGACCTGGATGCTCTGGAACTGGCCTTTGTTCATGGGCTCAACCTGAGTCAAGAAACGGCTGGCCAGCTCAAAATGGAAGCCAGTCAGCATGGAGTTAAGCTCAGTGCCCATGCCCCTTACTTCATTAATCTTAATGCTGAAGACCAGGGTCAGAAGATGCGAAGCCAGGAATTGTTGCTCAATTCTCTCCGGCTGGCCGCCGCTGCTGGAGCCTCTGATCTGGTTTTTCATGCCGGGTATTACGGCCGTAAAACACCTGGAGATACCTACAGCCAGATTAAAGACAGCTTGAAAGATATCCTGTCCATCAGCCGCCTGGAGAGAATACCCGTCAGGCTGAGAATTGAAACCATGGGCAAACGTCAGCAGTTTGGCAGTCTCGATGAAGTCCTGTTGCTTTGCCGTGAACTGGACGGGCTTCTCCCCTGCCTTGATTTTGCTCATATCCTGGCCCGAGAAGGGAAAATAAATTCATACCGGGATTTTTGCCAGGTTCTAAAAAAAGTGGAGAAAAAACTGGGGCCCCGGGCCCTCTCTAAGGCTCATATTCATATCTCAGGTGTTATCTTCAACCAGCGGGGAGAGATTAAGCACATTAATCTCGACGAATCAGAATTCTGCTATGACGAATGGCTTCAGGCCATTATTGAGACTGGCCTTAAGGGAACCATTATTGTTGAGAGCCCTTCGCTCGAAGTGGATGCTCTCAGGCTGAAAGGTCTTTATCACAATCTTAAGGAGAAAGGGACATGTACTGGACTTGGCCGGGACAACCATGATTTTCTTGACACCGAATGAGGCAAAGTTTAAACTGAATCCTATTTATTAAATAGCGTAAATTGTAATGAATCCAAAAAAACCGGGGAAAGAGAGGAATGTTTTTTAAACTACTCTGGAGAGCTATCCTGGCGGCTTATTATCTTAAGATTAATAGCCGTGACCGGTCAGGGTTTTTTCTGGCCAGCGGGATGGCTCACCTAAATCATAGAAATATATTTCTTATAAAAAAGGAGTGGTAGATGATCGAAATTCGTTTCCATGGACGAGGCGGCCAGGGGACAGTCGTAGCCTCAAAAATTCTGGCTGATGCTCTGGCCAAAGAGGGTAATTTTGTCCAGGCTTATCCCGAGTTTGGTGTTGAACGCCGGGGGGCGCCGGTCTTTGCTTTTATTCGCGTTGATCATCAGCCCATCTATGACAAGAGCCGGATTTATACGCCGGATCATGTGGTGGTGGTTGACCCAACCCTGGTTGAAGCCATTGATATTACCGAGGGTCTTAAGGACAGCGGTTGTATCATAATTAACAGCCCGAAGAAGCCCGAAGAGTTCAAATTTCCTGACAAATTTAAGGTCTTCACCATTGATGCCACCGATATTGCCATCAGGCATCAGTTGGGGACGCTGGCGGCTCCGATTGTTAACACAGCCATTGTTGGGGCAGTGGTCAAAATATTAAAGCTGACCAAACTTGAGTCGCTGGTGGCAGCTATCAGGGAAGGTGTGCCGCTTAAGCAGGAAGAAAATGTCCGGGCGGCAATTGAAGCCTATGAAAAAGCTTGAGGGAGGAAGCAATGAGCAAAAAGAAAGATGATAAACGAATAATCTTTAATTCAGAAGAAGAAATGCCATTGGTAGCTATGTCACTCGGCTCGATGCTTTATAACAAAACGGGTGTCTGGAGAAATATCAAACCAGTGATTGACCTGTCCAAATGTATTAAATGCGGCATTTGCTGGAAATTCTGTCCGGACACCTCAATTGATATCGTCGATGAATGGCCGCAGATTAATTATGATTATTGCAAGGGCTGCGGCGTTTGCGCTGAAGAATGCCCGCAAAAATGTATTGTCATGGTTGAGGAGGAAAAATGAAAAAAGTAATTATGGGAAACCACGCTCTGTCTTATGGAGCAATGCTGTCCAGGGCACAGGTTATTGCTGCCTACCCGATTACTCCTCAGACCCAGGTGGTCGAACTCCTATCGGAAATGTGCGCTGATGGAACACTTGATGCCAAGTTCATTAAAGTTGAATCTGAACATTCAGCTATGGCTGCCTGCCTGGGAGCTTCCCTGGCTGGCGCCAGGACATTTACCGCTACTTCTGCTCAGGGTCTCGCCCTGATGCACGAAATGCTTCACTGGGCAGCCGGCGGCCGGATGCCAGTCGTCATGGGCGATATTAACAGGGCAATGGCCCCTGGCTGGAGCATCTGGACTGACCAGAACGATAGCCTCTCCCAGAGAGATACTGGCTGGATTCAGTTCTATTGCTCTTCCAATCAGGAAGTGCTGGATACAGTCATTCAGGCTTACAAAGTTTCTGAAAAGCTGATGATTCCCAGCATGGTCATTCTTGATGCTTTTGCCCTTTCCCATACCTATGAAGTAGTTGAGATTCCGGAGCAAGATAAAGTTGATGCCTATCTTCCCCCCTTTAACCCGCCTTATCGCCTGACACCCGACGATCCCCACGCCTTTGGCGGACTGACTGCTCCCGAGCACTATATGGAGCTTCGTTATAAGCTCCAAAAAGATATGGAAAAAGTGCCAGCTCTGGTGGAAGAGACAGGCCGCGACTATGAAAAGATGTTCGGGCGCTATCTAGGTCAGGTTGATAATTATCTATGCGACGGAGCCGAGCTGGTTTTTGTCACTTCTGGCACAGCCGGCTTTACTGCCCGGGTAGTTGTGGATGAACTTAGAGCCCAGGGCATCAAAGCCGGTAATCTTCGCCTCAAGCTTTTCCGTCCTTTCCCCTTTGAGCAGGTCAGAGCCATTCTGTCTGAAGTTCCAAAAGTGGCCGTTCTTGACCGGAATATTTCCTACGGCCACCACGGAGTTTTTTATCAGGAAGTCAAGTCGGCTATGTATGGACAATCACCGCAGCCAGCAATTTTTGGATTCATTGCCGGACTTGGCGGACGTGATATTACGAGAGAGACGTTTAAGGAAATCGCTGATTACTCCCTGAAAAATGACAGGCCCGAAGAAGAAATCGTCTGGATAGGAGTAAAAAAATGAGTAAAGAAAGAAAAATGACCATAACCTTACCAACAGAAGAGCTGATGGGCTCAGGTCACTTAGCCTGTCAGGGCTGTGGAGCAACGCTAGCCATGAGATATGCTTTAAAAGCACTGGGCCAGAAAACTATTCTTTGTATCCCGGCTTGCTGCTGGTCAGTTGTTGACGGGCCATTCCCTCACTCCTCACTCGATGTGCCAATTTACCACTGTGCCTTTGAGACTGCTGCCTCTTCAGCCAGTGGAGTCAGGGCCGGGCTGGACATGGTGGGCGATACTGAGTCGACGGTCATGGCCTGGGCAGGCGATGGGGGAACTTTTGATATCGGCATTCAGGCCCTGTCAGGTGCAGCCGAAAGAAACGAAGATTTTATCTACACCTGTTATGATAACGAAGCCTATATGAATACCGGCATTCAGAGAAGCTCAGCCACCCCGCTCGGAGCCTGGACAACAACCACTCCTGTTAAGCATTACAAAAAGGAGAGAAAAAAAGACATCATCGGTATCATGGCTGCCCACGCCATTCCATATATAGCTACAGCCAGCATAGCCTATCCGGAAGATATGGTTAAAAAATTCAAAAAGGCTAAAGACATCCGCGGGACGAGGTTTATTCACGTTTATGCCCCATGTCCGACTGGCTGGAAGAGCCGGCCAGAAGATACGGTCAAACTGGCCAGACTGGCTGTTCAAACGAGTTATTTCCCTCTCTATGAAATAGAAGATGGGGAGAGGTGGATGCTCAATCTCAAAGTCAAGGAAAGAAAACCCATTACTGACTATCTCAAGCTTCAGGGGCGATTCCGCCACTTGAAACAGGATGAAATTGATTTAATTCAGGCAGAAGTTGAGGCTAACTACCAGAGAATCCTGAAAAAATGCGGTCTATAAATTTATATAGAATAATTATCTGGCTGATTTAAGATACTCTGATAGATTAAAAGGAGAAGAAGAATGAAGAGAAATATAGTGGCCTTACTGCTGGTAGTGACATTACTTGGAGCCTATTCCTGTCAGAAGTCCGAAACAACGGCCGGTGAAACAACTTCACCGACGGCATCGGCTGAACCGGCTCCTCCCTTCAAAGTAACTACCCTTGACGGTCAGCAGCTGAGTTTAGAATCTCTGGCCGGTAAAGTTATCCTGGTCAATTTCTGGGCTACCTGGTGTCCTCCCTGCCGGGCAGAAATTCCAGATTTTATCGAGGCCTATGCTGAGCTTAAAGATAAAGGCCTCGAAATACTGGGTTTTTCCGTTGATGATCTGTCTGAAGCTGAACTGAAGAAATTTGTGGAAGAGGCCAAGATGAATTATCCGGTGTCTCTTGTCGGGAAAGATATTGTCGAGGCTTTCAAGCCCGGCCAATATATACCCACCTCAATCTTTATTGATAAGAAAGGCCAGATCAGATTCCGTCATGTCGGGAAACTGGAAAAAGCTGACCTCATCAAAAAGTTTGAAGAGTTGAACCTGGAATAAATTTATCCTGGTAACTTTTATATTTAAACAGACATTAAAAGCAGAAGACATATTCAGGCAGAAAACGGGGCTGTTGTATTTCCTGTTTTTCTGGTTGAACAAAATAATTACCAGCGGTAGACAGCCGAGGCCCAGGTAAAACCAGCGCCAAAGGCGACCATAACAATAATCTGACCTGTTTGAAGTTTGCCTTCTTCTATCAATTCATGTAAAGCTACTGGTATAGTTGCTACTGACATGTTGCCGTATTTATTAATGTTAGCTACCACTTTTTCCTTCGGCAGGTTGAGTCTTTCTCCAGTAGCATCAATAATTCTTAAATTAGCCTGATGAGGGATTAAATAATCAACCTGGTCCTTTTCGAGGCCAGCCTGCTTTAAAGCTCCCAGGGCGGCCTCTCCCATTCTTTTAACTGCATGCTTGAAAACCTCATTGCCCTTCATAGTAATATAATGAAGTTTTTTTTCTACAGTATCCTGAGTAGCCGGGTAAAGAGTTCCACCTCCAGGAAGTATCAACAACTCAGCCAGAGAGCCATCAGCGCCCCAGAAATGTGAAATCAAGCCCGACTCATCGTCACTTTCCTCCAGAATAAAAGCCCCTGCTCCATCACCAAACAGTACACACGTCGCCCGGTCTTCCCAGTTAGTAATTTTAGTTAAAATATCTACACCAATTAGCAGGATCCGCCGGGCTGTGCCGCTGAGGATCAGCCCTTCAGCCACAATCAGACCATAAAGCAGGCCAGTGCAGCCAGCCTCCAGGTCAAAAGACGGCGTCTCTTTTATGCCCAGTTTTTTCTGCACCCAGCAAGCTGTCGGCGGGAAAATTGTATCCGGGGTGTTAGTCGCTACCAGAATTAAATCTACGTCACCCTCTTTTAAGCCAGCTCGCTCCAGAGCCATTCTGGCCGCTCTGACGGCTAAATCTGAGGTTACCTGCTCTTTGGCCGCTATTCTTCTCTCTTTGATACCGGTTCTGGTGGTGATCCATTCATCGGAGGTATCAACGATTTTTTCCAGGTCGGCATTGGTTAAAATTTGATCTGGAAGGTAAGCACCGGTGCTTCTGATTTTAATTCGCCTTTCTTTCTTTATCATGTAAACACCCTCAATTTTTTTCCTATCATACCTTTTTTTATTTTAAAAATAAAGCTGATAATGTTAGAATTTTTGAGTCAAATCTCAATGAAAAGTCGTCTTGCTTCACACTCACCAGCTAAATTTCTTGTCTTTTTTATGCTTTTATACCTGGCCAGTCACAGCCGTTTGGAGGCACAGCTTAAACCCGGACAGTACCTGGAAGAAAGCCCCCTGGGCAGCTGGAATCAGTTTGGCATCGACTCGGCCGCTACCCTGGGAACCGGTCTTTCACAGCTGACTCTATCCCGAAATAACCAGATTATCCTGTCTAACCCGGCCCTGCTGAGCTCACTTAAATCAGGCAGTCTGACCATAAATTCCGGGTTTAATCAGACTCAGCTTTCTAAGTTCTGGCTGGTAAATACGGGGGTTATCTCTACAGATTCGAATCTAACTTATCGCGGCTTTGAACTAAATTATCTTGGATTTAACTATAATTCAGGGCAATATAGCCTGGGCCTGGCCTGGGCACAAACAGAAAACTATAGCCGGCCTTCGATTGATTATCATTATATTGAAAATGATACCCTCTATGACCAGCTGAGATTGAGGCAAGCCGGTCAGCTCGACGTCCTCGGTCTGGCTCTGGCCAGAAAATTCAAGACCAAGCTTAGCCTGGGCTTCAGTTTGATGTTTCTGAGCGGGAAAATTAATAGGGAGTTACAGGAAGGCTGGCCGCCTGATGGTATCTACATGACCGATAACCGCCAACAAAAAATAACCGGTTTTTATCCGGTCTTCGGCCTGGGATATCTTATAAACTCCCGTCTGAGCCTCGGCTTGAGTTTTATTCCCCCACACCAGAGAAAGATAAAAGGCCAGAGTCTTCTAAGATATACTTCAGACGAAGCTGACATAGCCATTGAAGGCGAAGCAGACGACCGGGCCAGAATGCCACTGGTCATGGGAGCAGGAATAAGATACAAACTTAAAGAGAATCTCAATCTGTTTTTTGAATCGAGATATTTTGCCTGGGACCATTATTCTTATTCTTATTTTGGAGAAGACCAGAGTCGCGACTTCCGAAGGATTTTCGAGCTGGGAGCCGGACTTGAATATCAAACTCAAGCCAGGTTTTTAGGAAAACGCTGGATAACACCCTATTATGTGGGCTTCAAAATCGATCCACAGCCGATGACCGATATTTCTTCAACCTATTACTATTTGACTTTTGGCTCTGGTTTCGGTAATGATTCTTTTGTTCTGTCGTTTTCAACAGCCATTGGCTTCGAGCATGGCTCTGGCTACAATTTAAAAAACCAAAAAATTGCAGTCACCCTGGATATCTACCCCAAAGAGATTTTTAAACCTAAAGCCAGGAGGTAAAAATATCTGTCCCCGCCATTAGAAACAAGATTTTGCCTGAAATCTTCCTGGTATTTTTTTCTATATTAATTTTAAGTACTTTCTCCTTCGGTCAGGCCAATGACCGTTCCAGTCACCAGCTAAGCAGCCTTAATGGAGCTTATCATTCTTATACTGAACTGGAGTCTGAATTAAAAAAACTGGCTTTGAACTATCCATCTATTGTCCGCCTGTGCATTCTGGGTCAGAGTCTGGAAAACAGGAATATCTATGCACTGAAAATAAGCAACCACCCAGGCCGGCCAGAAAATGAACCCAGGGTCGCCTTCCTTGGCTGTCATCATGCGCGGGAGTGGATGTCAGTTGAAGTCCCGCTTCAACTGGCCAATTATTTGATAAAAAATTATGACAAGGACGAGCGCGTCAAAGCCATCGTCGATTCATCAGAAATCTGGATCGTCCCCCTGGTCAACCCCGATGGCCTTGATTATTCTATTTTAAATTACCGCTTGTGGCGAAAAAACCGCCGTTTGAACGGAGACGGCTCCTTTGGAGTCGATTTGAATCGAAACTATTCTTTTGGCTGGGGGGCAGATGACAGCGGATCAAGCCCGCGTCCTTCCTCTGAAACTTATCGCGGCAGCCAGCCATTCTCAGAGCCTGAAACCCAGGCCATTAGAAACCTATTTCTCAATGTTAATTTTTCCGCCACCATTTCCTACCACAGTTTTTCACAGAGTATTCTTTATCCCTGGAGTTACGCTGACCTGCCAGCAGAAAAGGAACCACTCTTTCAGCAACTGGCGGCTGACATGGCTCAGTTAATCAGCCAGGTAAATGGGCGCATTTACTACACCGGTCGATCTGCTGCCTCACTTTATTTAACCAATGGAGATTTTATAGACTGGGTTTATGGCCTTTTTGATATTCCCGCCTTCACCATCGAGCTCCCACCTGTTGATCTTCAGGCTGGGGGCTTCTTTAATTCCGAGCTGGATATTCAGAGTATTTCGGCTGAAAATCTACCAGCTGCTCTTTATCTTCTGGAGTGGGCTATCTCAACTTATGCCAGTCAGGACGAAAGGTTAAAGCCAAATGCGAAAAACAAGCTTGAAAAAAGAGCCGGAAATGGCCTAAAAAATAAGCGTATGAGGCTGACTGGCCTAGAGGGCAGGAATTGAACAAAGTCGAGGTGGCTTATCTGCTTTCTTCGGCTGAAAACCAGAAGGAAGGCTTACCAATCTGGATTTTTTATATTGCCCTGTGTGCTATTCTGCTTCTCCTCTTTTTAGCTTTTCTTCATAATAAAGATTTAAGGAATAAAATTAATAATATTTTCCTGGTCTATAAAAAAAGATTCATGAAATTCGGGCTGGTGGCTGTCCTGCGCCACCAGGAGAGGAAAAAGAATAAACTCTTAACTCAGCTCGGCCAGCAAGGAGTTTTAGCCTGGCCTGAACTGAAGGAGATAAGCGAGGCAACTTTTGAAATAAGTTCTCTTGAGAAAAAAAAGCAAAGTATGAAAGAGTCAGGCCGCGGCCAGAACTCAGCCCAGCTTGAACCACATTACCAGGCTATAGGCCTGATTATAAACAAAATCCGGCCCGGGATAGAGGTCCTGACCTTTTATTATTCTAAACTGGATAAAGCTGAGAGAAGAATTAAAATCCTGAAACAAGAATTAGAAAATTTCTAAGGCCTCCTTTACCGTCTCTTATTTGCAGTCTAAAATAGAGCTATGAACGAAAAGCAACCTATTCTGGCTCATCTATGCTGTGCCCCTGATACTCTTTATGTGGTCGCTCTCCTTCAGACCAGTTATCAGGTGACGGGTTATTTTTACAACCCCAATATCCACCCGGCCGAAGAATATGAGCTCAGGCTCAAAGAAACCCGCCGGGTGGCTCAACACCTGCAATTTACCTTGGTCGAGGGTAAATATGATGCGGGCTGCTGGCTGCGGCTAACAGAAAGATTTAAGGATGAACCAGAAAAAGGGAGAAGATGCCATATCTGTTATGCCTGGAGGCTCAACCAAACTGCCCTCCTGGCTAGAGAGCTCGGTATTTCACTTTTTACCACCATTATGAGCATCAGTCCCTGGAAAAGTGCCACCGTTTTGAACCACATTGGAAGGATGACGGCCAGAAAATTTCATCTTGAATTTCTGGAAGTGGATTTTAAGAAAAAAGATGGTTTTAGAAAAAGTGTGGCCATGAGTAAAGATTTCGGTCTTTACCGCCAGAATTACTGTGGCTGCCTCTATAGCCAGAAAGCCAGGTCCTAGATGCCCTGCTCAGATCATAAGACCAATCAGCTAAAAGCTTACCGCCTGTTGGTTAGAGGCACGGTGCAAGGTGTCGGCTTCCGCCCCTTCATATATCGTCTGGCTACGCGGCTTAACTTTAATGGCTATGTAAAAAATGTCGGGGAGGGAGTAGAGATTTATCTGGAAGGCAGTTCTTCTGATTTCGAGCGTTTCCTTAAGGCTCTGAAAGACAACCTCCCACCGCTGGCCAGGATGGAAAGTCTCGACTGGCTGGCAGTTGAACCTGAAGGCCACCACAAATTTATTATTGACAGGACAGGAGCCGGGGAATCTTTTGTTTTTATTTCACCTGATATTGCCACCTGTCCTGAATGTCTGAAAGAAATAGAAACCCCGGGGGAAAGGCGTTATCGCTACCCTTTTACCAATTGTACGAATTGCGGCCCACGTTATACCATTGTTAAAAAGCTGCCCTATGACCGTGAAAACACAACTATGGCTAGCTTTAAAATGTGTCCGGACTGCCGGCATGAATATGAAAATCCCCTGGACCGGCGTTACCACGCCCAGCCGATCGCCTGTCCTCAATGCGGGCCACAGCTGGTTTTGCTTGAAGCCGGGACGGGAAAACCACTGGGCCAACCCCTGGTGGAGACGGCTATCCAGCTGGTCAAGCAGGGGAAAATCCTGGCAGTTAAAGGACTGGGCGGATTCCATCTTATCTGCAACCCTTTCCATCCACAGGCTGTCAGCCGGCTCAGAAAAATCAAGCAGAGAAAAGTAAAACCTTTAGCTCTAATGGCCAGAGATTTGGAAACCATCGATGAATATGCTTATCTCAGCCGGGCAGAGAGAGACTGGCTGACTTCCCCCTTCCGGCCAATTGTTCTTCTAAGGAAAAAGAAAGATATCCCGGAGATAGCACCGGAAGCAGACACCTTAGGGTTTATGCTCCCCTACACCCCTCTTCACCATCTTCTGCTCAAAGAGCTTAAGGTGATTGTGGCCACGAGCTCTAATAGAAAGGATGCACCCATCATCAAGGATGGGGTAGAAATAGGTCCTGAGCTAGGCGATTTTATTCTGACTCACAATCGCGACATCGCGATGAGGGCCGATGATTCAGTTATGAGAGTTATTAACTCCGGGCCTCTTTTCTCACGGCGGGCCAGAGGATTTGTGCCTTTTCCCCAGAGAATCCCTGATTTTATGAAATCAAAAGCCAGTATTCTGGCTGTCGGCGGAGAACTTAAAAATACCATTTCTATCTATAAAAATGGTTACATTGTTACCTCCCAGTTCCTTGGCGATCTCGATGATTATCAAAATTTTAGCTATTTTCTGGAAACAATTGACCATTTTAAAAGGTTGTTCGATTTTAAGCCTGATCTGGTCATAAGCGACCTTCATCCTGACTTCAGAAGCACAATCTATGCCCGGTCAACTGGCCTGCCCCACTATTTACTGCAGCATCATTTCGCTCATCTACTGGCTCCAATGATTGAACATCAGGTGCAGTCAGAAGACAGAGTTCTGGGCGTAAGCTTTGATGGCTATGGTTACGGCGATGACGGCCAGGCCTGGGGAGGCGAATTCCTGCTAACTGATTATTGCGGTTATAAAAGATATGCTCATCTGGACTATGTCCCGCTCCCTGGCGGCGATGCGGCCGTTAGAGAGCCCTGGCGAATGGCCCTCTCCTTCCTTCTCAAGGCTTTTGGTGAAGAATTTCCCCAATTAAAATCCCTGACCCGCATTCCGTCCCAAAAAAAGAAGGCAGTCAAACAATTAATAGATAAAAAAATACATACCCCTTTAACCTCCAGTGCTGGTCGGTTATTTGATGCCGTCTCTTATCTGGCCGGACTGGCTCCTGAAAAAATAGAATTTGAAGCCCAGGCGCCAGCCAGGCTGGAGACGGCTGCTTCCCTCGCCTGCCCGACGGCCAGAAGTTATCACTATTTATTTTTGAAAGACAAGCTACCCTATCGCCTGGACTTCACCCCCGCTATAAAGGAGATAGCTGAAGAATTAACCAGAGAGCAGGCTCCAGAAATAATTGCTATTAAATTCCACAACACTCTGGCCAGAGCAATTCTTGATGTGTCTTTTCAAGCCAGACAGGAAACCGGGATAGATAAAATTATTCTTACTGGAGGGGTTTTTCTTAACCGGATTTTGCTTGAAAAAACAGAAAACATTCTTAAGAAAAATGCTTTCAAGGTCCTCAGGCCCGTCTATTATTCCCCGGGCGACGAATCATTGTCTTTAGGGCAGATTGCCTATGGCCTCAGCCTGACTGCCAGATAAGGGATTTTCGAACAGATTCGCTTATAACGGCTGGTTTTTTGAACGGCCGCGGGCCTTTTTCAGCCTGAAGCCAGGTCCGCCAAAAAAATAAATCGAAGCATTAATCAGAAAAGCCAGAAGAAATCCGCCAGCCGCCATGACCAGAAAGCCCAGTAGACCGCCAAGAAAACTGTAGAACAGACCACCAACCAGCTTGCCTTGCATTTCCTGGAGAAAAGCTGGCAACAGTGCTCCCACCCCGGGCAAAAATTCAGTCGCGCCGGCTATTAAACCCAATAAAATCCCAAAGAGAATACCCAGGCCGCCAAAAAACAACAAAAAGCTGAGGGGATCAGCCGCACTCAGATACCAGAGGTCAGCCTCTTCGCCTGTTTTCTCGCCTGTCGCCGGGTGGCTTTTATCATCAGCCTGATCTTGTTTTCCCTCCGTCCTGATGACCACCCCGCAGAATGAGCAGACAGATTGGCCTTCATCCAGCAGGCCACCACAGTGAGGACAGGTCGGTCTGCCTGCTTCTCTTTGGAGAGGAGTTTGACACCTCGAACAGATTTTCGCCTGGAGGTCATTCTCAGAGCCGCACACCGGGCAAGCCCAGGATTTCAGGCTGTTATCTGGTGGTTCAGCTTTTACCCAATTTTTTCCATCATAAAAATACCATTGACCGCTCTGGGCACCCAGCATCCAGCATCGTCCTTGCTCATCAAACAATCTCAACTTTTTCAGGGATTCAGCAAATTGCTCCCGGTTCAATTCGCCCCTGATAAATTTCTGGTGGAGACGTTCAAAATTGCTTTCTACTATCTGAAATCTTTTATCTATCATGTCAGTTTAGTCACATTCAAATTTATACCTTCTAACCCCGGTTTGGCAAGCGGGAGATTGGCCATAATTCATGACTATTTCTTGTGCAGGTTGTTATATCTATCTGAATCTAAAAGTAATTAGCCATCCTTTTAACCGATTTTTCACAGGCTTTTCCACAAAAATTGTGGATTTCAAAAATTTATCTGATGAGATCCAGAAGGCCACTATCGGTGACCGGGGCTGGAATGAAAGATATAAGAAAAATGATCAAAACAAAAAATGCTATAAGCTGTCTCTTTCGAGACAGTCTGGCCGGTACCCAGGCCACAGCCGGGTGTCTCAGACCAAGGAGAAGAATTAAGATAGCCCAGATAAGCCAACCTGCCCAGAAAAAGACTCCCATAACAATTAGCGAGCCAACAATGATATAAGATATCTTTTTGGCCTTATCTCCGAAGAGCGAATAAAATATATGACCACCATCAAGCTGGCCAATGGGGAAGAGATTAAATGAGGTAACCAGCAGTCCGACCCAGGCAGCCATGGCCATGGGATGCAAAATTAAAGACTGATCAGCCGGTACCGGTCCGAAGATCATTCTGGTCATAGCCTTCAGGAGCCAGGGCTCTCCAAACTCTATCGAACCTTCTCCGCTTAGAGCCGGAACTAATCTTGACCAGCTCAAACCGAAATAAAGGGCCGGGACTGATAAAATAAATCCAGCCAGCGGTCCGTTAGCACCAATATCAAATAACTCGTCCCGTCTGGTCAGTGGTGAATTGATGCGGATAAAAGCTCCTAAGGTTCCAATCAGCGTCGGAGCCGGTATAAAGTAAGGCAGAGTAGCCTCAATCCGATATTTTTTGCAAGTTAGATAATGACCGAGCTCATGTCCAAGCAGGATGCCTAAAAGAGAAAGAGAATAAATCAGGCTCAAACGGTTTAAAACTGGATTGAAAACAATCTTAATATTGAGCAGCCCGTGTACTTCTTCCAATTCCTGGCCGGCATAAACATAATTTATTGCCCAGAGAAAGCCAACAAAATAGGTAGAAATAATCGTCAAAAAGAAAAGTAGATAATTCACCCACCTTTTGCTCTGGGCCATTTGAAAGTCTAACCTGTATGACAAAAAAGGGCAAGAAAACCAGAAGCGCTCTTGCCCTTTAGTCTGATCTTATGAATTACCTTTAAGCCTGTTAGATTTAGCCTCCAGCTCTTCCCTGGTTTCTCTACGATCAGGATCAGGGACGCAAGCATTTACCGGGCAGACAGAAGCACACTGGGGTTCATCAAAGTAACCAACACATTCGGTACACTTGTCAGAATTAATTTCATACCTTTCATCTCCGGCGGATATTGCTTGATTCGGGCATTCTGGTTCGCAGGCACCACAATTGATACATTCTTCTGTGATTTTATAAGCCATCTTTTCCTCCTGTTGTTTAGTGAATGATTAAAATATATTATAACTTTCACGCAAAAATATACAAGGCAATCTTAGCTTTTTAACTGCTGGATTGAAGCTTCATAACCTTCAGCGCGGCCTGATAACCATAATAAGTGTTCTGGTAACCAGCCTGAAGCTGCCGATAAACATTCAGAGCCTGCTCCAGGTCGCCTTTTTTCTCATAAACATCAGCCAGATGATACAGGATAATATCTAAGGGATAAGCTTTGGGCTTGTCTTTTTCTATCTGGCGATAGACAGCAATAGCCTCATCAAATTTATTCTGTTTAGCCAGAACCTGGCCATAAAGGTCAAGTATTTGATAATGAATAAGATCCTTTCCCTTGTTTTTTACTCTTTCCAGAATCTTTTCTGCCTGGCTAAATTCATTTTTCTCGAAATAATAAGCAGCCAGGCTTAAACTGGCTATCCGTCCATAACGGCTTGAGTCAGCCATTTTTTCCAGCTGGGTAAGATTTTCCGGCTTTTGACCGAGCTCAGCTCTCAGAGCCAGTACCTGGCTTAAATAGTTGGCTTCCTGGCTCTTTTTATATTTACCATAAAACGTTAAACCAACAATGAGAGCAGCCACAATAACCAGCGTCAACCCGGCCACTTTAAGCTCTTTTCCATGTTGTCTGATCCACAGAACAAACCGTCTCAGCCCACTGGCCAGCCCGTTTTCTTTTAATTGTTTTCTTTCGGTCCTTTTCATGTTTTCTCCTCAAAGACATCATTTTTGCATAATCTGGAGAAAATTCCAAGCCGATAACCGGGGATTATAAGTCAGAAACGAAAAAGATATATAAAGAGATTAAAAGTTAAATTGAATCAAGCCAGATCTTTCTCTGATCTGTCGCCTGATCTCTTCCTTAGTAATTAATCCTTCTTTTTCCGCCTTGATGGCCTTGAACAGCTCATAAGTAGTCAGTAAGGCGTTACCATCCTTTTCTGCTTCTTCTATTTGAAACTGTGAGAAAGGATTATTTCTCAGTCTGGCTTCCTGTTGATTAAAGTAATTGCCGAGAAGCAAACCCTTCATCCTGGTATTCTCGAATTCCTGCATTCTTCTCCCTTTAAATCTCTGAAGCATAATACAATCATCATCTGAGGCCCAGTTCTTAGAGCTTCTTACCACCACCAGGATTAAAAAATCTTTCTGCAGGCTGACTTCAATCGACTGATCTGGGTTATCAATCAGCCAGATGTCCTCTTCTTTGTCTCTGATGACATTTTTCCAGTATTCATCAACATCAACAGCTTTCGTCCAACCAAGATATTTAAAAGCATTCAATGCAGCTGTTTTAAGCTCTTTGCCTTCGGCTTTAAGCAGCCTGATAAAAGCTTCCTGTTCAGTTGCCTTTAGAGTTTTGATCTGCTCATCCAGTTGTCTTATTTTTTCTTCAAATTTCTTTTTCTCTTCTTGTTTTTGCTGGTAGAGCTGCTTAATCTCAGGGAAGACATATTCCTCACGATCAGCCCAATCAATCTGTTCGGTCTCTTTTTCCTGGAGCTCCAACAGGGGGAAAACATCTCTAAGAATAAAATCAGCCACCTGAATATTATTCTGCCCGAACCAGGGGAGAAGCCAGATAAAGCCCTTTCCCTTTTTAATCAACACAGAAACTGGATAGCCATCCGCACTTTTGGCCACAATTTTCCAGGTTTCATCGAGAGTAGATGGAAATTCCCAGATATCTGCAGCTAAAGGATCAGGCAGCAGCTTATACATAAAGCTAATTTTGTCAAAAAATCTATCAAACAAAAGGTTAAAGGGCAGCTCAGGATTGACAATGAGAGAATCGCCAGGTGCTGATTCTTGCAGATGAATATCAGGAAAAGCTCCTATTACCCCCGTCAACTGATAAAGATATCCCTGACCAATAAAGCCAACCAGTCTGGACCCATTTTTGACCTGATCTCTTATTGTTTCTGATAGATCGGCTGGGACAGCCTCTTTCTCAACTGGCGTATTCATCTGGAAAAAAATGTTTTTGACCTCGGGCAAAACAACCGGCAGATATTGGAAATCAGAAGTCCGGAACAAATAGGACTCAATTTTTTCCTGCTCAAAAAAAGCTTTATCCTTCTCCTCAAAATCCAGTAAGATGATACCATTCATTGCCCTTTCCTTTCATAAGGTTTTTCAATTATGATAAATAATACAATTTCCCCCTCTATTTATCACCCTTCAAGATGATTTTCAAGATGAATTCTTTCCCCCTTTAAATACCAAATCTTATGAGTCTGGTGCCCCTGGCCAGACTCGAACTGGCGGCACAGGGATTAGGAATCCCTTGCTCTATCCATACTGAGCTACAGGGGCAACCATCTTGCCAGCTAAATATAACTTAAGCTTGTTTTTTTTTCAATTCCAGCCGTCGTATATAGCTTATGGCCCGCTAAGGAATCCGACCGTCAGACTCCATGAGCCGCTTTAAGGCTGGCAACCTGGACAGAAATAGGTGCTCCGGCCGTTGATTTTCTTTCTGATTATTTTTTCTCGGCAGCAGCTGGGACAGAACTGTCCTTCTTTATCATAAACCCTGTGCTTTTTCTGGAATCCACCTTTTTCACCTGAAGCATCTACATAATCACTGATGGATGATCCTTTGAGAGAAATAGCTTCACTCAAAACTCTTCTAACCGACCGGCGCAGTCTGGCCGCCTCCTGCTCAGTTAAGCTGCCAGCCAGCCGAAAGGGATTAAGTCTGGCCCTAAATAGTATTTCATCAGAATAGATGTTACCGATTCCAGCTATGATTTTCTGGTCAAGGAGCCAGTTTTTTAACCTTTTCTGACCGTGAGTTTTCAGCAGGAGCTTAAAACTGGCCAGATCAATTTCAAATGGCTCTGGCCCTAAATCTTTGTTCATTTTTTCTTCAATTTGAGTTAGAGCCAGGCAATTCAGAAAACCGAATTTCCTGATATCCCGGAAGCGTAATTCTTTTTTCAGCCGGTAAAATGTCAGGTAGGCATGTGTGTGCTTATCAATTCTCTGGCCTAGGTCAGCCAGGAAGAGCTGCCCGGTCATCTTCAGGTGGACTAACAAGCCAAGTTGCCCATCGAATTTTATGATGATCATTTTCCCTCGCCGCCTGATAGCTATAATCCTTCGCCTTTCATAAGCTGCGGGCCGGAAAGAGTCAGGTAATTGCTTTTTCTCAAGATGAGGGGACAAAAAAACAAACTTCTTGACCCGCTGGCCAAGGATATTTGCCTGCAAACCCCTGACGATAGTTTCAACTTCAGGCAACTCAGGCATAGTAAAATTTTACACTCTCTCAATAGAGATAGCCAGATGACTAAAATTTTAAAAATGATTTCCGGTCTTGATTTAAGGATTAATTTTGACTAACATAAATGCCTATGAAAACGAAGGCCCTGATCGCAGGCATACTGGGTTGGTTTATCCCTGGCTGCGGACATCTCTATTTAAAAAAATACTGGCGCGGTTTAATTTTCCTCGGAGCCATCGGTCTGATGTGTCTCCTGGGACTGGTCATGGGGGGAAGAATTTATCCTGCTCAGGCCAATAATCCCCTGACCTTCCTGGCTTTTCTCTCTGATCTCGGCAATGGTTGCCTTTATCTTATTTCGAGATTCCTGCCCGTTGGCCTGGGAGAAATGGAAAAGATGTCATTCGAATTTGGAAGCGCCTACCTGGCTGGTGCCGGACTGCTGAACTTCTTAATCGCTCTCGATGCCTGGGATATTGGACGGGGGAAAAAATCATGATACTGGAAAGTCATCTTTATACCATGATCGTTTACGCTTTCCTCGTCTCCATCGTCCTGGCCCTCATCAGAAAACCTGATTTTAAATCAAGGTTAAAGTATGGCCTTATCCTTTTTTTGATTATGACTGTGGCCTCTCTGGCCTTTGGCTGGTTTATGTACTTATTTGCCAGATAAGCTCACCTGCTCATCCACCTGTCCGATCAGTCTTCGGCCTGATCTCCAGCTGATTTAACTTATTTTACTGATTTTTTGAACCTGAAAAAAAATTTATGTTATAATTATTGCCTTTATTAATCATGAAATACGAAACAGTTATCGGCCTCGAGATTCACGCCCAGCTTCTGACTAAAACCAAACTTTTCTGTCGCTGCAGCACCAGGTTCGGACTGCGGCCCAACAGCCAGACCTGCCCGGTTTGCCTTGGTTTGCCCGGCAGCCTGCCAGTCATAAACCGGGAAGCAGTCAGAATGGCTATTAAGCTGGCACTTGCTCTTAAGACCAGAATCAATCTGAAATCAATTTTCAGCCGGAAAAATTATTTTTACCCCGATTTACCAAAAGGCTACCAGATTACTCAATACAATCTGCCGGTGGCCGATGGTGGCGAACTGCCAATTGAAAGCGATGGGAAAACAAAAGTTATTCACCTGGAAAGACTTCACCTCGAAGAAGATGCTGGTAAATCACTACATGATGGCTTTCCAGATTCTGCCCTGAAAACCTATCTTGACTTTAACCGCTCCGGCATCCCGCTTATTGAAATCGTCACCAGACCAGAGATGAGCACGCCCAGTGAGGCGGTCGAATTTGTTCAAAACCTGAGGACTCTTCTTCAGTATCTGGAAATCTGCGATGGGAACATGGAAGAAGGCAGTCTTCGCTGTGATGCCAATTTATCGGTTAAGCTCGAAGGTGCAAACCAGCCCGGGGTAAAAACTGAGGTTAAGAACATCAATTCTTTCCGTTTTCTGGCCAGAGCCCTCGATTATGAAGCTAGTCGCCAGATAGAACTTCTCGAAAAGGGAGAAAAAATAATTAAGGAAACCAGGGGCTGGGATACGGCTTCAGGCAGAACTATTCCTCAACGCAGTAAAGAAGAAGCCCATGATTACCACTATTTTCCTGAACCCGATTTGCCGCCACTCATTATCTCCGACGACTGGATAAAAGAGATTGAGGCTAAGTTGCCTGAGCTCCCCCACGACAAGATAGCAAGATTTATCAAGGAATACGAGCTGGCCCCCGATGAAGCCGGCATTCTGGTGTCCAGCCGCTCCCTGGCTGACTACTATGAAGCTCTGGCTCATGATTCCGGCACGCCTCGTCAGGCAGCTAACTGGGTAAAAAGAGAAGTCCTTCAATATCTTAAAGAGAATAATCTGGAGATTAGCGACTTTCCGCTTCAGCCTGCTGCCCTGGCCGAATTAATCAAACTGGTCGAAGCTCAAGAGATCACCATGACCATCGCCAAGGAACAGGTTTTCCCGGCCATGCTTGAAACTGGCCAACCGGCTCGAGAGATAATCGAAGAAAAAGGGCTGAAACCTATTGCTGAAGATGATACCCTGCTGATGCTTATCAACCGGGTCTTAGAAGAGAATCCCCAGCCTGTACAACAATATCTCAATGGCAAAACCCAGGTGCTGGGCTTTTTGCTCGGTCAGGTAATGAAAGCCAGCCAGGGAAAAGCCAGCCCGGAAAAAACTCGCTCTCTTCTGACTGAAGCTCTCCAGCGGCTGACAAAAAAATAACATTTTACCGGCTTAGATGATTGAACTTTATCATATCTGGAAACAATACCAGAAGCCTCACTGGGCCATTTCTGATGTTTCTCTTGAAATAGATACGGGGGATTTTTGTTTTATCACCGGGCCAAGCGGTTCGGGCAAGACCACCCTGCTAAGAATTCTTTTCAGGGAAATCCTGCCCACAGAAGGCCAGATTCTCATTGATGGGGTTAATGTTCTTAAAATACCGGATCATAAAATAAACAAGCTGCGTCGGTTGATGGGCATTGTTTTTCAGGATTTCAGGCTGATGTTTCATCAATCTGTTTTTGCCAACGTAGCCATACCGCTTCAAATTACCGGCCTTCCTGATAAAGAAATCAGGCGACGGGTTTTTAATTCTCTGCGGCAGGTCAACCTCCATCACAAGATGTGGGAATATCCTGCCAGACTTTCTTATGGCGAGCAGCAGAGAGTGGCCATTGCCCGGGCCATTGTTAATCGCCCCAAGATTCTCCTGGCTGATGAACCGACCGGCAATCTCGACCCGGAACTGGCTTTTGAAATTATGTCGATCTTTAAAGAAATCAATGAACAGGGAGCGACTGTCATCATTGGCAGCCACGACCGGGAATTAATCCGTTATTTTGGCCATAAAATCTTCTTTCTTCAGAAGGGCAAAATCATCGGCCAGGAAATGAAACCATGATCTTTAGAAAGCTCAAATATCTTCTGCGGGTAGCTGGCCATAACCTCTGGAATTTTCGCGGCCGTAATCTTATTTCGGTTTTGATTATCAGTTTTTCTTTCCTGGTCATCGGAGTTTTCCTGGCTCTATCCAACAACCTGACTTATCTCGGTGAACAATTATCAAATAATCTGGCCATTTCTTTCTTTCTAAAACAAAACTTGCCGGCAAAAGAGGTCGAAGAGATAAAACAGGCCATCTTGGATTCGACTTTAGTAGATAATGTGATTTACGTTTCTCAGGAAGAAGCACTGAGCCGCTTTACTGCCAACTTCCCGGAATTAAAAGAGATTGTTGATAATCTTGAATCAAATCCCTTCCCTCCCTCGCTCGAAGCCAGGCTAAAAGATAAGTCGGTTAGCCTGGCGGCCATTACCGCTTTTATTGATCATATCAGGCAGCAGCCGGGCGTCCTTGATGTCCAGTTCAACCAGGACTGGGTAGAAAAAATGGAGTCTTTGAGCCGAATAGTTAAGGCTATTGGTTTCTTTTTGGGGGCTATTCTCATTCTGGCCTCTTTTTTTATCATATCTAATGTGGTCAGGCTTAACGTTTTTGCCCGTAAAAACGAGATCGAAATCCAGCGTCTGGTTGGTGCTACCAATACCTTTATCAGGATACCTTTTCTGGTCGAAGGCTTTGTCCTGGGACTGGCGGGGAGCCTGCTTTCTGTTTTTATTCTTTTCCTTTTGAACAAAATTTTCCCGGTTTATATAGGTCATACTCTAGGGGCAGCCGAACAGTTACTGGCCCTGAGACCTTTAACCCTTGAACAGATGATGTGGATAGTAGTCGGCGGTGCTATTACCGGGACACTGGGCAGCGTGACCTCGGTTTCGAAGTTTCTGCGGATCTAACTCAGGTAGCCAGAGATTTAAGTTAAGATAAGAAATATTGATAGCGGCCAGGAAAACAAGCAAGTTGACTCACAGCCACCAGTTCATTTAGAATTAAGGCAGGGCTATGGAAAGTTTAGGTAAGATACTAAAAATCACCAGGGAAAAAAAAGGGCTGTCTTTAAAGGATATTTCTCTTGAGACCAAAATTGGCCTCCGTCACCTGGAAGCTATCGAAAATGACCGGCTTGAGTTTTTGCCAGGAGGCTTTTTTACCCGCCAGATTTTAAAGACCTATCTAATATCTATTGGTGAAGATCCGGCTAACTGGCTGCCAAAATATCAAGAAGCCGAGTTGATCGAGCCAGAAACTCCTGTCAGGACAGCCAGCAAGCCCCATAAACCTCACCGCAAATTCAGGCTCGATAAGGTTTTCTGGATTTCCATCTCAGTCCTGGTCCTGATCCTATTTGTGGTTTTAATTTATCTCTCGATCTCAACTTCTAAAAAGAATATTGAGGCCAGAAAAGCACCGCAGAAAATCGAAGAAACTTCCAGCGTTACTCCTGCTGAAACTCTTTCTCCCCCGCTGGCAGTGACAGAAACGACCCAGCCAGCTGTCCAGGAAAAGACTTATGATGACCTAAATCTTGATTTGATCTTTAACGAAGATTGCTGGATTCAGGTCTATGCCGATGGTCAGCTGGTTGTTGACGGGCTGAAGCTTGAAGGTTACAAGACTTCGGTCAAGGCCAGCTCGGAGTTAACCATCAATCTGGGTAACGCTGGCGGGTTGAGTTTTACTATAAATGGAAAAGCGGGCAAGCCTTTGGGTAAAAGAGGCGAAGTCATTAAAAATATTAAAATTACACTTGATAATTTAAATTACTTTCTTCAGCCTGAGAAGAACCCTGAATAACCCTTGGCACCTCCAAATTTATTCCATGAAGATGGGCAGAAAAGATGCCACTTGATGAATCTGAAGCTATTATCTTAAGAACAGAAAATTATGGTGAGCAGGATAAACTCGTTGTCTTTTTTTCCCGGGAAAAAGGTCTGGTCAGAGGCCTGGCCAAAGGAGCCCGTAAATTTAATAACCGTTTTGGCAGCAGTCTTGAACCATTTTCTCAAGTCAGGCTTTTTTATTATGAAAAAGAAAAACATGATTTTGTTACGATTAGCAACAGCGACCTGCTCGCTTCATCTTTTGAACTTTTCAGTCAGATAAAAACTAACTGGGCCTTTGCTTATTTTGCCGAATTAACAGAAAAATTCTCTCCATACCGGGAAAAAGAAGAGCTTCTCTACCGCCTGCTTCAAGCTGTGACCTCGGCGGCCAAAGCCAGTCAGGCCGTTGAATACATCACCAGATATTTTGAATTCTGGTTCTTAAAGATTAATGGCATTCTGCCTGATTTTAATCGCTGCCAGCACTGCCAACGGCCGATTACATCGAGTAGCTGGCTAGCCCCAGAAAGGCAGGGTGTTCTCTGTCCGAATTGTACCCGTGATAAAAAAATGGAAGTGACGCCAATTCATCGCCAGGTGATTGAGTGGATGAAAAAGAATTCACCAATTTGTTCACCTGATTTCGCCGTGACATCTCAGGACTGGAAAAATCTGGGAAAAATATTTCAGGCTTTTATTATCTTCCATCTGGAAGAAACGCCCAGGACTCTGGATTATCTGGACTTCTGAAGGCCAGATTAATAGTGGAGTATTTTTAAATTAAAGCCAGCTCTAATCAGGGCCAGGAATCAAAAACTCTCGTGGTTTAGACAACATAACTGATAACTTTTCCTTCAGCATCACAGGTTCTAAACCAGGCCAGAACCGGTTTCCCCTCAGCGTCATGAAATTTCCCAAGGGTGATCATAATTAAGTCAACTATGACGCCTATACCCAGACAGCCAAGAGTCAGCAGCCAGATCACAGCAGTTCCCGTTTTGCCGGTATAAAAGCGGTGAGCGCCAAAAATCCCCAGAAACCAGCCAAAGAGCAAAGTTACCATCCGTGATTTTTCAGACACAAGAACGCCTCCTTGTTCAGAGTTATATTGATAATCAGGTTATCACAGGAAACGATTCTAAATCAATTAACATCAGGCACTAAGATGTACCTCATACTCCTTCTTAATAAAAGATTAGCATAAAAGCGTATGGTCCTCGCTGGAGCAAAAAGGCCATTGTTTCCGAAGAATAATATGAGATATGATAAGAATTACTAACCTTGGCACTAAACCTCTCGCGTCCTGGTAGAGGCTGTAGTCGGGTATGGTTCGGAAGCAGAAGGAATATGAGAAGTAATAATCACCTCCGCCAGGCAATAGACGAGGCCGGAAGCTAATTATGGAAGATAAATACTTTAATCAGGCCCGGCAGCCTGACAAAAAAAAACTTAGGGAATTAAGATGTTAAAAAATTTTAAAGCTGCAAAAAGCGAGATTAGCGAAAAGTGCTTTCAGGCCAGGATCTCGCGGTTTAAAATCCAGACAGGAATTTTATTGACAATTCTTTTTTCTCTTACCTGTTTTTCATCTTCAGCAGCCGCAGCATTCTCTGCTCCGGCCGAAGAAAAATACCCCTATCGTCAAGCTTCCTCTGCCTGGGATCCTGACTCTGGTCTGGGAAACCACCGGGCGGTGGTCAGGGTTGAAGAGCCAGCCGGAGCTGTTTTTGTCCATCTTCCCTGGCGTCGACCAGATCAGAATCCAGAAAAAAAGAATATTCTGGTGGTTGAAGCCAGAAGCGGCAAGATTATTAAGAATGTCTGGCCCTGGAAAGTCAACAATGATTATGGAGACTTTGTTTTCGAGGCCAGAGAGGCTCCTGGTGAGTATTATTTTTATTATCTGCCTTACAAAATGGAAGGGCGCAATTACCCGGTGGTCACCTATTTGCCTGCAGATTATCAGCCAGAAGAAATCTGGCTTGCCCGCCACGGCCTTAAGGCTGATCTTTTCTCCAAATTCAAACCAGCATCTCTGCCTCAGGCCAAACTCATCACCTTTGAAGCCGTTGACGACTTCAGCCGCTTTTCCCCGATGGAAGTTATAGCCACTTCCGAAGAAACAGCTATAATAGTTAGGCAGTACAAACACGAGCCGTTTTTAGTTTTTCCCGAAGACCGGGAACATCCAGTGCGAATGTTCGATTATCTCCCGATGCGCTGGATGGAGACAGGCCCTCAAACGAGGTTTGAGGCCACCGCAGCCCGCGGGGAGTATTTTGTTTTCCAGCTGGGTCTTTTTGCTCACTGCCAGAACTTAGAAAAAATAAAAGTTGTCTTTTCCAGCCTTATCAACAAATCATCAGGTGAGGTGATAAAAGCCAACGAGGCTACCTGCTTTAACCTGGGCGGAATTGGCTGGGATAGCCAGCTCTTTGACAAAGACTTAAGCCTCGCTCAGGGAAAAGTGCAGCCACTGTGGTGCGGAATTCAGATAGCGGAAAATATTTTACCGGGCGATTATGAAGGTGAAGTGTCTGTCTCTGCTCATAATCTACCGGCCAAGAAAATCAACCTCAAAATAAAAGTCGAAGATAAATTTCTGGCTGATAGCGGCGACTCTGAGCTCTGGCGCCAGTCGCGTCTGCGCTGGCTGAATTCCCTGCTGGCCGTTAACGATGAAGTAGTCAAGCCTTATACGCCACTTGAAGTTAAAGGCCTGACGATAAAATGTCTGGGACGGAGTCTGACTCTTAGAGAAAACGGCCTGCCCGAAAGAATCGAGAGCTTTTTTACTCCAGAAGTAACGGCCATCACCCCCAAGCCAACTGCTCTTCTGAGCAGGCCTTTTGAGTTTCTCATTAAAAATTCTGCAGGTCTTGTTCAAAAATGGAGAAGCGAATCATTTGCCTTTACTAAAATTACTCCAGGAAAAGTTGCCTGGCGAGCGGTCAATACAATCCCTGCTCTCGACCTGACGGTCGAAATTAATGGTGCCCTGGAATTTGATGGCTATGTGGAATTTAAGGTAAAAGTGGAAGCTGGCTCAGAAACCAGAGTTGATGATATTTGCCTGGTCATACCCTTCCGCCCGGAAGTCGCTACCTATATGATGGGACTTGGTTTTAAAGGCGGCCGGCGTCCGTCCTCGTTTTCCTGGACCTGGGACAGAAGCAAAAACCAGGATGCCCTCTGGCTGGGGACGGTCAATGCCGGTCTTCAGTGCCAGCTCCAGGCTGAAAATTATTCCCGCCCCCTCAACACCAATTTTTACCAGCTAAAGCCACTCAACCTGCCTCCTTCCTGGTGGAATGAAGGCTGTGGCTCGGTGCGGGTAGAAGAGGTTACGGCCAGGAATAAAAAAGACAAAAAAGAAGTAGTTTTTACGGCGGCCAGCGGCTCCAGACAGTTAAAAAAAGGAGAGGCTCTTTCCTTTAATTTTAATCTACTCCTTACCCCCTTTAAGCCCATAAATCCTGGTAAACATTTTTCCGAGCGTTATTATCATGCCTTTAAGCCCGTCTCAGAAATCGCCGCTATCGGTGCCAATGTCATCAACGTTCATCATGCCAATGACATTAATCCTTTTATTAACTATCCTTTTCTTCGCTCCGAAAAGATGAAAACTTATATTGATGAAGCGCACCACCAGGGCCTCAAAGTCAAAATCTATTACACCATCCGGGAACTTTCCAACCGGGCCAGCGAACTGTTCTCCCTGGAGAGCCTCAACCATGAGATCTTTACCGATGGTCAGGGCGGCGGTTATTCCTGGCTGCAGGAGCATTTTCATTCGGGTTACATCGCTGGCTGGTTTGTTCCCGAGCTAAAAGATGCGGCCATTATCAATAGCGGCATGTCACGCTGGCATAACTATTATATCGAGGGCCTGGCCTGGCTGGCCAAAAATGTGGGGATAGACGGTCTCTACATAGATGATGTGGCTTATGACCGGGTAACGATGAAAAGAGTGCGTAAAGTGCTCGAGACCTATCGCCCAGGCGCTCTGATTGATCTTCATTCAGCCAATCAATACAATCCGCGTGACGGCTATGCCTCCAGTGCCAATCTTTATCTGGAACATTTCCCTTACCTTGACCGGCTGTGGTTCGGTGAATATTTTGATTATAACAGTCAACCTGATTACTGGCTCATCGAGATATCCGGCCTGCCCTTCGGGTTAATGGGCGAAATGCTGGAAAAAGGTGGTAATCCCTGGCGGGGCATGATTTATGGAATGACGGCCAGGCTGCCCTGGGCTGGCGACCCACGGCCGTTGTGGAAGGCCTGGGATGAGTTCGGCCTGACTGAAGCCCAGATGATTGGCTACTGGTCACCAGATTGTCCGGTCAAAACCAGCCAGCCTCAAGTGCTGGTCACTGTCTATCGCCAGAAAGGTCAAGCTATGATCGCTCTGGCCAGCTGGTCAGAAAAACCCGAAAACTGCCGTCTTATAATAGACTGGAAAAAGCTCGGCCTTAATCCACAAAAAGTGGTCATCGAAGCTCCGGCTATTGAGAATTTTCAGCCGGTCAGGACTTTTAAGCCTGACGAAGAGATTCCAGTTGCCCCAGGCCAGGGTTGGCTTTTGATACTTAAAACCTCATAACAATGTTGACAGGCAGAGGCTCCTGTCAGAAAGCCAGCATTTTCTGCCCTTGAATAGAGCTCAGAACAGGCAATCACAATGGCTGAGAAAAGCACAATCCAGGCTTAGCGTCTTTTAATATAAGATGTTTATCGAGATGGCAATGGCTGTTAATCCTTTCCCGGGGTCTTTTCTGCCTCTGTGCTCCGCTGGCAGCTGTCCACCGCGTCGAGACCGGACTTCTCTACCCTTCCATCGCGGTCACGAGGCATTAACCTGAATGAAAAGCTAACTTGACATGATAAGCCCGAAAATCTTACTCTAACCTGTGAAATATTTTATTATTGATATTAAGAGAAAAAATAACTTAATCATGACAGCAACTTAGAGAGACAGCTGACAGGCGTTAAATGCCTGCGCTTCATAAGCAAGATAAGCGGCAGCTAAAATAAACATAAAGATATAAAAGCTTTAGGCTCTGGAGAGCTAAAGGCTTTATGATGACTAGAGAAAGGAGCTTTAAAATGTTCTTTCGCCAAAAAAATCATCATTGGCTGACTTTTATTTTTTCTATTCTTCTAACTGTTTTGGGCTTGACTGCCACCATGAACCTGCCAGCTCAGGCTCAGTCCACGATTAAATTCGACGACTTTTTCCTTGATAAGGCCATGCGCCTTGATTTCTATATGGTTGGCAATGCCGAGGAAGAAGAAATTATCATTCAAAATATTTATCAGGAAGACTGCTGGCCCGAGAGCAAGGTCAACCTGACCAATCCTTTTAATTATGGACATTACTTTCTCAAGGTCTATGAAGTAGCCTCAAACCGGTTAATTTATGCTAAGGGTTTTGATTGCCAGTATGGCGAATATAAAACCACCACACCTGCTCTTAACGGAGTAAAAAAGGTCTTCCAGAGAGCGGTACGAATTCCCTGGCCGAAACGGCCGGTCAAGGTGGTCTTTGAAGCGAGGGACAGGCAAAACCTCCTCCGTCCACTGGCTGTGGAATCAATCGATCCCGGGGATTATCACCTCTTGAAAGAAACAGTCAAAGGGGGCGACTATACCTTCGAAGTGGTCAAGACCGGGCCGCCATCAGAAAGAGTGGATCTGGTCTTCCTGGCTGAAGGTTACACGGCTGAAGATAGGGATAAATTTGTGGCTGATGTCAAGAAGTTTTCCGATTTCCTGTTTGAAAAGGAACCATATAAAAGCAATCAGAATAAATTCAATATTTATGGTGTTTTCCGTCCTTCACTGGAAAGAGGCATGGATGAACCAAGGCAAAAAGCCTATAAAAATACTGTTCTTAAAGCCTCATTTAATGCCTTCGATCTTGATCGCTATATGCTAACCGAAGAAGGTTTTGCCCTGAGAGAGATGGCTGCTCAGGTCCCCTATGACGCCATCGTGGTGCTGGTCAACAGCAAAAGATATGGGGGCGGTGGCATTTACAATGACTACTGTATTACAACGGTAGATAACCAGGCCAGTCTGAGTACTTTCCTCCACGAATTCGGCCACAGCTTTGCCGGCCTGGCCGACGAGTATTACACTTCAGATGTAGCTTATAACGAATTTTACCCAGTCGGAGTCGAACCGCTTGAGCCGAATATCACCGCCCTGCTAGACCCGGAACATATAAAATGGCAGGACCTGCTTTCTCCGGGGATAACAATTCCTACTGACTATGGCAAGGAAGAAACGGAAAAATTGCAGGCTGAGATGAGAGCCAACTTCCAGGAAATGCAAAAGGCGCTGGAAGAGGCTAAGAAGAAAAACTTAAAAGAAGCTGAGATAAAAAAGATCCAGGCTCAGTTCCAGGAAAAAAACAAACCAATTATGGCGAAGATTCAGGCTATCCGCGAAAAATATAAACACCTCGAGGACAAAGTGGGAGCCTTTGAAGGCGCCGGCTATGCTTCCAAAGGCCTTTATCGCCCGCAGATGTACTGTGTTATGATTTCAAGCCCGAAGATGGAATTCTGCCAGGTCTGCCAGCGAGCCATCCAGCAGATGATTGATTATTACTCTAAATAATTATCGTTCGAGCCGGAAAGAGACGAGATAATTCTAACAAGAATAATAACTTAAGAGCCGGGATACATCTGTTCTGGGATTTTTTATTTTGGTAATGGGTGTGATCCTGGCGGCTTATGAAAGCCTGGGAGCCAATATTCCCCTGTTAATTGGAGCCAGCCTGGTTTATTTAGGTTGGACTGGGAGTCGGGCTGCCTTATTAGTATTCGGACACGCGACGATTGTTGCTGGCTGTTTGCTGGTCACCTGGGGAATTTATCTTCTGGCATCTTCTCAGCCATCACTGATTCATATTCTAGGCCGCCCGTTATTCTGGAGATTTATCTCCACCTTGGGGGGATCTGTGCCAATTACCACGGTTTCTGTGCCTGTATCAGAAGACAACAACTAAATCCCAATAAATAGTAAAAAAGATATAGATCGCACCTGGACTTTATGCAAGCAAATTTCAGGGCAAGCTCCACAGAGAAATTTTTAATAAGGCAGGTTAATAATGAAAGCCTGGCAAGTCTTGACAAAACATTATAATAAGTATAAAGTTATAGTGAGTTTAATATTATAACGATTACAAATATGAGAGCTTATGCTAAATTAAGAGAAAAACCGGATATGCCCTGGAGCCTGGATGAGATCAGCCAATTTCTGGACCAGCAAGGCATCCGCCCGTCTTTCCAGCGCCTGAAAATTTTCGAGTATCTGGTCAATGAACGAACACACCCGACAGCCGATGAGATTTATGAAGTTCTAAGAAAAGACATCCCGTCCATCTCCCGGACAACCGTTTACAACACCCTGAGGCTTTTTCTGGATAAGAAAATTATTCAGATGGTCAACATAGAAAAAAATGAAGCTCGTTATGATGCGACTCTTTCCTGGCACGGACATTTTAAATGCCTGAAATGCGGACAGGTCTATGATATCGAAATTGAAGAGCTCAAATTGGGCGGGCTGGCCGGCTATCAGGTGTTAGAAAAGCATCTTGACCTGAAGGGCCTCTGCCCTTCTTGCTGCCAGGGCAAATAAATAAAAAAGGAGGGTATAAATGGCTAAAAAGTACGGTATTTACAAATGCTTGAAGTGCGGGAATATCGTTGAAGTCCTGCATGAAGGTATGGGCACTCTGGTTTGCTGCGGTGACGAGATGGCTTTTATGGAAGCCCAGACAGCCGAAACCACTCAAGAAAAACATGTGCCTTATATCGAAAAAGTGGCCGGTGGCTATCTGATCAAAATCGGCCAGATGGTAGCTCATCCGATGGAAGAAAAGCATTACATTGAATGGATTGAGCTTATAGCTGACGGCCGGGTTTACCGCCAGGAACTCAAGCCCGGAGACAAGCCTGAGGCTTTCTTCCCGCTGGAAACCGAGCATGTCTGGGCTCGAGAATACTGCAATATTCACCTGCTCTGGGAAAACAAAAATTAGGTAAACCGAAACCAGCACAGCTAATAAAATGAAAGAATATTTGGTTAACGGTACCGAGGCTGACTCCGGCCCCCGTAGCAGAAGAAGACCCATCGGGAAGAGCCGCGGGGGCTGGTTCCTCGGGTCGGAGATAGGAAGTGGCCTGAGTACTGACCATAGGCCGATATTTTATTTACTGCTCTTGCATTAATAAAAATTATTGAGGAGGTAAAGAAATGGAAAATAATGAATCGAAAGGCATGCTTTTAATCGGTGACAGGTTTCCCGAAATGGAGGTCCAGACAACCCACGGGAAAAAGTTGCTGCCCAAAGACTATGCCGGCAAATGGGTGGTGTTATTCAGTCATCCCGGTGATTTTACCCCGGTCTGTACGACTGAATTTGTCTCTTTCGCCAAGAACTACGATAAGTTCAAGAAGCTGAATGCTGAACTTCTTGGCCTGTCAGTTGACCAGGTTTTTTGCCACATCAAATGGGTAGAATGGATTGAGAATGAACTCAAAGTAGAAATCCCTTTCCCCATTATTGCTGATGACCTGGGCAAAATTTCCATGAAGATTGGCATGATCCATCCAGGTGGTGGTGCCAAGACGGTCAGAGCTGTTTTCATCATCGATCCAGAAGCCATCATTAGACTGATTCTCTACTATCCGGCCGAAGTTGGTCGCAATATTTCTGAAATCCTGAGAATACTCGAGGCCTTCCAGGTTTCTGATCAGCATGATGTGGCCATGCCAGCCAACTGGCCCAATAATGAGCTGATTCAGGATCATGTTATTATTCCAGCCCCAACCGATATCAAAGGAGCTAAAGAGCGCAAAAAACAGGCTAATTGCTTCGACTGGTGGCTCTGCCATAAAAAAGTGTAAATAAGGGCAAAAGAAGCTTGACGGCCAGGGAGGTTGCTCAAAGCAACCTCCTTTTTTTTTATTTTTTTATTAATGACGAAGAAGGTGAAAAAAGGTTATTTTATTAGCTTTGCCCCTCTGCTTTCTGGCTATCATCTCCTGACCTGATTGAGCATCTTTATTGACAGTTGCTCAGCTCATATGATATTAAATATGGCTCATGCGGAAAAAAAAGGTCCTGCTGACACTTTTCCTGGTCATTCTATTTCTCTGCGTTTATACCACTATTGATTTTTTCCACAACCATAAGACTCTGGAAGATCTTCCTTCCTGTCCAGCCTGTCATTTTGCTCATATTTTCATGTCGCTTTTGCCACAGGTTTTAATCTTTCTGGCCAGCCTTTTATTAATTGAGATAGTTATTTCGGTTTCTTGTTTTAGTTATAAAAATTCTTTTATCAGACATTTTCTGTCCAGGTCTCCCCCGGCCTGCTAACCTCCCTGTATACCATCCCTATATTGCCTTCCAGGCCCCCATCGCCCTGGAAAGTCTTTTTTATCAGCTGAAACTACTCCGAAGGGAGGTCGATCACTATGAGAAACAGGCCAATTGGATTCAATGAGCCTGAACCAATAAAAAAATCGTTCAGAGACCACCTGTCGTTTTTCCTGACGGCAGTTTTTCTTCTTTTGTTTTCTTTTTTTTCGGCTTTCGCCCAGGAGGCAACTTTTTCCAGGCCATTAAGTCTGGAGCAATGTTTGAGTATCGCCCTTGACAATAATCCACTTGTTCTTTCTGCCCAGCAGCAATATCTGGCTTCCCGGGCCCGGGTTAACATAGCGAAATCCATATCTCAGCCCAGTCTCAGTTTTGACTCTGAACTTCAGCCGAAACCGCTCTCCATAGGACAGTCGCCGGAGAAATATTTGTGGATAAATCAAACTGTCGAGTTTCCAGGACGAATTTACCTGAGGGGAAAGGTGGCATCTCTGGAGTCAATGGAAGCTGAAAAGAATCTGGAAGAGTTAAAACTTTCTGTCGCTTATGATGTTAAGGAGGCTTTTTTCAGTCTGCTTTTAGCTGAGGAAGAACTGAAGTACAGCCAGCAGAACCTGGAGATATCCAGGAGTTTTGAAGAGATGGTCAGCCTTAAGAACTCGGCTGGTGAAGTCCCACAGGTAGAAGTTCTTAGAGCTAAGGTTGAGCTGGCCAAAGCTTCCAGCCTGGTTAAATCTTCAGAAAATAAAACCAGAATCGCCCGGGCCAGGTTGAACACTGTTCTTGGCCGGAACTCTGCTGAGCCAATCGGAATCCAGGGAGAGTTGAAACAACCTGGAATAGATTTTTCATTGGAAGAGGCAGAGACAAAGGCTTTATCTGCCAGGCCGGAGTTAAAGAGAATCGAATATTCCATTCATAAGACCCGTACCATGGAAAAACAGGCCTATCTAAACTATCTCCCCAATCTCGATTTTGGTCTCTCCAGACACAGGCTGGAAGGGCAAAAATTCTGGGATTTTAGCCTGTCATTTTCCATCCCTCTCTTTTTCTGGCAGCCGAAAAGAGGAGAGATAGCTGAAGCAGAAATTGTGGGCCGGGCTCTGGAAAAAGAAAAACTCTATCTTCAAAACCTTGTCTCTCTGGAAGTTGAAGAAGCCTATCAGCAGGTACTGTTGGCACAGGAGCAGATTGGCCTCATCGAGCGGGAAATTTTATCCCAATCGCAGCAGGTCTATGATATGTTTCTATACAGCTTTCAAGAGGGACAGATCGGCGGTCTGGATCTGATTGAAGCCCGCCTCACCTGGGTGGAAGCCAGACTGGCCTATGCCCGGACTCTCTACCAACATGCTATTTCAATGGCAGCACTGGAAAGAGCCCTGGGAATCGCTTCGAGAGGTCAAAAATGAAAAAAACAGCAATATTTATTATTTCAGTACTGGTTTTATTTACGTCCTTATTTGTGTCAGGCTGCAAGCAGCAAGTTGAAAATAGTAAGGCAATGGAGCAGGCCGGCTCATCTCCAAAACAGGACAATCGCTACCAAAGACATCAGCAATCAGGCCAAGACCTGGAGTCAAAATCAGGCTCAGATAGCCTTTCGGTCGCGGGAAAAACCCGGGACTGGCTTTTGCGCCTGACCCCAATCTCTTTATCAGAGGCAGAAAGCCAGGTGGTTCAAATCGAGACAGCTAGAATCGGCTACTTGGAGTTCAAACCATTCCTGGCAGCTATGGGTAAAGTACTGGCTCCCCATACAAGGACCAGCCTGATCAGCTACGCTTTTCCGGCCAGGGTTTATCAAATCAGAGTTAATGTTGGCGATTGGGTTAAATCTTCTTCTCCACTGGTCACGCTCCAGAGCCAGGAAGTTGGACAGGCCAGAGCCGACTTCTTCAAAGCTCTAGCCGATTTTGAGTTGACCCAGGCAAATTATGAAAGACAGAAAAGGCTATACGAACGGGGGGCCGGTGCCCAAAAAGATTTCCTTACAGCCGAAGCTGAAAGGAAAATAGCCAGAGCAAACCTGGAAGCCATGGAAAAAAGACTGCATCTGTTGGGCTTCAGCGAAGAAGATATCAGGCAAATGGCCAGTACTCATCAGATCAACCCGGTTATCACTCTTTATTCACCTATCTCCGGAAAAGTCATTGATATCAAGGTGGTCCCTGGTGAGATGATTGACCAGAGTAAAGAGATTATGACCATCCTTGATCCGGGGGTTCTCTGGGTAGATGCTGAGGTCTTCGAGAAGGATATACCCAAAGTTAAAACCGGCCAGCGGGTAGAAGTGTCTGTGGAAGCCTTCCCTGACAGAGTTTTTCAAGGAAAAATCTCCTACATTGGCGATATTCTCAAGGATGAGACGAGGACTATAACCGTGCGAACAGAAGTTATGAATGAGGGTCTTCTTTTAAAACCAGGAATGTTTGCCAGCATAAAAATATACCTGAATGATGGAGAAAAGACACTGGCTGTTCCTGAGGGAGCAGTCTGCGACTATCTGGGTGAAAAGTTTGTTTTCATCGCCCAACAAGGTAAATTCGAACCAAGGCCGATCAGCCTGGGAAACAGACTGAACGGGCATTACCAGGTGTTGAAAGGGTTGAGCGAAGGAGACCAGGTAGTTACTGCTGGAAGTTTCGAGCTCAAGTCAAAGCTTTTTGAAGAAGAACTCAAAAAATCCATTCATGACTGATGGCCGGTAACCCTCAGGAGGAAACATGATTAACAGGTTAATAGATTTCGCTATCAAGCATCGTCTGCTGACTGTCTTTCTCATCTTGCTGGTTTCTATTCTTGGAGTGGTAGCTTACTTCCAGCTTCCCAAGGATATTTATCCGGATTTAAATGCACCCCTCGTCAATATCATTACCAATAATCCTGGCATGGCTTCAGAGGATGTAGAGAGGCTCATCACCTTTCCGATCGAAAGCTTAATGGCCGGAGCACCTGATATCACCCGGGTTCGCTCAGAATCAACGACTGGCAATTCTTTAGTCACTGTTGAGTTTAACTGGGGAACCGACATCTATAAGGCACGCCAGGTTATTTCCAGTAAACTGGAGCTGGTCTCGGGCCGGCTACCTGTGGGTACAACACCACCAATCCTTGGACCGGTCAGTTCCAGAATGGGTGAGATCTTCGAGTTCGTGGTTACCGGGGAAGGAGTTAGTCCGATGGAACTCCGGTCAGCTGCTGACTGGATCATCCGTCAGCGGCTGCAGGGTCTTCCTGGCATCTCTTACATCATCAACCTTGGCGGAGAAATCAAGCAATATCAGGTCCTCCTCAAACCGGAAATGCTTCATAACTACAAACTTACTATTGATGATGTCAGACAGGCTATTGAGATGAGTAACCGTAATTTTTCTGGTGGAATACTGCGGCAGGGCAAGGAAGAAATTTTAATTAGAGGGCTCGGCCAGATCCAGGGTGCAGATGACATCCGCCAGACAGTTGTGGCCTCCCGTCGTAACGTTCCTATCTATTTGCGCGATGTAGCCGAAGTGAACACGGGTAGCAAATTCCGCCGCGAAGACGCCAGCCATAACGGCCAGGAAGCAGTTTATGTGACGGTCGAAAAACAATATGGCTCAGACACCTTAAAAGCGATAGAAAACATAAAAGACGGACTGAATAAAATAACCAGAGACCTGCCTGAACAGATCAAAACAAAGCCAGTTTACGACCAGTCAACCTTGATTACCAAGTCAATTAGCCACCTCGAACTTTCTATTGTGGAAGGTATTATTCTAATCGTTCTGGTCATGATTCTTTTCATGGGCGACCTGCGCAGTGCTTTAATTGCTTCACTGACCATTCCCTTTGCCATCTTGATTGCTTTGGTGGCGATGCAGATCTTCGGCATCAATCTAACTGTTATGTCGATAGGCGGGCTGGCCATCGGCATCGGTAAAATGGCGAATGGCTCAATTATTCTCATAGAAAACATTTTAAGGCTTCTAAAGGAGAAAAAAGGACAGGTTTCTAAACTGGAAATTATCAGCGAGGCAGCCAAGGACGTTGGTCCCCATCTTTTTTCCGCCTGTCTGATTATTATTCTGGTTTTTGTGCCGATGCTAACCCTGCAGGGGCTAGAAGGAGCCATGTTCCGGCCTACCGCCTTTGCTGTGGCAGCTTCCCTGTTCGGAGCTATGATTCTTAACCTGACTCTCCAACCTGCCCTGGCCACAAAATTTGTCCAGCTTCCAGAAAAGACACACCAGCGAAAACAGCTCACCGACTGGATAAAAGATAAATATGCTCTGTTATTAGAACGTGTCCTGGATAAAAAGACCCCTTTTCTTATTATCTTTTTGGTTTTAATTCTGATAGCAGCCATTGCCTACACCCGGCTGGGCAAGGATTTCGCTCCACCCTTAGATGAAGGCTCGATCATCGTCTCGACGACCATGCTACCTGAAACCTCGCTGGAAGAATCAGCACAGTTTGGCCAGAAGCTGGAAAGACTTTTTCTGACGTTTCCAGAAGTGGTTTCTGTTTCCAGAACCACCGGTTCAGCTGAAAGCTCAGAGCACCTTCACCCCGTTAATCATAGTCATTTCCTCCTTGAGCTTTTACCAAAAGAGAAAAGACGAAGAGGTTATAAAGAGCTCAGTCAGGCCATGCGCGTGGAACTGGAAAAATATCCTGGCCTTTCTTTTATCATTGAACAGCCCATCGCCAATAAACTGGCTGAGATGACCACGGGGGCCGAAGGCCAGTTGTCTGTCAAACTGTTTGGCACAGATTTGAATGTACTAAACGAAAAAATAGAGGCCATCAGGAATATTATGGCTGATATATCGGGTGCGGCCGACGTTCATGTCGAACAGACCCGGGGCATTCCTCAGCTAATTATAAAGCCAAATCGGGAAAAGCTAGCTCGCTTTGAATTATCCATGGACCAGGTAGCCGGTGTGGTAGAGACCGCTTTTAATGGACTAGAAGTTACCGATGTTTATGAACCAGACAGGATCACCTCTTTGCTCATCCGGCTTCCAGAAAAATATCGCCAGGATGAAGAGGCCATTAAAAACTTGCTGATCGACACACCTGATGGCCAGAAGATACCGCTTATTTCACTGGCTGAGATAGAAAGAGACGAAGGGCCCCAGACTATTTTCCGGGAAAGCATGATGCGTCGGAAAATTGTTGTTTGTAACGTGGTTAAACGCGACATAGCCGGATTCGTGGAGGAAGCCAGGCGGCTAATCGAAAAACAGGTTGACCTACCCCAGGGCTACTTTATCACCTTCGGAGGACAGTATGAAAACCAGCAGCATGCCATGAAACATCTGTCTCTGCTGATGGGGTTGGTCCTCCTGATTATCTTCGTTATTCTGTTTTCTTCTTTTGGCTCAATCTGGCAAGCGCTACTCATTATTCTGGACATACCATCAACTCTGGTTGGAGCGATACTTGGCCTTCTGGTAGCAGGTCAGTCACTTAATGTTTCTTCAACCATCGGTTTGATCGCCCTATTCGGAATTTGTGCTCAGAACGATATTATCCTGGTTGGCAAAACAAACGATTATATAAAACAGGGCCTGCCTTTAAGACAAGCAGTGCTGGAGGGCGCCATAACTAAGTTCCGTCCGATCTTTATCACCGACGTGGTAATGATTGTTAGCGTGCTACCTCTGGCTTTAATCAAGACTACTGGCTCAGAATTACATCAGCCGCTGGCCGTAGTTTACATCGGTGGCTTTTTCTTTGCTATCCTGCTGCGGCTATTCATTGTTCCGATTCTCTATGAACTCTTTGCCAAAATTGCCGGAGTCCGAACCTGAAAAACTGAGAAAAGGCTGGCGGTCAGGTGCTTTACTGGCGATGGCCAGGTTTAATCCCTTGGTATCTGGCCTGGTAACAGCGATAATCTTCAGGCAGCTTTCTCTGCTTGCAACTTTTTAGCATTATGATAAATTTAAAATTAGAATTAGGAAAATGGAGGAACTAAGATGGGCAAATCAGCTGGTATTAGATTTTTAGCTTTTCTTTTAGTTTCTTTTCTTCTGGGACCTCTTTTCCTCAGTGCTCAGAACCAAAAAACCATTAAACTGAGCGAACCCAATAAGAAGCGTGGCCTGCCTGTCATGGAGGCTCTGGCGGTTAGAGCTTCGGCGACAGACTGGGCCACTCAGGATTTAAGCTCTCAGGACCTGTCTGACCTGCTGTGGGCGGCTAACGGAATTAACCGTCCCGATAGCGGCAAAAAAACAGCTCCTTCGGCCATGAATGCTCAGGACATTGATATCTATGTCTTCATAAAGGATGGTATTTACCTTTATGAGGCGAAAACCCACAGCCTGGTAGAAGTGGTAGCTGGTGACCACCGATCTTTGTTCTTTCAACCAAGGCCGCCGAGACCAGCTACACCCGGGCAGCCCGGCCAGCAGCCGCCACCACCTGCTGGTGGTTCAGGTCTTCAAGAACAACCGACCATGGCGCCGGTGGTTCTGCTGCTGGTTTCCGATATCTCGAGGTTCAGGGCAGGGAACGACGATTTAAAGAAGGAATGGGCAGCTCTTGACACCGGCATTGTTTCGCAGAATATCTCCATCTTCTGCGCCGGCGTTGGACTGGGCACCAGGCCAAGGGCCGGCATGGATAAAGATAAACTCCGGGAATTACTCAAGCTCAAAAACACACAGTATCCGCTCCTTAATCATCCGGTAAGTTACAAAAAACAATAGAAGCCGGTTGAAATTATTTTAGTTTTGGCCAGACGTAAATAGCCAGTAAAAGAGGAGTGAAAATTTTTGTTGACTCTGTCTGATATCTAATATATTTTATTCTTCTAGTTTATTTATTTAGATATTTTAGGAGGTGTCCCGATGGCCGACAACCAAACCCCTGTCAGGCGAAGAGCTTTATCAACCGGTTTCTGGCTGATTGTCATCTTTATTTTGATAGCGGTAAGTCTTTTAATCTTTATTAATAATAGAACAAAGACGTCTGCCACCTCTGAGCTTTCTTCCTTCCCCCCACCGATTGATCCTCAGGTAGTTCAGGATCAGGATGAAATGACCTGGGCTGATTACCACCCCCTGCCTGGCCCGAACTGGGCTGATCCATCACTCAAACCGGAACGTGGTTTCAAGTTGGCTGTCGTGGCAGTTGATTTTCCCAATCAGCCTTTCGTCATCACCCGGGCAAAAGGCTCGGATCCGTTCGGAAATCCACAGATTGAGCCGATATCCAGAGAAAAAGTGCCACAATTTTATGCTGATTTTTTCACAAGATCGCTGCCTGTCAACCACGGCCTTGATATCAATCATTACTGGATGTGGCAATCGCGAGGAAAATTCGGTTTGACTCAGGTTGACACTTTTGGTCCTTTCGAAATGTCCAAGCCTCACTGGTGGTATGGCCTTAACGAGCACCGCCAGAACAAATATACGCCCGATGGCAGTGTGGCTTCAGGACGTCTGGAAAAAGACTGTGATGAGTTGTGGATACAGAGCGCTGGTCAGGATATCAGAAAAAATTATGATGCCATTTTAAGAATTTATGCTGGATATGATGAGACTGGAGTCTGGATGGAATTTGGCCAGATGAAGTTTAAAAGCAAAGATGATATTCCTCCCGAATGGGGTAATCCCAATCCAGAGAGGCCACGCTGGGTCCCTACCCGTTATGTCGAATGGACCAGCTGGCTGGCTGGTTCACAGCAGTGGGGGCTCTCCTCGATGCGCCAGGGAGAAAACTCAGGTACCATTGCTCATGAGCTGGGACACTTTGCTTTTCGCCTACCCGACCTCAATAACAACCCTTATGTCCAGCCTTATCGACGGGCGGCTGTCGGGCCCTGGGACTTGATGGATAGAGCCTGTTTTAATGGCCCAGGAGGTCCTCACCAGCGCTGGGTGGTTCCACCCATAGCCGGCGGGGCCGGGCCTGCCGGATTGATGATAAGAGATAGAATGGCCTGCGACTTTATTCCAGATGGCCAATTGCTTACGCTCAGCCGGGAAGGACTGGCTAAATCTGGACTGGTGGTAGCCGGGGTCACTGCCCGGGAAGTTGATCCTTTACCTGGCAGCTACACTGGCATAAATATCCGGCTCGATGGCTTTGAGCCGGGCGACAGAACGCCATTTTCAGATCCGGCCACTGACCCCTTCTCCTCAGGCAATCCTGACTATAATTTTTATTCCCTGGAGGTTGTCCAGCGGATCGGCTTTGATTCATTCTGCCCGGATAACGGTGTCCTCCTGGCTAAAAACAAAGATAAACTCTGGGGAAATAATGGTGGTCCCAATGCCTTTAACAGCTATATCTGGGTCATAGATGCCCACCCGGAAGACATAAATGTGGTTGATTATATCAGCCCATCCGGCGAAAAAGTTATGAGAACCATTGCTGACTACCGCCAGCTCAATGATGCTCTGTTCCACGCTGGCCTTAACTCGGGCAGCCAGTTTGAATATCAAGATGAGCCAAACCGCCTCCATTTTTATGTTGTGTCTGTCGATCGAAATCAGGATGGGATTTTAACCTACACCCTGGCTATCAGGTCACTGGATGGCACAGGCCCACAGATAAGGGGCGTGGAACTCACCTCACCCTCTGCTGAAATTAAGGCTGCTCAGGGATTGACTGCCGTGACTTTTTCACTTAAAAATACGGGTCAGCCAGCAGAAGTTGATCCAAAGCTTCATCCGTCAGATGCTTCCAGTCATCTTACCTCCGATCTTTACCGACTTGAAGTCTCTATCAACGGGCAGGGCTGGCAGGCTCAACTGCCAAACGCTCTGGCTTCTGTCCAATTTGGTCAAACCTCAGACATAACCGTCTATGTCTTACCGTCCAGAGGCGCTGCGGGCGAAGCAACCTTAATGTTAAAAGCGACATCTGAAAGCCAGCCGGATAAAACAGCTGAAGCAACAATAAACCTCAGTCTTTAAAAATCCAGGCAATTTTTCAGAGGACGGGAATCTATTAACAGGATGATTCCCCCCTCTGATAGGTTAAGACCTTATCTGTTTGCCTCTTTTGACATAATCTAAGGTATCATTTATACTTACATGACTTACGAACTGACCCCCGATTCTTGTATTTTAGACGTGGGGCAAGGTTAAAGCTAACCTTAAATAAAACGCAAAGTGAGGTTTTAACTAAGATTAAACTACCCGGCTGCCGGTCATAACTCGATGGATAACAACACTAATAAAAACGATAGCCAGAACAAAAAAAAGAAGTTAGTCAGAATAAGTCTAACTATCTTCGGCTTATTACTGCTGGCCATTCTCATCTGGCGGGCTGGACCACAGGTCGTTTGGGAAAACATCGTCAAGGCAGGTTATTATCTCCCGCTGATTTGCATAACGGCTCTGTTCTGGATGCTCCTTCAGTCTATAGCCTGGTCCATTGTCCAGAGCGTCTTTCAAAAAGTTCCCGTCATGACTCTTTTCCGGGCAAAAATTATTGCCGATGGGCTGGGGACTCTCCTGCCGGTGGCTGCCAATATTGGCGGAGAAGCGGCACGGGCAGTAATTATCAAGCCTCATTCTCCGTTGAATGAAGGCATCCCCGGCATCGTCTTTGATAAAACCATTGAATATTTTGCTTCTCTTGTCTATTTAGCCGCCGGACTTTTCCTTTCTTTAATTTATCTTAAAATTCCTCAGAAGTTAAAGGTTTCCTCCCTGGTGGCACTGGGAGCCATCACCATTGTTCTGATAATTATGGTCATCCTGCAATTTAAGGGTGTTTACCCAATTATTGGGCGCCTGGCTGGCATTTCCCGCCGCAGCCGACGCTGGTTTGAGCAAAAAGAAGCCAGCCTGAAAGATTTCGACCGGAATATGCGCTTGATGTTCAGCCACTCAAAAACAGGCCTGCTGGTAGCTTTTCTGCTCCATTTTGTTGCCCGCTGTCTTGGAGCCCTGGAAATATATATCATTATCAGAGCGATGGGCTGGCCAGCCAGTCTGGTTAAAGTTGTTTTTATTTCAGTCTTTACAGTCATTATAAACACTGCTTTTTTTATTATCCCTGGCCAGTGGGGTGCAGCTGAAGGTGGGAGTTTACTGGCCGCCGCCACAGTCGGTTACCCGCCAACTATTGGACTGAGTGTCGGGCTGATGAGGCGAGTTCGCAAAATTATTTTTGCTGTCCTGACTGTGATTTTAACTTCTGCTGGTAAGAGGAAAGAAAAATTGGCCACGGAGAATCATCATGCTAGATAAAGCTATCATTCTGCTTCGCCCCGGTTCGGACAAAAATATTCTTGGCCTGCCACTTCTCCTCAGGGCGATTATGGCCTGCCACCAGGCTGGTTTAAAGACCTTTTATTTAATTGGCTCTGGAGAAGGAGAAGAGCTGAAGCTGGTCGAAAGAGTAAAAAAAGACCGGCGTGTTTTATCTTTCTCTCCTTATATACACTATTTTCAGGCCGGAAGCGCTTTTTCCCAGGAGAGAACAAGCAGCCCGGAACTTTTTGATTTGTCGGGCGGTCTTCTCCTGCTCGACGGCGAAGCGGTGTTTGATCCATCGCTTCTCGAAGAGATAAAGCCTTTTGAGCCTCAGGACCATGAAATAATTATTTTCAAACCTGCCGAGCCAATTGATACTGACCTTGGCTGGACGGGGCTGGCAGTTAGTTCAGGAAGACTTCTGCCTGAACTCCTGGACAGGCTTCTCTCGGCTGACAATGAAGGAGATGACCTGTTAAAAACTCTTCCGCCGTCAGCACTCGTCAGCTACCAAAGCCTGCCTTCTGGCCGGTTTTTTTTGAGAGTAACTTCCAGACCGGCGGAGAAAAAAGCTATCAAAGCCCTTCTATCTACAGCCCGCAAGCCACAGGATGGCCTCATCGCCAAACATATCAACCGGCGTATCTCGCTTTTTTTCAGTCAAGGGCTGATCAAGCTGGGAGCCAGCCCGAGTCTTCTATCCTTTATAAATTTTCTTATTGGCCTGGTCGGTGCCTGGCTGGCTGCTCTCGGTACCGGTTACTGGAGTTTCTTCCTGGCAGGCTTATTTTTTGAGCTGGCCAGCATTTTTGATGGCTGTGACGGCGAGGTCGCTCGTTTGACTTACACCACCTCCGATAAGGGAGCCCTGTCGGATGTCATTCTTGATGCCTCGAGCTATATTATTTTCTTTAGCTGTCTGGATCTGGGGCTTTATCGTTTAAAACAAGATAGCATCTATCTGACTCTTATGGCCATGTTCCTTTTCGCCGCTGCCTGGTATTATTACAATCTGGCTCGCTATACACGCAGCTCTGGGATCGGCAAGAAGATATTTCTGGTAGCCAAAGAGATAGAGGCAAGACCTGAAAAAGAAAAAAAACTGCGTTTTATAGATAAAGTAGCGGCCAAACTGGCCTTTACTGTACGACGCGATTTTTTTGCCACTTTTATTTTTGCTTTGTTGATTCTGGGGCAGGCCACTGTTATGGCTTACATAATAAGTTTTGCCTGGCTGATTCAATCAACTTATTTTCATTTTTATGTGCAAAAAAAACTGGTGCAGCAGTCGGCCGAAATAAATTAGATGGCATCTCGCACCAGCTTATGTTAATAAGCTAATAAATAATTAAGGACGGTTTAAGCCAATGAAAATACTTCATGTACTAACTTCTTTTGAACCAGCCTGGGCTGTAGGTGGCTCGATTACTGCTCACAGCAACCTCTGCCGGGCCTTGCACCGGCTGGGCCACGAGGTGACCGTTTACGCCAGTAATGTTGACGGCTTAGGCGGCCGCCTGGACGTCCCTACCAAACAGTCAGTTGATTTAGATGGTCTTGAAGTCTGGTATTTCCGACAAGAATTGGGCCGTGTCCGGGCTTTTTATTCAAGAGGCCTGCTCAACCACCTGAAAAAGACCGCCTCTGACTTCGATGTCATTCATCTGGCCGGCCTATGGCAGTATCTCTGTGTCGCTGCTTCAGCAATTGTGAAAAAACAGGGCATTCCTTCCATCATCACCCCACATTCAAGTCTGATGGCCGCTTCCTTTTATGGAGTTGGCTCGATCCGGACTAAGAAACTTTACTGGAATTTAGCCGGAAAAAGAGCTATCAAAAACGCCACTGCGGTTCATTTTCTAAGCGAGGGAGAACGACAGGATTCTGAGACTTTTACCCGCGGTGCGGCCAGTTTTATTGTCCCTAATGGCATTTTTACCGAACGCTATGAAAGAAACGAAACGCTTCGGGCGGAACTCAGAAAAAAACTAAATCTGCCCGCTGGAGCCCTGGTCCTGCTATTCCTGGGCAGGCTTCACCCCAAAAAGCAAATTGACTTAATAATCAAGGCGCTGCCCGCCGTTTTAAAACACCGGCCGGATGTTTTCCTGCTACTGGTCGGTCCACCGGGCAAAGAAGAATATGTCCAGAATTTAAAGAATCTCGTCTCGACTCTTGGTCTCGAAAAACAGGTTATCTGGGTGGGGCTCATCGAGCATCAGGAAACGCCTGCTTATTATTCGGCTTCTGATCTCATGGTTCTGCCCAGTTTGGCAGAAGGAGTTAGCATGGCTCTGACCGAAGCGATGGCCGCTTCCCTGCCCCTTCTTATTACCAATCGGGTAGCCAACTGGGTCGAAATCGAGCAGGATGGGGCTGGACTGGTGGTTGAGCCGGTAGCACCGGAAGTGGAAAAAGCCCTGGTCAGGCTGGCCACTGACCCGACTCTTCTGGACACACTGTCCAGACAGGCTAAAGAATCAGCCAAGAAAAGATATGATATCAGTCAGGTGGCGCCTTTAATGCTCAGGGCCTACCAGGATGTCATCACCGGAGAAAGAAGCCCCGAACTCAACTGGCAGCAAAAAAGCTGAGATTGACCGCGCTATATCTGTTAACCACCTGCTAAAAATGTTGAGTTGTTTCTCTCCAAACCATAGGCAATAATTACAGATCTTTATTTTCTAATTGCCTTAATTTCTTGAAGCAAATTTTTCTTATCAATTTTTTCATACCATTGATTAAACTCTTTTCTATAGATCTGCCAGGGCTCATCCAATGTTTCCACTGGATCACCACTCAATGAATAGGCCATCCCTTCCTTGAGCCATTGAGGATAGAAATAGATATTAATCATCCCCAGGTTTTCTGTTTGCCAGTAATGGATCAATTCATGCTTCAAATAATATATTTTCCAGGCTCTGGGGCTAATTATGATTCCGGCTGGCCCTACTGACCGGGCGGCTGATTTTTTAAAACCGAATTTTTCGAAGTCTCTTTGTTCAGAACAGAATATAATCTTTGGTTTTCTTTTAAACTGACCGAATTCTTTTTCTATATCCTATAAGGCGGTTGCCCATAACCAGCGCGCTTCATCTGCTCTCTGAGGTTCATCTAAATAGAGTCCCTTCTCTATTCGGGTAAAACCAAATAACCCCGGGGCAATCACTCTGTCTGGTTTATAAAAGATCAAAAGCAAAATGGGTGTGGCTATTACTATAATCAGGATGAAAATAATTTTTCTTTTGTTGATAATCATGCAGCTTAATGTCCAGTGTCAGCAGGCTTCTTTATCTGACCTTGAGCACTCTTCCTGGCTGCTCTTGTCGTAGATTATACCTGGGATTATTCTATCTCTAAGTTTTTATGGTTCAATTTTCGTACCCAGCTCCTCCAGGAATTTGCGCATCCACTCTGGGTGTCCAGGCCAGGCGGCAGCAGTCACGAGATTGCCATCCACATAAGCATTAGAAAGGCTCTCATTGAGCTCTCCCCATTTAGCTCCGGCTCTGATCACATCTGGTTTTAAGGCCGGATAAGCTGTGCAAAGTTTACCCTTAAGGACATCAGCGGCTACGAGTACCTGCGGACCATGACAGATGGCTGCCATTGGCTTGTTGTTTTCGTCAAAATGCCTGACGATAGAAATTACTTTTTCATTCAAACGGATATATTCCGGAGCTCGTCCGCCCGGGATGACCAGGGCATCATAGTTTTTGGGGTCAACTTCATCAAAGGTCGCCGTCAGGAGAAAATTATGACCCGGTTTTTCACTATAAGTTTGATCGCCGACAAAATCATGAACAGCAGTTTTGACCGTCTCTCCTTTTTTCTTACCGGGGCAGACAGCATCAACCTGATGGCCGACCATGGTCAGCATCTGGAAAGGAACCATGGCCTCATAATCCTCGACATAGTCTCCAACCAGCATCAGGATCTTTTTTACACCCATTTTTAACCTCCTTATTGTAGCTGTTTTTAGATTATCAATTTTAACTGAATCAGACAACAGCCATATTCTTAACAGACATGAACTGAATTGAGATTAAGATGTTATAATTTTAAAAATTACAAAGGTTTTTTCATGATCTATGAGGCTATAGCCCCGGCCTGAGAACTGGCCGGGCTGATTAGCTTTAGATAAAAAATAGAGAGATTTTCTTTTCTATAAACTGGCAAACACCGGTTAGAATGAAAGGAATTTAAGAACCTACAAAAAAAGGCCAATTATAGAAAGGAGGCCGGGAATATCGCCAGCTGCTTGGGCAGGTCGGAGAGAACCACAGGGTTGTGGGCAAAGAAAGTCTTGATTACTGTGTCTTTAGCTGAGTTTTCGCTACCCGGTTTCAAAGGATCGGGCTCGTCCTGGTAAGAGTTGATGTTCAGAGATGCCTGAAAATTTTCAGAAAGCCAGGAAAACTAGGCTACCTCACTTTTGGGAACTTGCTCAAAGAAAAATTTGATGGTGGAGCTGACCGGGCTCGAACCGGCGACCCCGTGACTGCCAGTCACGTACTCTCCCAACTGAGCTACAGCCCCACCGGGTGAATTTATAATACAGAAAACCGCCTCTCCCGTCAAGAAGCCGGAAACAGGGGACACAATCTATATTTCCTGTTTTTTCTGGCCGTTTCCTAGGGAAAAATTACTCTGTCCCTCAAAAGAGCTGAGGCGATCTTTTTCTGGAAACTCACCTCCATAATGTCAAAAATAGAAACAGAAACAAGTAAGAATCTTAGCTCGGATAGTTAGCCCGCTTAAAGCCCTGGCCTGCCAAATCTGATAAGCGATCTGTTCGGTCGAACCTTGTCTGAGGTTCATTACCTCCTACCCTATAGAGTATCTGGGGGACTGGGCCAATGAGTATGCCCGCATCAGGCAGATGAGCTCAATGAGCTATTATAGTCAGCGCAGCCTCAGGCAGCTAATCAGGGTTAATAAATGGAGGGTTTGCGATAACCAAATTGCGAACTAAACTTGATATGGCTTTGACCTGACTTTTGCTCCAATAATCTATGATGCTAAAGCAAAATTCAAAAAGATGTCAACCAAATGATAATCTGTAAAGTAGTGGTCCGATGCCGATAGCACCAGGCTTGGCCATTAATTCCTCTACTTTTTCTTCCAGGTAAAAGGCGACTTCAGCCGGGATTCGACCCAGGCGCGGTTGATCTTCATTCCGTACTGGTCAGATCTTATTGTCTCTCCAGTGTCAAAGTCGAGAGCTTTGATATAACAGTCCACTGCCTCTTTTCGTTTTCCCAGGAGATCATACAGATGCCCCATCCATGTCCAGGCAGCAAAAATATATGTCCTGGAAGTTCCCATCATTGGTATTTTCTCTAACGCTCTTAATGACTCTTCATAGTAGCCGCTATCGAAAAGGACAAGGCCCAGCTTGAACCAGAAGCTCTGAGCCGTGATCACCAAGTCCTTGGCCTTTTCATAAATTAACAGAGGATTTTTGCCTTCATGGGTGTAGCTCAAATGCTTCACTATCTCAATCATTTCTTCCGGAGTTGGATTTGCGGGCAGGGCCGGAACTGATATCAGGTTGAATGGCGTCTTGACCCTGTCCTCAACCCAGGCTTTGTCCAGGTTGAGGCGTTCATAGCTCATGGCATGCCCGGACCACAAGTTCAAAGCCTCCTGATAATGGGCAAGTGCTTCCTGTCTATTCCCCTCGAGGTCGCTCAAAATACCCAGCCAGCACTGAGCAGCAAACTTAGTATCAGCATCCGTTTCCAGAGCAGCCAGTTTTTCGAAGCAAGCAGAAGCCTCTTTCAGATGGTCGTTCTCATAAAGCTCCCACCCCAGTAAATGCCAGATATTCGACGAAAGAATGACTTCATCCTTGACTGCTTCAAAAACTTGGAGACTGTCCGAAGAATCCCAGCCATAAGCGAGAAGCTCGGCAATTTCCTTTGAGATCGGAGGGAGCGGCTTTTCAAGCATGGCCAGTTTCTTTTCTGGGTTGATGATCGCCTCTTTTAGCTTAGCTTTGCTCCGGAAAATAAGAACGTTAACATCCTGTGTCCTATCCGTCTGAAGGATTTGCTCTGTGCCGTCTTCGAATATAGCCTTAACCGGGACAGGCATCTTCATCGTGCCCAGTCTTTTCACCCGAATCTCGGTCTTGAATTCTTGGCCTTCTGGCTGACTGTCCTGCGATTCGATGGTATAGCAGAGGTGCTCGTTCGTTCTCACCCAGGCATTAAAGAACCACTCGAGATTCTGCCCGGTTTCAGATTCGCAAAGCTCTTGAAAATCACGCCAGCCCAGACACCTGCCTCCAAAAACGCTCAGGGCCTTCTTGTATATCCTACCGAAGACCTCGCTTCCAAGAACAGAATCGAGAGCAAAAATCACGGCTGGACCTTTACTGTGAACAACCGTGTTGCCCCGGTCATACTTGATTATCTCCTCGAGAGCAGGCGGGATGTCCAGGGTCATATCAAAGTAGTTTGGAATCGCTTTGATATAATTTCCCATCCAATTCGCTCGTCGATTCGGATCATATTTTCGTCCGATCATATATTCAGTATCAGCAAATATTCCCAGCGAGATCCATAACCAACCTGGATCATCTGCCTCCATAACCCACTCTCCCCAATATTCATGGCCGATCTCATGCGAGGTAATATGCTGCCAGTACTGAGGCGATTCCCCCTCCTTATAGGTTTCAAGACCATGGATGGCAACAATCCCGGTGGCAAATGGGTAACCACCCCAGCGTCCGGCGTCGCCAGGAACAATGGTAAGATAGGAAAATGGGTAAAAACCAAGCCAATCTTTGTAGTATTTTATGGCATCGGCTGCCGTTTCCAGGCAAATGGCTGCAGCTTTTGAGCCTTTTTCCGTGAACAGAGACGTGATGAGAACCCCTTCGACCTCTCGACTTTGCGTCTTCATCCCTTTACCGAGGTAGATCCCGAACGTTCGCGTGCTTTCTGCCTCGTACCGGCCGGTTTCAGGGTTGATCCGACCCGAAGCCGCTAAAGCATAACCTGCTGGCGTTTCGAGTCTAACTGAAAAATCATCATGAAGTGGAAGGCTATCCCACCACAAACGGGGATACCAGTGCGTTCCTCCTAAGGATTCTTCCAAGGGTTCCTCAATCTCTTGTTTGAAATTGATGTTGAGCTCAAGCTTTTCTCCAGGGGCTACGGCCTTAAGCAAGTCGAAGAAAACCGGAGAACCAATGGCGCCTGATGGCCCGCCCAAAGGAGAGAGCTTCTGGCCATGTGCTATAACCTCAAGCGAAGATAAATCGCTAATCTGCCAATCAAGAGCAATCACGTATATGGGAAGCTTTGAAGTATTCTTCAGGATGATTTTTTCCTGGCCCTCAATGGCTGCCTTGGCAGCATCAACTCGCGCATCGATGATGTAGCGGCTCTTAGGAGGCGGGCTGGGTACCCAGAATTGTTCGCGGCTTGATGGAATGTTCGATTTCTCCTTGCATCCGGCAAAAAGAGGCAGAATCAAGAGTATTATAAGCACATTCCTTAAATAATGATTCAAGACTCACCTCCTGTGCACACAGATTAAAAAATTAAGCAGAGAGAGTATAAATCATAACAGATAAAAAGTCTGTACGGATCTGGACAAAACAGGTACATTTCCTCAACAGAAAATCCAGGCTGAAATACCGGGCATTCAGAGCTCTTTGCCTGACCCGGAGCCTTCCTTGAGCCGGAACCTCTCCGGATTCTTTTTTATCTCCTGCCTCAGCCATTCCTCCGGATAACCCATTTCTCTCGGCCGTCCCTTTTCGTCCTGAACATAGCCGTCATTATATTTGGTGATTAAAAGTTCAGCTAAATCAACCCAGCGCTGGAGATTGGTCGAGGCCGTGGATAGACAGTAGTTCGTCAGGAAAACCGGAATGAGGTCGCGTTTGGAAGCTAACAGCCCCCGGGCCGTCTGTTCAATTTCCGGCTGCAGAGCGAATTCCTGATCTTCGATTTCTTTCTGAACTTTCTGGATGTCAACAATCATATCGCGGTAGCGCAGGTTGGCATAGTTGGCCACAAAGTTAAACATCCACCAGGCAGAATCGTGGCTAAAAGCTCTCATGGAACCTTTAGTGTAAGCTTCAGGGATAGCGGTAATCGACGTGTAGAGAGGGATAAAAAAGTTGGTATAAGGATTGTCCAGGCCATACCAGTAAACCCCACCTATTTCATCTGGAACGTCAGCCCTCGATTGAGAAACAAAAACAGAAGCGACCTGCTGGGTCGAAATCGGTCTTTCCCACGAATATTCCCGCCCATCAACTTTCCAGTTAATCGGCCGCCAGCGGTCAGGTGCACCAAAAGGTCCGGCCATCAGGTCCTTGGTCATATCAAACTGAGTTCCTTCGTAATGGTCTCGATGTAAAGCCATCACCTCGGCTACACTCAGTTTGCGATCCGGTTTGATCCAGAGTGGATAAGGTTTGGCCCCTTTCACTGAGGAGCTGTAATCCGGTGAAAGGTGAAGCGAAGGTGCCACCCGCCGGAAAATACTCCAGACTCGCCGGGCTGAATACTTAACCTGCTGCTCGGTCGGTGGATTATAAACCTGAGAAAAATTGAATGGACCGTTCTTGGACTGATAATAGCCTTTTTCTACGGCCAAAGAAATGACATTTTTAGAATAAAGGCAGTTTTCCGGATCATTTAAAGGAAACTCCCCGATTCTGGACATATTGGCATGCGCACAAATCATTCCATCTGGAATTCTCAGGGCAACCCAGACAGCACCATGGCCGCCTTTGCCAGTTCCAATCATCTCCATAATCCAGGCTTCATTTTTATCAGCAATGGAAAAAGACTCGCCGCTGCTGGCATAGCCATATTGCTCGACAAGATCAGCCATAACCCTGATTGCTTCCCGGGCCGTTTTCGCCCGCTGCAGAGCCAGAAGCATCAACTGGGGGTAATTTAACAGGCCATCAGGATTAACCAGCTCTTCACGCCCATCAAAAGTCGTTTCACCAATCGCCACCTGAAATTCATTCATCAGATCAAGCACTTTATAGGTGTGGGCTATCTCGGGAATTTCGCCGCGTTTTCCTCTGAAGCCCATAATTTCCACCATCTCACCGGGCTTGTGATCGGCTGCCGGATAAAGCCTCAGTCTGGGCAAAAATTCACCGTCGCAGGAATAAGTAATAATCACCGAGCCATCGGCCGACGCACCTTTGGTCACAATAATCGAAGTGCAGGGAAACCCCAGACCACCAATCAAGAAAAAAATCAATAAGCTTGCCAATAATTTTTGCTCATTTCTATTTGCCATATCTTCTCCTTTTCTATCAATTACGTTAATTGTTGATTATATAACATCCGAGGCAAATGGCCTTATTGAAAATCTACAGGCAACCGATTCTGCTAACTCTCGGCCTTCTTGAGAAAACCCATCAGGATAATTCTTTCTAAAATTTATCACGGAAATATTTAAGTTGACAAAAGGGCCACCAGAAATAAGATATATTTTCTTAAGGTTATTAACTCCGATGGACTGCCTGATTGAGAAATCCCGCTGAAAACACAGGAAACAAATGACCTGCTTAGTTTTGTCTATAAATCTCAAATCCTCTGACGGAAGGAGGCCTATGAACAAATATCTTAAAAAAATGCAGTCAGCTTTTGTCCGGCCAGTGGCCATGGTTTTCTTGATCATAGTCATGGTGGTTATGGCATCCAGCCTGGTCAGCTCGGCTGAGGCTGGGAGCCAGGCGGTCAAACCAGCTTATGCTCTGGTTAATTGCCGGATATTTCCGGTGGCTCAACCGGTCATAGAAAAAGGAACAATCGTCATCCGGGACGGTTTGATTGAGGCTGTTGGCCCGGCCGAAAAAGTTCAAATTCCTGAAGATGCGGAAATTATCGAAGCCAACGGTTTAAATGCTTATCCCGGTTTGATTTCTGCTCACACCAACCTGTTTCTTGAAACAAAAGAACAGTCTCAAACAGCCGCACCTGAAGATTACCTGGCAGCTTTCAGTCAGCCGACAGAACCTAAGGAATTGCCCTGGCTTCAGATCGTAGAAAAAGTCAAGCCGAAAAAGCAGACCGTCGAAGCCTATCATCGAATTGGTATCACTACTGTGGTCGTCGCTCCCCATGAGGGGATTTTTCAAGGGCAGGGTGTTGTCCTTAACTTAAACAGCGACCAGGTTAACGAAATGGTCCTCGCTCAGCCATGGGCTCTTCATATCAACTTTACCACCGAAAGAGGAGTTTATCCTTCCAGTCCGATGGGCACTCTGGCTTTCCTCAGGCAAAAATTCTTCGACACGCAGCATTATAGCCAGCACCTTCAGAGATACCGTCAGTCGCCTCAATTTTTAAAGAGGCCTGAATATGACCCATTTCTCGAAGCGCTCCTTCCCTTTGTCATTGACAAAAAGCCGATCGTTTTTCAATGCAATAATCTGGAGGAAATAAAACGCGCCGTAAAACTCATCAAAGAATTCAAGTTAAATGCTGTCCTCACTGGCTGCAACGAAGCCTGGCGGGTCAGCCAGCAGCTCAAATCAGCCAGTATTCCCCTGCTGGTTACTCTTGACTTTCGACCACCGGCCAGCAGCGTCTATGCCCAGCAGGGTCAGGCTACCAGGGAAAAAGCTGAAAAGGAGATTTATCCAGCCAATGCCTCTAACCTGGCCAAAGAAAAGATAAATTTCTCGCTGACCAGCTTCGGCCTGAACGATACAAACTTTGTAAAAAACCTCAGAGCAGCCATCAAGGCGGGCTTGCCTGCCGATCAAGCTCTGCGGGCCTTGACTATTGAACCAGCCCGCACCCTGGGTCTCGACAAACAGCTCGGCTCTCTCGAACCAGGTAAAATCGCCAACCTGATTCTAACTAAAGGCGAGCTGTTCGATGAAAAAACCAGCATAGTTAAAGTCATGGTTGATGGAACGTTATTCACCTATGAGGAGAAAGGCCAATGAGAGAAAAGATAAAGAAAACGGGCCTGCTTCTGTCCCTTTTAGTTTTCTTTCTGTCCTCAGCCAGCTGGCTTCTGGCTGGTGGCGACCTCTTGATTAAAAATGCCACTATTTTGACCGTCACCGGCAACACTATTCCCAATGGCGATGTTCTGGTTATCAACGGGGTAATAAAACAAATCGGTCAGAATCTCACCGCCCCGGCCGGAGTCAGAATTATTGAAGCTAACGGCAGATATCTGATGCCGGGCATCATAGATACCCATACCCACATCGCTCTTTCCGGCACCAACGAAGGCACTGATGCCATCACACCGGAAGTTACCATGGCTGAGGTGGTTAATGCCGATGATACTTCGATTTTTACCGCTCTGTCCGGTGGCGTGACCATGGTTCACACCATGCACGGCAGCGCCAATGTCATCGGGGGGACTAATGTTGTCCTGAAGCTCAAATGGGGTAAACCTTCGGAAGAATTAATCGTCAAAGAAGCCTACCCCACTCTTAAATTTGCCCTGGGCGAAAATGTCAAACAATCGAACCGGACGCTGCTTCCTGGTCGGCCGCAACGCTACCCGGCAACCCGCATGGGGGCCAATGCTCTGATCAGAAGCGAATTAATGCGGGCGAAAGACTATATGGCCGCCTGGGACCACTATGAGCAGCTTAAAAAATCCAAAAACCCGCCGGCCAATCTCCTTCCTCCCAGAAAAGACCTCAGATTGGAGACTCTGGCCGACCTTCTTCGCGGCAAGCTCATTGCTCGCTGCCATGCCTATGTCGCCCCGGAAATGATCGAGTTTTTAAATCTGTCCAGAGAGTTTGGTTTCAAAATAGGCGCTTTTGAGCACGCCTGGGAAGCCTATAAGATAACCAACGAGCTAAAAGCCGCTGGTGTCGGTATTTCGGTCTTTATTGATAGCTGGGCTTATAAAATGGAAGCTGCCGAGGGCATTGCCTATAACGCCGCCTACTGCACCCAAAAGGGCCTGCTGGTCTCGATTAATTCAGACAGTGGCGAGCGGATAAGAAGGCTATTTAATGAGGCTGGAAAATCGGTTAAATACGGATTGACTCAGGATGAAGCCTTGAAACTTATCACCATCAATGCGGCTAAACAACTTGGCGTTGACCGCCTGGTAGGAAGCATTGAGGTTGGAAAACAGGCCGATCTGGCCCTCTTCAGCCAGCATCCCATGAGTGCTTACACCCGCTGTGAAATGACAATTATCGAAGGCGATGTTTACTTCGATCGGGAGGCGCTTCTCAAAGAAAGGGCTGCTGCTTCCACCAAAAAAGGAGGCCTATCATGAAGATAAAAAACATGAAGGTAAACAGGATAAAACCAGTTTTATTAAAAAATAAAAATCAGCTGGTCTTTCTAGCAGCGCTGCTTGGTCTGACTCTACTGAGTATTTATTCTTTTCCTTTTCCAGCTGCCGCTCAGACCGAAGATAAGGCAGAGGTTACAGCCATTGTCGGAGCTAAAATAGTCCCGGTCACCGGACCAGTTATTGACTCAGGTTCTATCCTGATCAGGAACGGCCGGATCGCCGACCTCGGGGCCAATATTTCCATTCCTTCTGGAGCAAAGGTCATTGAAGCCAAAGGTCTCATCGCTTATCCGGGCATGATTGACAGCTATTCCTGGCTTGGTCTGGAAGAAATCAGCGGTGTCCGGGCAACAGTTGATAATCGAGAAACAGGCCGGATTAATCCTCAGGTCAAAGCCATTGAAGCCCTCCGTTATGATTCAATGCACATCCCGATTGCCCGGGCAAACGGCATTGTAGCGGCAGTGGTTGTCCCCAGCGGCGGATTGATCTCCGGTCAAAGCACCCTGGTCAAACTGGAGGGCTGGACCAACCGGGAAATGGTCATCAAAGAATCGCTGGCCATGATCATCGAACTTCCCGCTCTCAGACGAAGTCGCGGCGAGTTTGCCGGCTTCGGACGCCAGCAGCCTCAGGTCACCACCGAGAAAATCCTGGACGAGCTGCGGCAAATTTTCCAGAAGGCTCGGATGTATGAGAAAAGAAGAGAAGCCGCCCGGAAAAATATCCTCCTCTCACCACCAGACTTCGATGAGGCCAGCCATTTTCTCCTTCCGGTCGTTAAAGGCGAGTTGCCGGTGATTTTCTCGGTTCATGCCGATAAGGATATCCTCCAGACCATTAAATTTGTTCAGGAAGAAAAGATAAAAGCCATCTTTTACGGGGTTGAACAGGGCTTTAAGGTGGCTAAAGAAATCAAAGAAGCAGGTATTCCCTGTATTATTGGTTCCCTCTACAGCCTGCCACCTGTCTGGGAAGATGGTTATGATGCCCTCTTCTTGAATCCAGTCATTCTCAATCAGGCCGGGGTAAAAATTTCTTTTTCCTCCTCCAGTGCCAGCACCGCCAAGGATCTTCCCTATCATGCAGCCAAGGCGGCAGCCTTCGGATTAAAGCCGGAGGAAGCCCTGAAAGCAGTGACCATTTACCCGGCAGAAATCTTTGGTGTGGATAAATTGATGGGCAGTCTTGAGCCAGGCAAAACCGCCAGTATTGTTCTGGCTGATGGTGATTTACTTGAACTCGGAACAAAAATTCAGAAAGTTTTTATTGATGGAAAAGAAGTCTCCCTTGAGAATCGTTATACCGAGCTCCTTAAGAAATTCGAACAAAGAGAAGCAGATAAATAGGTAAATAAATAGAAAAACATAAAGTAGGCGGAGCAAGACATGAAGGACCGGGTGGCAGAGTTTCTGGTCGGACTTGATCTCGGCATTCAGTCGGTGAAGCTGGCCATTCTGGATAATCACCATCAGCTGATCAAAAAAGACCTGGAACCGGTTAAAGGTCAGCTTCATCAGGCCCTGAATACTCTTCTTGATAGAAATTTTATCCCGGAGGCAGATAATAAATTATATGTAGCCGTGAC
>DCDG01000025.1 GCA_002316315.1 Candidatus Aminicenantes bacterium UBA1061 | reverse complement strand
TCGCCAACATAGAGAACCTCATTGGGTTTGAGATTTAATTCTTGCAGGACGAGTTTGGCAGCAGTTGGATCCGGTTTGAGCGGGACCTCGGGTTGAGAGCCACGTACCACTTGAAAAGACACCGGCAGAAGTTCTCTAACCATTACTTCAGTAAAAGGATGAGCTTTATTGGACAAAACTGCCAGTTTTAATCCCTTCTGGCTCAATTCAGTCAGCAATTCGGGTATACCAGGATAAGGGCGGGAATGATCTCTCCAGACTCTGGCATATTCTTGCCGGAATTCATTGACCAGTGAATCTATCATTTCTTCCTGACCAGATAGCTCAGGCCTGGCCCTGACTATCAACTCTCTCATCCCGTCGCCGACCATTTTTTTGCTTTCTTCAATTGAATACTGATTGAAATCATGCTTCGACATGACAGCATTAAGGGCAGCGGTGATATCCTCAATGGTGTCCAGCAGGGTTCCGTCGAGATCAAAAATTAGGCCATGGTAATTCATGAGAGGTTATTTTAAAGTGATGATCATCAGTCGTCAATGGTCTGAGCGTTTTTTGCCAGTCTTTTCCCACGGTTCAATGATTTTAAGGTCAAGAATGCGGTCAAGCCTGAAGGTGCGTTCTTCCTGCCTTAATAAACAGTAGGTTCTGAGGCCCTCAAAGTTTTTTCCACCGTATTCCATCCTGCTCAGGGACAGAGGCTTGACTACTCGCTGGCTTTTGCTGTCGTCAGGTTTAAGATAAATCATCTCCAGCCACTGATTGTTTTTAATGGCTTCTTTGATTCTCTTTCTTTTAACTTCTACCGGCAGTTTTTCTGAAGCCTGTTCATATTGAAATCTGGTTAAAAAGCGGACAACCCGGTAATCCATCAGAATATGCCCTTTTTTAATCGGCTTTTTAAGAACCAGGCCTTCAAAGCTGGTGCAGCGGCTTAAGGCTACATAGACCTGGCCGTGGGCAAACGTTCCCCGCCCGATATCCACGACTACCCGGTCAAAAGTCTTACCCTGGCTCTTGTGAATGGTTACTGCCCAGGACAGGCGCAAGGGATACTGATTAAAAGTGCCAACCACCCGGCTGACGATTTTATTTTTTTTCTGATCGAGTTCAAAATGAAAGATTTCCCACTGGTGTGGTAAGATATCGACCAGCTCGCCCGATGACAACCTGACCATAACGACCTCAGCTCCAGTTTCTGGCTTGATGATTTCTTCTGTCCGACCGATCGAGCCATTAACCCAGCGCCCGTAAGGGTCGTTGGTCAAAAGCATAACCTGGGCGCCTTCTTTGAGGGCCAGGACTTCAGAGGTGGGTAGATAAGCCTCCTCAAATTCGCCTTCGATTTCCCCCTGATAATATCTGGTCTTACCGGGCAGGCGAGCGAGTTTTTCCTGATTAATGGCATCAGCCGCTTCATTGGTGCTGGTCAGGGTTAAATAAAATTCATCCTCCTCAGGCTGGAAGTCGGGCAAGTAGCGGGCATTCAGCCGGGCCAGTTGCTCCTCACTTATAGAACGATTGCGGATGGCATTAAGCAACTCCAGGAAGGCCTGGTCTTTCTGGCGGAAGACTTTATCCAGCTCAACATATTCCAGCCTGAAATTTTTATCACGGAAAACATTAGCCGAGAAAAAATAGGGCGATTCATAATGAAGAGAAAAAACTTTCTCCTCGCGCGGGGTGACAACCGGCGGCAGTTGATAAAGATCGCCGATTAAAATCATCTGGAGACCGCCAAAAGGTAGATTTTCAAAATCACGGTTGAGCCTCAAGGCCAGATCGACACAGTCCAGGAGGTCAGCCCTGACCATGGAAATCTCATCAATGATTATGGCGTCAAGTGATCTGATCAGTTTTTGTTTTGAGGGATGAAGTCTTTTCACCTTTTCAGGGGTAATATCTGGCCGGAAAGAAAAAAAGGAGTGAATGGTCTGCCCTTGAACATTAAGAGCCGCCACGCCGGTTGGAGCCAGCACTATCAGTTTCTTTTTGGTCGTTTGCCTGAAATAATTAAGTAGTGTGCTTTTTCCCGTTCCAGCCCGACCGGTAATAAAAAGAGAGCGGTCTGTATTTTCCAGCAGCTTTAAAGTCTTCTCAAACTGTGGGGTAAATTCGAGCCGATTTTGAGGACTTTTTGCCAGTTGATGCTTCATCTCTAACATTTTTGCCTGATATAAGCTTTAATTCAAGGAAAAAATTAAACCTGGCTTAAAGAACAATAGAATAAGAGACAGAAAAGTGGCAACATTTTTCTCAGACTCCTGGCAGTTAACTAACCTGGTCAGTTTTATGAATAATGCAGGCATGGTTTTTTTTAGCCGGGATTTGCTTTATACTGAAACGTGGTTAATTTCCTGATTTTTAAATCTTTCAAAAGGAGAAATCTATGGAATTGAATCTGAGCCGTGAGCAATATGAGAAGCTTCTGGAACTGGTTTATTTAGGCAACTGGTTGATCAATGCCTACCGCACTGACGATTATCTTGAGGACTATGCAGAGGTTGTTTCTCTCGTTTTCTCCCAGGCAGAAAAAGCCGGGCTTGAAGATAAGGCGGTTAAAGACCAGATGGGGGGCAGATATTTGCCTTCCTTCGATTTTGAGGAAAGCCTGCATGATTATATAAGCGAATATGATAGTTATTGCTTCTGGGAAGAATTTATTAATCGCCTGGCGGAGAGGGAAGCTATCAAAGAGTTTGGCAGCCTGCCCCTGGATAAGATTGATCTGGATGAATTTCTGGAGAAAAAGAATAAATATTTAAGAATTTATGAACAGGAAGTCGAAGAAAATGGCCTCAAGAATTTTGAGCTGGTCAAAAAATCCTGACCGTTTACCTTAGGGTTGATCGGCATCCCGGACACAGCGAAAACCGACAGTTGCACAGCGATCAAGGCCAGGAGCCAGGAGAAGGAGCATTTGCTGGTGGTCTAGCGACAGAGGGCCACTCTTTGGATACCAGATACTCGACTCGGGTGAATAATAACTTCCGCCCTTGATGATGACAAAAGAGTAAGCGCCATTATCATAGATGTCCGATGTTAGCTGCCAGACATTCCCAACCAAATCTTCAACGCCAAAGGGACTGGCTCCTGAGGGATGAGCGGTGACTGCTTCGGTTCGTCCCCGTTTGTTATTGCAACGGGACGGATCAAAATCATTTCCCCAGGGGTAAAGTCGTCTTTCAGGGCCCTGAGCGGCAGACTGCCATTCAACTTCAGTCGGCAAACGCTTCCCGGCCCAATGGGCATAAGCTTTGGCATCTTTTAAGCTGACCCAGACGACCGGATGATTTTCCTGACCAGTTGGTGGTTGTCCATTTGACCAGTGCTTTAAAAAATTGGTTGGATCAGCCGGCCGGTAACCTGAGTCTTTAAGAAATTCAGCAAATTGGGCATTTGTTACCGGGTAGCGGTCGATAAAAAATCTTCTAATCTTCGCCTGCTCGGCTATCGAGCGGTCGGGATAAGGAATGATGGGATTGGGATCATCAGGGTCAGGTTCAGTCTTGAAAAGATATTCCCCGGCTGGGATTTCAACCATTTGAGCCGGCGGCCTGGAGGCTGGCTCGGTCAGCTTAACCTGGCTTATCAAGCGGGGAAGAGCAGGTGGTAAGTTGAGAACTCTTTCATCCAGTAGTTCTCCTTCGGACTCGAAAAGCTGAATGACTAACTTATTGCCTTGCCTGCCAAATTTTTCCCACAGGCGAAACTCAGTATCAACCAGGGGCAGGATGATTTGATTCGAATCGTAGTCAGGGTTACCAGCAGTCAGGACCAATTGGCCGCCGGCTGGTTTTTCGTTCAATTTAATTATTATCCTGTCTTCTATTCTTCTGGCCTCTATTAATTCGGGAAAGATAGCCAGACATTCCAGGCTGCCCTCCATTCTGGTTTCCAGCTCATGACGGGCGAAAGCCTCAATTTCCACCGGCAGATAGGGGACATCCTTAAATTTTCCAGGTTTGATTTCTTCCTGCCGCCAGAGGCTAACGGCATGAAAACCAGGTTTTTCTTTTACAGGGATGAGTGGCCCTTTATAGCCTTCAGGTTTAAGGCTAAAAATAGTAAAAATAATCTTCCTGGTGGTTGGCCAGCAGTTAATTGAAATTTCGTCCTGAAAAGAAGGATAAAGAGGAATCAAGTCATGAGTCAGAAAAGCTGAATTGTTTTCACGAAGAATTTTAAGCGTTTTACCCAGGTGCTTCAAATCATCTTCCATGGTTTCTGGCCGGGCTGGCCTCATGGTGTTGATCTCTGTCCCGTAGCCGTTGAAAAAGGCCACCGAAGCTTCTCTCCTGAATCGCCCCTCACCTGGCTGAGTCACCCGGAAAATGGCAAAATCAGGCTTAATAAATTTATTTAAATTGAGCGCTGGGGGAAGATAGAGGGCATCGTGAACCCGGCCCGCCACAATCCCGGGCATATTCTTTGGGACTGCCATCCCTTCTGAATACATGATAATGCCGGGCTTGACCCGGTCAGCCATGGCCTGAAATTCCCGGCTGGATTCACCGCGGGTGTCGAGAATCACTCCATCAGCTTGAATCTCTCTCAGCAGTTTTTCCATGGCCTGGAGATGTTCTTCATGGCGGGTGCTCTCATCCCATGGATTGTAAGCTATAAAGTACTTTTTCCCGTTTTGATGGGCATAAGCCACCTGACGCTGGAGCTCAGCCAGACCTCCGGGTAAATCACGGTAGAGGTCGAATTGATTGCGCTGATCAAGGCCGAGCCTTGGCCAGGTCGGCCACAGGGCATAAATATCTATTTTGCCCACCAGTTTATCCCATGCAGATAAATTCTGATAGAAGCCATATTTTTGCTCTGCCCATTCATAGTAGGTGTGGTCCCAGGCAAATTGAAGGAGCATCAGATAAGATTTTTTTATCCACTGGAGATCGAGCCGTTCAAAGAGAGTATTATCAAATTTGTCCAGGTCATAGAGGTAGCGTTCCTGAAACATCATCCTGAGCCCTGCCAGCCAGGGCTCAGGAGAAACGAGCAGTGTTGAAGCCAACCCGGAGGGAAGAGAGGGGGTGGTATGCACATCAAAATAAAGTTCATAATCAACTGAACCACCTGGCTCAAGAGTGGTTGCCCATCGGCTGAATTGAGCCTTTTCTCGGGTGGTTCGCCGGGCGAGACCGGTCAAATAAAGGCCTTGGGCTATTTCAAGGTCGCAGAAGCCAAGATGCCAGGCATTATCGGGCAGAAGCACACCAACCGGTGTTTTTCCTGGCCGGTAAAGGAGTGTCCGGCACAGCTCGTGCGGCCAGCGGTCGGGCAGGCCAGCGGTTATATAAACTCTGTCCGTTCCCTGCCCGGCAGGAACCAGGTTTTCCAATTTGACCTTTTTACTGGAGATGTTTTTAAATCGGAGAACAATCGTTAGCCCCGGATAAGAAGAAATTTTCCCGGCCAGGGTACCTTTAATGGTCTGATTAATATTAAACTCCAGCAGGCTATTCCCCGGTCTATCCGGGGTTAAAATCATCGATAGCTGGCCGGCTGCTGGCTGACATTGATTGGAAGTGGCGAGCTTATCATTGATGAGGAGACTGAAAAGCGGAAGGGGAGAAGGCAACTGGACTAAATTGTTATCAGTTAACCCGATTTTATTCAGGACTAGGCCGGTCGTCTCTGATAACTTTATTTCAAATGATCTCAGACTGGTGATCTCGGAGGAATTCCCATAGCCCACCCGGGGAAAAGCCGCCAGCCAGACTGAGAAAGATAGAAAAAAGCAGAGGAATAATAGCTTTTGTTTTATAAACTTTTTAAGACCCATCAGGCTTACCTTTCCAGTCCGGGATTTTTCTTGAGACCATTTAATTTTCATTCTTATTAAAGACTAAAGCAATTAAATTTAAAAAATCTTAGCCTCCGGTCGGAAAAGTGGACCGATATGGTAAAATGAAAATCTAACAGTGATGAACAAATCTGGCAGGCGTGGAGCCGGTCAGGGCTTTTGATTGTCTAAGGAGGTAGAGATGATAGAATTTGTTATGCCCAAAGCAGTTAAAACTGATGTTCTTTATGATGTTATTATTCTGGGGGCGGGACCGGCCGGGCTGACGGCTGCTATTTACGCCTCTCGGTCATTGCTTAAAACGCTGGTTATTGACTCTGCCCCGGCTGGCGGTCTGGCCTCAACGACTGAAGTTATTGAGAATTACCCTGGTTTCCCAAATGGCGTTACGGGACCACAGTTGATGGCTGCCTTTCGTCAGCAGGCCGAAAAATTTCAGGCCGAAATAATTGAGATGATACCGATCAATTCAGTTAATCTTTCCGGCCGGGAAAAAATAGTGACGACTGACCTGGGTACCTTTAGATCGAAGGCGATCATTATTGCCAGTGGCCGGCGATACAAGGAGATCGGAGTTAAAGGTGAAGATGAATATAAGGGAAAGGGGGTGTCATACTGTGCTACCTGCGACGCCCCTTTATTCCGTGGAAAGGATGTGGTCGTTGTCGGCGGCGGCAGCTCAGGAATTCAGGAAACCCTTCGTCTCCTGAAGTTTGTCAACTCGGTTGTCCTGGTTGGATTTCCGCCGCACCAGACAGCCGGGCCCGCTCTTCTGGCGAGGATAAAAGAGCAAAAAAATATCACTTTGCTTTTACACCACCGGCTGCTGGAAATATATGGGGAGCGGACTGTCAGAGGGGTTAAGATCGAGGACCTGGAAACCGGGGAGGTCAGAGATATCAGGGTTGATGGCGTTTTTATTTTTGCCAGCTTAACTCCAAATTCTGAGCTATTTGAAGAGATTGAAAAAGACCGCAATGGTTTTATCCTGGCCGAGGATAGGACTCTTAAAACCAACCTGCCCGGCGTTTATGTTGCCGGTGATGTCAGGTCAAAAATTTTAAGGCAGATTGCCACTGCCGTGGGAGATGGTGCTCTAGCTGCCCATGCGGTCAAACAATATCTGCATGAACTGGAAAAGGAAAAAACGGACAATAGCTAAGCCTCGCGGGTTTTCCTCTGGCGGTGAAGCTGGAGGGTGATATTTTTATGGCGGTCAATAACGGCCTGACCGCCAATCGGTACGGCCATCATATCCCCGGGGATATTGTGTCCAAAGTTAGAAACGGAAAGAATGGGCAGGGGATTCTTTCGATCTTTCCTTTTTTCAATGATATCGCTCAGATAATTTCTGATAAAACGCAAATTTTCTTTCTGGACGGCCCGGTAGCTACCGTTTTTATTGTAACTGGCCAGAGAGCCAATGACCAGCCCTTTAATCTCTCTAAAAACCTTATGGCGTCGAAGAGCAGCCAGCAAGCGGTGCAGGTCTTCGACATCAATCTGAATATCCTCAAAAAAAAGGATATATTTCTTCCAGTCAAAGGCTGGTGGTTCTTTTCTATTTAAAAAGTTGACAAAAGTTGAGAGATTCCCACCGAGCGGGATGCCGGTCAAATTTCTTTTAGGTGGAGCGGTTAGCCAGGCTTTTCCGTGATATTGAATCGGCCGGTCAAAAAACAGGTCTTCGATTTTCTTTAAATTCCCTCGTCCCAGACGGAGGGTTGGGAAATAAACAGCCGGAATACGAGAATTGTAATAGATTTCATTTAACAGAAAGGTAAAATCGGAGAAACCGATGAGCAGCGGGTTCCTTTCCCTCAGTATCCGGTAATCTTTTTTATCGATCTTAAACAGGATATCTTCTGCCCCGGTGCCACCGGTAACCGAGATGATCAGGTCTGATTTTCTGATAGCTTCTTTGAAGTTTTCTGCCCGGTCATGAAGAGGAGCAGTTACATGGTCTATCAATTCGTCACTGGAAAAAAGATAAGGACTGACGTCAATTTCAACCTGGCCAAGAATGCTGGTCAGGTGCCGGATAGTCTGTTTGACACGGCTTTTCTCAGATCTGGGCAAACAGGTAGAAGGTGCAATTAAACTGACCCTTTTTATTTGAACCCCAGTCATCTTGAGCTGTATCCATCAAATGGTTAAGTTCCTTTTATAAGATTAACAGAAAAAGGCGCCTTTGGCAAGGCAAACAGGTCTTGCCTGGGCTTTCAGCTGGGCCAAAAACGAAGCTAAATCATAGATAATAATCAAGTTGCGACGGCTGAAAAGACTTCAGAATATCCCCTGCCGGCGACTCCCTGATTTTCCTTAAAGCCCGGAGTTCTATCTGCCTGATTCTTTCCCTGGTAAGGTGAAAACGCTGGCCGATTTCTGACAGAGTATACTCATAGCCGTCTTTTAAACCATAACGCATGGTGATAATTTCTTTTTCTCTCTCTGAAAGACTTTCAATAGCCCGATTCAGCTTTTCCCTCAAACTGGTTCTAACATATGATTCAAATGGATTGACTGTCCGGTTGTCCTCAATAAAATCAGATAAAACCGAATCGCCCGAGTTATTAACCGGTGTTTCCAGGGAAACCTCTTCCAGAGAAAGGTTAACCAGTTCAAATACCTGACTTTCAGTCAGGCTCATTTTGTTGGCCAGTTCTTTCTCGGTTGGTTCCTTTCCTTCGTTCTGAAAATGCTGCTGTGCAACTTTTTTCATCCGCTGGATGGTCTCTACCAGGTGAACTGGCATGCGGACGGTTCTGGCCTGATCGGCGATAGCTCTGGTAATGGACTGGCGGATCCACCAGGTAGCGTAAGTGGAGAATTTATGTCCGCGGTGATAGTCAAATTTTTCGGCTGCCCTGATCAAACCGAGATTCCCTTCCTGAATAAGATCCAGAAGGCTCAGGCCATGATTCTGAAATCTTTTAGCTATAGAGACAACCAGCCTCAGGTTGGCAGTAATTAGCTCGTTCATGGCCTGGCGTCTGAGCTGACCAGCCTGTTCAATTTGTTTTTCGATTCTTTGCAGTTTGAGCTGTTCTGCTCTGGAACCTGTCCTGGTTTTGTCCCTTAAGTTCTTCTTTATTTTATCCACCAGCTCATATTTTTTGTCCCAACGCACCTCTAGTTCAATAACCTGCTGCCTGATTCTAACTCCGAGCCTGGCCCGGGTGACTTGAGTCTTCTTATTGGCCGGCAGAGATTTAAGCTTGAGAGACAGTTTTCTGATGGAATCCAGTCTGACCAGCGCCTGCTGGGCTGCCCGGTTGAGGCTGGTCGGACTGTAGTCATTTTCGGGCAGGTTAAACCAGCGGCCGACCTCATCAGGTTTATTTTTTATCTCCTCGTAAAGAAGTTCGACCGCCTCCAGACTTAAATCAGTCTTCAGCAGAGCGGTGATCAGGGACATTTCTGCTCTTTCTATTTTCCTGGCCAATTCTACTTCATTTTCCTTCGACAGGAGCGAAATCTGACCCATGTCCTGAAGATAGACTTTAATCAGATCCGAGAAAGCAGCCCCCTTTTCCCGGCCTTCTACCGGAATGACAGCCTGCCCGGCCGCCGGCGAGAAGGGACGGAAAAAGCTTACTTCTTGTAAGCTAACCCGGTCAGTCTCCTGCCCATCCGGCCAGTCCAGCCTCTGGACAAGTTCTGACTCTGTTTTAAGTTCAGGATCAATCATCTTTTTCTCCTTATATCCTATTAATCCTATAGGATTAATATAAATATAAGCCAATTGGCTAAAAAATCAAGTAGTTTTTATACGATGAAACCTGAATTAGGTGGCCAGATAATAGCCGCTCTAATCGTAGCCCGGATGGTCGGACCGGGTGTATTCATCAGCGTCGGTTTTCAGGTGGTCAGCCTGTCTTCCGGGCTGGCTATGATCTTGCTCAGGGCAGTTGAAGGCAAAATAAGAAAGATCTGGGAGGTGATCAATTTCAGGCTCCTGAAGACTTTTAGCCGGTGGAGGTTAGACCGGCCAACGGGGTGGGGTGGCTGGGGGTTAACAGACAATTAGCCGCTGGCACGAGCTCCGGACTACGATAGCCAGGGTGACTGGCGCAGTCTGGTTGTTACCTGGTGGGCCTGCCTTAAAGGTTCAGGCAGGCGATAAGTTCTGAGGCAGTCCTGAATAATCCTCAGGCTATCCTCGAGATTGATCAGGTGGCCAGGCGAAATAAAAATTGGCTTAACCCCTGTCCGGCTTCTGAAGCAATAGCCGACAATCTCACCCTTTAGTTCTATCGGGCTGAGGCAGCCTTTTTCCCGCTCTGGCTCCTGGTAGCGGCCAACCAGATGAGATTTGGCACAACCAACCGAGGGCAGGCCGGAAATAATCCCCACAAAAGTGGCTAAACCCATCTTTTTAGGATGAGCAATTCCCTGACCATCAAGGAGGACGAGATCTGGCTGGTGCGACAATTTTGATAGGCCGGTAAGAATGGCTGGTCCTTCCCTGAAAGATAAATAGCCTGGGCGATAGGGAAATGAAATCGGCTGGCAAACAACCTGAGTCTCCAGGAGCTTTAATTCTGGAAAAGCAAAAAGCAAAACAGCTGCCAGAACTTTCTCTCCGCTAAAAGTGGCATCAGCTGCCGCTATGAATGATGGCTTATTCTCCAGAGGTTGAAGCTTCAACTGACTCAGAAGTTCCTCCTGAATCTGCCTGGCCCGGGCAAAATCAGGTGGATGCAAAAATTTTTTCCGGTCCATCTTGTCTTCAGGCTCTGGCTATTATAACCTTCTAGTCTTCAAATGTGAATTAGAGCTGAAATCATGTCAGGTAGCTGGCTTTTTTCTGGCTCCTGCCAGTTTGATTGGCTCTGATCAGTTGCCGGTTTGGCCAGGGGAGGAAAAGAGTGATTGTTTCTTTTGATGTTGACGGTGTTCTGGTTGAGGTCAGCCAGACTTATCATCGGGCTTTAGCTGAGACGGTTGGCAAATTTTTAGACCGGCCGATTCCTCAGAAAGAGATTCTTAACCTGAAAGCGGCTTTGAAGCTGAATAATGATTGGGATGCAACCGTCGCCTGCCTGGTTTTCTATCAGAGTGGCCTGGCCTTGAGCGAATTTCTTGAACTGGCTTCCCCCGGGTTGCCTGATTATCGTAAATTTTACCTTCTGGCCAGAAAATTGAACATTAAACTACCCGATTATTCAGAGGTAAAGTTAGATTTTGAAAATGTTTATCACCGCTACCAATCGCATGAAGACTTGAGAATTAACCCTCAAATTCTGGCCGAGATAAGAAAAATGGCCAGAGTAATGGCGGTTATTACTGGCCGGACGAGAGAAGATCTCGACCTGACCTTCAGGCAGCACGGGTTGTACCGATTTTTTGATTATTTTATCACCGAAGATGATCTGCCTTCTGTTGATGACCGCAAGCCAGCGACTTATCCACTAAGACAGCTTTTGAGCCTGACCGGTTTCCACTCCCCTGTCTGTTACATAGGTGATACTGAAACTGACCAGCTGATGGTCGAAAATTATGAGAGGGAAGAAAATAAAAAGGTCATTTTTATCTTATTTGAACATCAATTTAATCAGCAGGTGGCGGCTGATTTCAAGGTGAATAGGGCTGAGGACCTTTTGACCGTTTTAGTTCGAATAATTAAAGCTTATGATTGACAAGGGCAGGGAAAAAGGCATGAAATTATGTCTTCCGGATTTTCTTGTCAGGCAACAAATCAATTTCGTGAAGATTTTAAGTGAGGCAATTCGCTATATTGACAGGCTCAAAATTTATTGATTATAATCAAATCGCTGGCTGGAGAGGGATCCTCCTTAGCCCCGCTTCCTTTTCCTTTGAAACCTTGGCTCCTCACCAGCCAGCCTTTTTTATAGATGTTGACGCCCTTGATACTGGCTGTTGTTCTTACCCATTGATAGGAGATGAAAAGCTCTACTGCCTGGTTAGTAGATTTTTGAAGAGTTAAGTATTGAGATTAAAAGCAAAAATCTGTGCTTTCCTCACGCTTTCCTGTTTAGGTCTTCATCAGCTCTGTTAGTAAACACTCCAGCCTCGCCTTCACCGGATCCTGCCCGGTTAAAAAATCCTGCAATCAATCCCTCCAGGGATGTCTTATAATCTCTTTGAGCCGTCGCAAGTAAACTTCTCCTTTCTTGAGATTAACTTCTTTAAAATGAGATTTTGCACTGGTTCACTCCGTTAATGCAATTTGTCAATTAACTTATACACCAGCTTAACTTATACACCAGCCAATTCATTTAAATAATAAAAAGGATAACATAGAAAAACTAGAGGCCCAGGGGGATTTTGTTTCCATCCAGTGCTATTTCTATAAAGCCTGATTTAAGAACCCAGCAGAGAATGAGGAATGAGATAAAGTGCCAGGGTTAACAGAGATGCAGCCAGTACCCAGCTCCTTTTTGGTTCGGTTTTTCGCCCGCTAAGCAGAGCGGCCAGCCAGGCGATCATAATGATCAGAGTTTTGGTATCAGTCAGGTCTCGGCCGAGCGGAAAGCCAGTCCAGAAATAGCCAAAGGCCATTTTCTGGATAATCGGTCCAAAAATAAACCCACCGAGGAAGATCATGGCTGCTGCCCATTTTGAATAACGGCCTGTTTTCTCAGCCGGATTAAGAGCAGCCAGGCCGGCTCTCATCGAAAAAAGCATGCCCAGGAACATAACCAGAATATGGGCCAGAAGAATCGGTGTGGAGACCTTACCCTTAAACCTGATGACGACCGGTCTATCACCGGTTAGAGATATTTCCTGGCTGTCCCTGACCAGATGAACAAAATATTCTATCTTGCCTGCTGGAGGTTGTTTGGGCAGAAAACCCTTGAGCTGCTGGCCATCAGCCTGCGTGGCCAGTATATTCCAGGGCTTGTCGCCACCAAGCCGCCTGAATCGCAAATATCCCTGAACCTGCCCGACCAGGCCGGCCGGCAAATTAACCACTACCGGGCAATCAGCTTGATTTTCAGCACTTCTGGGCAATTTGTAGCTGACTTTCTCGCCTAAAAAACTGACCTGGTCTTTAACCGGGTAGGTAGGACCGGTCATCCGCTGATAAAAGACCAGTCCGATGGTCAGGATAACGGCTAAAAACCAGAAAAGACCTGATTTTTTATGATAGCTACTGTTTAATGTTTGTTGTTTCATCTAAAGTTTTAGCTTTCTGTTTAGAACCTGGCTTGAAAAGCATCCAGAATCCGACGAGGATAAGTAGAGATGGCCAGAGATAACGCTGGATTCTTTCTATTTTTATCAGAATCATGAAAACACCCAGCAGAATCAAGAACAGGGCCGAGCCTGATTTCCTGGTCCCCTGGGCAATGTAAATCAAAAGGCCAATAAGGATAAAAATAGCAGGCCAATAACTTACCAGTTTCTGGCCAAAGTTAATAACTTCCAGCTCTTCCAGCAATAAGATGACTCCAACAATGACCAAAAGCAGACCACAGAACATACGCCTTTCTCGGGCACGGCTTATTGACTTATTTTCCTTCTGGCTTTGCTCCATCATAGTCTCATCTATAACATAAACCAGGGTTTTTTACTACTAGGTTTTGGTGGCTGATTTGTTGCCTCCACACCTGATTCAATCCGCAGTTAATATCAGGAATGGCTTCTGATAGAAGTTTTTGTAGAGTGGCCGCAGCCGCTCCCGATCATAATATTTGTCAAGGTCAATTCGCTTCTTATAACTGGTGACGATCTCCAGTGGGATATGATCGTATTCGCCATTTCGCAAACAGACCATCCGCCCCATCTTATTTTCCATAACCAGATCCAGAGCCAGGTTACCATAGGCCATGGGTACTATCGAGTCAATGGCATCCGGATCACCACAGCGGACGAGATAACCTAATTTTTGATTGATGACATTAATTCTGCGTCCATTATTGTATTTTGGAGATAATTCCCTGAGCATGGAAGAAACCCGGTCGCCTATGCCACCGAGCTTTTTATGGCCATACATGTCGGTCTCATTGCTTTCAAAGATCATATCTTCCCCTTCAAAAGCTGCCCCTTCCGAGACAAGAACGACCGAATAAAGACTGTGGTTGGAAAGGCGGTCCTCAGTCAGAAGTTCGCATAGCTTTTCGACGTTAAATTTGTATTCAGGGATAACGCACCGGTCTGCTGCCCCGGCCATAGTGGGCAGGAGGGCTGTGTAGCCAGCATAACGGCCAAAAACTTCGATGACCAGAAAGCGTTCATGTGAGCCGGCTGTGGTCCGCAGGGCATGAGTCAAGCTGATGGTTCTGGTCACACAGGTGGAATAGCCAATGCAGTAATCAGTTCCCGGAACATCGTTATCCATGGTTTTAGGAATAGCCAGGATTTTCACTCCGAGCTGGTGAAGGTGAACGGCATAGCTCAGAGTATCGTCGCCGCCGATTGGAATCAGATATTCTATACCCAGAAAATCGAGATTCTTCAAAACTTCTTCGGTCAGGTCGTTGACCTTCTGGTTGTATTTGTCCCGCAGATGAACAGGCACATTAACATCGGGAACACTGCTTGGCCTGGTGCGCGAGGTATGCAGGAAAGTCCCACCGGTCCGGCCGGCCCTGTCAACAATTTCCTCAGTTAACTCTGTATAATATTCCCGGTTGTCGGCTTCTTTATCACGGATCATTTCAATCAGCCCGGCCCAGCCGCGGCGGATGCCGATTACCCGGTACCCCTCTTTTATGGCTCTGATGGTAATGGCCCTGATAGCTGGATTTAAACCAGGAACATCTCCTCCGCCTGTAAGTATTCCTATTACGCCCTTCCTATTTTTTATATTAGACATCTTTGTTCTCCTGCTTACCTTTTACCTCTTAATCACTAACTTTTTGCTGGATAGATTAATTCCTCTCTGATTTAATTCAAGATTCGAGCTTTTAGACTCTTTCTTTGTTTAGATTATAAAATAATAAAATTGCCTTAGCAATACGGGTTACTGGCTGAAGAACGGGGGCCAGACTCCCTTCTAGCTTCTAATAGATAGCCAGAAAGGCACCCAGAAAAGCCATCATAACGGCAATAATTCTGGTCCTGGTAACCTTTTCTTTGAGGAAAAGAGTGGCTAGGACAAAAACGAAAATGGTACTTAGCTGGCTCAGAGCGGCTGTAATAGAGGCAAAAGCATATTTAATTCCACCAATCCAGAAAAGAAGCGATAGGTAAGTCCCCAGAAAAGAAGCCGGAGCCAGATTTTTCCAGTTATCCAGCTTTAAGAGGGGAGTAAACATATTCCGGAAGCGGGGGATAAATGGCAAAACCAGCAAAGGCAGGGTTCCGCCCGCCAGCCTGATACCGGTTGCCCAGATGACCGGCACGTCACTCAAAACCGGCTTGATAATAATAACAGCGATAGCCAACAGGCCCATGGCCAGATTTCCCATGATTATGCCAAGAATAAGATGATGCCGGGAGACTGGCCCTTCAGGGTTATCATTTTCCGCCTGATTTTTAGTAATGATGATAATAGCCAGGACTATCAGACCTACCCCCATCAGCTGCCTCCAGGTAAGCCGCTCGCCCAGGAAGATAAAAGACAGAATGATGACAAATGGTGTGTAGACGCTGTCCACAATGGCGGTCAGGCTGGCACCCAGCAGTCTCAGCGTCCAGAGAAAGAGAGTATCGGATAGAGCGATGCCTAGGAAACCACTTAAGAGCAGCAACCAGGTAGTCCTGGCCGGTGCTCCTGGCCAGAGGCTGGTTCCAGTTATTAAACTGGTCAGAACGATAAGAATGATGGCCAGAAGATTCTTTCCCAGATTTAGACCAACGGGATGGATGGCCAGGCTGCTTTTTCTAAAAAGTATGACGGCTACTGCCCAGACTACGGCTGAAGCTAAGGCTAACCATTCGCCAGAGTATTGAATTGCGTTCATTTTTTATTTTACTGACCGGGCCGGCTATCAGATTAATAGCCAGCCAGCTAGACCTTGAATAAAGGTTTATAGCAGATAACCATCCAGCCGTCAAACCACATACTTTTATTTGTTGAATTAAGGGCGGCAGTTGAAGTATGCTATCCATAGAAAAATATTTTTTGGAGGATTAAATGAATAAAAAGCTATATCAGCTGCTGCTGGTGTCTCTGGTTGTTTTTTCCATTCTCTGGTCATTCAGCTGTCAGGGCCAAAAACAAGAAGCGCCTCCAGCTGCGGTTCAAAAAACAGTTCTTCAGATCAGTGAGCAGGAAGTCCAGACTCTGGATGAAGCTATTTACAAGACAAGAGAATTTAACGGGCGTAAGAGGGAATATTTAACCATTGATTTTTCCACTGTCAGTCATCCAGCGGCTGTCACCGATTTTCAGCAGGTCTTTCATCTGCCGCCGGTCAAGCAACATCGTACCGGAACTTGCTGGTGTTTCGCTACCACTTCTTTTCTGGAATCTGAGCTGAAAAGACTGGGGCACGGAGAGATTAAACTTTCGGAAATGTATACCGTTTACTGGCAGTACGTGGAGAAAGCCCGCCGTTTTATCCAGGAAAAGGGCAAGTCAGCCTTAGGCGAGGGCTCAGAAGCCAATGCCGTCACCACCATGATGAAGCAGTATGGAGCAGTTCCGGCCAGTGCTTATACCGGACTTCTGCCAGGACAGACTGAACATGATCATTCCAAACTTTTTGCAGAAATCAGGAACTATCTCGATTTCTGCCAGAAAAATGAATACTGGGACGAAGAGAAAGCCCTGGCCTATGTCCAAATTATCCTCAATAAATATCTGGGCGAACCGCCGACCACAATTGAAGTCAATGGCCAGAAAATGACTCCCAAAGAATATCTTGATAATGTCTTACAGCTCCCGCTTGATGATTATGTTTGTTTTATGTCTTTTAAATATTTGCCCTTCTATACCAAGGGTGAATATAAGGCCCCTGATAACTGGTGGCACAGTCAGGACTATTATAATGTTCCCCTCGATGAATTTTATCAGGCTTTAGTCAATTCGCTCGAAAAAGGTTACTCACTATCTTTAGGCGGAGATGTTTCTGAACCAGGAATCAGCGGCGAAGAAGGCCTGGCTATTATCCCCACCTTTGATATTCTGCCCTCTCTTATCAATCAGGATAGCCGCGAATTCAGATTTTATAACCGGACTTCAACCGACGATCACGCCATTCATGCCGTTGGCCTGACCCAGCATGATGACCGCACCTGGTTCTTAATTAAAGATTCCGGAGGTGGAGCTCATCGTGGACCTTTTAAAGGTTATGAAATGTTCAGAGATGATTTTGTCAAACTGAAAATGCTGACCTTTATGGTTCACAAAGATGCTGTGCCTGATTTGTTGGCCAAATTCGAGGCTAAGGCAAAATAATCTGCCCGATCTTCTATTTTTAAGCACTATCGTCCGCTAAAGATGATTTCCAAAGGGGCTTGCTGGAGAAGCAGCAAGCTCCTTTTTGTTTGAGCTGGCTAAGTGGCCAGGTAGCAGCTGGCTCAAAATGATAAATCTGGATAGTAGGAGAAAAAAATGAGGCGCCCGGGATTTAAATTGAATCGTTCAGCTTCTTTATTAGCCATAGCCTGTGGCCTTTGCCTGGTTTTAGTCTGTTCTCTGACAGACGGAGCTGCTTTTATTCAGAAAGAGCAGACAGCCAGGATAGAACCGGTCAGGCTGGACTTTGATTCCTGTACGAGCGTCCTGGTAGGACGGCTGGCTTCAGCCGACGGTTCAACTATGACTTCTCATTCGTGTGATAGCAACACTGACCGCACCTGGATCAATATTGTTCCCCATCAGAAGCATCAGCCAGGAGAGAAGGCTGAAATTTATTTTGAGCCAAAGAGGCTCAGGAGCTTTGATGACCCAGACCGCCTGGCTATCGGCGAGATTCCACAGGTAGCAGAAACTTATGCCTATTTCAATGCGGCTTATCCTTTTATGAACGAATGGCAGCTGGCCGCCGGCGAGACGACTATTGGCGGTCGGCGGGAGCTTAAAAGCGATGAGGGTTTGCTCGATGCGCCGGAACTTCTCCGCTTGATGCTGGAGCGGGCCAGAACAGCCAGGGAAGCCATCAGGATAGCTGACGAACTGACTGCCCGGTATGGATATAATGATTGGGGTGAATGCCTGACTCTGGCCGATCCGGAGGAGGTCTGGCTGCTGGAAATATACGGTCCCGGTAAGGGCCGCAAGGGAGCTGTTTGGGCAGCTCAAAGAATACCGGATGGGGAGATTGGCGTTTCGGCCAATGCCAGCCGCATCAGGCGGATTGATTTAAAGAATAAAAATTATTTTCTGGCTTCAGCTAACGTGCTGAGTCTGGCTAAAGAATTTGGCTGGTGGAAGGAAGAGAGCGGCCAGCCTTTTGAATTCTGCTATGCCTATGCTCCGGACTCAAGATACAGCCTTTATTGCCGGCGGAGGGAGTGGCGGGTCTTAAGTCTCCTGGCTCCTTCCTTCAAACTTGATCCCAATGCCGAAAATTATCCCTTTTCAGTCAAACCCGAAAAAAAAGTAACCATCAAGGATTTGCTGGCCATTTTCCGTGATACTTATGAAGGAACAGAATATGATCTGACGGCCAGCCTCATCACGGTTAACAGAAAGAATCAGGTGGTTAAAAGCCCTGTAGCCAACCCCTTTATGAATGCTGAGTGGAGAGAACTTTTGCGGTTAAAGCGAGAAAGAACCATCTGTTCTCCAACTGCCACTTATCTTCAAATCACTCAGTCCAGAAAGTGGTTACCACCGGCCATCGGGGGAGTGGTCTGGCTTGGCTATGATAACCCGGCGACCACTCCGCATCTGCCATTTTACGCCGGGATAAAGAATATGCCTGCTTCCTATGAAATTGATGGTCGCTCAGCCTATCGGCGTGACTGTGCCTGGTGGGCTTTTAGAACGGTGAGCAAGCTGGCCACTTTCCGCTATCAGGAGATGAAGGAAGACATTGCCCGGGTCTGGAAACAACTGGAAGACCAGGCCTTTGAGCAGCAGGTGGCGATCGAAGCCGAGGCTCTGAAGCTTTACCAGGAAAATCCGGAAAAAGCCAGAGATTTTCTCACCGAGTACTGCCAGAAGCAAGCCGGGCAGGCAGTGGCTGATTACTGGAAACTGGCCGGTGAGCTGTGGGTAAAGTATTCGGCTAGTTTTTAGAATAAGAATAAGAAATGGAATGGTCAGGAGAAATTAACAGGGGAACCCACTGGCTGGTCTGAATTTGCTTAAAAAAGGATTGACCTTATGAGTCAGAAAAAGCTTTTGACCTCTATGACCCGGGTGGAATTGGAAGCCTATCTGACCAGAAGTGGGCAGCCTTCTTATCGATCAGATCAGATTTTCAGGTGGGTTTATCAGGCGGGGAAGAGCCAGCCGGCTGAATTTACTGATCTCCCGCTGGAGTTAAGGCAGCGGCTCGACCAGGATTTTATAATTAACCCACTCGAGCTAAAAGAGACAGTCAGCTCTAAAGACGGAACTATTAAATATCTTTTTGAACTTCAGGATGGCAACTTCATCGAGACCGTCATGATTCCGGCCGCTGGCCGGAAGACCTTTTGCCTCTCCACCCAGGTCGGCTGCAAGTTCCACTGTGCTTTTTGTGCCAGCGGGCTCCATGGTTTTAAGCGAAATCTCGAGGCGGGGGAAATTGTCGCAGAGGTGTTAAACCTTAAATATGATTATGGCCATCAACCGACCAACCTGGTGCTCATGGGCATGGGTGAGCCACTCGATAATCTGGACAATGTGCTCAAAGCCATAAGAATCCTAAATGACCAGCATGGACTGGCCATAGGTGCCAGAAGAATAACTGTTTCTACAGTCGGTCTGATACCTGGTTTAAAAAAGTTAATGAATTTCGAGTCGCAGATTAATTTATCCCTGTCCATTCATAGTGCCGTTGATGAAAAAAGAACTCAACTGATGCCGGTCAACAAAAAGCTTCCCTTAGAAAAGCTGATTAAAGCGGCTGAAGACTATTTAAAAGCTGGCGGGCGACAGCTCACTCTGGAATACATTGTTATCGGCGGTTTTAATGATTCGCTTTATGACGCCGAAGCCCTCGCCGCCATTTCACGGCGTCTTAAGGCCAAAGTAAATCTCATTGCTTACAGTCCGGTTGCTGGCCTTAGATGGCAATCGCCAACCAGAGAAGAAATGGAACGATTTAAGACTTGGCTTGAGGAGAGAAAAGTCCGGGTGACCATCAGGCAATCTAAAGGGATAGACATTGCGGCCGCTTGCGGCCAGCTGGCCGGAAAGTTTCAATAAGCAGCAAAAAGCCAGTAGCCTGAATCAGTCAGCCCGTTCGAGCCGTGCTAATACTTCAACGTGCGGTGTTCTGGGAAAAAAGTCGAAAGCCCGTATGGCTACAGGCTGAAATTCTGGCCGAAGCCGGTTTAAATCACGAGCCAGGGTGGCCGGATGGCAGGATAGATAAAAGATTGACTTGAGGGGGATCTTTTTTAGAACAGCAATAAGCTCCGGCTCAAGACCTTTGCGTGGGGGATCAACAATCGCCGCCTCGGGCTGGAAAGCCGTTATTTCATTCAGCCTCTGCTCGACGCGCCCGGCGACGAGCTTGATATTGGTGGCCTGGTTCAGTCTAAGATTCTCTTTAAAGTAAAAAATATTAGCTGGCTCTGCTTCGATAGCCAGAACCTCTGAAGCATAGTCAGAAAGAAGAAGGCCAAAGGTGCCAACGCCAGCATATAAATCGAGCAGGCGGACCGGCTTCAACTCCACGAACCAGGTCTTAAGCCCTTTCAACACTGCCAGTAGCTGAGGTGGATTAACCTGAAAAAAGCTTTCCGGGCCATAGCGCAGGCTAACTTTTTCGAGTTTTTCCTCAAGATTGAGCTGACCATAGATAGAAGCCGGCCTGGCTCCAGGGTGGCGGTTGAGAATGCCAGCGACACCTGTCAGGCCAGGATGGGCAGTTAGCCGGGGCAACCACTTGCTGGCCGCTTCGGCCAGGCTCTGTTTGTTATCACTATAAAGGATGGCCAGAAGTGCGCTCGAAGAAAAACTCTGGCGGATTGCAATCTGGCCGATGGCGGGAAGGGGAGAAGTCTCGATTAATTCTTTAAATGCGGAGAGCAGGGAATTTGCTTCGCTGCTTACCAGAGCGCAATTTTCCACTGGCAGCAGGTCAGTTTGAGAGCCCGGTTCATGGTAGGCCAGAAATGGTTGCGGGCTGTCCCAGACAACAGCCAGCTTGATTTTATTTCGGTAGCCGTAGATTTGAGGTGAGGGGACAAGGCAGGGCAATTTCCCACCAGCCGGAGGGAATGGGATCTTAAAACGGCTGAGAATTTCGGCCAGCTGCTCTGATTTGATTTTAGTTTCCAGCTTGTAAGTCATAATCTGATAGGGAGAGCAGGCGCGGTAATGAGAGCAGCGCGGTTCGATTCTGTCGGGTACCGGTTCGAGAATCTCCACGGTCTTTGCCTCGTGGAAGTTTTTTCTCGAAGAAAGAATCTCAACCCTGACCAGCTCGCCGGGCAGCCCTTCATCGGTAAAGACAACTTGCTTCTGATAGAGGCCAATCGACCGACCAGGATAAACTATCTTTTCTATTCTCAATTCCATTGTTATTAATTTTATCCCAGCAGAAGGACCAAAGTTAATATCCGGGTTCAAGGAAAAAGAAATTTTTTCTTGGTCTTGAAGAATAGAAGGATAAAAGAAAGGAAGAAAGCGCCAGTCCTCCATGGGCAGTCCGGCTCAACCGTTCCCGCCTGGCGCAGCCCTTGGAAGGGGCCGGTGGAATGTCTTCTATCTGGCCAGTTTGTTCAGGCAACGCGCCGGCAGGGTTAAAATAGCTTTGAGCAGGTCAAAAACTGCCTTGACGGTGATGCCCAGCAAACGAAAAGGCAGTGATAGGAGCCAGACTATCGGATATAGAATCAGGGCAACCAGAGCCAGTGGCCAGCATAGAACGAATAAAATCAACCAGAGTAAGAATTTTAACATCTCTCAGCCTTTCTTTTTCTTCGTTTTAGATTTAAACGAAAATCCTGTCCTAATGGTTCACTTATTTTTAGTTTTCCTATTATGCTGACTATTCACCAATAATGCTGACCAGCCTTATTACTTTCTACCAGAAGATAATAAGGAAGCTGGCCCATTTAAAAAGTCGCCTTTTGTCTCTACTTTTTCCCACTGATAATTGAAAACATTGATATTTGTTCAACGCGGTGAATATTCACCCCGGATTACTGGCCGCAAAAGCTGGTAAAGGGACAATAGAGGCAGCGGTCTTCAGCCTTGAATTCGGCTGAAAATGGCTGGCTGCCATCGACAACCTCCAGGAGTAACTTATCAATTACCTGTTTTATCAGCCGGAAATTTTCCTGGCGCTCTGACCTAGCTTCGTCTGAGTCCTCAAAAGGAAAAATATTAGACTGTTTGTCTCTGGCCTGCCTCCCGGACTTTGCTCTCAGCGGTGAATATTCAATGTTTTCGTCAAGATAATTTTTGCCAAGAATGATGGCTGCCGAGTAAATATCTTCAGGCGGCAACTTTAGTTCATCTGAGGCCAGGAGTTGATAAAAAGGCAATTGCAGGCTTCGAATAGCTTCCGGCCAGGTGCTCCGATCTTTAACCTCCAGCTTCTTAAAGCTAATCAACTGGCTCTTTTCGCTGGCTGAAGTTTTATAATCAAGAAGACAGATATTCTGGCCACGTCTCTCTATCCGGTCAATCCATCCCTCCAGATGAAACGCCTGATCCGCAACCTGATAATCGCATCTAAAGTTTTTTTCAAGGGCCAACAGCACCACCTCCAGCCCGGAGTGCTCTAAATTAGATACCACCGTCTGCTGATATTTATCGAGGAATTCAATTAAATGCTTCTCTATCTGTGCCTTCATCAAAAAGAAACTGCCGGTTAGAGGCGAGGGATAGCGCCGTCCTTTGAATTCATCATCAATTAGTTTTTTTAACCTGGCCAGGTCCGGTTCAGCTGGCAGCCGCCCGCCGAGATAAGACTTAAAATATTGGCTTAAAATGGCATGAACCAGCGTGCCGATTTCATTTTTTTTGAGTACCTCCGCCAGCTCTTCTTTTTCCCTTAGCCCGAGAACATGAGCGTAAAAAAATTCAACAGGGCACTTAAGATAGGTGTTAAGGCTGGATGCACTAAAGGTCATGCCCTGCAGATGATTAAGGATTTTTTCTCCTTTAGGAATTTCGGGCGGAACCTGAGCTCGAAGAGCAATCTTGTAGCTGCTTTTCTCGATGTATTTATTTGCATCCGGCTCTTTTTCCTTTTTTTGCTTGTCCCACAGGGCTTTTTCCACATAGCGGCTTTTCTGTTTTTCGCTGTTTTCAACAAAGAAAAAATGAACTTTTTTGGCTCCGGCGACTAACAGGCTAAGATAATATTCAATTCTCTTTTCGAAGCCTTCATAATCAGGCAGACCAAGGGCTCTTCTTAGAGTTGAGGGGAGGAGAGAGTCAACTTTGCTGGTGCCAGGTAGAACATCATCATTCATATCGAGAAGATAAACTTCCTCAAATTTGAGACAGCGTGTTTCCCAGAAGCCCAGGACCTGCAAACCCCGAAGCGGAGTGCCCGGGAAACGCACTCGCACCCCGGAAAATAACTGGCGGAAGAGTTGGAAATAACCCGAGCGGTGGCTAAACTGCTGGCCGGCCAGATTGGGGCTTTTGAGAACTTCCAGTTGCTCATAAAAAGCGCGGGCGTAAGGCTCAAATAAAACATGGAAAGGAGCAGTGCTTTTTTCTGAAATATAATCCAGAAGGTGGATCAATTTGTCTGCAAAATCATTAATATTTTCCAGGTGGAGAAAAGGGATAATCGTTTGCTGGTGAATCGAACGAAGGTGCTGGATAAATTGATGGCTCTCCGGAAGGGTAGGATTTTCTCCTGTGTATTCCGCCAGGGCTGCCTCCAGGTCAGGATCGTCAGCAATTTCTTTAAACGACCAAAAGAGCTTGCCCTTTTTCCGGTTAAAATTATTTTCAATTAAGTGGAAGAGTATCCTGGTCGGCTCGGCCGTTTTTGACTGTCCTGGGAAATAGATGTTCTTGGTGTAAGGATGAAGGACAAAATTCAGATAGTCAGGAACATACGGCCGGTACTTTTCTTCCGGCAGCAGGCCGCCAGCTGCACCCGAGTTATCCTCTTCAACCGATTCGGCCAGCTTGAAAAGAGAATCAAAAAAGTTATAAAGAGGAGTCCTGGTCAGCGGATAACCAACCGAGATATTGTAACTGGTCTCGGGCAAAGGGGCCAATGTCTGTTCAACAACCGGTATTAGAGTTTCAACAGCGGACAGAACGATGACCTGTTTTTCATTGAGTTGTGAAGGCTGAGCGATTTTATCTTTGAGGATATTATTAAGAAGAAAAAGCTGGCCATGACTATCGGGACTCAAGCTGAATTCAAGCTCAGTCCTGGTGTTTTCGGGTAGTTCTGGCCGCTCTTCTATATCTGACCGGTCAATTCTAAGGTTTTTCAATATGGCTTCAAAGCCTTTGCCTTTAAAGACAAATAGCCTGGCATTATTTGCTTCCAGCACCTTATTGAGTAATTCAAGCTCGCCGGCTGTCAGAAGATAAAAACCAGCCAGAATAATCTCGTCATATAAGCCGAACCAGCCAGGCTCTATTCTTTCCAGAACTTTTTTCAGACGGCTGGCTCGGGTGGAAAAGTTAAGGTGGTCGAGCTCCTGATAAAAATGATCATAAAAATAGGAAACTTTTTGCAGTCTGGCTCTGGTTTTTTCTGGTAATTTCTCGCCGGCTAATTCATCAATGGCCAGAAAGTTATCTGCTGTTACCTGGCCCATTTTAAGTTCCTCCAGATCTTCGAAAATCTTTTGCCCGACTGGAAAAAATTCATCAAAAGTCAGGCTGGCCTGCCGGCGGCCAGAAAAAGAGCGTTCGGGCTTTGCCTGATTTAAATCATATAACAGACTAACTGCTTCTACCTTTTCAATTAAAGGTTCGTTTCTTCCAAGAAAACGGCTGTAGAAAAAATCAATAAACCCATCCAGAGAATAAATAGCCGGCGGCAGAAAACTGCAGCCGATCCTCTTGCCGAGAGCTTTCCTCAGATAATGACCTGGCCTTTGTTCAGGGAAGACGACTATGGTCCGGCTGAAATCAGTTGAATATGTATATAGATGCTCGGCCAGTAAATCAATGAGATTGACGCCAGCCGGAACAATGGTTACTTTCAAAGGACTTCCTCCAGCTCACCGGAATCAATATAAAGAAGCCAGCCTCTGACTTTTCTTCCTGGATATATTTCTTCAAGAATTACCTTATAATTATTTAACTGATCGGCATGACCCTTTTTAATCGTTTGATCAGGGAACTGCCCGGTTTTGAAATCAACAATGGAGATGACCTCAGGCTCGATGATCAGGCGGTCAGTCCGGTAAAGCTCACCCTGCCTGTTAACTATCTCTGCCTCTGTTCTCACTTCCCGTCCTGGCTTGTGCCTAAAAAACTCAGCCACCTCCAGTCTGGTCAGGCATTGGCGGAGGCAGTTTTTAGCCTCCTCCCTTTCATCCAGGTGGTAGTTTCTAAACTCAGGAAGTGAAATGATACTGTTCAGCTGTTCCTCCAGGTTATCTTCGAGAAAATTAATTTTCTCCAAAATCGTATGAATTAGTTCACCTCGTCTCTCTTCGCGGTAATGAAGCCGATTCTTTACCGGCCGGGATTTGTCTTGCTCCTGGTAATAAAAGACCAGGGACGAATTCGCTCTCTTTTTCTGACCACGCCGGTGAGAAGCTTTTTTTCTGGCCGGCCTGGCCGGTTTCTCCCCGGCTGATTGATATTTATTGTCCGGTGAAAAGTTTATAGCTTCCAAAAAATCGAAAGGAAAAGCTCTCCTCTTGCCACGTTGGCCTAAGATATAAAGTTCTTCGGCCGCTCTGGTCAGAGCAACATAAAAGGTATTTAATCTGTTGACCAGTTCGCGGCGGTTGCTTTCCTCATAAATTTGTTTTAATTCTTCATCGGTTGAAACGATGTCTTTGACCAGCTTAAGAACTTCGGTTCTGACCGGCCCCTGGCCGCTATCCTCTTCTTTTTTCAGATAAAATAATGGCCACTGATCATATTCAGGGTATAAGAGCAGAATAACGACAGGAAAGCCCAGTCCCTTGGCTTTATGGATGGTCATAATCTTTACAGCTGGAATCCCTTCCGGGACATCAACTGTCCAGACCGAATTGTCCTCAGTTTCCGCTTCTGAAAACTGAACAAAATCCCTCAGATTACTCCGGCCCTGGCCTTCGAATTTTTTTATAACTTCAAGAAGCTTAATCAGTGCTGATTGTTCATCTTGAGCTAACGACAGCTTGAAAACAGAAAAAGTGCGGTAAATCTGGCTGACTAGGTCATAAAGAGGCAAATAACCAGCTTTCTTAAAAAGAGGCTCAAAATATAATCCCCAGAGCTCGGGATATTTCTGCCTGAAATGGGTGTAAAGCGGAAAAACTTTTTTCCCGCTGCGGAGTCTGGCTTCGAGGACAAACTCTGCCCATTGGCTCTTTTCTATTTCTTCCTCATTTTCCTGGTTATCTAATTTCAGCTTGTTCTGAAAGACCTGGCCAAGTAGAAAAGTGGAAAAGCTGAGATTATCAAGCGGAAAGTCCAGAAACTGAATCAGCGCCATAATTTCTCTTATTATCTGGCGTTTTCTGATATCCAGAGAAGAAAAAGTAATGAAGGGGATGCTTTTTTCATTTAGCCAGGAAGCAGCCTCTGCTACCGTCTCGTTCTTATAGGTTAAAATTGTTATGTCCGAGTAGTCATAACCGCGGTCATGAAGTTCGAGGACGAGTTCCTGGATCCTTTTTTTTAGAGGTGAATTTTCAAGGCTACCGTCCTCTCCCGCTGGCTCCGGTTCTGGCCGAGGCTTCTCCCCGAGACCATCGGCCTCCTCCTCGTCATTATTATCGGTCTCGTTTTCGGCCCTGAAAAACTCCATTTCCACATAACCGGGGAAAGCCTGGCCACTGTCTTCTTCTTTTTTACCGGGTCCCTCACAGATAAAATCATCCAGCCCGCTGCTCGAAGCGGCTTCTTGCCAGGCTGTTATTTTCTCTCTGGCTATTTTTTTATTGTTTTGGTCAAGGCTTAACCTTTTGACCCCGTTGGGAAAAATCAAGGAAACAAAATCGAGAATTGCTTTCTGGCTGCGCCGATTGGCTTCCAAGTCTTTGACGCTGGTTTCCACTGACTGAAATTTCCTCTTACCTTTTTCATATTTAACCATAATCTCATAATCTGCTTCTCGGAAGCCATAAATAGCCTGCTTGGTGTCGCCAACAATAAACAGACTTCCTCCCTGAGATAGGGCATTATCAATGAGTGGAGTGAGGTTTCTCCATTGGATAGGTGAGGTATCCTGAAACTCATCAATGAGGAAATGGTAAATCTGGCCGCCCAGGCAGAGATAAATATCAGGCACAACTCCGGTACTGAGATAATCGGCCAGGTGGCGGTTTATATCGTCGATGAAAATAAGGCCTTTCTCTTTTTTAATACAATCAAGGTTTTCCAGCAGCTGGTGATAGACCTGGAGATGGGGTTGAAAATAATAAGAAGCATAAAGCTTTTTATATTGATTTAATTTTTTTTCCAAATCCTCGACACACTGCAGGATTTGCTCATAAATTATATAAAGATCCGGGGATTTTGGTTTTTTAACCGGTAGAGTTTTAAAAGAGCAGTTAAACCAGTCCTTAATATTTTTTGAATTCAGGCGATTAGCAATGGCAGACCTGCCCGATCTTTCCAGACATGAATTTTCCATAAGCTGACGGAGTCTCTCCAGGCAATCATGCCACCCCCTTTCGGCTGTTCTGAGCTCCTGCTCGGCTTCTTTCAGATCCTTAATTTCCGGCTGGCGATAGAGGGCCTCAATTTTCCGGTAGAATTCGGTAAACGTCTGAAGAATTTCATCACTTGGATCCCAGATAAAGGCTTTGTCACTGCCTCTCATTTCCCTTAAGCTGTCCGAAATATTTAAAAGGAGCTGTCCATCTTTTGATTCAGCTGTGATATTTCTTAAATACCTAGAGAAGGCGTAACTGATAACCGGGGTCGTATTGAGAGTAATCTCAAAGTCCGGACTGAAGCCCAGCTCGATGGCGGAAGCTTTAAAAACGTCGGTCATAAAGCTATCAATAGTTGTCACCTGAAAATCGGTGTAATGATCAAAGAGATGGCTCAGCACCGACTCAGCCCGGCCAGGCAGAGCTTCTTCCGACAGACTGACCAGCTCTTTTATCTGAGTCATCCGGCTGGTGTCCTGTCCAAAATAGGTGTCTTTTAGCCAACCGATTATCCGGGCCTTCATCTCATTGGCGGCATTATGGGTGAAAGTGATGGCTAAGATCTGATTTAGCTGGTTATTCCTGATTTTATCTGACAGAAGAAACTGAGCAAACCTTAAGGTCAGGGCATGGGTTTTGCCGGTGCCGGCTGAAGCTTTAAGGACAATAAATTCTGGCCTGGATACGTCTGTATCTTTTGGTAAAAGAGGTTCCCCGCACATAAGACTAAAATATTAACAAAAATAAAATGTTTTTTAAACCAGGGTTTAGCTCAAAGTATCTGGCCTATTAATTTAATATTAGTAAATGCTGAGATAAAGGTGAATAGAGCAAAGCCAATTAAAAGGCATCCCAGGATAATAAATAATTTTTTAAAGGTTTTTTCTCGAATTTTTGCTTGATGGCGGGAGACAATTCTGACCAAAAAGAAATACCAGACTAAAGCTCCAAAACCGCAAGAAACGGCAAAAAAGATAGCTGGCCAGAATCCATTTCTAAGCAGGCCATGAGCGGTCATGGCGCCGGCTACACCAATCCAGAAGGCGTAAAGCGATGGATTAGAGATATAAAGCAAAACCACTCCGACCAGAGGACGAGCAGTTTTGGTAATAGGCCCATTTTTTTCAGTATTGAGCTTAAAATTGCTGGCGTCGCGAAGTAATTTCAAGCCAAGAAACAGCAGGATAGCCCCGGCGGCCACTTTAAGCCAGTGAGTATAGCCGGAAAGATTTAAAGAGATATGAAAGAACCCGACCAAAGAAACCAGACAAAAAGTCAGGTCGAGAAGAGCCGTTGATATGCCGGCTATCATCCCATGAAAAAAGTCTCTTTTGAGAGTCTGAGAAATAATGTAAATATTGACCGGGCCAACCGGGACGGCAGCAAAAAACCCGATCAGAAATCCTATTAATATAAACATAAAAATTACCAAGGCAAAAATTAAAGTATAAAAATACCCTAAAATAAGCCCTTTGGCAAGGCAAAACTTATCCCTTTCAAGGAGTTAATGGTTAATTAGAAGAAATGGGTTGAGGCTCTGGCCAGGTTGCTTCTATAATAATTAATCACATTTTTGGAATAGTGGCTTCATCTGAATCGTCTTCCAGATCGCTTTCTATTCCGAGGAGTTTGGCAATTCCCTGGTAAACCATCTTCAACGATTTCTTCTGTTCTTGAAGCTCAGCCAGGGTCTGCCTGACACGCTGCAATTCTTTTTCAACCTCAGCGTCAATTGCTGCCAGCTGGTCGCGCACATCTTCCAGAGTCTTTTTATAAAGTTCTTCTTGATCCCTTGAGATGCCCATCTTTTTGACTCCTTACTTCTCTCCGGTTTATTTATTTAAACCGAAACCAATAGTGATTGGTTTCCAAACCTTTACTTTAACACCATCCTTTTCTGCTGGCAAGAACTTCCACTTCTTGACAGCTGAAACGGCCTCTTTTTCCAAAGCAACTGAGCCCTTGATGCCCCGGATAATGACTGCTTCCAGGACATCTCCCTTTTCTGAAATCAGGACATTGACCATGACGTTTCCCTTGATGCCGGCCCGGCGGTCAACCTCCGGAAAAACAGGTTCGACGCTTTTGATCAATTTCGGTTCAACTTCAACCATGGAAAGAGGGACAATATCTCCTGGTCTAGCTTTCAGGTTGCCCAGATCAACCGGTTGCTCCTCCGGCTTGACCTGGTTCACAGCGACGGGCGGCTCTTCCTGGCGAGTTTTTGTTTCTTCGATTTGACTGGTGGTGGCGGTGTTAAGTTGATCCGGGGGTGAAACTTGCTGTCCGCCATTAATATTTACCTCTATTTTAGGTGTTTCCTGAGGAATAATAGGTGCAGCTGGAATAGCTGCTGGTTGATTCCGGGCAGGAGTTCTGGCGGCGCTACCGCCTTTTGTGTTCTGAGCACTGGCCACATCGGAACTTTTTTCTGTTCTGTTTTGCTGGTTACGGTACTCAGCCATCTGCTTCTCAATTTCTTTATTCAGGTCTTCTTCTTTATTAAGGTTTTCATTGGCTGGGAGTTCTTTGGTCTGATCTGTTCCGGCTGTTTGGAGGGCAGCCGTCTGATTCACCGGCTGAGGAGAAAATTCAGGACCCTTTTTCTTGCCCAGAGTCAGAAAGGCAACCAGGCCGATGACGGCCAGAGCACCAGCAGCCAAGCCAATATATTTGGCCGAAGCCTTCTTGCCCGTTTTTTCCTTGTTACCTTCCGTATAAGATTTAAACGGATTAACCGGGGGAGAGACTGGTTTGGATGTTTCTTCTTCAAAGACATAGGACAGAGAAGAGGATGTTCTTACCGGCTCTGGTTTCTGCGTCGTTTTTGGCTCAGCCTTTACCGTTTGATCAAAGCCAGTGGTTTTTGCTTCTTTTTCGAAGGGCTTTTTGCCAGTCAGGCTTCCGCCTGGAGCCTGACTCACAGCTGGTTCTGTCTTTTTGACCTCACTACCGGCTGACTGCCTGGACGGCTCAGGCTTTTTGGTGGGGGCGGCAGTTGCGGTCTGATGGGTAGTTCTGGCTGGTCCTTTTTCCGGGGAAGTTGTAATCAAGTCTTTAAGTTTGGACTTCAAGATCAGTTCTATTTCGTCGTCCTTGGGAGTGGTTGGAGTCTTCTTGATTTCATCTCTTTTTGGTGTCTTTTCAGTTGCTCTGGCAGTGTCTGACGAGTGTTCTGGTGTATAAGCTGAAGCCAGGGCTTGCTTCAATAACTTATCGAGATCTTCTTCCTCTTCGCTCTTCACCTGGTGCTTTTTGACTTCTGGCTTGCCAATGAGCTCATAGACTTTGGACAAAAGAGCTTCAAGATTCAAAGGCTTTTCAAAAAAGCCCGATGCTCCAAGGCTTCTTAGGGCTTCTGTTTTATAGACAGCATCTTTGTAAATCCCGGTGACAATAATAACGGGCGCTTTCTTGGTCGGATGGGAGGTAATACGCGAGCAGAGTTCGAAACCATGAAATTTGGGTAACATAGCTTCCATGATGACCAGGTCCGGCTGATATTCGGAAAATTTTTCAAAGCCGGCCAGTCCATCAGCTGCAACCTGGATTTCATAACCTTCCTGGCTGAGAACCCGGCCGAGAAATTTCAAAAATTCCTGATCAAAGTCTATGAGCAAAATCTTGTTTTTTGTCATGGTCTTACCCTCTATCAAAAATTAACCCCAAACTGGGATTTCGGCCAATGCACTTAATGTATCTCACTTCCGTTTCTCATCTTCAATCACCCTTAGAGGTGATTCTCCAGATGAAATTCCCCCTGTCTCGAAAGCTACCTTTCTTTCAAGCTAAGATGAGTCTCTATTATATAAAAATGTCTGGAATCTCACCATGGGAATTGCCCCTGATATCCTATATAAGGATTAAACATTTTTCCCACTATTCATCCCGGCCCT
>DCDG01000002.1 GCA_002316315.1 Candidatus Aminicenantes bacterium UBA1061 | reverse complement strand
TATCTGGGGATTGAGCATAAATACTTGATTGATTTTCTATTATAAAAATCCCGGCTTTGTGGTCGCGATTATTTGTCAGATGCCTGGGCGGCCCAGAGGATACCTCGCTTGACAATTTCCCGGGCCTCGGGAACGTTAAAGTCAGCTGCCACATGACCGAGTGAGCAATAAAATACCCGGCCCTGACCGTAGTGTTTTTTCCAGACAACCGGCATAACCACGCCTTTTATCCACGGGGCGTATTCATCGCTAAAAGTGGTGGTGGCCAAAACTTCTACTCCCGGGTCCACATGCAGGTAATACTGCTCGGAATGCATCTTAAAATCCTTGAGCCCCTGAACAATCGGGTCGTTTTTCTTTTCGGGGAGGACGTTCACCTCATAATCTATGATTCCGCCGGGGTGAGCTACCCACTGTCCACCAACCATAAATTGATATTCGGTGTTCGACCTGAAAGAATCGGCCAGGCCTCCATGCCAGCCGGCCAGCCCGACGCCGCCCTTAACCACCTCGAGCAAATTGCGTTCCTGCTCGGCCGTAATAGTACCCTGGGTATAGACCTGAATGATGACATCGAGCTTCTTGAGCTTTTCCAGATCAAGGTAGGAATCCAGGCTGTTAGAAATTTCAACCTCAAATCCCTGTTCTTTAAGCCACGGGGCGAAAATGTCCACACATTGTTTGGGTTCGTGGCCTTCCCAGCCACCCCAGACAATCAAGGCCTTTTTTGGAGTGTCGGGTCCAGTCGAGGAGGGAGCCGCGAAGGAATAAACTAAAGCACCCAAAAGCACCAGGCACAAAAGCCCTATTCTAATCACGCCATGTGAAGTCTTGCCTTTTAACTTCATAGGTCTCCTTTCTCTCATCATTCTTTGAGATTCTTTGAGCCAGTTAACAAATCCTCGTCAGCTTTTCCCGGCCGCCCGTGTTACCTTGCTCGCAGCCCTATGCTTCTTTAAATTATGTACCAGCTAAACCCTGAATTAAATTCCAGAATTCATATTTCATTGGGCAGCACCTCTATTGTAGCCATATTCTATTTTTTCTGAAATGGTTATGCGGACATTTTTACCGCTGGCCGGCATAAAATAGTAGCCTCGGTCTGGTTTTTTATCGAAAGACAGCTTTTCTGGCGAAAAGTTATCTTTCTGTCGAACATTGAATAAAACCGTCAGCTGTTAAGTGACTGATAATACATGAAACCGGCTGGCCCGACCCCATTATAATTCGCGGAGCCAGATATTTCTGAATCTGACTGGATGGCTGTGGTCCTGCAGCATCAGCGGGAGCTTATCGGCATGGGCTTTGTATGGCGGCCGGGCTTTGTGAGCGGTTGGCCCGGTTAACTCGGCATTCTCCTGGATGAGAATTCCATTGTGAAGAACAGTCATCCTGGCTGGCTTCAGGAGCTTTCCGTCGGCATCGAACTTGGGCGCATGGAAGATAATATCATATGACTGCCATTCGCCGGGCCGACGGCAGGCGTTAACCAGCGGTGGATACTGGCCATAAATTGCTCCGGCCATCCCATCGGCGTAAGTTTTGTTCTCATAGGAGTCAAGCACCTGAACTTCATACAGGCCCATCAAAAAGACCCCGCTGTTGCCACGATCCTGTCCTGACCCTTTGGGCGGGTAAGGCGTAGCCCATTCGATATGGAGCTGGCAGCTGCCAAAACCGGTTCTGGTCTGAATGTTTCCTGTGCCCGGAACGACTTCGAAATAGCCATTTTCGACCTTCCAGCGCGTCGGAGCTCCCTTCTCGTCGGCCCACTTCGAGAGATCTTTCCCGTCAAAAAGGATCACTGCATCGGACGGCGCCGGAACTGGCGGCAGGGGTGGGCCAGGGTTAACCACTGGCGGCAGCGGGCGGTTCGGGTCATGGACGGCCCAGCGGGCGACAATTTCCTGGTAATTTTCCTGCTGGATAGCGATCACTGTCAGAGCGCAAATAAAAAGCAAGCCCAGAATCGAGGTCATGATTTTAGCCTGTTTCCTATATTTGTTTTTTCTCTCGACAATCATGTCTCTCCCTCCCGGCTATTGAAGCCTCTAATTTCTTTAAGCTTTTATATGTCTTAAAAACGCTCGGCATCAGCCTTTAATGCGAAGTCACCTTACTTCCGTCCAGCCCATCAGGACTTATCACCTGTAACAGAGGGCAAGAATATATCATCACTCGCCATGAGAACTGGTCATCTGTATGTTTCCTGATGCTTCCTGAACTCACCATCAACTTTGCTTTCAGGTTAATTTCCAGCCGTATGCTTCTCAGGCCTGGTAACCGCCTTTTAAAACGCCTTTAAACCAGCCCTTTCCTTTTGATTTTAATTTTCGGGGCGGCTTCGCCTCTTTTAGTTTTTAGCTATTCCAGGCTATTCTTACAGTTCCCAGCCTGAACGATAGGGCATCTCGAGGTACTTGTTAGCTTCAGACACATTGGTGAAGCGGAAATTCTGGCTGTCCCAGTTGAGAACGACATTATCCTGCTGGAAACGCAGGGCGATATTGCCCAGAAGCATCATCTCGGTCAGTGGACCGGAGTAAGAAAAGTCAGTTGTTGATTTTTTCCCTTCTTTTATGGCAGCGATCCACTCTTCGGCAATGCCCGGCGAGCGCGGAATTGTCTTTTCCGGGCGTTTATAACTCTGCATCAGCTCTTCGGGCAGAAGTCGTGGGTTCTCACCATAGGTGCTGCAGACCAGCATTCCCTTGTCACCGACAAACAGGCAGCCTCCGCCATCGTCTCCAATCCGGCGTCCATCGGGCAATCCGGCCGGGCGGGGTGGCATCAGGCCGCCATCATACCAGATTAGCTTAACCGGGGACATTCCCTGGCGCTCAGGAAATTCATAGGTGACAATTTCGGCCAGGGGATAAGAATCCTCGGTATATCTGGTTGAACTGGCCTGAACTCGGATCGGAGCGCCGAGCTTTAAAGCCCAGAAAGGCTGGTCAATGAGATGAGCACCCATATCGCCGAGGGCGCCAGTCCCAAAATCCCACCAGCCGCGCCAGGCAAAGGGGCAATAAGCCGGGTGATAGGGACGCCACTCGGCCGGTCCGAGCCACAGATCCCAGGACAGCGTTGGCGGGCAGGACGGGATTTCTTTCGGAGCATCAATGGCCTGAGGCCAGATAGGCCGGTTGGTCCAGACATGAACTTCATGCACCTGACCGATGGCTCCATCCCAGATCCACTCGCAGATTAAGCGAGCTCCTTCCTTGGAATGACCCTGATTGCCCATCTGAGTGACCAGATTCCTTTTGGCCGCTTCCTGCTGGAGAAGGCGTGCCTCTTTCACTGTGTGAGTCAGCGGCTTCTGAACAAAGACGTGTTTTCCCATTTTCATGGCCATCATGGCAATAACAGCGTGGGTATGATCGGGGGTACTAACGGTAATGGCATCAATCGATTTTTCTCTATCCAGCATTTCGCGGAAATCGCGATAGATATGGGCTTTTTCGTACTTAGCTTTATATTCCGGCGGGTGATCGGCGGAGCTTAGGAAAGCATCCATCATGGTGGCATCAACGTCGCACAAGGCAACAATATTTTCGGTGCTGACCGCCTGAACATCTGAAAATCCCTTGCCACCGACGCCCACGCAGCCCATATTGAGCGTATCGCTTGGGGCTTTTTTCTTCTTATCTTTCTGGGCACCAATCACATGGCGGGGCACAATCATCAAGCCGGCCGCTGAAGCCGCTGTTTTTCCCAGAAATTCACGGCGCGAAAGCGGCGTCGATAATATTTTTTGCCCATTGTCATTTGTATTATTTGAGTTAGTCATTTTAGCCTCCTGATACCTTATTCCTATTATATAAAGGGGCCATCAGTCAAGAAAAATTAAGTGGCAGCCCACTGTTGAATTCGTTTATCAAATTGATAGGAATCAAAACTTTAGCTGGCCAATAATCTGACA
>DCDG01000017.1 GCA_002316315.1 Candidatus Aminicenantes bacterium UBA1061 | reverse complement strand
AGGAAATATAGTTTGTGTCCCCTGTTTCTTGAAAATATTTTTCAGTTTTGCTATAGATATTTAAAATGATCAGCAGACGAAAAAGACAGGGCATCTCACTTCTGGGAGTATTCCTGTTCCTTTTTATTTCGTCTGCTAATTATTTCCATACGGAAAAAACGCTTGTCGAGGATGGGAAATGCCCGGCCTGCCACCTGCAGAAATCTGCCAGTTGTATTGAGTTCATAAGTGTTTTTCAGCCCCACACCCCTGAATTTAGCTATCAACTCTACATTGGCGATAATCATAGATATATATTTATTTTTAATCCACACACCTCTTCTCGCGACCCTCCTGCCTGTTAGTTATTTTGCCTGAATGAGCTGTTCAAGCTCAAGACACGACTAACAACTTTTTTTCTATTCATAATTTTATTTTTGTGTTTAACAATCAACGAACTTGATTCTTAGAGGAGTAATATCATGAAACTAAAAATACCTATTTTAATTCTTGCAATTATTCTCATCGTTTTTCCGGGTCTGGCCATGGTGGCCATTCCCCAGCAGGAACAAAACCACCAGCAGTCTGGTCAATCTCCCCAATTATATGTAAAAGGGAGTATCGAAAATATTAAGGGCCAACCGATAAAAAAGGCCTCAATAATTCTTCCCGAGTTAAGTCTTTCGGCGGAAAGCGATGAATCTGGCCGGTTCGCACTTGGACCACTCCCGCCAGGGAAATATCATTTAGAAGTCCACGCTGATAATTATATGACTTATATTTCCGACCCGTTAGAGATAGTCGCTAATATTCAGAACTATCAAATTATCCTTTCCCCCAAGATCGAAGAGCAAATCGTGGTTACAGCGACCAGGACGCCCAAACGTTATGCGGAAACGCCAGTGAAAACTGAAGTCATAAGCAAGACCAGGATTGAACAGAAAGTTGCCGCCAACCTGGCCGAATCCTTAAGCCTGACCCCCGGCATCAGAGTAGAAAATGATTGCCAGAACTGCAATTTCACCCAGGTCAGAATTAACGGGATGGAGGGGAAATATACTCAGATTCTGATCAATGGTCTGCCGGTGGTCAGTGCCATGACTGGAGTCTATGGGCTCGAACAGATTCCAGCTGGCATGATTGAACAGATCGAAATCGTTAAGGGCGGAGGATCTGCCCTCTACGGTGGAAATGCCGTGGCCGGAGTTGTTAACGTTATTACCAGAGAACCCGGCGAGAACAGAACTGATTTAAAAGTTGTTGAAGAAGCTATTTCCAGCGAACCTCATCTGACTCTAAATTTTAATACCAGCCATGTCTCCAGAGATATGAATACCAGAACATATCTTTTCGCCAATTATCAAAAAAGAAATCCGGTTGATCTCAATCAGGATAGCTTCTCTGAGCTTGGCTCAATTAACAATACTTCCTTTGGATTGAATTTATTCCACGATTTTCAGGCGGTAAAAGCTAAGGCCAAATTCGAAATATTCAAGATATTCGAAGACCGGAGAGGTGGCAATCTTTTTGACCGGCCCTGTCATGAAACCGATGTCTGCGAGTGGATAAAATCTGATCAACTCGGACTCTCGGCTGAATGGAATCAGGCTCTCAAGCCAAATCTTTTTTACAACCTATCGTTTTCTTATCTGGATGCTAAGCGGGATACTTATTACGGAAGCCATCAAGATCCGAAGGCTTACGGTTCGACCAAAAATCCGTTATTAATTGGTAATGGTCAGATGAACTGGCAAGCTGGAGTACATCTTCTTTCCTTCGGCTTTCAACTCAGGCGAGACAAGATCAAGGACCAAGCTTTGGGTTATAACCGGATAATAGACCAGACCTATGACGAAGTCGGAATCTTTATCCAGGATGATTGGAAAATCAGCAAAACATTAAGCTTGCTGGGTGGCTTAAGACTGAACAAACATACAGCCTTAAATAACGTCGTTTTTACCCCCCGGGTTAGCCTGCTGGCTAATCTCACCCGGGATCTAACCTGGCGGACAACTATTTCCACCGGTTTTAGAGCTCCTCAAGTTTTCGATGAAGACCTTCACATTACACAGGTCGGAGGAGTAGGTATGATGATCGTGAATTCTCCCGCCTTGAAAGAAGAGAACTCCTCGAGCTTAACAACCGGTTTTGATTTTGGCCGACAATCTGGACGGTATAATTTACAGCTGAGCCTGGAAGGTTTCTACACCAGGTTGGCTGACGCCTTCATTCTTCACGAGATTAGCGGCACAGAGAATACTCGCCTGATGGAAAGAATTAATGGTTCCGGGGCGAAGGTTTACGGGGTATCGGCCGTCGCTGGGCTGAGTATCGGCCAGAGGGTGGTTCTGAATTCCGGCTGGACAATCCAGAATAATTTACTCGACGAACCGGAACCCGAATTCAATTCAAAGGATTTTTTCCGGACACCAAAAAGTTATGGCTATGCCAGTCTGGAGTATAAAAATGAACGCTGGCTGAATGCTGAGCTTTCTCTCGAATACACCGGTTCAATGAAAGTTCCGCATTATGCGGGTTATATATTGTCTGACCTTCTGGAGACAACTGACCCTTTCTGGGTAGTAAACCTCAAGCTTAACCGGAAGGTTGAATTAAAGACCGGTGCCTCATTTAATTTCCTGGCCGGTATCTTTAACCTCTTTGATTCCTATCAGAAGGATTTAGACCTAGGAGCAGACCGTGACTCAGGCTACGTTTATGGGCCTTCTAAACCCAGGAGCTTTTATGCCGGGCTCGAGTACTCTTTTTGATAGATACATGAAAAACTAACGAATTGAAAAAAACTTCTTGACAAACATGAATCTAATACCTATTATTACTTTGTAACGCAAAGTGCTTTGCATTGTGAGATAGGAGGCGTCATGGACGAACATGAATTAAAAGAGGAAATCAGGTTAATCAAGGACATGGTGGAAAAAACCAGAAAAACCACGGCCGAATCAGGGGCGGTCTTTATCTTCTGGGGATTTGTGATAATCGCTGCTATTATTGGTACATATGCCCTCATCTATTTCAGTCAACCAAGGTGGATCTGGATTAACTGGATAGCTTTTATGGCCCTGGGCTTCATTTTTTCCGCTATTCACAGCAGTCGCCGGGATAAAACCGAGAAGGCTAAGACTTATGCCCAAATAAATTTTGAGTACCTGTGTAAAGGCTGTGCCATTGTTTTTGTTTTGATGGGCCTGGTTTTCCCTATGCTCAACATTTATTCCTACGAAGTTATTCCAATTTTGATGGCTACGATCGGCGGTTTATTGCTTTTCGTTACGGGTGTAATTTACGAGTTAAGTTTCCTTAAATGGTGCGGTGGTCTGTGGTGGGTTGGAGCCCTGGCTATGATTCCCATTCCAGGAGACTACAGAAGTCTTGCCTTTATTCCCCTCCTGATTGTCGGCTACCTCGTTCCAGGCTTCATTTTCAATTCCAGATACAGGAAAAACAGGCCAGCCAATGACAATCAATAAGTTTCCACCACTCGACCCGGTTATCCATTCTCAGGTTCGCCTGGCAGTGCTGTCTGTCCTCATTGGCGTTAAAGAAGCAGACTTTAATTATCTTAAAAAAGTCACTGAAACAACCGACGGCAACCTGAGCACTCACCTCTCCAAACTGGAAGAAGCGGGCTACATGACCATAAAAAAATCTTTTAAGGGCAAAAAGCCTGTGACCACCTGCTCAATAACAGAAAAGGGGAAAAGGGCTTTTGCCAGATATCTGGAAGCACTTAAAGATTATCTGCCACCGGCCAGTAATCAGGAAACAAAAGAGTAATTGTTCCGTTTTCATTATAAAAACTATCCTTGGCGTAAGGATTTCAGATAAAATTGAGACTGGCAGAAAATAGAGGAGGGTAATTATGCTCTTCCCTTTTTATGGCCACAAAGAGAACAGTACTTCAGAGAGCAAAGGAGTTCATTCATGACAAAACATAAATGGTCTGCAGAAAGAATTGAACCGGTAATGAGATATTCGTTTATAATTCTGGACGCTGGAGCCATAGTCTATAATTTTATAAATGCTCAATGGGAAATATTTCTGAGTGCCGTTGTCACCCTCCTGTTATTTTTGTTACCGACCATCTTATCCAAACGAACCAGGGTGGTCATCCCTGCTCCTATGCAGATGATAATTCTTCTGTTTATCTTCGCCTCTATGTATCTGGGAGAGGTGCGCCAGTATTTTCACCACTTCTGGTGGTGGGATAGCATGCTGCATACGACCTCTGCTTTTCTTCTGGGCTACCTCGGATTTCTTCTGATATATACTCTGAACAAAGACAGAAATATCCATCTTAAATTAAGCCCCTTTTTCATCGCTCTCTTTGCCTTCTGCTTTGCTGTGACGGCGGGTGTTATCTGGGAAATTTTTGAGTTTCTGGTTGATAATATCACTGGTTCTGATATGCAGGGAGCCAGAAATCTGGAGCAGGCCTACGGCTATTTTAATACAAGATTAGGACTTCTTGATACTATGCGAGACCTTATCCTGGATACTGCCGGTGCTCTGGTTGTATCAGTTATCGGTTACACTTATAGCAAGAAAAAGCTCCCCAAAGATAGCACTTTCTGGAAAATGAAAGATCTGTTCATTGAAGAAAATCCGGAGCTTTTTCCCGTTACCCAGAAAAAGAAAACACAGTAATCCTCTTGACCCGTTCACATGGAAATCGCTCATCTGCAGGAGCAAAGAAAACGGATTTGTCATTTATAGTTGTGACTCCAACCAAAAATTAATAACAGAAAAATGTTAGCAATGAATATGGCCGTTATGGAAAAGCGTGACGACTGGCCATGGCCTCAGAACGGGTAGGAAACAGAGAAACAGGCAGTTTGTACTCAGTGCTAATTGTGTTAAAATAAGATAAGTAGAGCAAAAAGGCAGTCTAAAAGCAAAAGCCGGAGGCCATGGCTTTAACGATGAAAAAGAGGCCAACTGTCGCTTTTCTTTTATTTATATTTCTATGGCTAATGTTTTTATCCTACCCGCTTTCAGCCCGGGAAGGCCACGATCAGAGCAGACTGATAGGCCTCGTCCTGGACAAGGATGGGCAGCCAATTGAAGGTGTCAGGATAGAACTCGAATCATTAATTCATAAATTATCTATGATGACTACCGCTGACAAAAATGGCCGTTGGGCCTTCCTCTATGGTAAAATAATTGTGAATATGAATTTTAAATCAAGAAGAAACCTGTTTAAAAACAACAGAGGGAGTTCCGCAATATATTATCATTGAAAAACGGCTTCAAATATTAGTTGAAATGGAGGGATCGAGTGAAAAATATTAGGCAATTAACGGCCTTGTTCTTATTTTTCTTCTTGCTGTTTTCTTCATCTTTTCTATCTGCCCAGGAAGGAAGGGGCCAGGCCAGACTTAGAGGTGTGGTGCTGGACAAAGACGGAAACCCGATTGAAGGAGCTACAGTTACGCTCGAATCATTAGTTCACAACCTGTCCATGACAACTACCACGGACAAAAATGGTGTCTTTTCTTTCCTCGGTCTGGGGAAAACAGTGGTGAAAATAACAGTCAGTAAGGAGGGTTATGACCCAACGATAATCCCCCATCTTGAGATCAGTTCCATAAGAAACCCTGATCAGGAAATCAGGTTGTTAGAAAGAGCCAGCATTGAAGGCATTGATCAAAGTGACGCTCAGGTAGTCTACCAGAAGGCAAATGACCTTTATGAGGCAGGAGATTATGAAAAAGCCTTAGCGATGTTTAATAAATTTATTGAACTTCAGCCTGATTTATATTCCGTCAGAATCAACGTGGGAAATTGCTATGTTAAATTGAGAGAATATGATAAAGCTATTCAAGAATTTGAATTCGTCTTAAATAAGCTGAATGAAGAAGAGACGGATCTGAAGGGGAGTGTAGTTGCTGCTTCACTTTATGCCAGCCTGGGCGAACTTTACCTGGACCAGGGTAAACTGGAAGAAGCAAAAGAATACTTTGAAAAATCAATCGCTATTGACCCTTCAGATTATGCCCTCGCCTATAACGTAGCCGAAATACTTTTCAATTCTGGCAAAACTGATGAGGCCATTAATTATTATAATCTGGCTATCAAAACAAATCCTGCCTGGCCGAATTCTTACCTTAAACTCGGTTACTGCTATCTGAATAAGGGCGAAACAGATGCAGCTCTTACCTATTTCCAGAAGTTTGTGGAATTAAGCCCGCCAGATGATCCTCAGGTCAATTTGATTAAAGAAATTATCAAGCAACTTGGAAAAAAATAAACCGCTATTACTTATCTTCAAAGATGGTACCGGGCTGATTGGTAGTAACGGTTTTCCCCCCTGTCTTCTGGGCAATCACCGACATGGCACTGTAAAAATCTCCAGAGTTATCAACCAGCTGATATCTTTGCGTTAGCGATTCTTTAAGATTGATATAGACAAAATTAAAAGTCACCCCGGCGTTCTTAAATTCTTCAGTTATCACATCTGTATTAAAATCCGGTTCAAGCTTTTCTTCCAGAAATACCCTGGTGGCATCAAAGGCTAATTCAGTCGCCTCTCTCATTCTGTTCATGGTCTCTTTATCCGGAATTGGCCTGATTTCTCTTTGGAAGAAAAGATAAATTCGATTATCAGTATCACCGGTAATTTCCCTGGATCTCTTAAATATATCAGAAAGTTGCAGAAGCAAGTCCTGGTTAATTCTTCTGGTATTTCTTAGCTCTCTTCGGTTGTTCTCATAGGCAGCTATCAAATTTTTAGCATCTTCAAGGCCTGTACCATAGCTTATATCATTTACAATGGTCAACATTTGATTATAGATAGTTGTGTAATCAGAACTGGTAACGGACGTATGTTTTTTAAGAGTGTCTTTAATCTCCCGATTTACTTTTTGTGGTGATTCAGCAATGGTTTTACTGGAGTAGCTTAACATTTTACGGGCAGGAGTCATAATTATGAGCTGATCACCCGGACTTATCATCTTTTTGAAAAAAAGGTCAACAGTATTATCTATCTCGTGACTATAATATTTAATATCAAAAAGAAGCATTATATTTTTGGACTTGCTCCCGGAGAAAAGCGGCGAAAATAAAAGACATAAGAGCAAGGTCATTGATAAGGCACGCCGAAGTTTCCTCATGGCTGGGTCCTGACTCCACACTTAAAAATTAAAAGGGGAGGCATCGAACCGCCTCCCCTTCTTTCTCAAGCTTTAAGCTTTACCATATAAAGCGACAACCGAGTTGCAAAATTCTGGGATCCATAATACTCTGCATTGTCCCAAACTTAATGCTGGGATTGCTAGAAATGGTGTAAACACTGGTGGCTTTGCTGTCGTTAAAGACATTGAAGAAATCCGCAAAGATACCAAAGGAAGTCCTGGATATTTTGAACCACTTTTCAATACGTAGATCCAGTATAGCTACTTCCGGAAGTCCCCTGGAGCCACTTGGTTCTGCATAAATTGTTACCATGCCCTGATCCAAATCGTTATCAGCTCCCAGAATGTCTCTGCTTCTTATTGCTCTGGCATATCTCCGGCCTGACATGAATCTCATGTATCCGCCAATACTTACATCCCAGGGCAACTTAATCGTTCCCTGAATTTTCAACTGATTCCTTCTCTCATCAGGAAATCTACCTAGAGCGTTGGTATGATTGTTAGGGCTATCGTATAAGCCGGTTCCACTCCAACTGCTATCAAAATCAGTTGCAATCAAGCCCCTTGATTTCTGCCAGACGTAAGAGACATGAAGCTGCCAGTTATTAGCATATCTTTTATCGAGAGTAACCTCAACCCCATCATAGTCTCGGTTGGCATCAGGAGGATTTATCATATAATAGTCTGAAGTAAGAAGCTCGGTCCTATTATAGAATGTCTGCGCGGAGCCATCATATGGGTCTGTTACAGTTAGAGCCTCATAATGTAACCACTCATACTGACCAGTAGAAAGAAGCTTGTCCAGATTCAGGTAGGTGGCATCAGCATCTTCGATATTATTTCTTGACCATTTCCTGATATAGCGAACTCCAAAAGCGGTATTTTTGAAAAGTTCTCTTTCAATACCAACAACCAGTTCATCCGTATAAGGTGTCTTGAATTTGTAATCTTTATAGCCATATTTGGGGACATATTCCGGGCCAGCCAGTTCGTAGCCTAACAGCTCATCAAATTCGAAAGTATTATCTGCCTCATTATATATCGCATAACCCCAGAAACCAACAAATCCGTTAGGATTACCCCGGGTAACCCACTGGGTCAGGTTGGCTATGTAATATCTGGAAAAGCTTGACTTGAAAGTAGTTTTGCCGTCTCCAGTCAAATCAAAAATAAGACCGAGCCGAGGGGAAAGAGTATTCCAGGTGTAAGGGGTGGTAGTTTTGGTAACTGCCCTGTTATAACTGATATTATAGGGCTCTGGCAGCGGCAACGTTTTTAAGCCCTCGTCTTCCATCTGAGGTGGATAGATTCCTTTCATACTTTCAAATCTAAGGCCCAGGTTGAAGGTGAGTCTTTTATTGACAGCCCAGGCATCCTGAAAAAAGGCTGCAAAATTCCGGCTTCTTTCTTCCACATCATAAGGAGCGTACCACTCGCCGTAAAACGGCTCACCCAGATAAGTCTCGATAAAATAAAGCTTGAAACCGTCATTTTTGAATGGATTTCCAGGATGATCATTAAATCTTAATGTCCGGCCTCCGACACCTTCCATATATTCAGCGCCAACTTTAATCTCGTGGTTGCCAAGGACATTCTCTAAGAATAAAGTGCCATCAGCTGCAATTGAATATCGGTCGCGTGGATTGAGGTCATCATAGCCATAACTTCCGCTACGACGAAGATCTGTATACTCATAATACATAGGTTTCTCATTTTTGGCTAAGAGATCAAATTGACTGAGATAGGCAAATCCCTTAATATTCATAAAGAAGTTAGAGCCAAAAAATCTGGTGTATTGCAGGTTAACAACATGAGTGGCTGTTTTTTGTTCCAAGGTAGTGTCTTCTGTCATGTATTTGGAAGCACCACGATGATGTCTTCTGATATCAGAGTACCGATAGGAGAGAATCAACTTATTATCCTGGTTCGGCTGGAAAGTTAATTTAATATAAGGATATGGCCTGAGCTGATCAACACCGACTTCATTTCCAGGTTTATCATAAGGATAACCAGAGACGATAGATTCTTGCTTCCAGAAACTGCCATTCAAGAAAAACCAGAGTTTGTCCTTGATAATCGGTCCACCAAAGTTTATTCCAGGCTCCATCTCATATTTAAAACCACTCTTCATTCCTTCCAGAGGGGTGCCACGCGTATTGTTAGACTGAAAGCCTTCGCCCTTATAATAAAAATTGGCCGCACCATGAAATTCATTACCACCGGATTTGCTGACCACATCAATAACTGCACCTTGAACCTGGCCATATTCTGCCGACAGACCTCCAGTTTGAACAGAGATTTCTTCTACCGTATCAACACTAAAGAAGATACTTTCTGTGCCTACCACTGGATCAGCAGTATTAACTCCATCAATATTATAAGTATTGTCTCTAACACTACTTCCATGAGCTGTATCACCGGTAACTCCTGGAGTCATGTTAAAGAATGTTCCCAGTGTTCTGGTAGCCGGAATAGAGAGAATAAAGTTTGCATCAATTTTGGCCGTCTTAGTAGTCTTTACCCTATCAATGGTTGGGGAAATTCCTTCAACTACCACTTCTTCCTCTATCGTAGCAATGGGCATAGTTACGTCAAGCGTAGTGGTGGCAGCAGCTGAAACAATAATTCCCTTTCTCACCACAGTCCTGAAGCCCTGTAGCTCAAATTTGACTTCATATTCGCCTGGTGGAATAGACGGAAAACGATAATTACCGTTAGCGCTGGTCACTCTGTGCATCTGTCCCATAACCAGAGCAGGTGATGAAATAGTAACAGTCACACCGGGAAGAGGAATTTTGTTCTCGTCGTAGACTGTGCCCATAATAGTCCCTACCTGTCCGGTCTGGGCCAATCCAATCGAGACGAGTAAAAGCACAACAAGACATAAAAAAACTCCCTTTTTCATAAATGCCTCCTTCTGAATTTTTCCCTTCTGAATTTATTATAGCAAAAATCGTGCCAGGAAATTTTCTGATGGTTAACAGGCTAAAAGGAAACTCAAATAACTATAAAATAGCTATTTGTTCAAATATTTGGATTCATTAATTTGAATGCTTCGGACTATTTTTTAATTTAATATTTTGTTATTGTGCCCTTTTTCATAGGTTCCAGGCGTAGCCGAGCTTGAGGAAGAAAGTCCGGTCGGACTGAGTTAGAGAGACTCCGCTATAGCCAGAATAATTATCGCTATAGCCCAGGAATAAAACTGTCCGCGGGTTGAGCTTATAAGAAAAAAGTAACTGCGTGAAGAGCTTTTTAGAATTTTCATCAACCG
>DCDG01000039.1 GCA_002316315.1 Candidatus Aminicenantes bacterium UBA1061 | reverse complement strand
TGGTTATTTATGAATATGACACACCTGCCGGTGCTGCCCGGGCCTTTTATCAGGTTCAAACGACGACCTCGCATGGAGGTTTTTACGAGACTTTTATGGGCGATAACGGTTCGCTGGTCATTTCGGAGGTGCCTCAAAGAGGAGACTGGGCCTATCGTGAAGCTCATGCCCCGGATTGGGCACCGTTAGTGCGGGAAGGGCTGATTATGTCGGAAGCTCCGCCGATTCAAAAGGTCCAGACCAAAAATGTTTTTGTTGATGTGCGTGTCACGGCCGAGGCCGGCCGCTGGCCGCTGCCGATTGAGCTGGCCAAACCGGCCCACCAGCCACATCTTGAAAACTTTTTTGAAGCCATCCGGCGGGGAGTGCCGCTTAACTGCCCGGCCGAGCTGGCCTATGAGTCAGCGGTGGCGGTACTTAAAGTTAATGAAGCGGTCAGGAACCGCACTTACCTTAAGTTCAGGCCGGAAGATTTTAAAGCCTGAAGGCTATGAGGGCTGAAGGATTTAGAGTCATAAAAAGATAAAGGAGCGGGAGATAAAAGATAAAGCTAAAAGTAGAGGATAAAAGATAAAAAAAGATTAAAAAAAGCTAAAAATAACAAATAAAACATGAATCATTCAAGCCAGAAGCCAGAACAAAGGTCGGCCAGGAGGCTGACCTGGAAGAAGCTCGGCCAGGTAATTATCTATGCCGTTTGTTCTTTCCTTTTTATCTTCGTCACACTCGAGGTTTCCTCACGGCTGGCGGCTAAGGACGATAAAAAACCACAGGAAAAAACCGAGACAAAAAAAATAGAATCAGAGAAAGCGAAGGCTCAAAAAATAAATACTGAGAAAAAAGGTGTAATCGAAAAAATTACCCTCGAAGAAGAAGCCAGACAGACGCCCTGGACACGGAGCCAGATTTCGCCACTTCACCGGGTGCCGTTGATGGACGAGTTCAATGAGCAGATTGTGCCGGCTGCCCCATCCTCTTTGCCCCTCTCGACGCGCTACTCCTGCGCTCCCTGCCATGAATATGAAACCATAAGTCAGGGACTGCATTTTAACCTGAAGAAGCGGCCGGCGATTGACCGCCCGTCAGAACCCTGGGTGCTGGTTGATGATAAAACAGGTGTGCAGCTTCCCATTTCCTACGCTAATTTCCCCGGGCTCTGGAAGCCAGAGCAGATTGGCTTGAGCGACTGGCAATTGATCTGTCTTTTCGGGCGGAATCTTAATGGCGGCGGGCCGGGTGAACCGGGTGAGAAAGAGATCACCGCCGATTCACGCTGGAGTGTTTCGGGACGGCTGGAAATAAATTGCTTTGGCTGTCATAATGCGTCGCCTCTTCAGGATCATAGCGAATGGGTCAAGCAGGTTATGCGCGAGAATTTCCGCTGGGCGGCGACGGCGGCTTCCGGTCTGGGCGAGGTGAAAGGTATGGCTTCGCGCCTCCCTTCAACCTGGGATATCATTGATGGCCCCAATCCTGATGACCACGAATGGGCAGTGGTGCCTGAAGTCAAATATAACCAGACTCTGTTTGACAGCCAGAACAATGCCCTGCTCGATTTAAAATATCAGCCTGATGATAGTCGCTGTTTGGCCTGCCATTCGGTCACAGCCAGAAAGGCCGAAACGAAGGCAGCGGTCGAGCGGGATGTCCATGCCCTGGCCGGCTTGAAATGCGTTGACTGTCACCGGAATGATTTAAGCCACCAGATGGTCAGAGGCTTTCAGGGTGAAAAGACCGCTATTCCAGGCATCAAGCAGGATAGTCTGACCTGTGCCGGCTGCCACCTGGGGGAAAAGCCAGAAAAAGGCGGTGAGGGTTATGCCGGCTTTCTCGGCGCACCGCGTCCTGCTCATCGTGGTATCCCGAAAGTTCATTTTGAGCGCCTGGCCTGCACTGTCTGTCATTCGGGTTTGATGCCGGAAAAAGAGCCTCAGGAAATTTATACCTCCAGAGCCAATCGCTTAGGGATCTTTGGCAAGGCGAACTGGACGGCTGATTATCCACTGATCATTGAGCCAGTTTTCGTCAGAGAAAAGGACAATAAGATTTATCCCGAGCGGATGATGTGGCCTGCCTTCTGGGCAGAAAAAAAGGGGAAAGAGCTGGTGCCGCTGGCCAACCAGACAGTTTCAGAGATTTCGCCTGGCCTTTTTGAGGTTAAAGAAACCGTGGCCAGCCTGCTCAACTGTCTCTATCCTCTGGCTGAGGAAGGTTTTGATCCGGCGGTTCTTATTTCTAATTTTTTGTTTGAACCAAATGTGGATGGAAGCCTCGATGTCCACCGCGTTAAGCTCAATAAAAAGACAGATGAAGATAAATTTCTGCTGATGCAGAAAAAAGGTAGCGAGGTCAAGCTTCTGCTCCCGGTTTTTAATCCCGATGAAGCCACGGCCGAAATGGAAGACAGAATTCTCAATGTCCTCAATGCCTTGAAGCTTCAGAAGCCGGCTAAAGAGCCGGCGCTGGCCGTGGGCCAAGTGATTTACAGGCTGGAGGAAGGCTATCTACAAAAAGAAGAAAAAGAAGGCGAGGCTGTTCTACCCGCACCTGGCTGGCTTGAAGGTAATACCGTCCGGCCGCTTTTCGATGATTTCTGGCTGAGAACACTTTGTGAACTGGGTGATAGCCGAGAGCTCCTGACGGAGGAACAGATTGCGCTCGGGCTGAAGAGATTGAGTGAGACCAATCCTTCTCGAGAATTCTGTTACGTTGCTTCCGGTCAGGTTTTCAGCCTGAATAAAGACGGAAACCTCCGGGCGAGCCAGCATCCGGCCGCACGAGCAGTTTCCTGGCCGCTGGCCCATAATGTCCGTCCGGCCCAGCAGGCCCTGGGCAAAAACAGTTGCACTGATTGTCACAGCCTCAACTCAAAAGTTTTCTTCGGGAAAATTGAGGCTCCAGGCCCGCTTAAAACCAGGGTGAGAGAGGAAAGACTCAGTTCTGATCTGATGAAAACAGGCTCGTTTTTCCAGTGGATTTTTGGGCTGACTTTTGCTGTCAGGCCGGCCCTCAAACTGGTCCTGGCCGGCTGTTTGCTGGTTATCGGGTTGATTTTGGCGGTAGTTATTCTCCGAGTTACTGGCAAAGTTTCTAAAATCGCAGATGAAGCGGCTCAAAAAGAAAACAGGAGATAGCGGATGCTATTTGGAATCGGCAGTTTTTTATTAATCGTTGTTCTCGGACTGAGGTTAACTTTTGGCCGCTATCTAAATCATCTAAAAGAAGACCAGAAAAAACTTTCGGCTGAGACTCTCCAGGGCTATTTCAACTGGCTTGGCGGCTGGGGAAGGTCATATCTGAAACTCAGCCGCTGGGATAAATCGCTTGATTATTTTATCAGCTGGGGCCAGAAAAGTTACCGTGGCTGGACAGTCTGGATCT
>DCDG01000050.1 GCA_002316315.1 Candidatus Aminicenantes bacterium UBA1061 | reverse complement strand
CGCCATCATAGTCCCAGTAGCCACGAAATGTCTGATGAACACGATGATGGTGATAGGGCTTGAAGGGTGCCGGCCCGAGCCAGAAGTCATAGTCCAGCTCCTCGGGCACAGGTTCAGGCGGAAGGTATGTTTTTCCCTGCCAGTAGAATTTCCAGTCAAAACCGGTAGCCCCGCTGAGGGTGACGCGTAAGGGCCAGCCAAGAAGCCTGTTCTCAACAATCTTTTTGATGGGCTTAACGGTGGTGCCAAAGCCATAGAAAGTATCCTCAAAACGAAACCAGGTATTGATGCGGAAGATGCGTCCGGCTCGCCTTACAGCCTCAACCACTTTCTGGCCCTCACCGATGGTTCTGGTCATGGGCTTTTCGCACCAGATGTCTTTGCCGGCCCGGGCGGCGGCTATGGCCATCAGGGCATGCCAGTGAGGAGGGGTGACAATGTGAACAATGTCAACATCGCGCCGGGCCAGAACTTCCCGGAAATCATGATAACCTTTAACTCCGGGCCCGGCCAGATCCAGCGCTTCCTGCAGATGCTTCCGGTCAACATCACAGACCGCCACCAGACGGCCTGGATACTGGAAATGAGCTTTGCCCATGCCGCCGACGCCGATGATAGCTTTGGTCAGCTCGTCGCTGGGAGCGAGGTAGCCCTGTCCGCCCAGAACATGGCGGGGAATAATGATCAAGCCGCCGGTAGCGGCCAACCCTGTTTTTATGAATTTTCGTCTTGAAATTTTCATCTTATAATCAGTAAAAGGCAAAAAACATGGCCGCCAGGACTTCTGTCAGGACAATCAACAAGCAACCGGGCGATTTTCGGGTGAGTCCCGAGAAATATTATTTAGTCTTGACTTCGGTTTTGGTGACGGTCTCTTTTTTCTCTTCGGTCCTGGTCATATGACCGCAGCCAGCGGAACCAGCCATCTTCTGGCAGCTGCAGCCTTTCTTCATCATCCCGGTCTGTCCGGTTGCCTGAACACCGGGCTCGGTTTTAGAAGCTGAGGCCATCATTTTCTGATGCATCATTGTGCAACCGGGCTCGGTTGTGGCCGATTTGCCTTCGGCAATTTTAGCCATCATTTCCTGGTGGGAGCAGTTCATGGCTTGAGCCTGAGCCTTGGTGTTGGCCTGCTGGCTCTGGCCTGCGACTTGAGCCTCAGGGCAGCCCTGATGGGCTTCGGGAGCAGTCGTCCCAGCTGCCAGACTGCAGGTTTTAGCCGCCGTCTCACCCCTGGCTCCGCTCATGGCCAGGTGCTTCTGATGGCCTTCTACCTGGCTCATTTCGGCTTTCATTTTAGCCTTGTCTTCTGCCGACTTGGCTGCCATCTTATGCTGACCAGATTGACAACCGCCTGAGCAACAACAAGCTGCTTTATCATTCGTACAGGACGCTGGGTTAGCTGGCGCGCTTTTTTGATCTACCCTGGTAGTGGTCTCCTGGGTTTTAGTTTGAGCTGAAACGTAAATAAAACATGTGCCGATAAGAAAAACCAGCACGGTGCTGAGGATAACTGCCTTTCTCATCTAAAGCCTCCTTTAATTTGAAAATAAATTATAACATTTCCATTTTGTAGAAACATCTTTTTCCTTGGGGTTCTTCCTCCAGGCGAGGCAGAGAACGAGTGGAGGACCAGGAGCAGGTGATCCAGAATCCTTCTGGTTGTCGGTCAGATAGAAACTGTAAGGCTTACCGGAGGTGATTTTATGAAACGGAGGCCGAATTCAGCTGAATATGAACAGACTCTGGCCAGATCGAAGCGAAATACCTGGGAGGGAAAAACGGAAGATAGCGGCGGTTAGGGATTTTTTATGATATCATTCTAAAAAATAGTGACTTTTTAAGGTAGGAAAATGAATAAAGAAGAAATAAAAAAACAGGTTAGAAAAAGATATAGCCGCACAGCAGCCACCGGCAGTTCCTGTTGCGGGACCGCGGCCTGTGGTTGCGGGCAGTCCGGGCCGGACACGAGGCAGGTCAGTCAAAAAGTCGGTTATGAGCTGGAGGACCTGGCCGCAGTTCCGGCAGATAGCAACCTAGGCCTGGGCTGTGGTAATCCGGCTGGTCTGGCGGAATTAAAGCCAGGAGAGACAGTGCTGGATCTGGGTTCGGGTCCCGGGCTGGATTGTTTTCTGGCTTCCAGACGGGTTGGTCCTGAAGGGCGGGTCATCGGCGTCGATATGACCCCGGAAATGCTTGACCGGGCGAGAGCCACCGCCCGCCAGAATAAATATTCCAATGTCGAATTCAGGCTGGGAGAAATCGAAAACCTGCCGGTAGCCGACCGGTCGGTGGATGTCATCATCTCTAACTGTGTGATTAATTTATCGCCCGATAAGCCCCGGGTGTTTAAAGAAGCTTTCCGGGTTCTTAAAGATGGCGGGCGGTTGATAGTTTCAGATCTTGTTCTAACCAGGACTCTTCCAGAGAATTTAAGTAAATCAAAAGAGTTATATGCGGCCTGTGTGGCTGGAGCCGTCCTCAAGGATGATTATATTAAAATGATCAGAGAAGCCGGTTTCAAAGAGGTCAAGGTGATCGATGAAAAGCTATTCCCGGCCGAGCTGATCATGGACCTGAAGAAAGTTCCTCAGGTCAGCCGCCAGCTAAAAATCACTGAGGCCAGTCTGGTTGAAGCCCTCAATTCAGTGATAAGCGTTACTTTCCGGGCTGTAAAATAGGTTTGGAACGATTATCGGAGTTATTATAGGATATAGAAACAGGGTTAGTACTGATGAGTAGGACTGATGAGATTGTTTTAAGGCCCGGTTCTTGCTTTCGTTTCCCCTCCATTATTTTTATACAGCTCTTTTCCAATAGAATTTAAGATTTAAAGATTCAGGATCGACGAAATTTTTATAAGAAGGGATTTAACAAAAAGTCAGGTCAGGAGGTACTCATGAGCCAGAATTATGCTTGTCCCAACTGTGGTTTTGTTGGGAAGCCCAGACGCTACACTAAGGGCAGTCTGGGGTGGGAAATAGTGCTCTGGGTTCTCGGTATTTTGCCGGGCCTTTTCTATTCAGTCTGGCGTATTTCCACCCGCTATGAAGGCTGTCCAAAATGTCAGTATCCTTATATTGTTCCAGAAGACTCTCCAGAAGGCCAGGAGATATTTAAAAAGCAGCCAGCCTCAAGCTGAGCTGATAATAATCGGTCAAAAGAAAAAATTTATTGTTTGTTGGCTGGTTTTTGGTTAGTTTGCGAAGAAAACGCGGGGGGTTAAAACAGTTTCTAATTTCCGTTTCCTGCTGGTTATTTTTCTACCCCGGAATCTATTACAAATTTGCGCCTTTCTATCCTGACAAAAGTACCGAAATCTTTGATTATTGTGTCTCCAAGAATTTGTGCCCTGGCCTTCTTTCCATCGGAAGAGTATATCTCCTGGGGCACAGGCATATATTTTATCTTCCTGGCTCTTGTTTCATCCCAGCCGTTCCAGCTACCTTTTCTGCCAGCTTTCGGAGGAAGAATCGTTCCGCTATCTTCATTCTCTTTTATTATGAGTTCCTCTCCGTCTCCAATTGATAAAAGGAGATGTTGGAAACTATTAAACCATTTGTCCTCTTTCCAATTTTCTCCCTGGCGGACTCGAGTGGCATATTTGTTGAATAAAATTTTACCGGTTCGCCATTCGATTACAGCTACCCCCGTCATGAATCTTGCCTTTTCAAAATCATCGAAACCATAACCTACAGCCATGAGATCTTTGTTTAAAAACATGATTTCTTTTATATTTCCACCAATATTCCAAATCTGCCAGAATGTTTTTTCCGGTTCATAATAGCTTTTAAGGAAAAGGCTTGCTCCCCTGCCGATGACATAAAATCCTTCACCGATGAGAAGAAAGCCATCCGGTATAGAAGGACCATTTGGACCCTGGTCAGGTTCAAGCCTGAATTTCTCCTGCCCCGTCTTTCCATCTATGATGGAAATAGGTCCAATTTGCCCTTGAATTTTAGACGGAACCAGAGCAAAATCTTCCCCTGAGATAGCCCGATTTAACCATCTCCCCTGGCTATTGACTCTGTAAATCTCTTTTCCCTGGAGGTCGGTGAGCTTTATTAAGTAGGTTCCGTTTTCATCTGAATTCTCAAGAAGTATCCTATCATCCAGATATCCACCAAACCACCAACCTGGTTCAAGCGTCAGGTCAGAAATGAGGTTGTCCTGTCTGTCAAAGATCAGGAGCCTTCGAGGCACATCACCTCTTGCCAGCTCTTCGCCAGGCAAATCTGGGAGAAGATACAAAGCTCTAGAAAAATAGCTTTTGAACTTCCAGCCAGGTGGAATTTTATACTCATGGAGGACTTCCTGAGCCAAAGAAGGCAACAGAATCAATCCTGAAATTAATAAAACCATTGTGAATTTTTTCATTTTGCCCCCCTCTATAATTAACAATTTCCAATTACTTGATCCGGACATGTCTTAACGCTGTTAGCTCGAACCTCTAAATGTAAAGGCGAGCCGGAAGAATTTCCAGAACTGTCACCTAATCCTATTGGAGTAAGTCCGGCCACCACCTTAGTTCCCAATTTTAAGCCTATTCCTGCGGGATTGCCTGCTTGACCATTAAGGTGGGCATAAATCCAGATCTTGCCAGCATTATCTTTAATCTTCACATAATATCCCCAGCCGGAAATAAAAGTCATTTTTTGACCTGTTTCTGTATCTACTTCCGTGGTGGTTTGCACGCTGACATCTATTACCTCTCCACTGGCCGTGGCGTAGACGGTAGTCCCATCAACTCCGGAACCGGTGATGTCCCAGGCTTCATGGACATAAGTAGTTCTATCTTCTCTCTGCCGAATATCATTGCGGCCGGAGTTAATAAATAAGCCATTACTTCTCATTATAGTGTTTTTATAACAATCAATATATCCATCATTATTTTTATCATTGACATTTGTTGTGTTACCTGGGCCCGTGATATTGCCTGACCCTCCTGACCCTGGGTTGTCTTCGCTGGCGCAACCGCTACCGTCTCCGCCGGTAGCAGCCAACCCTGTTTTTATGAATTTTCGTCTTGAAATTTTCATCTTTTCAGCCGAAACATCTTTTATCTCAATTCAGGTTGATTGGCAATGGGAAAGGAGAATTCATTCGAGCCTCTTAGCATTCAACGCTTAGATATTAGATTAGTTGATTGGCCTTGACAGAGGAAGCGCGGGCAATTTAAATTAGCTACTATGCGGGGGAAAGAATCACCACTGGAAAAAGCCAGTAGCTATTTCTCTCGACATCTTCAAAAAGCAGGCTGGTTTTTAACCGGAAAGGGTCTGGCCCCACCAGCCAGGCCTCCTGAAGCTGCCTGGCAGCAATCACTCTGGAAGCAGCAAAAACGCTATGTACTAAAAACGATAATTCTGACTTTAGCTTTATTTCCATTCTTCTTTGCTTTCTTTAATTTTTTGCAGCTGGCCGAAAGCCCGATTTTGCGTCTATTGCTTTTTTCTCTGATTTTTATTTTTTATGTGCTGGCCAAAGCCTTGATTACAGGCGAGGGCTTTATCAGAACTTTTCTTGACCAGCTGACCTTTATTCCAGTTGAATATCCAGCCGGCGAGAAAATATTTGAGAAACGTTTTAATGCCACCTACGGCCTGATCCTGAGCAATGTTTTTATCCATTATGCCCTTCGAGCTCTGGACCCCGGGACGATGGAAAGAATCTACTCCTTATTTTGCTTTTTCCCGGAGGAGCTTCATGTCTGGAATCTCGTGGTCAGCCCGATAACCTCTATTTTCCTTCATGCCGATGCTGAGCACCTATGGTTTAACATGGTGGCTCTCTGGGTCTTCGGTTTGGCTGTTGAGAAAAGACTGGGCTGGAAAAAATTCATGTATTTTTACTTGATGACCGGATTTTTGTCATCGCTGGCTACACCCATAGTTTACCTGGTCAGCCGGCAGGAATTCACATCTTCTATCGGTGCCTCCGGGGCGATAATGGGTATTATGGGAGTTTATGCTGTCCGGCTTTTTTATCGGAAACTCGTTTTCCCGGTTCCTCTCCTTCCGCCTATTTTTCTCAGCTTTAAGGTCAAAGTGAATTCGCTTCTCCTCATTGCTTCTTATCTATATCTTCAAATAGTGAACGTGCCCGGTATGTTTAAGTCCCGGATTGATTATCTGGCCCATATTGTCGGACTTCTATCCGGTGTCTATCTGGCCAGCCGGCAGAAAATTCAAGATGAAGCGATTGAAGATCTGCTGGTGGAGAGGGCGACTGACCTCATTGATAATAAAGAAGATTATGCCGATGCCAGGAAAATGCTGCTGGCGGTCGTCGAACACAATCCGGAAAGAATGGAGGCGATAGTTGCTCTGGCCCGGCTGCTCAAGCCAGCGGAGGAAAGCAGGCAGTTTTATGAGAGGGCGATTAGAAAACTGCTGGATACCAAACCGGAAGAGGCGGCCCGGCTTTTTGCTGAATACTTCGTCATCTATCGGGAGCCATTTGAGCCGGAAACTCAGGACCGATTAACTCCCTGGTTGAAGAATACAGGAAAAATCAATCTGGCCTGCCGGGCGCTGGAAGTTCTGGTTGACCGGCCGGAGACGCCGGCTGAATGGAAGAAAAACTTTTTACTGCAGGTGGCGCTGATGCTGGAAAAACTGGAGCTTTATGAGGCGGCACTTAATCGTTATCAACAGCTTCTTCAAAGTTTTCCAGACTTTTCGCCGAAAGACTTTGTTTTAAGAAAAATAGAGGTGCTAAAAAAGCTGGGTGAGGGAGGACAGGAAGATAGAGCCGTAAGCACGGGCGAAAGGGCAGGCTAAAAGGCGCGGAATGAAAACGGAAAAGGGCCGGTTTTAATCCTTTACAAACCTCTGTCAATATCTTTAAGATAGTCTGGACAGGTTGGGATTGAAGATTGGCTTTGAAGATCAACCCTGGCGATTAGAAAAGAAGGCGAGGTGAAAGGAAAAGTCAGTGAAAAAGGTATTAATCTCTATTATGTTACTTGTGTTACTGACGTTAATTCTGCCGCCCCTGCAAGGAGCGGTGGAAACTAAAGATTACAAGGCTTCACTGTTCGGAATCAAATCTAATGGAACAACCCTCAATACCCGCTCCATTCAAAAAGCGATTGATTTTATCCATGACAGAGGCGGAGGCCGACTGGTCTTTGATGTCGGACGCTACCTGACCGGGACAATTTATCTTAAATCCGGCGTGACGATTCATCTGCTGGAAGGAGCAGTCCTCGTCGGCTCGCCGAACCCTTTTGATTATGACACCCAGCATAACTGGACGGCTTTACTTTTTGCCTTAGAGCAGGAGAATGTGGGAATAACGGGTGAGGGCGGGGTTATTGACGGCCAGGGATTCACGGTAGCCAATAATCTGGTTGACCTCATCCATAAAGGACTGGTGGAAGATCCACTGCGCAATGACCGGCCGCGTGAAGCTATTCGACCGCAGAATATTTATTTCTGGCGATGTACGGGGGTGAGGGTCGAGGACATTACTTTAAAGGATCCGGCCAGCTGGAACCAGCAATATGATCAGTGCCGGGAGGTGACCATTAAAAATCTCATCATTGACAGTAAATCCTACTGGAATAATGACGGGGTGGATATAGTTGATTGTGATACGGTCGAAGTGGCCAATTTACATATTGATGCGGCTGATGATGGGATCTGCCTTAAATCGCATGACAAAAATGCTGTCTGCCAGAATGTCTATATTCACGATAATGTGGTGCGAACCAGTGCTAACGGGATAAAGTTCGGGACAGCCTCGCTGGGCGGCTTTAAAAATGTCAGGATCATGAACAACCTGGTCTATGACACTTACCGGTCGGCGATAACCATGGCGGCGGTGGACGGCGGTTTTGTTGAAGATGTGGTGGTTGACGGGCTGAAGTCCATTAATACCGGCAATGTCATTTTTTTGAGAATCGGCGAGCGCTGGCAGCCGGGGAAAAAGGGCAGGATGAAGAACATTTCGATCAGCAATGTCTATGCCGAGGTGCCCGAGAAGAAAGCTGATGCCGGCTATAATTATGAGGGCCCGTGGGAACATCAGCCACGAAATATTTCGCCTTCCTCGATTGTTGGACTGCCCGGAGCTCCAATAGAGGACATTACCCTGAAGAATATTGAAATCCATCATCCGGGTGGAGGTGATCCAAATTTTGCCCGGGTCGGTCTGGATGAGCTGGATAAAGTGCCGGAGCTACCGTCAAATTACCCCGAGTTTTCCATGTTTAAGGAACTGCCGGCCTGGGGCTTTTATCTCAGGCATGTCAAAAACCTGACTATGGAAAATATCAAGCTCGTGGCCGAAAAGAAAGATTACAGGCGAGCCATCGTAATAGATGATGTCGAAGGGGCCAGAATTAAGGGCCTCGCGGTCAAGGAGCCAGGTCCGAAAAAAGACCCCGTCTTTATTTACAAATCAACCGGTGTAAAAATAGAGAAATAAAAAGGGGTCGAATAAAAAGGGGACGTGATACTCTGTCCCTTTTTACAACACGGGCCCTGTCTGCGCTAATTTTCCCATAAAAATGGGAAATATAAATTCCGCCTGTATTTTTATGTCCACGTTTTTAA
>DCDG01000051.1 GCA_002316315.1 Candidatus Aminicenantes bacterium UBA1061 | reverse complement strand
CGAATATTCGAGCAAGAGGCCGTCCATCATGCCAATCAGCAACAGAGTATAAGTGTGGCCGTCAACTTGTTTAACTATCTTTTTGCCGGCCAGAACTTCCTCGACAACTGGTTGAATTAAGTTGATCAGCTTGGTCCTCAGTTCAGCTATGTGTTCAGTGATCTTAGTGCCATTGGGAGCGTGCTTAAGGACTAATGCTTTAGTCAGATTTTTTTCTCTAGCCCCAAACTGGAAATAAGCTTTTATTAAACCCTCCAGTTTTCTTTCGGCTGTCTTCTCGTTTTTAGCTTCAGTCAGCGCCTGGTTGAGCTCAGTAAAAGCTTCATCGAGGACAGTCTTGAAGATTTCATTCTTGCCAGTAAAATGATAATAGAGGGCAGCTTTCGTCATGTTGAGCCTGGAGGCGATATCACTCATCGATACACCCAAATAACCATATTCAGAGAAGAACTGTCTGGCTGCCTCAATAATGTTTTTTTTAGCTTGCTGTCCGGCAGATTTTGTACCACCAGCTCTTGACATTTTCTGGCCTCTTCTTAAGCTATCTACTTACCGATCGGTAAGTATACTTAAAATATAATGACTGTCATCCAATCTGTCAAGCAGAGCCGGGCTTATTTTTTTAGAAAGTAAGGTTTTTTTCTGAACAAATAAAAAAGTGTTTGACTAACTTTTCCTTTTATCTTACTATCGACTCTAACAAAAAAGGAGGTCATTATGGACAAAAAAGTTACAGTAGAGGAACTGCTGGCTAAAGCCGAGCAGCCGTCAAAAGATGCTATGCGGCTCCATCCCTTTTACAGAGGGAAGGTTGGTGTAACGCTGAAATGCCGGGTGCGTAGTTTTAAAGATTTTGCTATCTGGTATACCCCAGGGGTAGCTGCTCCTTGTATGGAGATCAACAAGGACGCGGAGAAAGCTTATGAGATGACCAACAAGGGAAATTTTGTGGCTGTCGTCTCTGACGGAACGCGTGTACTCGGGCTGGGTGATATCGGTCCGGAAGCAGCCTTGCCGGTGATGGAAGGTAAGGCATTGCTCTATAAATATTTGGGAGGGGTGGATGCTTTTCCGATTTGCCTCAGAGAGAAAGACCCGGATAAAATTATTTATATGGTAAAAGCTCTCCAGCCGACATTTGGCGGTGTAAATCTCGAAGACATTTCTCATCCAAAATGTTTTCACATACTCGATACTTTGAGAACTGAATGCGAGATTCCGATCTGGCATGATGATCAACAGGGAACGGCTTGCGTGACGGTAGCCGGCCTGATTAATGCCTTAAAAATCGTCAATAAGAAAATTGGGGAAGTAAAAGTGACAGTTGTTGGCTCTGGTGCTGCCGGCATAGCTATTGCCCGGCTGTTGATGGCGGCCGGTGTTAATCCGGAAAACATGTTATCCGTTGATTCTAAAGGAATTCTATCGAAAGATCGGGCTGATCGAGATACTTTGCAGAGCAAGTATAAGGAAAAATGGGATTTGTGCCTGAAAACCAATCCGCAAAATAAGCAGGGTGATGTAGCTGAATCCATTAAGGGAGCGGATGTTTTAGTCAGCGTTTCAGCTTCGGGTCCAGGCGTTATCAAGCCGGAGTGGATTAAAACCATGGCCAGGGATTCCATTGTTTTTGCCGAAGCCAATCCGATTCCTGAAATCTGGCCATGGGAAGCGAAAGAGGCCGGAGCAAGGATTGTGGCTACAGGACGTTCTGATTTCCCCAATCAGGTTAATAATTCCCTGGGTTTCCCGGGTATCTTCCGTGGGACGCTTGATGTCAGAGCTAAAACTATCACTGATGAAATGTGCATAGCGGCTGCCAATGAACTGGCCAAAGTGGCCGAGGATCATGGGATTCACGAAGAATACATCATCCCGAATATGGATCAGTGGGAAGTTTTCCCCAGAGAAGCGGTGGCTGTTGGGCGTAAAGCCATTGAGCAGGGCGTTGCTCGAAAAGATATTCCAGCTGATGAGCTATATAAGATGGCTGAAAATACTATCCGAAAGGCTCGCGAGGAAGTTCAGTTGTTAATGAAAGAAGGTTTTATTGCTGATCCGGATAAATAGTAAGTCAGCTAATTAGGTCTAAACCTGGGCCCGGGCCTGAAAATTGGTGCGGGCCCTTTTTTTTGCCGGTGAGCTAACTGTCGGGCCTGATTATTGTCTCCATTGATAGTATAATTTTCCTTCAGTGAACGAGACTGGCTTTTTTCAGGTTGTATTAGTTGAATTAAATGAATAATAGGGCCTGGATGATAAGAGAGTAAAAAGTAAAAATGGATAATAAAGAATCAAAAAACTGATAAAATAATTAATAAAAAGAATGAGTGGAATTACTTACATAGCGAGTTGGAAAATGGGCAAAATCTAAGGCCACAATTCGATAATATAAATATAAAAAATAGAGGACGAAACTGTCCGTTTAGTATTTGACAATCTGGGTGTTTTATGATAATAATTTTAATGTTCTTCACCTGAAAGGTGAAGGTAATTAGAAGGTAAAAAATGAGTGGAGAGGGAAAAAGTTCTCTGCCAGATTATTTAAGTCCCCCATAGCGAGATCAAGCAAAAGGCTTAGTTACCGTTTTCCCTGACAATAGAAGGGGAGACAAAGAAGGAAGGCTAAAATAGATATAAAGCGGGATAGGTATAGGCCAAATAAACTATAAAAATCATCAGAAAGGAGGAAATGATAATGAAAAATCTGATGAAGATTTCGGTTCTCGGCCTTCTAGTGGTTTTTCTGTTTACCAGCTGCGCCAAGCAGCCGACTCAGCAAATAGATGAGGCTAAGGCGGCTATTGACGCTGTGGTAAAAGCCGGCGGTGACATCTATGCCAAGGATGAGCTGAAAAGGCTCAATGATGATTACAACGCAGCCATGGATGAAGTTAATGCCCAGTCAAAGAAGCTGTTCAAGAAGTTTGGCAAGGCAAAAGAAATGCTGGCTAAAATTAAGACTGATGCCGATGGTGTAGCTCAACTAATCCCGGCCAGAAAAGAAGAGGCTAAGAATAATGCCATCAATGCGCTGAATGAAGCTAAGGCTGCTTTTGATGCGGCTAAGGCACTCCTTGACAAAGCCCCAAAGGGCAAAGGCACCAAGGCGGATATTGAAGCCATGAAATCCGACCTGGCTGGTCTGGAAGCCCAGCTGGCTGAGGTTCAGGCGTCAATTGACCAGGAAGATTATTTGGGCGCCTACGACAAGGCTGCTTCTATTAAGGAAAAAGCTAATGCTATTTCCGAGCAGGTTAATGCTGCCATAGAAAAGATAAGAGGAAGATAATCGCCAGCAGCAGCAAGAATTCAGGCGGGAGCAAAGTTGCTTAGTGAAGTTGAGAAGAAGAAACGCAGTTCTGCTCGGGATTATTCAGCTTAGCCTGATATTTTTTGCGCCAGGTTGTAAAACCCCACCGGCTCCTTCAGAGGTGGAGCAAGCTCAACAGCAGCAGCAAGCCCTCTGGAGCGCCGGTGGTTCTATTTTTGCCCCCGAGGAATTTCAAAAATATGAACGTGATCTGGCCGAAGCCAGAAAGGCTTTAGAGCGGGAAGAGCTGAAAATAGGTATCTTCCGGAACTATGACCGGGTCAGGAAGAATTTTAGTCAGGTAATAAAAGAGGGCGAGCAACTGGATGCTCTCATCAAGAGCAGAAAGGCATCTCTATCGCAAGAAATAGAAGCCAGGCGTGAGACACTGTATGCAAAATATGAGACTCTGGACAACCTTAGCTTGCAACTCAACCAGCGGAGTTTTTCTCGTCCTCATCTTGCTCAAGCAGATATCTTATTCAAGGAAGCGGATCGTCTGTTCGTGGACTCGCGTTATAGTGAAGCAAGAAGGCGACTGGATGAGATATCCAATCTTCTTAACCGTGCAGAAAGTATTCTTCGTGAGCAACTCAAGAGGTATATGGACCAGGACCAAATAGCTCAGTGGCGCCGGCTGGCCGAGAGAGCAGTTGAGAAATCGAGGACTTCTGGCCAAACGGTCATTGTGATAAGCAAGCTGGAAAGAATTCTGACGATTTACCAAGCAGGCATGCCAGTAAAAACCTACGAGGTTGGATTAGGTTTCAATGGGCTGAATGATAAACTTCACGCGGGAGATGATGCTACTCCTGAAGGTAATTATCAGGTAATAAAAAAAATAGGTGCAAGTAAATATGGTAAGGGGTTGTTGATTAACTATCCGAATGAAGAAGATATAAAAAAGTTTAACGAAGCAAAGAGAAAGGGCTATATTACCTCGTCAACCAGGATTGGGGGCTTAATTGAAATTCACGGTGGTGGCAAAGACGGTTTAACCAAAGGTTGCGTGGCCCTTGACGATAAGGAAATGGATGAGTTGTTCAGGATGATTACGGTCGGTACCCCGGTGACTATAGTTGGCACAACGGATCCAAACAACAAAATTATTGGTATATTAAAACCGGTGTAAACAAAGATGAAGAAAAAGGGCTGGAAATGGCTGCTGGTCGGCTGCAGTCTGATTTATGTAGTCGGGGTGGTAGTGGTAGCCCTGGCTCTCTTAGATAATCAAAAATTGACCGCTCAATGGAGGACGGTCTATAATTTTCAGCCTGATCCTAAAGCTAGAATCAGCCCTGAAGTGCAGAACGCAACTTTGAAGAAAAAAATCAAAAGTTATCAGCCAAAGGGTGCCTATATAATAATCGATTCAGCTGAAAACAAATATTATCTAAAAGAAGGCGATAAGATATTAAGAGAAGGACTGGTGTCCACGGGCAGCGGAGAAATCCTGGTAGACCCTAACGGGAAAAGAAGCTGGGTGTTCGATACGCCAAAAGGTGAGTTTTTTGTTAAATCAAAGATTCAGAATCCATATTGGGTTAAGCCTGACTGGGCCTTTATAGAAGAAGGCGAGCCAATTCCCAGCAGAATGGAAGACAGGGTGGAGGGTGGGGTCCTGGGTGACTATGCCCTCGGATTTGGCAATGGTTACTTTCTTCATGGAACTCTCTATACTCGTCTTCTGGGAAGAAATGTCACTCATGGCTGTGTCCGGTTTGGAGATAAGGATCTTGAGGCTATTTTCAAAGCATCAAGAATCGGGACTAAAATCTATATTTATTAAGCTACATAGATAATGGAAAAGACAGAGTTCATAGATAAAAAGCGAGATAAAGGTAAGAGAAAGTTTGCCAGCTTATTATTTATCGCACTGCTTTTTGGTTTGATCACTGGTCTGGTTAAGTCTGCCTCCAGCGATATGTACAGCCATCAAAAAAATTATAATAATAGAGTTTTGGCTACTAATCAGCAGAAAAAGAAAGACACTCAAAAAGAGCAGTCCAGGGAGGCCAGGACTTCTTCTCGTCATCAGGCAGGTTCTGAGTTACTCAAAGAAAACAGATTTCTGGAAGAAGAACTGACGCTGGCCAAAAAACCAATATATTACTTTGTTATTGACTTGAAAGATAAGAAAATTGAACTTAGAGCCAGAGGAATGGTTCTCAAAAGCTGGGTTGTCGGTCAGATTCGTTATTTTGGCGAACCAGTACCCCTGAAGGTTATTGCTCTGAGTCAGAAGTCTGCCCTTAATCCGCCAAAACGCAGGTTGATTAAACCAGGAGAAGGAGATACGGCGGCCGTAGTAGAGCCTGCTCCTGCTTCTTCTGATAAAGAAAACAAGAAAAACAGCCGCAAAGGAAGCACAACTACGGTTCCAGAGTCGTCCAGCAATAGTGAAAGTTTCGAACTGGAGGCTCTGGAAATAACTGATATGCCAGGAAGTTATGAATTGATATTTAATAACGGACTGGAGGTGGCTGTCCGTTCGGGGGGAGAAAAGCAGCAAAAGTTAAACAGGCTGAAAGAAAATCTTTCATGGCATATCTTTCTACCTGTCAAGAATTTCTTGAAAAAAAACAAGAACCTTAACCCAAAGATGATTCTATATTTTGACGAGATAAGAGATGCTCAGGGAATTTACTGGGCTTTCATTGATGATATCCAGGGAATTATCTGGATACCTTAAGGCATAAGTTTTTAAATTTTATAAATTACTTATAGGCTTACCATAAATAAATATAACATGTTGATAATAAATAAAATAGATTTATTGCAAAATCTTGACAAGAGATGACTAACATTATATATTATAATTAAGCTTAATTGTAGACAGGAGGAAAAAATGAGCAAGATAATTGGAATCGATCTCGGGACAACTAACTCTGTTGTGGCAGTTATGGAAGGTGATAAAGTCACGGTTATCCCTAATGAAGAAGGTGGACGGACAACGCCTTCGGTTGTCGCTTTTACACAGAAAGGAGAAATCCTGGTTGGCCAGGTAGCCAAGCGGCAAAGGGTTACTAATCCCGAGAACACGATTTACTCTATTAAAAGGTTCGCGGGCCGGCGCTATAGCGAGGTCCAGAACGAAATCAAACAGGTTCCCTTTAAAGTAGTTGAATCCCCAAACGGAGATGTTAGAGTTATGGCTCAGGGGAAAGAATATTCTCCACCACAGATTTCTGCTTTTATTGTGCAAAAGCTAAAGAAAGCGGCAGAAGATTATCTGGGAGAAAAAGTTGAAAAAGCAGTTATAACCGTTCCGGCTTATTTCAATGATGCTCAGAGAAAAGCTACCAAGGACGCTGGAACAATTGCTGGTCTTGATGTGGTTAGAATAATCAATGAACCGACGGCAGCCGCCCTGGCTTATGGCCTGGACAAGAAAAAGGACGAAATTATTGCCGTTTACGATTTTGGCGGCGGCACCTTTGATATTTCCATACTGGAAGTCGGTGAAGGAGTGGTTGAAGTCAAGGCGACCAATGGTGATACCCATCTTGGTGGTGATGATATTGATCAGAGGGTCCAGGACTGGATTGTCAGCGAATTTAAAAAGGAAAATGGCATAGATCTCAGCCAGGATAAGATGGCTCTCCAGCGGCTGAAAGAAGCGGCTGAAAAGGCTAAAATTGAGCTTTCCACCATGATGGAAACTGAGATTAACCTGCCATTTATTACGGCTGATGCCACTGGCCCAAAACACCTCTTGATGAAAATTACCAGAGCGAAACTCGAGCAGTTAGCTGAAGATCTGGTCAAACGCTCGCTTCCGCCGGTCAAGCAGGCTCTTCAGGACGCGGGCCTTAAACCTGAGGATATCAACGAAGTTATTCTGGTCGGTGGTCAAACCAGAATGCCCATGATCCAGCAGCTTGTCCGTGATTTCTTTGGTAAAGAGCCCCATAAAGGTGTTAACCCGGACGAGGTGGTGGCAATTGGAGCGGCTATTCAAGGTGCAGTGCTGAGCGGTGAGGTTAAAGATGTACTTCTCCTTGATGTTACGCCTTTGACTCTCGGTATTGAAACTCTGGGGGGCGTTTTCACCAAGATGATTCCAAGGAATACTACTATTCCGACCAGAAAGAGTGAGATTTTTACCACCGCGGCAGACAACCAAACCAGTGTTGAGATTCATGTCCTGCAGGGCGAGCGTGACATGGCTGCCTATAACCGTAGTCTTGGACGTTTCCATCTGGATGGGCTTCCACCGGCCCCACGTGGTATCCCGAAAGTTGAGGTCACATTTGATATTGACGCCAATGGCATCCTCAATGTTTCGGCTAAGGATATGGCCACTGGCAAGCAGCAGGCTATAACCATTACCGGTCATAGCGGATTGGATGAAAAGGAAATTGAGAGAATGGTTAAAGAAGCAGAAGCTAACGCAGCCGAAGACAGGCGCCGCCGTGAAATCATTGACGCCAGAAATCAGGCTGACCAGATGATTTACAGCTTAGAGAAACTCATCCAGGACAACCGCGATAAGGTTCCTGCTGACGAAGTTAATCATCTGGAGCAAGAAATTGCTAACACAAAAAAAGCTATGGAATCTGAGAATCTCGAGGATATAAAGAGGGCAACAGAATCCTTAGCCCGAGCTTCACACCGTATCAGTGAAGTCCTTTACACTCAGGCAGGCGGTCAGCAGACAGGGCCTCAGGGTCAGCCCGGGAGTAATTACCAGGCTGGCGATCAGGAAGCGAGCGCCGGCTCTGGCGATGGCCGGGGTGAAGATGATGTTATAGATGCCGAAGTTGTCGATGATGATAAGAAAAACTGAGTAATTACTTTTTCAAGGAGTGAATGGATGGCAGTCCCGCTGGCCCGAAAGGCAACCAGGGGACTGCCTTAATCTTGTCCAGGCGGCTGGTTTAAGACCAGCTGGAAATGAGGGCAACGATGGCCAAGGATTATTATGAAATTCTCGGTGTACCAAGGACAGCGACAGTAGCCGAGATAAAGAAAGCCTATCGTAAACTGGCTCGTAAATATCATCCTGATCTAAACCCGGGCGACAAGTCGGCTGAGACCAAGTTCAAAGAAATTCAAGAAGCTTATTCAGTTCTGAGTGATCCTAAGAAGAGGGCTCAATATGATCAGTTCGGATTTGTTGGCGATTTTCCACCTAGGGCAGACGCAGGGCAGGGTGCCGGGCCAGGTGGAACAGGACCCTTTAGCGGTGGCTTCGAAGGCTTCGATTTTTCGGAATATGGCGGTTCATCATTTAAGGATTTCTTTGAGAATTTGTTTACCAATCAAAGAGCAGGGCAGGCTGTCAGTCCTCAGCGAGGTGAAGATCTTAACTACTCAATGACCATTAGTTTTGCCGACGCTATCTACGGCCTCCAGACGAAGATAAAGGTTAACCGCCTGATGCCCTGTTCTCAGTGTGGCGGAGGTGGCTATATCAGTTCAGGCGGACAGCAGCTCTGTCCTGATTGCGGCGGTTCAGGCCAGTCTTATATGCAGCGCGGCTTTATGAAGTTTACAACTACCTGCCCGACCTGTCATGGGACCGGGAGATTAAGGGGCCAGGTCTGCCCAAGCTGCCGCGGCGAAGGCCGTGTCCTCGGTTCAGAAACTATTACGGTTCGTATCCCGAAGGGTGTTGATAGCGGTTCTAAGGTCAGGGTGCCTGGAAAGGGTAATGCGGGGATTAATGGCGGCCCGGCCGGCGATCTGTATATTAATCTAGTTGTCACCGATCATCCTTTCTTCCAGCGTGAAGGTGCCAATATCCATGTCAGGGTTCCAGTGACTGTGCCAGAGGCAACTCTTGGAGCGAAAATAGAAGTTCCGACTGTCTACGGAGAAAAAAAGATCATCCGGATTCCACCCGGAACAAAATCCGGTCAGAAGTTCAGGATAAAGGGCGAGGGGGCGCCAGTTATCGGCAGAAATAACCGGGGTGATATGTATGTCGAGGTTTATATTGTGCCGCCATCTTCGGTGGATCAAGGGGTTAGAGAGCTGATGAAAGAACTTGAAAAATATTATGAGTTTAATCCTCGGGCAAACCTAGGTAGTTAGAGGTGAAAAAGATGAGGAGAGGAGGCTGAAGATGCCCAGAAGAAAAGCAAAACGTGATGAAAACAGCCAGAAGCCACAGAAGGGTTATTATCATATCAGTGCAGTGGCCAGGATGTATAATATTCATCCTCAGACGCTGAGACTTTATGAGCGAGAAGGTCTTATTCAACCTTCTCGCAGCGAAGGAAATACTCGCCTTTATACAGAAGAGGATCTCGAGAGGCTTGAGCTAATCCTGAACTTAATCCGTGATCTCGGAGTTAATCTGGCCGGGGTTGAGGTTGTTCTGAACATGCTCGAGAAAATGAAGGAAATGGAAAAGCAGGTGAATGAGCTTTTAAGCTATATCAAGGAAGAATTTTTCCGTGGGCGGGAAGAAGAATTTGAAGCCAGGAGCCGAGGTATTATCCCTGTTCCTATGGTTAAGCCCATTCCGGTCAAGAAGCAGGAAACTGTTAAGAATGCAGACAAATAATCAAATTTAATAACCGTTCATAAAGTAAAAAGTAGAGCATATGTTTAATTTCAGGAGATGATTAAACCTGAAATTTTGAAACCTTTCAAATCTTAATCGGGTTATATTTAAGAAAGCAAGTAGATAATCCGGACCGTTTTCTGGAACTGGAGATAAAAAAGTATTAGAATATCACTATCAGAGGCGGGTTTTAGAAATAAGGCCAGATGAGGCAGGGAAGTGTGATTTTATGAGTTATCAGGATTATTTAGACTCGAAAAATCTTAAGCTTTATCTTGAAGAAATATCTAAAATCCCCCCTATAGGGGAAGAAGAGGAAAAAGAGCTGGCCGAAAGGTTAAAAAAGGGGGATCCTGAAGCGATTAATAGGCTGGTCGAAAGCAACCTGCGTTTTGTTGTCTCTTATGTAAAGAAATATCAGGGGATGGGCCTGGACCTGCTTGACCTGATCAACGAAGGAAATCTTGGTTTGATCGAAGCTGCTCAGAGATTTGATCCGTCACGTCAGGTTAAATTTATCTCTTATGCTGTGTGGTGGATCAGGCAGGCCATAATTCATGCTCTTTCGCAATATGCCCATCAATTCAATCTTCCTCAGAAAACTTCGGATAAGATTACTAGGATGAATCGTGAAATAGAAGTGCTGCGAAAAGAATTTGGCCGTGAACCAACCAGAGAAGAGGTAGCCAATCGGCTGGATATGACTCCAGAAGAAGTAGCCGAGCTCGAACTCATTCAGGAAAAAGGCCTATCGCTTAGTGATCAGTTCGGAGATGAGGACAAAATGATGATAGAAGACCGCATTTCAGACGAACTGGCCCCCTCGGTAGAATACCAGATCATCAAGAATTCCATTGAACAACAAATCCGGGAAGCTTTAAATGAACTGGATAAAAGAGAAGCCGATGTGCTAAAATTACGCTTTGGGATTGAGGGTGATGACCCTTTGACCTTGCAGGAGATTGGAGACCGCCTGGGCCTCACCCGGGAAAGAATCAGGCAAATTGAGCAGAAGGCTATGGAAAAGCTGGCCAGATCACAGAAAATTAAACAATTAAGAGGTTATCTGAATTGACTGAAGAAAAAATTTGCCCGATTTGCCAGGGGATGGGTTGGGTGGTGGAGCAGAAACCGAAAGGCCCGGTGGCCAGACGTTGTAAGTGTTTTAGCCAGAAGCAGACTCAGTTAATGCTTCAGCAGGCCCGTATTCCCAGGCGCTATGAGAATTGTACCCTGGACAATTATGAGGTACATGATCCGTCCCAGGGAGATGCTCTGAAAATATCAAAAAAGTTTGTGAAAAATTTCCCGGCTCAGGATATTGGGCTTCTTTATATCGGTCCCTGCGGGGTGGGTAAGACGCATCTGGCGGTGGCGGTCATAAGAGATCTGATCCTTAAAAAGGGTGTTTATTGCCTCTTTTATGATTTTCGAGAATTGATCAGAGATATTCAGAATAGCTATACACCAGATTCAGAAGTGAGTGAGACCGATATTTTAGCGCCGGTCTTTAATTGCCAGGTTCTGGTGCTGGATGAATTGGGAGCAAAGAGACCAACTGCCTGGGTCGAGGAAACAATTTTTTACATCATTAATTCCCGCTACAATCAGAAGCGAGTGACGCTTTTTACCTCCAATTATTTAGACACAGAGGAAGAGCCAGACCGGAGAGAGGCCTATTACAAAAAGGGTGACGAGAGTCTGGTTGATAGAATCGGCGTAAGGCTGAGGAGCCGGCTCTATGAAATGTGCAAAGTGGTCAACCTAGCCGGTAAAGATTATCGCAAAGCGTTCAGGCAAGCCGGCTACCGCTTTTGAACCGACATCAGCATTTTTATCATTCCGTAAAACGCTCGGCGAAAAGGAAGAGGTCTTAATCTGTTACCCCGGTACTGCAAAATTTTGTCTTTAAGCCGATATCAACAGTTCTACCCCTTATTTTGCCAGATATTGCTTGATTTTATTTTAGCCATCGATTTTTATGCCAATTAAAACAGCCAGGATTATAAGTGAGAATTTTTTTTGAGGCGAAACTATTTTTAGCGCTGGATATTGAAAAGCCATAAGAATTTTGCTATAAGTCTAGTTGCCTGCTCCTCGGTAGCTCAATCGGCAGAGCGGGTGGCTGTTAACCACTAGGTTGGGGGTTCGAGTCCCTCCCGAGGAGCCATTTTTTTCAGTCCACTTTTCGCCGCTAAAAAGGCCGGTCTAAGATTCATCAAAGCCAGGCTAACATAAGATTTGTTGTTGTCTGGCCTTAGGTTATTGGTAAGTTTGCTCACTTCCCCTGGATTCTGAGGCATTAAGTTTGGCGTTAAGGGGAGGCTTTTCTCTGGCTTTATCTGCCAGGGCAAGAACGGTTGGCCATCAAGAAAGCGATCCGATCCCTGAAGGAACTGGTGCAGTGTTATTTTGAGCGGCTTCACCATGATATTGATCTATGAAGTCAAGAAGTCTTGGAGGCAGCCCTGAAATCTGATGGTTCGGCTGGCATTGATAAAGGAGGTATAGGCATGGACATGTGGAAGTTCTTTGACATCACGCATCGGGAGCACATTATCTGCAATCCGATGAGTCTTGAGAAGCTGGAAGAGCTTATCACCCTTCTGACTCTAAAACCTGGCTCACACGTGCTTGATATCGCCACTGGAAAAGGCGAGTTTCTCATCAGGCTGGCAGAACGGTATCGGCAAATGACAGGGATAGGAGTCGATATCTCTCCTTACTTCCTGGCCGATGTCCGGAAGAAGTATCAAGAACGTGTTCCGGATGCCCGACTCCATTTCCTGGAGATGGACGGGGCCAGGTATGTCCCCGAGGCCTTAGAAAGCTTTGATCTGGTAGCCTGCCTCGGTGCGAGCTGGATTTATGGCGGGTATCGAGGGACATTGAATGCGCTGCAGAAGATGGCCGTCCCGGAAAGCTGGATCGTTGTGGGAGAACCATACTGGCGTCAGGAACCGGAAAAAGAGTATTTGGAAACAATCGAAGTGATGCGGAGTGACTTCGGAACACATTATCAGAATGTGGTGGCCGGTCAAGAGTACGGCCTGGAAGCGGTCTACACACTGGTCAGCAGCCAGGATGACTGGGATAGATATGAAGGATTACAGTGGTATGCTGCGGAAACCTGGGCGAGTGATCATCGGGATGATCCAGATGTGGAGACTGTGCTGAAGCGAGTGCGTGAGAATAAGATAGCCTATCTGAGGTGGGGACGAGAAACTCTGGGCTGGGCGATTTATGTGTTTAAGAAGGGGGTCCTGGCCCATTCCTAATTGGCTAACGCCCCTTATTGGACAGGCTCATGACGAGCCAGATGAGAAAAGGGGCTCACGGCCTCCTGATAAACCGTTCTACCGGGAAGCTTGAAGGCCTGAGTTTATGATTGAATTTGAGACCAGTTTAAGGCCTGGCTGCTGGTGCATATTTCCTGACGAGATCGTCAAGAGAGGGGAAGTTGCAGATATCACGGATCGCCTCGGTACTGAAAACCCAGGATTGATAGAAGGCTTCAAGATTCAGGCCAAGCCGGGTTTGAAGGTGCTCGAGGAATTGTCTGGCGGTCGCTCCTGTTTGATAAAAATTCTGGTAAATTGACCCAACTGTCTGGAGCACGGCTTCTCGGCCGGCCACCTTCGATAGCACATAGAAAAATAGCATCCCGTAGGTATAGGAATAATCAGTAAGCTGTTCACATCCATAATCAATCATCGGCACCTCGAGGAGGCGGGGATTTTCACGGCACTTTAGCTTTAATGACTCGAAAGTTCGCCCGGCTGCAGCCTCCAGATCTCCTGTCCGTTCTTCCAATTCTTCGCGGGTGACATATTGAAGGAACATAGCCAGTCCTTCGCTCTCAAACCGGGGCGGCAGCGGATCAAGAGATTTAACATTCCAGAGGTGTGAAAGCTCGTGGTAAAGCTGGACAAGCTTTTCAGGGTTAAGAAAAGCATCGCGGGTCTGAAGTATAGAGGTAACATCCGACTGGGAACCATAACCTTCCGGGAGAGCGATGACAGTAAAATCAGTTTTTGACGCCAGGGGGCCAAACCACTTAGTGTAAAGCTGCAGGCAATTGCCCATCGCCTCAAGGACTCTTCTGGCACCCGGTTCGTTTTCCTTGAAATAAAAGACACGGAGACCAAGACTGGGCTCCTCCAGGAGGTTATAGTCGGCGATGGCTACATCTATCCTCCAGGCAGGGAGGATATTTTTGTAAACATAGGTGACCTGCTGCTCACTGACCAGTCTCTCGATCAGTCGGCCTCCATTGGCTACAACCAGTGACTTGGGCACGGTCACCCGGACAGTGTAATCAAAGACCTGCAGCCCGGCCGCTCGATTGGCATTCCAGGAAGGAACCCCGACCTGAGGGTAAGCCAGACAATCTGGCCTGATGATGGTAAAATTGCGGTCTATACTGTCACGGACATAACTCATGCCGGTTTCGCTGTAGCCGGCGAGATAACCGCTATAAGCAATTTTCAGGATTGCCTTCGCCCCGGGCTGGAGCGGGTTTTTGAGATTAACTTCGATGAAATTGGCCTGAAATTTGTCCCAGTCATCATAGGAAACGACTTGCTGGCTGAAGTCAAGTTTACGGCCCTGTTCATCCTCAACCGAGGCAACTCTCATTAGCCGGTAGAGCACCAGGGGAAGGCGGTTGACAGGGTGGTGGAACCGGTTCTCTACGGTCAACCTGCAAGTAGCTTCAATTTTTTCGTTTTCATAATCGACGAGGATATTTAAATCATAGGCGATAGTGTTGACCAGGTCCTGGTCCGATGAAGAGCTGGCTACAGATTTATTTGATTTGCAGCCGGTCAGGCCCAGAGTCAATAGCGTTAAGCTAAACAGAATAACTGATAATTGACCGGTAATGTATTTCCTCAAGCTGATGGAAATATGAAGTTCATTGTTTTCTGGCTTGTAGTTTTTCCTTTTTTTCATGAATGTTACTAACTTTGATAAGTCTGGCTTCCGATAATACCTGTTAAGACAATTGGGGTCAACACCAGATCCAGACCAGGAAAATCAGCAGTCCCGGACAAAAATATTCACTTTATTGAAGCACTATAACCTTATAATGAATAATGATGTTATAAATATTAGTGATCTGGCTTGCATTTTATAAGGTTTATGGATATAGTAGCCAAAAAAATGGTTAGATTAAAATTCTATAATCTAATCAAGAATACTTATAGTAAAGGAGTTATCAGGTGAAAAAACTCAGTAAAAGTCTTTCTCTCGTGGCTATGACTCTATTGTTAGTGGGCCTGCTGGCTTCCCCTGGATTTTCAGACATTAAGTTTGGAGTTAAGGGAGGTCTTTCTCTGGCCTACCTCGCTTATAAACCGGCTCCAATTTATAATCCATTTGGAAATAAAGCCGGTGCTGTTGGCGGTATTTCGCTTAACCTTGGACTGGCCAGCTCTTTCAGTTTGCAACCCGAAATCCTCTATGTCCAAAAAGGAACTAAGTGGTCAGAAACCCTAGAAGGGGAAGAATTCACCGGCAAGTATGAACTGGATTCTGTGGAAGTTCCTTTGTTATTGAATTTTTCCTTTCCCATAGCAGGTTCGTCCTTTGTCCCCTCCGTTTATGCCGGGCCCTATGCTGGCTTTAATACCAGAGCCAAGGTCAAAGTCACAGAGGCCGGCGAGAGTTATTCTGAAGATTTCAAAGATGAAGTGAAAGACACTGAATTTGGCTTGACCTTTGGTATTGGCCTCGGCAAGAAGATTGGGCACGGAAAAATTGTTCTGGATGTTCGTTACGACCTTGGTCTGACCAATATTGCCGAAGGCATGGCAGAAGGCGAATCGGTCAAGAACAAAACCTGGCTGTTTATGCTTGGTTATTATTTCTAATTTTTAGCTGCCATCTCATTAGAGATTTTAAGGGGAAGGATAGCAATTATCCTTTCCCTTTCTTTATTTCCTGGCTTTTATCCTTGCTTGGTGAAGGCTGACTCTCGACCTCAAGCTTTAATTTTTTCGATCATTATCCTGGTATTAAAGCTCCCTGTTCGATTTCTGTCTGTGATGATATCAAGAAGCAGTTCGGCATTATTTATTTGGTCTTTAATGATCATACCCAGCTTATTCAGCGAAAAGTCATTAATTCGTTTTAAAGCCAGGGCAAAATCAAAGCCACTATTATGAGTGAAAAACCTATTCTGAATAACGTTTATTCCGCCTACTACCAGCCCATACCTGAGGTATGGGTATATTTCTTTGTTTTTCTGGGCTTTAGTTGAGTAAGTTAAAATGTCATGAGTAGAAAAGCTCTTATGTTTAGTTTCAATAACTACCAGCGGTAGTTGCTTGTCCTTCTTCATTATCAATAAGTCTGTTTGGAAAGCATAGTTACCCCTCATTGGATTCTCTGCTTCCTTAGGCTCATATTTGCCCTGTGGATTCACTATTACCTTATAAATTAAATTCTTACCTGTTTTAACTTCATATTGACTGTCGGCGAGATTTTCCTGGATTTTATCTTTTAGCTTTTCTCTAAATTCAAATTCATTCATTACCTTCTCCCTCAAGTTTTTAATCAAAGCTAATAAAAATCACATTAAGACGAGGTATCTTTACCGGCAGTACGTCTGAGATTTTATTCTCTCCCAGCCAAGAGGATGATGAGCCAGGAGACGGGTAGAGATCAAGTTAATGTTGACACGCAGAGAATCTGGTTAAGATCTTCGGTCAAAAAATTGCAGGAAATCTAACCTGGCTAAAAGCCTCCGGGCTGGTTGGCCTGGAGATGGACTCAACGGAAACACACTGATTGATGCAATTATGTATTTTAATTATGATCGAAATCTGCCGGTTGTGATAATTCTTATGGTTTTTCACGCGGGCAGACCTGTTAGGAGTGCCAGCGGGCGAGGCCTATGAGATCCCGGGCAACCTCCTCGGGCGAATACAACCTTCCGCAAGACGAAGGGTTCTCGTTCCGGCTATAATTCCGGCAGCAGGCGCAAAGAAATGAGCACCCGACCGCATCAGCTGTAGTGATTCCGCCGTAATAGGGAGCAGCCCGGAATTTATAATACCGGCGCTTTCTTCCACTCATGACCAGTCCCTCAACCTCCTGGGACCTTTGGACGGGATCAAAGGGGAAGGCGAGCGCCATGCTTTCTTCTCCAGTCCTTGAAGTTTAGATAAAAGGAAGCACCAAAGGCCAGAAGAAGAAGGATCAGGGTTAGAACATCAACGAGCCTTTGATTGACATTCCAGCCAGTCAGGGAATCAATCAGAAACTTGGTATAGGAGTCCGGGAGGTCCTGATAGCCGAGCCTTGCTCTTACTCGCCAGTGCCAGTCAGTGCAGGGACAGTATCCGTAGCCATACCAGATGCCGAGAAAGAACCAGGAAAAGAAAGTGAGGAGTATAGCAATTAGATTGGCCAGGCGCGTTCGCCTCCAGGCCCAACCAAAGAGAAGGAAGACCATCAGCAGGGAGTGAAAAACAAAGAAAAACTCGTTGAGAAATAAATCCATCCCGCCTCACCTTAATTCTCTTTCCAAACGGGCCTTTTGTCAAATTTCGCGACCTTATGATGTTCCGGCTCTTAATAAAAAGCGACCTCGAATTCGATCACCCTGCCGGCGGTTGTCATCCGGCGACTGTTGAATTAGAATCAAGTCGCAAGAAGAAAAAAATGGAGCGTTGTCCTAACCCTCGCTGTGTGATGCATTTTTCGAATAGCTTGAGTGGAAAGACTCGCCACATTCTGGAGCCTAGGCCAGAAACAGCTTTCTTGAGGCCTTTATGTCCTGCAAAAACTACTTTTTTGATGAATTATGGGATAAGTAAGGAAAAGAGCTTTACTATGCGGCTCCGGAACGTTGAAGATAGTGATAAGCTTAGACTCTAATTTTTTAACCGAATCCGTTGAAGTTATTGGCAGCCGCCAGCCGGCTGAAGATAACAACTTGCTTCTAAATGTGCTTATAACTGCCAAAAGCTTGTTTTTAAGATAAAATATAAATATAAAAGATTCAGGCAGTACATCTTTTATCCAGGCGAGAACAGGTACTTTGGTAATATATTTAGGAAAGGAAGTAGGCAATGAAGACTATTATTGACATCATGCAAAGCCTGTGGCAGGCTGCCAGGAATGTATTGCCGCTTATCCTTATGCTGGTAATATGTCAAATGCTGATCTTGAAAAAACCTATTCCCAACGTGGGAAGGTTTATGGTTGGATTGCTGTTTGTTATACTGGGCTTGTTCTTTTTTCTAAAAGGTATTTCCTTGAGTCTTATTCCCATGGGAGAAGAGGTGGGAAGAAACCTGGTCCTGCTGGATAACAAAGTTTTTATTATTGCTATAGCTTTTATCATTGGATATGCTTCAACACTGGTTGAACCAGGTTTACAAGCCTTAGCTCTCGAAGTAGAAGAAGTTTCAATTGGTGCTATCAGGAAAACGATTCTTATTCATACTGTGGCCCTGGGGGTTGGAACCGGGATGTCTCTGGGCCTTCTCAAAATATTGAACAACATTCCATCGAGAAATGTGATCATACCGATTTTAGTCATAACTGCTGTTCTTATGTTTTTTGCACCTGAAGAGTTTGTAGGGATAGCTTTTGACTCAGCCAGCGCCACTACTGGACCAGTCAATATTCCGATCAATATGGCAATTGCTATTGGGCTGGCCTTTGTGGTAGAAGGAGCCGATCCGCTTCTAAACGGATTTGGCCTGGTTGGATTGACATCTCTGGGTACGATGGTAACAGTTCTAATATTAGGAGTAATAACCAAACTTTGACTTATGTGGGGTTTTTCATGATGTGTTTAGGTGTATTGTGGTTGAGCATCTCGATCATAAACTTGGGCTACGGGCATGGCTTGAGAGACTTGGATTAGCTCAAGAAAGGAGATTAGGAAGATGACTGATGTACAGGCAATAGTTGTCATAGTCGAGCGTGGTAAAGCTGATTCTATTGTGGATAAGGCTAAGGAAGCCGGTGCTGAGGGCGCCACGATATTATTTGGCAGGGGGACGGGGCAGGCCGAATTCCAGAATTTATTTCACCATCTACATGTAGAAGCATCAAAAGAAATCATTATTATTCTTTGTGATGAATCAAAAGTAGAACAAATACTTGAAGGTGTTGTAGAAGCTGGGAAACTTAGGGAACCGGGAAAAGGAATTGCCTTTACCTTTTCTGTCTCCAATCTTGTCGGATTAGAGCATCGCCAGCCTTCGTAACGAGTTCAATAGAGTTTTTTATCGATCTTATAAAAGGGAGGGCTGGACTGTATAGCTGGATAGCCTACCATCAGTCTGAAGGCTATTAGTACTAAAAACAGCCAGCTGACAATGTCCTCTGCTGGAGCCCATCAGGCCAAAAAAGCAGACCATCAGAGACAGACAAACTATCCTTTTAATTTTTATATTCATAGGTGACAGCACCTGCATAAAGTTCCCGAAAATATAGCACCTTTATAGATATTTGTTAATATTTACGGTTGACCGCCGCCGGAAACAATTCTGACCAACTCTTTCTCCAGATCGACTTCGCCACGCCACCAGGGATTGGCCTGTCCCGGTCAAAAAGAAATTCGGAGGACAGTAAATCCGGCAGGGGCGAAAGGCGGACTCATCCTGGCTATCCTCCAGGGACTGAGGCCATTTAATCTGTTCTTCTCCAATGAGAGTTTCAGGTTTTTCAGGTGACTTATTTTGTGTCTGTCATAAACATTTGCCTTGAAAGTTAGCCAGTACGAGAGTGACTGTTAAGAGATTATTTGCCTGATGACCAGCGGATAAAAGAAGCCAGGTCGCTTTTAAGTTTTTTCATAGATGGCTTATGGATGTAAATCATGTGGCCGGCTTCATAATAGCCCATCCTGACTCTATCCTTAAATGAGCCGTCAAGCATCAACTGAGAAAAGGTATATTCAGTTCCAAAAAACGGGGTGGCGCCATCATAGTATCCGTTGCAGCAAAAAATCCTCAAAGCGGTATTCTCAGCCATTGCCCGCCGCAGGGTTTCAGCCACAAAAAGTGACCCTTCTCTGGAGCTAACATTTCTGGCCGTGCCAGTTATGCCTGGAATCGTCCTTCCGGTTGGATCAAACGAATAATTCCAGGGATAAACACTTCCATAAATAGCATAAGGGACTTCTTTTTTATAGGCGAGGACTGTGCCGAGATAGTTGTTGAGGGCGGCCGAAAAAGAGCCCATCAGCAAAGCGTTAGCCGGATCATATTCGTAACTTTCCCCAGCTGCATCGGCATCGCGTCCGGTAAACCGGCTGTCCAGGCGGCCGACGGTCAGACGATTTTCTCGCAGAAGCTCTTTGAGAAACCGGTTGTGTCTGATCCTCAAGTTGGAATTTTTGACATAGGTAACCGAAAGACCCGTCAGGTCTGATAATTTTCTCGCCACCGACTCATAGGCTTCAGACTCGAGCAGATTGCCTTTCATTAAAGCTGGCAGATAGTCGTCAATAGCAAATCTTCTTGACTCTTCCAGCACCTTGACTAAAGGCTGGCTCTGGTATTCCGGGGCCAACTTTTTATGATACCAGGCTGTAGCGGTGTAATGCGGAAGATAAGCAACATAAGCCAGGTTGTTCCCCGGACTAAAAGAAACAGTCGAAAAGTCGAGGACGCTGGATAATAGAATAATCCCGTTCAGATAGATCCCATAAGTCCGGTTCTGAAGAACACCCGACAGTACAGCCGATCTGGTTGTCCCATAGCTTTCACCCAATAGAAACTTGGGGGAGCTCCAGCGGTCAAACCTGGTCAGGTATATTCTGATGAATTCGGCGAAAGCTGCAGCGTCTTCACCTACCCCGTGGAACTGGCTTTTCTCTTCACCCGGTAAAGGCCGGCTGTAACCGGTTGAAACAGCATCGACAAAAACCAGATCAGTGACATCCAACAGTGAGCAGTCGCTATCCTCAAAATCAGCTGGTGTCTTCAGCGGCCGTCCTTCATCGTCCAGGGCGACCTTCTTTGGCCCAATACCACCCAGATGTAACCAGACGGTGGATGAGCCTGGTCCGCCATTAAAACAGAACATGATCGGTCTGCCAGACTTATCTTTGACATCATCTCTGGTATAGGCGACAAAGAACATAGAAGCACCGGGCTTTTCGTCTGCCTTCAGAATACTTATTTCTCCGACAGTGGCGGTGTAGGGTATCAGTTTGCCATCAATAGTTA